>NZ_JAALGD010000009.1 GCF_011059135.1 Brevibacillus sp. SYP-B805 | reverse complement strand
TGCGGGCAGGTTGCCTACGTGTTACTCACCCGTCCGCCGCTGGGGCCCGAAGGCCCCCGCTCGACTTGCATGTATTAGGCACGCCGCCAGCGTTCGTCCTGAGCCAGGATCAAACTCTCCAATAAATTGAAAGATATTGATCAAAGCTTCATTCTCAAAAAAATGACTTGGCTCGCTTCACGCGTTCGCTGTTCAGTTTTCAAAGAGCATTTTCACAGCTCACTCGGCATTCAGGCGCCGACCCTTTAAACTCTACCACATGTCTACATTTGAAGTCAAGTGGTATTTTTAGATGTTTTGTTCACTGCCTCTTAAAAAAAGCGACATGAGATATCTTAGCAAAACCACTCGGAGAACACAACCCCTTTTTGTACTTTCGAAAGATTAAGTTCGCGAACGCGATAAAGGTTGAAAGTATCAGAAAAAATGCCTAGCATGCTGTCAATTTCATGCATATGCAAGAAAAAAAGAGACAGACCAATGTCTGCCTCTTTTTCTCTCGATATAGAGAGATTACATCATGCCGCCCATGTCAGGCATGCCGGCGTTAGGTTTGGATTCTTCCGGTTTGTCAGCAACAACCGCTTCGGTAGTAAGGAACATAGCCGCTACGGAAGCAGCGTTGGAGAGCGCGGAACGAGTTACTTTCGCCGCGTCTACGATACCGGCTTCGAGCATGTTTACCCATTCTTCGGTAGCTGCGTTGAAACCGATGCCTACCGGTTCTTTCTTCAGGCGCTCTACGATGACGGAGCCTTCCAGACCAGCGTTGGCCGCGATTTGACGAACCGGCTCTTCCAGGGCGCGCAGCACGATTTGTACACCGACTGCTTCTTCGCCTTCCGCTTTGACAGCTTCTACCGCTTTCGCCGCGTTCACCAGCGTTGTACCGCCGCCAGGAACGATACCCTCTTCAACTGCAGCGCGGGTAGAGTTGAGCGCGTCTTCGATACGCAGTTTCTTTTCTTTCAGTTCGGTTTCGGTAGCGGCACCAACCTTGATAACGGCTACGCCGCCAGCAAGTTTGGCCAGACGCTCTTGCAGTTTCTCACGATCGAAGTCAGAAGTCGTATCTTCGATTTGTTGACGGATTTGGGCAACGCGGCTTTCGATCGCAGCTTTGTCACCCGCACCTTCCACGATGGTGGTGTGTTCTTTGGTAACCACAACTTTGCCAGCGCGGCCGAGCTGCTGCAGTTTGGTGGACTTGAGTTCAAGACCCAGTTCTTCGGTAATAACTTCCCCGCCGGTGAGAACCGCGATGTCTTGCAGCATGGCTTTGCGGCGATCACCGAAGCCAGGAGCTTTCACAGCAACGGCCGTGAAGGTACCGCGCAGTTTGTTCACCACGAGGGTAGCCAGCGCTTCGCCTTCCACATCTTCCGCGATGATCAGGAGCGGCTTGCCGCTTTGTACCACTTGTTCCAGAATCGGCAGGATTTCCTGGATGTTGGAGATCTTCTTGTCAGTAATCAGGATGTACGGATTGTTCAATACCGCTTCCATCTTGTCCGTATCGGTGATCATGTACGGAGAAGCGTAGCCGCGGTCGAACTGCATCCCTTCCACAACTTCCAGCTCGGTGCTGAAACCTTTGGACTCTTCAACAGTGATAACACCGTCTTTGCCCACTTTTTCCATCGCTTCTGCGATCAGATTACCGATTTCTTTATCGTCAGCGGAGATAGCCGCAACTTGGGCGATGGACGCTTTGCTTTCAACCGGCTTGGCAATTTTCTTGATTTCTTCCACAGCGGCGCGAACTGCTTTTTCCATACCGCGGCGGATCACCATCGGGTTAGCGCCGGCGGTTACGTTTTTCAAACCTTCGCGAATCATGGCATAAGCCAGAACGGTCGCAGTGGTAGTACCGTCACCGGCAACATCGTTTGTTTTGGTTGCCACTTCTTTAACGAGCTGCGCACCCATGTTTTCATAAGCGTCTTCCAGCTCGATTTCTTTCGCGATGGTTACACCGTCATTGGTGATGAGCGGAGAACCGAATTTTTTCTCCAGAACCACGTTACGGCCTTTCGGACCGAGGGTAACTTTCACAGCGTTAGCCAGTGCTTCCACACCGCGCAACATGGAGCGGCGGGCGTCTTCCGAAAACTTGATTTGTTTTGCCATGGAATACTCAACCTCCTATGTGTATGGGTCGTACGTTATGGGAAACCTCAGGTTAGCCGATGATCGCGAGAATGTCGGATTCGCGCAGAACCAGCAGCTCTTTGTTATCCACTTTCACTTCGGTGCCTGCATATTTGGAGAAGATGACTTTGTCGCCTTCTTTAACTTCCAACGGGATACGCTCGCCGTTTTCCGCTACGCGGCCGGAACCGACTGCGATAACGCGGCCTTCTTGCGGTTTTTCCTTAGCGGTGTCAGGCAGTACGATACCGCTCGCAGTTGTTTCTTCCTTCGAAATTGGTTCGAGTACCACACGGTCTCCCAATGGCTTCAACACAGTAAACACCCTCCTCAAAAATGGTGATTGCTATACTTGTTAGCACTCACTGCAGGGGAGTGCTAACACCAATTCCTATAATAATGAATCCCACCCCACTTTGCAAGTATCTTCCTCCACTTTTTTTCAACCGGAAACCGTCCGCAAAATCTATGATTCTTGTGAAATTCTCCGAAACGGTTCTATTCTCGGAGCCCTCTTACTATAAATAGCAGTATAACCGACCATGCATCCAGGAGGGAGAAAAGATGCGCTTATGGCTTCTCGTCGTTATTCTCGCAGTCTCGCTATTGGGAATCTCACAAATTTTTGCGGCTGATGGCCACTCTCTGATTCGGGCCAGCCTGCAGCCTGCCGCCCTCTATCTCGATGGTGAACAAACCGCTTCTGTCCCCGCTGTGATCGAGTACCAGGGAACCGCGTATGTCCCGCTGCCGGCGATCGGCGAAACGCTGCACAAACAGACAGGCTGGGATGGGAAGCAGCAGATCATCTGGCTTGGGGCAAAGCCGGACGCAGCGGTCGCTAACGCTAAGAAAAGCGCTCCTGCCCCGATCGAAAAAAAGCCCGCCCTGCCGTCCGCCGCAAGCGCGCAGGCAGAACCCGCGATCTCGCTGTTTGGCATTACCCTGGGAATGACAGAAGAGCAGGTGCGGCAGACGCTCGGCCAACCGGCCAGACGCGAGCCGAGCCCTCTCGGCTATGAGTGGTGGATCTACAACCAGCATCTCGACCGCTACCTGCAGGTGGGCCTCCGGGCGGGCAAAGTGGTGGACCTTTACTCCAACGCCCCCCTCGCCCGGATCGGCAATGTGAGCATCGGGACCAGCTATTCTTCCCTGTTGGGCAAGCAGACGATCAAGCATGTTGTCAGCTTTGCCTATCAAGGCGCCAATATCCAGATCACCAATCAGGAAAACGTGCGTCCGCTCTCCATGAATGGAGAGATTCCGCTCATCTTCTACCTCGACACCCAAAACCAGCAGAAAGTGACCGCCTTGCGGATGATGGACAAGCTGACTCTGCTCCAGGGCGGCTACTATGAGACCAAGTGGACTTACCAGGGAGAAGCGCCTAACTTTGACCCGGCCCCTCTGTCCGTCAAGCAGCGGGAACTGGTGGATGCCGCCCATGAACGGCAGCTGCTCGATCTGGTCAACGTGGTGCGCTACCGGTACAAGCTGCCGCTGCTGTCCTGGTATCATCCTGCCGCCATGGTCGCCCGGAATCACAGCCAGGACATGGAAAACGTCGGCTATTTCAGCCATGTATCCGCCACCTCCGGACTGGATCCGTTTCAACGCCTCCAGCATGCCGGCATCTCCTTTCTCATGGCAGGCGAAAATATCGCCGCCGGCTTTCCCGATGCCATCGAAGCCCACGAGAACTGGATGAACAGCCCCGGCCACCGCAAGAACATCCTGGAAAAAAGCTTCGCGCAGCTGGGGCCCGGCGTCTATGCCGACTACTACACCCAGGATTTCCTGACCTTGAAGTAAAAAACCCCGCCGACTTAAGCTAACGCTCCACCCACTCGGCGATAGCTAACGCTTTGCCGAGTGGGGTCCCTTGCTGGTGTCGGCGGGGCCCCCAACCTTTCCACCTTTGCTTTAGCGCTTTAAAGAACCTAAAATTTCCGATATACAAATAAAGAACCCGCCCGGTGCCGTACCGCAAGCGCCGAGCGGGTTCTTTCAACCAGCTGACGGTCCGAGATGCAGGAGACGTCGCAGCCGGTCGGTCTTTTCGCCGAATTCCAGAACCAATGTGTCGTTCGCCTTGGTATGCAGGATCAGATACGGCCTTCGTCCCCCTTGTTTCGGCATCACCACGAACATCTGGGTGATCACTTCATCGATCCGGTCGGCCTTCACATGCAGCTCCTGCGGCGGTGCGAGCGGAATCTTGGCGATCAGCGCATGGGTTAATGGCGGGTTCAGTTCCGTCACTTTGCCGCTGACGCTGTCCAGGATCACCCGCGCTTCCTTTTGGAACTCCTCCGTGTTGGCAAACGTCTCGATCACCCGTTCAACATCTGAATCAAACAGTTCCACCTGTTCAGCCGCAACCTGTCCTCCTGTCGCCAGCAGGAAGCATAAAGCCAGCAGTGCCCACACGTTCCACCACCTCCAATATGCGGTTAGTATGCCCGCAAAAGAAAAAAACTCCCGCCACAAATGGTGGGAGAGCATTTATTCCGTGTCGTAGCCGAATTCCTGCTGCCACTCTTTGTCTTCCTGCAGCTGTTTGCGGTACACCATCCGCGAGAGCCAGATGCTCATCTCATACAGCAGAAGCAGCGGAATCGTCACCATGATGTCGCTGAGAATCTCCGGCGGCGTCAGCGTGACCGCCACCACCGTGAGGCCAAAATAGGCAAAGCGGCGCATTTTGGCCAGACGCATCGGATTCAGGATCCGCAGCCTGGTTAAAAAGATGACCAGGATCGGCAGTTCAAAGAGAAAGCCGAACGGAATGACCATATTGAACAAAAAGCCGAAATACTGCGCGATCCCGTAGTTCGGATCAATCTGAATGCCCATGGCGATTCCCGTCATAAACTGCATGATCATCGGAAAAACGACGAAATAGCCAAACGCAAGGCCGATCAAAAAGAGAAAGAACGCCGCCGGAATAAACGACAGCGTCACCCGTTTCTCCTGCGGCCGCAGTCCGGGACTGACAAACCGCCACATGTGGAACAAGGCGACCGGCAGCGTGATGATCAGGCCGATGACAAACGAAAACTGCATATAGACACGCAGGACGTCGGAGGGATCAAACGATTTGAGCGGCACCCCTCCCGCCAGCGGGCTTGCCTTCAGATACTCGATCACGTCGCCGGCATAATAAAGGCCGATCCCCATGGAGAAGAGAAACACCACAAGCACCCAGATAATCCGCCGCCGCAACTCGGCCAGGTGCTCCACCACCGTCATTTCTTGGCTATCGCTCATGACACTACCCGCCACCCCGATTTACGCTTTGGATCGTTCGTTGTCCGCCTGCGCGCGCTCGGCTTCCAGCTTGGCCCGGATTTCCGCTTCCAGGCGCTCCCGCTCGATGCGTTCGCGGATTTCCCGTTCCAATTTTTCGCGGTCGACGTTGTCGGGAAGCGCTTCCGCCTTGTTCACCGCCACCGTCTTCCCTTCTTCCTCATCCTCGTCCTTGGTCAGGCCGCGCGTGGCGTTTTTAAACTCCTTCAGGGTATGGCCGATCGCTCTGCCCAACTCCGGCAGCTTCTTGGGTCCAAACAATACCAGGGCAATGACAAGAATCAAAATTAATCCGGGTATGCCGATCGAATTTCCCATTCGTATTCACTCCTTGTGATTTTGGCTGTTTAGCATTTGATCAGGCCGCCATAGCCCAGGCGGGTGATATCTTTCTCCTCAATCCGCTCGCCCGCCAGGATGCGCGGCAGGAACACATCAAAAGAGGTAAACGGCTCATGCATCACCGCGCCGGGGAGACCCAGCACCGGGATATCCCCGATATAGGCCACCAGCAGCATCGAACCCGGCAGCATCGGCGTGCCGTAGCGCACCACCTGCGCGCCTGCTCCCGCGATCGCTCCCGGCGTCCGGTCATCCGGATCGACGGACATCCCTCCGGTCACCAGGATCAGATCGACCCCTTGCTGAACGAAGTAGCGGATCTCCTGTTCGATCAGCGCTTTGTCGTCCGGGGCGAAGCGCTGTTCCACCACGGTCGAGCCGAGCGCTTCCACCTTGGCCCGAACGGCCGGACCGAACTTGTCCTGGATCCGCCCGGAATACACCTCGCCGCCGGTAGTGACAAGCCCTACCCGTTTCGGGGCAAACGGCATCACCGTGACGATCTCCTCGCCGAAGCCCCGGGCGATGCTCTCCAGTTCCGCGATCCGCTGTTCTTCAATGATCAACGGGATGATGCGGGCGGCAGCCACCGCGTCACCCGGCTTGACAACCTGATTGTTCTCCCGTGTGGCCAGCGCAATCGCTTCCAATGCATTGATGGCATGAATCGCCTCTTCCTTTACCTTTAACAGGCCGAGGCAGGTGGATTTCAGCGTCACCTTGCCTTCATACGGCTCGGTCAGCGTCAGGTTCTTGCCGGCCACCGCCTGCGCGATGCGGATGCCCGCGTCGTCTTCATGCAAGTGGCCCTCCGGCATCTCCATGATGTAAATATGTTCCTTGCCGATGGAAAGCAGCGGCTCGATATCCGCTTCCGTAATCACGTGCCCTTTTTTGAACAGCCGCCCTTTAAACTCACCGGGCAGAATCTGGGTCATGTCATGCGGCAGCACAAGCCCGACGGCTTCCCTGACGGGGACTTCCTTAAAGGTAGGTTTTTTTACCATCCCAATCCCCCCCAATCCTCGTTGGCCTGTGCGGTCCCCTGCAAAATATGCAGGGCATCGGCCAGCATGTCGCCGATCGCATTGAAGCAGACCTCCACCCCTTTGGGATTGCCGGGGAGGTTGATGATCAGCGAATTGCCTCTCGTCCCCGCCACCGCTCTCGTCAGGATCGCCCGGCGGGACTGCTGCAGTCCGGCGCGGCGCATCTCTTCCGCAAGACCGGGCACCGGGCGGTCGATCACCCAAGCGGTCACTTCAGGGGTCACGTCGCGCGGGCTTAAGCCGGTGCCCCCCGCCACGATCAAGAGATCGCACTTCTCCCGATCCACCAGTTCGATCATGGTCTCTTTCAATTCTTCCATGTCATCGCTCACGGTCCGATAGACCGCCACATCCGTTTTCAACCATTCCTGAACCAACTGGCGCAGAATCGGAATGCGATCGTCTTCACGCTCTCCCCTGGCAATCGAATCGCTCGCCGACAGAACACCGACCTTCCAGTTTTTCATTTGGATTCCTCCCGTTGTCCATGAGTTTAATACTACACGGTTTTGTCCCTATTGTAGATAGAAATGCAACAAATGTTTCATACCTGTCACAAAAGGCGACGAGAAAACGGACCATGAATCCCGCCGTCCGTCACCACGTAATCCACAGGGTGATCGTGCGGCTCCACCGGAACCCGCTCCACCATCTGCATGGCAAAGGCATACCCCACCAGCAGGGGGCGGTGGCCGCAGCCCTCCAGAAAACGGTCATAGTAGCCGCCTCCATAGCCCAACCTGCCGCCCTGCCCGTCAAAGGCAAGGCCGGGCAGCACCACCGCCTCCAGCCTAGAAATGTCCGCAGGCCGGCTTGCCATCGGATCCGGCTCCCGAATGCCGTACGCCCCCGGCCGCAGGCTCTCTTCGCCGCCGTACACATACGGGGTCAGCCAGCGCTCCGCCGGATCGGTCAGCGGCAGCCAGATTTCCTGCCCGCGCTGCAAGGCGGCGTGCAGAAACGGCCGGGTGTCGATTTCGTCGCGAAACGGGTAAAAAAGAAGGATCGTCCGGCAGGCGGCCAAACGGTCAAGCGCGAGCAAATGCCGGGCGGCCGTCTCGGAGCGCTGCTGCCGTTCCGCTGGCGGCAGCGCCGCGCGCTCGGCCCCGATCCTGCGCCGCAGCGCCTGTTTCTGCTCTCCTTGTCCCATGTTCCCCTCCCATCCCCTCTATTTTTCGAGCCCGTTTCCCCTTGTCCCTGCCTTTTGGCTTACGCTACACTGGAGAAAGGTTGTTTCATGACGCTGAGGTGAAATCATGATCTTGCTGCAAGCCGAACACATTCAAAAGTCATATGGTATCGACATCATTTTACAGGATATATCCCTGCAGATACAAACAGGGGAACGCATCGGCCTTGTCGGGGTAAACGGCGCCGGCAAATCGACGCTGATGAAAATCCTGGCCGGACAGCTGAGCTATGACAGCGGCGTCATCCGCAAGCCGAAAGAGGTGACGATCGGCTATCTCGCTCAGGACAGCGGTCTGGAATCGGACCGGACGATTCAGGAGGAAATGCTTTCCGTATTCGCCCATCTGCAGGAAGAAGAGCGGGAGCTGCGCAGGCTGGAGGCGCTGATGGGCGACGCGGCGGTGCTGGCCGATCCGAAGCGCTACGAGCAGATCCTGGAGGAATATTCGCGCCGCTCGGAAGCGTTTAAGGAAAACGGCGGCTACAGCTATGAAGCCAATATCCGCGGCGTGCTGCACGGCCTGCGCTTCGCCGACATGGATGCGGACACGCCGATCCGGACGCTCTCCGGCGGCCAGAAGACCCGGCTCGCGCTGGCGAAGCTGCTGCTGCAGGCACCGTCCATCCTGCTGCTGGACGAGCCGACCAACTATCTGGACATCGAAACGCTCACCTGGCTCGAGACGTATCTCCAAAATTATCCGGGCGCCATTCTCGTCGTCTCCCACGACCGCTACTTTCTGGACAAACTGGTGACCGTGGTGTACGAAATCGAACGGACGCGGGCAACGCGCTATCCGGGCAACTACAGCCAATTTCTCGACCTGAAGGCGGCCAAGCTGGAGCAGGAGTGGAAGCGCTTCGAGAAACAGCAAGAAGAAATCGCCAGGCTGGAAGATTTCATCGCCCGCAACATCGCCCGCGCCTCCACCACCAAGCGAGCGCAAAGCCGGCGCAAAACCCTGGAGAAAATGGAGCGGTTGGAGCGGCCGATCCTGCAGAACAAGTCGGCGCACTTCTCCTTTGACATCGCCAAAATGAGCGGCAATCTCGTCATCAAGGTGGACGATCTGAGCGTCGGGTATCCGGATGCGGTTCTCTCCCGCCATCTCACGTTTGAAATCGAACGGGAGGAACGGGTCGCGCTGGTCGGACCGAACGGGATCGGCAAATCCACCCTGCTGAAGACCATCGTGGAGAAGCTGCCGGCGCTGGCCGGCTCCTTCCGCCTGGGCAGCAACGTGACGATCGGCTACTACGACCAGGAACACCGGGAACTGCACGAAGGCAAGACGGTGCTTGCGGAAATCTGGGACGATTACCCGCACATGCTAGAAAAAGAGGTGCGCACCCTGCTGGGCAACTTCCTGTTCAGCGGGGACGACGTCCAGAAAAAGATCGGGGAGCTGTCCGGCGGCGAACGGGCCCGCGTTTCGCTGGCCAAGCTGATGCTGAAGCAGGCCAATTTCCTGATCCTGGACGAGCCGACCAACCACCTGGATCTCTACAGCAAAGAGGTATTGGAAAACGCCCTCTTCGATTATCCGGGAACGATCCTGTTCGTCTCCCACGACCGCTATTTCCTGAACAAAATCGCCACGCGCGTGCTGGAGCTGTCTCCGGACGGCGTAACCAGCTATCTGGGGAACTACGATTACTATGTGGAGAAAAAAGAAGAGCTGGCCTTGTTGGCCAGCGAAGCGGCGGTTACTGCGGGACAGGGCAGGAAAGGGGAGGCTCCCGCGATCGCGCCGGAAAAGTCCAGCTATGAGCAGGATAAGGAAGCCAAACGGCGCGAACGGCAGCGGCAAAAGCGGCTCGAAGAGATCGAAGCCGGGATCGCCGAGCGGGAAGCGGCCATCGCCCGCTGGGAAGAGGAGCTCTGCCTCCCCGAGGTGTACAGCGACCATGTCCAGGCGAAGGAACGCAATGACCGGATTCAGCAGGCGAAAGCGGAAATCGACAAGCTGTACGAGGAATGGAGCGAGCTGAGCGAATCCTGAACCGGACCGACTGCCGAACCGGACCAACTACGTGGTGTATTCCCGGTCGGCCGGATGGCCCAAGGCGGCATACAGCGCGGGAGCCACGAAGAAAATGATGGACGTCGCCGCCGACACGATGCCGGAATCATTCAGCACAAGACCGGCAAGCGACCCGGCGATCACCCCGTGAAAGCCCTTCACGATGCAGGGATAGCGGGCGGACAGTCTGCGCAGGTAGCGATCCGGCCTCAGGCTGAACAAGCTGATCACCACGAGCGAGACGGCAAATACCTTGCTCCAGGCGGAAACCCGGATCAGCCGCCAGTTCATCTCCAGCTTCCGTTCCACGATCTTTCCCACTTCCGTCCAGTTGCCGCTGACGATGTCCTGCGCGACGCGTCCCACATGCGTCAGCGGCTGGGATGAGCCAAGATTGATGATGATCAGCGCGGCGATGCCGCCGAGCAGGCCCCCTGCCAGCAGCAGGAGGCCTTTTTTGCCTGCCTTCCAGTCATGCAGCCGAAACAGCGTGACCCCGAATCCTGCCGTGGCGGCAAGAAACCCGCCGGCATTGGCCCCAAGGGACGGCAGCGCCATGTAGGCCAGGATGCAGCCAAAGAGCAGCACCGCCCCTCCCGCCGAAAGCCAGGCAATGCGCCCCTTCCCCCATTCATGGAGCGCGGCGGCAAAGGAAATGGCCGCTCCGATCACCACGCCTTCATACTCGTTGCCAAGGCCGTAAAACCTTGCCCCGATCACCGGATCGTAGCCCATGTAGGAGCGGCGCATCGCTTCTCCCCCGGTCAAGCCGTCCAGCAGAATCCCTGCCACCGTCACACCGGATGACACCAGCAGCATGGCGGGAAGCGACCGGTTTTCCACCGCAAGCGCAAGCCCCAATGCCAGCATGATCAAGAAGCCCAACACAACGGGAGGCGCTGCGGACCATCCGAGCAAGGGTTCCAGCAAAAACAGCGCCGGAAAAAACAGCATCGACAGCAGCGCCAGGCGGATACCCCGCCGCCATCGTTCCGCCGATGGGGCGATCTCCCCTTTTTGCCAGAGCCAGAACAGAGCCGCCGCAACCAGGATAAAGATCTGCAGCATGACGTATGTGTACATGACAGAGGGGCGGTTGGCGTAGATCCGGTCGATGTCGCTCACCCGGGCGAGCAGACCGGCAAGGCCCTCCCCCTCTTTCCCGGCTGTCATCACATGCCCGATCAGCCCCTCGGGGCGGGGAATGTGCAGCCAGGCAAGGAGGGTGGGCAGTACGTCCAGGCCGCTGATCAAGCCCGGCTGCCTTGTCGTAGCGGAAGTTAACAGCCCACCCGTTCCCGGCGGCCGCCAGATCAGCATCGGGGTAAGAAGCGACTTCTCTTTCTGGGAAACCTCGTTGACCAGCGCCGATGTGACCATCACCATCTGCCGCTCCGTCCGCCGCTTCAGCACCTCTTCCAAAAACCGGGCAAGATCCGCCATGACGAGGTCGTATTGCCGCTTGAAGCGCACGGGGTCCATCGCATCCTTCAGCCGGTATAGGCGGGCAAGATCGGCCAGCTCTACCACCAGGAGGCCGGGACGCCGCTCCTCGGCAAGGCGATCCAACAGGTAGCGGTAATGCGTCCGCAGGCCGTTGGGATAGCCGGGATCCGGCAGATTGGTGCGGGCGGAGACATCTCCCGCCGGAATTTCCCCGCGCTCGTCGATGGCAAACAGAGCGGCATGCCGCCGCCGCTCGATCCGGTCATCCCCGTTGCCAAACGCGGCGGCGATCATGCCGTGTTTGGCCAGCGTGCCGCCCAACAGCCCGATGCGCGCCGTAAAGGGCTTATCCATATTCTCTGCTTGCAGGCGGAAAATGCCGGGAAAAAGGAGGGAGGCACCTGCCCCTGCCGATAATGGCGGCGAGGCTTGAAGCCGGGCCATGGAAGCCGCAGCGGTTTCCCCGTTCTCCAGAAGCTCATCCCGCTGATAGACGGTGCCGCTCTTTTCCGTATACAGCGCCTGCCCCCCGCTGCCCATCAGGAGATAGGCATTGGCCTCATGGCGCGGTCCGGCCGACCGGATGGTCATCGCGGCGGCTTGGGCGGATGCCAGCCATTTGTCCACAGGTGGATAACCGCGCAGTTTAGCCAGGTCGGCAAACGACATGCCGTCCACAAAGATCACAATGGCCTGCCGTGGGGGCGGTGTGGAGGGGGCGGCAGCGGCACCGTTTGCGAGACTTGCCCAAAGGAAGGCGATGGGAAGGAACATGCGGCAAATAGGTTTATGCATACGGCCTCCTGTTGATAACAGCCTGAAAGCAGCATGCGGTCCGCTGTGTAAACGTTGAGTTTTCAACAAGGTTATCCACATTTCCCACAACATTATTCACAGGGAAACGCCCACTGCTGCAGGTGCGAACCGATTTATCACCATTATTCACAAGAAAGCGCCTGGACAATCCCCATCTTCTTTTCACCACTTGTGGATAATGGCTTGGACAGCCGTCAGTACAAAGACAAGAGGGCCAAATAACATTGCCCTCCCCGTCAGCCTGCCTGGCAGAGGGGAGGGCAAATGTGCGGGTTTCCTTCCTACTTGGTGATCGAGAAGGATTTGGACGTCAGCGTCTTGCCGTCCATGGTCACTTTCAATTGATAGCTGCCTGCTGTCGGATTGGTCAGCTTCGCGTTGGACGCAAAAACCACTTTCACCGCTTTGGAAGCAGACTGCGAGCTGGACGCTGTCAAGGTGACGGTCTTTCCGGATACCTTGACGCTTTTTACCTGCTTGCCATTAATGGTAATGTACATTCTGTTCAGGGAAGAGGGAATCATGCTGGCACTCGGAAACTCCACCTTCAGCTGTTTCCCTGCTTTGATCTCGTTCGTGCCAAACCTCACATCGAACGAATAGCTGGAGCGGGCGCCAGCTTTGGAGTTGGACAGCGAAACCGGAAAATTGTTGGTCGTGACGGGGGCTTTGATCTCATACGCTTTTGATTTGTAGCTGTAGCCGTCGTATTCCACCGTGATGGTATAGGCTGTTCCCGCTTTGGGGTTCTGGATGCCAAAGTCTTTGAAAAACTCCACCTGCAGATAATCGTCACCATCTGCATATTCGGGAATGCCCACCGTGATTTTGCTGCCGGAAACCGACACGCTTTCCGCAGTGTAGCCGTTTATTTTCACATCTTTGCGATTGACGGTCCCGTTCTTCGGCAGCGTCGTGCCGCTTGGGAAAGTGAGGACAACGCTTTCTCCCTCGATCAGATCGTCGCTTTTGCTATCAAGATCAAACTTTTTGATCACGTAGCCGGAATAGTCTTTCTCATAAGGATTAGTCGGGGTTACGTCAAATGCGTCATTCTTGGTGCCATGACTGCCGCTGTCGTCCTTGCTTTTGATTTTGATGGTTGCATAATCGCTGTCATCATCGTTGTCCGTTTCAACCGAGATTTTATAGCTGCCGGCCTTTTTGGGGTTCGTGATGCCGTCGATGGTGACTTTCAGCGTATCTCCATCTTTATACTTCGTGCCGACTTTAATCGCGATTTCATTGTCGTCTACGGTTACCTTGTCCGGTTCGTCACCATTTACTTCGATATCGTCCGTATCCAGGTCGTCCACCGTGAAAGCATCGTCAAAGGTGATATACATCCTGTCTCCTTTGTCGAAGTCTTCCTCCAGCTTGAATTTCACCGTATATTCCGTCTCTTTCCCGGCGGTATCGTCATCCGCACTTACCGTTACCTTGGTAATGGCCTGCGCCGCCGGAATGGAACTGAACGGAGCGAGTCCCAGCGCAGCCATAAACAACACGGTCAAGAAGCGTTTCCACTGTTTCATGCATACCCTCCATTGCTTTCGTGTTTTGATTGGGACTTTATCACTAACTATGACGCCCGCTGCGGCGAAAACGTTACAGCAAACAACCAAAAAAAGGCCCGGATCAACAGGCATGATCCGGGCAAGCTCCCTCGATGCGATCCGGGGCAACATCCATCGCCCCCAGCTTCTTGTGAATCTCCATCTTCCCCCCATTTCCGGAGCGCCGATTTTTCGGTTTCTCTTTCCATCAATACGTCAATCCATCGTCCTGTCCGAGAGCGGCAGCCCGGCAATCCCGTTCAAATCCAGGCCCGCAAAATTGCCTTTCAGGTAATCGATGTAGCCGGCTGCCGCGATCATCGCCGCATTATCCGTACAGAGCGACAGCGGCGGAATGACCAGGGCCAGCCCTTCCTGTTCACAGCGTTCGGTCAATGCCGCGCGCAGGCCGCGGTTGGCCGCTACTCCGCCGGCAAGCAGCACCTGTCTGGCTTCGTGCGCTTTGGCGGCGCGAATCGTTTTCTCCACCAGCACCTCCACCACGGAGGCCTGGAAGCTGGCCGCCAGATTGGCCGGCTCGATGGTTTCTCCGCGCTGGGAGGCATTGTGAAGCGTATTGAGCACGGCCGACTTGAGTCCGCTGAAGCTGAAATCGTAGGAATCCGGCTCCAGCCAGGCGCGCGGCAGCGGCACATTGGCCTCCCCCTCATGCGCCAGCCGGTCGATGTGGGGACCTCCCGGATACGGCAGGCCCAAGGCGCGGGCCACTTTGTCGTAGGCTTCCCCCGCCGCGTCATCGCGCGTTTCTCCCAGAATCTCATAGCTGCCGTGCTCCTTCATCAGCACCAGCTCCGTATGGCCGCCGGAAACCACCAGCGCGACCAGGGGGAACCGCATTTCCGTCACGAGCCGATTGGCATAGATATGGCCGGCGATATGGTGAACCCCGATCAGCGGTATCCCGCGCGCGAACGAGATCGCCTTGGCTGCGGCCACGCCGACGAGCAGCGCCCCGACAAGCCCCGGCCCGTAGGTTACGGCGATCGCGTCGATCTCTTCCAGCGTCTTGCCCGCCTTGTCGAGCGCCTCCTCGATCGTCAGGGTAATGTTCTCCACATGGCGGCGCGACGCCACTTCCGGCACCACCCCGCCGAAGCGCTTGTGCACCTCCGCCTGGGACGCAATCACATTGGCCAGGACGAGCGTTCCGTCCTGGATGACGGCTGCCGATGTCTCATCGCAGCTCGTCTCCACGCCCAGGATGAAGACCGGCTTGCCCGCTTCCCGCCTGCGCCGGTAGTGTTCCCGCACGCGCTCGATGTAGCGCGGCTCATTCTGTCTCTTCATGCAATGTCACCCACATGATAATCGCGTCTTCCTGATTATCCTGATAATAGTTTTTTCGCCGTCCCGCCTCGACAAACCCGAGCTTGGCGTACAGATTGCGGGCCGTCTGGTTGGAGGGGCGCACCTCCAGGGTCATCCGCTTCCCCCCGAACAGGACGGCCACCGCCATCATCTGCCGCATCAGCCGGTCGCCGATCTTCCTTCCACGGTAATCGGGATGGACGGCAATATTGGTGATATGGGCTTCGTCGCAGATCACCCACATCCCGCAATAGGCGACCACCCGGCCGTCGATCTCGGCCACCACATACCTGGCGTGCTTGTTGATCGTCAGTTCATTGACAAACGCATCCCGGGGCCATGGCGTGGAAAACGAGAGCTGCTCCAGCTGTGCCACCGCATCCACGTCATCCAGCGTCATGAATCGAAACTCCACGTTTTCCCGCTCTTCCATCGTTTTCCCTCTGTTATCCATTCTGCTTCGCCAGCCATTTGGCCTCCGCTTCGGCCACCTGCAAATATTCCGGAACCATGTCGTGCGGACTGCCCGCTTCCGCCAGCCGTCTGATCCCCAACCAGCCGATGTGGGCCGCCCGGGGATGGTTGAAGGCGGCCGGTGCAAAAACGGCGCGCCGCCCCATGCGCTGCGCAATGAGATCGCGATGCATCGCCACATCGTCCCCCAAAAACATCATCGGAGAATCCCCCCATTCTTCGCTGAGCGCATCCAGCCACTCGCGCAGCAGGACGATCCTCTCCGGCAGCGCAAGCGCGACCGAACCATCCTCCTGGGTCCGGTAGCCGCCCGTGTACACCTGCCCCCGCCGCGCGTCAAACATCGGCACGATGCCGCCGGAAAAGCCGGCCGCATTCATCGCCACCGCCTGCAGGCTGGAGACGCCCACGACCGGAATGCCCAGCGCCCACGCCATGCTTTTGGCCGTTGCTACCCCGATGCGCACGCCCGTATACGAACCCGGCCCCTGCGCGACGGCGATCCCGGCCAGCTCATCCGGCAGCAGGTTCAATTCATCCATCAGCCCGGAAATGCTGTCCATCAGCCTGACGGAGTGGTTTTTTTGCAGATTGGTCATCATCTCGCCCAGTACGCGCGCTTCTTCCACAACCGCCACGCTCAGCACCAGGTTGGACGTATCAATCGCCAGTACGCGCATCGTTCCCCAACCTTTCACACAGTTCTATGTACCGCCTGCCCGCCGGCTCCATCCGGCAGATCCGGCTGTCTTCCCCGTCCTTGGTCAAGGTGATCGTCAGCCGCTCCGGGGGCAGCACCGGCTCGATGAGCGACGCCCATTCCACGACGCAGACCCCCTCGCCAAACAGGTAGTCATCCAGGCCGAGGGAAGCCACATCGTCGCCCACCCGGTAAACATCCATATGATAAAGCGGAAGCTTGCCCGCATATTCCTTGATCAGGGTGAACGTGGGACTGTTTACGACCCCGCGGACGCCCAACCCCCGGGCCAATCCCTGGGTAAACGTGGTTTTGCCCGCTCCCAGATCCCCTTCCAGGGCGAGGACATCCCCCGGCTGGAGAAAGGCGGCCAGCCGCTCACCCAGCCGTCTGGTCTCTTCCTCACCGTGCAGGGTCCAAAGATATCTCGACATCACGACCATCTCCTACAGACTGCTTCCTAGCGTGAAAAATGGTTATAGCCACCCTTGGGCAGCGGCGTCCGCACCGTCCCGTCGGCCAGCCAGACCGCCTGCTCTCCTTCCTCGACGCGGCCGATCACCGCAAGCGTGCAGCCGTTCTCTTGAAAGACCTGCTGCAGCCGCCCGATATCCTTCTCCGGCACCGTCCCGACCAGTTCATAATCCTCGCCGCCATACAGCGCCCATGCCAGCGGGTCCTTGCCGGCGGAAGCCGCGTACCGTCTCACCTCTTCGGCGATCGGAATGCGGCGTGGGTCCACCGCCACCGCCACTCCGCTTGCTTCCGCAATCTCCCAAAGCTCGGATGCCAGGCCGTCGCTGACATCATTGAGAGCGCCCGGCCGGCTGCACGACGCAAGCAGCAGCCGGCCTTCCCGGATACGGGGGACCGGCCGCCGATGCATCATGACCAACGCAGGCCACTGCTCCATCTTCTCCCGATCGGCAAGCATCAGGGAGAGGCCCGCTGCGGCGCCTCCCAACGGCCCCGTGACGAAGACGAGATCCCCCGGTCTAGCCCCGGATCTGCGGAGCGCTTTGCCCTGTTCCACCTCGCCCAGCACGGTGATGGAGAGATGCAGGGCATCGGGCGTGGAGACGGTGTCGCCGCCAATGATGCGTACCCCGTGCTGTTCCGCCGCCTCATAGATCCCGTCGTAGATGCGGCTGCACTCCTCCACCGACCATCGGGGGGAAACCCCGATGGTCACCAGCGCAAAGCGCGGAATGCCGCCCATCGCGGCGATGTCGCTCAGATTGCTCACCAGTGCTTTGTAGCCAATGTCGGCCGGCTCCATGGTCTCCCGCAAAAAATGAACGGTCTCGATCATCGCATCGCAGCAGGCGACCACTTCTCTCCCCGCCGCAACCGCGAAGACGGCGGCATCATCTCCAATGCCGACCGATAAGCCGTCCCCTTCCTGGCCGGCCGATCGGCTGGTCCATTGGCGAATGCGGGAGAATTCATCGTGTGGCACCGTTGTCCGCTCCTTTTGCTTCCAAGCAGTTCGAAACGAGGCGTGCCCATGGGCCTGCCTCGCTTGCGACGCGCTTTCGCAGATTTTCATTCATTATACCGTTGGCAAATACGGGGCGCAACCGGCGGCCGTGCGCTTCCTACCCCTGTGTCAGCGGGCGCAGCCGCAGCCTGCCGCGGCATCGGCCGCAGACGTAACGGGACGGATTCACCTTCCGTTTCCGCAGATAGCGCATCCCGCAGCTGGTGCAGAGCAGCTCGTATTTGTACGGCCTGGGTTTGCCGGCGGTCCGGACGCTTTGGCAGTAGCGGCTGCCTCCCACACGGCGCAGCAGCTCCTTGAAGTCGCGATCCGCGTGCCGATACCCCTTCTTCTCCAGATGCAGATGATAATGGCAGAGCTCGTGCTTGATGATGCCCAGCAGTTCCTCTTCGCCATGCTCCTGCAAATGCCGGGGATTCAGTTCAATGTCATGCGACTGCAGCAGGTAGCGTCCCCCCGTCGTCCGGAGGCGGGCGTTAAAGCGGGCCTGATGCCGGAACGGCTTGCCAAACGACGCTTGCGACACCGCTTCCACCAGCGCTTGCAGTTCCTGATCGGTCACGAAACATTACTCCTTCTTCCGTTGACTGTTTTCTGCCGGCGCAAAGAAAACGAGTACGGTCAAATCTTCCTCGATGCTGTGAAAACGATGCTCGGCATGGGCTTCCACATAGACGATCGATCCCGGTTCAACCGGAATTTGTTTGTCTGCTACCTGCAGGACTGCCCTGCCCTGCACGACATAGTACAGCTCATCTTCCGAATGCGGCTGTTGGGGATCGGCGGAACCTTTCACCAAATGATAGACGCCGACGCTCATCGCCGGCACGCGCAAAAATTCATGGTACGGCTTCCCCGTCTGTTCACGTTTGGTGAGCAACTCCGCGAGCGTAAAAGCATCCATCCGCTCCACTTCCTCTCCATCATGGGTTCCTCTCTATTTTTCGCAGAGGGACCGGGAACTCCTTTTTTTCATCCGGTCAGCCATGGAACGTTTCCGTAAGCGTGACAGCCGCCATCCATCTTCTTTCGACTTTCACTTGAATTCCGCAAGAAACATGAGCTACACTTGACGTGTCATGCGCTCTTGGAGCGAAACATTTGCCACCCGCGGAGGATATCATGCGTTACTTGCTTTTGTCGGAAGCCGGCGGGCTGTATTTCGTCGCCATGCCCGCCTCTCATATGTATCAGCTGGTTGCCCTGCTCAAGCGGCTGCACAAGGAAATCGGCAAGCTAACCATCGCCGACCGTCCGGCGCTGCCAACCGTGATCGCCGAGTGCAGCGACTTGGAGGTTCTCGACGGCACGTGCCGCATCGAGGACGGCTTGGCCTATGTCACCCGGCTGGAGCAGCATTTTGCCCGGCTGCAGGAGACCGAGTATCCGCTGATCTCCCTGCTGACGGAGATCCGCGCCCTCCAGGCCCAGCTTGAGTTTCTGCAGGAAGAGGAATAAAATCAGCCCAAGCGCGACAGGTACCCACTCCCTCTCTCGGGCATACACTGCCTAAAGAGGGAGTCAGGAGGTGCCTTTATGCCACAATGGATGCGCCGGCAGCTGCAACGCGCCTTTTTTGGCAAGGATGTGAGACAGATTCGCTTGTTGAACAGCTGCTGGTTTCTATATCTGGAAAAACACGGCGGCCGTCCTCAGGAATAGGGAGGCCGCCTTTGTCATGCGCGCTTACGCCTGCGCATCCGGTTCGATCATGGTCAATCCGACGCGCTGCCGCTGTTCATCGATGTCCACCACCCAGACGTCGACGATATCGCCCACGGAGACGACGTCGAGCGGATGCTTGACAAACCCTTTGCGCAGACGGGAAATGTGGACGAGCCCGTCGTTTTTCAAGCCGATATCGACAAACGCGCCAAAATCGACGACGTTGCGCACGGTGCCCTGCAGCTTCATGCCTTTGCGCAGGTCGGATATTTTCAGCACATCCTTGTGCAGCAGCGGCTTCGGCAGCTCGTCGCGCGGGTCGCGGCCGGGGCGCAGCAGGCTCTCGATGATGTCCGCAAGCGTCGGTTCCCCCACGCCGAGGCGCTGGGCCATCTCCGGGACATTGACCGTTTGCAGGCGTTCCCGGCAGCGGTCCGTACCGATGTCAGCCGGTGCCAGGCCAAGCATCTCCAGCAACTGATGGGTGGCCGGGTACGATTCCGGATGGATCGGCGTTTTATCCAGCGGATTGGCGCCGTCCATGATCCGCAAGAATCCGATGCACTGCTCGTACGTCTTGGCACCGAGGCGGGGAACTTTCTTCAGTTGGCTGCGATCCGTGAATTTCCCCTCTTCCTCCCGCCGTTTGACGATGTTGAGAGCCACCTGTCTGTTCACGCCGGAGACATACTGCAAGAGCGAAGGGGAGGCGGTGTTGACATCAACGCCCACATGGTTGACCACCGACTCGACGACGAACCGCAGGCTTTCTTCCAGCCGCGTCTGCGACACATCGTGCTGGTACTGCCCGACGCCCACCGATTTCGGATCGATCTTGACCAGCTCCGCCAGCGGATCCTGCAGCCGGCGCGCGATGGAGACCGCGCTGCGCTCGGCCACGTCCAGATCGGGAAACTCTTCCTTGGCGAGCGCCGAAGCAGAGTAGACCGAAGCCCCCGCCTCATTGACGATGATGTAGAAAATCTCCTTCTTCACGTCTTTCAGCACATCGGCGACAAATTGCTCGGTCTCCCGCGACGCGGTGCCGTTGCCGATGGCGATCAGGGAAACATCGTATGCAGCGATCAGCTCCTTGACGTGAGCCGCCGCTTCCGCCACCTTGTTCTGCGGCGGCGTCGGGTAGATCACGCTGACATGCAGCAGCTTGCCCGTCTCATCGACCACCGCCAGCTTGCAGCCCGTCCGGTAAGCCGGGTCGACGCCCAGCACCACTTTTCCCTTGACCGGCGGCTGCAGCAGCAGATTGCGCAGATTCTCGGCAAAAATGTGAATCGCCCTTTCTTCCGCTGCCTCTGTGAGCATCGTGCGCACTTCCCGCTCCACCGACGGGGCAATCAGCCGTTTGTAGCTGTCCTCCAGCGCCGCTGCCAGGATCTCGCGGGCAACCGTCTCCTGCGTGATCACGTTGCGGGTGAGATAGGCGATGATCTCGGGAACCGGCGCTTCGATCGATACCTTCAGGATGCCCTCTTTCTCGCCCCTGTTCATGGCCAGCACCCGGTGCGGCGCCGCTTTTTTGACCGGTTCGCTGTACGCATAATACATCTGATAGACGTTTTTGCCGTCTTCTTCGGCCTCCTTCTGTTCGCTCGTGATGGTTCCTTTCTGGTAGGTCGTCTCGCGAATCCATTTGCGAAACTCCGGCTCGTCGGAGATTTGCTCGGCGATGATGTCCATCGCGCCCTGCAGCGCCTCTTCCGCTGTCGCCACTCCTTTTTCCGGATCGAGATAGCGTGCCGCCTCCGTCTGCGGATCACCCTTGGCCGGCAGGGACAGCAGCCAGAGCGCCAGCGGCTCCAGGCCTTTTTCCTTGGCCACCGTGGCGCGGGTGCGCCGCTTCTGCCGATAGGGACGATAGAGATCCTCCACTTCCTGCAGCCTGGCCGCCTGCTCGATCGCCTGCTTCAGCTCGTCCGTCAGTTTTCCCTGCTCTTCAATCAAACGCAGCACTTCTTCCTTGCGTACCGCGAGATTGCGCAGATAGCGCACCCGCTCCTCAATCTCGCGGATCTGCGTTTCATCCAGCTGGCCGGTCATCTCTTTCCGGTAGCGGGCGATGAACGGGACGGTATTGCCTTCGTCCAGCAGGTGGATCGTCTGTTCCACCTGCTGCGGGTTGATTCCCAGTTCCCGGGCGATCGTGCGGGTCATCATCTTTCCATCCATGGATCCAAAATCCCCCTGTGCTTGTTCGTTCGCTGTCTTATTGTACCATACCGGCCTGGCGGGATGAGGCTCCGTTTTTACGCCGTTCGGGGAAAGGGTGGCGCAAAAGCGCGCAAAAAAAAACGCTCCGTTGCCAAAGAACGGTAGCGCTTTGCCCGAGCTTCCTATTCCCCCGCCGTTTTTCTGCGCTTCAGCGTCTCCTGCTGTTCCATCGCTTCCCGCAGCTTGGCCAATGCCCTGCGCTGCAGCCTCGACACATGCATCTGCGAGATGCCCAACTGGTCGCCTGCCTGCTTTTGGCTGAGATTATCATAAAAAATAAGCTGGATGATTTCCTTTTCACGGTCGTTCAGCACATGCAGGATTTTGGCCAGGGTCATCTCCTGTTCCACATGGTCGTATCCTCTGTCTTCGCTGCCGATGAGATCGAGCAGGGTGATCGTGCTGCCGTCACTGTCAGCTTCGATCTCGTTGTCGACGGAGAGGGTGTGATAGTTGCGCCCCATCTCCATTGTCTCCAGCACTTCCTCTTCGCTGACCGACAAATGGCGGGCGATGTCGGCGATCTGCGGGGAGCGCTGCAGCCGGACCGTCAGCTCGTCCACCGCCTTTTTGATCTTCGGACTCAGCTCCTTGATGCGGCGCGGCACGTGTACGCTCCATGTCTTGTCCCGAATATGGCGCTTGATCTCTCCGACGATGGTGGGGATGGCGAAGCTTTCGAACGTCCGGCCGAATGATGTGTCATAACGGCGAAGGGCGCCGAGAAGCCCGATCATCCCCACCTGGATGAGATCTTCCAACGGTTCCTGGCCCCGTGCAAAACGGGCAGCGATGGATTCCACCAGCGGTCTGAAATGAAGTACCAATGCGTTTTGAAGCTCTTCGGTGGGCGCTTGCCGGTAGGCGGCGATCATCCTGGCTGCTTCTTCCCTAGTTCGCTTGCTTGGAGATTGATCCGCCATTGTCAGCCACCTCGTCCCGCCGCAGGTACTTTGTCATCGAGATAACGACCCCTTCGTCTCCGGTAATGTGCACTTCATCCATCACGCTGTGGATCAAATAGAGCCCCAGCCCCCCCTCGGTCATCTCCTCGATCGGCACGCTGCGATCGATCGGTTTCAGCTTCTTCTGGATGTCGGCAATGTCGAAGCTTCCTCCGTCATCCGCGACGACAATCACCAGCCGATCTTCATGGACGGCGCACCGCATAAAGATCCGGCCCGTTCCCTTCCCGCCATAGGCATGTTCGACCGCGTTCGTACAGGCTTCCGCCACCGCCAGCTTCACGTCCTCGATATCGTCATAGGGCAAGCCGGCGCGGTTGGCGATACCCGATACCGTCAGTCTGGCTACGCCAATATATTCCGCTCGGGCGGGCAGGGTAAGTTCAATTACGTCAACGCCTGAACCCATCAAGCTTCCTCTCCTTTTAGCGGTGTGATCGTGAGGATCTCATGCAGCCCGGTAATCCTGAACAAGCGATCGATTCGCGGCGGCACGTTCATGAGCAGCAGCCGGCTCCCGCTCCGCGCAGCCGCTTTCAGGGCTCCGATAAAAATCCCGATACCGGTGGAATCCATATAGACCACATCCCGGAGATCGACCGTTACGGTGCTGTCCGCTCCCTGCTGAACCAGCGGCATCAAGCGGTCTTTCAACTGCTGGGCGGTATAGGCATCCACCTCTCCACCAAGATACAGGGTGTGGTGGTTGCCCTCGTTTTCCAATCTGATCGACAAGTTCATACGTACATTTCCTCCATCCGCTTAAGCTCGGCGAATCACGATCATGGTATGGTCGTCCGGAAGCTCGAAGTGGGAAAGTTCCAGCAATCTTCGATACAAATTGTCGGCGATCTCCTGGGCGGAACGCCCGACCTCCGCCTGCAGGTAGCCAATCAATTCTTCCCGCTGCAGAAAGCGTTCCCCCATTTTCCGTTCGGTAACGCCGTCCGTCAGCAGGATCAACAGGTCGCCTTCCTCCAGACCGATCGAATATTCCGGATATTTCGCGCCCCGCTTCACCCCGAGCGCGATTCCCTGGCCGGCCAAGTCGTAAAACGTCTCTTCCTTTGCCCGGTACAAGAACCCCGGTTCATGGCCGGCAACCGCATAGCGGAAATGATGGCTCTCCAGGCAATAGCAGCCGCACAGCATGGTCACAAACATGCTGGGATCGATGTTCCGTTCGACGATCCCGTTCAGGAAGAACAGAATCTCGGAAGGATCCAACCGTGTGAGATACAGACAATCCATCGCATATTTAATCATGGACATACAGAGCGCTGCCGGTATCCCCTTACCGGTGATATCGGCAATTGCCACGCTGAACAGATCGGCATCATGCCGGACGAAATGGTAATAATCACCGCTCATCTTTTTCGCCGGGACACTGACCAGCCCGATGTCCACTCCCTCCAGGCTTGGCACCTTCTCAGACAACAGCGTCTGCTGCATCGTGACGGCCACTTCGATTTCGGACTCCAGCTGCTTTTGCCTGCTGCGCAGGCTGCGGTGCTCCCGGTAGGTGTTGCCGTACTCGATCATGACCTCCGTCAATAACTGGAACGACTCCCGAACGGGTTCAGGCATGTCCACCATCTCTTCCATCGTATGCAGGTGCATGTCGATGATCTCTTCCGGGGCGACATTTTGTTTGAGGAACCATTTGCCCAGCTGCTGGGCCAGATAGAGCTGGGTTTCCCCCCGGCCTTCCAGATAGGCCTGCAGGATCTCCTTATACTGCGCTTGCAAATGCTGTCGGTTCAGTTGACCCGCCCTCCCTTTCCGTACGTTAGCTGTTCCATTTGATGATGACCACACGGGTGCCATGATCCACAGAGCTTTCAATGCTGAATTCGTCCATCATCCGTCTCACGCCCGGAAGTCCGGCGCCCAGCCCTCCCGAGGTGGAAAAGCCGTCTTCCATCGCCCTGCGTATATCGCGGATCCCCGGCCCATGGTCCTCCGCTACGATGCGGACGCCCACCCGCCCGTCCTCCTTGACGGTTTCGATGGTGATCGTACCTGCCCCCGCATACTGAAAGATGTTGCGTGCCAGTTCGGAAATGGCGGTGGCGATCCGGGACTGTACGATATTGCCAAACCCCAACTGTTTCGACAGATTTCGCCCTTCCTGTCTGGCAAGAACTATGTCCTGCTCCGTTCTAATCTCGATCGTGATCGGCACGGTCATCACCTGAGACTCCCTTCTCGACGCAACCCTCATCCCTGCTTTATCCCCGAAGCCGTGTCCATGTCTAAATTTGTCAAAAAGCCATGCATACCTATTCGCTAAGAGACCGGTAAATCCTTCATGTGCCGAGCCCCGGACGGGCATTGGGGAACTTCCTGATTTCCCCTGGTATCAATCCGTCTGTTCCTGGCTGGTCACGCTGCACCAAAAAACCGTCAGGGCAGGTGAACCGTGACGGTTTGTGCAAACGCCGACAGCTTTATACTTTTCGACCTTTTCGACGGAATTTGTAGATGTCGCGAAACTCGGAATACGCCCGAAAGGGTTTGCTGATTACCCGATAGGGGAGCGAGAAGAGGAAATGGGGCAAGTTGCCCTGCAGTTCTTCCTTTACCCGTTTCGGCTTGCTGATGATACGCTCCAGGTAGTTGAGGTACAGCTCCTTCTCAATGTCCGATACCCGCGAATGCTTGTTGTTGCATTCCTCGCAACGCACCTCGTACAAAAGGTTGTCGACATACGTTACCTCATGGACGGTATCGTTGAGGCACTTGATGCAGTATAAGGTTGCCTCCATCTTATGCTCTTTCACGCACTTTCACCCCTTTGGCCTTGGCCAGCAGCGCTTCCGCCAAATACTCGTCGATAATCAATTTGTCAAAATAACGCCCTTTCAAGATACCCAGCACGGCTTCCAGCTTTTTCATGCCGGACACAACTCCGATGACGGTGGGGATATTTCGCAAGTCACTCAGCTCAATGCCGATCACCCTGCTGTTCAGCGGGATGTTGATCGCCTCACCTGATGCGTCAATAAAGCGGGAACCAATATCCCCTACAGCTTGCCCTTCGTAAAGCTGACGTATCTCTTCTTCATTCAGGTAGCCCATTTCCCGCATGGTTGATGAAAAGGGATTGCCCACACCGACAATCGCCAATTCAACCTGCTTGGCCTCCTCCAACAGGGAGCGAATATCGGGCGACTCCACCAACTGCCGTTTCAGTTCTACCGTTTCCACGATGGCAGGCGCATAGAGGAACTCGCAGGTACCGCCCAGCTTCTTGGACAGTTCGTAGGCAAGCTGGTTGGCGTGGATTTCGATACGTTGACGGCCGATTCCCCCGACAAGGGGATATACTTTGATGCGGTGATCCCGCTCAAAGGGAAATTCGTTTACCAGATGGTAGAGCGTCGTTCCCCAAGAGATTCCGATCTTTTGCTTGTTCCGCACCCATTTGGGGAGATGCTGGGCGGCCGCTTTGGCCACCTGCTGCTTGACCAGCTCCTCATTGTCGCTCCCCATCACAGGTACAACAATCACTTCCTCTATACCATATGCATGTTCCAGCTGCTGTTCCAGCTCCACCATGCTGACCGTTTCATCGCGGATGTAAATTTCCACGACCCCCGTGTCTTTGGCCCGCTGCAGCAGCTTCGAGATAACCGGTCGGGAAACGCCCAATTTTTTTGCAATTTCCGCTTGCGTTAAACCGTTCATGTAATAGAGTTTTGCTACCCTGACCAATTCGCGTTTCTCGGTCCAGTTATCCATTGGAATCCCTCATTGCTACCGTTACTATACTCCCTTATTTGTATTATACCAAAATATCCGACTGCACAGAAACGAAAAGAGGAAGACAACGAACTGCCTCCCTCCCCATTCCGGCTGTCAATCTCCTTCCATTTGCTCCCGCAGGGTCGTGATCACGTTTTTCCCGGTGAATTCAATGTCATCATACGTGATTACCTCCCCTTCCGCCACCGGGCGTTTGAGCCGGATGTGCGGCCCGATCAATCCGATGGGCAGGGCGTGCAGCGCCTTTTTGTATTCAGCCGTAACAATCCGTCCGTAAGCGGTATATCCGCCGATTCCGTCAAGCGCATCTCCCGGCAGCAATGGTTTCTTGGCGACCGCCACCGTCTCCGCCACCAATCCGCAATAGGGCGCGATCGTGGCTTCGCGCTGAAAGTATGCCCGTGCGATGGAGAGCGGCGTTTCCAGACTGGTCAGATGGTATGGACGATACAGCACATAATGGGGGCCATCCCCCATTTTCAGATACTTCATCGTGTCGTGTACCTCCGGCATGGCGGAAGAGATGATGGCAAACACCCCGGGAGCCACTCCGTCCACATAGTCGACAATCCGCTGCCGATGCAGGATCCCCCCGTCGGCGGCCAGCGAGAACAACCGAGGCAGCTCCTGAAGCTGGGCCCGCGGTCCGTGCATGCCGGGAACATCCGGAAGGAATCCGGTGGCGTTGGCGACAGCGGTCATCTCCACCATCGTCTTGGTGCCATCCTGAAACGATGCCATCATCTTGGGACTGGCTCCCTTCCGTTCCGCCTCCGCCCGTGCCGAATCGGGATTGGCCCGAACATCAAGCGGGTTATTTTTCCCTTTGCCCAGGGCGATCACATCAAAGCCCAGGGCATCGGCAAAATCGTACAGCTCCATAATCGCCCCCGGTTCATCACCGGCCGAGCCCGTGTACACCACCCCGGCCTCGTCGGCAAGCTGCTTCAACAGCGGCCCGACGGTGACATCGGCTTCCACGTTCAGCATTACCACATGCTTCCGATGCTGAATCGCGTCCCACGCCACCTGTGCCCCGATATCCGGAATCCCGGTCGCATCGACAATCACATCCACCTGTGACAGGTGGGGAATCATGCGGGCGTCGCTCGTTACGACCGAGAAACCGCCGGCGATGGCACGATCCGCTTTGTCTGGGTCCTGTGTTTCGATGATCCGGGCATCGGGAACGCCCGCCTTGCGATACGCCGCTTTCACCCGTTCCGGATACAGGTCGGCTGTAGCCACCACCCGCATGCCGCGCATGCCTTCGATCTGGGAGATCAAGCCCCTGCCCATTTGGCCAGCCCCGATCAAACCGACACGAATGCAGCCGCCTTCTTTTTCAAACGCTGCCAACCTTCTGTTATAGCCCAACATGATATTCTCTCCCTCTTTTCCTGTTTCTCTTCTCTTGCCGTTCAGATGCGGACGAAGGCAAGGACGGAACCGATCTCGAGCGGCGGAATTTGCGCAGCTTCCAGATGGATCGTCCCCGGCAGCTGAGGCGCTTCGCTGCCGTCCGCCTTCAGCGTGCAGTGACCGATGGAAAGCAGCGTCTCGTTGGCTTTCTCTCCGACGCATGTCACCCGCAGGCGATGCTCCCCGATCACCAGGTAATCTCCCGGTTTGACAGGCTCTTTCTGCTCCGATTTCGTATGGAGAACAGCCATATCGTGGAGTTCGGCCGGCACATCGTGGTCAAAGAGAATCAAGGTGTTCTCCTGGAGAAATTCGTCGACCAGTGCTCCGATCTGAACAATGGTGCTGTGGAACAACCGTTTCATGCAGGTCCTCCTGTTTCTTTTTAGTTGCTGTACAGGCCGATGCTCATGATGTAGGCGATCACGACGGCGAGCGGTCCGGTGATTTGCCGCGAAATCAATACGGCCGGAACGCCTACTTCAATCGTCTCCGGCTTGGCTTCACCCAAGGTAAGACCAACGGGAACGAAGTCACATCCCACCTGCGGATTGATTGCAAACAGGGCAGGCAGCGCCAACTGCGGCGGGATGTTGCCGCGGCCGATCTCCACCCCGACCAGCACCCCCACCACCTGGGCGATCACGGCACCCGGACCGAGCAAGGGAGACAGGAACGGCAACGCGCAGACGATGGAGATAATCAACAGCCCGATCATGTTGCCGGCCAGCGGTTTGATCACATTGGCCAACACATCGCCGATGCCGGTGTAGAGGATGATCCCGATGATCGTGCTGACAAACGCCATAAACGGCAAAATGTTGCGAAGCACCTGATCGACGGTATCGCGCCCGGCCTGGTAGAATATGCCGACAACTTTTCCCATGGCGCGGCCGATCTTTTCGATGAAATTCGGCTTGTGCGGTGCCTGCTGCCCCTGCAGCTGCGCCACTTTGGCCCGAGCCTCCGCCTTCAATTCCTGGGCCGACTTTTTCTGCTGCTCCACCGCCTCCGCAGCGGCCGCTTCACCAGGCAGACCCACGTTGGACACCTGCACGCCGGAGACGAAATTGCTCTCTTTGATAAAATTCATCAACGGGCCGGATGGCGAGGCCGGCGTAACGTCAACGGTCAGGACGCCAAGCTTGGGATAGACGCCGCAGCGGGCGGTTCCCCCGCAGTCGATGACGACGCAAGCCATCTCATCGGGTTCCACCTTGCTGCTGAAGCCGTCAATGGCGATCCCGCCTGTCAGTTCGGCGATCCGCTCCGCCACCGGATGAATGCCGCCTCCCGTAACCGAAGCGATATATGGTTTCTCCTCGGTCGGCAGGATGGTCAGCGGCCCGCCCCAGCCCCCGGAACCTTTTGTCACTTGCACTGCGCGATAGCTGCTCATCTTACGTGCCCCCATTCTGCTTTCGTTATGCCGCCGCCCGCACTTCGCGGCGTCTCATCATCTGTTTCGTGATGAATTCGGTTACAATTCCGCGTATCAGCACCACAATGATTCCGACGATGAAGTAGCGGATCGCCAACGGTCCAAGCGACAATCCCAGCTGCGTGATACCGGTGGCAATCCCCATGTAGACGAACAACTCGGCAGGATTGGCGTGCGGGAAAAGGCCGGTAATCGGGTGACAAAACGATACGGCAGAATCGTAAAAGGCCGGTTTCTGGTGTTCGGGAAGGAATTTGCCAAACGTGTACGCCATCGGATTGGTCAGAAAAAACATCGATAAGACAGGGAAAACGGTATAGCGCAGGATCATATTATGCGTACACTTGGCGGCAACCCGTTCGATGCGTTCTTCGCCGACGAACTTGACAAACGCATTGACCGCGGTGATCAAACAAATCAGCGTGGGGATAATGCCCGTTACCAATCCGATAAAGGTTTGCCCTCCTTTTTGGAACATGCCGATAAATCCTTCCGCAAGATGCACAAAAAAGTCCATCAATCGCTTCCCCCTTTGAATGGTGTGCCCGGCCGCGATGGCCTCCGGCAGGCGGTGCCGTCAAAAAAAGCCAGATGGAACATCCACCTGGCCCGCGACCCTTTGGTTGATTTGGTTACGATATGTCGGCTTGCAGCTGTTTGGCCTGTGCGGCCCGAATCTGTTCAATCGCCAGACGAATGGCGGTTTGCGTGGGGTGATTCGGCTGTTGCCTGACGCGCTCGTAAAGCGTGTCAATCGGTTCTCCAATCGGCTCCGGATGATGACGGAAGCGGGAAAAGACGGAGATGCCGGCCATCCGTTTGCACTGTGTAACAATGCCCTTCGCGTCGGTCACAAGGATGACCACAGCGCCAACGCCAATCCGCCGTCTGTTCACGCCTACACCCAGAAAGCCGTTCGGCTGCCGCTGCATCTCCCGCAGCTGCTGATGGTAGTGGCGTATCTGCAGCTGCGTCAGCATGATTTGCAGCACCCACAACCCGGCAAAGAGCAGCACCACGAACCCCCAGGAAACCACGTTATCACCTCTTTACATATGTTCTTATTTGTTACAATTGTAAACAGAAAACGCTTTCAAGTCAATCGCAATTTTTCTGAATTATGCGTGTATTCCTTTTCCCAGCCATTTGGCCGCTGCTTCCATGATACTCTCGGATACGGTAGGATGGGGGTAGATCATGCCTGCCACCTCGTCAACCGTCGCCTCCATCATCAGGAAAGCCGTACCCGTGGAAATCATCTCGGTCACATGGGGGCCGACCAGCACCATGCCCAGCACTTCGCCATATTTCTCTTCGGCGATCAGCTTGGTGAACCCATGGTGATGATCTGATGCCAACGCCTTGCCGTTGCCGATATGCTGGTAAATCACCGTCTTCACGGCATAGCCGCGCGCCCGAGCCTCCGCTTCGCTCATTCCCGTGCTGGCGATTTCCGGATCGGTGTACACACAACGGGGAACCGCCTTGTAGTTCACTTTCTCCCGTCCTCCCGCCGCGTTGATGGCAGCCACCAGCCCCTCCGCACTGGCGACGTGAGCCAGCTGCCAGCCGCCGATCACATCGCCAGCCGCATAGATACCGGGAATACTTGTTTCCAGATACTCGTTTACCTGCACAAAAGAACCGTTCATGGCCAGCCCGAGGCTGGCAAACGAGGAGGTGTTCGGCTTTCTGCCGGTTGCCACCAGCAGCGCCTCCGCCTCAAAGGTTTGGACGATACCCGTTGGTTCCGCCGCCTGCAACCGGATTACTCCGCCGTTTCGTCTGAGGGAGGCCACCTTCCAGCCCGCAAGCACCTTGACGCCTTTTTTGCGCAGCGATTTGGTCAAGGCCGCCGAGGCATCTTCATCTTCCCCGGGGATCAGGCGTTCCGCCATTTCAATCAGGGTTACCTCCACGCCCAGGCTGGCAAAAATGCAGGCGAACTCCACGCCGATAAACCCGCCGCCGAGAATGGCGAGGGTGGAAGGAAGCTGTTCCATGTCAAAGATGGTGTCGCTGGTGTAATACGGCACCTCCTCCAACCCCGGAATCGGCGGTACCGCGGGGGAAGAACCCGTCGCCAAAATAATGGACGATGCCTGCACCCGTTCGGTCTTTCCTTCCGGCAGCCGGACGGTAATGGTCCTGTCTGCCTGCACTTCCCCCCAGCCGGAGAGCAGTTCGATCCTGCCCGCCTTCAACAGCGAGGCAATCCCGGTGCGCAGACGCTGGATCACCTGATTTTTACGGGCGATCATTTTCGGCATCGAAAAGGAGAGCTCGCCCGTCTCGATCCCCCAGCCTTGTGCCTGCCGAATCTGATCCAGCACACCTGCCTGATGCAGGAGCGTTTTGGAGGGAATGCAGCCCCTGTTCAAGCAGGTGCCGCCCAGTTGCTCCGCCTCCACCAATATCACCCGCTTGCCTTCCTTTGCCCCTCGAATCGCCGCTACATAGCCAGCCGGTCCGCCGCCAATCACGGCAATATCGCAGTTCCTGCTCATCATCCATCCTCCCTTTTACACCAACAGCTGCCAGGGCGATTCCAGAATCTCCTTGATTTCCTGTAAAAATGCCGCCGCCGGAGCCCCGTCGACTGCCCGATGATCAAAGGACAGGCTGAGCGTCATCATCGGACGCAGCAGGATCTGTCCGTTGACCCCCACCGGTTTTTCATGAATTCTCCCCACCCCGAGAATCGCGATCTCGGGCGGATTGATGATCGGGGTAAACGCATCGATCGCATACATCCCCAAATTGCTGATCGTAAAGCTTCCTCCCCGCATGTCGTCGGGCAAAAGCTTCCCTTCGCGGGCAAGCCCTGCCAGCCGTTTGCATTCTGCCGTCAACTCGGCCAATCCCCTGCGGTCGGCATGTTTCACCACAGGCACCAGCAAGCCGTCCGGAACGGCGACGGCGAGTCCCACGTTCACCTCGTCCCGTTCGATCAGCACATCATCCTGCAGGGAGACGTTGATATGCGGGTGGCGCACCAGCGCGGTGGCGACCGCCTTGACGATCACCTCCGTGTACGAGAGGCGAAGCCCGGTGGCCTTCTCCACAGCAGGCAGCAGCTCCGTCCGCAGCTCGATTGCCCGGCTCATGTCCGCTTCCGTTGTCAGCGTCACATGCGGGGCGGTAAAGGCGCTTTGCGCCATCCGCTGGGCGATCACCCTGCGCATCCCTTCCAGCTTGCGCTGACGCAGCGGCGATGGCGCAGACGACCGGATCGGCTCCTTGACGGGCGGGGCCGCTTGGGCCGAGCGCCGGGCAAGGGCTTGCTCGACATCGATCCTGTGTATTCGACCGTTTGGCCCGCTCCCTTTGATCTGCTCCAGCGCGAGCCCGTTCTCCCGCGCTATCCGGCGTGCCACCGGGGTTGCGCGAATCTTTTGCTCCTGCGCGGCGGTTTCCGGTGCCGCCGCTGCTCCCGGCTCATTTGCGCCCGCCTCAGCCGCTTGCCGGGCGGTCTCGTCCAATGCGGGCGGATGCTCCGGCACGACTTCGTCTGCTTCGCCGATATAGGCGATGATTTGATTCACCGGCACGGTTTGATTCGCCCCGTAGTAAATTTTCAACAGTTTGCCGGTGGCGTACGCTTCCACCTCGATGTTGATTTTGTCCGTCATGACTTCGAGCAGGAGTTCCCCTTCCCGAACGTCGTCCCCTTCCTGCTTGAACCACTGGATGATCGTTCCCTGCTCCATCGTCATGCTCAATTTTGGCATGAATACACCGGTCGCCATGACTCCTCCCCCTTTTCAGCGACGGAAAACCGTCTCCTTGACCGCGTCAATAATATCCTGCTCCTGTGGAATGGCCGCTTTTTCCAGGATGGGGTTATACGGGATGGGAACCGCTTTGCCGCCCAGCCGCCGGATGGGGGCATCGAGGTAGTCAAACGCTTCGCTCTCGGCGATCAGGCTGGCGATTTCCCCGCCAAATCCCCCGCGTTTGACCGCTTCGTGAACCACCACGACCCTGCCCGTTTTCTTCACGGACGCTACAATCGTTTCGATGTCCAGCGGCACCAGCGTACGGGGGTCAACCACTTCCACGCTGATCCCTTCCTTCTCCAGCTCGACCGCTGCTTGCAAAGCCTTGTGAACCATAATGGCCGTGGCGACGATGGTCACATCCGTTCCCTGGCGCTTGATATCCGCTTTCCCGATCGGCAGCGAGTACGGCTCCTCCGGCACATGCCCCTTGGTGCGATACAGCAGCTTGTGTTCATAAAAAATCACCGGGTTGTCATCATCGATCGCCGCTTTCAACAATCCTTTGGCATCGTAAGCGGTAGAAGGCTGGATCACCTTCAGGCCGGGGATATGGGCCATCCAGGCCTCCAGGCTTTGGGAATGTTGGGCTGCTGCTCCCGTGCCCGAACCGGAGGGAGTGCGCAGCACCATGGGCACCTTGCCCTTGCCCCCAAACATGTAGCGGGTTTTGGCCGCCTGGTTGACGATCTGGTCAGTTGCGATAGTAATAAAATCGGAGAATTGGATCTCCACAATCGGGCGCATGCCGGTCATGGCCGCCCCCACGGCCGCACCGGCGATGGCCGCTTCGGAGATCGGCGTATTGCGCACCCGCTCCGGACCGAATTCTTCAATCATGCCGCGGGTTACCCCAAACGCTCCGCCATATACGCCGATATCCTCCCCCATGATGAACACATCCGGATTCACCCGCATCTCCTGGCACATCGCTTCCCGAACCGCTTCCAAGTATGTGATCTCTCTCAACGTCGCTGCTCCTTTCTTTCTTCAGGCGTAGACATCTTCTTCGAGAATCGCCAGTGACGGCATCGGACTGCTCTCCGCAAACAGGACCGCCTCTTCAATCTCCTGTCTGGCTTTGGCCTCAATGCGGGCCGCTTCCTCTTCGCTCAGAATCCCGGCGGCGAGCAGCACCTGTTTCATGCGGGCGATCGGATCGCGATTGTTGCGCCACTCCATCTCTTCCTCGCGCGTACGGTACTTTTTGGCATCGCTTTTGGAATGTCCCTTCCAGCGGTATGTCTTGGCCTCGATCAGGGTGGGCCCTTCGCCGTTCCGGGCGCGCTGCACAGCTTCATAGGTAACGTTCATCATCGCGAAAATATCATTTCCATCCACCACATGCCCCGGAATGCCGTAGGCAGCCGCACGATCCGCGATGTTGGCAATCTTCACCATCTCCTTCACCGGACCGGACATGCCGTATTGATTGTTTTCACAGATAAAGACAACCGGCAGGTTCCAGACGGCTGCCAGGTTGATCGCTTCGTGGAAACTGCCTTCGTTGGAAGCGCCATCCCCGAAGAAGCAAAGGGTCACATACCCCAGATTCTTCATCTTCGACGTCAGCGCAGATCCGACGGCAATCGGGATGCCGCCGCCGACGATACCATTGGCGCCGAGGTTGCCCTTTTCCACATCCGCGATATGCATGGAGCCACCCTTGCCCCGGCAGTAACCGGTTTCCCGCCCAAACAGCTCGGCCATCATCCGGTTCACATCCGCGCCCTTGGCAATACAATGCCCATGTCCCCGGTGGGTGCTGGTGATCTTGTCACGCTCCTCCAGAACGGCGCATGCTCCCGCCGCCGATGCCTCCTGCCCCACACAGAGATGGGTCGTGCCATGGATCATCCCTTTGGCAAAAAACTCGTCTACCTTCTCGTCAAAAAAACGGATCAGCCACATCTGATGAAACAGCTCCACCAGTTTGGCCTCGGTGATCATCGGGGGTACGCTTAGATTGGTTATCACGCCGGTTTCCTCCTTTTCCTGTCCGGGAGACGAATATCGCACCAACTGTGCAGCAAACAAAAAACGGGTCAGATGAAGAATTCTCCTCACATGACCCGTGGTCCAAGCGTTGGATATTCTGGGGGTGCTTGTTATTGATCCGCAGGGCGCTGCTTCAAGCGGCGTTCATACTCCTCCCGTGACATTCGCTGGATCGAGATGATAAACACCTCTTCCTTCCCTTCACAAATCAGCTTCTCATGCGCAAACAATTTAAACACCTTTGTTCCGGGAGTTACCTTTTCAAGGGCTTGCATGGATGCCACCTCCGGATCACACCTTACATTTGTTCTAATACATTACATTTGTAATTTATTATAAATCTTCCGACAAAAGTGTCAAGGTGTACACCCTACTCTTCGCCAAATTTGCTTTCCACCAGCGCAGCCAACGTTTCCAACGCTTCCGCTGCGTCGGGTCCTTCCGCTCTGAGCGTCAACACGCTGTCCTTTTTGGCGCTCAGCGTCATGATGTTCATGATGCTTTTCGCGTTGGCGATCTTCTGATCCAGCTGCACCGTGATTTCCGCCTGAAATTGTCCTGCCGTTTTCACAAAAAGGGTTGCCGGACGGGCGTGGAGACCCGCCTTGTTTCGAATGATCACCTGTTTTTCCATTGTGAACTCCTCCTTCTTTTATGGGTACATCCGCAACAACGCCTGCAGATCCAGCGATCCGCAAGCAGCATGATGATCGTTTATCAGCTGGTACAGTTCCTCCACCGCCGGCTGACAGTTCTCGGTCAAGGCAAGCATGATGACCTGGTGCACCTTGGTTCCCGGTTCCCATTCCACCGGTTGTACCAGCTGTGCGATCGCAATGGCGGGTTGAATGGTCTGTGACGTATCCGCATGGGGGATGGCCACTCCCAGCAGACAGGTACTGCCCAATTTCTCCCGCTCCCATACTTTCTGCAAAAATTGGGGCCCGACACAGCCATGCTGGTCCAGCAAGGAGGCAAGCCGTTCGATCACTTCCTCCTTGCTGCTGGCAGCCAGATTGGAGACGATCAGGTGCGGGTTGAGCAGATGGCGAAGCCGATAGGAATGTCGTTTCTCCGTCTGTGCGTCCACATCCCTGGCAACGGCAAGCAGCCTTTTGATAAAGCTGATCCCCGTCTCATCGGCTATCTCCTTGACCGAGACGAAGGGCACCCCTTCCAGGAACGGATTGATTGTCCCCACCACGGCGAGAATATGGTACGTTTGCCGCCACGTATCGTAGGTTTGGCGAACCGACAGCGAACTGGCGCTGAGGATGACGATTTGTTCGCCGGCGACTGCCAATTTTTCGCGAAGCAGGGCTTCCAGCATCAGTGCCGCCCCATTGCCGGTCAAGCAAATCGTAATGATGGCGACCGGTTTGGCCGGAAGCTTGTGTTCCCCTCCGGTCACCGGCATTGCCGACAGCATCTGGATGTGTTGTACCATCTGCTCCAGCCCCTCGCTCGCATAGAGACATTTGCGCATCACCTCGACCACCAGGGTGGTGGATACGGGAGAGACCACCTTGACACGTACGCCAAGCCTCGCTTGCCATTCCGCTTCACTCAGCATGTTGCAGCCCATATCCGCCAGCAGGACAACCCCTTCCCCCTGATCCGCCTGCTGGATTGCCATCCCGATGCGCTGAATCGCCTGCTCAATATCGTCGTTCCAATAAAGTTCAACGGCCAGCGCGTGCTTTTTCCCGAACAGGCGGTTGGCCACATCCACCATGCTTTTTGCCACCTGACCGTAGGAGGCGACCACCATGCCGACCAATGCCTTCGGTTCGGTATAGACCGAACACTGCTTCAGATACATCGCCAGAAGCGCCTTTTCATGCCGGGGCAGGACGATCTCCCACATGGACTGCACCACCTTGGCCATCTCGCTGGCAACCCTGTACTCCATCGACTCGGTATCGATCGCAATCGGTCTATCCGGCCATTTTCGCCCGGGATCGCGGTCAAGCAGTCCCCGCAGGTGAATCGCCAGGGCAAAGGAGATGCGCGGGTAATCCAGGACCAGATGGCGTTCTGCGATCCACAGCATTTTCTCCACAGTCTGCACCACCTGCTCGCCAACCAGCCTGGCCAGCTGCTGCAGTCGTACCGTCCGCTTCCTGTCATGGTCGCCCGCCGCCGTTTCCATGCGGGAATCAAGTTCCTTGTGGACGATCAACTGAATCAACTCTTCGCTGTGCCCCTGTTCTTTCAGGTTCTGATAACGGTCAATCACCCACGTGTAGAGATGCTCGACGGACTGCTCCTCCTCTTCCCCTTCGACAAGATCTGCCCGCTGACCGGGGATGTAGCGGAAGTGTTCTTTCTTAAGCATCGGCAGTTCCGGCAGCAGCTCTTTCCCCGCCAGATGGTGAAACAGATGCATCGGCAAATCAACCCGTTCGGCCCGTACCTCACCGCGCTTCTCCTGATGCATCGTCTTCAAAAATGCTTTGGCCAGCAGGACACGTATATCGCTGTGCAGCTGTCCGGCATTGCCCGGACAGTCGTACGTCAGCAGGGCAGCAATCACCTCCCGCTGCACGACCAGCTCTTTGCCGATGCGGTCCGCCTCTTCGTTAAAAAAGTGGAAGATCAGGGAAAGCCGTTCCTGCGGGGTCCAATCAGCCAGCGAAGGCAGCTCGATGGTCATGGGAATCCGTCGGCGCAGCGTCAGGAGCAAGCTGGATTCCGGACTCTCCGTCGTCGCTCCCACAATCAGGATGTTTGCCTTCTGTTGAAACTGGACCTCGCCCAACCGCCGGTAAACCCCCTTGTCGATCAGGTAGAACAAGTTCTCCTGTCCCTCAGGGGGGAGGCGATGTATTTCATCCAAAAAGAGGATCCCGCCATCGGCCTGCACCACCAGCCCCGGTTTATCCTGCTGCGCCCCCGTAAAGGCTCCCTTGACATAGCCAAAGAGCTGTGAGAGCAGCAGCTGCGGGTTCTTGGCGTAATCGGCACAGTTGAATACCACAAAGGGCGCGTTCGGCTTCATCACCCTCTGCTCCACGGCAAAATGATACATCGCTTCCGCCATCCTGCTTTTCCCCACGCCGGTCGCCCCGAAGAGAAGCGTGTGCAGACCGTGCGGAGGATACAAGACGGCAGCCTGTGCCTGCTGAATCGCCGCTTTTAAGGTACCTTTCGCCCCAATCATGCCGGCAAACGTGACATGGGCCGATCCTTTCGGCGCTTTGGTCCGTGGTCGTGAGGGGACGGGCGCTTGATCGGCCGAAAGCGCTTGCAATTGACTGCGCAGCTGTTGAACGGTGAAACGGGAAACGTCGTAGCCTCGCTCCTTCAGCCTTTTCGTCAATTCCCTTGTCGTCAAACGCGCGTTCTGCTTCAGCAGCTGCTCCAGATCATGCTTTAACAGGTCATGGCGCCGTTTGCGCGAATCGGGTATCTTTAACTGGTGCCGGAGCAGCGTAACCTCATCGCGCCGCAATCCCAACCGGCTGGCGATTTGTTCATCCGTAAGCGGTTTCTTTTTGTCCTCCTGTGCAATGATCTGTCTGACACGTTCCCGCATGAACTTCCCCCCGCATTCTCTGAGTTGCAAGTATTGTACCATCCCTTGTCAGCAAACCGTTCGGCGGAACAGCCGCCCCAGGCTTGGGTGAGCGGGCTGCAAAGGCGTTTGGTGTGGCATGTTTTGTGGCAGAAAGTGTGGCCCTCATGTACCACAAATTATACCGAACTCCGGCGCGGAATTGTCAGAATAAAATGAACCGGGCGCAGGAGCATCCCCTGCGCCGCTGTGATGCTATAACGATGACAGAAAGCTATTGCGCCTGATCGATCAACTGGGCGGAACGCTGCCTGCGCTGTACATAATAGGCAACGATCAGCCCCAGGATCGCTACTGCAATCACGCCCGCATACCCCAGTTTGGCACCAAACAGGAAGATCGCAGTGGTAGGAACGGCGCCATCGACCAGCGAAGAGATGGCCGTGGCTCCCTCAGGGAATTGGAAGCCCGCATTTTGAGCCGCTTGGGTAAACAGCGGTGAGATGTAGGTAGCCAGAAGCAGCCCAAACCCGAGCGCAATCGTGGCGCCGATGACGGTCCGGACCACATTTCCCTTGAAAATCGGCGCCATCAGGCAGACGATAAAGGGAATGGTCGCCAGGTCCCCGAACGGAAGCACCTTGTTGCCCGGGATCAATACCGCCATCCCCAGGACGATCGGGATCATCAGCAGCGAAGCGGCGATCGTCGCCGGATGGCCTACCGCCAGCGCAGAGTCCATCCCGATATACACTTCGCGACCAGGGAATCGGCTGCGGACGAACTCTCCTGCCGCTTCGGAAATCGGCATCAAGCCTTCCATCAGAATGCTGACCATCCGCGGAAGGAGCAGCATCACGGCTGCGGTCTTGACACCCAAATCAAGAATCTTCTGAAAGTCCCAACCGGCGAGAATGGCAATCAAGATCCCCAGAATCAAGCCGAGCACCGTCGATTCGCCAAGGACCCCCAGACGTTTTTGAATCGTTTCCGGATCGGCCTTCAAATCGCGGAATCCCGGGATGCGGTCAAACAGCTTTTCGAGCGGAAGGGCGATGAGATAATACGGCGTCGACGTTCCGTGCGGGAACGAGATGTTTTGATAGCCGTAGTAGTTTTGCACATGTTTCGCGGTCAAATCTGCCAGCACCAGCAGGATGATCGCGTGGGCGATCGCCGTCAGGATTCCCAGTGTGATGCTGCCGGTCATTACGTTGACCAGCGCACCGGTAAAGGCGATGTGCCACAGGTTCCAGAGGTCGATATTGAGCGTTTTGGTCAGGCCGAACACCAGCATTCCCAGATTGACGGCCAAGCCGATCGGGATCGCCAGCGCCCCCACCGCCGAGCCGAAGGCAATCGCCGAGGTAGCCGGCCAGCCCACATCGATGACCGTCAACTGGATCCCCAGGTTTTTCACCATGTCCTGTGCTGCCGGACCAAGGCTCCCCATCAACAATCCAATCACCAGATTAATCCCGATAAAGCCGATTCCCACCGTAAGTCCAGCCCGGAATGCTTCTCCCGGCTTGGTTCGCAAAATAATGCCGAACAAAAATATGATGACAGGCAGCACAACCGAAGGCCCCAGGTCAACGAGATACTTGATGATGTCCATACTGTACCCCCCTTATCGAAAATATGTTCCCCGCTACGCTTTCAACTTCATTTCGATTTCCTCAAACACCTTTTCCTTGCCGATGCCGGTAAGCAGCGGAACGGCATTGATCACTTTCCCGACCAGCGACGGGGGTACGGCTGTGGTGGAAACGATCACATCGTACTGCTCCGCCTTGTTCAATACGTCGCTTACTTTGGATTGCTCCAGCGCTGCATCGATCCCCTTTTCCTGTAAAAACGCTTTCATTTTTTGCATCACCACAGTCGATGTGGCTACCCCCGTCCCACATATCACCAGAATTTTTTTCCTGTTCATCCGAATCCCCCTTACGCTTTCCGCCTCAGGACGCGCAGTACCCCTTCCGCTTCCTGCGCCTCCATGATTCTCTTCATTTGCCCCTGGTCCTGGATCAGCGCCATCACCTGCTCCAGCAGCACGAGCTGCCGTTCGCTCTTGTCCGGCGCCAGCAAAAACACCACCTGCACGGGAATGCTCATCTGCGGGTCAGCCATGTTGCCAAACGGCACGCTCTCCTTCACCACGCCCATCGCAATCGCCGGCTTGATGACATGATGCGGGTCTGCGTGCGGGATCGCCACATTGATTTCCTCCAAAAGCAAACCCGTCGGAAACGTTCGCTCCCGTTCGCAAACCGCCTCAATATAAGCGGATGTGACTGCCCCCGTCTGAATCAATACGTCTCCCAGCTGATGCAACAAGTCCGACTGTTCCACGGTTCCATCGAAAATGCGGATATGTTCTTTATGAATATATTCGGACAAGTCCACCTTTTTATCTCACCTCCTTTCAGTCCCTTTTCTGTAGCAAGTACCGTGCCAACATCTGAAAACCAGCCGCATCAGTGTCCGCACGTCCCCACACATTCTTCCCACAAATCCTGCCACGCACTATAAATTTATAAATAACAGAAAAAGCTGCACCCCACAGGGGGAGCAGCCTGTCTTCTCCACTGGATTAAAAATCAATCAATCCCAGACTGATCTGCAGCGACTCGTTCACTTTCTCCATCATCTCTTCGTCCAGATGGGTGATTTTGTCCGTGAGGCGCTGCTTGTCAATGGTACGAATCTGTTCCAACAAGATCACAGAATCGCGATCAAATCCATATGCTTTCGCGTTGATTTCCACATGTGTCGGCAGCTTGGCCTTCTGAATCTGAGCCGTGATGGCGGCGACGATGACCGTCGGACTGAATCGGTTTCCAATATCATTTTGGATGACTAATACCGGCCGTATGCCGCCTTGTTCGGAGCCTACGACCGGCGATAGGTCCGCGAAAAAAACATCGCCACGTTTCACAATCACCGGCTACACCCCGCTAACTAAGCGGTCAAGCGTATGGTCAGCCTCTTCTTCGGCTCCAAAAGCCTCGGATGCCATCTTGAGGTTAATTTTTGCCATTTCCATATATCCTTTTTGCATGGTCTCGCGAATGTAGCGTTTTTTCCGTTCTTTCAGGTAAAGGTTCATTGCCTGACGAATGAACTCGCTGCGGTTCGATTTCTCCTTTCGGATGACACCGTCCACTTCCTGCAGCAAATGCTGTGGCAGACTAATCATGATACGCTTTGTATTGGCCTTCGACAAAGCAAACCACCTCCAACCATAACCGTAACTTCCGCAATCTTCTTTCCCTGTATCTATCCGGTATTAACAATACCATTATGTCGAACCCTGTGCAAAAATATACCTGCTCTGGAAGCCCGCATGCCCGGCATCGTCAGGGAAAGAAAGGCTGATCATGCTGCCTTTAACTTATTCGTGCCCGGCGAAAAAAATCCTGCTTGCCACCTCGTCAACACTTCTTGACGATCTGATGGTATACATCCGTCACATGCCCGTTCCGCAGATAGACACGGGGCACCCGGTAGTTGAGCATGCAGGGAACCTCATAGTTGATCGTGCCCAGCAGTTGTGCGACTTCATCAAGCGAAAGCTCTTCTTCCCCTTGTCTGCCGTACAACACCACCTCGTCTCCAACCCGAGCCGTCCCTTCCTCGATGCGAATCATGGTCTGATCCATACAGACTCTGCCGACGATCGGCACTCTGCGGCCTGCATGAAGCGCGATCCCGCGGCTGGACAGCGCGCGGGGAAAGCCGTCGGCGTATCCGATCGGCAGGGTGGCGATGGTTTCGCCCGGTTTTGCCGTGTAGGTAGCCCCGTAGCTGATGGTCATCGGCTCGCTTGCCGTTTTCACATGGGTGATCCGCGTTTTGAGCGAGAGTACCGGCGTCAGCTCCACATCGCGCCGCTCTTTCAGGTACATCGAAGGATATAACCCGTATAAGCCTATGCCCAAACGGATCATATCATACCCCCAATCTGGAAAAGCAATGGCCGCCGCCGTATTGCAGCAGTGGACGGTCGGCAGGGTATACCCTTTTTCCTCCAGCAGGGCGAGCAGGGTTTGGAACCGGCTGTGCTGCTGTTGTACATGGCGGGTGTCTTCTTCGTCCGCGCAGGCAAAATGGGTAAAGATCCCCGTCCAGGCCAGGGCGGGAGATTGCGTCAGGCGCTCCACCAGCGCCAGAAGCTCCTCCTCCGTCCGTACGCCCAAGCGGCCCATGCCGGTATCCACCTTAAGATGGATGCCGAGCGGTTCCCCTGCGCCAGCCTCCGTCAGCAGGCGCTCCGCCTCGATCATCCACTCCGCGTGATACGCGGTCAGCTCCACCTTCCACTTGCGGGCGCTCAGCACCCCATCGAGAGGTGTATAGCCCAATACCAATATGGGGGCTGTAATCCCTGCCTGCCGCAGAACGATTGCCTCATCCAGCATCGCCACCGCCAGAGCCTCGGCTCCAGCCGCGAGGGCTTCCCGCCCGACGTGTACGGCGCCATGGCCATAGCCGTCCGCCTTCACCACGGCCATGATGGCCGTTCCCTGCGGAATATGGCGGCGGATCGCCTGCACGTTGGCCCGGATGGCGTCCAGATCCACTTCCACCCATGTATCGCGCACATATGGTTTCATCGTCTATCGCTTACCTTTCTTGCGGAAATAGGAGAGCCGCTCGTTCAAATGGGTAAGAAACTCGCGGGATACCATCAGCGATTCGTTTTTGCCGTTGAGCTTGTAGATATGCCGTCCTTCAATCAGCGGCTCCACTTCGCTCAAGGGAATCTCTCTTTCCTTCCCGGCAAGAGAGATGATCAGGTGCGTCTTGGTCAGCGTATAGCGGGGCCTCAGCACCGCCTTGTAGACAAAGGGGGACAAGCCCACCACCGCAATCGCGATGGCAAAGGCCAGAATTTTAAAGGTGGTGGTTCGTGTATCAAAGTAACCGGAGGCCAGCAGCATGCCGACCACAAAAACAAGCGATTCCAGCAAGCGCAGCTTGACGCCTTTGCGCAAGAGCAAATCCGCATAGGTAGATTCCGCCTGGAACAAAATATCTCCCGTTTGTCGTTTCATCGCTTGCACCTCTCAGCATAGTCAAGCGTATCTTATCCTGTTTGGCCGGATGTGTCAATGCGCGCGAAAGGCTTGGCAAACCGGAAGCCGCACACGTTGATTCCGTTCGGCCTCTTGTCCGAAGCGGATAGGAAAAGTGCGTTGGCAAAAAAAGGAGCGGATTGTTCCGCCTCTCGGTATTTAGACAAAGTCCGTCATGTCATGAGGGATGGTTCCCGCTCGCTCTCTTGACGGCCAGGTTCTCCGGCCTGTGGAAACGGCGGAAAATCATTCCTTGCTCAATCAAGGAAGGTGGCTCTGAATAGAAGCGAGTCTCCATGTGCGAGCGACTTTACCCAACCAGCCAGCGAAGGGACGTAGACACCGGGGAAAAGGGGGCGATAGCCTCACTTCGCTGAACCCAGATGTTGAGCCCCCACCCGGGGGATCGTCCCGGAGCGGACAGTGCTTGCTTCAATGCAGGTTGGGTATCGGAGCGAGCAACAGGAGACCGCTTTAGATGAAAAAGGCTGCCGTCTTTATCGACAAACGAAGGAGCGGATTGCTCCGCCCCTTGCCGCTGCCATCCCTTATTTTCCGCCTACCCCGAACGTGGATTTGGCCACTTCCACCATTTCCTCTTCCGGCAGATCTCCGGTCAGCGTGAACTCCACGCCATCCAGCTCCCATGTGAGCAGGCGCTGATTGCCGGAATCCTGCGTCAACACCCCGATCGTAAAGCCCAGATCGAGCGGCATCCCTTGTTCGTAAGAGACGGTGGCCGCATTCGGCCGCGATTCGATCAGCTTGTAGTTGTACGCGCCCGAATACTCCAGAACAACGACACGCTCTCCTTGCCGCTTCACCGCCTCGATGCCCGCTTGTTTGACCCCATTGGGCAGATAGGTAGGCTCGATTACCCCAAACTGGCCGTCCGGCGGGGTCGGCTGCTGGCCGTTTGCCGCCATGGCGGGGATGGTGGTCACCGCGCCGGTGGTCATGTTGCGGTCCTTGTCAAACGCATCCTTGTCAAACTCCGGATTAAACACGAAGTCCGTAAAATTGATTTCGACCAGCGTGTTCATATTGGAATCCATGATCTCCGCCTTCGTCGGTTTGAAGTCTTCCGTCATCCAGATTTTTTGTTTGGTCAGGGAACGGTTGCCGCTGTAATTGGCTTTGACTTCAAAGACGTACTGCTTGTTGTCCATTTCCATGCGCCGCTCGTTGTCTTCAATGACGCTGCGGGCAAGGGTTTCATAGAGATAGAGCGGGCCGTTGTTTTCCGGCCATCCGCTTTGGAAACGGAAGCTCTTGTTCAGATGCGGCGTCAGCACAAATACCCCTTCGTCGTTGCGCAGAATAATTTGGGTGATGCCCCGCTGCTTGGAGGTGAGGGCCACCCGATAATTGGTCGGTTTCTCGTACCAAACCTGCACATCGTACACTTGCGGTGTGGAGCCGGTCTGCAGCGTCAATACGGCATTTGACTTGTACCCCTGCATTTTTTCCAGGGTGCTGCCCAAATCCCCGACCACGTCCTCCGGCGTTTTCTTGCCGAAGCACCCGCCGGCGAAAACGGATAGAACGAGCAATAATACCAACCATAATGCTCCACGCTTCATGGAATCAACTCCTCCTTGTCTGGTTTCGACAAAGGAGGGAAACCCTGTCTATTTCCCGGGAAATCTGTCAGCCCAATGCCCGCTCCGCAATACGTGTCGATGTACGGATCATGCCGCATTTGAGGGGACGCGCTATCGCCAGATTGGGAACGGAGACTGAAGCCTTCCTGATTTGACCAGGTAGTCCCTCCTAATCTACGCGATATATATCTATGTCCATCCTCGTCCCAATATGCAGACAAGTTAGCGGGTTGTTTCGATTATGACCTGCGCTGCGGCGTACTCCTTGCTGTGGGAGATGCTGAGGTGGAAACGCAGCCTGTCATGCTGTGCGGGAAACAGCCGTGCCAGCGCGGCGGGAGCAAGCTGAAGCAGCGGCCTGCCGCCTGCTTCTTTTGTAATCCGGATATCGTGAAAGCCCAGCGATCCGCCGATGCCTGTGCCAAGCGCTTTGGATGCCGCTTCTTTCGCGGCAAAGCGGCCCGCCACATATTCGGCCAGACGCCACTCGCCCGCAGACGGAAGCAGCGCCCGCTCTTCTGCGGACAAGATGCGCTCGACAAACCCGGTATGCTTCTCCATCAACGTCGCAATACGGCGGATCTCTACAATATCAATGCCCAACCCCAGGATCATCATCCTACGCTCCTTGCAGCCATCATCCGTGCTTCTTTTTCGTTCACCATATCATCCTGGGCGGCATCGCGCAAGTCAGGCACGATTCCGGGCTGATGGAAAGTGCGTAAAAAACCTCCACCTGACGGGTGGAGGCTGTTTCGGAGGGTACTTAGGACGTAGGGTTGTTTTGCTGAGACGCACGGGCAGCAGATTGCTGGTTCTGGCGGCGAACTTCCGATACATTGGTTTCGGCAGCAAATTCCGTAGCTGCATTTTGGGTTGCTGCATTTTGGGCAGCGTTTGCTGCAGCATTCGTTCCCTCTTGTCTGTTACGTTTGGCCATCGCTTCCTTCACCTCCTCCATGTCGCTGCAATTAGTTTTGCACAGAGCTTGCGGGCGGTATCCACCCACTTTTTTCCATGAAATTCATTCGCTTAGCGGCACTTCGGGGGCATCCTAACTGCAGGAACCGATTGCTCCGGTCGGGAAACCCGCTTAGAATGGAAAGGGAAAAGAGGTGAACAAAATGGCGCAAAAAGTGATCATTTATACCCAGGTAACGTGCGGTCCCTGCCAGGAAGAAAAATTGTGGCTTACCCAGCAGGGGATCCCGTTTGAGGACAGAGATATCCGGGCGAACGATGCCTATTTGCAGGAAGCGATCAATCTGGGGGCATCCGCCACGCCGGTTACGGTGATTGAACATGAAGATGGCGAAAAAACCGTGGTATTCGGATTTGACCGCCAAAAACTGCAAGAAGCGTTGAATCTCTCCTAGATTCAACGCTTCTCTTCTTTACACGTCTCTTTGGCGCATGGCATCGATCAGATGATCCGCCGTCCGGGCAGCCAGCGCCATCACGGTGTTCGTGGGATTGGCGCCGCCGGATGTGACGAATGTGCTCGCACCGACAATATAGAGATTGGGGATGTCATGGCTGCGGCCAAACTGATCCACCACGGACGTACGCGGATCGTTCCCCATCCGGCATCCCCCCATCAGATGGGCGGTATCGCTGACGACATGGGCGGGCCTCCCTCCCATGGCTTCAATGATCCGCTTCATCTGGACGACGGCGTGGTCGATCAGCTTCAGATCGTTCTCCTGGTAGCTGAATGTCACCTTTGCCCGGGGCATGCCGTATTCATCCTTTTCCTCCGCCAAGGTGACGCGGTTGTCGGGATGGGGCAGTACCTCGCCAACCAGCGTGACCCGGGCGTAGAAATTGTAATCCAGCATCGCCTGGCGCAGGGCGCTGCCCCACAGCATGGTGCCGTCAGCCCGTTCCGCGGCGATCGCCGACGCCATGCCGACCGGACGCGCGCCGTGCGCACTCAGGGTGTAGCCGCGGGCGAATCCGCGCTCGCGGTCCGTCTCATAGAAGTGCTGGGTCAGCGCCAGCACGGGCGTGCCTTTGTACAGGCGCACCTCTTCCTGCAGGATGCCGTACACATCATGGCTGCTGTGCGGCATGATCGCCCGGCCTACCCATCCGCTGGAATTGGCCAGGCCGTCGGGAAAATGCGGGGTTGCCGAATGAAGCAGCAGACGCGGCGTTTCGACCACAAACCCGGCCAGAATCACGACCCTTGCCTTCTGCTCATAGGTTTGTCCGTCATGCACAAACAAAACGCCCGTCACTCGGTCGCCGTCGGTCAGCACCTGTGTCACCATGCAGTCGGACAGCACTTCCGCACCCAAGCCGATGGCTTTCGGAATATGGTGGATCAGGCCGCTGTATTTGGCGTTGGGCATGCACCCCTGGTTGCAGAACCCGCGGTTGATGCACGGCGGCCTGCCGTCAAACGGCGCCGACAGGATGGCCAACGGGGCGACCACGCTATCGATCCCCAGCTTTTCGCAGGCTTCCCGAAACAGTTGGGCGTTGGCGCTGATCGGCTCCCGCACCGGATACGGATACGGCCCGTTAAACGGTCCCCACGGGAAGTGGTCGGGCCCGGATACGGCGATTTCCCGTTCGATCTTGTCATAGTACGGTTCCAGGTCCTCATACCGGATCGGCCAGTCCTCCCCGACGCCGTCCATGCTTTTGGTCATAAAGTCGCTTTCATGAAAGCGCAGGAAAACGCCCGTGAAATGGACCGTCCCTCCGCCGACGCCGCGTCCGGAATTGTTGTATCCCAATTTCAGCGGATGGGCGCCATCGACCAGCCGCGTATCCTGCCACGCCAGGCGCCGTGTGGACAGCTCGTCGCTGGCAAAGTCGGTCTGCGGATTCCAGAACGGCCCCGCTTCGATCACCACGACAGCAAGCCCCGCTTTGGCCAGTTCATAGGCGAGCACGCCGCCCGCCGCCCCTGCCCCCACGATGCAGACATCCGCGCCGTCCGCATACTTCCGGCGATCAAGCTGCTTGGAACGGTGCCCCTCATAATGGTCGCTGTGATGCGTCACCCGGTCGTTATTTTCCATCCTGCTTCGCCTCCCAAGGATCGACCAGCCCCTTCTCCACCCTGATGTAGCCGCGCGGATATGCCGGCCCGCCATACCCGATTTCCGACCAGATGAGCGGATGGGAATAGTAGGCGCTGACCACGTCATGCAGCATTTTCTTGAAAAACTCCTTGGCGGGCACCTGCGCCCACGCGCCCGACGGTTTCACCTGGCCGGTCTCGATCCGGGTCAGCACGTCGAGCTGCTGTTCTTTCGGCAGCGCCGCAAAGAGCGCCCGGTGCTCCGCCTCGCTCGTTTCGTCAAGGCCACGCAGCCCTTGACGGTAAAGGGTTTGTTTCTCCGGCACGCCTACCTTGCGCTGGTCTTCCCCGACCGGACTGGCCAGCGTTTCATCCACATGCTGCGTGATGTAGGTAAGCACGTCCAGTCTGATGTCATCGACCAGCAGGCTGGCGGCGGTTTGCAGCGTGACAGCCTCCTTCGGGGTCAGGAAACGGTGGGCCACATCCGGCGACCGCCGTTTGGCGACGATTTTTCGGGTATGCTCATCCCACTCGCGATGCTCTGCCCACACATCGTACGAGGGATAATGGCTCGACTCCGCCATGGCCGCTCACCCCCAATACAGCGCGAGCAGGCCCAATGCACTCAACGCGCTGATCATCAGCGGCAGAACGATCGGCGGCCCGAGCAGGAAGTTTTGGCTTTGGGAATAGCCTCCCACCCGCTGCCCCACGCCCACCGCATGCAAATAGGCACCATAGAAGCCCACGCCCACTCCCACCCACATCATCAACGCGAACACCCAGCGCAGCCAGGCCGGATGGTAAAACGCGAGCGTGATGGCGAACAGGGCAAACACCGGGGTTTCGAGGACCGGCACCCACATGGCCCAATGGCGAAAATTCTGCCGAGAGTGAAACAGTGTCACTTGAATCGCCATCAGTGCAAACGCAAGCCCGTCTAACAACAGCAGCACCCTCTCAAGCGGCCACCCATGCCACATCAACGTTCCTCCTTCTGTCTGTGAAGATCAGGATTCTTTCCCTATCATTTCCATACGGACAATCGGTTATTCCGTCTCTCTTTTCGTGGGGGAAGCCGGGCGATACAATGGGGGAAAGCGAGGTGTTCCATGAATGATTGACAGAAAACCAACGAGGGAACGGCTGCAGGAGGTTCTTTACCAGGCGTGGTCCCTTTCCTCCAGCTCCCTTTGGACGGAAGAAAATCCGGCCAGGGGACAATGCGGCGTGACGGCCTTGGTCGTACACGATTGGTGGGGGGGAGAGATTTTGAAAACCGAAACACCGGGCGGTTGGCACTTTTACAACCGGCTGGACGGGGAGCGGATCGATTTTACGGCCTCCCAATTCAGCGCCCCCATTCGCTATGCGGACATCCCTTCCAGCAGGGAAGAAGCGTTTGCGGATACGAACGCGGAGCAGTATGGCTACCTGAAGGAACGGGTGGCGCGTTTGCTTGCGGACGAATAAACGGAGCCCCAAGGATGGCGGCTCCGTATGGATCAAAGGTATTTCTGCACGTACAAAAAAAGGGCGCTTCGACGGTCGAATGCGCACCTATTTATTATACCGCTGGCTTGTTTGGTTGTGTACCCTTTACCCGAAACGGCCGGTGATGTAATCCTCTGTCCGTTTGTCGCCGGGATTCTGGAAGATAACCGGCGTAGCATCGTATTCAATCAGCTCCCCGTTCAGGAAAAAGGCGGTTTTGTCGGAAATGCGGGCAGCCTGCTGCATGTTGTGCGTCACGATCACGATCGTGTACGTCTCCTTCAACTGCTCCAGCAGCTCCTCAATCTTGGCCGTGGAGATCGGATCCAGGGCGGACGTCGGTTCGTCCATCAGCAGGATGCGCGGCTGTACCGCGAGCGCCCGCGCGATGCAGAGACGCTGCTGCTGCCCGCCCGAAAGGCCGGTTGCCGGCTTCTTCAGCACGTCTTTTACCTCGTCCCACAAAGCCGCCGCCTTCAAGCTTCCTTCCACGATCTCGTCCAGCCGGTGGCGGTCTGTGACGCCGTGCAGCCTCGGGCCGAACGCGATATTGTCATAGATGCTTTTGGGAAAGGGATTGGGCTGCTGAAACACCATCCCGATCTCTTTGCGCAGGGTTTCCACATCGACATCCGACGCGTAAATGTCTTTGCCCGCCACTTTCACGCTGCCGGAAATCCGCACATGCGGAATCCTGTCGTTCATCCGGTTCAAGGTGCGCAGGAATGTGGACTTGCCGCACCCCGAAGGCCCGATAAAGGCGGTGATGCTGTGCTCTTCTATGTCCATATTGATCCCCATGAGCGCGTGATGCTGTCCGTAATACAGATTCAGGTCACGTACCCCGATGATGTCCACCATGCTTTGTTCTCTCCCCATGCTTCTTCATCAAGCCAATGTGATTCTCATTGTAGAAGGGCACTGTGATGTTTTTGTGTGAAGAATATTAAGTTTTGTTTAAGATTTGTGCCGCGGTGCGGGAAGAGATCTCCATCGCGGCAGGCATCTATCTGTACCGCACGCATCCGCAGCCCGCCGAAGGAGCCTGATCCCTCCCCCGGCGGTTTTTGTTTACCTTTTTGTGAATCCTCGGTAAAGATTGGGTAAAGGTCATCGACGCTTCCTCTCCGGCCCACTACAATGAAACTAGTTCTGCTTGCCCGAGGAGTGTCGCGCATGTTTAACAAGTACCAGCCAACCCTGTTAAAACGGCTTTTTCTGGGGATTTCACTCATGGTGGTGGCGATGATGGCGGTCGTCGCCGTCTTTATCCAGTACCAGGCGCAGGCCATGCTGGAGCGCAAAGCCGTCAATCAGTTGAAAGAAGCCTCGGCCTCCTCCGTCCAGGAGGTGAATGCCCGGCTGAACAGCATTCTGTCCGCGCTGCACACCTTTGCGGCGATTTACCGGCAGACCCCCCTCTCGAACAACGACACCTTCGAGATCTTTAGCGGCATGATCGCCAATAACCCGAATATCTCCGAACTTCAGCTGGCGACCGCCGACGGTCATACGCTCTCCTTCCCCGGCTCTCCCACCGACTCCAGCTACGACCCGCGAACCACGGAATGGTACCGGGAGGCCGTCGCCCGCAAAGGGCCGTTTCTGTCGGATGCGTTTCAATATGCCAAGACCGAGTTTCCCAAAGTGGCTATCTCCGTTCCCCTCCTTTCGCCCGACGAAGAGATTGCCGGCGTGCTGGTGGCCTTCGTCTCCGTCCCCAAGCTGAGCGAATTCGTGCAGAAGATCAAGATCGGCACCACGGGGTATGTGTTTATTGTGGACAACCACGGCAGCCTGCTGGCCCATCCTGACATGAAATATGCCCTCTCCCGCCCTTCCCTGAACAACGTCACTGCCGTTCAGCAGCTTGTGAAGGGGAACTCCGGAATCGGCTCCTTCAGCCGGAACGGCACCAATTATCTGTCCGCCTATGTCTTTCATCCGGATCTGCGATGGGGGATCGTCGTCGCCCAGGAGCAGCAAGAGGTGGAGGCGGACGTCCGGAAGCTGCAGATGATCATTCTGGCCGTCTCCGCGGCAGGCTTGTGCTTGCTGGCGCTGGTTCTGTATCTGTTCGTCAAGCGGATCGTTCATCCCCTCAAAGCCCTGCAGGGCAAGATCGAGAAGTTCCGGGAAGGGGACTTGTCCCAAAGCATCACGGTCAACCAAAACGACGAGATCGGGCAATTGGCCGACAGCTTCAATGGCATGAGCCGACAAGTGCGGAGCATCATTGAGAAAATCTCGCTGGTCATGGCGGACGTAAGGCAGATCGCCGTCCACATTGCCGACGGGTCGCAGCAGTCGGTTGACATGCAGCACCGCATCGCCGGAATTACCGATTCCCTGGCTGCCGAAATGGAACGGCAAAAGGAACAGGTGGAGCAGATCCAACAGATCGTCGACACGATCGCCGGGGAGATCGAAGGCATCCATACCCATATCCAGCAGGCATCCAGGATCAACGAGGACGCCCATGAACAGACTGCCAAGGTGACGAAGGCCATCAGCACCCTGCAGGAGAACATGGGGGCCATTGCGGAAGATATGACCGCGTCCAACCATGCGTTCGCCGCGCTGCACGACAGTATTCGCGAAGTGACCAACATCCTTGCCTGGATTACGGATATTTCGAAAAAGACGAAGCTGCTTTCCCTGAACGCGCGGATCGAAGCTTCCCGGGCCGGACAGGCCGGTATGGGCTTCGGCGTCGTCGCGGATGAGATCAGGGGGCTTTCCGGCCAAACGGAAGAGGCGGCCGTCCGGATCGCCCATCTTCTGTCCACAATCCAGGAGAAGGTGGAAATCGTCGCCGCCACGATGAACCAGACCGACCAGGCAACGCATGCCGGCATCGAGACGCTCGGCCAGGCATCCGGGATCATCCTGCGGGTCGTGCAGACCATCGAAGAGTTGAACGAGCGTTTCGCCGGGATCGAGCAGCTGTCCGTCTCCATTCATGAACAAAGCCGCCTGATTAAAGGCGGCATCGATCACCTGTCCGACTCCTTTGATATGGTGGCATCCGGTTCCCAGCAGGCGGCCGCCGTCACCCAGGAGGGCGCATTCATCGGTCAGCAGTTCCGTGCGGACTCCCGCCAGCTGCTTGACGTCGTACACAGCCTGGAGCAGGAGGTCGGCTACTTCCGCTCGCAGTAATTTACGCGGTATGGGGCGAGGCCGGCCGTGCCGGCAGCGTTACGGTAAACACCGCGCCTTCCCCCGGTACGCTTCGCACGGCGATCCTGCCGTTGTGCATCTCGACGATTTTTTTCACAATGGAGAGTCCCAGCCCGCTGCCGCTGTTGGTGCGGTTCCGGGACTTGTCTGCTTTATAGAATCGTTCGAAGATACGTGACTGATCTTCCTCCGGGATGCCGATCCCCGTATCGGAAATGCGTATGGTCACTTCCCGGCCGTGCTGTTCCAGATATATGCCGATTGTGCCGCCATTTGGCGTAAACTTGATGGCGTTGTGGATCAGGTTGGTCCATACCTGGCTCAGCAGATCTTCATCGGCGAAGATCGTCACCTCCGCCAGGGCAATGTCCATCTCGATCTCCTTTTCCCGCCACTGCGGCTCACAGGCAAGAACGATACTGCGCAGCTGCCTGTCCAGCCTGTAGCTTTTCGGCTCAAACGGATGATGCCTGGATTCCAGCGAGGTCAGCTTCAGCAGGTTGTCGCTCAGCTTGGACAATCTCCTGCATTCCGTTTCGATAATCTCCAGATAATGCTTCCGCTCCGCCGGGCTGAGCCGGTCATTCTGCAGCGCGCGGGCGAAGCCGCTGATCGAGGTAAGCGGAGACTGGATCTCGTGGGAGACGTTGGAGATGAACTCCTGCCGCATCTGCTCCATCTGGTTCAGCTGCCCGGCCATTTCGTTGATGCTTGCCACAAGCTCTCCCAACGGATGGTAGGGGTGATCTTTGTTCCAATCCAGGCTGACGGAAAAGTCCCCCTGGCCGATCCGTCTGATCGAGCTGGTCACCTTTTGAAAAAAGTCGATGCGTTTGTGATGGCCGAAAAAATAGCCGATGCTGCCCATGATGGCGAAAATGACCAAATTGCTAAGAAAGGCGTTGAGCAGCTGCTTGAGGAGAGTATCCGGCTTGAGCAGCAGAAAAAATCCATAGTAGACGGCGGCCCAGCAGGCGACCACGCCAACCTGGACAATCACGCCTCCAAGCTTGCGCCGATTCTTCCTCCCTTTGCTCATGACACAATCTCCAGCCGGTACCCCAGCCCCCGCACCGTGCTGATCCGAAAACGATGCTCTCCTTCGGGGAAACGCTCGCGCAGCCGTTTGACATGAACGTCGACGGTGCGCTCATCCCCTTCATAGTCATAGCCCCAGATCTGCTCGATCAGCTGATCCCGCGAAAAGGTTTTTCCCGGATAGCTGGCCAGCCTGAACAACAGTTCGAATTCCTTCGGCGGCAGCGTCATGCTTTTGCCGGAGGCGACTGCCTCATAGGTCTCCCGGTTCAGCGTCAAATCCCCGGCCTGCACCATCCGGGAGGCGGCGATCCGGTAGCGCTTCAGCAGCGCCTTGACTCTGGCGACCAGCTCAAGGGGCTCGAACGGCTTGACGAGGTAATCATCCGTCCCCAGCTCGAAGCCCTTCACTTTTTGCGCCGTTTCCCCTCTGGCTGTCAGCATGAGCAGCGGCAGATCGGCGTAAAGCGCCCGCAGCTCCCGGCACAGCTGCCAGCCATCCTTCTCGGGCATCATCACATCCAGAATCACCAGATCCACTTTCGCCGTCTCCAGAAGCTGGAGCGCTTCCACGCCATTGGCGGCTTCCAGCGTATCGAAGCCTTCATTGCCCAAAAACAGGCGCACCAGCTCCCGGATATGCGGATCGTCGTCTACGATCAATATGTTGGTCATGCATCCCCAGCCCCCTCTTTCCCTCTCTTATACGTGTTCCGGTTCGGTCATTCCTTCTTTAATGCGCAGCTGCTGGGTGGCAAATTCCCGGTACATCGCATGGGACCGGAACAATTCTTCGTGGGTTCCGATTCCGGTTACCCTGCCGTTCTCCAAAAAGACGAGCCGGTCGGCGTCGATCACGGTGGAGAGCCGGTGGGCGATGACGAGCGTCGTCCTGCCCGCCATCAGGTTCTTCAAGGCTTCCTGGACAACGCTTTCGGCCCTGCTGTCCAGGCTGGAGGTGGCTTCATCAAGCATGAGAATCTTCGGGTCACGCAGAAGCGCCCGGGCGATGGCGATGCGCTGCCGCTGACCGCCCGACAGCTTGATCCCTCGCTCCCCGACTTCCGTGTCGTAGCCGTTGGGCAGTTCGTCGATGAACTGATCCGCATACGCCATGGCCGCAGCCCGCCGCAGCTCCTCCTCGCTGACTTCCCGGTCGATCCCGTAGCAGATATTTTCCCGGATGGTGCCGGCCATCAGCGGGCTTTCCTGCGACACATAGCCGATCTTGCTGCGCCAGGAATGCAGGGAAAACGCCTCGATCGGGTCGGCGCCAAGGCGAATCGTGCCGCTCTGCGGCCGGTAAAACCGCTCCAGCAGGGAGAAGAGCGTCGTTTTCCCGCTGCCGCTGGGGCCCACCAGCGCGGTTACTTTTCCCGGCTCGATGGTGAAGCTGACATCGTGCAGCACGGTTTCCCCCTTTTGGTAGGCAAAGCTGACATGTTCCACAACAAGCGGTTGATCCGCGTTTTGCAGTTCCCTGCCGGATGCATGATCTTCCTCATCCGCCCCCAATGTCGCGATGATCCGTTCCGTGGCCCCTACGGCCTTCTGGAACTGGGTCAGGAAGCCGACGATCTGGCCGATCGGCATCACGATCTGGATGATGTAGAGAATGAACGCCACCAGGTCACCCGCAGACAGTTCCCCCGCAGAGACCCGCATGCCGCCATAGCCGATAATCACGGTTAACAGCAGCATCAGGACAAGCGACATCAGCGGGAAAATCAGCGCCTGTATTTTCGCCTCCCGCATGCCGTATTGAAGCAGGCTCAAGATGCCTTGTTTCCCGTTCTCATACTCGACGCTTTCTGCATTGGACATTTTCACCAGGCGCACTTCCGCCAGGACGCGTGCCAGCGTGGCGGTGAATCGGGCCGTCTCGTCCTGCATGCCGCGTGAAATCTTGTGCATCTGTCGGCCCAGCACCATAAAGATCAGCAGGGATAGCGGCACGACCGTCAGCATCAGCAGGGTCATTTTCCAGTCAAGCACCGCCAGAATGACGACGGAGCCGATGATCGCGATGATGCCGGTCAGAAAATGGGTCAGATGCTCGGTGATCAACCCCTTTACCACCGCAGTGTCATTGCTCATCCGGCTGATCATCTCCCCCGACTCCGTATTGTCATAATGGGAGACGGGCAGCACGAGCAGCTTTTTCCAGAGACGGTCCCGAAGCCCCGCCACGATTTGTTGACCCGCTTTGTTTAACAGATAGATCGAGATACCGGACGCGACCGCCTGCAGCAGCAGGGCGGCCAGCAGCATCACGATTTGTCCCTGATTCAGCGAGGCGAGAGAAAAGCCATTTACCAGATTCTTGGTAAACAACGGTATGGTCAGACCGGTACCCGTCGTCGCCAGGCTGAGCAGGAGCGCGATGCCCAGCAGCAGCTTGGGCGGATTGGTTTCTTTGAGCAGATGGAGAAAGGCGCGCCAGTCCACGCTGTTTCCCCGCTTGTCAGACGTTGTGTCGTGATCCCTACGCATGGCTGATCTGCTCTCCTCCTTCCCATTTCGCCCTCACGTTGAGGTTCAGCCGGGCATGGCCCATGAACAGGCCTGCGAGCAGGGCGTTGATGACAGAGCGTCCTTCCGGTTGCTTGATGACAGTCGGCATGGTGAATGACATGTCGTATTCTCTCCCTTGCTAGTGTTTACAGGATAGAAGGATACGACACGTTTATGAACAGAGTATGAACATGATCAAGAAAGGGAGGGCACATGCCCTCCCTCCAGTGTGCAGACAAAGTGGGTCGATCATGGGTAATGGTTCCTGCTCGCTCTCTTGACGACCCGCGAGGAAGTGGGCCGTGTCCGCTCCGAAACGCGACGCGGGCAGGGGGCTCAACATCTGGGCGTCTCAGCGAAGTGAGACTCACGCCCCCTGGGATCCCGCGTCTTTGTTTCTCCGCTGAGTCGGTCGTCAAAGGAGCTCGCCTGGCCCCATTCCTCCATGCCCCAAACAGAAGTTTGTCATCTCTTCAACCAAACTTCCCGCTGATGTAATCTTCCGTCCGTTTATCCTGCGGAGAGGTAAACAGCTGCGAGGTTGGCGCCTTTTCGATCAGCTCCCCCATCAGGAAAAACGCCGTGTGATCCGAAATGCGCGCCGCCTGATGCAGGTTGTGCGTCACGATGACGATCGTGTACTCCTGCTTCAGCTCCACGACCAATTCTTCGATCTTCATGGTCGAGATGGGATCGAGCGCGGAGGCAGGTTCATCCAGCAGCAGAATCGACGGCTGCATGGCGATGGTCCGGGCGATGCAGAGACGCTGCTGTTGCCCGCCGGATAGCGCCAGCGCCGATTCATGCAGCCTGTCCTTTACTTCATCCCACAGCGCGGCCTTGCGCAGGCTCTTTTCCACCAGCTCTTCCAGGTCCGCCTTGTTTTTAACGCCGTGAAAGCGGGGCGCAAAGGCGATGTTCTCAAAGATGGACTTAAAGAACGGGTTGGCCCGCTGAAACACCATGCCCACCGTTTGGCGCAAGCCTTCGATCGGAATGGCGTCGCTGTTCACTTCGATCCCGTCGATCTGAATCGAACCGGTCACCCGGCAGTTGGGGATGAGCTCGTTCATCCGGTTCAGGCTGCGAAGAAACGTGGATTTCCCGCAGCCGGACGGGCCGATAAAGGCGGTAACCGCATGGCGTTCAATCTCCATGTTCACGCTGTTCAACGCCTGCTTCTGTCCGTAGAAAACGGAGAGATCGCTTGTCTTGATGACGGTATCCTGTGCTTGTTGGATATTCACGGTCATTCCCTCACTCCTACCGCTGTGTGCCGGATGTTATTTTTCGGTATAGCCAAGTGCCGAACCAGCGCGCTCCCAGGTTGAAGGCAAGGACGGCGATCACCAGAATGGCGGCGGCCCCGTCCGCGACATCACGGGCATCCGGCGTAAGCCCTTCGCTGTTTACCTTCCAGATATGGACGGCCAACGTCTCCGCCGGACGCATCGGATTCAGCGGCGACGTCGGACTGTTCAGCGAAAAATCGTGGAACACGAGATCGGGGGAGGTCATCCCGGCCGTAAACAGCAGGGCGGCCGCTTCCCCGAAGACGCGGCCCGAAGCCAGGATCGTCCCGGTGATAATGCCGGGCAGAGCCGCCGGCAGCAGCACCGAGGTAATGGTGCGCCATTTGGAGATGCCCAAGGCAAGGCTGGCTTCCTTTTGGCTGGGGGGAACGTTGCGCAGGGCATCCTCCGTAATCCGCACCAGCAGGGGGAGATTGAACACCGTCAGCGCCAGCGCGCCGGACAGGATGGAGTATCCCCAGCCCGTCATTGTCACAAATACCAACAGGCCGAACAAGCCGATCACAATCGACGGCAGCGAGGACAAGACCTCGATGCTGAGGCGGATAAACCGGGTGAACCGGTTATCCGGCGCGTATTCCGCCATATAGATGCCCGCTCCGAGCCCGATCGGCAGCGCGATCAGCATGGTCAGCACCAGCAGATAAAACGAGTTGAACAGCTGCGGACCAATCCCGCCGCCCGCTTCCGCGATGCTCGGCGGCGAGGTGAGAAAGTCGAAGTTGAGCTTGTGCCATCCCTGCGTCAGAAGAAAGCCCAGGAGAGCGAACAGCACCCCGATAATCAGCACGGCGATGGCTGTCAGCAGAAACGTGGCGGTTCGATCCATGATTTTGGCTTTTATTCTCATCGGCTGGCCCACTTCCTTCTGCCCAGGATGCGAAGAATCAGGATAAATGCGAAGGACATGAGCAACAGAATCAAGGCCATGGACCACAGCGCATTGTTATACGGGGTTCCCGCGATGGTATTCCCCATATTCAGGGTGATGCCGCTGGTCAAGGTGCTGATCGGATCCAGGATGCTCTCCGGCAGCTTCGTGGTGTTCCCGATCACCATCTGCACCGCCAGCGCTTCCCCGAACGCGCGGGCCATCCCCAGCACAACAGCGGTGAGGCAGCCCGGCAGCGCGCTGTGCAGCACGACATGCCAAATCGTCTGCCAACGCGTGGCCCCCAGCGCCAGCGAGGCGTTGCGCAGATCCTGGGGAACGGCTTCAATGGCATCGGCGGCCACGCTGGTGATCGTGGGCAGAATCATCAGCGCAAGAACCAGTCCGCCGGCCAGCACACTGAAGCCGAGCACTTCGAACTGTTCCCGAATAAACGGGACGAGAAGGGTAAGCCCCACGTACCCGTAAACGACGGAGGGAATGCCCACCAGCAGCTCAATGACCGGTTTCAGGATTTTCTTGCCGAATGCCGGCGAGATTTCCGTCATGAAAATCGCGGCCCCGATGCCGAGGGGCGCGGCAATCACCGCCGCCAGCACGGTCACCAGAAAAGAGCCCAGGATAAACGGAAATACGCCAAACGCGGCCGGTTCTCCCTCAGGATCCCAAGTGGTTCCGGTTAAAAATTCTTTCAGGCTCACCCCATTCACAAAGAAGGTGGCCAGGCCTTTGGACGCGATAAAATAGCTGATGGACAGCACGAGAATGATCAGCATGGCGGCGCACAGCATGGCAATGGCTCTGCCGATCACATTCTCAGCGTGAATATGGCGGTTGCGTTTGGTTAGTCTGGTTTGCATGGACGACCCTCGTGTGTGTTGTAACGGAACAGCGGGTTCCGCAGCGTTTTTGGCCAGGACGGCAGACCCTTCCATCCCCCGATGACTCATATAACTCCCTCCTGAAAACAAGCAGAATGAGGGGTACGCGTACCCCTCTCTCCGCCGTTTCTTTTCTTAGCGGCCCGTTGTTTATTTATTAGAGATTTTGCCTTCCGCGTCGCGTTCCACTTTCATCTCAGTGATCGGCAGGAAGCCCAGGTCCGTCACCGTTTTCTTTTGTACTTCATCGCTCAGAATGTAGTCCAGGAACGCTTTGGCGGTACCAGTCGGTTCCCCTTTGGTATACATGTGCTCGTATGCCCATACCGGATATTTGTTGGTTGCGATGTTTTCCGGAGTCGCTTCCACGCCGTCCAGCTTCAGCGCCTTGACGGAATCATCGATGTAAGAGAGAGCCAGGTATCCGACGGCACCCGGGGTTTCCGCGATGATTTTGCGCACGGTACCCGAGGAATCTTCCGTGATGCCTTCCGCTTCCTGATTGCCGTCCAGAGCAAACTTGTTGAAAGTTGCCCGCGTACCGGAGCTCTTCGGACGGTTTACCAGCGTGATTTTCATGTCGGCGCCGCCCACTTCTTTCCAGTTCTTGATTTTGCCGGTGAAGATATCGATCAGCTGCTGCTTGGTCAGATTGTCGATGCCTACTTTCGGACTGACGGCTGCCACAATGCCGACGACGGCAACCTTGTGGTCAACCAGTTCATTGGCCGGGATTCCATCTTTCTCTTCTGCGAAAATGTCGGAGTTGCCGATGGTAGCAGCGCCGCTTGCCACCTGGCTCAGGCCTGTGCCGCTGCCTCCGCCTTGCACTTGAATTTGCGCGCCGGCGTTTTTCGCCATGAAATCCTTGGCTGCCTGTTCCACAAGCGGCTGCAGGGCGGTGGAACCAACGGCGGTTACCGGTTCACCCGAAGTTGCGGCGGGTTGAGCTTGCTGGTCGGCAGGCTGTGCTGCCGGCTGCTGCTGATCCTGCGCTGCCGGTGTTGTTGTGCTGCCCGTCCCGCAGCCAGCCAGAACCGCTGCCGCAAACGTCAATGCCATGAACAATTTGCCGAATCGTTTCATGTGTAAAAAGTCCTCCCCCAAATATCTTGGATTGATTCCTACAGGTACAACGATACCGCGCCATTATTATGCAGATGTGGATGTCATGTTAAGCTTTTTTTAAGATTCAGATGAGTGCCGGCTGATCGGCGGGACGTGGAACGATCGCCACAGGCGCCAGGGACAGCTCCATGATGTTGCGGTGCCTGCCCGGCCCATAGTAGTCCAGCTCCTGCCGGGAAAAACGGAAGCCCTGGGATGCCAGTGCGCGGATGGAAGCCGTGTTGGTTTCGCTCACCGTCACAAGCACCCGCTTCAGGGTGGGAAACCGGCGCAGCGCCTGCAGCCGGGCTTCGATCAGCCGCTTCCCGATCCCTTTGCCCTGGTAGGCGGGGGCCACATTGCTGAAGAGCAGCCAGCCTGTCTCACCATACATGTCGATACCCGCACAGCTGAACCCGATGAGCCGGCCATCGTCAGTCGCTTTATAGATCAAATCCGGGAACAGTTCCAGATACTTTTTCAATTCATGGAGATTCATCCGGTCCGGCAGCGTCAAATCCGCCAGCCGGATCATGTCTGCAAAATCCTCGCGCCTCGCCAGGGAAATCTGCACGTTCATGGCCGCACCTCCTGTCTCCGTTTCCTTCACAGTAGCAGACACGGTTGAACAGGACGTGGAGGCTGTGTAAACATTGCATGAAAAAAGCAGCCCCCCTCTGCAGGGAAGGCTGCTTTGCGGTCTGTCGACTATTTCGTTAACGCGTCTTCCAGGCTGACGTGCCCCATCAAGGAGTCGATCGGCTGGCCGTCTCGCAGGAGCACGATCTTTTTCACTTCCGGGAACTGGTAGAGGGTTTTTTTCAATGCCTCCAGGGCCATTTCCTCTCCTTCCGCTCCCAGGTTGTACACGTTGCTCCCCTTGGTATCGATGGTCAGCTGGCCGTCGGCAAAGGTTACGGAATGATAGGCGAAGTTCTGCCACAGCGGATTGTGGCCCTTTTGCGCCGGATGCTCCAGCAGGGCAAGCGCCTGTTTATACTTGTCCACATCGTTTGCATAGCGGATTTCCTGTTTTTCCGCAAGCAATCCCGTCAGCTGGTCATCGGCATAATAGGCGGTGACAACCGCTTTCGTCAGCGGCGGCTGTTCCTGCGTTTCCCCGCTGGCAGCCGTCGCCGTTTTCCCGCCGGCAGCCGCCCCCGTTTCCTGCCCGGCCTCCGCTTGCGGGTCCGGGTGCTTCTCTACGGAGACGGTTTTGCTTCCGCAGCCGGCAAGAAGGCTGGCAAGCATCAGCAAAAAGAGTAAACGTTTCATAGCATCCCCCTTACTCCGAGTCGTAGACGGTCAGGTAGTACTCCCTGATGGCCGCCACCAGTTCCCTGGCAACCCGGTCACGGAATTCCGGCGACATCATCTGCTTGTTTTCGTAGGCGTTGGTAAGAAAACCGGTCTCGGTCAGAACGGCGGGCATCTTCGTATATTTGATCACGTAGAAACCGCTCTTCTGCACGCCGCGATCCGGGAACTGCGTCGCCTTCAGCAGGTGGCGGTGCACAATGTTGGCAAACGCCTGGCTGTAGCTGTTGTAGTAGTAGGTCTCTGTGCCGCGCGAATCCGCTTTGAACGAATTGGCGTGTACGGACAGGAACAGGTCCGCGCCCCTCTCATTGGCGATCGCCACCCTCTCCTGGAGCGTAAGGTAGACGTCCGTGGTCCGGGTCGCCACCACCTGAAATTCCTTGTACTGCTTCAACAGCTCCATCATCCGGTTGATGATGCTTAGATTATACTCCTTTTCCACATTGCCGGCGACCCCTGAGGCCCCATTGTCTTTCCCGCCGTGACCGGCGTCCAGGACAATGAGAAAGCCGGTCTTGCGCGGGGCGGGGGCAAGCTTGATCGCCAACCCGTCCTCCTTCTCCGTGACCGTGTAATTGCTCTTCTGGTTGAGTTCGATCACAACCCGGACAGTGGCGGGATTTTCCTGGTACTGGCTGTAGCGGATCGACTTGATCAGCGGGAGAGCGCTGTTCTCTCCGGCGGCCGGTTGGGCGGTCGACCCGGCTTGCCCGCCGTCATCAGCCTCTTTGTCGTCCTGTATCGGTTGATCCGCCGCCTCCAGGGCATCCGCCGAAGCCTGCCCGTCCGCCAATGCCTCCGACAGCTTGTCCGACAGCACGGTATGCGGCAGGTCAAGGACGATCCGGTACGGCCCCTGCAATACGAAATGCTGCGGGGTTACCCACTTTTCGGTCGACAGCAAGATGCTGTCCCCTTCCGTGCTGATTGCATCCAGTTCATTTACCCGTTTGATTGTAACGCGGTTTTCTCCCTTGTCCCAACGAATCTGTGCGTCAAGCAGCTCTTCCGCCCGAGCAAGCGGTATGTACGCCTGGGAATCGATATGTCTCGCACCGGCAAGCTTGGCCGCATTCAGGCCGTTTTTCATCCCCAGGTACTCGGCAAGCCGCTCCACCGGCAGATAGACGTCGTCCTCCAGCACAAACGGCTTGTACGATCCGGTCAGGTCCTTGCCGTTTGCCTCCAGGGCGATGGTGCGGTTCACCACCACCGTCCGGGAATCCGCATCCCATCCGATCGCGGCCCCCAACGTCTCACCGACGAAGCGCAGAGGCAGCAGCATGCGCTGGTGATAGATCACAGGCGCGGTATCCAGGGCCACCTCCTTGCCGTTCACGACCGCTTTTGCACGATTGAGCTGCAAAACCAGCGTGCTGTTTTCGCGTGTAATGGTGGCTGTCCGGGTAGGCTGGTCCCAGGCGACGTCGGCTCCCAACCCCTCGGCAATGACACGAATCGGAACCAGGGTGCGCCCGTTTTGAATCAGCGGCGGCACATCCGGTTCCACGGGCTTGCCGTCCATCACCAGCTTGACAAAGTCTCCCGGCTGTTCGGCAAAGGCATCATTCCCCCATCCCCCGAACAGGCAGAACGCAAACAACAGCCACAACGAGATCCAACGTTTCTTCATCACGCCCTCCTCCATCCGACATGTTTCCACACCGCTGCGGGTATGGACGGTCAATCTTCGACATTGTTATAGACGGATGGGCGGAGAAAAAGTTTATAGTATATTTGAACTAAATTTAATAATAGACGAAAGTTTCGTTTCCTGAAAAAGAAGACACCGCTTCATCACGCGATGCCTTCCCGAAATTCGGTTCCTGTTCATGATTAGGCCCGCAGCCTTCTTTGCGGCAGCATTTCGGCCAGCCCTTTGTTTGCCCCGCTTGACATGAGCTGCTGGATCATGCTGAACACGACAGGGTTGGAGAGAAGCTTGATGGTCTCCGCCACCTTCGGATTTTTCAACTGCGGAATCAGGCTTCCCAGCTGCGGCAGCAGTTCCTCCAGGCGAATCGGCGATGTCCCGTTCGTTTCCGGCTCGACCTGGACGGGGATGGAACGGCGGCGGGACAGCAGCCCTCGGCGCTTCCGCCTGGAGGAGGCGACCACTTTGAACTGATTGAGGATCTCTTTCACTTCCTGGAGATTTTGGTTCACCTGCGCGATTTCCTGCTGCAGCTGATCACTGGATGCCTTGTGCGCCTCCGTCAGCTGATGCAGCCGGTTCGCCATCTCCTGCAGCTTGCCTGTTTTTTGTCGTCTGCGTCTTCTCACCCGGGTGTCGATATCGGTACACCTCCTTCATCCCCCGATTGGCCTTGCCCTTTATTTTTTGAATTTCTTCTTGATGGCAGAAAGATCGTCTGGGTTTACCCCTTTTTTGGCAAGTTTATCCAACATACTTCCCACCGACTCGGTACGCTGCATTCTGCGAAACTGCGCGAGATAGCCGTCCAATTCCTTATCGCTCAGGTTCTTGCCGCCTTTTTTGGCGAGATCCCGGATCACTTCTTTCAGCCCCGCATCGGTTTTCAGTTTTTCTTTTGGAATGGATTTCGCCGCGTTCAGTAGTTTACCGATATCCATGTACTCTCCTCCTCCTTGCTTGAAGCTATTGGTGTTACCCTTTACACTATGACAGCGCAAGGAGTTTGGTTTGGTCGGATGTCCATGGTGCGTCGGCCTATTTCTGCGCAGCATCCGTTGTCAATCGATCAACCAAAGTTGTGGAAAAGTTAGAAGCATGGCGTGATGGGGCCAAGCGAGCTCCTTTGACGACCGGCTCAGCGAAGAAACAAAGACGCGGAAAAACAGGGGGCGTGAGTCTCACATCGCTGAAACACCCAGATGTTGAGCCCCCTGCCGCGTCGCGTTTCGCAGCGGACAAGGTCCGCTTCTTTGCTGGTCGTCAAGAGAGCGAGCAGGAACCATCATCCATGACATGTGGTCTTTACAAACAAAAGAGACTCCCGCGGGAGTCTCCTGCCATGTGGCTTGTGAAGGCTATTGGTTAGTTTTTCAGTTCGCCTACGAAGAGTACGGAACCTTTATAGGTCTTGTCGATGAAATCTTTTACTTCCGGGGAAGTGAGCGCTTTGGCCAGCTTCTTGATCGCATCGCTGTCTTTGTTGTCCTGGCGGGTAGCCAACACGTTCACATACGGGTTGTTCTCGCCGGACTCCAGGTAGATGGCGTCTTTCGCCGGGTTCAAGCCGGCTTCCAGCGCGAAGTTGGAGTTGATCACCGCCGCATCGATCGCTGCGTCATCCAGTGCGCGCGGGAGCATGGCCGGTTCCAGTTCCACCAGCTCGATTTTCTTCTCCACGATATCGGCGATGGTACCGTTGATGCCCACGCCGTCTTTCAGCTTCAGCAGACCCGCTTTTTCCAGCAGGGCCAGCACACGACCGTGCTCGCTTGTGCCGTTGGTGATGGCCACTTTCGCGCCTGCCGGCAGGGAAGCGAGGTCTTTGTATGCTTTTGCCTTGTTGGAATATACGCCCAGCGGCTCGATGTGTACGCCAGCCACGTATGTCAAGTTGAGGTTTTTCTCTTTATTGGTCGCCTCCAGCCACGGAATGTGCTGGAAGTAGTTGGCGTCCAGCTCTTTCTCCGCCAATTGGGTGTTCGGCAGGACATAATCCTGGAAGATCACGACATCCAGATTGATGCCTTCTTTCTCCAGCATCGGCTTGACCACCTGGTTCAGGATTTCCGCATGGGGAACGGCAGTGGCCCCAACTTTGAGCGTTACCGGCTGGGCTGCTGCATTGCCGGATCCGGCTTGTCCTGCATCAGCCGGCTTTTGTTCGGTACCGGATTGGCCGCAAGCGGCAAGCGACAGAGCCAGCAAACCCGCAAACAGTGTGGTAAACAGTTTTTTCATTTGGTTTCCCTCCTGACTTGGATTTGGAATGCTATCTGGTTAACGGTGATCCAGTTTCCGGGAGATGGCATCTCCGATCATCTGAACCCCTTGTACCAACAGTATCAGCAACAACGTGGTGACGAACAGGATGTCCTCTTTGAACCCGTTGAAACCGTGGGTGTAAGCCATCGCTCCCAACCCGCCAGCGCCGACGACGCCGGCCATCGCGGAGTAGCCGATCAGGCCGACCGCTGTCACGGTAATGCCGGATACGATCGCGGGCAGCGCCTCCGGAATCAGGATCTTGCGGATGATCTGCCAGTTGCTGGCCCCCATCGACTGCGCCGCTTCAATCACGCCGCGGTTTACTTCGCGGATGGCCGTCTCCACCAGCCGGGCGACAAACGGCGCCGAACCGGCCACCAGGCTGATGATCGCCGCCTCCGGACCGATCGAGGTGCCGATCAGCTTGCGGGAGAACGGGATGAGGATAATCACCAGCACGATATACGGGATCGAGCGCAGGATATTGATAACGAAACCAAGAATCTGGTTCAGCGCGGGCATCGGCAGCAGGTGGTTGCGGCTGGTGATAACCAGCAGCACTCCCAGCGGAATGCCGATCAGCGCGGAGAACAGCAGCGAGACAGAGACCATGTAAATCGTCTCCCAGATCGCCTTGACGATATAATCCCAGTACTGAACCACGGCCGGCATGTAAGTGACAAGGAAATCGTTCATTGCGCCCCGCCTCCTTCCACGCTCTGCAGGACGTCCACGTGCACACCCTGTTTCTTCAGATACGCGACGGTCCGCGCTTCCACGTCAATGTCGCCCGGCACTTGAATATAGAGCGTCCCGAAGGCGATCTCTTTCAGCCGCTTGATCTGTCCCTGAATAATGGTTACTTCCACGCCCACTTCTTTCACAAGCTGGCTGATGACCGCCTGGCTGGCCGCATCCCCCAGGAACGTGCACCGCAGCAGCGTTCCGGGACCGATCTGGCGCAGGACATCGTCATCCAGCTGTTCCGAGCCGGTAACCTGACTGATAAACTGCCGGGTCGTCGTGGTTTTCGGGCGGGAAAACACCTCCACCACATCGCCGAGCTCAATGATGCGCCCGCTTTCCATCACCGCCACACGGTCGCATATTTTTTCGATCACGTGCATTTCATGCGTGATCAGGACAATGGTCAATCCCAGCTTGCGGTTAATCTCCTTCAGCAGGTCAAGGATGGAATCCGTCGTTTTCGGGTCGAGCGCTGACGTCGCCTCGTCGCACAGCAGCACATCCGGGTGGTTGGCCAGGGCGCGGGCGATCCCGACGCGCTGCTTCTGCCCACCGGAAAGCTGGGAAGGATAAGCGTCCGCCTTGTCGGCAAGCCCCACCAGTTCCAGCAGCTCCTTTACCCGAGCCGCGTGCTCCCTCTTTGGCACGCCGGCGATCTCCAGCGGCAGCGCGACATTCTCGGCTACCGTGCGCGACCAGAGCAGGTTAAAATGCTGAAAAACCATCCCGATCTTGCGCCGCGCCTTGCGCAGCTGACCGGGGGGCAGCTGGGTCAGCCGCGTGTCTCCCACGATTACATCGCCGGTTGTCGGTGCCTCCAGCAGGTTCATCAACCGTACCAGCGTAGACTTCCCGGCACCGCTGTAACCGATAATTCCGAAGATTTCCCCTTTGTTGATGGATAAATCAATGCCATCAAGTGCATGAACCGAGCCAAACCGGTTTTTGAATACTTTGCTCACGTTTTTCAAACTGATCATCTGCGGCCAACCCCCCTTCATTGCAATCTGTGTATCCAGCCTTCGCTTGCACCCAATCGGTGTATTGCAAGACTTTTCTTACTAGTCAAACTAATTCCCTTTAATTCCAACCGTTTTACTATGGTTTATAATAAAGCAAATATAACGATAGTAAATTCCATCGCACCTGTCAATAGGAAAAATAGGAATTTGCTTGATTGCACAAAAAACGGCGCTCTGGCGCCGTTTCCGATTATGGTTTGTCCGGGGATTGGGTTTGCGTCGCCGCGCGCGGCCGGTTCAGCTGCTCCTGCACATAGCTTTTCACCTGCTCCAGATTGGGCAGAAGCACCGAGCCGCCGCGATTCGCCTCCTGGAAAGCCCCCATGGGCGGCAGCTGGTACTGGCCGGCCTGCTCGCTTTTCAGCTGCAGCGAGAGCGCCGCCAGCTTCAGCATATCCCCGGCGCTCATATTGGTCTGTACGTAAGGGCGAATGCTGTCCAGCACGGCCGGAAGCTGCAGGATCGTCGTGCCTTTCTGCATCTGGACAGCCAGCGCGGACAGCAGTTTGCGCTGCCGCTCGGTGCGCGTGTAATCCGACATCGCATCGTGGCGGAAGCGGACGTATTGCAGCGCCTTGTCGCCGTCCAGATGCTGAAGCCCTTTTTTCAGGTTGATATCATACAAGCCTTTGTCGCTCGGATCGCGGTACCGCATGTTTTTCTCCACGTCCAGCTCCACGCCGCCGACCGCGTCAATCAGGTGCTTGAAGCCTTCAAAATCGGTGATCACGTAGCGATCCACCGGCAAGCCGACAAACGAGCTGACCGTCTCCATGGCCAGCTCGGGGCCTCCTTCCGCAAGTGCGGCATTGATGCGGGACGATCCGTATCCCGGTATCTTCACATAGGTATCGCGCAGGATGGAGAACAGATCATAGGTTTTGGCGACCGGATCGATGCTGACGAGAATCATGGAATCGGAACGGGGCTGCTCGTCCGGCCGCAGCTCCCGCCTGTCGACGCCCATCAGCAGGATGTTGACCCGCTCCGTGCCGCCCCAGACGGGAATCTCGCTCTCCGGGGGTTTTGTTTTCCCGTCGGCTCCATGCGTCTTCACGATATTCGGCTCCTGCACACCGGTGAAAAAGGAATAAAACGCATGTCCGTAATATCCGGTCAATGCGATCAGGATCACGAGCAAGGCAAACAAGATGCTTTTCGTTCGCAGTTTCAAGACAACCGCCACCTTTTTCGTACACTTCTTTTGTCCATTGTATTAGTATACTTGAACCGTGGCGAATTGTGCCGTCTTCATTCTGGCATTTTTGCAGAAAAATGGCACCCCATCTTCAGGCGCAAATGGGTTTCCCGTGCTGCCGCTTCAGCGGTTGACGCAAGATTTGACGCCGGATTTGGGCGAACTTCCCTATCCTTCGCTGCATAAGGATATCCCGTAGGCAAATTCAATAGAAAAGGGCTGGAATGCAACATGACTTTGTATCTGGATTACACATCTCCTTATGCACAGTTCTTTAGTGACGTAAACCATAACCTGCTGTTCCAAAAGGATCCCCAAAACTACATCAATGTCCTTTCCACCCAACAGTTGAATACGCTGGATAACGTGTCTCTGCTGGACATCTTTCTCAGCTCGGGCAATATCGTGGAGCCTCATTACCATCAAAATGCTGCAGAGCTTGTGTACTGCGTTTCCGGCTCGGCGAACATTTCCTTTATTAATCCTTTTTTTAACCAGGTTTTTCACTTTCACATTACGCCAGGCCAGGTCGTCAACATCCCTCAGGGCTGGTGGCACTGGGAGATCGCAACCGCCGACAACACGCATCTGCTCGCCGTCTTCAATGCTCCCATCCCCGAGGTCATCCTGGGATCCGATCTCCTGCGGCTGACGCCGAGTGAAGTATTGGCTTACACATACTGCCTGAATGAGGCGAAAGTAAAAAATACGCTTGCCCCCATTCAGAGCTCGACCTTCATCGGCCCTCCCGCAGGCTGCCATCAAGGCCAGTGATCATCAGATTGAATAAGAGAGTCGCTCGATCAGGGCGATTTTTTTGTTCAACGATGTTGCGCTTATCCGCGCTTGCTGCGCAGGGCGCCGCCGATGCCGGCCACGAAGGTGGGAACCCCGCCGGCAACGAAAACAAGCGCCCAGTCGCGGAAGGCAAGCGGCGTTGTTTTGAAAATCGGCTGCAGCTGCGGGATATAGATGACGCAGAGCAACAGCAGCAGCGAGGAGAGCACCGACCAGACCAGATACATGTTTTCAAATACGTTGCGGTGAAACACCGAGTGCTTGCTGCGGCAGTCGAAGACGTGGATGAGCTGCGCCATCACCAGCGTGGCAAAGGCGACGGTCTGGGCATGCACGAGGTGGCGGGGATCTTCCCGGAGCGTCAGCCAGAAGGCTCCCAGCGTCATCAGCCCGATCAGGAAGCCGCGGCTGATGATCTTCCACCCGAGCCCGCGGGCAAAAATGTTCTCATCCCGCTTCCTTGGCCGCTGATACATCGTATCCTCTTCCGCCGGATCGACCCCGAGCGCCATCGCCGGCAGGCCGTCCGTGACCAGGTTGACCCACAGGATCTGAATGGGCACCAGGGGCAGCGGCAGGCCGATGATCATGGCGAACAGCATGACCAGGATCTCGCCTACGTTGGAAGCCAGCAGGTAACGGATAAACTTGCGGATGTTGTCGTAGATGTTGCGCCCTTCCTCCACCGCCGCGACGATCGTGGCAAAGTTGTCGTCGCGCAGCACGAGATCGGATGCCTCTTTGGTCACATCGGTCCCGGTGATCCCCATCGCAATCCCGATATCGGCTGTTTTGATGGCCGGGGCATCGTTCACCCCGTCGCCCGTCATCGCCACCACATGCCCCTGGGCCTGCAGGGCGCGCACGATGCGCAGCTTGTGCTCCGGCGAGACGCGGGCGTACACGGCGATACGTTCCGCCCGGGCGGCCAGCTCGCTGTCGTTCATGCGATTCAGTTCCTGCCCTTCCAGAACTTCCGCTCCCGGGCGCAGGATCCCGATCTGGCGGGCGATCGCCTCCGCCGTGATCTTGTGGTCACCGGTGATCATCACCGTTTTGATGCCGGCCTGGCGGCACAGAGAAATCGCCTGCTTCACTTCCATCCGGGGCGGATCGATCATGCCGACCAGCCCCACGAACACCAGATTGGACTCCAGGCTGAACGGGGGCTGCCCCGCCCGGTACTGCTCCAGGGGCCGGTAGGCAAACGCCAGCACCCGCAGGGCCTGGGACGCCATCTCCTCGGTCTGCGCCAGGATGCGGGCACGCAGCTGCTGGGTCAGGGGAATCACTTCCCCCTTCCACAGGAGATGGCTGGAGCGCACCAGCACCGCCTCCGCCGCTCCTTTGCAGAGCAGCATCTTTCTGCCGTCGGCCGTCTCTTCGATGACCGACATCATTTTGCGATCGGAATCAAACGGCAGCTCATCGATCCGCCTGTCCCCGGCCGCCAGCCGCTTGCCCGCTGCCTGGCCGCGCAGCGCTTTGGCAGCCATGACGAGCAGGGCCCCTTCCGTCGGGTCGCCGATCACGTTCCAGGCGCGCTCCTTTTTGCCGAACAACAGCCCCTGCCCCTCCTGCTGCTCCGCGACCAGCCGGGCGTTGTTGCAGCGTTCCGCGATCCGGCACAGCTGTTTCAGCCCGGGATCTGCCGCCACCGTGACCGTCCTTCCCTGCAGCCTGATCTCGCCGACGGGTTCATAACCACTGCCGGTTACCTCGAAGGTTTGGTCACTGTGCCAGATGCGGGTGACCGTCATCTTGTTCTGGGTCAGCGTCCCCGTCTTGTCCGAGCAGATCACGGAGGCACAGCCGAGGGTCTCCACGGAGGGCAGCTTGCGCACGATCGCGTTCCGCTTGATCATCCGCTGTACGCCCAGCGCAAGCGCGATGGTGACGATGGCCGGCAGCCCCTCGGGTATGGCCGCCACGGCCAGGCTGACCCCGGCCAAAAACATCGTCAACAGGTCATGACCGTGCCAGACACCCGCAATAACGACCACGGCCGTAAGCAGGACGGCGACGCCCACCAGGATTTTGCCCATCTGTTCCAGCCGAAGCTGCAGCGGCGTCTCCATCGTCTCCGCCTCATTCATCAGATGGGCGATTCTGCCCAGTTCGGTATCCATCCCGATCGCCGTGACGATCCCCTTGCCTGTGCCGCCCGTCACCAGCGTCCCCATGAACGCCAGGTTTTTCCGGTCGCCGAGAGGCAGTTCCCCTCCCCGCCCTGCCGGGACGCAGTCGGTCACTTTGGTGACGGGAACGGACTCGCCGGTAAGGGCCGATTCTTCGATTTCCAGCCGGGTGGCGCGGATGAGGCGCAGATCGGCCGGCACACGATCACCCGCCTCCAGGAGAACCAGATCACCAGGCACCAGCTGCGAAGCCGGAATCACCGCTGTCTGTCCATCGCGGACCACCCGGGCCATCGGGGCGGCCATCTCCTTGAGAGCCTGCAGCGAGCGCTCCGCTCTTGCTTCCTGGATAAAGCCAAGCACCCCGTTGATAAAGATGATGGCGATAATGGTGATCGCATCCAGATACTCTCCCAGAAAGAAGGAGATGATCGTGGCAATCATCAGGATGACGACCATGAAATCCTTGAACTGGCCGAAAAAGACGGCAAACAGCGAGACCCGTTTGGTTTCGCGCAGGGTATTGGGGCCAAAACGGTTCCGCCTTTCCTCCGCTTCCCTGCAGGAGAGACCGGATTCCCCGTTGCTTCCCAGCAGGCGGGACGCCTCTTCCGTCGACATTTGATACCATGGTTTGGTCGCTTGCATGGTTTCCCAACTCCTCCAGTGCTCGTCTCATCTCCATTTCTATGCGCCCGCGGGAAACTTATGAGAGGAATTTATTATACTTTTTTATTTACTAAGTATATTATATGGCGTATACTATGGGAAAAAGCAGGAAATCAGGTGAACGAAATGATGATGTTGAAACGATCCTCATCCGGTATCCGTACAGTGTTCCTGCCCTATCCCCGCGAAGCGCTGCTGTTTGTCGCCGCCAGCTTCGTCAACGCGCTGGGCAGCGCCTTCATGTGGCCGCTTACCACCCTGTATGTTTATCAGGTGTTGGGGCGTTCCGCCGCAGATGCCGGGTTTGTCCTGATGCTGCAGTCGCTGGCCGGGATTGCCGGACAGTTCACGGGCGGCGCGCTGTTCCACCGGCTCGGCGCCAAACGGCTCATCGTGGGTTCGCTCCTCTGCAGCTCCTTGCTCCAATGCTCCCTGCTCTTTCTCACGCATTGGCTGGTCTATGCCGGTGTTATGGCCGCACTGGGCTTTCTTAACGCCGTCACGATGCCGGCCATCCAGGCGTTTATCGGGTTTCGCTGGCCGAACGAGCGGCGTTCCCTCTTCAATGTGGTGTATGTCGGCAACAACGTAGGAATGGCCGTTGGCACGTCGCTGGCCGGCATTCTGGCTGCGCTCTCCTTCCCCCTCACGTTTCTGGTGGACAGCATCACCACGCTGGCCTTCGCCCTCTTCTTCCTTCTTTTCATGCGCATCTCCGCCGATGCCGACAGCCAGGTATCGCTGCTGTCGCTCAGGGAAAGCGCGGGTCAGCAGCCCTGGATGCTGCTGAGGCAGTACCGTCTCTACCTTTTTCTCGCCCTGGGCTCGGCTGCGCTCTTTTTTGCCACCACCAGCTGGAGCACAGGCGTCGCGCCCTACCTCGCCGATCAGGGCATGAGCATGGCCGCCTACAGCTTCCTCTGGACGGTGAACGGCATCGTCATCTTTGCGGGCCAGCCGGTCACTTCCTTCATCAAGCGCATCCTGGCCAAAACCCCGACGGCCCAGCTGATCGCTAGCGCCGCCTGCTATACGATCGGGTTTGCCTTCATGCTGCTGTTTCACCGTACATATGACATGCTGGTGCTCGGGATGGTGATTACCACCTTCGGGGAGATGCTGAAGGCGCCTACGGTTCCCGCCTTCATTACGGAGTACACCGGCAGTGCGGCTCCCTTTTACCTCGGGGTGGTTGGCAGCATCGGCAGCCTGGGCCGTCTGTTCGGGCCGCTGCTGCTGGGATCGATGTATGATGTCGGCGGCATCGTGCCCGTGGCGGCCCTGGCCTCCGCGACGTGCGCCGCAGCGGTCGTTCTTTTTGCCGTCCATGCCTTCTTGCATCGCCGGGTCATCCTCAGACAAAAAGAAGCCGGGCTCCTGTCATGAACAGGAACCGGCTTCCTTTGTCAGCAACACCCTGTCAATTGCCGATGGCATTGTCGAAGTTGACAAGGGCCAGATTGTACTGATACACTGCGGACTGGTGCTGGTTTTCCCGATTGGACAGCTCTTCGTCCGCCTGCATCACTTCCACCGTCGTAGCCATGCCGTTTTGATAGCGCAGCAGGCTGAGACGGTAGTTTTCCTTGGCGGCATCCAGTGCCTTTTGATAGGAAGCAAGGGCTTCCTTGGCGGCCTGCAGGTTATAGTAAGCCTGGGCCGCTTCCAGCGAAACGCTTCGTTTCGTATCCTCGAGGGCCAGTTTGGCCTTTTCTACCTCATTGCGGGCCATGTCCCCCTGATAGGTGGAGAGCGCCAGATATTTGTCGATCAAATCCACGTTCAATTCGGCCACTTTCAATTCTTCCTGCTTTTGCAGCACTTCCGCCCGCTGCCGGGCTGCCAGGGACGCCGCTTCTTCGGCCGTCATGTTCAGCTGCTCGGCGGCCAGCTTCTCCGGCTTCAATTCCCATTTCTTCATCAGGTCCGTGCCCAGCATGTCGTTCAGCTTCATCTCGGCAACCTTGACGTTTGTTTCAGCTACCGCCAGGGCTGCTTTCGCCGCAGCGACGCCGGCCTCCGCCTGCAGCACGTCCGTCTTGGCCCGGGTGCCTACCTGGAAGGCCACATTGGCGATTTTCAACTGCTGCTCCGCCCGGGACAGGCTCTGCTGCTTCAGGGCCAGATCAGCCTGGGCATTGAGGAGGTCGTAATAAGCTTTCTCCACGCCCAGCTTGATTTTGCTCTCCGTCGCTTTCACGAAGGCGGCGTTCACCTTTTTGGCCATCTCCGCTTTGGCCTGGGTCACATATTTCTGCTGGGCCATATCGAGCGATTCGATAAGGGAACTGGGAATATCCTTTACCTGCGAGTTGACCAGGCGGGCGTTGATATCCGCATTGTCGGCGTCCAGGCGCAGTGACAGCAGATCGCTGTTGGTTTTCAGCGCCATGTCAACCGCCTGGGCCATGGTCAGCTGCTCCTTCTGCTGCTCCTGGTCCTTGGATGGAGCGGGCTCGGCCGGCGCTGCCGGAGCCTGGCCGTCCGCCGTTCGAATCTCTACAACCCGGTCGTTTGCCCGCCAGGTTACGGTCGCGCCCAGCGCCTCACTGACGAAGCGAAGCGGAACATAGGTGCGGCCCCTTTGAATGACGGGGGGCGCATCCAGCAGGATCTCCTTTCCTGCTCCCTCCACCTTGGTCGAGCCTACCGTCAGGACGATGTTCCGCTCGCCCTTGGTGACGGTCACCTGGCTTGTTTCAGGCTTCCAATCCACTTGTGCCGCCAACGCCTCGCTGACGAAGCGTACCGGAACCATGGTGCGGTTATGGCTGCGATCAATGTAGGGATTGGCATCCGGCAGCACCAGCGGCTTGCCGTTGATCTCGATTCCGACGGCGTCGGCTGTCTGACCCGCTTGAACCGTTTGTGCCGCTTGCGGCTGGCCCGCCGCCAATGCAGCGCCTGCGGAAGGGACGGAAGCCAGTACGGCGGCGCTCAGCACCATCGTCATCAGCTTTTGTTTGGAATACGGGTATGACATGTTCCGATCATCCTTCTTTCGTCTGGGGTATTGCCTCTCGTCGGTTGTCAGAAGGCATTATTTCGGTATACGAAATTTTTGGTTACAAAGATAATATAGCATATCTGCCACTTTGCCGTTAAGGGAAATAACTACCAATTGACGTGCCTGGCGCCGAAAAAAGGAACCTGCCAATCAACAGGTCCCTTCAGTCAAGCTGCTTATGAAAACGCCAGCTCAGGCAGCTGATACCATTCGCCCGACATCCACTCGCTTGCTTTCCAGCGCAGCACATCCGCCCGCACCAGCGGCATGATCTCCCGGAAAAAGGCGAGCCGTTCCACATCGTTCATGGGCGTAAAGCTGGCAGCCGCCTTCACGTCTGCCTCCAGTTCGCTCATTTTGCTGATGCCCAGAATCGCCGTCGATACCGGCAGGCTCCATGTATAGCGGAGCGCCTGCTCGGTCCAGGGAGCCAGTTTGCCGAGCGCCATCACTTTCATGCCGATCACCGCCACTCCCTTTTCAACCGCCAGCGGCACGAAGTCGTGGGCAAAGCTGTAAATAAAATGGTCAAGCGCGGACAGCGCCACCAGCGCGCTGTCGAACGGAAAACGTCGGATCGCTTCGGCCAGCAGGCGCGGGTCGGTATGGCCGCTGATGCTCAGCTTGCGGACCAGCCCCTGCTCCTTCGCTTCGATCAATGCCTGCAGGGCGCCGTCTTTCGCAAAAATTCCCTCCAGATCATGCGGCTGCATAACATTGTGCACCCGCCACTCATCCACGTAATCGGTCCGAAGCCGCTTCAGGCTGGCTTCGAGGTCCCGCCACGCCAGGTCACGGCTGCGGCCGCCCGTCTTCGTTGCGATCCATACTTTGTGGCGCAGCCCTTCCAATCCCAGACCGAGGCGCGTCTCCGACTGCCCGTCGCTATAGCTGGGCGCCGTATCGAAATAGTTGACGCCGAGCTCGACGGCCCGCCGGATGATGGCGATCGCCTCCTCTTCCGTGCAATCATGCTCGTCCACGATGCGCTGCGCGCCAAAACCAAGCAGCGATACCCGGTGCGGATCGCGTCCGAATGGTCGTGTTTGCATGGGTTCATCCATCCTTTTCTTCTATGGCGGAAAGAAAAACGCCCATCGCCGGGCGCTTTTTCGTCCTGATTAATTTTTGCAGTATTGATCGTACAGGGAGGTCAGCAGCCCGGAGATGGTCTGCAAATCGTTGTTTTCGATCTGGTGGCGTTCGATCATGCCGACCAGCTTGCCGTCCTTCATCAGGGCGAACGATGGCGAAGACGGCGGATATCCCTCGAAATATTCGCGCGCCTTGGCGGTTGCTTCCTTGTCCTGGCCGGCGAATACCGTGTAGAGAAGATCAGGCTTCGGGTCATGCTGCAGCGAGTGGGCGACGGCCGGACGAGCCAGACCTGCTGCACAGCCGCACACCGAGTTTACCACCACCAGAGCGGTGCCTTTCATGTTGGCAAACGCCTGCTCCACTTCCTCCGGCGTCCGCAGCTCGGTAAAGCCCACGCGGGTGAGCTCGTCGCGCATCGGCTGAATGACCTGATTCATATATGCTTCATAAGACATCATTGGCAACTCTCTCCTTTTTCATATACTCATTTCTATTATATCCGTTCTGTGCTGTCCGGAGAATGCCCGCATGCACTTCATGGCAGAAAACGCCTCTGCCTCCAGCGCGTGTCACACTTCCATCAGGATGGTCAAAATCATCGGGTTGCGGCCTGTTTTCTCATAGATGAACGGCTTCAGCACCTCGTTGATCTGCGCCTTCAGTTCGCTCCATTCCTTGATCTTCCGGTCAAGCGCTTCCGTCAGCTTCGCCCGCACCCGCTCGGTCGCTTCCTGGATCAGCGATTCCGATCCGCGCACATAGACAAAGCCCCTGCTGACGATGTCCGGCCCCGTCAGGATCTTGAAATTTTTCATATCGACGCTGACGACCACGACCATCAGCCCGTCTTCCGCCAGATGCTTGCGGTCGCGCAGGACGATGTTGCCGACGTCGCCAATGCCGCTGCCGTCAATCAAGACAATGCCGGCGGGCACCTTCTCCAGATGGGCCCTCTCCCGGGTACAGCAGAGCACATCCCCGTTGTCCAGCACGAAGATGTTCTTCTCGTCAATCCCCACCTGCGCCGCCAGCCTGGCGTGCGTTTTCAGCATCCGGTACTCGCCATGGATCGGCATGAAATAGCGCGGGCGAACGAAGTTGAGCATCAGCTTCAGCTCTTCGCTGCTGCCGTGCCCCGAAGCATGGATGTCAAAAACGGAACCGTGGATCACATTGGCCCCGGCGCGGAAAAGCTTGTCGATCGTCCGGTAGACATTGACCGTATTGCCCGGGATCGGCGATGCCGAGATGATGACGGTATCGTCCGGATAGATCTGGACATTGCGGTGGGAGCCGGACGCGATCCGGGTCAGCGCCGCCATCGGTTCCCCCTGGCTGCCGGTGCAAATGATCAGCACCTGATTGTCTGCATAATTGTCGATCGTCTTGATATCGATCAGCATGCCCTCCGGCATCTGGATATACCCCAGCTCCTGCCCGATGAGAAACGCTTTCTCCATGCTGCGCCCGATCACCGCCACTTTGCGGTTGCACGCCATCGCCGCATCCACCACCTGCTGGAGACGGTGGACGTTGGAAGCGAACGTCGCCAGGATGATGCGCCCTTTGGCCTGGGACACCACCTCCATGATCCCTTCGCCGACCGTTCGCTCCGACATGGTAAAACCGGGACGCTCGGCGTTGGTGCTGTCCGAGAGCAGCGCCAGCACATCCCCGCTGCCGATGCGGGCCAGCTTGGCGTATTCGGTGGTCGCTCCCACCGGCGTCATGTCAAACTTGAAATCGCCTGTATGCACGACCATTCCTTCCGGCGTGTCGATCACGATCCCGTAGGAGTCCGGAATGCTGTGGTTGGTGCGGAAAAACGATACCTGCATGTGCCGGAACGGAATGACCGTATCCTCGTTGACCGTGATCAGGTCGACCTCGTTTTGCATGCGGTGCTCTTCCAGCTTCGCCCTGACCAGCCCCAGGGTCAGCCTGCCTCCGTAGATCGGCGTCTTGATCTGTTTCAGGACATAGGGAATCCCGCCGATATGGTCTTCGTGACCGTGCGTCAGCACCATCGCCTTGATCTTATGCTGGTTGTCGATGAGATAGGAGATATCCGGGATCACGAGATCAACGCCAAACATCTCATCTTCCGGAAACTTGACCCCGCAGTCGATGATGACGATCTCGTCCTCCACCTCGACGCAGTACATGTTTTTCCCGATTTCTCCCAATCCGCCCATGGCAAAAATTCTTACTTCACTCAATCGAAACCCTCCTGTTTTTCCGCAACCGGATAAATGCCGTTCAAAAACCCTTCTTCTATTGTAACACAGATGATTGCATTCGTTTCCTTGGTCTTGCCAATCTTGGCAAACCGTTGTTCATGGCCAACCTTCCTGTGGTATCTTTGGAATGAACGCATCCGTGAAGGAGTGGACCGTATGCTGCCCGATCAAGCCCAAGCCAAACGTCTGAAGGAAATCGCCCTCTCCTTCCTGAAACTGGGAACCGTTGCGTTCGGGGGCCCCGCCGCCCACACGGCCATGATGGAAGAAGAGTTTGTCCGCAGGCGCAAGTGGGTGGATCGCGAAACCTTCATGGATCTCCTGGGCGCCGCGAACCTGATTCCCGGCCCCAACTCGACGGAACTGGCGATTCACCTAGGTCTGAAGCGTGCCGGATGGCTCGGCCTGCTGCTGGCCGGAACCTGCTTTATCCTGCCCGCGATGCTGATTGTGCTCATGCTGGCGGTTCTCTATACCCGCTACGGCTACCTGCCGCAGACGGCGTCTGTCCTGTATGGCATCAAGCCCGTCATCATCGCGGTGATCCTGCAGGCATTATGGAATCTCAAATCGACTGCATGCAAGAACCGGTTGACGATCATCGCGGCGGCCGCCTCCATCCCGTTGGGGGCGCTGGGGGTAAACGAGCTGCTGCTGCTTCTGTTATCCGGCCTGTTCGTGATGCTTGCAGCCAACCGGCAGCGGCTACGCAGCCGTCTTTTTGCCCTGCCGCCTCTTCTCTCTCCGGTCATGCTGTCGGCAGGGACGGAGCAGGCTCCCGCTGCGCTGGGCAAACTGTTCTGGCTCTTCCTGAAGATCGGCTCCGTCCTGTATGGCAGCGGCTATGTGCTGATCGCCTTTTTGCAGGCGGACTTCGTCGACCGCTGGGGCGTCCTGACCGCCCGGCAGCTGCTTGACGCGGTCGCGATCGGCCAATTTACCCCGGGCCCGCTCTTTACCACAGCCACCTTCGTCGGTTATCTGATCGCCGGGATTCCGGGGGCGCTGCTGGCGACGCTCGCCATCTTTCTTCCGGCCTTTCTGTTCGTTGCCCTGACCGCGCCATGGCTACCCAGACTGCGCCAGTCCCCCTGGACCGGCCCGCTGCTGGACGGCGTGAATGCCGCCTCCGTCTCCCTGATGGCGCTCGTCACCGTCCGGCTGGGGAGCACGGCGCTGGTCGACGGGCCGACCGTTCTCATCGGCTTGGCCAGCTTCTTGCTGCTCTTCCGCTATTCCATCAACTCCGCCTGGCTGGTTCTCGCCGGCGGTCTCTGCGGCTTCCTGATCCACCTTGCGTAAAGGAAAGAGGCACTCGCCTGGCGATGACGGCCTGCCTCTTCCTGTTCATCCTGCCTGCGACAGCATCCCCTGTCTCCCATCCCCAATGGGAAACCGCCGTTTCGAAGTATATGTATCAATCACCTTCGCGGCCGCAACGGACAAGGTATTCTCCATCCGCTTCCGCAAAGGGCGCAGCATGCATGGCCTACTCGTCGGCGAGCTGCTCCAGATCGCGCGTGACGGCATCCGGATCCATCTCCGCCCCCATGCCGTGCATCACGCGCAAGTTCCGCTCCTTGTCCAGGATGAATGTACGCATCGTATGCAGGTAGGAGCCATCCGGCTGTTTCAGCACACCGATGCCGAACGCTTTCGTGACCTGCGCGACGGTCGCCTCATCCCCGCGCAGAAAATACCAGCCGCTCTGATCCGCATGAAACTGCTCGGCATACTTTTGCAGGACTTCCGGGGTATCGCGCTCCGGATCGAACGTGATCGTCAAAAAGACGACATCCTTGCCGTACAATCCTTTGGCCTTCAGCTCCTCCTGCATTTTGGCCATATAGAAGGTGGTCGCCGGACACACATCCGGACAATGGGTGAAAATGAAGGAAACCAGCCTCACCTTTCCATCCGTATCCCGCAGATGAAACGGTGTGCCGTCCAGTTTTTCCAGCGTGAAATCATCCATCCGCTTGATCACCGGAATCTGCTTGCTCTGCCAGTAGGCAAAGAGCAGCGATCCCGCCGCAGCCAACCCGATCAAACCGACCAGCAGCGCCAGCCAGTGGCGGCGCCAGAATGGGGGTTGGCCGGCCGTCTGAACCCGATCTTGTTGCAATCTCCTTCTCTCCTCTCACTGCGCCAAATCGATCTCATAGGCAAACGAGCGGCTTTTCCCCTGCTCGTCCGCCCAGACCAACCGGAGCTGCCATTTGCCCCCCATCATCAGGTGAGGGCCTTCCCCCTTCCAGGTGCCATCCGGTTGGGAAGCAAGCGCCAGTTCGCTTTTGCCGTGTTCCATCCCGGCCATTGCGAAATACAGCGTCGCCCTGCCGCCGGTGACCGTCTGATGCTGTTGGTCTTTCAAGGTCACGGTAAATGTGTTCGGGCCTACGCTGCCCGGCGCTATCGCAAGCGCGGCTGAATATCCGTCGCTTGTCCCGATTAGGGAAATCGGCCCCTGGCTTTCGGTTTTCCCGCACCCGGCCGCCAGGAGGAGCAGGCAGAAGAACAGCACCCACACTCCCCGCTTCATCCCATCATTCCTCCTGTATGGAAAAAGGCACCAGCCTTTCTGATGCCGCGCTTTCCCGTTATCTTTCGATTTCACCCGGCCATGCCAGCATGCCGCCGACCATATTGGCGGCATCAAATCCCAACATCGTCAGGTATTCCGTCGCCCGGTGGCTGCGCGCGCCGCTGCGGCACACCATGATGATCGGCGTCTCTTTGTCCAGTTCATCGATCCGCACAGGCAGCGTGCCGAGCGGAATCAGCTTCGCCTGCGGGATGTGGCCGGCATGCCACTCCTCTACCTCACGCACATCGATCAGCTGGATCGCTTCCCCTTTCGCCAGCTTTTCCATCACTTCTTCCGGCATGATTTCCTTCACGTACGTCTCCATATCGCGCCGCTCCTCTCTCTACGGTGCTGTCCGCCTCATGTGCCATCTGATCCATCATATCACATGGGAAGGCGATTTTCTAATTGCTGTGATAGGAACCGGCAAATCAGCCAACATTAGAAAGGAGAATGTTGGAGGAGGGGTTTGCTTGACCCGATTGCTGTGGAAACTGATACTGATCCCCGCAGCCGTGCTGCTGGGGGATTACCTGATCGGAAGCGTCTTCTATCCGTCTTATCTGCAGCCGATCCTGACAGGACTCGCGCTGGCCGTCGCGCAGCATGCGATGGAGAAAGTATGGCTGCGAACAGGAACGCTATGGCTCATGACCGTGCTGGACATCTTGGTAGCTGCTGCGGTTCTCTGGTTAAGCGCCGCTGCGTTTCCGGGTGCCCGGGTGCCGCTGGATGGCGCGCTGCTCGTCGCCCTGCTGCTCGGCATTGTCGAATACGTTTACCATCGCTGGCTGCTGAAAAACCCGATTTATGCGCGGAATTAACGATTTTCTGTAGATTTGTTGGAACAATCATGGTAAAATGGAATACGTTGATGCGTTTTCCCATAAGGTAAAAAAGTAATGACCGCAGGTGCGGCAACACCTGCGGTTCTGTACAATAGGCGTTCCCCACAAGGGGGCGGCTCATATCGCGATGTTGTGGATCACCTGGATGGAAGTGTTCAAGGGTGATCTACTTCTTTTTAGGGAAGGACAGTATCGCCACTATCAGCATGGCAAAAGCAATCATCACTGATATCGACTCATATACTGTCATAGCCCCACCCCCTTTCGATCGGGGATGAGCCGACCACCCTTGAGGAGCCGATCTACTGTACAAGGAAAATTATACCATATGGAGACAAATTAGAAAAAACGCAAATAGTCCTTTTTAATCGAATTTTTCGACAACGATTGCCGCCTTTTCCGAAAGGACCCATATGCGTTTCCCATCAAAAATGGCGTCATTACCTGTGTTTTCGGGAATCACTCCTGCCGGACGGACTCCGAAAAATTCGGCATCTGGGTCTAACTCCTCAATTTTATTGTAAAAAAATGGAACGTATGTCCCATACCTCCCTTTCCCACTCTTTTTTTCTCGCCCGCCGCCGGATCGGCAGCGCCAAAATGCCCGGCCGCTACAGCCAACACGGTGTCCCCAGCACGATTTTCACAATTCTCATCGCATTACTCGGAAATAATGATTGACGATCAGACGGAACTTTCGTACAATTATGAATAACTTCATACGCATCATCGAGAGTGGTGGAGGGACTGGCCCGATGAAACCCGGCAACCGGCATGAAAAGATGCAAGGTGCCAATTCCTGCAGAATCGATCCGATTCTGAGAGATGAGCCTGCGTGACAGGGTATACGCGCCTTCTTCTCCTCAGAAGAAGGCTTTTCTGATTTCAACCGACATTTATGAAAGGGAGAGATGATGATGGCGGAAAACCAAGCATGGAGACTGGAAACAATCGCCCTGCATGGGGGGCAGGAACCCGATCCGGCTACCGGGTCGCGCGCGGTACCGATTTATCAGACGACTTCGTATGTGTTCCGCGATACGGAGCACGCCGCCAACCTGTTTGGCCTGAGAGAGTTCGGCAATATTTACACACGGATCATGAATCCGACCCAGGACGTGTTTGAAAAGCGTGTCGCCCTCCTGGAAGGCGGTGTGGGTGCGCTTGCCACCGCATCCGGCCAGGCGGCCATTACCTTTGCGCTGCTGAACATCGCGCAGGCCGGAGACGAGATCGTTTCTTCCTCCAGTCTCTATGGCGGCACATACAACCTCTTCTATCACACCCTGCCCAAACTGGGAATCACCGTCCATTTTGTCGACCAATCCAACCCGGAAAATTTCCGTGCGAAAATCAACGAGAAGACCAAGGCCGTGTTTTGCGAGACCATCGGCAACCCGCGCATCGACGTGGCCGACCTCGAGGCGATTGCGGCGATTGCCCACGAACATGGCATCCCGTTGATCGTAGACAATACGTTTGCCTCTCCGATCCTCTGCCGTCCGTTTGAACACGGCGCGGACATCGTGGTTCACTCCACCACCAAGTTCATCGGCGGACACGGAACCTCCATCGGCGGCATTATCGTCGACTCCGGCAAATTCGACTGGAACAACGGCAAGTTCCCCGGCCTGACGACCCCGGATCCCAGCTATCACGGCGTGGTTTATTCCGAAGCGGTGGGGAACCTCGCCTACATCATCAAAGCTCGTGTCCAGCTGCAGCGTGACATCGGCGCAGCGGTCTCGCCGTTCAACGCCTTCCTGTTCCTGCAGGGGCTGGAAACGCTGCATCTGCGTATGGAACGCCACAGCCAGAATGCGCTGGCCGTCGCCAAATTCCTCGCCGGGCATCCCCTGGTGGAATGGGTCAACTATCCGGGCCTGGAAGGCGACTCCCAGTATCAACTGGCGCAAAAATACCTGCCGAAGGGGCAGGGAGCGATCCTCACCTTCGGCATCAAGGGCGGCGTGCAGGAAGGCCGCAAGCTGATCGAATCGGTACAGCTCTTCTCCCATCTGGCAAACGTGGGTGACTCCAAATCGCTGATCATCCATCCGGCCAGCACGACCCATTCGCAGATGACCGAAGAGGAACTGCGCCTTGCCGGGGTAACTCCCGAAATGATCCGGCTGTCAGTCGGTACGGAAGCCATCGAGGATATTCTGGATGATCTGGATCAGGCGCTGCGGAAGGCAGTGAAGTAGCGTCAGCAGATAAAACTGCCCCAGGGTAATGTGGTCAAGTCCCCATTTTGTAGACAATAAGAAAACCCGGCCGTTAGTGGTCATGCCCCCATTTCGTGAACACTGAAAAAAACACCTAGGCTGCAAGCTGTCGTCGGTATTCAACCGGCGTCAGCTTGTTTCGTTTTCTCTGTGGACATTTATCGCATGAGCTGTTGAACGACTGCGTCCTTACCGGTGCCATGTCGCTTCATACGGCATGGAATCCGCTTCTGGAGATGCCGGGCACGGATAAAGCTTCACTCTCAGTTCGAAAAATATGGAATATTATATTTGAATAATATAGAATTACAAAAAACGGTAATGATCGGAGTTGGTTCCATGAAACTGCTCGATATGTCCCACGGACGCAGCACCTACACGGTGGAGCTTGCCGTTTCTCCCCTGTTTGAATGCGCGCTGGGCATCGCCGCTGCAACCTATCCGGAGATCCATCCCACGCTGGAACAGCCCCCTTCCTGCTGGGAAGAGCTTGTCTCCCGTCTGACGGATGAAGAACGCCGGGAGTTTCGGCATGCCCAAGAGCACAATACCTGGAAAACGCTGCTGCAGCTTTTGCACGCACGGCCGTTTGCCGACCTGGCGGACTTTCTCGACTATGTCAGCTCCCTTGACGCCCGCAGGCTGCGCTATGAAAGCCTTCCATTTCTGGGCATGTCCCAGGAAGAGAGGCGGCAGAGCGCAGCGGATGGCGATCGAAAGGCGGTGAGGCACCTGATCGATCGGTGCCGGGACCACAAGTTCTTCCCCGCCTATATCCGGTATATTTGCGAGGCGGATACGGAGAGGTTGAAGAGACACCTGACCACCCTGATGGCCGGTTGGCATCGGGTCCATATCGCCCCTGCGGAGGAGCGACTCACGGCCATTCTTCACAGGGATGTGGAACGGAAGCGCGGTATGCTGGCCAGCCTGGCACCCGAGGCGTTCGTCGAATGGGCGACCGGCGGGCTCGCCTATCCGCCCGAGCCCGAGGTGACACGGGTGCTGCTTGTTCCCCATTGTGTCTATCGGCCCTGGAACATCCAGGCCGATGCCGTCCGGACGAAAATCTTCTACTACCCCGTCGCCGATGACAGCCTGGACGAAGGGACCGACCCGTACCGTCCCCCGCTTTCCCTCGTGCAGCGATTCAAAGCCCTGGGTGACGAGCACCGGATGCGCATGATCAAGCTCTTGTCCGAACGGGAGATGACGCTGCAGGAGCTGACAGAGAAGCTGGCTCTCTCCAAGTCGACGATCCATCATCACCTCTCCATGCTCCGCTCCGCCCAACTGGTGGAAACGGCCGGGACAAGCTATCGGTTGAAGCCCCAAACCCTGGGTCTGCTCGCGGGCGAACTGCAGCATTATTTGGAGAAAAAAGGAGGCTTGCGCGGATGAGGCGGAAGACTGACTCCCTTTGGCGCAACCGCTCTTTTCTGGCCGTGTGGAGCGGAGAGACCGTTTCCGAGATCGGCGGCAGCATTGGCTCCCTGACGAATTCCTGGCTGGCGTATCAGCTGACCGGCTCGGAAGCGGCATTGGGCAGCATGCTGATGACCTACTTTCTCCCCTCCCTGCTGGTGCAGCTTGCCGCAGGTCCATATCTCGACCGCTGGAACCGGCGGCGGGTGATGATCTGTTCCCAATGGGCAAGGGGGGCGGCCTTTCTGCTGCCGCTGTTGATGCTCTCGCTGGGCCGCCTGGAGATTTGGCATCTCCATCTTGTCTCGCTGATCAACGGCTTGATTCAGCCGTTCTACGTTCCATCCAGTCTGGCTTTTCTCCCCACGATCGTGCCAAAAGAACAACTGCCCTCCGCCAATGCCGCCATGGACGGTACCGTGCGGCTGATGATGGTGGTCGGTCCTCCGCTGGGCGGTTTGGCGCTCGCCGCCTGTGGCACCGGGGCCACGATCGGTGCGGTCTGTATTGCCTACCTGGCAAGCGGGGCATTTTTGCTTGTTTGCGAGGACGATACGGCTGACAAGGCCGACGCCAAGGAATCCTGGGTGAGGCAGTTCACGGCGGGCATGCGCTACTTTCGACGCCAGCGCGTTCTCCTGTGGCTGGGGATTTTCCTTTCCTTCGTCCAGTTTGCCGTCGGAGCGGCGATGGTGCTGAATCCTGCCTACGTGACCGATGACCTGCACGGCGATTCCTTTCAGTACGGATTGTTTGTGGCCGGCTATCCATGCGGCTATGCGCTAGGCTCCCTGCTGATCGGCAGGACGCGGGAACTTCGCAGGTGCCGATGGATCATGCTGGGTTCCCTTTTTTTCGGCGGCCTTACCTTTATCGCGCTCGCCGGCATCCACCATATCGGGTTGGCTATCCTGACAGAAGTGGTGGCCGGTGTCGCGGCCCCCTTTTTTCACGTGCACAGCACAAGCCTGTACCAACGCATGGTGCCGAGTGAGCTGTTGGGGCGCGTGCTCTCCGTCCGGCTCCTGATCATCCGCACCGCCATGCCGCTCGGAATCCTGCTCTCGGGCTTCTGGGCCGAGAGCTGGGGCGTCCGCCCGATCTATGCCGTCATCGGCTTCGTCATCTGCCTGACATCCCTTGCCGGCATCCTGCTGCCATGGTTCTCTTTTTTGGAGGAGCAGCAAGAAAACTGCGAAAATTTTGTCCAAATGTGACATAATACCAGATATCGGTAAAAAACATTTTTTGGATAAAGGAGTAATGGTATGTCGCCATCCAAAACCCAACTCTTGATTGAAACCGTAAGCCGGGTCATGGTGGGCAAGGAGGAACAGATCCGCCTGCTCGTCGCGGCCCTCCTCGCCCGCAGCCACGTGCTCCTGGAGGATCTGCCGGGAATGGGCAAAACCATGCTGGCCAAAACGCTTGCCCAGGCGATCGGGGGAACATTCCACCGCCTGCAGTTTACCTCCGATCTGCTGCCGTCCGATGTGGTCGGTCTCCACTATTTCAATCCGCAAACCAGCGCATTCGAGCTGCGACGCGGCCCCGTCTTCACCAACGTGCTGCTGGCCGACGAGATCAACCGGGCCACTCCCCGCACCCAGTCCGGCCTGTTGGAATGTATGGAAGAGCGCCAAGCCACCATCGAAGGGGTGACGCTGCCGCTGCCCGCCGTCTTTTTTGTGATCGCCACCCAAAACCCGATCGAGTCGGAAGGCACCTACCCGCTCCCGGAGGCGCAGCTCGACCGCTTTCTCCTGCGGCTGTCCCTCGGGTACGGCACCCGTGACGATGCCCGGGAGATCCTGCGCCGTTTCCGCGGGGACTCGCCGCTTGCCCGGATCGAACCGGTGGTGAGCATCGACGAGATCGCCGCAATGCAAAGAGAGGTGCAGGAGATCCATGTCAGCGAAGCCGTGGAAGAGTACGTGATCGACCTGACGGAGGCAAGCCGCGCGCATAAGGCCGTAGAGGTCGGAATCAGCCCGCGCGCTATGCTCGCCCTTGTCCGTTCTGCGCAGGCCCTCGCCTATATCGCGGGACGCGGCTATGTGCTGCCCGATGACGTGAAACAGGTTGTGCCCGCGCTGTTCACCCACCGTCTGCAGCTCTCCCTGGAGGCGGAGCTGCATGTGACGGAGGCGGAAGTGGTGAATGAGATCCTGCGCAGCGTGCCGACTCCCGTGGAAGAGGGCGTTCGCTAGATGTTGAGCACCCGACAAACGTACACCCTCTTAGGAAGTTTGGTTCTCTTTTTCGGACTGATCTCGGGCAGTTGGTTCCTGTGGCTGTTTGGCGGCATCTTCTTTCTGCTGGACGGGCTGCACCGCTGGTGGGTGAGACGGCTGCCCGCTTACCTCTCCCTCTCCTGGGAAGCCGATCAGACACGGGTCATGCCAGGGACACCGGTCCACATTCGCCTGACGCTGACGAACCGTTCCTGGATGCCGCTGCCGCTGACACGGCTGCAGTTCTCGCTGCCGGAGCACGTCCGGGTGGAAGGGGCCGATGACGTGCAGGTGAGGCAGAAACAGACGGTTGTCCAGCTGTGGCTCAGCATTCCGCGCCGTTCGCAGGCCGTTCGCCTCCTGACCTTGATCCCGGAGCAGCGGGGCGTGGTTTGGCTGAGCGAGGTAACCGGCGACATGATCGATCTGTTCGGAGACGAAGCCTGCAAGGTCGATCTGCCGCTGCCGTTTTCCCTTCTGGTTTATCCGATGCCGCTGCCATTGCCCGACTTCTCGCTGGGGGACGTGGAACCGGTCGGCAGCCGCTTGTCGCTGCAGCGGCTGCAGGATGATCCTACGTTCCTGCGGGGATTGCGTCCGTATGCCTCCGGGGACCGGCTGAAAGCGATCGATTGGAAAGCAAGCGCCAAAACCGGTTCGCTGCAAACCCGCCAATTCGAATTTACCGCCCGCTCCAGCTGGCGTGTCGTGGGGCATATCCTGCCCTCCTACGAACCGCTTCTGCAGCGGTACAACGATGAAGTGAACGAACGCACCATCTCCTGTCTCGCCGCTGTGGGGACCCGCTGCCGCCGGAGTGGACTGGCCTACGAGCTGCTGCTGAACGTCCGCTTCCGCGGCAAAGACTGCTTTCAACTGCCAAAAGGCAGCGGCAAGACGCATCATGTCCAGGCCATGACGCAGCTCGTGCGGTTGAATCAGCACATACCGACATCGCTTCCGGCCCTGCTTCGCCGGCTGGAGCACAGCCGGGAAAAAGAGGCGATTCTGGTTGTCTCGCCCCGGATCGACGCCGGCATCGAAGAAGCGCTGCAGCGGTTGGTCGTCCGCGGCCATGCCGTCCTGGTGCTCGATGTGTCCGGGAAGACGCCTGTCTGCCGGCCTGTCGTGCCGCTCGCCGCACAGAAAGGAGGGCTTGCCTGATGCAGATCCGCACCGCCCTGTGGCGATGGACCACCGCCTTTGTGCTGGAGGCATATCTGGCTGCCGGTCTGCTCACCTTGTTCGGGTATCTGCCGGCCACTTTTGCAGCCATGTTCGGCTTTACCGTGATCGCCATGCTGCTCCTTGCATTCGGCGGCTGGCTTTATCAAGGCGGCGGCCACAGCATGACGGTTCATCTCCTGCTGTATCCCGTGATCCTGGCCGCAGGCGTCGCCAGCTTTCTGATGTTTGATTCATGGCTGGCCGCCATTCTGCTGGCAGGGGGATATTTCTGGCGCATTCATACGATCGTGACGATCCGCATCTACCATTTTGATCTCATGCGCCGCTTCGCTCTGGCCGTCTTGTCTTTTTTGGGCTGCCTCATCTATCAGACGATCATCGTGTCGGTAACCAAGGGCAATCCTTCGATCATTCCGCTGTTCGGCATGCTCGCGGCCCTGCTCCTCACTTTTCTGGTGTGCAGCTGGGGGGAGTTCCTGACGAGGGAGAAGCCAGTGGGGATTTCGGTAGCCCCGGCGCTTCGCTGGCGCTTTGCTCTTGAATTGGGGCAGGCGAAGCTGGTGGTGTTGGGGGGGTATGTCGCCCTGGCCAGCGCCCTTTTTTTCCTCGGGGCCTTCCTCTGGGCGTGGGTGAAAGCGCTCGTCGGGCCGTTCCTGTACAGCTTGGCCGCCCCGCTTTTGCGCATGATTGAACGGTGGATCACGCAGCTTGCCAGAACGTTGGCCAAAGACAAACGGATTGACCTGGTTACGGGCAGCGGCGGGGAAGCGGGAACAACCATCGACGCCGGCGACATCGCTAGCGGCCCCTCTTTGTTTGAACGGCTGGAGCCTTACCTGGCCGCCGCCGTGATCGCGGCCTTTGCCGCATGGTTGGGTTGGAAAATGTGGCAGCGCCGCCATCGTCCGACCGAACAGACGGTTCACCTGCAGGCAGCGTCCCCGGAGACAGCCGTCAGCAGGCTGGAGCGGCCCGCGAGCGGCAGCGGGAACGCTCATGGCAGCCGCATACGAGACATGTTCGGTCAATGGTTCGGTCACCAAGACGACAAAGCCCGCTATGTCTACTCCCAGTTCCTGCGCTACATGGCCGCACAGGGTCTTCCCATGCGCAAGGATGAAACCAGCCGCGAATTCATGCTGCGGGTGCAATCCGTCTGGCTTGACGAACAGCGCGTCTCGCTCGTCGCAAAAATAACGGATTTCTACCAGCGGCACCGCTATCATAAGCGGCCGCTCACCGAGGAGGAGCTGGCCGCGCTGGAGAACTGCCTGCAGCAGTTGAAAAGCAGTCCGGTCCGCTAATCTCCCTTTTTTCCCCACAAAAAGAACCTCCTTTGTTTCCAAAGGAAACAAGGGAGGTTCTCCTATTTTGGCTGGACGGCCGGTTTTACCCGACCAGCGCCCCGACGATGGGGTAGCGAAACGGGCGGCCGTTGAGGGAATAGAGAATTCCTTTAATCGGATACCAGATCGCCATGAGGCCAAAGACGATCAGGAACGGAATCCCGATCAATATTCAGGAAAAGAGCCATGAGATGCCGATCAGGATGGACATCATTACATGGAAGAGAAGCGCCTGCAGGGCCATGCTTTTGGTGCTTCTGTCCGAGACCAGCAGCCAGACGATGATCGGCACCAGGATGGGGGCGAAAAAGGCGCTGGCATGCGTGATCACTTTGACTCCGTTGTTGTCCATGAGAGTTCCTCCCATTGTTTTTCGTCAATCCATTGACATTGTAGAGGATTCGGCTGTGGCGGGAAACCGTCGGGGGCTCGACGCCGCTTCGGCCCCCGGACGGAGCCTCCCCCCTTTAGGCATGTTTTTTCAGCCGCTTCCGTAACTGCTTAAGCGCCCGGTGATGGATCACCTTGACCGTCGATTCCGGCTTGCCTATCTTCCGGGCGATTTCCTTCATGCTCATCTCCGCCCGATAGCGCAGGGAAAGCACCTGGTATTGGTCAGGCGTAAGCGTCCGCGCTTGCTGCCAGACGGCATCAAACTCTTCGTTTTTCAGCAACGTCTCTTCCGGATTGGCATCCTCATCTGCCAAAGAAGCGTGAAACCATTCCGCTTCCGCCGGCAGATCCCGCTTCTTCCGCAGATAATCCGTTAGCGTGTTGCGGGCGATCGCGTACAGCCAGGAACCGAATGGATATTGGCTGTTGTACTGTTCCAGCCGGGAGAGCGCCTTGGTGAACACGGTGGCGGTCAAATCCTCCGCGTCCCAGGGGCTGTTCGTCCGACGGCGGAAATAGCGGGTCATATTCGGGTAGTATCGGCGATAGAGTTGATCATACGTGGTTGGGCAGCTCATCTTTCGTGCTCACTTCTTCCACTCGTTTCATTCCGGGATAGTTTGATCTTACCGAATGGATGAGGGGACGGATACCAGCCCGAGCACGGTTTTGGGGTAAGTCTTGAGACAGAGAAGTCAAATAAATGCCGCTTTTCCGACAGGCACCTCCGATAGCGAACATCCCCTCCTTGCAAACGGGAAGGAGCGCATCCTTTCCTGTTTGCCGGGAGGGGATGTTTTCATGATACGGCTGCGCTTTCATCTTCGCTTCGTCAAACGTCCAAATCCGCCGACGCGGGTCTTGGGGGGAGATTTGCTCTTCGGCCGGGAGAACAGGGAGCCTCCGCTGTCGCTGCCGCCGGAACTCGGGCTGTCCGACGAGCGGAAGATTTTGCCGAAGAAGCCCCCCGAATCGGTGGTTCCCTTCTCTTTTTTCGTCAGGCTGCCGTCCGATCCGAGCGACGTGCCTGCCCCGCTGCCGGACGAAGATCGTTTGATAATGGAGCCGACGCCCTCTTTGGTGATCGGCGGGTACTGCTTCTTCTCCTTGGCGGTTGGTGCATGGTAGACGACAACCGGTCTGTACACGTCCCGGGTGGAATACCCGCGGTACTTGCCATGATGACCTTTCATGGAGTCGAACAGATCATCCAGCACGCTGGCGAGCAGGTATCCCTGCAAAAATGACGAGTCGTAGTTCTGCCGCACAAACTCCCGGTTGTCCACTTCGATCAGCGTGTCGGCCGGCTTGTTCGGGTCCTTCTGCAGGTGGTACAACTCGTCCGGATAGACCAGGAACATGCGGTCCGGATCTTCCTTGGACATCTCCTGCGGCGTCTTCTGATCCGCCAGCTCGTGGGCCACTTCGGGAACCGTCTTGTTCTCGGCGCGGTAGACGCGCGAGAGCTGGTCGCCGTCCTGCGTAACCGATTCCAGCGGGTAATTGGCGGCGGCCAGATTGGCTCCGCACCCCGCCAGCACCGTCACGGACAACACGATTGCCATGATGCTGTGCAGCGCTGTACGCCAGTTGATTCGCATTGGTTTCACTCCTACGTTCCGCGCAGCACCTGCACATCGGCGGGGAGGACGAACTCGCCCTCATACAGCATGAAGCGGCCGTCCTGCCACTCGATTCTGAGCAGCTTGCGATCGTCCGATTGGAACTGCCACACATACTGCTCCCCGGCCGCCGGAAACGGGGTTTTGCCTGCGACGCTCACCTGTCCGGAATACTGTTCCTCCAGGTGATAAAACGTCCCTTCCAGCTCGATGGTCGTCGGCACTTCATCGAACGAATCCAGCCGGCCGTCTATCGGGGTATACAGTTCGTATTCGGTCCTCTCCCGCTCTTCGATGTGCAGATAGCGGATCTGATTGCCATCCTGCAAGGTTAACAAGGCGGCGTTGCGGTGCGAATGTCTTGTCCGGCCCGTCACCTGGTACGTGACCAGCGACACCTCCACCACATCGCCCGGTCCGACGGTCAATATGCTTTTTTCCGGCTTCGGCGGCTCCGGTTTCTTAAACAGATTGGCGACTCGTTTCAAAAGGCTCATCCTCGGATCCTCCTGCTGCGTGGATGTTCATGTATTACAGACAAGCGGCCAGTACAAGCGCTCCCACCACATGGAAGGAGCCCGCCAGCAGCGCATAGGCCACCTGCCCCTGCTGCGTGCCCTGGTTCAGGTCGATCCCCGCCGCCACCTTCAACAGCAGCTCGGCGATCGCTTCGATCACGAACAGGATGATGAAGGAGACCACGGAAGCCAGCAGGGCCATCCACAAATCGTCCGACTTGGCGATGGACTGGGACAGGATATATCCCTGGGCAAACAGCTTCATCACGAAGCGGGTGGTGACCGCCACGTTGCCCTTCCTGATCTCCGCCATGTCTTTGTATTTGGTAAACAAGGAATCCAGCCACATCAAAATGAATAACACGATAATGCCCGCGCCGGTCCAGACCAGCATGGCCAACACATTGTGCAGCGTCATCGACATACTCTCCTCTCAAAATAGCCCACCCGGCCTTTGCTTTCCCCCAAAAAGTGACGCTGGCCTTCGCAGCTTATTCCGAGTGCTTTTCGGGGACCCCGGACAAACTGCGCCGGGCGGGGCCCCAACCCTTTTTCCGCCGCTTCAGCGCTTATTGTAACGAAACTTTCGTTCTTGCAAGAAAGAAGAGGGGGCGCGCCACACGCTTACCCCTCGTATTTCTTCATCAGTTCTGCCAGCTCATCTTCCACGGCCTTGTCCCTGTTCAGCTTGGCGATCTCTTCATCGAGAGAAGCCTGCTTTTTGTAAATCTCGCCGCTCGCCTCCGCTTCCGCTTCCAGCTGGAGCGCCTTCTCCTCCATCCGTTTCAGCCCGGCCATCGCGGTATCGGCATTGAAACCGGCCATCGACTTGTTGATGTTTTTCTGGGCGCGGGCGGCGTTGACGCGGGCAACCAGCGTTTCCCGCCTGTTTTTCAGCTCGGTAATCTGCTTGCGCATCTCTTCCAGCTTGTCGCGCAGGTTGTCGGCGGCCGCCTTGTTTTGCTCGTAGCTTGCCTTGTATTCCGCCATCTTCTGCTCGGCCGCTTTCTTCTCTTCCAGGGCGCGGCGGGCCAGGTCGATGTTCTTGGCCTGGGCGGCGATGTGCGCTTGCTCGTCGCGCTTCTTCACCAATGCTTCCTGCTCTTCATACAGCTGCTTGAACTTTTTCTCCAGCGCGATCTGGGCGGCTACGGCTTTCTCGGCCTCCTCCAGATCCTCCTGCATGTCGCGCAGGTATTGGTCGGTCATTTTAATCGGATCTTCCGCACTTTCGATCAAGGCATAGAGATTGGCCAGGGTGAGATCGCGCAGTCTTTTAAAGAGTGACATATCCACAATCCTCCTCAGGATTTTTTCGCCATTCTGTTATGTATGTACGAACCGAAACATGAAAAGTTTCGGGAATGATTGGAAATTCGTCTCCCCCTTGTCTGTACGCACAATGGATGGGCCTTGCTCATATATTGGAGTCAATTGGAACGAAGGGGGTATCTGCTTGAGCGACCTGCTTGCGCTCTTCCTGGTTTCCATTGCGATCAGTCTGGACGGCTTCGGTGTCGGCATGACCTACGGCCTGCGCAAACTGCGCATGCCGTTTCATTCTTTGGTGGTGATCGGGTGCTGCTCGTTTGCCGTCGTCTACGTCGTGATGACGGTAGGCGGTTCCCTGACAGGCTGGATCTCTCCCGATGCGGGCAAATGGCTCGGCTCGAGCATTCTGATCCTGATCGGGATCTTTACGCTGTGGCGCCTCTGGAAACAGCCCGACAGCGGGGAAGGACCGAGAGCGTCGTCCGTCGACGGGAATCAGCCGATCACCCAAATCCACCTGTTTGGCCATATCATCCAGATTTTGAAGGACCCCGCCCGGGCCGATGCGGACAAATCCGGCCATATCGCCGGGTGGGAGGCCGTCATGCTCGGGTTCGCCCTCTCTCTTGACGCCTTTGGGGCCGGACTGAGCCTGACGCTATTCGGGTTCTCCCCGCTGCTCGTATCCGGCAGCGTTGCCATTACGAGCGCCCTTCTCCTCTTTGGCGGCAGCGTGGTGGGCAGCCGCCTGGAAAAGTTCCGCTGGGTTACCAGGCTGTCCTGGCTGCCGCCCGTTCTCCTGATCTGCATCGGACTGGCGCGGGTCGTCATCTGATCGGCCCGAACCAGAAAAAAACCCGCCCGGCTTGAGCTATCGCTGCGCCGGGCGGGGCCCCCAACCTTTCTTTCTCCGTCACTTTATCACTTTAAAGAACTTAAACTTTCTTCTCTGACCAAAAAGTGATGTCTGCCTGTTGGGGGCATCACTTTTTTGCATGCCCATTTTGGAGTAGAATAGAGGGATAGCAACCGATCGACCTGTCTTGGGGAGAAAGCAATACATCAGATAGATGGAGGAACAACTGATGAAACGTATTTTTTCCGGCGTACAACCATCCGGCAACCTGACAATCGGCAACTACCTCGGCGCCATCAAGCAGTTCGTGGAGCTGCAGCATGACGCGACCGCCTATTACTGCGTCGTTGACCTGCATGCCCTGACCGTCCCGCAGGACCCGGACGCGCTGCGCAGAGCATCCCGCGAAATCGCCCAGCTGTATCTCGCCTGCGGGGTCGATCCGGCCAAGGCCACGATCTTTATCCAGTCCCATGTGCGCCAGCACGCCGAACTGGGCTGGCTGCTGCAGTGTGCTTCCTATATGGGAGAGCTGAACCGCATGACCCAGTACAAGGACAAGTCGGAAGGCAAGGCCAATGTGCAGGTCGGCCTGTTCACCTATCCGGTGCTGATGGCGGCGGATATTCTGCTCTATGACACCACCCATGTGCCGGTCGGGGAAGACCAGAAGCAGCACATCGAGCTGACCCGCGACATCGCGGAACGCTTCAACAAACGGTTTGGGGAAACCTTTGTCATTCCGGAGCCGCATATCCAGGAGTTCGGCGCACGCATCATGGCGCTCGACAACCCCGAGAAGAAGATGTCCAAATCGGCTGAAAGCGAAGCAAGCCGCATCGCCATTCTCGAGAGTCCCGACGTCTTCCGCAAAAAAATCATGCGGGCGGTCACCGACACGGAAAACGAAATCCGCTTCGATCCGGAGAACAAACCGGGCGTCTCCAACCTGCTGACGATCTACAGCCTGTTTGCCGACGAACCGGTCGATGCGCTGGTAGAGCGCTATCAAGGGCGCGGATACGGCGATCTGAAAAAGGATCTGGTGGAAGTGATGAGCGACAAGCTGGGCAAAATCCAGCAGCGCTTCCGCGAGCTGGACGATCCGGCGGAACTGGACAAGATCCTGCGGGACGGAGCGGAAAAGGCTGCGGCCGAGGCGGAGAAAGTGCTGCTGCGCGTCAAGCAGGCCATGGGTTTGGTATTGTTGTAAGGATTCTGGTTGGATAGATCAAAAAAGGAACCGGGGCCATGTCCCCGGTTCCACCTTTTTTCGCCATCAGCGGCCGGAACTGATCTCACCGCGCTGTGCCAGCCGGTCGCGGTACTTGTCCAGCACGGCGGACAGCGCCTTCTCCGCATCAACCCCTGTGCTGTTGGCGACACAGAGCAGGGAGAAAAACACATCCCCCCACTCTTCCGCCCAATCATCCCCCGGCACAAACGGCTTGCGGCCGTACGCGGTTCCTTTCAATACCTCTTTGCTCAATTCCCCTACTTCCGACACCAGATCAAGCAGGCGATCCTGGATCGCGACCTCCAGCCGGTGCTGCCTGACAAAAGCGGCGACCCGCTCCTGCGCGTCCGCCATGCTCATCGATTCTCCCTCTCTTCCACCCGCTTAGAATGCCGTTGCCACCAAGCCGGCCAGGATGCCGATCATCATGACGCTCACCGTTAAAAAGGCGATAACTTTGGCGGGAAAAGCTTTTCGCAACATGAATATGGCGGGAAGACTTACAACAGGCAGCGTAACCATGAGCGCTGCCGCCGGACCGGTTCCAAGGCCGGAAGAAAGAACTGCTGCCGCGATGGCAATTTCAGCCGCTGTAGGAATCACAAAGAATGTACCCACAATGGCCATCGCCACAATCAGCCACACGCTGTTCATCTCTGCCGCTCCGGCAGACGGGAACAGCCACGCTTGCGCCGCCCCAAGAACAAGAACGGTTGCAAAGTGAACGGGAATGATGGTGATTGCCAATTTTACAAACGTTTTTACCCATTCCACAAAGGGATGAGCACCGGCTTCTTCTGTTTCGTCAACAAGAAGGCTGCTGTCAACCTGAACATTTTTCGCAATCCGATTGGCGATATAGCTGAGTCCAAATACGAAAATGACTCCCACAACCAAACGCAGCAGCGTAAATTTCCAGCCAAGCACAAAAAACATAAACACCAAAACGGCCGGGTTCAGTGCCGTGTTCCCCAACCAAAAGGCGACTGCGGCACCAACCGAACTGTTTTTTTGCCTCATTGCCGCGACAACGGGGGCTGCGCAGCACGTGCACATCATCGCGGGCAGCGCGAGAAATCCGCCTTTCAGCGTGCTCAAATAGCCATCTTGTCCGACCACTCGCTGCATCCAGTTTTTTGGGATAACGACCTTCATCAGGGACGCCAATATCAGGGCCACCAGCATGGCTTTCCAAATCGCCAAAAAGTAAGCCGACGCATACGTGAGCGCCAAATCCCAGGATGGGGCAGCTTCCCCGGAGAGCGTGGTGACAATGGGATTCCCCAACGTGTGTTTCTCCGCAACCGTCATGGCTTTGTGATAATACGGCTCCCACTTCGCCCAGAACAACCCCGCCACGGCTGCCACCGCGAAGAGGGCAAGACCGAGCCATTTTTTTCTATGTACTTCAACCACGTACTGCATAGTTTTTTTCCCCTTCGTCTCCCTAAGAATTTTGTTGCTACCTCACTATTATAAGAAAAAAAGGGAAGGATTTTTACCCCCGTGCGCAGGCAAAGTCTGTCGATGGTAATGGTTCCTGCTCGCTCTCTTGACGACCCGTTCAAGCAAAAAGCCCCCACTGGCGGAAATTCCGCCGGTGAAGGCTTGTCATGCTGGTTCGCTGCGGTTCATCAAACCGCATCATATCGGCTTTTATTCGGGCATGCTGCCGGTGTAGTTGGATTGCGGACGGATAATCCGGTTGTTTTTCGCCTGCTCCAGCACGTGTGCGGACCAGCCCACCACCCGGCTGACGGCAAACGTCGGGGTAAACAGTTCATCGGCAAGACCGACGGCGCGCATCACGGCTGCGGCGAAAAATTCCACATTGGTGTGCAGCTTGCGTCCCGGTTTGTACTCTTCCAGGAGCTGCATGCCCACTTTCTCCACATGGGTCGCCAGATCAAACCACGGATCGCCGGCCGACAGCTCGGCAGCGACGACGCTCAATGCCTTAGCGCGCGGATCGATCGTTTTGTAGATGCGGTGGCCGAAGCCCATCAAGCGCTCGCCTTTTTCGAGCTTCGCCCGGATCCACGGTTCGGCGTTCTCCTTGGTGCCGATCGCTTCGATCATCTCGGTCACCTCTGACGGCGCCCCGCCGTGGAGCGGCCCTTTCAGCGAACCGATGGCGCCGGTAATGGCCGAGATCAGGTCGGACTGCGTCGAGGCAATCACACGGGCGGTAAAGGTGGATGCGTTCAGCCCGTGCTCCTGTGTCAGGATCAGATACGCATCAAGGGCCCGCACATGCGCCGGATTCGGCTCTTCCCCTTTCAGCATGTAGAGATAGTTGGCGGTATGATCGAGATCGGCGCGCGGTTCAAGCGGGGTGCGGCCGTCCAGACGAGCTTTGCGGTAGGCGACGATCGTCGGCAGCTTGGCTGTGAGCGCGATCACCTGATCCAGCGTCGGAGGCCAGCCATGCCCGCTCTCCCCCAGGAGAGAAACGCCGGAGCGCAGCACGCTCATCATGTCCACGTCGGCCGGAATCGCGTCGATGGCGGCCTTCACGTGGGCGGGGAGGGCGCGGTTCGCTTTCAGCGCATCCTTCAGCCTGCCGAGTTCCTGCTCGTTTGGCAAATGTCCGTACCACAACAGATGGGCCACTTCTTCAAACGTATGATGAATCGCCAGATCGCGTGCCCAGTGTCCGCGATAAACCAGGAGTCCGTTCTGTCCGTCAACCAGGCTGAGGTCCGTCTCCGCAACGACGATGCCTTCCAGCCCGATCGCCACGATGTTTCCACTCATATCCATTCCCTCCCTACGTTCCATTCTCTGTATACGCTGTTATAAGTATAGCAACGGAAAAATGAGAAGGGAAATAGAATGAAAACACCAATTTAATTACAAAACGTAATTAAGAGATGCCTGGATAGAGTGCAGTCAAAATTTCCACAAACCGCTCTGCCGTCTCCGAAACATTCAGCCTGGGCAGGACCAGATAGGACGCCACCTTGGGCAGCGGCAATCCCGGGGTGTCCAGTTCGATGAACCGGTTTTCAAACAGATCGCGGCTGATGGCGGATCGGGGCAAAAAGGAGACGCCCAATCCTTCCTCAATGAACCGTTTGGCGATGTCGGTCTGGGTAACCACCATCGTGCGCAGGGAATATCCGCGCTGCCGCAGCATCAGGAGCAGTTCGTCCCAATATCCCGGATGGTTGTGGGTCAACAGCCTGTGGGTGGTCAGCTCCTGCTCCCAGTCCGGCAGCGGTGCGTCCATGTCCCCGCCGCTGTGCGGCACAGCGAACACGACCGGATCTTCATACAGGAGATGGGACGTCACCTGGAATTCGCCCGGCAGGATCCGCGACAACCCGAGATCGGCCTGTCCGTTCTGCACCAGCGGGCCAACCTCCACCGATTCCACAATGCGGATGGAGATGTCCACATCCGGATACATCTTCGTGTAGCGGTGGATCAGATGCGGGAGGGTCGTGCGGGCGATCGTCGGGGAAGCCGCTATCTGCAGTTTGTCCGTATACCCCTGCCGCCAGGCGTGCAGATCCTCCAGGCCGCGGTGCCATTCTTCCAGCAGTTTTTTGGCGTGCGGCAGAAAGCGCATCCCGGCGGGGGTCAGCTTCACCCGCTTGCCCGTCCGCACGAACAGGGAGATCCCCAATTCCCGCTCCAGCTGCCGGATGTGCTGGCTGACCGTCGGCTGGGCGATGTACAGGGCTTCTGCGGTCTGATGGAAGTTCTCAGTCGACGCCGCAATCACGAAGGTTTGCAAAAGGCGAAAATCGATGGCGCCTCACCTCCGGCTACTCCCGGGGCACAGCAACGCGATGCGGGCCGCCGCCCGTTCCGCTTCCCGGATGAGCTTCGCCACGATCTCGGCAGCGGATTCCTCCTCCCGCAGCATGGCGACTCCCTGCCCGGCCCACAGGGTCATGTTCTCACTGTCGTTTTGCCGCGCGGCGGCGGCCCGGATCTCCCCGGTCAGCCGATTCTGCACCGGAAACGGCAGCGGGGAAACGCCGGCTTCTCGCTGCGTCTGCATGAAGCGGTTGTCCACGCCGCGGGCCGGCCGTCCGGAGAAGGCCCGCGTGATAGCCGTATCCGTCTCCCTGGCCGCCAGCAGGCGCGCCTTGTAGGCCGGATGGGCGCTGCTCTCCTTGCAGGCCAAAAAACGCGTGCCCAATTGGACGGCATCCGCTCCCAGCGCAAGCGCCGCGATCATCCCGCGTCCGTCCATGATCCCGCCGGCGGCGATGATCGGCATATCCGGCAGGGCTTCGGTCAACAGGGCAACCAGCGGCAGCGTGCCGATACAAGCGCCATCCCCCTGATCCCCCACGTGGAACGTTCCCCGGTGTCCGCCCGCCTCTCCGCCCTGGGCGACGATCGCATCCACACCCGCTTCCTGCAACGCAAGCGCCTCTTCCAGGGTGGTCGCCGTGCCGATCAGCTTCATCCCGGCGCGGCGGGCTTCCTCCCCGAACGCTCCCGGCAGCGAAAACGCAAAGCTGAATACCGGCACCTCTTCTTCCAGCAGGATGCGGAAACGCTCCGCAATGGCATCAGGCGTCATCGGCAGTTCTCCCGACCATTCCGGCAGTCCTACGGCGGCTCTCCTGCCGTTCAGCCACTCTGTGAACGCCGGGGTCACCTCCGGCCGCTCCACTTCCGGGTAGAGCAGCAGATTGACGGCAAACGGCTTGCTGGTCAAACGTTTGATCTCCCGAATCGCCTGCCGGATCGCATCCGGCTGCATGTAGGCGGCTCCCAGCGTGCCCAGCCCTCCCGCTTCCGAGACGGCGGCAACCATCTCCGGCGTGGTGATGTTTCCCGCCATGCCTGCCTGGATCAGCGGCAGTTCCACGGAAAAACGCTCGCAAAACCGTGTGTTGAGCATCTTTACCCTCTCCTCCCTCATATCCGCGAATCCATCCGTTTCCATTTTACATGAACCGGCGGGAAAACCCCATTTTATAACTCCCGGTTATATCCCTTCTTCCCAAATGGAAGTACGGCTTCCGTTCCCTTTCCCTGTATGATGGGGACCAGAAAGGAAGTGGATCACCATGCTGCTTGGATATGTCGTCATGTGCCTGATCTTCGGCACCTCCTATCTCATGATCAAAATCGGCCTGATGGAAGGAATCCCCCCGTTTCAATTCGCGGGACTGCGCTTTCTCATTGCCGGAGCGCTGGTGCTGGCCTTCCTCGGCATTCGCCGGCAGCTGCCCCGCCTGTCTGTCAAGATCTATGCAGAGGTCGCCCTGCTTGGTTTTCTGATGACCACCATTCCGTTTGCCTCGCTGTTCTGGGCGGAGCAGCATGTTTCCTCCGGCACGGCGGCTCTGCTTGTGGCCACCGCCCCCATCTTCACGCTGTTCCTCGGCCTTGTCCTGCGGGAGATCCGCTTCCGCTGGCATCTCTTCCTCGGGCTTGCGGTCAGTCTGTGCGGCGTGGCTCTGCTAGTCAGCCACAACCTGGGAGGAGAAACGGCGGGCCTGCCCGCCTTGGCCGGCAAGCTGTCCATCATGGGGTCCGAACTGTTCTTCTCGCTGGGCGTCATCCGTTCGCGCAAGCTGATGGGCAAGATTCCGCCCTTTGTGTTCAACGGGTATCAGTCGGTCTTCGGCAGCCTCGGCCTGCTGCTCATCTCCTTCTTTACGGAACAGGTCTCCGCAGCCGCCTATACCTTCACGGCGGTTACGGCCCTCCTGTACCTGGCCATCGTCGTCTCCATCGTCGCCTCCTCCATTTACTACTGGCTGGTGAAAGAGACCAATTCCACCTTTCCCACCACCTGGACCTATGTGGCGCCGGTGCTTGCCATGGTGAACGGCACCCTTTTCCTTGACGAAGCGCTGACGGTGGAGGTCTTGCAGGGCGGCGTGGCCGTGCTCGTCGGCATCATCCTGCTGAATTGGGAGACCTGGCAAAAGATAGCGAGTGAACGGAAAGCGAAAAAGAACCGCGTCCCAGCAAACAGCGCGCCTTAAACGACAGGCGCGCTTGTTTCGCATAAGACATGTACCTCTTTTTCAAAACGGGGCTGATACAGGACATCAAGCGTCCGGTAAAACGGTTCCCCGCCGATCTTCCGGATGGCGATCTGCGGATCATGAAACTGTTCCGCCACCATGCGCGGCAGAAAGGTGACGCCGTATTCCTTGGCGACAAACGTCTGCAGCGAGTGGGTAAAGTCCACTTCCAGCCCGATCACCGGCTGAATGCCAAGCTTGTTGCAATGCCTCCGGAAATTGCTGCGGATATCACAGGGATCCTTGTGCAGGATCATGTTTTCCCGGCACAAGTCGCGAAAATCGATCGTTTCCTGGGAAGCAAGCGGATGGGAAGCCGGCAGCACGGCCAGATACGGCTCCTGAAACAGCGGCAGGCTGGCGAATTCGGGGTGTCCCCCCAAATCCTGCACGAAGGCCACATCAATCATCCCCTGCTCCAACAAATTGACCAGATCCGCCGTGGTGTCGCGCACTTGGATGGAGACGCGGATTTGCTGCTCCCGCTGCAGGCGGCTGACCGCTCCCGGCAGGTAGCAGTTTGCAATGCTGGGCAGGGCGCCGATTCTGAGCGGGGTATCCGCAGCGTACTCTCTCATCCTCTCCACCGTCTGATCCAGCTGCTCCAGGATATGGCACGCCCTGTCATAGAAGAACCGGCCCGCTTCGGTCAGTTCGATTCCCGTCATGCGGCGGTGAAACAGGACGCAGGAGAGCTGCTTTTCCAATTGGGCAAGCTGTTTGGTCAGGGCAGGCTGAGAGATGAACAGGGCTTTGGCCGCCTTGTTCAGGCTGCCTTTTTCCACGGTCGCGACGAAATATCGCAGCTGTTCGAGACGCAGCATGAGATCCCTCCCCCTCTCCAATCTCACTCCATCATACCGCATGATTCTCCACTCGACTATAGCCGGCACTGCACATCCGCCAAGCGGAACTTTTTTTGGTGGAGAGGCATGATCTTGGCACCTTCCCGTAGAAATAGTACACCAGGATATTTTTTCTGAATATTCTATGAATAGATACCTTTTCAGCTGCCGTGCTGCCCAACCTTTTTGGAAGGAGTGTGGTCACATGCACAAGTCTATCTACTACGCCATCCCCTGGAGCGAACAAAAGAGGGTGAAGGAGGTGCTGCGTACCATCAATGTCCCCTACACGTTTCAAACGCTCGACGGGAGGTGTATTGTCGTTTTCTCCGATCTCCCCGTCTGGCAGTACTCCCAGGTCCGGAATGTCTTTGGCTACGAAGGTGCCTTGATTACCGAAAAAATGTAAGCGGTATCATTCCCCGTGATCGTTCCAGCAACCGGGTCGGAGAACTTGTCAAACGATTCGTTTCTCGCTAATAATAAATATTAGAAACAGGAACGTCGACGGGACAGCACCGACAGCACCGTCTTTTGCCAGTCACCCGTTTCCTTCTCATGGTAACGGGTGACCATCATCGATGAGCACTCTGCCAATGACGCCATGCAGCAGGGTTCTCCTCCATAACCGATACCCCCTTGCCGGGCCGAGAGCCATACGGGCAAGGGGCTTTTGTTTGGGTACTGTGGCATAATTTTCACGAAGCGAGCGGTGTGGATTTTCCTTCACGCTGGTCGGGGGCGCCCCCTGGCTGAATCTGTTGAATACCCGATATCACGTCGGCAAGAAGGTGCAGGCGGTCATGCGGCCTGGCCTGCATGAAGCGGTATGCGCCGCCGCACTCATCCGGACGATTCGGGACAATATGGGAGTGGCCTCGCAGGCGCTCCCTTTCCTGTCGGGCTAAAACCAGATGTCTTTGTAATCGACCCATCCCAGCGAATTGAGCGCCACCCCTTTTAACGCGGGATCATAGGCAGAGCTCTGGCGCGAATGGTAGAGAAACAGCAGGGCATGCTCCCGTTTGAACACCTCTTCCAGCCCTTGCAGCATCGCCAACCTATTCGCCCGGTTCCCCTCCCGCAGCGCGTCCGCGATTCCGCGGTCAAGCTGCTCCCGCAGTGCATCGCTCAGGTGGTAGCGAAAGAAGCTGCTCTCTGTTTGATACATCTCGACAATCCCAAACTGCAGGTCTTCATCCAGCACCTCGCCCGCGAGCAGCATCTCCGCTTCCAATGCCCGTTCCCTGCGCTTCAATTGCTCAATCGGCAGGGCGGTCACTTCGATGGCGATCCCTGCACGCTGACATTCCTTCTGTACCCAGCAGGCATCCTCCTCATTGCTGGAGCCCTCGTAGGTATATAGCTTCAATGTTTCTCCCCGATAACCGGCCTCGGCCAGCAGCCGGCCGGGATCAGCCTGCTTGCGGCAGGATTCCCCTGCCTCAATCGCTCCGCTTACCGCCGGAAAAAAACTGTGGGCCGGACACAGACGGTTTCCCCCGAGATCGGCGATCATCTTTCTTCTGTCCAACAGAAGCTGAAGAGCCTTCCGGAAGCGGCTGTCCTGCTGCGGACCCGGTTTGTTCAGGTTAAAGGTGATGTACTTTGCGCCCGTTTCGATATGTTCAAGATCTTTCCACTGGGAAGGCTGTTCTCCCCGGCGCGAAAACGGCAGGTACGCGAGCCGGTACCCGTCCACGCCTTCCTGGACCCCGCGGGCCAGCAAATCCGGAATCACCCAAACTTCCACCCGGTCAAGATGCGCCCGTCCCTGATAGTAAGCCGGGAATGCCTCCAGGACAAGCTGCGTGTTGTCGTTGCGCACGAGCCGAAACGGTCCGCTGCCAACCGGATACCGGGCAAACCGTTCTCCTTGTTCCGAGCAGAGCTCCGTCGGCACGATCGATAGCCGGTCGGATGCCAGATAGTGGAGAAACAGACGGTTCGGCTTGGCAAGCTCGATGTGCAAGAGCGTATTCTTCGCCACCTCAATGTTGACGATATCGGCAACCATCCAGCGAAACGGCGAGTTTACCCGCGGATCGCGCACACGCTCCAGCGTCCGCTTCACGTCATGGGCGGTCAGCTCCCGTCCGTGATGAAACTGCACCCCTTTGCGCAGATAAAAGGTCCATCTTTTCCACTCGGCATCGCTTTCCCAATGATGGGCAAGCTGCGGACGAAACGTGTCAGCAGCCGCATCGTAACGCACCAGGGTGTCAAAAATCTGCTTCACCATGTGCGATTCCGTGCGGCGCACCACGAATGCCGGATCAAGGGCCGGAATCGGCCGATAAAACGGCATGCGCAGCGTATCCACCTGCTTCTCTTCCGACTCCACCACCTGATACCCGAAGTGGTTCATGAGCCAGTCGAAAAACCGTTCCTTGACGGCCGGACGCACTTCCCTCCCGCCCAACTGTTTCAGAGCTTCCTCCACATTGCCCTTCATCACGTGACGGCGGGCCAGCTGCAGCACGATCTCATCCGCCCCGACCCGAAATGTCAACAGGGAGCGATTCCCCCGTCCCCGCCCGGGTGACCAGTCAATCCACCCAAGTTCCGCCATCTGCTTGAGGATCAGCTTCACATTGCGGGTCGAGCAGCAAAGCGTCTCCGTCAGCTCCTGCAAGGTCGTTTCGATGCGCACCCCTTCTTTGCCGGCCGCCATCTGCGTATTCAATCGAATGTAATGGTAGGCAAGCTGCATGGCGTTTTCCTCCCGCCCCATTCCCAAAAAGGGGAAATCATGACAAGGAAAGCTTACACTTTTTCTTCCCCTTTCACCAGAAAAAAATAAAAAGAGCAAGTATCGGATGCAAAGGGGGAAAATCCATGTCTACCTTACAGACCGACACACTCGCACCGAAAGCGGAGCCGCGCCCCTCCAACACGGTCTGGCAGAACCGCAGCTTTCTGATCCTGTTTCTCTCGGGGGCCGTCATCAGTTTCGGCAGCAAGGTATATGAACTGGCGCTGCCGCTCATCATCTACCAGATGACCCATTCCTCCGTATATATGGCCACCATGCGGGCGATCGAATTCCTGCCCAACCTGCTGCTCGCCATGTTTATCGGGGTGCTGGTCGATCGGTTTAACAAGAAGCGCTGGACGCAGACGATGGTGTTCCTGCAGGCGGTCATCCTGCTTGCCCTTTTCCTGTTGGTACAGTTCGGCAAGGCCAGTCTGCTTTATTTTTACATCGCCGGGTTCTTCCTGATGACCTGCAATTATGGCTACGGCAACGCGCGGGTCAGCATCGTGAAGCTCGCGGTGCCCAAACATCTGCTCACATCCGCCAACGCGAAGTTCTCCTTGATCTGGACGCTGATCGACATCATGGGACCAGCCATTTCCGGCATTATCCTGATGTTTTCCGCCCTGCACAACGGGCTGTTGATCACGGCATGTTCCTTTTCCCTTGCCCTGCTGCTGCTGTCGTTTCTGGATACGGATAGCTTTGCGCCCGCTGCCGGGCGAAGCGCGTTTCTGCAGGAGTTTCGCGAGGGCTGGCAGGAACTTCTCGCGAACAGGCCCTTGTGGCTGATCACGCTGCTGGTGATCTTCCTCAACGCCACGGCCGGCATGTTTGACGCCATGGTGGTCTTCTTCGCCAAGGATCATCTGCACCTTGCCAACTCCCAGCTCGGGATGGTCTTGTCTTCCGCAGGGCTCGGGGGGCTGGCAGGCAGCATGCTGGTGGAACTGTGCCGGAAATATATCCCGACCGGCCGGCTGTTGGGAATCACCATCCTGTCGCTTGGCGCCGCCTATTTGGTGATGGTTCTGGCCGATAGCGCCTGGTTGATGTGCGTGTCGCTCTTTTTCACCGGGATGATCGGCACCATCGAGAACATCTGCATCTGGACGTACCGGCAGGAGACCACGCCCTCCCATTTGATCGGGCGCATCAGCGGCATTACAGGGTCCATTTTCAAACTGGGCATGGTCTTTACCATATACGGGTCGGGATGGATTGCCGAAACCCTGGGGACGAAGTGTGTGTTTCTCGGAGCGGCTGTGAGCAATCTCTTGATCTTTCTCGTCTACCGTCGGCTTTCCTTGTGGGGATTGAAGTAGAAAAAACGAGCGCCCGGGATATGTTTCCGGTGCTCGTCCCGTGGATCGTCACGGAGCGGACAGGGATTGTTTGTAAGAATATCTGACATGCTTGTTGTGCGAAAACAATACTTCGTCTATAGTAAATGGAAACAATCATGCCGCATGGAGGGGTTTGGGTTGTTTCGTGATGGGAAGATTGAAGAAATAGATGCCATGGAAGAACATATTGATCAGCTTGCGGAACTTCTCGTAGAGGTGGTAGAGGATGGGGCGTCAATCGGTTTTCTGCCACCCCTGAAACGTTCGGAAGCGAAACAATATTGGGAATCCGTCTTGAAACCTGATGTGATCTTGTGGATCGCGAAAATCAACAATCAGATCGTCGGAAGCGTCCAGCTGCATCTATGTACCAGGCAGAACGGCAGGCACAGGGGGGAAATCGCCAAATTAATGACTCATCCTGCTTATCGACGCAGCGGGATTGGCCGCGCATTGATGCAAAAAGCGGAAGAACGGGCCAAACAAGAAGGTCTCTCCCTTTTGGTTCTCGATACCCGGGAAGGAGACCCTTCCAATCGCCTCTATGCGTCAATCGGCTTCGTGGAAGCGGGGCGAATCCCGAACTATGCCAGGTCGGCAAACGGGGAACTGCATGCCACCGTTATCTATTACAAATTGATATGAACCGAAGCTGCAGAATAAGGGTGAAGCATGGAGCGATGGGCCGCCGGTCGCCGGGAGAGCGGGCGGGAACCATCCCCCATGACACGGAAGGCCTTCCGAATCGAAGGCCTTCCTTTTTTAACGTGTTTCTTCCACTTTGGCATAAGCCGCCTTATCCAGATAGAAATGGGCGTTCGGATGGGTTTGCAGCACGCTGGCCGGCAGGGACGGGGTAACTTCCCCCCGGAGGGCCTGGTAGACGGCCTCCGCTTTTTGGGGACCATTCGCCGCCAATACCACTTTTCTGGCCTCCAGCATATGCTTGATGCCCAGCGTGATCCCCTGGGAGAGCTGTTTCGGTTCCTTGAAATATTTCTGCCCCACTGTTTTCGTCACCTCATCCAGGTCGACCACATGGCAGTAGCTGTCAAAGGAAACGCCCGGCTCGTTGAACCCCAGATGCCCGTTCACGCCGATGCCCAGCAGAATCAGATCAAGCGGGCCGCGCCGGAAGAGCAGTTCATCGATGCGCCGGCACTCCGCCTGCAGGTCGCTGGCCTTGGCGTCAAAGAGGTGAATCTGCGACTCCTTGATCCCCAGCGGCCCGTATACCTCTGTGAACAGAAAATGCTGGCAGCTTCCTTCATCTTCGCGCCCCAAACCGACAAACTCATCCAGCCCCACGAAGGTTACCCGGCTGAAATCCACGCGCCCCTCCTGCACCGCCTTGACAAGCTCCCGGTAGGTTCCAAGCGGGGTACTGCCGCCGGGCAGGCAGATCAGGGCGTCCGGCTTCTCCTTTACCAGATCGATGATGCATTGGGCAACGTTTACCGACATCTCTTCATAGCTTTCAAACACATGCAGATTCATCCGTATGGCCTCCCTTTTTCTCTCTTATTCTTTTATGCCACCGGCAACCATGCCTCGCACCAGATAGCGCTGGAAGACGATCGCGATGAGGAGGGGAGGAATGGATGCCAAGACCCCGCCCGTTGCGATCATCCCGTAATCCACCGCGTTTTTGCCGCTGAATTCGGCGATGGCCACCGAAATGGTTTTTGCCTCAAGCGAAGACGTGAACAGCAGGGAGAAAAAGAATTCATCCCAGGCGAGCAGAAAAGCCAAGATGCCTGTCGCGATGATTCCGGGCCGCACGATCGGAAAGACCACGTACCAGAGCGTCTGCAGCCGGCTGCAGCCGTCCACCGCCGCCGCTTCGTCAAACTCTTTCGAAATGGAATCAAAATAGCTTTGCATGACCCAAATGACGAAGGGTATGACGAAGGTTAGATCCAGCAGCACCAGCGTCATTTTGGAGTCCAGCATTTGCATCTCGCTGAAAAGCAAATAGAGCGGGATGACGATGACGACGGACGGGATCATGTACGTGAACAGGAAGAGATAGACCAGCTTCTCCCGGAACCGGAACCGGTACCGCGAAATGGCGTAGGCGGCCAATCCCCCGACGATCAGGGCGATGACGGTCACCGTGGAGGCCACCGTGAAGCTGTTGATCATCGCCATTTTAAATGCGTACGCCATCTCGTTGTCCGGATTGGTGAAGATATCCCGGTAGCGCTCAAAGGTCAGGTTGTCCGGAATCCACTTCAGCGGCGTGGTTGTCAGATCCTTTTGGTAGGAGACGCTGGAGATCACCAGCCACGCAAACGGGGCCAGCGTGAAGACCGCCACGCACAGCGCGAATGCGTACTGGAGCAGCCGGAACGGTTTGCTTCTCATCTTACGCCGCCTCCCCTCTCTTCAGCATTTTCACGTACCCGTAGGTTAACAGGGCGATCATCATGCCGATCAGATAGGAAATGGTGGCCCCCTGCGAGTACTGCAGGTTGCTGAATGCTTTCAAGTAGGCCTGGTAGGTCAGGACCATGGTGCCGTTCGCCGGGCCGCCCTGCGTGATGGCGTAAATGATGTCAAACACCTTGAACGTCTCCATCGTTCGCATCACGATGATCACCAGCAGCGTCGGCTTCAGGTAAGGAAGGGTCAAGGTAAAAAACCGTCTGATCATCCCCGCGCCATCCACCATGGCTGCCTCATAGACCGACTTGTTCACCAGCTGCAGGGACGCCAGCAGAAAGATCGTCACCAGCGGGGTCATTTTCCAGACGTCCGCAATGATCACCATGTTCATCGCCATCCACGGGCTGTTCAGCCAGGAATGGTAGTGATCGATGAGATGAAGCTGTGTCAGCAGTGCGTTCAAGGCCCCGTATTCGCTGTGATAGATCCATTTCCACATCGCCCCGTTGACGATGGTGGGCACAGCCCACGGAATGATGATGATCGAGCGTAGGAAGGTTTTGCCCTTGATCTCCTCGTTCAGGAGCAGCGCGATCAGCGTACCGAGGATCAGCTCCAGGGAAATGGAGACCGCCGCGAAATAGGCCGTTCGCCCCGCAGAGGCCCAAAAATCCCCATCTGATAAAATCTCAAGGTAGTTGTGCAGCCAGACATAGTCGCCGAGGCTGCCGGCGGACAAATCCAGATCTTTCAGACTGTATAAAAACGTTTCAAACAGCGGATACAAGACGATGCCGAATACAATGACAACGGACGGAGCAATGATGAGCCATGCAAATTGAGCATCGCTAAGCTTCCTCTTCATGCTGTACCCCTTTCTCCGAAGAAGAAAAGGGGGAGAACCCCCCTTGCCACTCCTACTTGTTCGCGAGTTCCTCCGCTTTTTGCTGCAGCTCGGCCAATGCATCCTTGGTCGATTTTTGACCCAGCAGCGCCTGCTGGATGCTTACCTGCAGCTCCGTGGAAAGGCTGCCGTACCAGGGAACCTGCGGACGGTTAGCCAGATAGTTGTACTGCACTTTGGAAGCGGCCACGACTTCCGGGTTGGTGGCAATCACATCCTTGTCATCATAGAGCGATTTCCAGATGGGAAGGGCGTTTTTGGCGTATTTCTTTTGCACTTCCTTGGAAGAGAGGTATTCCATGTATTTCCAGGCCTCTTCCGGATGCTTGCTGCCTTTGGCGAGCGCCACCCCCATGCCGCCGTTGACGGAAGCGCTGACCACGCTGCCTTGCCCCGGGCTTGGCGCAATGCCCACCTGTCCCGCTACCTGGGATTGGGTCTTGTCATTGGCGAGGTTGTACATGTAGGTCCAGTTCAGGGCAAACGCCGCTTTGCCGCTGGAGAAGACGCCCCGCACATCCTCCTCCAGGAATTCGGTCGATTTCGGGTTGCTGATGCCGTCTTTCAGGCTTTGCACCATGAAGTCCAGCGCCTTTTGATTGCCTTCATCGGTCAGGGTCGGCTTGCCGTCCCGCACCAGCTTGCCGCCAAACGTTTCGGACAGGGTCGTAAAGTCGCAGGAGAGCGCTTCTGCCTGCTTCCAGCTCCAGACGATCGGGTACTCCACGATGCCTTTCTCCTTGATCACTTTCGCCTGCGCCATCAGCTCGTCCCATGTCTTGGGGGGGTTGGAGAAGCCCGCCTTTTTCAGCATCTCTTTGTTGTAGAAGAGAAACTTCGTATCGTTCAGCCACGGGAGGCCGTACAGCTTGCCTTCATAAGAGACGGCATCCAGCGCCCCGGCGAAAATATCCTGCCGGTCCGCTTCCGGCAATTTATCGGTAACCTCCTGCACAATGCCCGCTTTGGCAAACTTCGCGGTCCAGGGGGCGTCGATCAGGACAACGTCATAGCCCCCGTTCGGCGCGCCTGTCAGGATTTTTTGCTCCAGCGCCTCATACGGAACAAATGTCGTATTTACCTTGATATTCGGGTTTTTGCTCATAAACTCTTTCGTGATGGCCGTGATGTCGTCCTCGCTGTACCCCGCCTGCTTCATGAAAATGGCATTCAGGGTTACCGGCCCGCTGTCGGCCGAAGAACCGGCATTTTCCTTGCCGGCGCCGCAACCGGCGAGCGAAGCCGCAACCAGGATGGAAGACAGCGCCATGCTCCAGAATTTTTTCATTCAAAATCCCCCTTTTCATTCGCTTCCTGTATTTTTTGAAAAGCATATGCGATTGCTCCCAGACCGCCTGCGTCCGTCCCCAAGCGGGCCAGCTCCACTTTGGGATGATTGGGCGTAAATTTCTTAATATTGTCGGTCACCTTGTCCAAAATCTGATGCATGGACTCGGATACGCCGCCGCCCAGGACCACCTTCTCCGGGTTGAGCAGGCTGCAGATATTGGCAATCGCAATCGATACATCCAGAATAAATTGGTCAATCACGGCGACCGCTTGGGGATTGCCATGCTGGTACTGCCGGAACAGCTCGGCTCCGGTAAAGCCGTGTTTCGACAGAGCCGTGCCGGAGGTCCGGTTTTCAAAGGTGCCAAAGCGGCCTACGCTGTTTTCCTGACCATTCCGGACATCCAGCATGTCAATCAGGTAGCCGATCTCCCCGGCCGAATAGCTGTGCCCTTCGATCAGCTCGCCATTGGAGACAATCGCGCAGCCGACGCCGGTTCCAAAGGCAATGAACACCATGTGGCGCGACTGGCCGCCGGACCCCAGCCACTTCTCCCCAAGGGCTGCGCACCTGACATCGTTGTTGATGAACACCGGGAAGGAAAAGTGCTGCTGCATGGCTTCCCGCAGCGGGAGATTCTGCCACCCCAGCGCCGGAGAATCCACCACGATCCCCTTCCTGGTGTTGGTAATGGCCGGCACGCCTACGCCCATCGCGATGATCAGCTGTTCATTGACGCCGGACTGCCGGATGCTTTCCTTGATCATGGAGACCAGATCATCCACGTTTGAAGACGTTTTCAGTTTCGTCTTGTAAACAACCTCACCGTCCCAATCCGTAATGATGATCAGCACTTTGGTTCCACCGATATCGACACCTACCCCATAAGCCGACTTCGGATTGAACCCCAATTCAATCCCCCGCCTGCCGCCTTCCTTGGTGGAACTGCCGAGCCCCAGCTCGATGATGATTTTCTTGTGCAGAAGGTCGTCGACAATCGAAGAGACGGTGGAACGGCTAAGGCCAAGCCTCTTCGCGATGGCAGCCCTGCTGATCGGCTGCTCGGAACGGATCAATTCGAGTACCAGAGAGTGATTGGTGTTTTTAATCAGCTTCGATATGGCGTTTTTCTCCATTGTCTCTACCCTTCTGATCTAGTTTGTTTGTTCGCAATTAAAACAAACTTGCATCTTTATCGTAGCGAACGGTTTGTTTTATGTCAATATAAAAAATTCACAAAAAAGAGCCGGGCGGGACGTTATCGACGCTGGCGGCTCCGCTCCCGATTTTATGGTGAGAGTAAACGCTTTTCCCAAAAAAATAACCCCGGATGAACGAATCGTTTCATCCGGGGCTGCTCACCGAGGAACCCGCTATCCGGTCACTGCGCTTGCCTTTACGCTGTTGGCCTGCTTGTCGGCAGCCGCTTGCACCATCCGGTATTGAAAGAATCCGGCAACCAGCAAAGTCAGGGCGACCAACAGGAAACTGCCTACACCGCCGAGGCGGGTGAATGCTGCGCCTCCCAGCAGCGGTCCGACCGCCCGGGAGATCTGCCAGTTCATCCCGTAGATGGAGAAATACCGGCCGCGCATTTCCGGCGGTGCCATCAGGGAGATCGCTTTTTGCATATGCGGTCCGACCAGCATCTCGCCGACGGTGAACAGCATCTCCACCGCCACCAGCACCGCAAATGCCGGCGCAAACGCATAGCCGCAGGCAACCGCCACCAAGATCAGGTAAGCGGCGAGAATCACCTTGTGGGAGGAGAGATGCTCGGTCCGCTTGGCCAGCCACATCTGCAGCAGGATGACGGTTGTCCCGTTGATCGTCATCAGCCAGGCGAAGATCGTCTGGTAATCCGCAAACCGGCTCTTCAGATGCAGCGGCAGGACGGTCTCCACCTGGGCATACAGCATGCTGACCGGAACCGCCAGGATGGTGATCCACAGGAGTCTCCTGTGCTCCCGCAGCTCCAGTTTTGGCGCGTCAGTCCGGCGCGTGGGGCCGCCCCCGTCCACCGGCAGGGTCTCCGGCACTTTCCACCAGAGCATGGCCCCATAGCACAGGAAGGCCAGCGAGGCGCTGCTGAAGACCAGGGCCGGGTTTTGGGTGAACAGCACCAGACCCATCAGCGGTCCCGCCGCCGCGCCCACGTTCAGCGCCGTGTGCAGGAGCGCAAACACCTCGGCGCGCCGATCCTCCGGCACCACATCGCTCACCTGGGCGTTGGCCGCCGGGAAAAAGAGCGAGCCGCCCAGCCCGTTCATCACGGTCAGAAGAGCGAAGTGCCACACCGTCTCGGCGAACACGAACCCCAACATCGACAAGGTCTGTATCGCCAGCGCGACCAGCATGACCGGCTTGCGCCCATACCGGTCCGAGAGTCCGCCGCCCATGAGGCCGACGATCATCCCGGTGAACGGCTGCAGGCCCACCACCACCATCGGCAGCAGGATGGAGCCGCCCAGTTTGTCATACAGGTATAAAACCAGAAAGGGGCGGAGCATAAACCCCGTCATGGAGGTTAACACCGTTCCCCATACGCGCACCCAGATGGCCGTATCGTAGCGGACATACCATGTTTTCAGCCGCTGGACTGCTTCGCTGATCCGTTTCATCCTATCCGTCCTTTTCCGAATTGCATGTATGGTTGCCGCCATTCTCGAAGGATCAGGGCTGGACGGTTTTCTTCTCCACCAACACCTGCGGTTCCTCATCTTCCCTATGGCGCTGATACCACCATTCTAGCTGGATAAAGATGAAGAAAAAGTGTCATGTATATATCAGGAAATTTCATCTTTTCGGACAAGGGGGAGTTTTCATGCAGCTGGCGGACCATTATCTACGCCTGCGCTCCCACTTTGCAGCGGTGGGGGAAGGGCAGCGCATCCCGGTTTCGCTCCAGCGGCTGGCTGACATCCTCTGCTGTACCAACCGCAACGCGAACCTGCTCTTGAGCGGCTGCGCACCATGGATCGCCGGATTGCCGACATTTTGCGGGAGCCGGATTCCTCCCGCCAGTTGGAGAAGCTGCTGCAGCTGGAGAGGAAGCTGATCGGGGAAGGCGTCATCATCCCGTTGGTTCGCAGGAAACAGCGGACGTATTATCATCCGTCGCTCAAAGGGGTATCGATCCGTTTGTTCGGTTGGGTTGATTTCAAGGACATCTGGTTTCTTCCGGAGCAGCGGGTATAGATGCGGGTGAAACCCCGCTCCTCCCGTCAGAGGCTTGCCAGCACGGCATCTTCCGCCGCGTAGTCAGACAACGCCGAAGAGCCGTTTTCCGGCGGATGGAGGCTCTCCCATTCCACGGTGCGCCGGATGGACTCCTCCAGCGAAATCCGCTCTTGATAACCCAGCTCGCGGCGCATGCTCGACGAATCGCACACAATATGCTGGGCGGCATGGATATTCCACCGCAATGCTTCGGGGAGCCGGTCAGCGGGTACGGAGACGATCTCCCCGCTCCAGCCCACCGCCTGGGCGATCGCCTGAATCCATTCCCGCATGCTCATGGCTGCCGGTTCTCCGACATTGTAGATGCGTCCGGCCGCCCGGCCATCGGATACCGCCAGCGCGATCGCGTCGGCCACGTTTTCCACATATCCGCGCGTCCACCGCCACTCCGGCAGCCCTTCCTCAAGCAGGATCGCCGGCCGCTTATCCAGCATCCTGCGCAGGAAGAAGTACATGCGGTGCTGATAATCGTGCGGCCCATAGACGGCGGGGAGGCGCAAGACGGTGCCGGGCAGCTCCGGATCGCCCATCACGACCCGCTCCACCAATATTTTCTCGTAATCGTCAGGGCCGTTTCTTTTGCCGCGGTAAGCGAACAGCCGCTCCCTCAGCGGCGCGTCCTCCGTCAGCGGTCCCTGTTCAACCGCCCCGTCTTCGAGGCCGTGGAGGCGGCCAAATGCCCGATACACATCGCAGCTGCTGATCGCCACCACCCGGGCCGCTATGCCTTGGAAGGTCTGCATCACGGTCCGGGCATCCTGCTCCGTATACGGCACCATGTCGAGCACGACATCGGGCCCCCATGCCGCAAGCTCGCTCCGGTACCCGGCCAACTCGCGGCGATCCCCCAGCAGGCGGCTGACGCCATCCGGGAGAGTGGACACCGTTTGCCCCCGGTGAAACAGCATCACCTCATGCCCTTGCTCGATCAGCCGTCTGACGGTGTAGAAGCCGATAAAGCGTGTCCCGCCTATGACCAGTACGCGCATGCCCCTGCCCCTCCTTGTGTATCTCTCTTCTACAGCTTTTCAATAACTTTGTCGATGAGGCCGTAATCCTTCGCTTCGGCTGCCGACATGAAGTAATCGCGGTCGATGTCACGCATCACCTTGTCAAAGGATTGGCCGCTTCGTTCGGCAATGATGCGGGCATACATCTCGCGGTTTTTCAGTATGCGGTCGGCCTGAATCTTGATGTCGCTTGCCTGCCCCTGCGCACCGCCCCACGGCTGGTGGATCATCACTTCCGCATTGGGCAGCGCATACCGTTTCCCTTTTGCTCCCGCCGCCAGCAAGAGCGAGCCCATCGACGCCGCCATGCCGATGCAAATGGTGGAGACATCCGGCTTGATGTACTGCATCGTGTCGAAAATCGCCATGCCTGCTGTCACCGAGCCCCCCGGCGAGTTGATATACAGGTAAATATCCTTGTCCGGGTCATCGGCAGCCAGAAAGAGCAGCTGCGCCACCACCGCATTGGCCACCTGGTCGTCGATCGCGCTGCCCAGGAAGATGATCCTGTCTTTCAGCAGGCGGGAATAGATGTCATACGACCGCTCGCCGAGATTCGTCTGTTCTACAACGACGGGTACGAGATTCATTCTGCAACGCCTCCTTTCGCGGTTAAGCCGCCATGCCCATTCGAGCCTGCGGCGCTGTGGATGGTGCCGCTGCGCCGAAGCCCGAGGAGACCATGCGGATGGTGACCGGCGCTGCCGCGTCTTGCTGCCCGCCGACCGTCCATTCGGTCACGGTCGCCTCCTGGAACGTCTCCTCCCGTTGGTCCCGGCGGCTCCCTGGAAACGGAATGACCTGTTCCGCTCCGGCGGCCTTTTTTGAGCGCTCGCCGCTTTTCCGTGTCTGCCACACCAGTACAGGTTTCACGTCTGTTCGCCTCCCCGTTCTGTTTGCGGATATACCGCCAGAATCACCGTGTACGCATCCCTGCCGCCATTCGGGGCCTGATACTTTTCCACCAGCTTCTGCACCATCTCCACATACTCGCTGACGAACGCCTGCCGCTGCTTGTCATCCGCCAGGGCTATGCTCGCCTGCAGCGTCGCGCTGGGGATCTCTTCGCTGGCCTCGGATCGTTCCAGCAGCACCAGCGCGTCCCGCTTGATTCGCTCGGACGTCGTGATCAGATGGGAGAGCGAGCTTTGGTCTTTCAGCCGCTGCACGGTCTCCGCATTCCAGCCGAGCGATTCCGGCAAAATGAACGTCCGGGCGATGGCCTGATACAGCACTTCCACCAGATTGCGCACCTGCCGGGTGCCGACGCGCCGCACCAAGCCTGCCTTCTCCAGCGCTTTCAGGTGATAGTTCACCCGCTGCGGAATTTCATGGATGCTGCGGGCAATCTCTGCCGCCGAGGCCGGTTCCGCCAGCTTGCCGAGAATCTCCGAGCGCAGCGGATTCAGCAGCACCATGGCTTGATCCGGCTGCTCCACGACATAGGTTTCCATGATGTCCTGCGGCAAGGGATCACCTCCTACATAAACCATTTTATTCACGTAAAAATATATTATTACGTTGAGTTATCTTTGTCAAACAGGCAAAAGGGCACCTTGTTGCAAGGTACCCTCAGTGTGCAGACAAAGTCCTTTTTCGCATGGGTAATGGTTCCTGCTCGCTCTCTTGACGACCCGCGCAGAAGTAGGCCATGTCCGCTCCGAAACGCGACGCGGGCGGGGGCTCAACATCTGGGTGTTTCGGGGATGTGAGACTCACGCCCCCTTTGCTCCCGCGTCTTCGTTTCTTCGCTGAGCCGGTCGTCAAAGGAGCTCGCTTGGCCCCATCACGCCATGATTCTAACTGCAGTTTGTCGTCAGTCTGAGTGTACCTTCTTGCCAAGGTACCCTCTCTCCCTAAAACGACAGCCATTCCCCATCGGCGGGGATATGCACCTGGTGGGTGAGCTGCGCAGCCGCCAGCGCCTCAGCCAGTTCGCGGCGCGTCAACAGGCAGTGATTCCACGCCTCCATGTGAACGGCGACAACCCGCGCTTGGGGCGCTTTGCGGCACGTCTGCACGATATCCTCCGCCGTCATCGTGATCGGGCCGCCGGTCAGAAACCGCGCACCGCCCGCATTGACAACCACGATGTCAGGCTGGTGGGCCGCCAGCGCCTCTTCCATCTCGTCGCACCAGACCGTATCCCCGGCGATGTAAAGGGTAGGCTCTCCTTCCGCCTGCAGGACCAAGCCCGATACCGGCCCCATGGCTTTGCCGATCTCCCCGGTCCCGTGCTGCCCTCCCGTGCGATGGAAGACGATGCCTTCCCATGCTGCCTCCGTGGAAACCGGCTGTACCCGGGTAAACCCGAAGCCGCGAAGCTTCTCCTCGTCTTCCGGTTGGCTGAAGAGCGGCAGATGCTTGGGGAGTGCCGCGACCGCCGCATCATCCAGGTGATCCCGGTGGGTATGGGTAACTACGATGGCATCGATGTCCAGCAGGGAACGAGGGTCCATCGGCAAATCCACCAGCGGATTGGGCCGCTGATTGGGGGTGTTGGGGGTGGCAGGCAGCGCCCCGGCAGGACTAAACATCGGATCAACCAGCAGCCTCTTGCCGCCGTACTCTACCAAAAGGGTGGCATGGCGTACCAATTGCATTCTCATCGCAAACCCTCCGATTTATAATGGTACTGATGTTTCACCTCCGATTATAGCCTCCTGCCCCTTTTCCCCGCGAACCAATTGGCCGAAGAATTTTTTCACCGTGAAAGGAACGATGGTCATGCTCGATCAGACCGATCTGGCGATTCTGAAGCTGCTGCAGGAAAATGCCCGGATGCCGTGGCGGGAAATCGGCGAGCGCGTCCATCTTACCGGACAGGCTGTCGGCAGCCGCATCCGCAAGATGGAGGAGACGGGAGTTATCGAGGGCTACACGCTGCGGCTAGACCCAAGCAAGCTCAGCCCCTCCCTCCTCGCGCTGGTCACCGTTTTCATGAAAACAACGGATCATGCCGCCTTCCAGCGCTTCATCCAGCGTGACGAGCGAATTTGCGAAGCGCATCGGATCAGCGGGGAAGGCTGTTATTCGCTGAAAGTGAGCGTCCCGAACCAGGAGGAGCTGAACCGCCTGCTGGACGAGATATTGGCATACGGCAACTACCGGGTCAACCTGTCGATCGGGCGGGTGAAATAACCGATCGCGTGCCCGGAAAAGGGGGACATAGGCTCGCCCAGGTCTCCTTGTTCTGAAAATGCAAAAAAAGACACGCCAGCGATTGGCCTGTCTTTCTTGGGCGGATGCAGTTCCACCCCGGGCAACCGGGGAGTGGAACTGCCTTTTTCACTGCTTCTACTGCGCGCGATCCTGCGTGGCGGGGATGTGGGCGGGTTCGCCGCTTTCTTCCTCCGTTTGCAGCAGCGGTACATCCTGCTGATACGGCTTGTGTTTCGTCGGATAGGCCCCGATCTGCTGCATCTCCGTCACTTCATTCGTCTGTTCGGGCGAGGTCATCTCACAGCGCTCCTTCTTCTGGAAAAATCGATTTTCCTTAGCATCACCTGCTGACGGAGGAAATATGCGGACTCCCCCACGCCTCAATGGGCCGCTTCTTTCACGCTTCCGTCCGGTTCCACGCGGACGCCGGTGGAAATGGACTCCACCCGCCGGATCAGCCGGGCGCCGTCCTGTTTGTTCATCGGCACCGCCTGACCAAGCTCCGCGCGGAAAGGCAGCATCTTCAAGGTACAGGTTCCCCTTTTCGTGCAGGCTGCCTGCAGCACCATGGTTTCCCATGTTTTCGCAACGCTTGAGCGGGTGAAGACAAAATTGCCCAGGCTGTAGGCAATCCACTTTCCGTTGTAGGATTCGAACCCCTGCAGCACATGGGGGTGGCTGCCGACGACGAGGTCTGCGCCCGCATGGATGTAAGCGCGGGCCAGCTCCTTCTGGTGATCCACCGGGTAGTCCACCTTTTCCTGTCCCCAATGGGCGATGACCACCACCAGATCAGCCTGCTTCCGGGCGGCGGCAATCGCTTCGGCCGCCCGGGTCGGTTCGTACGAGATGGCCACTCCCGGCTTGCTGGTGCCGGCATACCAGCCGACATTGGGAACCACCCGGCTGAATCCCAAAAAAGCCACCTTGATGCCGTTCCGCTCCACCATCACCGGTTGGTAGGCACGCGTCGCATCGGCTCCGGCCCCCACATAATCGATGCCGTTCTCCTCCAGGATGCGAAACGTATCGAGCAGCCCTTCTTCCCCTTGATCCATGGAATGGTTGTTGGCCAGATTGACCACATCCATGCCGGCTGCTTTCAGAGGCGGGATGGCGGCCGGCGGCGATTTGTACACATATTCCTTGTTGGGGGCGGGGGTGCCTCTCTCCGTAACGGGCGTCTCCAAATTGGCGATCGTGCAGTCATCCTGCTGAAAAAGCGTCTTCACGTACGCATAGGGAAAATCGTAGCCTTTGGCTTTCAGCAGCGATTCCACATTGCCGCTCATCATCACGTCCCCGACAAAGGTGAGACGGACCACCGGTTCTGCGGCGCCCTCCTCCTCCCCTTCCTGCCGCCCGGATGCCGCCGGGCGGATCGTGTCAACCGGGCCGGACGAGCCTGCGTTTCCCTTGTCCTGGGCGGATCGGAGGAGCGCATCGGCGAGGCCGGCAAGCAGCAGGAGGCCGGCGATTCCCATGAACCAACGCCGCGCGCGGCTTCGCTTCCGTTTTCGCTCGGCCCTCAGCCGTTCTGTTCGCGTTGCATGCATCGTGCTCCCTCATTTTTCAAAGTCTTCTCCTTTGTTTTACGTGTGGCTGGCCGGAACGTTTCCACCTTGTCTACAAACAGAAGCGGCACACCCATATCGGTGTGCCGCTTGCTGTATCCGTCTGTCAGGTCGTTCTCGCTGCTTTTACCGCGTCCACAAACCGGGCGGCCCGCTCGCGCAGCTTGTCATACTCCCCGGCCGCCATCAGCCTGCTGTCGACGAGGCTGCCGCCGACGCCCAGCGCAACCGCACCGGCTTTGATAAACGCGGCCGCATTCTCCAGGTTCACCCCGCCCGTCGGGATGACCGGAATGTGCGGGAAGGGGCCGCGCACGTCCTTGACATAGGACGGGCCGAGGCTGCCTGCCGGGAAGATCTTTACCAGATCGGCCCCCCACTCCATCGCCTGGATCATTTCGGTCGGGGTCATCACGCCCGGCACGACGATTTTGCCATAGCGCAGACCGGTGCGGATCACCTCCTGATGCAGGCTGGGGCTGAACAGAAACTCCGCCCCGCAGTTGATGGAGAGCCGGGCCGTCTCTGCATCCAGCACCGTCCCGGCGCCCACCACGGCTTTCCCCTGCAGGCGGGACGCGATTGCCTCCATGGCCCGGAATGCCCCGGCTGTCTGCACCGGTACTTCCAGCGCCGTGACCCCGCCTTCCACCAGGCTTTCGGCTACACGCACCGCGTTCTCCTCCGGCACGTGCCGCAGGATGGCGATAATGCCGCCCTTGATCATGTTCTGCAAACGCTCCGCTTTCTCCAGCATGATGCTTGCGCCACCTCCCCGCTCTCAGCGGAAAATCTCCGGTTTCTCTTCATCCGGCGCGATCTGGGACCAGTACGGATATCCTTCCACATCGCCCTTCACCGTCACGGCATAGGCTCCGATGCGATTACCCAGACGCACCGCTTCCCGGTACGACCATCCCCGAATCAGTCCGAAGAGAAGGCCGGCCGCAAATCCGTCGCCTGCGCCGATCGGATCGACCACCTGCGCCACCGGGAAGCCGGGCACGTACTCCTGCCCGTCAGCCGTGGCATAGAAGGCTCCCCGTTCGCCCAGCTTGATCACCACCGCTTTGGTCTCGCCTGTGAGCAGCCGCTGCGCGATCCCCTCCGGCGTCCGTTCGCCGGTCAAGAGCTCGCCTTCCTCCAGCCCTGGCAGCACGATGTCGCACCGGGCGGCCAAGGCGGTCAGCGTCTCCCGCGCCTGCCCGGCCGTCCAGAGCTTCAAGCGGATGTTGGGGTCGAAGGTGATGGTCAGGCCGTGGCGTCTCGCGAGCGCGATGGCCCGCTCCACCGTCGCCAGACAGGAAGCGCTCAAGGCCGGCGTGATACCGGTCAGGTGCAGAAAGCGGGCCTGGGCGATCAGCGTTTCGTCCAGATCATCGGGCGTCATGAAGCTGGCCGCCGAGCCTTTGCGATAATAGTAGACCCTCGTCTCTCTGCCCGGCTGCCGCTCCTTGAAAAAAACGGCGGTCGGATGCCGGGGGTCAAACACCACCCCCGACGTATCCACGCCTTCTCCCCGGATGAAATTGCGGACATACAGGCCGAACTCATCATCCCCGAGCCTGCTGATCCAGCTGACCTTGGCCCCGAGCCGGGCCAGACCGATCGCCACATTGGATTCCGCACCGCCGATCGTCTTTTCAAACTGATGCACATACCGCAGCGGGCCATCGGCGGCCGGATGAAACAGCACCATGGTTTCTCCCAGCGTGACAACGTCCATGTGCGTGCGCTCCTTACCATTCCGCGACGGAGCCGTCCGCATTGCGCCAGACCGGATTTTTCCAGTCGTGTCCTTCCTCCGCCGCCTGTTTTACCCGTTCCTCATTGATCTCGATGCCAAGCCCCGGCCCTTGGGGAATGGAGACATAGCCGTCCTTGTAGGCGAACACCTTCGGATCGAGCAGGTAGTCCAACAGGTCGCTGCCCTGATTGTAGTGGATGCCGAGGCTCTGTTCCTGAATGATGGCATTGGGCGTGCAGGCGTCCAGCTGAATGCAGGCAGCCAGCGCAATCGGCCCGAGCGGACAGTGCGGCGCCACAGACACGTCAAACGCTTCCGCCATCGCCGCGATCTTTTTCACTTCCAGAATGCCGCCGGCGTGGGAGAGATCCGGTTGGATGATGTCCACATAGCCGTCCATCAGGATCTGCTTGAACCCCCAGCGCGTGTATTGTCTCTCCCCCGTGGCGATCGGCGTCGTGGTGTAACGGGCGATCTCGCGCAGCGCCTCGTTGTTTTCCGGCAACACCGGCTCTTCGATGAACATCGGGCGGTACGGCTCCAGCTCTTTGGCCAGAATCTTCGCCATCGTCTTATGCACCCGGCCATGAAAATCCATGCCGATCCCGATATCTTTGCCCACCGCTTCGCGCACGGCGGCGATTCGGTTGACGGCGGCCTCTACCTTGGAGATGGTGTCGATGTAATCCATCTCTTCCGTCGCGTTCATCTTCACTGCGGTAAAGCCGGCCTCCACCTTCTCCCGGGCTGCCGCCGCCACATCATGGGGACGGTCGCCGCCGATCCAGGAGTAGACGCGGATCTTGTCGCGGGCGGCTCCTCCCAGCATCTCGTAGACGGGGAGATGGTAGAACTTGCCCTTGATATCCCACAGCGCCTGCTCGATGCCGGAAAGGGCGCTGGTGAGAACCGGGCCCCCCCGGTAAAATCCACCTCGGTACAAGACCTGCCAGTGATCCTCGATGCGCAGCGGGTCCTTGCCGATCAGATACTCGCTCAGTTCTCTCACACAGGCTTCCACGGTAGCGGCGCGGCCTTCCACGATCGGTTCGCCCCATCCCGTGATGCCCTCGTCCGTCTCCACCTTCAGAAACAGCCAGCGCGGCGGTACTTTGTACAAGGTAAACTGGGTGATTTTCATCCGTTCATCTCCTCTGCAACAGGTTTCCTTGGGCGTCGAACGTCCAGGCATACGGCTCCGTCAGAATCTCCATGTCCGGATGCGCCTTCGCCAGCGGCAGCAGCGCTTCCGAAATCTCGATCTCGCCCAGCGTCAGCGTATTTTTGATCCGTACCAGCTTCACATCGTGAAAATTCAAAATGTTGCACGTCTTGATCGCCGCCTGAATCGCTTCCCGGTCATTCGGCAGGGTGGTCGCGATCTTCGTCGGCGCGACAACCGTTGAGGTCAGGCCGTTGGCATAGGTTTTCTCCAGGTCCATCTTGTCGACAAGCCGCTGGGTCGTAAAATCGGCCGTCCCTACGCCATTGGCATTGCCCTCGGTCTCGTCGGTCAGATCCAGCACCACCATCTTGTTCACCACAGGCCCCCCATGGGCGTAGGGGGTGGGGTAGCGGCCCGTGATGTTGGGGTCCATCCCGTCGCCGCTGATGTTCTTACCGATCTCGTCGATCACCAGGACATCGATCTGGTCGAACATGATGCGGGGCAGCAGGCGCTTCGCCTCCTTCAGCAGCTCCACTTCCACCTGCTCGATCTCGGCGGCAGGGATGGCCGCGATCCGCGCCACCTTGTCAAACGCGTTCTCCACCGTGGCGACGCCGAAGAGGATCGGCATCCGGTCGATCAGCATCCGGGCCATCGCCGGGACGTTTTCCGCCATATGGCCAAAGCCGAGCTGATGGCAGGCTTCCGCCCCTTTTTGCTTGCCCAGGCCGATGCTAATCATCTTCATCAGGCCGCTCTCCACCCGCCCGCGAAAAGCGGTGTGCGGCTTCACGCGGTTGATCACCACGATGCCGTCCGCCTGCGAGGCGAACCGGTCGATGTAGACAGGCAGCCCATTGGGCAGCGTGCCCACCTGCACGACTTCCATCGACGAGCGGATCTCTGCCCCCACGCTCTCTTCCGTGATGCCGAGGTGGCGCAGTACGGCGACCTGCCCTTCCGCAGTCGCACCGCCGTGGCTGCCCATGCTGGGTACCAGAAACGGCACGCCGCCGCGCTCCCGAATCATCCGCACGGTCTCCCGCGTGATCGTCACAATCTGGTCCACCCCGCGGCTTCCAACCGCGACGGCCACCTCCATGCCGGGCCGGATCAGCCCCTCCACCTTGCGCAGCTCTTCCCGGACGGCAGCCTCAACATCGGTGATGTGCGCGTCCGGAAACGATTGCTTCACCTTCACCACTTTGGGCAGCGGAATATCCTTCAACAGCTCCTGAAGTATCCCCATACGGGCACCTCCCCCTTCATGCTATTCGTCCGCGCTGACCACCGCGTGGCCGCCGAATTCGTTGCGCAGGGCGGCCACCACCTTGCCGGAGAAGGTATCCTCCTGCAGGGAACGGTAGCGCATCAGCAGGGAGAGGGCGATGACCGGCGTCGCCACCTGGTAATCCAGCGCCGTTTCCACCGTCCATTTCCCCTCGCCGGACGAATGCATCACGCCCCGGATGCGCTCCAGGCGCGCATCCTTGCGAAAAGCGTTCTGCACCAGCTCCATCAGCCAGCTGCGGATGACCGAACCGTTGTTCCAGACACCCGCCACCTTCTCGTAATCATACGAGAACGGCCCCTTCTCCAGCACTTCAAAACCTTCGGCGATCGCCTGCATCATGCCGTACTCGATGCCGTTGTGCACCATCTTGAGGAAGTGGCCGCTGCCGACTTCCCCGGTGTAGAGGCAGCCATCCGCCACCGACAGGCTTGTGAAAATGGGCTCCAGCTTGCGGTACGCTTCTTCCCGTCCGCCCACCATCAGGCAGAGGCCGTTGAGCGCGCCGCTCGTGCCGCCGCTCGTTCCCGCATCAAGGAAGTCGACGCCCAGCTCGGCAAGCTCCCCCGCCCTGCGGATCGAGTCCTGGTAGTGGGAGTTGCCGCCGTCCACCACGATATCCCCCGCCTGCAGATGCGGCTTCATGGCCGCCAGCACCTCGTCCACGACGGGCCCGGCCGGAATCATCAGCCAGAACGTGCGGGGCGCCGGCAGCTCTTTCACCAGCGAGTCCAGATCGCCGTAGACGGTGACCCCATGCGCCGCCGCTTCCTCGCGGCGTCCGGCATCCACGTCGTACGCCGACACGTTTATCTTGTTGCGCAGCATGTTTTGCGTCAGGTTGAATCCCATCTTGCCAAGCCCAATTACACCGATATGCATACTCTTTTCTCCTTTTTCTCCCGTTATGAATTCGTAACGCTAGCCTTTCACCGCTCCGCCCGTCAGGCCGGCGATGATGTACCGCTGGGCGACAAGCGCGATGACCAGCACGGGCAGGGTGATAATCACCGATGCCGCCATCAGGCCGCCCCAGTTGATTTCCGAGTAGGAAAGGAAGTTAAAGATGGCAATCGGCAGCGTCTTCGTTTTCTCCCCGGCAAGAATCAGGGAAAACATGAAATTGTTCCACGAAAAGATAAAGGCCAGAATGGATGCGGTGATGATGCCCGGCCAGGAGATGGGCAGCAGGATGCGGAGAAAGGCGCCCGTCGTCGTGCAGCCGTCCACGCGGGCCGATTCCTCCAGCTCATGCGGCAGCCCCTCAAAAAACGGAATCATCACCCAGATGATAAACGGCATGGTGACCAGCATGTGGCTCAGGATGAGCGACGTATAGGTGTCGATCATCTCCAGCTTGGAAAAGATGATGAACCACGGGATCAAAAAGGAGATCCCCGGCACGATCCGGGCAACCAGGATCAACAGGCCCATGCCCTGCTGCTTGTATTTGGCGATGGCATACGCCGCAGGCAGGCCCAAGAGGAGGCCGAGCAGCGTGGAACCCAGCGCCACGATGAAGCTGTTGACGATGAAATCCATGAACGCATACTGCGTAAACACGTTGACGTAGTTGTCAAAGTTCGGCGTGAAGCTGAGCAGGGCGGACGTATTCAGAATCTGCTCCTGCGTCTTGAAAGAGGCCAGAATCATCCACAGAAACGGCATGACAAACAGAAAGAGCGACAGATAGACAAGAAGATGGGTAAAAATCGAAGCTTTTTTTTCCTCATTCACATCGATACACCTGCCTTTTTGCGAACCGCGATCACCAGCACGCTCAAGCCGAGCACGATCGCGAAGAAAATCATCAGCAGGGCGGATGCCTGCCCGATTTTGAAGTACTGGAAGCCCAGCACATAGCCGTAGATGTTGAGCGTTTGCGACGAGGTTCCCGGGCCGCCCTGGGTGGTCGCGTAAATGATGTCAAAGGTTTTCAGCGCATCGATCAGGCGCAGCAGAACGGCGGAGTAGATCGTCGGCTTCAAGAGCGGCAGGGTGATGTTCCAGAAGGTTTGCAGCCTGTTGGCCCCGTCCACGATCGCCGCCTCATACGGATCTTTCGGCAGGGAAACCAGACCTGCCAGCACGATCAGGGCGATCATCGGCGTCCACTCCCAGACATCGATGACAATCAGGGAAGGCATCACCATCTCCGGCGAAGCCAGCCATTCCTGGGGCGCGATCCCGATCGCCTGCAAAAAGATGTTGGCAATCCCGATATTCGGCTCATAGATCAAGATCCAGACAAGGCCCACCGCTACCGGGGTGGCCACCATCGGCAGCAGGAACAGCGTCTTCACCAACCCCTTGCCGACAATGTGCTGATTCATCAGCAGGGCAAGCAGGATGCCGAGCACGGTCTCGATCACGACCGCAACGATGGTAAAGTAAAAGGTAAGCCATAACGCCTGGGTAAACACCTCGTCCTGAAAAAGCGTGAGATAGTTGTCGAGTCCTACCCACAGGGGCGGCGACACGTTGGACATATCCCAATCATGAAAGCTCAGCCACAAGGTGTATCCCACCGGGAAAACCATCATGATGCCGACAAACAGCACTGCCGGCATGGTGTAAATCCACTTGATGTTGCGCTCGATCCAGTTTGTCATGATACCCTCCCTACATCAAAAACTTGGCCGGCGCGGCGACCGTAAAAGAGGAAAGACGGACTCGCCCGCTTTCTGTAGAAGAAATCGCTGCGCGAAAACCGTCTTTACCCCGTTTGTTTGTTATTCTTTGTCCAGGACCGCCTGGAAGTCCTGATTGGATTTCTCCGCCGCCGCCTTGATGTCTTGGCCTTGGATGCCGGCGATGATGGTGTCGCCGATCGCGTCGCGCGCTTTCCCTACGTTGACGATCAGCGGACGGTCATACGGCACGCCGACTGCCCCGTTGGCCTTGATCGCGTCCGCCAGGTCTTTCGGGAACTTGGCGACGCCTTCCGGAGAATCCCAAACCGACTTGAGGGCGCCAGGGATACCGTTCGCCTGCAGCTTGCCCACGATCTCCTTGCTGGTTACCCATTTGATGAACTGCCAAGCCGCATCTTTTTTCTCGGAGTTGGCCCCTACCCCAATCGCCCAGGAGGTGATGTTGTACGGCTTGGAACCGGCCGGACCTGCCGGGAACGGCGCGAACCCTACCTTGTCGGCCACGGACGATTTCGCCGGGTCGGTGGCGTTGGTGAAGAGGGAGGAAGCATCGGTCAGGAAGACGGCTTTTCCTTGCGTAAAGACCCCGAATGCTTCCGGCCAGCTCATGTTCAAGGTTCCCGGCGGGCCGTAATCTTTCAGCATGGTGCTGTAGAATTCAAACGCTTTCAACGCTTCCGGCGTGTTCAGGGTAGCCTTGCCGTCCTTCATGAAGTCGCCGCCGAAGCTGTACAGATAGCTGGAGAATTGGGTGACGGCCGGCGAACGTTTGCCGCGGGAAACGAACCCGTACAACCCTGCGTTCACATCCTGCAGCTTGGCTGCCATCTCCTTCAGCTCATCCAGGGTTTTGGGCGGCTGCAGGCCCGCTTTCTCCAGGATGTCCTTGCGGTAGTAAAGCACTTCCGTTTCGGTAACGAGCGGGATTCCGTACAGGTTGTCCCCATCTTTCACGCTGCCGAGCGCGGACGGGATGATGTCATCGGTCAATCCCTGCTCCTTGCTGACGAAATCATTGAGGCTCGCGAAGTAGCCGTTTTTCTGGAACTGCTTACCGTCCTGCAGCGGACGGAACATCACCACGTCGATGCTTTTGGAGTTGGCCGCAAACTCGACAGAGGTTTTTTGCGTCAGCTGGTCTTCAAAATAGCTGTCCACCTTTACTTTAATCCCTGTGGCCTTCTCAAAATCAGGGAGCAGCGTTTTGACCGCTTCCGTCCACGGATGGTTGGCCGCAACCAGGCGGATGGTTTGTTCCGTTTTGCCTGCCGGCTGTTGAGCGGGAGTCGGAGCCGCCTGATTGCCTCCGCCACAGCCTGCCAGCACAGCGCCGAGTCCGACGATCAGCGAGAGTGCACCGGCTGCCATCTTAAGACGACTGAAACTTTTTTTCATGACAAGGAACCCCCCTTTAAACATCTGCGTTCATCGTTTTTCATGGGTTTGTTGAGAAAATGAGAGCGTTAACAATTTCATTTTATTGCAAGTTTTTTTCAATTACAACTATTTTTGAAGAAAAATTTTTTACATGCGGGTTTGCCCGTTTGTCAGCCGCTGAAAAGAGGCCAGCGCGGCCATTTCCTGAACGGTATGCCGATAGATGAGCTGGTAAATGGCAAACAGTTCCTCGTAGACCGCCTTATGGGCCGCGACCGGCTCCTGCCTGCCGGCAAGCGTGATCAGCCGCCTTCCCTCATCCAGATCGGCAATGGCGCCCACCGCCCAGAGGGCCATGAGGGCGGCGCCGAAGCTGGAGCTCTCATGCGTTTGCGGCACCAGCACGGGGATGCCGAACATGTCGGCCATCATCTGCCGCCACTCGGCGGAACGGGCAAATCCGCCCGAGGCCCGGATCTCCACGGCTTCTCCCGCCAGCTCGCGCAGCACGGCGGCCACATCGTAGACGCCGAACAGAATCCCTTCCAGCACCGCCCGGATAAAATGCTCCCGTCGGTGATGCAGGCCGATGCCGAAAAAGCTGCCGCGCGCGTCGGCATTCCAGTGCGGCGCCCGCTCGCCTGCCAGGAAGGGAAGAAACAGCAATCCTTCCGCTCCCGCCGGCACGGCGGCCGCCTTCTGCACCATCACCTCATACGGATCGATCCCCAGGCTCTGCGCCTGCTCTCTTTCCTCCGCGCTGAATTGGTCGCGGAACCAGCGCAGCATCAAGCCCCCGTTATTCGTGGGACCGCCGATCACCCAGCGGTTATCGGTCAGCACGTAGCAGAACGTGCGTCCCTCCCTGTCGGTCAGCGGCCGGTCGACGACGGCGCGGACGGCACCGCTTGTCCCGATCGTCACGGCGATCTGGCCGGGCTCCACCGCGCCGACGCCAAGATTGGCGAGTACGCCGTCGCTTGCCCCGACGACAAACGGCGTATCGGGAGAAAGCCCGGTGCTGTCCGCCGCTTCCCTGGAGAATCCCCGCAGGATATGCGTGGTCGGCACCGGCTCGCTCAGCTGCCCGCGCCGGATGCCTGCCGTCCGCAGCGCCTCCTCCTCCCAGGCGAGACGGCGGATGTCAAACAGCCCGGTGGCAGAAGCGATGGAATAATCCACCACATAGACGCCAAACATCCGGTGCAGCACATACTCCTTGATCGAGATGAACTTGGCGGCCCGCCGGAAGATATCGGGCGCTTCCTCCCGCATCCAGATCAGCTTGGCGAGCGGGGACATCGGATGGATGGGGGTGCCTGTGCGCAGATAGATCTCTCTGCCGATGCCTTCCCGCTTCAAACGCTCCGCCTGGGCGGAGCTGCGGTTATCCGCCCAGATGATGCTGTTGGTAAGCGGCCTGCCCTCCGCATCGACGGCGATCAGGCTGTGCATCGCCGTGCTGAAGCCGATCGCCGCGATCTCCTCCCGGCGGATTCCCGCTGCTGCAACGGCGTCGCGCAGCGCCTGCAGCACGGCCGCATAGATCACCTCCGGATCCTGCTCCGCCCAGCCGGGGTGCGGTACGGTTATGGGGTAATCTACGCTCCCGCTGCCCTTTACTTCTCCCTGCACGGTGTAAACGACGGCTTTGGTGCTGGTTGTTCCAATATCAAGCCCAATGGCATACGACTGGTTCATCGTCTCTTCATTCCCTTATCCCGTTTCCATATTATGTAAATGTCTACAAACGCTTCAATGAAATCGCTTCCCGGATTTTCCTGATGTTGTTCACCGTCTCTTCCTGACGGCGGAACGACACGGCCACATACAAGAGGTCGATCAGGCTGAGCTGGGCCAGGCGGGAGGACAGCGCCTCCGTACGAAACGCGGTCTCGCGCGAGGTGGTGAACAAACAGTAGTCAGCCAGCTTGACCAGCGGGGATTTGCCGTACCCGGTGATGCCGATGACCGTTGCCCCCGCTTCCTTTGCCACTTTCAACGCTTCCAGGATATCCTTGCTCGAACCGGAATGGGAGAAAGCCACCACCACATCACCCGGCCCCAGCAGCGAGGCGGACATCACCTGGTAGTGCGAATCCGCATGGTGGACAGCGGGGATGCCGATGCGCATGAATTTGTGGTAGGCGTCCTGGGCGATGAGGGCCGATCCGCCCATCCCGTAGAACTCGATCCGCCTTGCTCCGACCAACAGATCGATGATGCGGGCAAGCGTTTCATGATTGGCCTTGGTGATTTGCAGCGTATCCTGCAGGGTCTCGATATCGGTGGTGAAAATTTTTTCCGCCAGCATCGCCATATCATCCTGCGGCTGCACTTCCTGATGGATATTTTGCAGCGGTGCCACCACTTCGCTGGCCAGCGCGATCTTTAACGCCTGATACCCTCGAAAGTTCAGCCTGCGGCAGAGCCGGAAGATGGTGGCCTCCGCGCAATCGCAGAGATCAGACAGCGCCGTGATGGACAGGTGAATGATCTCGCCGGGATGTTCCAGGATGTAATCGGCCACCTGCTGCTCTTTCGCGCTCAGCTGCGGGTACGTTGCACGGATGCGGGCAAATACGCTGATGGGTTTGTGCGATGATCGCTTGCTCATAAGGGAAACACCTGCTTTGTCTGGATACGTTATCTTCATTATAGGAAAGATTTTTACGCTAGTCACCTTAATTAGAGAAAATTTTTTTCGTATCGTCTTCATAGAAAAACTGCCCAATTTGTATGTTGGGCAGTTAGCGCTCCTAACATGGAACCCCTTAAGGGTTTAGAGAATCGAGATTCGTTTTTATTTTTTTGTCTAGTTTCTTTTCAAAATCTTCTAATGGAACAGGAGACAAGTTCGACTCTTCGTTAGACTCATTCAGATGGACGAGTTGGGGTATTACGTTGGTTCCGTTAACATTGTATCGACCGTAACCTTCGCCAGTCATGATCAAAACCTTGCCATATTTTGATCCACCATCCCGTTCTTTCAAAAATAGAATATAGGATTTATTCTCTTCAAGTAGAGGATTGTCAACTACGTCAACATCTGGACTACCTAATTGGTAGAGATATATTTCTTCGGCATCATTGTTATCCGTGTTATTTTTGTAATACTTTTTTACCTTTGCCTGAAATTTTGATATCTGTTCTCCTTCGTCTTCAAAAACATCTACTAATTTAAGTATTTTGACGTGGGCTATAATATTTGATTCAGCCACCAAATCATCAAGAGATCGTGCCTTAGTCGTACCATAAATAATTTCTTTATCTTTTTTTGCTTGTGTGAACTCCACATTAGAATTGTATACCATTGTAAGAACCAGAACGAGAATGCCTATAATTAGTAACCCTTTTTTTATTGGAATCCTCCTCCTTTATAGTGGGTACTTGTACAACAATAATGTGTTCCTAGATATTTCCAATAAGTTCCAGATGTTGTGGAAACAGTATGAGCTTTTGCCACATTTACCATGAAAACCATAAAAACAATATTTAGCAATAGACTACGGAATACTTTCATTTCTTCATCATACGCATGCAAATGACACTTTGTACCAAAACGCCGTTTTTTTTCCACTTCGTTCAACTTTCAAACACACTGTAAAAGAGCAGCAAAAAGCAGCCCCCCTGCCATCAACAGTTGGGCTGCTCCTGCCATTGTGCCGCGCCTTACAGTTTGAACTGCTTCACCAGTTCCTGCAGCTCCCTTGCCATCTCGCGCAGCGATTGGACGGATGAGGAAATCTCGCTGATGAAGCCAAGCTGTTCCTGTGAGGAAGCGACCACGCTCTGGGAGTTTTCCGAGGAGTCGCGGGCGATGCGGGCCATCTCCTCGACGGAGGCCGTCACTTCTTCCGTACCTGCCGACATCTCCTCCGACGCCGCCGATACTTCCTGGATCTGGTCGGCGACCTGCCGGACCGAGCGCATAATCTTCTGGAAAGCTTCCCCCGCTTCCCGCACGACGACGATGCCGGATTCGACGTCCGCATTTCCTTTTTCGATGGCCGATACAACCCGTTCCGTATCCGCCTGAATTTCCTGAATCAGATTGGCGATCTGGTCGGCAGACTGCCTCGACTGTTCGGCCAGCTTGCGCACTTCATCCGCCACAACCGCAAATCCCCTACCGTGCTCGCCGGCTCGTGCCGCTTCAATGGCGGCGTTCAGCGCCAGCAGGTTGGTTTGGGCCGCAATGTCGGAGATGACGCCGACGATCTGCCCGATCTCTTCGGAGCGCGCGCCCAGCTCCTTTACGGCATGGGACGTATGGCTGACCGATGTGCGGATGGAATCCATCTGCTGCACCACTTTTTGCACGATCTCATTCCCTTGGGCCGCCTGCTGGGCCGCTTCTGCCGAGGTTTCGGATACGGCAGACGACGATTCGGCTATGCGCTCGATGCCGACCGCCATCTCGCTCATCGCTTTGACGCTCTCCGCCGCCCCTACCGCCTGTGCCTCGGCGCCGGTGGCCACCTCCTGGATGGATGCGGCGATCTGGTTGGCCACGTGGACGGTTTGTTCCGCACTGGTGGCCAGTTCGCCGGCACGCGCCGACAGATTGTTAGCGCTGTCATTTACTTTCTCTACGACTTCCCGCAGACCGGTCACCATTTTGTTGAAGTCAGCCGTCAGCATGCCGATTTCGTCTTGCGACTGATAGGTGCCTTTCACCCTCAAATCTCCGGTTCCCGCACAGGTCATCTGCTCCTGGATCTCTTTCAGCGGCCTGGTGATCATGCGGGTGATCATGGTTCCGACCAGGACGGAGAAGACGACCGCCAAGAGCGTAATCCCGATCATGATCAGATTGGCGGTGTCGGAAAGGCGCGTGCTTTCCTGATTCAGCTGTTTGGAAGCTTCGATGTTATAGGCAACCAGTTCGTTTAACAGCGTCGTGACACGGGTGCGCATGGCGTACAGATAGCTGACATACTCCTCGTACGCGTCCTTCTGATGGTTTAAATCGGCTTCCTGCTCCACAATCAGCAGTTCGTCGCGATACGCTTTCAAAGCGTTTTTATATTCCGCAAATTTCCGCTGTTCCAACTCATCCAACTGGGACGCTTCGTACTGTTTGATCAGATCGTCCGTTTTCTTTGACATCTCGGTGATGCCCTTTTTGAGCGTTTCTTTCTGTGCGCTGTCTTCGGTAACGATCAGTTCCAGTACGTATGATTCGATCTCGCCGCGGTAAGAACGGATATCATTAAGCCACTGGATGGAGAGCAGCTTGTCTTGATACATCTCTTCCGAATTGGCCCTGATCTTGCTCAAGTTCACATAACCTGTGATACCCACCGCCAGCATGAATGCGACTACAACAATCTGCAACACCATGATTTTGGTTGATATCTTGCAGTTGCGCAGAAATTGCATAAACGCCCCCCCTTGGATAAGTTGCCTGCATGGATGTCTGTCTACCAATGATAAACATGCCTGTCCAAGTTCTGTCAATATCCTCCTCATTCAAGCAATTTTCGCTATTGACTGTTCGCAAAAACTCCGCCGACTTTAGCGAACGCTCCACTCACTCGGCGATAGCTATCGCTCTACCCACTCGGCGATAGCTATCGCTGTGCCGAGTGGGGTCCCTCTCTGTGCCGGGTGGGGTCCCTTGCTGGTGTCGGCGGGGGCCCCCAACCTTTCTTAGTCACTTAAGCGCTATTAAAGAGCTTTCCTAAATACCGTGGCAAAACCCGCTGCTGCCGGGTCGGCAGGAGCGGGCCGGATTTATCGCGGACCTTTACAGCGTCAATGATTCAAAAGGTTTCAGCACAACCGGCGTGATGCCGCGCAGGCGGGCTCCCTCCTCCAGGCGTCCCAGCGCATCCGGGGTCTCCATGTACTGCGGGGGAGCGTGAAAAGCGCCGAAATGAATGGGTATCAACCGTTGGGCCCCAAGCACGGCGGCGGCGGAGACGGCCTGTTCGGGGGTGAGGCAGATGGGCTGGCCGCTCGGGGTGAGGTCAGGATCGGCGATGACCGCCCCATTGATCGGCAGACAGGCGGCATCGAACGGCCCGAACGCCTTGGCGATCTGCCACCAGTAGCCATGCCACAGCGTATCTCCGCAGTGGATCATCGTTTTCCCGTTCCCCTGTACAACCCACGCGACCTGCGGATCCCCCAGGCCATCCACCGAATGGGTGGCGGTGATGGCAAAGGGACCGACGGTAAAGGTCTGATGAAGCGCAGCACCGATCAGCCGGGGCAATTGCGACTGCTCCTTCGCTGTGGGCAGCGCTTCGAGCGGCACGTAGACCGGAACGTCCTTCCCCCAAAACGCAGCGATCGCCCGATGATCAAAATGATCGCTGTGCGTATGGGTAACCAGCACAGCGTCAACCGTTCCCAGCCTCCCCAGCGGCACGAACGACTCGTGCGCCTTGCCGAAAAACGCTTCATTGTAGTAATAGAGCGGATCGATCAGCAGCTTGTGCCCATCCGCTTCCACCATGATCCCTGCCCAGGGCAAGCGGTGAATAATCATATCCTCATTTCTCCCGTTATAACCTTTTATTATTTTTTAATGGTTATATCTTACAAAGTCGCCAGGAAGTTGTAAATAAAACATCGTCATTCCAGCCAAACCGCCTGCCCGGACAGTTCCCGCCATGAGACGAAGGCAGCGCTGGCAGGAAATGATTCGACATCCTGTGAAATTGGTGTATAGTGAAAGGAAAATTGATGCAACGGAGGTATCCATGAACGAGGTATCAAACAGACGGCAGGTGACGATCATCGCCTTGATCACCGCCGTCTGTCTCCTGGGCGACTCTTTTCTCTACATCGCCCTTCCCACGCACTGGCGGGAGCTTGGCCTGCAGTCTCCGCTCCAGGTCGGCATCCTGCTGTCGGCCAATCGCTTTGTCCGCCTGCCGCTGAACCCGCTGATCGGCTGGCTGTACCAAAAAATCAGCCGGCGGAGCGGCATTGTCATGGCGGTGGTCCTTGCCATCGCCACAACCGCATCCTATGGGCTGCTGCAGGGCTTTTGGCCGCTGCTTGCGATGCGCTGCCTGTGGGGGGCGGCCTGGACGTTTTTGCGCCTGGGCGCATTTTTTACCATTCTGGATGTGACCCATGATCAGAACCGGGGGGTTTACCTGGGCAGATACAACGGGCTGTATCGATTGGGCAGTCTGGTCGGCATGCTGGCCGGGGGATTGTTGGCCGATCAGGTCGGGTTTTCCGCTGCTGCCGTCCTGTTCGCGGCGATGGCTGTTCCGGCGCTTCCCGTCGTGCTGCGCATCGTGCCGGCCAACAAGACGGAGAAGACAATAGGGTCAGCGGCGGACACCCCCGCTGTCTGGAGAGAGCCGAGCGTGCTGTGGTCCCTTTTGGCCGGTCTGCTTGTCGCCATGCTGTACCAGGGGGTTTTTACATCGACGCTCAGTTATGTGATCGACAGCCGGGAGATCGTGCTTACTGCGGCAGGTACGGCGATCGGGGCGGCGACGCTGGCGGGCATCCTGCAGGCGATCCGGTGGGGCTGGGAACCGTGGCTTGCTCCCCTGTTCGGCAAGCTGTCGGACGGCAGGCACGGGCGCCGTTCGATCTTCGTCCTGTCGCTTCTGCTCGCCTGCTGCCTGTTCGCCCTGATCCCGATGCCGCTTCCGACCGGGGTCTGGCTGGCGGTCCTGCTTGCCGTCCAGGTCACCTCCACCGCCCTGACCACCGTGACGGATGCCCTGGCATCCGATGCCGCCGTCCGCTCCTCCAAGGCCAAGGTGATGACCGCTTACTCGGTCGCCACGGACCTGGGGGCAGCCCTCGGTCCGCTATTGGCGTATTTCATCGCCGGCAAGTGGGGGCTGGCCGACCTGTACTGGGGCAGCGCCTTCCTGCTGCTGCTTCTGGCGCTGCGGTGGGGAATGGTGAAGATGGAAAAGGCGGAATGTCCCAGCGTTCAGCGGGACGCCGGCGGAAGCTCCGGATTGTAGCCCACGCGGCCAAAATTGCGCAGCGCCAGGTGATAGCCCAGGTTGCGGATGATATTCCACCACAGGCCTGTGCGCGACTTCCACATCCGCTCCACAATCGAGGGGATGGCATAAAATTGCCGGGCCGCCCACTCCATTCCCATCAGCAGCTCCTCCGGGGACATCAGGGCGGGTTGAAAAACGACATCCTTCTTGCCGTTATACTTGGACCAATCGCGTGTCAGGATGCGCCCCTCCGCATCCAGCTTGCGAAACAGCGGCGTATTGGGAAACGGGATCAAGACGCTGATGGTGGCCGAATCCAGGCCGATCTCCCGATAAAACTCCACCGTCCGCCGAAAAATGGAGCGGTCGTCATGGTCAAAGCCGAAGACCGTTCCGGCTTGCACCGCGATGCCGTAATAATGGAAGCGGCGGATGATCTCTCGATACTGCTCCGTCTGATTGTGCTGCTTGTTGGCGGCGTTCAGGCTGTTTTGCGAAATCGTTTCCAATCCCAGAAACAAGGCTTTGCAACCGCTGCGGGCGGCCAGTTCCATAAACTCGTCGTCAAAGGCCACGTCAGCGGTGGCCTGGCTGGTCCACCACCGTTTGAAGGGGGCGATGGCCCGAAACAGCTCCTTGGCGTACGCCCGGTTCGCTCCGATGTTGTCGTCCCAGAAGATCAGCGCTTTACCCGGCATATGGCGCAGCTCCTCCACGATCTGCGGGATGGGCCGATAGCGCATCCGCCGCTGGTACATCTGGGGGATCGTACAGTACTCACAGGCAAACGGACAGCCGCGCGTGGCGATCGTCACCCCTTTGCCGTATACTCTCCCCTTGATCAGATCCCAGCGCGGATGCGGCATGTTCTGCAGGTCGGGCAGCTCGCAGGAACGGTAAACCGGCTGCAGTTCTCCCGCCTCAAAATCGGCGAGAAGCTTGGGCCAAACCAACTCTCCCTCCCCTACCACGACGGCGTCGGCATGCTGCCGCACTTCTTCGGGGAGCAGGGTGGCATGCGGGCCGCCGATGACGACTTTGACGCCCCGTTTCCGGAATTCGGCTGCCAGTTGATAGGCATGTGGCGCTGCCGGGGTGTTGGCGGTAATCCCCACCAGGTCCACTTTCTTGTTGAAATCAACCTTCTGCACGATCTCGTCGGTATGGGACACCTCCCAATGAGCGGGGGTATACGCAGCCAGAAGCGGCATGGTCAGCTGCGGGAAACGGATGATGCGCCGGTAGCGCACGTAGCGGGAAGCGGCCGATTCTGCCGTGATCAATTCGACTTTGTACCTTTTCTCCACGGTATCCTCCATCATCCAAATCAGAAAAAAGTTAGCATCCCTATTATTGCATGTTCCCTCCGAAAAATTCTATAATTCACTTGATTCCAACTGTTTTGTACGCAACCGACACCTTTTCTTTTTTTCATTCGGACAAGGAGGAGATCGTATGACAATCACCAAGGAGAACACGGTCATCGGCTTTATCGGCACGGGTGTCATGGGGAAAAGCATGGCCGGCCATCTGTTGAAGGCGGGGTATCCCGTGCTGGTGTATAACCGGACGAAATCCCGGGCCGACGAACTCATACGGGACGGGGCCGTCTGGAAAGAGACCGTGGCCGAGCTGGCCGCCGGGGCCCATGTGATCATCACCATGGTCGGCTATCCGCATGATGTGGAGGAAGTGTATCTGGGGCCGCAGGGAATCCTGGCTCATGCCCAGGCCGGCAGCTATGTGATCGACATGACCACGTCCACTCCGTCCTTGGCCCGACGCATCCACGAAACCGCTCGCGCAAAAGGAATCCATGCGCTCGACGCGCCCGTCTCCGGCGGCGACATCGGCGCAAGGGAGGCCCGCCTGGCGATCATGGTCGGCGGGGATCAGGAAGCTTTTGAAGCGGTCAAACCGATTCTGGAAATCATGGGCAAAAATATCGTCCTGCAGGGAGGCCCGGGGGCCGGCCAGCATACCAAGATGTGCAACCAGATCGCCATCGCCTCCAATATGATCGGGGTATGCGAAGCGATGGTGTATGCCAAGCACGCGGGGCTTGATCCCGCAACGGTCCTGAAAAGCATCGAAACGGGAGCGGCAGGCAGCTGGTCGCTGAGCAATCTGGCTCCGCGCATGATCGCGGGCAACTTCGAGCCGGGTTTCTATGTCAAACACTTTATCAAAGACATGGGCATCGCACTGGAAGCGGCCGAAGAGATGGGCTTGATGACCCCCGGCCTGAAACTGGCGAAATCCCTGTACGACGAGCTGGCGGCCATGGGGGAAGAAAACAGCGGCACGCATGTGCTCTACAAGCTGTTGGACGGAAAAGTGCGCGCATAGACGGCGCTCACGATCACGCCTGCCATCTTTCACCCCGGTCCCGCCCCATCCACAGGAACGCGGCGATCAGGAGGAACGCGATCAAGGCCAACAGCGGGATGGTGACAAAGCCCAGCCAGTTGAGGTAATCCTGGCTGCAGGGCACACCTGCGGTGCACGGCAGCAGGCTGGCGAATCCCGGAATCTTCTGCTCCGCATAATGATAGAGTGAGATGCTCCCTCCGACGATGTTGATCGGCAGCAGATAGGGAATGATGCCCCTGTCGTTACGATAGCTTGCGATGCCGAGGAGAATGGCCTGCGGATACATGAAGATCCGCTGAAACCAGCAGAGCTTGCAGGGGATGAAGCCCAGAACTTCGCTGAAATAGAGGCTGCCCGCAACGGCCGCGAGCGACACCACCCAGGCGAAATACAGGGCATACTGATTGCAAAATGCGAGGAACCGCCTGCCCGCCATGGCTACTGTTCACCCTTCCGCGCGGCTTCAATCGCTTCTTTCAGCGCCTCGTAATCAAAGACATTTTCAAACTTGCTGCCGTTGATAAACAGCGCGGGCGTCCCCGCCACACCGTTGTTCTCGGCGGATGCATACTGCCCTTTTACCTCGTCTTGATAGGTTTTTGCCACGATATCCTGATGCAATTTGTCGAGATCCACCGGCAGTTGTATCTTCCGGGCCAGCTCTGTCAGGAATTCGGGAGTGGCCCACTCCTCATTTTCGTTTCCCTGATGCTGATAGAGGGCGTCATAAAACTGCCAAAACGCTTCATTGCTTTGATGGAAGACGGCTTGGCCCGCCAATGCGGCCGTCACCGAGTCAGGCCCGATAATGGTGTAATTCATGTAGTAGAAAGAGACGATGCCTTTGTCGATGTACTCTTTCATCAGCCGCGGTTTGATTTCCTGGCTGAAATATTGGCAGGAAGGACATTTAAAATCGCCGAACTCCACGATTTTCACGGGAGCCTTCGGATCTCCGAGTACCGGGAGCTTGTCGTAGGCGAATGGGGCCGGAGACGATGATGGCTGAAGCAGCAGCACGAGTGCAATCAGCACGACAAGAGCGGCTGCCGTGATCCACACCAGCCGCTGCATCTGTTTCTGCTGCCTTTCCTGCTTGGTTTTGCCCTGGTTCTTCCCTTTGGTTTTTGGCGCGTTTTTCCCCACCGCTTCTTCCCCTCTCTCCATTCAACTTTCTTGCAGTGTACAGCCAAACTGCCCGAAGATCAACTCTCCCGCTTCCGCATCCGCCTTGTCCACTCCCGGTAGACATAGAAAACGAGCGCCAGAAAGAGCAGGTAGATCACAATCACCACAGGGAGGCTGCCCCGATCGACAAACAGCTTCTCCCCGATGATGGCGAAAACGATCATCACCGGAATTTTGCCCAAAATCGTCGCCATGATGTAGGGAAACGCCCTGATCCGGCTGAAGGCGGAGTAGAGGTTGAGCGCCACGGCCGGAATGATGGGGATCAACCGGCCGATCAGCACGGAAAAAAACGGGTGGCGTTCAAACAGCCGGGTAAATTGATCGAGGCGCCGATAGCGGCTGAGGTAGGCCCTCCCCTGCTCGGCAAACACATACCGCACCAGGAAAAAGACGAGGATGGAGGCCACGGCGGAACCGGTGACATTAATCAATCCCCCGATCAGGGGACCGTACTTGGACCCCATCGCCCCGGCCACCACCCCGTAGGGAACAACGGGAAACAGCGCCAGAAAGACCGCCAGCAGCATCATCACGGGGATTTGAGAAGTCTCGCCGCGCTGCAGCCATGCCAGCAGAGGCTCTTTGTAAAGTATGGCAAGGATCGTGACGATCACGTACGCGACGAGCAGCGCCCACTTCCGCATGCTTATCCTTTTCCTTCCTTTCCTTCCAATTGAAGAAAAACTCCCCGCGTTCCTCTACGGGGAGTTCTCTGCCAGTCAGCCTCTCACCACATCCAGGAAATGATTCAGAATCCGCGCCGTCAACCCCCAGATCACCCGCCCGTCAATCTCATAAAAGTATTGCGGGAGCGTCCCGATCCGCCAGGCATATTCCCGGCCGTTCGGAATGAGATGAAAAGGGAAATCCGGGAGCGGCTCCACTTTCACCAGCGTCTCGTAACAGTCCGGATCAATGGCCAGGAGCCGTTCCAGCTCGATGCAGAAATACTCCTCCACCTCATCCGGATTGGGGTGAATCCGCTCGGGCATCGCCAGCTGGCCGACGAACGGATAGACGATCATCTGGGACGGCGCCACCAGAATGTCCAGATCGCCCAGATAGCGGATCGACTCCGGCGGCACCTGCAGTTCTTCCGTGGTTTCACGCAGGGCCGTGTGCCATTCCGTCTCGTCCGAGGTCTCCCAGTGGCCGCCGGGAAAACAGATTTCCCCCGCCTGCCTACGCAGGACGGCTGCCCGTTTGGTAAACAGGACAGCCGTATGGCCCTGGGGGGTCTCGACGAGAGGAACCAGCACCGCATGTTTCTTCAAGCGCTGTTCTCCCAGCAGCCCGCGCTTGTACGCTTTCATCTTTTCGCCGATCTGAGGGAGCGTCCGGCTCTCTCCTGGTTTTCGTCTTTCCGCCATAGAAGCAACATCACGTCCCTTGCGTCCGCCGGTTTACAGCGTAATGGTCTCTCCCGGTTTCATCACGATGCCGCCGATGCCTTTCTCCGCCAGCTTGGCCGCAAAGGCTTCCCCGTCCTGTTTGATCGGCGGGAATGTATTGTAGTGGATCGGCACCACCTGCTTGGCTCCCAGCCACTCGGCCGCCACCAGCGCATCCTCCGGACCCATGGTGAAGTGATCGCCAATCGGCAGGAAAGCAAGGTCGATCCGGTTGCGTTCGCCGATCAACTTCATATCGCCGAAAAGGCCCGTGTCTCCGGCATGGTAAAGGGTTTTGCCCCCCGTCTCGATCAGAAAACCGCCCGGCATGCCCAGATAGACGATTTTCTGTTGATCGCTGAAATCAATGGAAGAGCTGTGAAACGCATGGGTCATCTTGACCCGTCCGAATTCCAGGGCAACGGAGCCGCCCAGATTGATGCCCACGGCCTTGGCCCCCTGCCACTCCATATACGTGGCCAGTTCGTACGTCGCGATGATGGTCGCGTCATTGCGCTTGGCAATCTCCGCGGCATCGGCGATATGGTCACCGTGACCATGCGTCAACAGCACGTATTGGACGCGGACATCCTCCGCCTTCGTGACCGCGACGGGATTGCCGCTGAGAAACGGATCGATAATGAACGAGATGCCATTGTTGGTAATCTGCACGCAGGAGTGACCATGATAAAGAATTTCCATACGCCAAGCTCCTTTCCGTTTGGGATCGCTATCTTCTCTATCCATTATAGGTGGAAAATCCCCCCATGTCATCTCGGGGAGCCCATTGGGGCGAGCGTTGTCGGGAGAGCGTTCGATTGTCAGCAAGGGAGGCGCACATTTTCTTGTTCCAGCAGCGAAACAGCCCGTTCGATCACCTGCGGAAAATGGTTGCTCAGCCATAAAGCGGGTTGCGCCTGTCTGACATATGCTGTACAGGAAACGGAATACATCCAGAAAGGCGTGATGACAAATGACCCAGACCTCGACCCTTGGCTACTTACACCCGACCGCTTACAACCTGCGCAATCATGTCTGCGTACTTCCCTGCGGCGGTTTTACGGATGGCGCTCCTTCCGTATGGTCGATGCGGGATTTGCGCCCCTATGTCTCCTATCTTCTCGACGGCAGGGAAACCGATTCGCTGTTCAACGGGTTCGTTTTTACCTGTATCAGCACCACACAGCATCAGTACCTCTATCCGTATTACGAGCATTTTGGCCAACCTGCCACGAGCCTGGCTTGGCTCCAATGGATCGACGATTTGTTTACCCCCAACTGCAACCTGGCCGCCTTGTACTGGCTGACGAATTGGAATCAGCCGGTGGATGTCTGGGTGTCGCTCCCCTATCCCAACCCGTCCCAGAGCGATTTTGGCCTCGTCAACGGCATGGCGCTGACATTCAAGAGGGATGAGGATCGGTACCAGGCGGTGGCCTGGTGGATCGACCGGTTCGTGGAGCGGTGGGAAAAAGAGAAATGGCTGGCAGGCCGGCTCACGTTCCGGGGGTTTCTATGGCAGCCGGAAGGAATAAAAGGTGACGATACAGAGCTTGTGAAACGGATCACCCGCCATATCAGGGAGAAAGGCTTTCTCAGCATCTGGCTCCCCAACTACGGAGCAAACGGCGTGCCGGATTATCAAGCGTTGGGCTTCGACGTCACGGCGATCAATCCCAACTATTACGGCAACACCCCCTATGGCGTTGATTGGATCCAACACGCTTCCACCTTTGCAAAGGTGGTGCATACGGGCATGCAGATTATTTTTGGCAAAGGGATGATTTACAACGACACCCACCATCTGGATTATTTCAATTTCGGCCTGCCGGAGCGATGCGGCTATATGACGGAATCGTTTCTCGTCTACCAGTTTCCCAACCAGTCGCTGCACACCATCTATGAAACAAGGCCGTTGGAGTATCAGCGCCTCTATACCTTTACCAAGGGGCTCCATACGATGGTCGCCTATGCGGGAATGTCATACTGACCGAGGGGAACGGCATGACGCGTTTTGGGCCGGCATGAGAAAAAGGAGGGAACCTCCTTTTTTTCGTTATTGGCCCTGCAGCATCTGCTGCATCAATTCCTGAAACGCATCCAGGCCAAAGTCGGTTGACGCCGGCTCGATCATGCTGCGCATCCGAAACCCATACGTGATCAGGACAAAGAGTTCGGCAGCACGGCGCGCATCCAGCCCGGCGGAAATGACGCCTTCCCGCTGCCCGGTGCGGATCCAGTTGACCGCCATCTCGACCGCTTGGGCATACAGGTCCTGCAGCATCTGTTTGATCGCAGGCAGTTCTTGCTGACTTAACAAATAAACGAAAATCTGGTTGCTGACGTCTTTCTTGTCCAGTATACGCACGAGCCCGTCGGAAATGGTTTGCAAGGGGGGCAGCAGCGCTTTGCCCCCTGCCTCGGCCGCTTGAAAAAAGCGGCGGTTAGCTTCTTCCATCTTCGTTTTCAAGATGAGGCCATACAATTCATCCTTGCTTTTCACATAATGATAAATGGCTCCCTTGGAGAGGCCGGTACGGTCCATGATGTCCTGCAGGGTCGTACGGCGGCAGCCTTTCTCACGCACCAATTCTTCGGTAGCGGCTATCATCGCCTGAAAAGTGGGGGAATGCTCTTGCGGCATCGTCTACTCACCTCATCCAGCACCGACTGATGGTCGATTTTCTTTTTTCATCATACAGACCGCCAGTCGGTTTGTCAACAAAACAGAGGCGAAGCATGGACGCTTCGTTCTGCCGGTTATCTTTTTATCTGCTTTTGACAAGAAGCTCGACCGCTTCCTTGATGACCTGCTCCGGATTATTTCCTTTGGAGAGCTCTTCCCGGATGCAGTTTTCCAGATTGATGCCGACCACCAGGCCCGTGACACGGTCGACGGCGCTTCGGATCGCCGCCAGCTGTGTGACCACTTCCCGACACTCTTTCTTCTCCTCCATCATGGCAAGCACGCCCCGGATCTGCCCTTCGATGCGGCGGAGCCGGTTTTTCATATCAGCCGTGTATTCCATCGGATACCCCTTCCCAGACAAACAGATTGAGCCCCGCTCCGTCGGCATGGCCCAGGCAAACGGCCGCGCTGCCCGGTTGGACGCCAGCGATCATTCTTCCCGCGAATCGGACCGTGGCTCTGTTCTTCCCTCTCCATAGACGCTGGCGTATGTTTTGTATCCGCCATCCACGTTTTTTACGCGGAAGCCGTGTTGGCTCAGGATGCGCGCCGCTATATAGCCGCGCAGCCCTACCTGGCAGGAGACATAAACCGTCCGATCCTTTGGAATGTCAGCCAACCGGCTGCGGAGTTCGCCCAGCGGGATATTGATGGACCCCGGGATATAACCCTTCTCACGTTCAACCGGTTCGCGCACGTCAATAAGCAGACCGCCGTCCGCAACAAGGCGGTCAATCTCATGCCACTGCACGATCTCCACCAGGCCCTCCGCGATGTTGGAAGCTACGTAACCCGCCAGATTGACCGGGTCTTTGGCGGAAGAGTACGGCGGCGCATAGGCGAGTTCCAGATCGGCCAGGTCGAATACGGTCAAGCCACCCTTGATGGCTGTGGCAATCACGTCGATCCGTTTGTCCGCTCCTTCCGCCGAGACGGCCTGCGCGCCCAGGATGCGCCCCGTTTTGGGCTCAAACAACAGCTTCAGCGACAGCTGCGCCGCTCCCGGATAATACCCGGCATGGGAGGCGGGGTGGATGTGAATCGCTTCATAGGGCATCCCCAGCTTCTTCAGTGTTTTCTCATTGTTTCCCGTGATCGCGACGGTCAGGTCGAATACCTTGACGATCGCGGTACCCAACGCCCCTTTGTATGCGGCCCGGCGTCCGTTGATATGATCGGCCACCAGCCGCCCCTGCCGATTGGCTCCCCATGCCAGCGGCACCATCGTCGGCTGGCCGTTGATCCAGTCCTTCACCTCGATGGCATCCCCGATGGCATAGATAGAAGGGTCGCTTGTCTGCAGCGACTCGTTTACCCTGATGGTTCCACGAACCCCCAACTCCAGGCCCGCTTCCTTCGCGAGGTTGCTCTCCGGCTGCACGCCGATGGCAAGAATGATCATGTCGGTGGCGATTTCCCGTCCGCTGGCCAGCTTCACCCGCTTGCCCTTGTCCGCAAGCGCCTGCACCCCGTCTGCCAGAATCAGCTCGACGCCTTTGCTGCGCAGATGATCATGCACCAGAGCCGCCATCTCAAGGTCGAGCGGCGGCAGCACCTGATCGGCCATCTCTACCAGCGTGACACCAAGGCCGCGTTCACGCAGGTTCTCCGCCATTTCCACGCCGATAAAACCGCCGCCGATCACCACCGCGTGACCGGGACGGCGGGAATCGACATACTCCTTGATGGCGTCCGTATCCGGTATATTGCGCAGGGTGAAGAGCGCTTCCGCCTCCTCGATCCCCGACAGCGGCGGCTTGATCGGTTTGGCACCCGGCGAAAGGATCAGGATGTCATACCCTTCTTCGTAGATCTCCCCGCTCCTCAGATCGCGGACCGACACCGTTTGGCGGTCCCGATTGATACGGATGACCTCGCTCAGATTGCGGATATCGAGATGGAAACGGGCGGACATCCCTTCCACCGTCTGCACAAGCAGCTTCTGCCGCTGCGTGATCTTCTCCCCGATGTAATAGGGCAGCCCGCAATTGGCAAACGAGATATGCTCTCCCCGTTCAAACAGAATGATATGATCGTGTTCGTTTAACCGACGTAGCCGGGCAGCCGCTGTGGCCCCGCCTGCGACACCGCCGACAATGACGATTTTCCTGCTCATGGTTATCCCTCCCATATACCGGCTGGGGTATTCATGTAAATAAAAAAGAGACGTTCCTTATACCCCCGTGGGTATTTTAGAACGCCTTGGCGAAGCTGTCAACGCCTGCCCTTGCCTTGATTCCTCAATCCAAAAGCGCTTTTCTGATCTGTGCCGCCTGGGCAATCGCCTGCTCATCCCGCTGCACGTCGCCCGGCTTGTTTCCTTTTCCGATCAGATAATGGGCAAATTCCATCCCGAAATACCGGAAGATGTGGGTAAACTGTCCCACCAACGGCAGCGCCTCGATGCGGGGATTATCGCCCCCCACGATCACTACGTACGCTTTTTTCGTGCGCATCTGCGCCTTGAAGTCCAAATCGGGATCCCGCAGGCTCTGGGACCAGCGATCGATGAAATTCTTCATCAGCCCGGACATGCCGTACCAATACAGCGGTGTGGCAAACACGATCGCGTCGTGGCGCAGCATCTCCTGAACCACTTCGTCGTAGTCGTCATCCACCGGCGAGAAGCCTTCCGCCGTATGACGCATGTCCTGAATGGGGCGAATCTGTTTCTCCCTCAGATAGATACGGGTGGCAGGCAGCCCCTCCACCATGCGTTCGGTCAACCATTCGGTATTGCCTCCCCGGCGTGTGCTTCCATACAGAATGAGCAGTTTCACGATCAATCACTCCTTGTTACCGTATTGTCAGCTCGCCCGCAAACACCCGCTGCAGAAGCCCCCGGAGGTTCTCCTCCAGTCTGGCGAGCTGCCGGTGCATCAGCTGTTTCTGGTGCTGGATCTGTTCATAAGTTCGGGCAAAGGCTTGCTGCTCGGACAGCGGCGGCAGCGGGACCGGGAAGGAACGAAGATCCCCCAGTCCGATGAACCGCTGGGTGCCGCCCCTTTTTGTGGCGTGCATCCATTCGGCAAAGTACGGCGAATCGAGCAGAGTTTTCAGATAGACGTTGGATACCCGGTCGGCCCCGGCGAACTTGATCAGGGCGACGTTTTTGATGGCAAAGGGGCGCTCGGTATCCACGATGACCGGACGGCCGATCGTGCCGATCATCGGCAGCAGGATATCGCCCTTGTCCACCTTGGAGCGCTTGTTGATCGCCTGAAAATCGGCCTCCGCGATCAACTTGGCGGCGTCAAAGTCGATCGTGCCGTTTGCCAGATGTCTGGAGGTGATCAGCGGGTATCCCGCCGAGACATAGGCGGGAGATTCATGCGTCCCGTCCCGCACGTCGCAAATCTCCCCCAGCGGGACCAGGACATATCGCCGAGGGTTGTCCACCGGATCGCCAAACCTCTCGATAAAGAAGGCCTCCACCAGCTCGTCCAGCTTGGCCAGCGCCTGCTGCCGCTTTGCCACCAGCGCTTCCGCCGTATCCAGCAGGCGCACCAGTTTCTCCTGCACGGAAACGGCCGGCAGCGGCACGACGATCTGGTCCAGCGCCGCCTTGGTCAGCTTGCCCCGCGTCGTGCCGGTGATGAAGCCGGACAAATCCGCGTAGTTCAGATAATGCTTCAGATAGTCGAGCCGGACCCGCTCCGTCTCCTGCAGCACATGGGCATGATTGCTGACCCAGCACTTCCCTTCATACACAAAGGCGCACCGCTGCCAGGCCCCCCAGCTTCCCCCGTCTTCGGCGACGCAGAGGATTTTCCCGTCAAACAGATAATCGTCGATGTAACCGATGATGCGGTTGGCGCCGATATAGGGATAGAGCCTGTCACGACTGATCCGCCGGCGCTCCGTTTTGTTCAGCGGCCTGCGCAGATGGTCCAGATTGATGGTGACGTCACGAATGCGTACGTGCTCAACGGCGCTCACCCGATCATCTCCTTCAACTGTCTCAGCGCATCGGCAATCTCATCCTCCAGCTGGGCGATCTCCTGCAGGATTTGGCCCGGCGGCGGATACTCCTTTTTGGCGGGCATCCGCTGCTTGTACCGGTTGATGCTGAGATCATAGCGGTTTGCCCTGATCTCCCCGACCTCCACCAGGAAGGACTGCTCGGTGCGGGCACGGGATCGCTCCGCCTCCAGGTTGGCAAAGCGGGCCAGGATATCCGGGATGTTGTTCTCCTCATGCTTGTCCGGGTCCAGCTGGCGGCGGTGGTCATCGAGGGAGTAGCCGTCCGCCAGCATGTCGTAAAACCACACCCGCTCCGTGCCGCCGCAGTTGGTTTTCGTAAAGATCAGGATCGCAGTGGAGACGCCCGCATACGGTCGAAACACCCCGGCAGGCAGGGAGATCACCGCCTCCAGCCTGTGCCGGTCGACGATCAGCTGGCGGATCGCCACATGCGCCTTGGAGGAGCCGAACAGCACACCATCCGGCACGATCACCGCGCAGCGGCCGCCGGTCTTTAACACGCGGAGGATGAGCGCCAGGAAGAGCAGCTCCGTCTTTTTGGTTTTGACCGCAGCCAGCAGACTTGCGGATACCCGGCTGCCGTCTATCGAGCCCTTGAACGGCGGGTTGGCCAGCACCAGCGAATACTTCTCCTCTTCCGTATACGCTTCCGCCAATACGTCCCGATAGAAAATATTGGGGTCCTCCATGCCATGAAGCAGCAGATTCATCGAGGCGATCCGCAGCATGGTCGGATCGGTATCGAAACCGTAAAACATGGTCTGCCGGAAATGCTGCTGCAGCGCGGGGGTACCGCTCTCTGCCGACAGTTGGTCCCGGTACGTCCCGGCAACGTAATCCGCCGCTTCCACGAGAAACCCGGCGGTGCCTGCCGCCGGATCGAGGATGGTATCCTGGAGTGTCGGCTTCATGAGCTGGACCATCATCCGGATGATATGGCGCGGCGTGCGGAATTGGCCGTTGGTGCCCGATGTGGACAGCTTGGCCAGCAGGTATTCGTACAAATCGCCGAGCGCATCCTGATTCTTGGCCGGCAGGTCTCCCACCAGCCGATCGATGGCCGTCACGATCCGCTGCAGCATGACCGGCGAGGGAATAAGAAAGACGGCATTCTCCAGATGGCGGGCAAACCGGGAGTTCTTCCCGCCCAGCCGCTTCAAGCGCGGAAAAACCTCATCCTTGACGATCCGGAACATGTCGTCGGCTTCCTTGTGGGCGAAGCCGGACCAGCGGATGCCCGGTTCCAGTACGCCCTCTTTCTCATCCAGCCGTTTGAGAAACAGCAGATAGGTAAACTGCTCGATGACCGTCAGCGGATTGGTGATCCCGCCTGTCCAGAAGATTTCCCAGATGGCATCCACGCGATGCCGAATCTCTCCCGTCAACATGCCGATCCCTGTGGTTTCGCCAAACCGCCCGCCACGATCGCTTGCATCCCGTTTTCTTGGGACGGATCGATGTTTTTCCGGCTGGCGGCAATCGTGATCCATGTCATCATCGTCTTCCTCCCTCGAATGCGTCCTTACCTGTCATGTTATCAAAGAGCAGGATATCCCAAAAGCCGCCGCACCACGCAGCATCGTTTCCGGCCGGCTCATTCGGCGGCTTACGGCAGCGCGTCATCCGGGGTGCGGAAAAAGACAGGGCAGCCGTTTCAACCGTCTCCCCCTGTTTGATCCGCAGCCAACGTCCGTTTGCAAGATATCTGATACGATACGTTGTACAGCCGCCGTTTGTCAATCACCGCACGCGCCACCAATACGCTCTGCTCTGCACCGATCAATCCCGCTTGCTCCCCCAGGCTGGCATTGACGCAAACAAGAGGCTGTCCCAAAGGCATTTTCCGATGCTGCCGCCCCGCTTTAAGGGCAAGATCACATCAAAAACAAACATCCCGCCCCACTTGTGATCGTGAAACGGGATGTTGTTCATTTGTGGGCTTCCGTCATCTGGAACTACCCTTTGGGACAGCCTCGTCTCTCTCAACCGCCCCCAAACATAAACGATCGTTTAACAGAAAAAAAGAGCATCATTTTTCCCGCTGCGTTGCCGGGCAGAACGCGGTCAACCGAGAAAAGCATGAACAATCATCGAAAAAATGACCACCAGGCTGATGACAAACCCCGCCATCAGCACGATACCCGAACGAATCCGCTTCTGCAGCAACCGCATCAAGCCCAAGCTGAACAAGGTGCCGCAGAGCATGAAATATAATACGCCCATCCAAAACTGATCCCAGGTCAGGCTGGTCAGATCCACAATCCCCAACAGTCCTTCACATCCTTTGCGAGACTTCACCAGATTCATTATATCAGGAATGGGCGCTCATCGCCGCTTTCCGTCTCCGGCTGCAACAAAACTGTCATGCGGATGGCTCGCGCACCGGCAGCAGTCCCTCTTCTATTCGCCCGTATCCCCCCGGCGAAACGATGCTTTCCGGCTGCGGAAAAACCGTACCGCGAACCAGATAAGCAGGATGCCGATCGCTGCAGCCATGACAGACTGGGAAAACGTCTCTTCCAGATCGGCTGCATTGCTGCCCAACAGATGGCCTGCGAGAAAAAAGAGCAGCGTCCAGACAAACCCCGTCGTATAGGAAAACATGGCGTATCGGCGAAAGCGCATATGACCGATTCCTACCAGATAAGGCACGACATGTCTGACTACCGGAAGAAAGTAGCTGATGCACAGCGCGTAATGGCCGTAACGATCCAACAGTCTCTCCGCCCGCAGGATGTGGGGAGCCAGCCCCCTCCGCTTGCGCAAGCGGTCAAGAATACCTGCACCCATCGTTCTTCCCAGCACATAGCCCAGGGATAAGCCGGATACAACCCCCAGGTACGTAATCAAAAATGCCGGAATCACCCGCAAATACCCAAGCGAGGTTGTGACTCCGGCTGTCATCACAATCACTTCGTCCGGGATCGGCATGCCGACTATCCCAAGCCACAGCGCAAAAAACAGGGCGGGATATCCCCATTGAACCACCATGTCAATGACCGCTTGATTTTCCATGTCTCCCCGTCCTTTATTTATGGATAGCAGTGATAAAAAGGCTGGATTTCCCTGTCGCTATAAATACGTATCAACTCCCTTCTTCGTTTCGGACCGCCGTTCCCCACCGTTCGTGATGCACATGATCGCGGATGCTGCGGGAGCAAGGGCGTAGGTCATTATGCCCGTTTTTGTCAATTTGTGAATTAACTAACATTTTTTGCTATTCCATGTGCTAAAATATTCCGGTAGCGATGCCCGACATCGGCACAGCTTCAACCATAAACAAACCAGGAGGAACCCATGGAAACCAATCTTCATATGGAACCGCATACTTCCCCGAAAAAAAGCAGGAAATCATGGATCATCGGGGGAGCCATTCTGTTGGTGCTGCTGGGAGGGCTTGCCACGGCATATGCCGGGCTGGACCTGTTGAAAAGCACCAAAACCATCTATCTGGAGGCAGAAGCCGCCAACCTGCAGGAATGGGAAACGAGATACAACGAGGCCCTCTCCGACTTCGACAAGGAGGTGCGGCCTTATCTCGAAAACCCGGTCCATACCTCGATGGAGCTGTCCGATTTCTCCATTGACGCCGCGATTCCGGACCCGCAGGCCCAACTGGTGGTAGACCTGGTGAAACAAGCCAGGCTGAAAATCGACAGCGACCTTGACCAGCAGAAGAAGCTGCAGCATTCCACGTTAACGCTGCAGTTGAAGGAAAAAGATGTTGTCAGTGCGGAAATGCTGATGTTGGATCAGACGAAACTGGCGATCAAGCTGCCCGATTTTTATCAAAAATTCGCGGTCATCGACCTGAACGATCAGGAAGCCCTGAAACAAAAACATATCGAGAATCTGCCGAAGCGCTTCCTCGACTACAACGACCTCCTCAACGCGGTCAAAATCAGCAGGGAGGATGTCGTTCCGGTCGTGGAACCGTACATCAGGCTGTATGTGGATTCCCTTTCCGACAAGCAGATTACCGTAAACAACGACGCCACCTTCGAGCGTGACGGCTTCAAAACCTCCGCCCGCGAAATCACGGTAACCTTCAGCCATGAGGAAATGAAGGCGCTGCTCGGCAAGATGCTGGAGAAGGCTGCCGCCGACGACAAACTGTTCGACCTGTTTTACACCCGCTACCAAAACGTCACAAAGCTCCTGACCGACAGCGGCTATCCGGATGCGGAAGCGAAGCCGCGGGAAGAACTGAAAGGCGATTTCCTGCAGTGGCTTGACGACAGGAAGAAGGAACTGGACGACAACAAACTGGATTACAGCGCCAAAATGGTCCTGCTCGTCGACGGGGAGAACCACCTTCTCTCCCGCAAGCTCATCTCCACCGCTCCGGGAGATGAAGGAGACGTCTTGGAGGCAGCGTCCTGGAAGAACAACCGGGAGGAAAACGTCTTCCTGAAACTGGCCGGCACGCCGAAGAGCGACGAAAACGGCGAGCTCACCTACGCCTACAAGGCCGCCGGAACAGAAGCCGACAAAAAAGGAACCGTCAGCCTTCAGTTGAAAGGGACCAAAGACGGCAAGCTTGAGACCCGGTTCGACTTCCGCACGGCGTTTGCCGTCACCAAAGAGAGCGGCAAAGAAACGGGCAAATATGACTTCACGTTAAACGTGGAGGATCAATCAGGAGACCCGTTGGCCCTCTCCGGGACCATCGATTCGACGCTGGTGAAAAGCGGCAGCAAGCGGGAGACGGAAACCGGCGTGAAGCTGAGCTTTGACCAGGCAGCCCCGGATCTGCCGAGAAGCATCGGGTTTCATCTGAAGGGCACGGAAGAGCAGATCGCCGAAGTCAAACTGCCCGATCTGACCCCGGAAAACTCGTTCAACCTGGCCACCATGACCGACAGCGAAATGGCCCAAGTCCAGCAGGAAGTGATGCAATCCGCCCAACAATTCATGTTGAAGAACATGCAGCTCTTCCAGGAGCTTGGCCTTATTCCGCAGCCATAACAGGCGTTTCTCAGCCCGCTCCCCCTCCTTTCGTCTGCCAGACAGGAGGGGGATTTATTTTATCGACAGAAACGCCATCGGGAAAAGAAGCGCGATCTATTGCTGTCGACTGTTGTTGAAACATGAAGTGTTTTGTCAAAAATATAAGAAAACTATTTTTTGTTAATAAAAGGAATACTCCGGCTCTCCGCGAAATTTGATCTTCGATGTTCATTGTTGTGAAAAGGAGGCAGACATGATGAAGAAGACCAGGCGTTTCACTTCTCTCACGCTGGCAGCATTGCTCATCACCGGCGGATTGCCCTACCATGCTTTTGCATCCGAGAACCTGAGCGCCCGCGATCTGGAAAAGGTGAACAAGGTTACCAAGGCCATCGCAGAATTTGAGACGGCACAGGTCAAAATCGCTTCGAGCCTGAACACCCGTTCCAGCAAAACGGTCAGCGTCATCGTCCAGTTGGCGAGCGACCCGGCCATCGTCTCCAAGCATCAGGGCAGACGCACGCTTTCGGCACAGGCGCTGGAAGCAAAAGTGGAAAAAGAACAGGCGTCCTTCCTCCGGGAGGCCAAGAGCAAAACGGACAAGTTGCGGGTGGGCCGCCAGTTTACCCAGGTGTTCAACGGGATCGAACTCTCGCTGCCTGCCAACCAGATTCCGGATTTGGCCAAGCTGCCGAACGTCAAGGCCATTTACGAAAACAAGCAGTTCTCCATTCCCGAAGTCGAGGTGGAGAAAAGCGGAGACACCAAGTATGACACGGCGCCGCTGAAACAGATCGGCGTCCTGGACATGTGGAAGCTGGGCCTGAACGGCAAAGGGCTGAAGGTGGGCGTCATCGACACGGGTGTCGACTACCTGCACCCTGACTTGAAAGATGCCTACAAAGGCGGCTACGACTCTTACGACAACGACAAGGATCCGTATGAAGAAGCACCGATTGCCCCTGAAGACGACCGGGAAGGCGGAGGATATCAAGGCTCCAGCCACGGGACACACGTCTCCGGGACGATCGTCGGCCGCGCGAAAAACACACAGTCCGACGTCAATGTGAAAGGGATCGCCTACGCGGCCGATCTGTACGTCTACCGCGTGCTGGGACGCTATGGCGGCAGCACCGCCCAGGTGATCGACGGCATCGAAAAAGCCGTGAAGGACGGCATGGATGTCATCAACCTGTCGCTGGGGTCCGATTACGAGAAAAACGCCGATTCGCCCGATTCCATCGCGGTCAACAACGCCATGTTGGCAGGCGTGATCACCGTGGTAGCCAGCGGCAACGCCGCCCAGAACGAGCCCGGCAGGCACTACTACACCGCCGGTTCGCCAGCGGGTGCCAAGCTGCCGATTACCGTAGGGGCCGTCACTTCGCCGAGCACCCTCTACGATGGTTCCGCCAGCTCGTCTTTCGGCAAGGATTACCGTTTCCATGTCATGGCGTGGCAGATCAAGAAGGAGAATTTCGCCCAATTGATCGGAACCAATCCGCTCCCGGTGGTCTACGCCAACCTCGGCTCCGAGACAGATTTCCAAAAGGTGGATGTCAAAGGAAAGGTCGCGTTGATCTCGCGCGGCGTCCTTACGTTTGATGCCAAAATCAAGAATGCCGTCAATGCGGGTGCCAAAGCCATCGTGATCTTTAACGGCAACGACCTGGACGGCGACGGGGTGGCAGATCTGGATCTGGATCAGCGAACCGACTATATCGGAACGATCCTGGGCGACCAGATGGAAGCCGTACCTACCTTTGACATGAGGGGGGATGAGGGGCGCGCGCTGGCCAAGGAAATCCTGGCTGACCCGGACAAGGCCAAAACGCTCACCTTTACCTTCTCCGCCGATTATCCGAAAACGGAAGACCAGGGTGACAAAATGGCCGGCTTCAGCTCGCGCGGACCGGTACTGGGCGACGATTACAGCATCAAGCCGGATGTGTCGGCACCGGGCGTCTCCATCCTCTCCAGCATCCCGGCCTGGAAGAAACTGATTCCGAAAGCCAAATATGATCTGGCCTATTCCCGATTCAACGGCACCAGCATGGCGACCCCGCATGTCGCCGGGCTTGCGCTCCTGCTGAAGCAGGCGCATCCGGAATGGACGCCGTTTGATGTGAAAGCCGCGCTTTCCAACACGGCGAAGCGCATCTCCGATGAGGAAGGCACCCCCTACGATGTCTATTCGCAAGGGGCCGGCCGGGTCGACGGCTACGCGGCGGCGAAGACTCCCGCCGTGCTGGAAACGGTCGAAAACATTACGATCCTGAACCAGGATCTGGAGCCGCAAACGATCACGTATAACGGCAACAGCATCTCTTTCGGCCTGCTGAAAGCGGGCAGCGATCCCGTCACCCGCAAGCTGCAGCTGAAGAACACCTCCAAGGAAGATGTTCATTATACGGCCAAAGTCGTCATGCACAAGGCTGTCACCACCGACCCATACGATCCGCAGGAGACACCGGATGTGAATGACATCGATGTCTCCCTGTCCAAAACGACCATCAACGCAGACGGCAGGGATACGACGGAATTCACGCTGCAGTTGGCGCCGGAAGCCGATGCGGAAGAAGGGGTCTACGAGGGCGAAGTCCTGCTGAAGAGCAAAGACGGCAATCCCGATCTTCATCTCCCCTTCGTCGTTCACGTCGGCGACCAGCGGGAAGATACGCATTTCGGGTTCGACGATCTGAAACTGTCGGATACCAACATTACGCCTGATGGAGACGGCAAGGAAGATTCCTTCACCCTGGAAGCCCTGCTGCAGGCGGAAGATGTCAATGTGATCGAACTGCAGGCTTGGACGTACGATGACACCTACATTGGGACCATGGCCACGATGTTCGACGATTACCGGATGTTCGCTCCAGGCCCGATCACGTTCTCCAATCTGGACGGCACCTATTATGACGGCTCGACCGTTGCCAAGAAGCTGGATCCGGGCAAATACAAGCTTCGTCTGGTTGGATACACCGTCGATCCCACCCTGCCAAAAGGGGAGCAGATCGTGAATACCTACGAAGCATGGAAAGCCTTCGCGATCTCGGAAGGAGACGGTGAATCCGCATCCGCCGCCGCTGCCAAAGCCGTGAAAAAGGCCGAAGACGCCTTTAAGGCCAAAATCGTCAATACGAGCGAACTGGACAAAGCGGTGCTGGAGCTGCCGGAAGATACGGACGATGTCACGTATCGGGTAACGAGAAGCTCCAACGACAAGTACATCGACGACAACGGCGTTCTCAAGGCGCTGCCCGACGACAAAACCACCGTCACGCTGTATGTCACGATCGCTTCGGCAGCCGACCCGTCCGTGAAGGCAACGGCAAGGGTGCGCGTCACCTTGGAGCCGTAAGAAAACCCCGCCCGGCTTGAGCGAACGCGCCACCCACCCGGCGGCAGCTGCCGCGCTGCCGAGCGGGGCACTCGCCGCGCCGGACAGGGCACCCAACCTTTTCGCCGTCACTTTAAACCGTCAGGGAGATCTCCCTGGCGGTTTCGTTCTTTCCAGACAGACGGTAAAAACCGTACCTTGCTGTATGTCACTGGAGACGTGAATGGTGCCCTGATGCTCCTGCACGATCTGGCGGGCGATGGAAAGCCCGAGACCGCTTCCGCCGGTGCTGCGGGATCTGGCTTTATCCGCCCGGTAGAAGCGCTTGAACACATGAGGGAGATCTTCCTGCGCAATCCCGCACCCGTTGTCGGCGACGGTCAGCGCGATCTTCTGCCGGGACGTTCTCTCCAGGCTCACCCTGACGTATCCGCCCGACTCCGTGTACTTGATGCCGTTATCAATCAAAATGTAAAGCAGCTGCAACATCTTGTCCCGATCCCCGTGATAAACGGCTGCTTCCTCCGGCAGGCCATTGTGAAAGGACAGCGCAACACCCTTTTGTTCTGCGGCGAGTTGCATGCGGCTGACGGCTTCCTGTACGGTTTGGGGGAAGTGGAAAGGGGTGCGGGTGAGGGGGGAGCCGCTTTGCTTTTGCGTATCCTGGCGGGCAAGCGCAAGAAGATTTTCGCTCAGCCGGATCAAGCGTCTGATCTCATCCAGCATGCTGTCCAGGACAGACTGGTGGAAGGACGGGAGCGCCCCTTTGCACTCCATCAGAATCTCGGCAGAGGACAGCATCACGCTCAAAGGGGTACGCAGTTCATGGGAGGCATCGGCCGTAAAATCCAGCTGCCGTTGATAAGCCCGATTGATCGGAATCATGGCACGCCCCGCAAAGAAGTATCCGGCCGCCGTCCCGATCCCCAACATGAGGATCGCCGCGAAGCTCAAGCCCCATCTCATTTGGCGCAGCAGTTCGTTCATTCCGGTAATATCCTCTCCCAGATAAACGGTGAAGGAACCTCCTTCCGGCGCAAGCAACAGCTTGCTGACCGCAAACGTCCGGCTGCCCTCCTGTACGGCCTGCTGGATGATGACCATTTTGTCCGGCTCCAGCGCAAGAGCTTGCCAATCATGCACAAGCGCTTGTGCCATCGCCGGATCTTTTTTTTGCAGGGAACTCACAATCCTGCCCGTATCCTGTTCAACAAAGATGACATACTGGTTGGGAAGCACGAAATCCCAATCCATCTCCTCCATCTTTCCGGCAAGCTCATGCCCGCGGTGCGGCTTTTCTTCCCGTTCGACGTGCTCCTTCCACTCATGGAGGGCCTTGTCCGCCAGCGAACGGAGCTGTGCGCGCTCATTGCCGTGTATCACCATCGACAGGATGAAATAGAAGGAAAACACCATGATCAGCAGGATGAGCCCGATCATGCCGCTGTAAATCAACGTCAGCCTTCTTCTCGTTTTTTCAAACATGATCGTTCTCCTCCTGGCAGCTCAGCCGGTACCCGAACCCCCTTACATTGTGGATCAGCTTCTGCGCAAAACCGTCGTCCACTTTTTTGCGCAGGAGCTTGATGGCGGCATCAACCGCATTGGGCGTGATTGCCGCATCCACCCCCCACACGTGATCCAGCAGTTGTTCCCGCGATATGGTCCGGCCGGCATGGCGCATCATGAAGGCCAGGAGCTGGAATTCCTTTTTGGTCAGGGCGATGGGCACGCCTTCCCGCGTGACCTCGTGGGTCAGCGTATTGAGCGTTATCCCCCCCACCGTGTACACATCCTCGTGATAATCCGGCAGACGGTTCCGCCGCCCCAGCGCATGGATGCGGGCAAACAATTCTTCAAAAGCAAAAGGTTTGACCAAATAGTCGTCCGCCCCGCTGTTCAAGCCCAGGACGCGATCCGGGACCGCATCCCTCGCCGTCAGCATCAGAATGGGCGTCGCATCGTTCCGGCTCCTTAGCTCTTTGCAAATCTCCAAGCCGCTTTTACGGGGCATCATCCAATCCAGAATATAGAGATCATAACGGCTCTTCTTCAAATAATCGTCAACCAGTTCGGGGTCTGACACCCAGTCTACGGTATGGTACTCCCGGGACAGCTTGTATTGCACCAGAGCCCCGAGTTTGCTGTCATCCTCGATGAGCAAGATATGCACGGTCCCGCTTCCTTCCGAAGAACAAACGTACAATCAGCAGCAACACCATTATCCCAAAGCTCAGCACATACATCAAATAGACCGCCGGATGCTTCGTATCGCTTCCCACCCCCAGACCGTGGATCAAGGCGGCCAGAAAGACGGGATAGGAACCGATATGAATCATGCGCCACAGCTTATGCGGCATCCTGTTTCTCAGATCGGTCGTCAGGATCAGGATCAGGGTGCCATAGGCGGCCAGTGTGCCAATGCCGTTCCAAAGCGGTTTATACGCCGCTCGGAAGGGAATCAGGATTTCCAGCCAGGAAAACGGCATATATGTATCGATCACCAGGATCATGGCGTGCAGGATGCCGCAAAAAGTGCCCGCGACGGTAACCGTCGAATGGCATTTGTAGAGAGCGGCCTTGCCCTTCCCTTTCCATACCGGCATGCTGTACAACATCCCCAGGCTTACCCCCGCAAACAGCAGAAGATATGCCAGCAGCCCCAGGAAGCGAATCAGCTCCCAGGTGGGTAAACTTGTGAGAAACGCTACCATACTGTGTCCTCCTTTCCCCGCGAGTCTTACCGGCCGATGTGTGCGACATCAATCCACACCGCGGGCCATTGTTCCCTGTCCACGCTCTTCCCGCCCACATAATGCACCTCCCCCGTGCCGGTCACAAACAGCGCTTCCGCATGGGGAAGATGGGCTTTCAGCAGCGGAACCGCCTCCTTGCTGCCCAGGATGCACACCACCTTGGCCCAGATCTCGCATTCGACCACACTGCTGCCGATGACGGTGCACTGCACCACATCGCTTTGCGCAGGCCGCATCGTGCGGGGATCCACCAGATGATGCATCTCGCCGCAATCAGTCCGCCAGCGTCTCCCCAGCACGCTGGATGTCGCGACCGCTCCATCGAAGGCGGCGTATTGGGCCAGCTCCCCCTCTTCATTCCAGGGGTCCGCAATGCCGATCAGCCATGGTTCGTCCTTTTGAAAGCCTCCCCACACCTGCAAATCCCCTCCTGCGTTCAGCACCCCCCGCGGGATGCGGTGGCGGCGTTTCAACCGGCTGACCATCCGCTCCACCGCCCACCCTTTCACGATGCCGCCAAGATCGATGGCCGCTCCCTCGCTGAGAGAGACGGATTTCATCCCCACATCGAGCACCATCTCATGGCACCGTTTGTCCGGGGGCGGCGCGGTAACCGCAATCCGGTACCGCAGGCGTTCAAATGAACAGGAGTAGCCCGCATGCTGCAAAGCTTCCCCGACAAAATAATCGAAAATCCCCCTGGTTTGCTGCCGGTACATCTCGGCAAGCGACAGCACTTCCGCCATCGCGGCGGAGACGAGCGTGAGCTTCCCGCTGTTTTGATTGAGACGGGACAGTTCGCTGCCCGGCAAAAAGCGGCTAAAGCGCTGCTCCGTGCTGAAAAACCATCTCCTGACAGACTCCTCCAGAGCGATCGCGCATTTGTCATCGCCATTTTCCGTTTCCACCGTCAACTCGATCGTCGTGTTCATGGCGCGGCACTCCATCTGCCGGATCACTGCGGTGTCGGGCATCGTTTTTCTCCCCTCCGTATTGTTTACATCTCAGGAGCGGCGGCTTTTGGTATGGGATTTTTTCCGCTTTTCAGGCCGGGAATCCGACGAACGGTGTGCGCTGCTTCCGGAATCCTGCTCTTCGGCCGGCTGCGTCTCCGCCACCTGGCTGTTTCCATCGTTTGTCTCCGTGACCGTGGGGGGAGCGGGCACGGTTGACGGAACGGCCGGAGCGGGCGATGGCTGCGCAGGGATATCCGGAGGAGCGGGCAGTGGCTGCGACGGAATATCCGGTGGGACGGGCGCTTGCGGGCCAACGGCGGAACCCGCGATATCGGGAGGGATGGGCGACGGCTGCGGGCTTGGACTGCCGCTGTTCGGCTTTTTCACCGGTAGGCTCGGATGCGCCGCTTTCCCCTTTGGCGATGCGGCCCTTGAGCTGCCGCTCGCCTGTTTCCGGGCGCTGTTGGTTGAAGCGGCGGGGGCGGCAGACATCTGCTGCTTTCCTTCCATGGCGGCAGCAGGGCTCTCCGCTGCTGGCGACCGCCCCTGCGACAAATTTGTTGCCGCTTCCACCGTATGGGTATCCGTGACGCCGATCCTCTCCGCATCCTCGGGCAGATTCCCTTGTTCCCCCTCATTCATCACCTGATCGTCATCGGCGGCGTCCTCCGGCTCATCGGAATCAATCTGCGCCTGCAGCGCCCGCTCATGCGCTGCTTCAAATGCCGGATCGGCCTTGGCCGATTGAAAAAGCATGGCAAGGGCAAACACCACCCCTCCTCCCATCTTCCATTTCAACCATTTGGAACGCTTCATTCCCGAATCCTCCTGCTCGGTAAGGTAAGACCATCTTACCGGGCTTTTCTGAAAAAACCATGAAAAAAATCCTCAGCCGCTCTATGTGGCTAAGGATTTTTTTGCAAAGGCAGCTTGATGCGAAAAGTGGCGCCGGCAATCACCCCGTTGTGAGCCTCAATCGTCCCCCCGGACCGCTCAATGATGGCACGGGAGATAGCCAACCCCAGGCCGGTCTCCCCGTTTTTTCCTTTGACGAAACGGTGAAACAGATGAGGGAGCAGCGCTTCCGGAATGCCTTCCCCATCGTCCACGATGTCGATCCATAGCTGGTTTTTCCGCTCTTCCAGCTTCACGTCGATATGTTCCCTGGCATGGCGCAGGGCGTTCCCGAGAATGTTGATCAGCGCCTGCAGGAATTTCTCCCGGTCTACGAACACGCACGGTTCCGCATCTTCCTTCCGCACCGCAATGGTGATCCCCTGCTTCAGCCGGATCGGGTCCAACCGCTCGATCGCCTGGTTGACCAGTTCCACTGCCGAGACCGCTTCCGGATGGAAGAGATGCTCCTCGCTTTCCAGCTTTCCCAACAGAATCATTTCGGTCACAATCTTTTTCAGCCGCGTCGTCTCCTGGACAATCACATCCAGGCCTTGGCGGGCGGCATCCCCGGTAAATACCCCGTCGCGGATCCCCTCCGCGTACCCCTGAATGGACATCAGCGGGGTTTTTAATTCATGGGAGGCATTTTGAAAAAACTGCTTCTGGATGTCGTGGAAACGATCCAGCTCCTGCGCCATAAAATAGACGCTTTCCGACACCTCGGCGATCTCGCCGGTCGCCGGGACGTACTGAACCTCGGCAAACTTTCGGAGCTGGACTTTCTTGATTTCCCTGACCAGCTTGCTCAAGGGCTCCACCAGGCTTCGGGTGATGAGGAAACTCAGGAGAATGGCGAAAATCACGCCCACAAGCAGGGTGCCCATGATATTCCGGGTCAGTTCGACGCGGATCTCCTTCACCCCCCGAACGGGCACGGCCAGCAGCAGCCTCCGGCTCTCTCCGTTCTGCATGGGAAGGGTGACGACGATATAATCATCGCTGCCAATCAGCCACGTCCTGCGCTCTTTTCGCTTTTCCGCCCTGCGCTCCAGATCGTTGAGCCAATCTTTCAAGCTGGAGGAAGGAAGCGTCGTGTAGAGAACCTTTCTCTTATCCCCTACCAACAGGATCTCCACCTTGCGATTGGGGACGAAAAGCCGCTGCAGTTCCTCCACCGACTCGGGTGATATGGCGCTGCGGGAATTTTTCATCCTCTCGATCCAAATCTGGCCCTTGAGCATCAGCTCGTTGCGCTGCTGTTCAATCAGGTTGTCCAGCAGGAGCGAATAAAACATGTGGGCGGACGCTCCCGTGACGACGATAAGCAGCAGGCCGAACGCGATCGTAATCCGGTATTGCAGTTTCATCCTACCTTCTCTCCTCTTGTCCCCGCAGCCGGTACCCGAAGCCCCAGACCGTTTCAAGGGGGATGCCATCCAGTTTTTTGCGAATCCGGCGGATCAGGTCATCGACGACACGGTCGCTGCCGTAGTAATCGTCCCCCCATACCAGGGTAAGCAGTTCATCCCGCGAAAACGCCCGATTGGGGTGATCGGCGAGCAAACGGAGCAGTTGGAACTCTTTGGCCGTGACCTCCACCTCTTTGCCCTTCCAGAAGATCTGCCGTTTTTCCATATCCAGCACCAGCGCTGGAGCGCTCGCTGTCGGCTGCAGATGCCCTTCTGCCGCTTCCCCGGCGGCGCCCGACAACCGCTGCTTCATCTGCTCCCACCGGCGGAGCGCCCGATTGACCCGCGCCACCAATTCGCGGGGGCTGAACGGCTTGGTGAGGTAATCGTCGCTGCCCAATTCCAGGCCGAGAATCTTGTCCACTTCTTCGTCCCGGGCCGAAATCATGATAATCGGCGCTTCCGTCTCCATGCGAATGCGGCGGCAGAATTCGTACCCGTTCATCCCGGGCAGCATGATGTCCAGCACCCATAGATCCGGCGGATTCTCCTGCCACAGGCGCAGTGCCTCCTCCGCAGTATCCAGTCCGACGGTGGTGTATCCTTCCTTCTGCAGATAGGCCTCGACAATCTGGCGAATATTGGAATCATCATCCACGATGGCAATGCGGTATGCGTTCATGCGTTTCCTCCGCAACGTGCGTTTTCTCTCATTTTACAACACATTTGGGCCTGCTGTTTTCCCACACTTTTCCCAACATTGACACACGGCAGCATGGAAAAGGAAGTAAGAAAGCAGCCATTGGGAAAACCAACGACTGCTTTCTTGGGTGACGCAAAAGGAATTCCGGTTACCACCCTTTGGGCAGCTTTGTCGTGCGGTTCCTGCCCGAACTACTTCAACACGTCATAGATGGCTTGCTTTTGCGTCAAAATTTCTTCCTTCACGGCGTTCAGCTGTTCCAACAGACCGGCTGCATCGTTCAGCATCTCTTTCCATTCGGTCTCCGCGCCGTTTTGGTACGCTTCCTTGGCATTTTTCAACGTTTCTCTCAGATCGCCTCGCAGCTGGATAACCTTTTCATGATTGGCCTTCTTCTCTTCCCGGATCGGCTGCACCTGCGACTTGATCGGTTTCAGGGACTGATGCAGCTCCTTCACCTGCTGCCATTCCGCTTGGATCGGGGCGAGCTTGGCTTCAATCTCCTGGTGATTGGCGGCGATCTCGGCCTTCAAAGCGCTGACCCGCTCCTCATCCTTGGCCTGCTTGGCTTCTTTCAGCTGGGCGACCAGTTGTTTGTTTTCTTCCCGCAGCGGCTTGATGGCCTCCAGCACGCTTTTCACCTGCTCGTGCACTTCCGGGGACACATCCCCCTTCAGCGCTTCCCAGGCCGCCTTGTTCTGTTCCCCCTGAGCCTTAAGCTGTTCGTTCAGCTGCTTCCGCTGTTCCTGCAGCGTTTGCAGCGCCTGGTATTCCGGGGTTTGCTTCCACTTTGCCTGCTGTTGGGCCCCCTCCTCCGCATGAATGGTGCCCACTCCGCCGACCAGCAGAGCTGCGGCAAGCAGCGAGACCGATACCATTTTTTTCATGGACCATCACTCCTTGTCTAAGATTTGGCCTACACGTTTGATTCTAGAAAGAGAATGTTGGAAAAGTATCGCAGAAACATCGCAAAAACGTAAAAAAAGTGTGGGAACAAGACGCAAAAAAGCCACCTCGGATAAGGTAGCTTCATTGTGCAGACAACGTCGGTCGATCATGGGTAATGGTTCCTGCTCGCTCTCTTGACGCCCCGCGAGGAAGTGGGCTTTTGTCCGCTCCGAAACGCGACGCGGGCAGGGGTTCAACATCTTGGTATTTCACAGATGTGAGACTATCGCCCCCTGTGACCCCGCATCTTTGTTTCTCCGCTGAGTCGGTCGTCAAAGGAGCTCGCCTGGCCCCATTCCTCCATGCCCCAAACAGAAGTTTGTCATCAGCCTGAAGCCACCTCGAACAAGGTGGCTTTCCGAAAACTTTCGTTCGTCACGTCCGTATATATAGCAAAGGGATCATGAAGTGGGGACGGTGTGATCATGAACGGGAAAACGGTTGTCTTCTTATTGATCACCGCGTTGGCATTGGGAATTGCGGCCATTCTTGTTTCAAACGGACCAATTCGCCTGGTAACCATCATTGCCCTATTCCTGATCAGCTTTGTCCTCCAGGGCACGATTATCCGCGGGGACAGCTTGAACTGGATCAGCAAAAGAAAAGAGCGCTAAAACCGCAGGTAGCCGGATATCCAATCCCGCATGAAAGCCGCCTGGGGTTTTTTCGTGGCCTCCCACCTGAATCCCGGGCATTACCACGAATGTGCCCCCACACCTGCACCCCGCTGAACCGTTTTCTCCTTACTTCACATCGTAGCCTTGTTCCTCAATCGCTTCCTTGACAGCCTCGAGGCTCACCTTCTCTTCATCAAAGGTGACCGAAACCGTTTTTCCCGCCAGGTCCACTTTGCCCGAAGCGCCAATTTCCCTTAACGCGCCTTCGATGGTAGCGACGCAGTGATTGCAGGACATCCCTTCTACTTGCAAGGTAACGTTTTTCATCATGAATTCTCCCTTTCTCTCCAACATTTCCTTTCGCTTTATATACTATACCCCCCTATCCTACATGTCAAGGATTTGCATGAAAAAAGCCCGGGGTGGCCGCAACCGATTCCAATCAAAGCACGGACGGGATCATGCCTCCCGTCCGTACGCTTACACCCCCATCCGGGCGTATTCCTTTTCCCCAACCCGTCTGCTGCCCATTCCTTTGATGTGCTGGACCGCCGTTTCATCCAGCCGCTTGATGAGCGCGACGAGCAGCCTGACGGCGTTGTCCAGATCATCGCGGTGGACAACGGAGACATGGCTGTGGATATAGCGGGCCGCAACGCCGATGACCATGGAGGGGATCCCGCGGTTCACCGTATGGAATTTACCCGCATCGGTTCCGCCGCCCGGCATGATCTCGATTTGATAGGGGATCCCGTTCTCCCGCGCCGTTTCGATGACGAAATCGCGCAGGTGCAGGTGAGGAATCATGCTGCGGTCATAAAACCCCAACAGCGGCCCCGCTCCCAGCCTGATATGCTCCTCTTTCCCGCTCATGCCGGGGGTATCCTCCGCGACGCCCACATCCAGGGCAAAGGCGATGTCGGGCGCAATAGTGTGGGCCAACGTTTCCGCACCGCGCAGCCCCACTTCCTCCTGGACGGTTGCTCCCGCATAGACGATATTGGGATGGCTCTCTTGCTGAAGGCTCTCCAGCGCCTTCAGGGCCATATAGCAGCCGGCTCGGTTGTCCCAGGCTTTCGCGAGCAGCATCTTGGGATTGGGGAGAATCTCAAACGGGCAGACCGGAACCACCGGATCGCCCACATCCACGCCAAACCGCTCCGCTTCCTCCCTGCTTGCCGCCCCGATATCGACAAACATGGTTTCCGGTTCCAGCACATTCCGTCTCTCTTCGATGGACAGCACATGGGGCGCCTTCGATCCGATCACCCCGGTCAGCGCTCCTTTTTTGGTCAAGACGGTAACCCGTTGAGCCAGCATGACATGGCCCCACCACCCGCCAAGCGGCTGGAACCGCAAAAAGCCGTCCTTGGTTACCTGCGTCACCATAAACGCCACTTCATCCATATGAGCCGCCAGCATGATTTTGGGCCCGTGGGTGCCTCGCCTGCCCGCGATGCCGCCCAGGTTATCCGACAGCACCTCCGTGGACAAGCGGGTGAGATGCTGCTTCATCACCTCATGAATCTGCACCTCAAATCCGGCCGGCCCCGCTGCTTCGGTCAGTTCTTTCATTAACGCCAAGTCTTTGTCCATCATCATCCCTCCACCGATAGGGTTCCCAAGCGGAGGGAAGAGAATGCCATTCCTTTAATTTTCAAACAGCAGGAACGCTCCCGGGTTGTTCCGGAGATGCGCGCCAATCCGCCTGTTTGATTAGGAAACTTCATGATCGGTCTCCAGCTGTCGAACCCTGGCCGCAGCTTTCTTCACATAGGCTCGAATCAAAAAGGAGAAGACGGTAACGATAAACAAAACGCGGAACAGTTGAAAAGCCGTCACCAGCAGCGGGTCCGCCCCCGTGGCAAGCGCCGTCAGGCTCATCTCTGCAATACCCCCCGGCGCCGTTGACAAGATGCTGGTGATTCTCTCCATGTCGGCCGCGTAGGAAAGAAGGAGTGCCAGCGAAAGGCTCATTCCAAACAGAAACAGGGATTGGACGAGCCCCAGGAGAAAGAAGGGGCGATGTTTCCCCAGATCTTCCCGTTTGAATTCCACCCCGATGCTGATGCCGATAAGAACCTGGGCGCCCTTGACCAGGAAATCGGCAAGAACCGGCGGCCCCTCTGCAAACGACACGCTTGCCGACAAAACGGCCGCCATCAGCAGAGGACCTAGCAAAAACGGGGCAGGAATTCTTAACCGTGAAGCCACCAGCGCGATCAGAGCCCCGCCGGCGAGGAGACTGACGGTTTCCACGGCTCCCAGCAGGTGGCCGCCGGACAGGATGGCCGCCGCTGTCATTTGATGCGGAAGCAATGTGGCGACATACGGGGTCACACAGACAATGATGACGACCCGTATCGAGTGAAAGATGGAAATGATCTGCAGGTTGCCCCCCAGATTCTGCCCGATGGTGACCATCTCGGACAGCCCGCCCGGGATGTTGCTGAAGAGGGACGTGACCAGATCCACATTGCGCCACTTATGCAGGATCCAGGCATTCAGCATTCCGAAACATACCGTAACGATCGTGGCAAGCAGCATCAGCCCCAGATGATCGGACATGGTTTGCCAGATCTGCGGCGTAATCCGCAGCCCCAGGGTAATCCCGACCACGATCAGCCCTGCTTTCCGAAACCACGCGGGAGCCTGGAGTCCGGTTACCCCAAGGAACACGGCGGCCACGATGGTAACCAACGGCCCCAGCAGCCATGGCAGCGGAGAATGAACCCAGGCAAACAGCCCTCCCCCCGCGCATGCAAGCAGCAGTGTAAAAAAGATTCGTGACTGCATAGACATACCCTCTGACTTTGATTGATCCGTTGTATGTCATAAGTGTAGATCAATGGTGAGTATAGAGAAAATACCAAATCGCTATCATGGATGATGCCAAAACGGAATACCTACAAGGGTGTCGACATATCCGTCTCCTCGATAAAGCGCACAAAGGCGTTCACCATCTTTAACGCAAGGGATTCCTCATGATAAAACATCCACGTTCTGCGTAATATCGGATCGCCGTTGTGGTCTGTAAGATTGAGGGTAAACAATTCTTCCTTGCCGCTGAGGACCAACCGGGGCAAAATCGCGTAGCCCAAACCGTTGGCCACCATTTCCCGGCAGGTGTCCGCCTTGTCCACCTCCATGCCGATCAAGGGGGGCTGCGTATAATTTTCCGCCCACCAATTCTCGATCAGCGCTTTTAACAGATCATCCGTTTCATAGTCGATGCGGGGAAGGCGGGGAAGATCCTCGAGGTTGATTTTCTCCTGCGACACGATACAGATCGGCTCCTCAAACAACAGATGCTTCCGGCCCCGCCAGTGATAGTTGCCGCGCACAAACCCGACATGAACATCCTGATTGTACACCATCTTGAACACATCTTTGCTCCAACCGGTAATCACCTGAAACTCGACGTCCGGATATTTCGTTTTAAATCGCTTTAACAGGCCAGGCAGTTGATAGCGCGTAAAATAGTTGGAAACCCCCAGACGGATGGTCCCGGCAACCCTGTTGTCCATATTGGCCAAATGTTCAGTGATTTGCCGCAGCCTCAAAAGCATTTCCTCGGCACATTTCACCAGATACTCTCCCTGCGGCGTAAAATGAACGCCTCTTCTCCCGCGATGAACGATCTGAACCCCGAACTCCTTTTCAATCTGCCGGATGCGTTTGGTCAAGGCAGGCTGGGAAAGAAACAGGCTTTCTGCCGCTTTGGTGATATTTTTCTGCCGATACAGTTCCCGCAAAATCAACCAGTCGCGATTTTCCATCATGCACCTCCGAGTCAGCCCGACAGCGGCGAAACGCCTCTTTCTCTTTCAGCAATACTATAGCACGAAAGCCAACACCGCCGATCTTACTGATCACGCACCCGTGTTTCCGGATCACCCCAGCCTTTAGCGATACAGAAAAAAGCTGCCAGACCCGGAAGGCCTGGCAGCCGATTTTCTTATGCTTCCACTTCTTTCTTCAACAGGTTTACCATCAATGCCGTGACAACGGTGCCAATCAGGATTGACAGGAGGTACAGTCCCGCGTGGCCCACCACCGGCAGGACGAACAATCCGCCGTGAGGGGCCGGCAGCGTGCACCCGAAAAACATCGACAAACCGCCCGCCACCGCAGAGCCCACCATGATCGACGGAATCACGCGGGTAGGGTCAGCCGCAGCAAAGGGAATCGCCCCTTCGGTAATGAAAGATGCCCCCAGCACGTATGCCGTTTTGCCCGCCTGCCGTTCATCTTCGGTAAATTTCTTTTTAAACAGCGTCGTAGCCAACGCCAGCCCCAAAGGCGGCGTCATCCCCGCTGCCATGATGGCTGCATGGGGTGCATAGTTGCCTGCCGCAATCATCGCAATCCCGAACGTATATGCCGCTTTGTTGACCGGGCCGCCCATGTCGAAGGCCATCATCGCCCCCAACACCAGTCCAAGCAGAATGGCGTTCCCCTGGTTCATGTTCTTTAACCAGCCGCCCAGCGCGGCATTGGCCGCAGCCACCGGATCGGAGACGACGTACACCATGATAAAACCGGTAAGCAGCATCCCAAACAACGGATAGAGCAGCATCGGCTTGATGCCTTCCAGCGACTCCGGCAGACCCGCAAACAGTTTTTTCAATCCGGCCACGATGTACCCGGCCAGGAAACCGGCGATAATCCCACCCAGGAACCCGGCGCCGGAGGAAGAGGCCAGCATGCCGCCCACCATGCCGGGAGCGAAAGCGGGGCGATCCGCGATACTCTTGGCAATAAAGCCTGCCAGGACGGGGATCATCAGGCCAAATGCGGTTCCGCCGCCGATATCCATCAGCGCCTTGGCCAGCGGATGGAAGGAGGGATCTTTCGGATCGAACGCTTTGATCCCGAACATGAAGCTGATCGCAATGATAATTCCGCCGCCCACGACAAACGGCAGCATGTTGGAAACCCCGTTCATCAAGTGTTTGTATACGGCAGAGCGGTTCCGATTGCTTTCGGCCTTCGCCGCCTGGATTTTCTCCTGATAGCTGGCCGCACCGCCTCGGAAGACGGGCCCATCCTGTTTCACCGCACGCTCCAGCAACGCTTCGGCATGACGGATGCCTTCCGCTACCGGCACTTCAATCACCACCTTGCCGACAAAACGTTCCATCTCCACCTGCTTGTCGGCAGCCACGATCACGGCGGCGGCCTCGGCGATCTCTTCCGCTGTCAGCCTGTTTTTCACGCCGCCGGATCCGTTTGTCTCCACCTTGATGGCAATGCCCATTTCCTCCGCTTTCTTTTTCAACGCATCCGCAGCCATGTACGTGTGGGCAATCCCCGTCGGGCACGCGGTTACCGCCACCACCTTCACGCCGGCTTTCGACTGCGCTTGGGAAACGGTTTCCTGTTCGCCATGAACCTCTTTTTCCTTGCGGGCGATGATGGCGATCACCTCTTCCTTCGTAACCGCTTTCATCAGTTCGCGACGAAACGACTCATCCATCAGCATCTGGGCCAGCATCGCCAGTGTTTCCAAATGGGCCTCGCTGGCGTCTTCGGTCGCCGCGATCATGAAGAAGAGATGGGCTTTTTGGTTGTCCAGCGACTGATAATCGATCCCCGCTTGGGAAATGCCGAACGCGATGCTGGGCGTTTTCACCGCAGCCGTCTTCGCGTGGGGGATGGCGATCCCATCCCCGATCCCGGTCGAGCCCTGCGCCTCCCGCGCCAGGATCGCCTGCTTCATTTCTTCTTTGCTGTGCAGCCGCCCCGCCTCGTCCAGCTTGTCGATCAGCTCATCCAGCACCTCCTCTTTCGTGGTGGCTGACAACTGAAGCACAATCGTGTCTGTCTTCAACAGATCAGCAATGCGAATCTGACGATCCATACTCGGTTCCTCCTCTTTATTCCACTTTTATCATGGTGATTTCAGGCAAATACGCCTTGATTTTTTCATGGGTACAAAATCCTTCCGACAAGGCGGTTGTGCTTCCCGCTGCCACAGCGAAGCGAAACGCTTCCTCCAGCCTCCACCCTTGCTTGTGGCCGTACAAGAATCCCGCCACCATCGAGTCTCCCGCGCCGATCGTATTCACCGGTTGGCTCGGCGGGATCTGGGCGACATACGCCTCCTTCCCGCTGACCAATACGGCTCCCTGGCCGGCCATGGAAACGATCACGTTTTCCGCGCCCAGTTCCACCGCTTGGCGCCCATAACGGATTGCTTCTGCCGGTGTCGCAATCGTCACGCCGAACAGTTCCCCCAGTTCGTGGTGGTTGGGCTTGATCAGAAACGGCTTCTCCGCCAACCCATTGCGCAGCACCTGCCCCTTCGCGTCCAAAAAGACGGAGATGTTTTTGCCGCGAAGCCGCTTCATGATGGTCTGGTAGATATCAGGCGGCACGCTTGGAGGCACGCTTCCCGCCAGGACCAGGTAATCCCCGCTGCCCAAGCGATCGATCTCTTCAAGCAGCTGCTGCAGCGCTTCCTCCGGGATGACCGGGGCCACCCCGCTGATGTCCGTTTCCGTGTGTGCCTTGATCTTGAGGTTGATGCGCGAATCCGAATCGATCTGGATAAACTTATGAAAAATTCCCAACCGCTCCACTTCATGCCGAATATACGCTCCCGTAAAACCGCCGACAAACCCGAGAGCCGTGCTTTCCATGCCGAGAATGCGCAAGACCTTGGAGACGTTGATGCCTTTTCCCCCGGCATCCTTCCACTCTTTTTGCGCTTCCTGAATGGTACCTTCCGCGAGAGTCGGCACCCAAACGTGGTAGTCAATGGAAGGATTGAAGGTAACCGTGTAAATCATGCTTTCACCACTTTAAGATTGGTTAGTTGGCCGTATGCTGCTTGATCTTCTTCCGACAACCCGTCATCGGTGATCACCGTGATCCCCGACAAATCCGCCACTTTGGCAAACGTCACCCGGGAGAACTTGCTGGAGTCGCACAGCACAAACCGTTCATCCGAGAACTGAAGGGCCAACTGCTTGACAAAGGCTTCGTCCGGGTCGGGCGTTGTCAGCCCGTGATGCTTGTCGATCCCGTTCATGCCCAAAAAGCATTTGTCAAACCGATACTGGCTGATGCTTTTCAAGGCATCCCGTCCGATCAGCGACAATGTAGCCGCTTTCAATTCTCCGCCGAGCAGGATCGTCTTGATGTTTCGTTTGGTCAGCTGCATGGCGATATCCACGCCATTGGTCACCACGATGATCTTCTCGGGAAGAAAAGGAAGCATCTGATACGTGGTCGTCCCGGCATCGAGATAGATCGAATCCCGTTCCTTCACCAAACCGGCGGCAGCCTTGGCGATCGCAATTTTCTCCTTCTCATGCTTGACCGCTTTTTCCATGATGGTTGGCTCTTCAATTTTGCTTTGCAGGACTGTCGCTCCGCCATGAACACGATTCAGCAGCCGCTGTTCTTCCAGCTCGCTCAGATCGCGCCGAATGGTTGACTCGGACGCTCCCGTCGCTTCCACCAGCTCGTGGATGCGGACAACCTCCTTCTCCCTGAGTAAAGCCAGAATCAATTGATGCCGTTCGGGAGTTAACATCGTATCCACCTTTCCAGAGAACATCTGCAGCGTTATTCTGATTGTTTTTGATTATACGCTTTCATTCGTTCAATATCAATCATAAACATTCAAAATCAGCCAAATATTTTCCCTGTTTGCTCAAAAACGGTCATGCAGACGAGCAAAAAGGCACCGGGAATATATCCCGATGCCCCTGTTACTCTTCATTCACACCTCCGTCATGAGGATCTTCTCCATCGCCATCACATCGACAAATTTTCCATCCAAGATACCCTGGTTGTGAAACACGCCAACTTCACGATACCCGCATTTTTTATAAAGTCCTTGCCCAAGAGCGTTAAATGGAAAGGTGAACAGCACAATTTTGTAAAATCCATGGGAGCGTGCCACCTCCTCCAGCTTCTCCAAAAGTGCCTTCCCGACGCCCTTTCCTCGGTGAGAACGTTCCATGTAGATGGATAAATCGGCAACCCCATCATACGCACATCGATTGGCGTAACGGTTAAGGGAAGCCCATCCAATGACGTCATCATCCAGCTCTGCGACAAGTACCGCGTATCGCCCCTGATGCTCATCAAACCATCTGCGCATGTAAGCGTAGTCCTTCTCCTCGGACTCCAAGGTCGCAATTCGGTCAGCTATCCCTTGATTGTAAATCGTCAGGATGGCTTCCAAATCTGCTTCATTCGCTTTTCGAATGGCAAGGCTCATGACAAGCTCCCCTTTGGTAAGTTACTTGCAGCAAGAATCGCTGCTTTGACCTGCTTTTTTCTTCACCGGCTCAGCTGCACTGCAGCATGCATCCTTTGTTTCTTTCACCTCTTCGATCTTGACGTTGCAGCAATTGCCCTCTTTTTTCCCAAACAGACTCTTCAAAATTCCCATGTGAAACCCTCCTCAGATCATATAGAATAACAACCCAGCAATCGTGGACATGGTGAAGACGGATACAACAAAAGCCCCAACCAGCCGCTTCTTGAAAATGGAGTTAAGCAGCGCTAACTCCGGCAAACTTGCTCCAGCAGAGCTGATCATTAACGCCATGGCTGGACCAAGAGCCATTCCTTTTGCAATCATGATTTGCGAAATGGGGATCATCGTCGACAGTCGAATGTAAAGCGGAATACCGATGATAGCTGCGACCGGCACCATCCACCACTTGTCTGCACCCATGTATGTCGTAATCCATCCGGCAGGTACTGCACCATGAATGAGAGATCCGATCGCGGCTCCAATGATGATGTATGGATAAACGGATTTCATTAACCCAAGCGTTTCGGCCAACGCCGCTTTAAGGCTGAAGGTTTTCGTTGTTTCATTGTACCCGGTCATCACAACTTGCTTGACTTGTGTTTCAAACCCAAGCCGTTCCAGGGTAAATCCGATCATGACCGATAACACGGAAGTGATGACGGTGTATGCAATTGCTACTTTTACTCCAAGCATTGCTCCCATCAGGGTAATGATGGTTGGGTCCAACACCGGCGAGGCGAACAGGAACACCATCACGATGCCGAACCGAATTTTTTTGTGTAACAGATTGACGACAACCGGAATGGTTGAGCAAGAGCAGAAGGGTGTTACGAATGCAAACACCAATGCCATCAATGCCCCCAAAGCACTGTTTTTCCCTGTCAAAAATTTTTCCACCTTTTCGTACGGGATAAAGCTTTGGAGCAAACTGATGGCAAATGAGATCACAATGAACAATCCCGTTAACTCCAAGGCGATCCACAAAAAGCTGTGTAGAACTTCAAGCCACATACTTACCACCCCTTTTAGTTGCAATTTGCAAATGTTTATTGAAGGAAAAATGGGCTTAATCACCCATGGGATTGCAGCATTGCTTGGTTTTTGCCATTGCTTGATTCAACAATTTCAGGGAACGAATCACTGTGTCTTTCTCGAATTCGGTCATATGGGAGAAGATCTCGTCATAAAACGCATTCATGATCTGTTCGATATAATCGTTAATGCGTTTCCCTTTCTCCGTTAAGGAAAGAATCTGTACCCTGCGGTCCTCTGGATATGGAGTCTTTTTTACGAGTTCCGCTTCTACCAATGCTTGAACCTGGCGGCTGAACGTTGTGACATCCATCCCTAAAGTCTCAGCAATTTGCTGAATGGACGGCTGATGCTGCCGATGTATTTCATATAAAATGTGGCTTTGCGCGACCGATATGTCAATGCCATCCACGGAGCAACAGTTCTTGTTTAAAAGGCCAATGCGCCGAGTCATCGTCTGTAAAATTTCACGTATATTTTCCATCTCCTCACCTCTTACCCCATTTATACACCTGTTATTTGCAAAACGCAATTATTTTTTATCAAAAATTTTTGATGTTACCTATTGCCTTTTGGCAAAATGAGGAGTATAGTAGCATCATCAAGAAAAATTGATGAAGGTGACACGTTTGATTAAAGAGCTACCGATCCTACATGCCAACCATGATGCTTTCTTTGAACGGTACGAAGCAAAGTTTAAAGCTCTTGCAGATAAAAAGCGGCTTCAAATCATGTATGAGCTAACCCAGAAAGGCAAGGTTTGCGTTTGCGATTTGACGGAGATTGTAGGTATGGCACAGTCGAAACTGTCCTATCATCTCAAGATCCTTCTGGATGCCAACCTGATCATCAAGGAAACAGAAGGCACCATGAACTACTACTCCTTAAATCCGGACGAAGTGAATCATCTTCTCTCTGAAGAGCTTTGCTGCATCTTCCGCCGCAACAACTGCTGCTAATTCTTTTTTCATCATTTCATCAATTTTTTTTGATATATTCATCAAATTATATTGATAAAGGAGTGAGTTTTTATGATTTACCATGATGTACTGGCTCAAATGCTTTATGAAGATCAAAAAAGAAAACTGAACTTCATCACATGGAAGGGATGGCAGCTGCTTCGAGAAGAGCATACGCAAGCGGCAGCACCACGAAAAATCGATACTGGAATACAAGCTCAGCAGCACACATGCGCAGCTTGCTGATGGCGATGGATTGCCGGCGGAGATGATTCGGCAGCGCTTATACAAAGAGGGATTCCCTCAATCGGATTACATTGTTAATCAGCTTGTTGATTCCCCCATCCTTTCGGGGATCAAATAAAAACATGTAGGAGGAATTGATGATGACAAACTTTATGAAAAATCTTTCAGATGGGAGCTCCAAGAAGGAAGGGAATTGCTGCGAAGTAGAAATCAAAGCAGCAGCTCCTGAAAACAAAGAAGGGGCAACCGAAGCCTGCTGTGAATCCTGCTGCAGCACCGAAACAACCAGCGATAGCTCTTCTTGCTGCGGGTAAATGATTGGTTTCAGGTGTCAAAGATTGACCGGCCAGAGTACTCTCTGCCCGGTCAATACTTGTTTTTTTGATACGGCTGGATAAGTAACGTATGGCCTTGGGTTGCTAGATCTTCCTCGGAGTTGTCTTACGCAATTTGAATCCAGCGATCACTCCTTTTTACTTTCCTTCTTTCAGGAATTGTTCAATGCGATTCTTAATGGCATCGCGCACGGTACGGAAGCTTGCCAGTATTTCTTCCTCCGTGCCGGTGGCTTTCGCCGGATCATCAAACCCCCAATGCCACTTCACGACATTTTTGTTCGGAATGAGCGGGCAGTGCTCATCCGCATGACCGCAAAGTGTAATCACATAATCCGCACGATTCAGCGTCTCAGGATCAATGACATCGGACGTGTGTTGGCTGATATCTACTCCTGCTTCCTGCATGACCTGAACAGCGCGAGGGTTTAGGCCATGGGCTTTCAGGCCTGCGCTCTTTACTTCATAACGGTCGCTCCCCAACTTTTTTAGGAAGCCTTCTGCCATCTGACTGCGGCAAGAGTTTCCCGTGCAAAGAAAGTAGACGAGCGGTTTTTTGTCCATATTTGTCTTCTCCTTTATTCGTGTAGTGTTTGATAAACAAGGGTTGCCGCCACTGCTCCGAGGATCGTTGCGACAATGTAAATCCACAGGTGTTGAAGAGTTCCAGAAACCAAAGCAGGTCCCAATGAACGAACAGGATTCATGGAAGCGCCACAGATTGGTCCTGCAAACATCGCCATCAGTCCGACCGTGCCGCCGATTGCCACTCCTGCGAACTGTTTAACCGCCTTCCCGTGAACCGCAGAGCCAAGAATCACCATCATCAGGATAAACGTCAGAATGAACTCCAGAATGAACGATTGTTCCCATGAATTTCTCGGAAGGGTGGCTCCCAGGTTGGCCACATTGCCGAAAAGCCAAAGCAATGTTGAGCTGGCAGCCACTCCAGCTATCGCTTGCGTCATGATATACAGCAATGCTTCTTTGGGATTCATATCCCGATGGACCAGAAACCCGATCGTAACGGCTGGATTAAAGTGTGCACCCGAGATGTGACCGAATGTGTAGATCAGCGCCATGACAACAAGGCCAAATGTGATGGCGATTCCAACATGTGTGAGGGATTTGGTCAGCTCATTAATGACGACGGCTCCAGTGCCGGCAAAAACAAGAAAATACGTCCCGATAAATTCTGCGATAAGCTTTCTTTTCATGATCAATCCTCTTTACAGCTAACGAGCAAGCCTTGTTCTTCCAGTTTCTTGAACTCTGCGGAGCAATCCGGCAAGTTGACGAGTCCAAGACCAATTTCGTGCAGTTGTTTTCGATTTAACGAATAAAACACCCATTGTCCTTTTCGGTTTTCTGTTACCAGGTCCGCATTTTTCAAACGGCTCAAGTGTTTGGAAATGGCCGGCTGCGAGATCCCAAAAATGGGCACCAGTTCGCATACACAGCAATCACGCATGTTCAGCAATGCGATGATTTTTAGCCGCGTTGGGTCTCCCAGTGCCTTTAAAGCATCGGCTAATTTCTTAAGTTCCATGCCTGATCGTCCCTCCTCGCTACAATACTAATATGACCATATGGTTATATCAATATGTTTAATCGTTAATTTTTTGTAAAGAAAACAAGAAAAAGCCTGATTTTTACAGGCTTCTCAGCTCAACCATAGTATGAAATCTTTTAAGGGTTCGACGGATCATCAACTTTCCCTAATCTCCCCCTTGCCGTTTCCCTGTTTCCTGTAGCAGGGACATGATTCCCTGCTCTGGCTAAACCGTACACTGGCATATTGACATACATACATTCGTACTGGCCTTCCTGAACAAGAAATGTTTCGTGATAAAATCCGACTTCACCTGTGCTGGCTACCTTCTTGTTGAAGTTTCTCCAAGCCTCCAAGTGTTTGGCTCCATGTCTTGCATAGTGCTCAAGATGTTCAAATGAACGCCAATATTGAAGCAATGTAATTCCCCGCCAACTGATGAAAAACTTCATGTCCAAAAAACCCAGATCCCTATTTTTATATAATTCTGTAATCATCGCTTGCATGGCCGTGATAATAGGAACCCATTTCCAAAAATAAAGCAGTTTATTAATTCTCATACCGATGACAAAAACCACAAATGAACCTTCGATATCTGCGGTATATCGCCCTGGTACAATCTTCCCCATAAACCGAACCTCACCTTTTGTTTATTCTTTCTTTCACGCTAGTTGAGATTATCTTAATCTCATTTTGGCGATTCGTAAAGAATGTTCAAAAAATTTCACGCCGATCGCCACAATCGGGGTATTCTCCGTGATGGGATTTCGATTGCTGGGAAGCGTCATGGATACGATAATGGAAACAATGGGGCAAATACAAATCCCCTTTCATCTTCTGAGAAAGAGAAAGGGCAATGCTTGATCCCTGAACACTTTCCTGTAATGTGCTGGGGCCCCTTGTGGATAGCGGCCAGCGGTACCAGCCTCCACAAAGCGACTTAACTTCTCTTTTACAGCATGGCATATGGTGGCGTCCCGGTCGCTTCCATCGCCTCACTTGCAGCCAAGGTTTCAAATAAAAGAGCAGTAAATTCTTTCATAAAAATGCTTTTCTGCTTCAAGTTCATAGAAAAAACCGAGCGGATATCAGGCTGGGTACCTGAGTCCAACTCGGCTTTTGCACAGATTATTTTGCCCTTGGAAAACACCCCGTTGGTATTGGGAGCCGAACATCTAGCTGATTCAGTTGACGCATCTTGTTCCCCAGACGGGCTTCGTTTATTTCTTTTCCTTACGCATGATATCGTACGGTTTCACTGGCTGTGTGACGCGCATTTTTACTTTTTGCATGGCGCGGTTTGCTTCTGTTAGCGAGTTGCCTTCTTCGTCCCACAGCTCTTCCACCTTCTGGATGAAATTGTCACGTTTGGGCCCGAAGAATTCCACCTCTGATCCGACAGCAAAGTGGTTTCGCTGTTCAATGGTGGCGATGCCGGTCTTCTCATCATAATCAAGCACCAGTCCGGCAAAATCATATTTGGCCATTTTGGGCGGCACACCGAAGATCTGGTCTTGTTCAGTCGGGCTTCCGTAATAGAATGCCGTGGTAACCGGACGGTTGGCCGCTTTCAGGATTTCATCCATCCATTCCGGTTTGAAGACAAAGCCTTCCGGATCCTCGCAGTAGGCATCGATCACTTTCCGGTAGGTGTTGACCACTGTTGCCACATAGTGAACCGTCTTCATCCGCCCCTCGATCTTTAAGCTGTCGACTCCGGCCTCAATCATTTCCGGGATATGCTCGATCATGCACAGATCTTTGGAGCTCATGGTAAAAGAGTCATCCTCTTCGCTGAACATCGGCAATTCTGTCTTGCCGATCTGCGGGGTTTCGGTATCTTCTTCCTCCGCTTCCTCAAACAAATCATATTTCCAACGGCAGGACTGGGCGCATCCCCCGCGATTGGCATCCCGGTTGGTCATGTGATTGGAAAGCACACATCGACCCGAATAGGAGATACACATGGCCCCGTGAATGAATGCCTCAATCTCTACGTCAGTATACTTCTTGATCTGACGAATTTCCTCCATGGATACTTCGCGCGCCAGGACGACTCGTGAAATCCCTTCATTTGCCCAAAAGCTGACGGCTTGCCAGTTTGTTGTTGACGCTTGTGTGCTGAGATGGATCTCCAAATGGGGGGCTGCCTGTTTGCACACTTCGACGATGGCAGGATCCGCAATGATCACCGCATCAATCCCGATGTCGTACAATGTGCGAAAATATTCTTCCATTCCCTCAAAGTCTTCATTGTGGGCAATAATGTTGGCGGCGACGAATACCTTGGCGCCATGGGCATGGGCAAATGCCACGCCTTCCTTCATGTCTTCATAGGTAAAATTGCCCGCTTTGGAGCGAAGTCCAAATTTTTGTCCACCGATGTATACGGCATCCGCACCGTACAGTACGGCGAATTTCAGTTTTTCCAGATTGCCCGCCGGAGCAAGCAGCTCCGGTTTCTTTCGCTTTGTCGGGCTTGCGATCGTCGATTGGACGGTCTGTGTTAACATACGTCGGTTACCTCCTTGCACAGTTGAATCGTTCACATATGGAAAGATGTTCAATAAATTTGCTGTTTGAAGTAGAAGCCCGTTCCGAGCGGTCTGGCCGGATCCTGGATGCTTTTGAGCTCGTCCAACCAGCCGGAATCGATGTCCGCATGCGGGTTTTCAGCCAAACGGTCGATGGCCTTGCGATAGATGGAGACGACCGTCTGAATATATTCCAACGGCTTGAGGATGCCCTCAATCTTGAGCGCATCGATGCCTCCCGTGATGAACGACGACAAATGCTCGAGCATGCAGATATCCTCTGCACTCATGATGTGGGTGCCATGACGGTCTTCAAAGATCGGATACCGCTGATCTTCACGGTTGTCTTCCTTTAAAAACATGCGGCGCTGCGCTGCGCGGATTTCCTGCTCCGGGTCTTTTCCCTGGTGACGCACATAGTTGCTGACCAATTCCCGTTTGGAATGAAAAATACAGGTCATCCCGTGCACCTGCACCTGAATCTCAATCCTTGTGTTACGTTTGACTTCCAATACGGCTTCCAACGAAAGCTCACGTGCGAGAATCGCCCGGCTTGCACCTTTCCCAGCCCAAAAGTTAACGGTTCGGTAGTTGGTTGATGTGGTCTCCGTATTCCAGTGCAGCGGCAATTCGGGTGCCACCTGACGTGCTGTCATCAGTACGGATGGATCACCAAACACAACCGCATCGACGTGGGGCGCCAGTTGTTCCAGATAACCTGCCAGCTCTCCAACCTCATCATGATGCATGAGGGCGTTCATCACTGCATATACTCGGCCGCCATGCTTGCGGGCGATTTGTTGCGCTTCTTTGATTTGTTCCAATTCAAAGTGTCCCGGCTGACGCAGGGCATATCGTTCATGGCCAAGCGTAACCGCATCCGCACCTGCCTCAAATACGCGCTCCACTTCCTCCAATGTTGCTGCTGTGGTTACCAGTTCCGGTTTTTTGTTCTTCATGTTTTGCCAACCTCAGTTCTCGTCAAAAATCATTCCAACATACTATCATATACTTATTCCATTTTATCATGACCATTTCTCATGCATAAAAACGGACAATGTTATGACATTTTGATTCATTCGCCAGCGCATTCGACGCTTGCATGAGAAAGCAAGTTATCTGGATTTTCCATGTTCTTCCCTTCATTCAGGCAAGATTGGACCGGTTTTTCTGTTTTCGCGATCCCCACGGTTTAAAGACCGAAATCACGAACATCATGGCAAGGGAAAGGATCTGGAGAATGATCCCGGTCCATAGTTGAGCGCTGTTCACGGTGAACGCCGGATCTTGAAGAGCGCCTAACCCTTCCGCCGTTGTCAGCGTTACCGCCTTGAGCGTCCAGAAATACATGCCGATTGGTCCCAATATGATGGAGAGGATCGTCAACCCTTCCTTGACGATAATCCAGTAATATTTAAAGAGCCCCCACTGGGTTAACACAGATAGCAAAATGCCGGTTACCAGAGTGCCGATTGTCGATGCCCGAACAGACGTCTTGGCAAGCAGATGCATACTGGTATAACACGCTTTAAGCACGCCTTCATCGTTCGTGTTTGCCGCAGTGATGCTGAGAATCAGAAAGACGATCGCCACGCCGAACATGATCGCGGCAAACAACAGATGGAGCGCGAGCAGCCACCTTCTCTGGGTTACGTTCAGTTTTCCCAAAACATTCACCTCCTGCCTGCAAAACCGCTTCCCTTATTCATAATAGCCAGTATGTCTAAATGTCCCCTAAACGAAATCTAAAAAAAGTATAAAAACGACCGGTTTGTTGGCTGGAATCATGCAAGCGCACACAAAAAAACGACCCTCACGCGCATGTGAACAGATCGCTTCAAACCCGTCATGATTTTTCTCTTCGCTGTAACTATAAATTCAAGCGATACCCGACGCCCCAAATCGTCTCGATATATTGCGGCTTGGACGGATCCGCTTCGATTTTTTCCCTCAGTTTGCTGATATGGACGGTCACCGTGGCGTTGTCGCCCAAAGCGTCCAGCCCCCAGATTTTTTCGAACAACTCGTCCTTGCTGAACACCCGGTTCGGATGCAAAGCCAGAAACAGCAGCAGGTCATATTCCTTGGATGTTAACGGTACCTCCGTTTCATTCACGAACACTTTTCGGGACATCTTATCGATGCGAATGCCCCGTATTCGGATCTCGTCTTGCTGCCTCATCCGGTTATCTGTCGTTAAGCGGTTGTAACGGGCAAGATGGGCTTTCACCCGAGCGACCAGTTCAGCAACACTGAACGGTTTGGTCATATAATCGTCCGCACCAAGTCCCAGCCCTCTAATTTTATCGACGTCTTCCTTTTTGGCTGAAATCATCAGGATCGGAATGTTTTTCACCTGACGGACTTGCCGGCATATTTCAAACCCGTCCGTTTTCGGCAGCATGAGATCGAGAATGATCAGATCATATTCCTCTTCAAGCGCCTTTTTGAGACCGATGTCACCGCTCGCCGCGGTCTCCACCGCGAAGCCGCTTGCTTCCAGATAATCTTTTTCCACTTCCACAATAACCTGCTCGTCTTCGATAATCAAAATGCGCTTCACGACTGCTCACCGCCATGTTTTGACTTTGGCAATGTAAAAGAAATGCTGGTGCCTTCCCCCATGCGGCTTTCCGCCCACACGCGCCCGCCTTGCCCTTCAACGATCTGTTTCACAATCGCAAGACCCAGGCCGCTGCCTCCCGTAGCTGTGCTTCTCGAAGGATCCGCCCGGTAAAAGCGGTCGAAAATTTGCGGCAGCGCCGCGCTTTCGATCCCCGGTCCGTTGTCCTGGATGCGTACCGTTGCTTCCGATTCGTCGTCGAACAATTCCACCCGAATTTCTTTTTGGTCCTTGTCCATATATTTCAAGCTGTTGTCCATGATATTCATGATGACTCTGCGCAGCTTTTCGCGGTCGGCCATCACGGGAACCGGCCGGTCGTGGGCACCAGTAAACGTTATCGTGATCCCTTCCATTCGCGGATCGAGGCGCAATTCTTCGACACAATCGCGCAAATAAGCCGCAAGATCCAGCGGTTCCAAATGAAACGGCAGCCGTTTCAAATCAAGTTTGGAAAACAGCAGCAATTCGTCGATCAACCGATCCATTTCTTCCGTTTTTTTCGCGATCATGCGCATATACTTTTCCCGCTTGGCATCGGTATCCGCGATGCCGTCCCGAATGCCTTCGATGCATGCTTTTATGCCGGTAATCGGCGTTTTCAGGTCGTGTGAAATGTTGGAGATCAGTTCTTTGCGGTTTTCCTCATATTGCAGCTGAAGTCGGATCGATTGGCTCAGCCGATGGCGCATTTCTTCAAATGCCGCGCCCAACTCGCCGATTTCATCTTTTCGTTTCAAATCTACCTGAACCAGCTAATATCTTGTCAAGCCAATTAATTAAATAGCATCATTATTTGTGGTATACTTTAAAAAGGGTATAACAAACCAGCCTTCCAACTTCTTTTGGAAGGATTTGGTTATCAGTCCTATCCGTTATCGTTATACGGTCTGTTCTCGATAAGGAACCCCCTTCTTCAGAATTGCGTAGATGAGATGGAGAAGTTTATTGGCACATGCAATTACGGCTACTCTGTAAGGCTTGGTCTCA
>NZ_JAALGD010000008.1 GCF_011059135.1 Brevibacillus sp. SYP-B805 | reverse complement strand
ACAGATCAGTAAATACCTGCTCATAACCAGGAAACACTTGATCAAGGATGGCTTGGAAGCGTAATTGCGTTTGAACGTACATCTTCGTGATGGCATCATGTTCACGCGCGAGAGCGCGAATGTTTAAAAGCTGTACGTTGCGTTTTTTAAACGGTTCAAATTCCTCTTTGTAATACAACGCAGCAAGTTTGTAGGCATCAGATTGGTCTGTTTTCACTTTACGCAGGCTGACTTTCCGAGCTTGATACGAGATCAGTGGATTTAGGACAATAAAGGTAAGTTCGTGCTGTTCAAGAAAGTCTGTAACAGGCAGATGATAGTGCCCCGTAGCCTCTAGAATGATGACAGGGGGTAGACCGGATTCCCTTTCCACTTCCTGAATCTTTTGCAGGAACGTCACAAACCCTTCCTTCGTATGGTCGAACTGAAACCCTTTCCCAAAAGGCTTATTCTTGTCCAGAAAGGCTTGTCCATCACTTCTTCCCTTTGAAATATCCAATCCAATAACAGGGTTCATCCTAGCTATCCTCCTTCTTCACGAAAATACCGGTACCCACCCCTGATTACAGTCCACAATTCCGCATGTGATACGGGATCCATCGTCCCAACCAGCTCAAACATGGCTTCTGCAATAGGTGGGGAAACACTTCATGCATCGAGATCAACGTCTCACACCCAGATTCGTTTCCCCCGGCTACCGCCATTCTACACCTTTACTCATGAAAAAAGGTCAATCAGATGTTACTCTGATTGACCTCATAATACGGAAACACCCAGATGTTGAGCCCCCTGCCCGCGTCGCGTTTCGGAGCGGACACTGCAACTTCTTCGGGGGTCGTCAAGAGAGCGAGCAGGAACCATCATCCATGACATGACCGACTTTGTTTGCACACTGATGCAGCCATGCTCCTTGAAGAGCAGGCTGCATGTGCTTTTTTTGGCCGCACCCAGCATTATGGCGCGTAGATCATTTTTCTCGTCATTCCGCCGTCAATGACGATTTCAGCCCCTGTCACAAAATCATTCTCAGGCGCGGCCAGAAAGAGACAGGCCCGGGCGATGTCTGCGGGTTTGCCCACGCGCTGCGCCGGATGCTGCTCGTGGTCAATCGCCCGCAGCGCCTCATAGTCACCGGTTTCGATCCAGCCCGGCGATATGGCATTGACCCGGATGCGGTCAGAGGAAAGCGAGAGGGCGAGCGCATGGGTCAGGGCGAGGATGCCTCCTTTGGAAGCGGCGTATGCTTCCGTATGGGGCTCCGACATGTGCGCGCGTGTCGAGGCAATGTTGACAATGGCTCCCCCGCCGTTTGTGCGCATGCGCTTCGCCGCTTCCCGCGAGCACAGAAAGACGCTGCGCAAATTCGTGTTGAGCACATGATCCCATTCCTCGACACGGAGTTCATACGGCGATTTCCAGACAGTAATCCCTGCATTGTTGATGAGAACGTCCAGCCGGCCAAAGCGCCGGTCGATCTCGGCCATCGCAGCGGTGATGCTTTCCGGATCGCTGACATCCATGCGTATGAAAGCCGCCTGCAGCTGCTGATCGAGGAGCCAGCGCTCCGTTTCGGCGCCGACCGCTTCATCCCGGTCGGCGATCACCACCTGATCCCCAGCCTTGGCAAAGGCATGGGCGATGCTGCGGCCGATTCCTTTGGCGCCGCCTGTAACCAGCACGATTCTGTTATCCACGTCCATTCCCTCCTTTTCCCCTACAGTGTACAGAAAAACAGTCCTCCCTGCCTAGGCTGGCGGGGCTGATGCAGGATTACGGCGGTGACAGAGCAGGGACCCGCTTAGGCTTCATCCATTCGCTCAAATCCTGCAGCAGGCAGCCGCAGCGGTGTTGTTCGAAAAAAATGGCGGCAAGGGCAAAGGGTTTTGTCAAAAGAATTCGAAAATAGTAGGAGATCAAGCGCATGAATGGAGGGAAAGGGATGGCTGTTTCCATTCTTGATCTGGATGCCACGACACTGGCGGAAAAGATCCGCCAAAGGGAAGTGTCGGTGGTGGAAGCGGTCGAGGCGTACTGCCGGCATCTTGCGCACGCGAATCCGCATCTGAACATCCTGACGGAGGACCGGTTTGCCCAAGCCAGAGCGGAGGCGGAAGCGTGCGACCGCATGCTGGAACAGGGGAATGCGGAAGGCAGGCTGTTCGGCGTCCCCATCACGGTGAAGGAAAGTCTGGATGTTGCGGGAATGAAAACAACCGGTGGACTCCTGCACAGGCGGGAGCACGTGGCAAAGAAGGATGCTGTGGTCGTCGAGAAGCTGAAGCGGGAAGGGGCCATTATTCTGGGCAAAAGCAATACTCCTACGCTCTGCTTCTGTCAGGAGACGGATAATAAATTATATGGCCGATCCAACAATCCCTGGGATGTCACCAGGACGACAGGGGGTTCCAGCGGGGGAGAAGGAGCGCTGATCGCGATTGGCGGTTCGGCGGTGGGCATCGGCTCCGATATCGGCGGCTCCATCCGGTTCCCCGCCCATTTCAACGGGGTGATCGGGTTTAAATCAGGGCGGCGGCAGGTATCGCAGGTCGGCCATTTTCCCTTTGTGGAGCACGAATGGCAGGAGAGGATGTTGGGCATCGGCGCGCTGGCAAAATCGGTGGCGGACGCGGAGCTGATCCATGCCATCATCGTCGACGAGCGGCCGGATGGAGAAAAATCGACCGCATGCACGGTGACCATTCCGCCGATTCGTCCGCAGTATCCGGTGGGGAGGGAGACGGCAGAATGGCTGGAGCGGGTGCGCGATGCCTTGTCCGCGGAATACGTCATCCGCGAAGACGAACCGCCTCTTTTTGACAGGCACGCGCAGATCTGGCAGCTGATCATGTCCGTAGACGGCGGAGAGAGCATCGCCCGGCTGGCACTTGACGGGCGCTCGCCATTCCGGGAGTATGCGAAAGAAATCCTCTTCGGCCGTTCCGACGTTCATCGTTACCTCAGCTGGGCGCTGATCGGGGCCCGTCTGTTCAGGCCATCGGGCAGGCAGCTGAAGGAGCTTCAGCAGGCGCTTCACAGGATGGACGAAGAAGGAGCAGCCTATTTTCACCAAAACGTGCTGGTGCTGCCCGTCTACCATTCTCCCGCGCCGCCCCACGGCATGGTGTATCGGGAGCTTTTTTCCATTCGCAAAACCTTTTTAACCTATATCCCCTATGTCGCGGTGGCGAATGCGATGGGACTGCCGGCGTTGGTGGTTCCGGTCGGCGAGTCCCGGAACGGGTTGCCGATTGCCGTCCAGTTGATCGCGGCTGTCGGGAATGAACATTTGCTCTTTCACGTGGGGAAGTGGATCGAGAAAAGGTTTCGCGGATATCAACGATGCCGGGCCTTTGATCGGGCATAACGGGGAAAAGTATTGAGAGAAAGCGACATTCCGGCCGCCCGGGCCGGAATCTGCTGCTAAAAAAACGTGATGGTGGGAATGTAGCAGGTGGGGTCGGGAAGCTGATCCTGAGCCGTCGAGAGGAAAGTCTCCACATAGGTGATGCGAAAGCCGGCCTGCAGCAACGGTTGCAGACAGGGATGCGGTCCGGGAACGGGGATGCGGAGCATGGTTCCTCTATGTTTTGCCCAGGCGACGGCAGCGCATGCGCAGTGGAAGGCGTCTGCCGCCTTCCGCGCGCCGATCGGCCCCAGGGTGAGCGCTTCAGGAAACAGCAGCGAACCCGGGCTGCGAAATTGGACATACGCATACCCGACCGGCTCGTTGTTCCGGTAAAACAGCAGGGGAACGGCGTCAAGCTGATCGGTCAGATACGCCAGATCCGCCGTACGACTGCGGCGGCTGACCAAGCTGTCCCACTCCAAAAGGCGGGGGTCATCGGGAGCGGTTTCGACGATCTCCACATCATGCTCCGGCAGTGTGGCCAGGTCGGATGGGGCCACACGAAGCTGGAAGTTTGGCCACAAGGGCGTCATCCGGGAACGAATGTACAAGGAGAGGGCCCGGAAATCCTGCGAACTGAAGGTGCAGATCGTCCGGCCGTCCTGCGGCAGCGCTTCCCGCAGGAGGGTACCCCCGATCCGGGCGTCCTTATGGTCCCGATGAACGAAAAACTCGGCAATATAGCAGATGGAATCGCGCGTGAGCAAGGAGAGGAAGCCCAGAATGCGCCCATCATGCTCGGCCACATACATGTCACCTGTCTTCAGTTCGTGGGTGAAAAATACCGGCGGGGTCGGGCTGAACGGCGGGGCCGGCCCGTCTCCCTTTTCTCCCGTATGCCATAGTTCATGTATGGCGCCCAGATCGTGGGGAGATGCCGGGCGGATCGTGATTGCCAATCTAGTCGCCTCCTCCTGTATTTGCTTTCAGCTGCCGACATATTTGGCATGCAGCGTTTTGGCGACGGCGATCTCTTGTGTGCCTTGCACAAGGACGCGGCCATCCGGAAAAATGACCAGCGTATACGGATCGACGGTGAAACGGAGCAGAAACGGATTGCGCTCCACACGGCCGATGGCAGCAAGCCTTTTGGACAGTTCCTCCAGATCAAGCGAGCGCGGTTGTGCGGGAGCGATCTGGACGGTATCCCGCCCGCAGAGCGTGGTATACGCATCTTCATGCTGGTCGGACTGTTCCAGAAAAGCGTAGATCCCTTGACCGCAGGCGGGGCAGTTCTCATGTTTGCCCGCCGAGATGTCGATCTGGACGTGCTCATGATGCCACAGATCAAACTGCTCCAGTTGGGGATTCCGCTCCCTGACTGCGCCTGTCAGCAGCTTCAATGCTTCGGCTGCCTGACACGAAGCGATGAGATGAATGATCGGCCCGATCACCCCGACGGTATCGCATGTCTCCCCGCGTCCACCGGGGATGTGGGGGAAGAGACAGCGGTAGCAGGGGGTCTCGGGCGGCTGAAAGACGGCAAACATCCCTCTGGCGCCGACCGCCCCGCCGTAGATCCACGGGATCCGGTGTTTGACGGAAACGTCGTTGATCAGATAACGGGTGTGAAAGTTGTCCGTACCATCCAGGATGAGATCAACGTCGCCCAGATACTGTTCCGCATTGAACGCATGCAGGTCATCCACCACCGCATCGAGGGTTACGGACGAATCGATGGCCGACAGTTTGGCGGCGGCGGCCACCGCTTTCGGCAGATGCTGGCGGGCATCCGACTCATCGTAGAGCATCTGCCGCTGCAGATTGCTCTCTTCCACAAAATCGCGGTCAATCAAGCGGAGAAAGCCGATTCCGGCCCGCACCATGTGATTGGCCAGCACGCTGCCCAGCGCCCCCATTCCGACGACGGCCACGCGTCCGCGCCGCAATCGCTCCTGACCTTCCAAACCGATCGGCTTGAACAGGATTTGTCTGGAATAGCGTTCCAGGTCCCGTTTATCCATGTACCCCCATACCCCCTTTGGCGTTCTAGCAGATCATGCGGCCGGACAGAAAGTCCTGCAGCTCCGCGCTGCGCGGAGAGCGAAAGAACGTGTCCGCATCGCTCATTTCCACAAGCTGTCCCTTGTGCAGGAAGAGGCAGGCATCCGCCAGCCGTCTGGCTTGAGCCAGATTATGGGTAACCATGATCACCGTCGTCCCCTGCTCCCGGTTCAGCGAGCGGATCACCTGCTCGATAATCGTGACATTGTAGGGGTCAAGGCTGGCTGTGGGTTCATCCAGGAGCAGCAGCCGCGGTTCCAGCACGATGGCCCGGGCCAATGCGACCCGCTGCGCCTCGCCCCCGGAGAGGGTAGTTGCCTGCTGCTTGGCGATGGAGGCGAGCTCCACCCTTTCGAGGGCGCGCGTTACTTTTGCCGCGATCGTCTGTTTATCGATCTTCCGGTAGCGCAACCCCAACGCGACATTGTCGAAAACCGTGGCCTGGAACATCACCGGCTGCTGGGCAACCAGCACCATCTGCCGCTGGATGGCCAGCGCCTGCGCGGCGGAGTGAGCCGCCAGGGAGAGCTCATGCTCCCAGAAGTAAAGATGTCCGGTAACAGGCCGTTCCAGCAGGTTGATCGCCCGCAGAAGCGTACTCTTGCCCGCTCCGCTTGGCCCGACGACGGCATGGATCCGGCCGGTTGCAAACGCGGCCTGTTCAATTCGCAGGATTTCCCTGTTCCCGGCGGATACCAGCAGGTGATGAATGCGCAGTCCTGTCATTTTGTCTTCTATCTCCTGTATGCACGTAATTGCTCCATCATGCCCAGCATCAAGACGCTGTTGAACGCGAAGCTGACCAGGAGCAGGACGAGGCCCAATTGCAATCCTTCCGTAAAATGACCCATCCGCGTCTCCAGAATGATGGCGGTCGTCATCACGCGGGTGTGATGCTCAATGTTTCCACCCACCAGCATGACGGCGCCCACCTCCGCGATCGCCCGGCCATAGGCGGCGGCAATTCCTGACCAAATGCCCCTGCGCGCTTCCTTGATGATGGTCCAGATCATTTGCGGCCGGCTGGCCCCGAGGCTTTTGGCCGTCTCCCGGTAGGAGCGGTCCTTGGCCTGGACGGCCGTCATGGTAAGGCCGATGATGATGGGGGTCACAAGCAGGAATTGGGCCAGGATCATGGCCTGCGGAGTGAAAAGCAGCTCCATGGACCCAAGCGGACCGCTCCTGGAAAGCATAAGATAGATCACAACACCGATGAGTACCGGGGGCAACCCCATGCACGTGAACACCAGGGCCACGATCAGCCGCTTGCCGGGGAAAGAGTAGAGCCCCAGCAGCGCCCCGAGGGGGATGCCCGCTAAGGCGCCCGCCAGCACCGCCGTTGTCGTCACCTTTAAAGAGAGCAGAATGATTTCCACTACGTTTGGCGACAGAAGCATAGACGTTCTCCTATCGTTTTTTCGCGTTTGGCACGAACAGTCCTTTGCCGTACTTATCCTTGCCGTACTCCCCGATCAACCGCTGACCTTCCGGGCCGGTCAAGAAGGCGATGAATTGGCCGACTTCCTCTTGCTTCTTGGTGGATGCCACCTGGATCACCCCATATGGGTTCAGCAGGGATTTTTCCCCCTGCATCAACACGACGAGACCCAGTTTGCGGGACAGGAAAGTCGCTTCGTCGGTCAAGGTGTACGCCTGCTTTTCGTCCGCGATCTGCAGCGTCGCCCCCATTCCTTGACCGGAGGAGAGATACCAGTCGCCGGACGGCGTGATCTGGGCCTCTTTCCAGATGCTTTTTTCCTTCTTGTCCGTGCCGGAATCGTCACCGCGCGAGATGAAGAGAGCCTTCGCCTTGGCAATGCGCTCGAACGCTTCCGCCGCCGTTTTCGCCGTTTTTACCCCGGCAGGGTCTGCAGCGGGCCCGACAAGGTAGAACTGGTTGTACATCACGTCGTAGGCATTGACGCCCAACCCTTTGGCGACAAATGCATCCTCATCCTTGCGCGAGTGAACGAGCAGGACGTCGGCATCCCCGTCCTCGCCCATCTTGATCGCCTGGCCGGTGCCGACTGCGACCACCTTAACCTTAATGCCGGATTCCTTTTCAAAGACGGGCAGGATTGCATCCAGGAGCCCCGAATCCTGCGTGCTCGTGGTGGTGGCAAGCAGGATCTCCCGGGCCGGAGCGTCGGCAGGCGGCGGAGGGGAACCCGTGCTGGCAGTGGTAGCGGTTCCACAGGCAGCAACAAGCAAACAAAGAAGAGTGAGCAACAAATAGAAATGTCGCAGCTGACAAACTTTCATGGCGATCCCTCCCTCATGGATTCTAGCAAATCGTGGTATAAAACCAACATACTTGATGATTCAATGCTAGCGCAATCCTTTTTTGCTAGATCATTCCAATGGAGGGCATCGCTTCGATTGACATTTTTTTCAATATCCTGGCGGCATATAGAAGGAAAATGATTCATAAAAGTCGAAATAGAGAAAAACATGAAAGCACTTTCACATGACGCGGAAAAAAAAAGGAGGGGCAGACATGGCATTGGGTGGTTTCAAAAACCGGGAGATCCTGGTCAATCTGACGGATGGAACCGTCTCCTACCGGGAGATCGACGAAGAGCTGGCGAGAAAGTATGTAGGAGGGCGCGGGCTTGGCGTCAAGTATGTGTTTGACAACGGCCCGCAGGTGGAACCGCTCTCGGCAGAGAACATGCTGTGCATCATGACGGGCCCTGTGACCGGATCGCGCTCCACCATGAGCGGCCGGCTGTGCGTCGTCACCAAATCGCCTTTGACCGGTACGGTGACCGATTCGCACATGGGGGGCTGGACGGCGGCCCGCCTGAAATGGGCAGGCGTGGACAATATCATTTTCACCGGAAAGAGCGATCATCCGGTCTACCTGTACGTGGAGAACGGGCAGGCGGAGCTTCGCGATGCGAGTGATGTCTGGGGAAAAGGGACGCGCGAGACGATCCGGACCATGCAGCAGCGCTACGGCAAAGAAGACCTGAGCGTGATGTGCATCGGACAAGCGGGAGAAAATCTGGTGCGCTTCGCCAATTTCATGAATGAGCATGATCGTTCCGCCGGCCGGGGCGGCACCGGCGCGGTTGCGGGGTACAAGAACCTGAAGGCGATCGTCATCAAGGCTTCCCAAAAAGGGAACATGCCGCAGCCGGCCAAGGACGAAGAGTACAAACAGGCCAATCAAAAGGCGCTGAAAGCGATCATGGAAGGCGGGTTGACCGCTCCGAAGAAAGGCGGGCTGTCGGTCTACGGCACAAACGTGCTCACCAGCATCATCAACGAGGTGGGCGCTTTGCCGACCATGAATTCCAAGTATACGCACTTCGACCAGGCGGAAGGGCACAGCGGCGAAACGGTGAACGCCACCATACTGGTAGCCGACAATACCTGTCACGCCTGTCCGGTGGCCTGCAAGAAGGAAGTGGAAGTGAAGGAAGGCAAGTACAAGACCCGGGTCGAAAGCTTCGAGTATGAGTCCGGCTGGGCGCTGGGTGCCAACTGCGGATTGAGCGACGCCAACGCCATCGCGTATCTCATCAACATGTGCAACGAATACGGCATCGATACGATCGAGCTGGGCAATACCCTTTCCTGCATGATGGAAGCGGTGGAGAAGGGGTTGGTTGCGGAAGAACTCACCTGGGGAGACGCCGACCGGATGATCGAGCTGACGGAAGCGCTCGTGTTCCGCCGCGGCATCGGCGACGTGCTGGCGGAAGGCACCGCCAGAGCCGCTGCGGCGTTCGGCGACCCCAACCTGGCCATGGTTTGCAAGGGTCAGTCGATTCCGGCCTACGATCCGCGCGGCATCCAGGGAATCGGTCTTGGCTATGCGACCAGCAACCGCGGGGCGTGCCACCTGCGCGGCTATACGGTGGCTAGCGAGATCGCCGGCATTCCGGAGCCAACCGACCGCCTGAAACCTGAAGGCAAGGGTGAGCTCTTGAAAATCTTCCAGGACCTGTTCGCCTTCTCCGATTCGATGGATGTGTGCAAATTCTCGTCGTTCTCCGAGAATGCGGAACACTATGCGGAACAGTATGCGGCCATGACCGGCATCCCCATTACGGCCGACGATGTGCTGAAAATCGGCGAGCGCATTTACAACCTGGAGCGCTATTACAACAACCTGGCCGGCTATAACAAGCGGGAGGATGACTACCTGCCGAAACGCTTCACCGAGGAGCCGGGGACCGGCAACAGCGCCGGACACGTCAGCCGGATGGATATCATGCTGGATGAATACTACAAGGCGCGCGGCTGGGTGGATGGAGTCGTTCCGGAAGAGAAATTGCGGGAGCTTCAAATCATCTGAACCCATACGCATAAGCAAAAAGGTGGAAGGATCCTTCCACCTTTTTTAAACCATTTGATTATCCGCCGACCCGCATCGTTTTTTTGCGCAAGGCAGCCAGGAGTTGGGCCAGCTTCTCTTCCGTCTCGGCCCGAAACCGGATGAATACGGCGTTTACGCGGAAGCGGGAGGTGATCTGTACCTCCTCTTCCCTTACGATCTCCGCTTCCCAGCCCTCGCCGAGGATCGGAGAGGAGGCGTCCTCCTGCAGACCGCCCAGCTCCTGCAGGTAGGCGATCAGCTGGCGGGCGGGAATGCCCCGGAACTCAAGGGTGGTCTCCATCCCGTCACCCTCCGGCAACCGGCGGAAAAAGAGCGAATTGGTCCTCTTCCCTCACGCGGGTGTTGAGGCCGTCTTCGTGAATGATGTTGCGGCCGTTGAGAAAGACATGCACGAACGGCTTCAGCGTGCGCTCCTCCGTGAACACTTCCGGTTCCAGGGGCGGATAGAGCTTCACCAGGGATTCGAGGATGTCGATGACGCGATCGCCTTCCTGACTGGGAACATCCACAATCTTGCTCTGGCAGATTTCGCGAAAGTTCGCGAATACTTTTACCTTCATCAGGAACATTCTCCTTTTTCTCACTATTATAAAACAATCAGGTGCACAAGGGGAGGCAGGCATGAAGTTCTTTCAGGTCAAAACCGTTGAGGAAACCTTGGCGATCATTCAGGAACAATTCCGCGTTCGGCGCCCTCCCGTCCGCATTCCGGTAAAGGAAGCGCTGGGCCGCGTGCTGGCAGAGGACGTGGTGTCGGAGGAACAGGTTCCCGCTTTTTCGCGCTCCACCGTGGACGGTTATGCCGTCAGGGCCAAAGACACGTACGGTTCCGCCGAATCGCTGCCCGCCTTTCTGACGCTGACGGGCAGGATCGAAATGGGACAGGCGGCGGGTGTCCGGTTGGAAGAGGGACAGGCCCAATACATTCCGACGGGCGGGATGCTGCCGGAAGGGGCGGACAGCGTCGTCATGATCGAACATGCCGAAGAGACGGGAGATCTGCTCAATGTGTTCCGCCAGGTTGCTCCGGGCGAAAACATCATTCGGGCCGGGGATGATGTCAGCATCGGGGAGGTGGTGATCCGGGCGGGCCGCAAGCTTCGGCCGCAGGAGCTGGGGGTCCTTTCCGCCATCGGCCGAACCGAGGTGCTGGTCTATCCGAAACCGCTCGTCGGACTGCTGTCCACCGGCGATGAAATCGTTCCTCCCGACAAAAAGCCCCTTGCGCCGGGGGAGATCCGGGATATCAACTCCACGACGATTGCGGCAGCTTTGAGGCAGGCAGGAGCGGAGGTGGTGGAAGGCGGCATTGTCCGGGACGACCGGGACGAATTCAGCGAAAGGGCAGTCGCCCTGTTCCGGCAGGTAGACTTCCTGCTCTTGTCCGGCGGCAGCTCCGTAGGCACCCGGGATTTCACCGTGGACGTGCTGCAAGGGCTCGGGGAGCCGGGTATCCTGGTGCACGGCGTCTCCGTCAAGCCCGGCAAGCCGACCATCCTCGCCAAGGCCGACGAAAAGCCGGTGATGGGATTGCCCGGCCATCCGGCATCCGCCCTCATTATCTTTCATCTGTTCGCCGTCCCCATCCTGCACAGGCTCATGGGGTTGGAACGGCATGAAGCCGACCTGCGCGTCACGGCGCGGATCACCCGCAACGTTCCGTCAGCGGTGGGGCGCTCCGATTATGTTCGCGTCAAACTGGAGGAGCGGGAAGACGGCTTGTGGGCGGTACCCGTCTTCGGCAAGTCGGGCCTGATCTCCACGCTCGTCGACAGCGACGGCATGGTGGAGATTCCACCTCAGAAAGAAGGGATATTGGAAGGAGAAACGGTGAACGTATATCGATTTCCATCGTGACGGAGGGAGCTATGCGCAAAATCTACTTGGAAGATACCTCTTTGCCCGTTGCCCGGGAACAGCTGCTGCAGCGTGTCCGCTGGCAGCGGAGAACGGAATATGTGCCGACCCAACAGGCGCTGGGCCGCGTGACGGCTGAGCCGATCTACGCCAGGGTCTCCATGCCCAACTATCACGCGGCCGCGATGGACGGGATCGCCGTCAAAGCCGAGCGGACGTACGGCGCTGATGAACAGCACCCCATACGCTTGCGGTTGGGCAGCGATTACGCGATCGTCGATACGGGCGATCCCATCCCCGCCGGTTTTGACGCTGTGATTATGATTGAACAGGTGCAGCAGATTGATGAAACGACCGTGGAGATCCTGGAGGCGGTGGCCCCCTGGCAGCACATCCGGCCAATCGGGGAAGATGTCGTCGCGGGCGAGATGATCGTGCCGGCCTGCCACAAGCTGCGTGCCGTTGACCTGGGCGCCCTGCTGGCTGGCGGCATCGTCCAGGTGCCCGTGTGGCAAAAGCCTCGGGTAGCGATCATTCCAACGGGGACGGAGCTGATCCCTCCGGCGGAGAATGTAGCCGAGGGGGAGATCATCGAATTTAACGGAACGGTCTTTTCCGCCTATCTGCAGGAGTGGGGAGCCGATCCGCTGTATCGCGGGATCGTGAAGGACGACTTTCCCCTGATCAAAGAGGCGGTCCGGCAGGCCGTGCGGGAAGCGGACATCATTCTGTTGAATGCAGGTTCATCCGCCGGCACGGAGGATTACACCGTTCATGTGGTGGCAGAGCTGGGCGAAGTGCTGACGCATGGGGTGGCGACCCGCCCCGGCAAGCCGGTCGTCATCGGCATGGTCGACGGTACGCCGGTCGTCGGTCTGCCCGGCTATCCGGTATCGGCCTATCTGGCGCTGGAGTGGTTCGTCCGGCCCCTCGTCCACGATTATTACGGTCTCATGGAACCGCAGCGCGAAAAGGTGAAAGCCAGACTGGGCCGGCGGGTCGTATCCGTCATGGGCGCGGAAGATTTTGTCCGCATGACGATCGGCTGTGTGGATGGGCAGTATATCGCCAATCCGCTGACGCGCGCCGCCGGGGTGACCATGTCGATGGTCAGGGCGGACGGGCTGCTGCGCATCCCTCCCGGCCATCTGGGGTACGAACAGGGGGAAGAAGCGGAGATTGAACTGTACCGGCCGCTCGAGCAGATCAACCGCACCATCGTGGTAAGCGGAAGCCATGATCTTTCTATCGATGTGCTGCATACGCTGTTGCGAGAGACGAATCCTTACCGGTATATGGCATCCTCCCATGTCGGCAGCATGGGCGGGATTGTGGCGATCCAGAAAGGAGAGGCCCATGTGGCGGGCGTCCATCTGTTTGATGAAGAGACGGGCACCTATAACCTCCCTTTTATTCAAAAATATCTGCGGGGAATGGAGGTTGTCCTCGTCCAGTTCGTCTATCGCCAGCAGGGGTGGATCGTCCGCAAAGGCAATCCGCTCGGCATCCGCACCATTCATGACATTGCGAAAGAGGGAGTGACCTATATCAACCGGCAGCGGGGCGCGGGGACAAGATTGTTGTTTGATTATCTGTTGAAACAGGGTACAATGGATCGTAAACAGATTTATGGGTATGATCGGGAAGCGGTTTCCCATCTCAGCGTGGCAGCTGCGGTGGCCGGAGGCACGGCGGATGTAGGTCTTGGCATCTACTCGGCCGCACAGGCGTTGGGCCTTGACTTTGTGCCGGTGGCGGAAGAACGGTTCGATTTGCTGATGAGCCGCAGCTTCTTTCTTGGCAGGGAAGGACAAGAACTGCTGCGGATCATCCGTTCGGATGCGTTTCGGCAGCGCGTCGAGTCGTTGGGGGGATACAGCTGCCGGGATTCCGGTACAGTAATCTACGATTCGTCGATCATGCAAGGCGAATCCTATCGGGAGGAGAGTGGACCGTTTGGATAAATGGAAAGACGCATTGGGACGTCCTCTCCGCGATTTGCGCATCTCCGTAACGGATAAATGCAATTTTCGCTGTCGATACTGCATGCCTGCGGAGCTGTTTGGTCCCGATTATCCCTTCCTGCCGCAAGAGAAGCTGCTTACCTTTGAAGAGATCACGCGCCTGACCGCCATCTTCACGTCCCTCGGCGTGGAAAAAATCAGAATTACCGGGGGAGAGCCGCTGCTGCGCAAAAACCTTCCCTTGTTGATTCAAATGATCACACAGGTGGAAGGGGTGAAGGATATCGCCCTCACCACCAACGGCTCGCTTCTCGCCCAGCAGGCGGAATCCCTGAAAAATGCCGGCTTGAAGCGGGTGACCGTCAGTTTGGACAGCCTGGATGATGAGCGCTTCGGCAAAATCAACGGGCGCAATGTGCCGGTCAAGACGATCCTGGAAGGAATCGAAGCGGCCGCCCGCGTGGGGCTTCGGGTCAAGATCAACATGGTGGTCCAGCGCGGGGTCAATGATGTGGACATTCTCCCGATGGCCCGTTACTTCCGGGAACAGGGCCATATCCTGCGCTTCATCGAGTATATGGATGTCGGGAACAGCAACGGATGGAAGATGGACCAGGTGGTTAGCGGGCAGGAGATCGTGGAGCGGATTCACGCGGAAATGCCGCTGGAGCCCGTTGAACCCAACTATTTCGGCGAAGTGGCCGCCCGCTACCGCTATCAAGGGACGGATCAGGAGATCGGCCTGATCACCTCGGTCACGCAGGCGTTCTGCTCTACCTGTACGCGGGCCCGCCTGTCAGCAGAAGGAAAGCTGTACACCTGTCTTTTCGCGTCCGATGGGGTGGATCTGCGAGGACCGATGCGGGAAGGATACAGCGATGAGGCCATGAAGGAACTGATTGTCAGGGTATGGAGCCAGCGCGCCGACCGCTATTCGGAAGAACGGTGGAAGCATACCAATGAGCTGCACAAACGCAAAAAAGTGGAGATGTCGCACATCGGTGGATAAGCGCATCGCACGAACAGGCGCAAAAAACGGAGGATCGGCATGATCCTCCGTCATTGTGCAGACAAAGTCCTTTTTTCGCATGGGTAATGGTTCCTGCTCGCTCTCTTGACGACCCGCGAGGAAGTTGGCTTTTGTCCGCTCCGAAACGCGACGCGGGCAGGGGGCTCAACATCTGGGTGTCTCAGGGAAGTGAGACTCACGCCCCCTGATCCCCCGCGTCTTACGTTTCTTCGCTGTGTCGGTCGTCAAAGGAGTTCGCCTGGCCCCCATTACTCCATGCCTCAAACAGAAGTTTGTCATCAGTCTGGCGGAGGATCGGCATGATCCTCCGTTTCGTTTATTGGTCGGGTGTGGCCAGCGGATTCCATGGGCCAAGCTGATGCCCTTTCCATTCGCTGCCGTCTTCCCAGCGCTCTTTTTTCCAGATGGGAACGATCTGTTTCAGCCGCTCGATCGCGTAGCGGCCCGCTTCAAACGATTCGTTGCGGTGGGGGGTGGCAACCGCGATGATCACGGCGATCTCTTCGATGGCCAGATCGCCGATGCGGTGGTGAATCGCCACTTCCGCTTCCGGCCAACGTTCCCGGATTTCAGCGGCGATCTGCTTCATCTTGTCGATCGCCATCGGGATGTACGCTTCATACGAGAGAGAGACCGTCCGCTGCCCCTGCGTAAACTCCCGCACTGTCCCCACGAACGTCAGCACGGCGCCGGCCCGCGGATTGGAGACCAGTTTGATCAGGTCATCCGCGCGAAGAGGCTGATCCGTGATGCAAAACCGTGCGTCCTCACCGCCGCTGACGGGAGGAAGGATGGCGATCTCATCGCCTGCGTTGATCACGCGGTCGGGCTGCGCATACTCCTGGTTCACCGAGACGAAGCAGCTTGGCAGGAGGGGGGCAAGGGCGGGATAGGCATCGCCGATTGCTTGCAGCAGCGCGCCGACCGTAGCCGCTTCCGGCAGCTGCACGGGGATTTCCCGACGGTTTGCCCGTTCGGCCAGTGCGGCAAACAGCAGTACGTTTACATGCATGGGGCTTCCTCCTCTTTCAAAACGCCTTCATTTTTGACGATAACACAAGCAGGCGGGTGTGACCAGAGACGATCAGCGGCGCCCGCAGACGGGCAGCCGGAGAGACGGCTATTTGACGTGGGAGTGCCGGTAAGCCCCATGATTCGTCGGCCCGACATATTTGTTAAGCGGGAAGGAATGGCGGATTGCTTCCGTAATAAAGGCCTTCGCAATACGAATCGCGTCGCGGACCGATTTTCCTTTCGCCAGCTCCGCCGTGATCGCGGCGGAGTAGGTACAGCCTGCGCCGTGCGTATAGGTTGTCGGAATGCGCTCGCCCTCCAGAATGTCAAAGGTGCTGCCGTCGTACAGCACATCGATCGCTTTTTCATGCTGCAGCTTGCCGCCGCCCTTGACCAGCACATACTGTGCTCCACGCTCATGGATGCGCGCCGCCGCTTCTTTCATCGCATCCACGGTGGTCAACGGCGGCATGCCGCTTAAGACGGCCGCTTCAAACAGATTGGGGGTAACCACGGTTGCCCTTGGAACGAGAACGTCCCGCAGCGCGACCGCTGATTCCGGATGCAGCACTTCGTCTGCGCCCTTGCACACCATAACGGGATCGATCACCACATTTTTCAACTGATACTGATCGATTTTGCGGCCAACCAACTCGATCAGCTCGGTGGAGCCCAGCATGCCGGTTTTGACAGCGTCCACCCCGATTCCGGCGAGAACGGTCTCGAGCTGCGCTTCCACCACATTCAGCCCGTGGGGATAAACCGCATGGAACCAGTCGTTGTGCGGATCCTGGGCAACCACCACGGTAAGGGCGGTCATGCCGTAGACCCCCAGCTCCTGAAAGGTTTTCAAATCAGCCTGGATGCCAGCGCCGCCGCTGGTATCCGAACCGGCTATCGTCAAGGCTTTCTGCATGCTCATGATTATGTACCCCTTGCTATTCTGAATTTACTTTTAATTGAATGACAAATTTGACAGAGTGTCAATGGGCTTGAACTGGCGGAAAGCGCTTCCCTCCGGAAGGTGCAGGATGCGTTTGCCGGCTATGGCGCAATGGATGGAATTGGGTTACACTAGAGGAAAATGCAGACGGGAAGAGGTTTCGTATGAACAAAGGGATCATGTACGGCGTTTTGGCCTATTTGTTGTGGGGACTTTTGCCATTATACTGGAAGCTGTTTTTGGATGTGCCGGCGGACGAATTGCTGGGGCACCGCATCGTCTGGTCCTTTTTCTTCGTGGGGCTGATCCTTTTGCTCACCCGCAGCTGGAAACGGATGGGGGCGTCATTGGGCGACCGCAGGAAACGCTTCGCCGTCATTTTCTGTTCCCTGGTGATCAGCGTCAACTGGCTGCTCTTTATCTGGGCGGTTAATGCGGGGCATGTGCTGGAAACCAGCCTGGGGTATTATATCAATCCGCTCATCAACGTGGTGTTCGGCGTGTTGTTCCTGAAAGAAAAAATGAAGGGGGGCCAATGGGTGGCGATCGGGCTGGCGACCGTCGGCGTTGCCATCATGACGCTGAAGTACGGCCAGGTTCCCTGGGTCGCCATTGCGCTTGCTTTGACCTTTGCGCTGTACGGCCTGGGCAAGAAGGTGGCCGGGTTGGAGTCGATGGTGAGTCTGGCATGGGAGACCATGCTGGTCCTGCCGATCGCGCTCGCCTATCTGCTCTGGATTCACGCAGCGGGGACCGATGTGGCCGTTTCGCTGTCGGCGGGGAAATGGATGCTGCTGATGCTTTCCGGGGTGGCGACGGCCCTGCCGCTCTATTGGTTTGCCCAGGCGGCCCGAACGCTCCCGCTCTCCATGATCGGATTCCTGCAGTATCTGGCTCCCAGCACCAGCCTGCTGCTGGCGGTCTTTCTCTTTAAGGAGCCATTTACCGTCGCGCATCTGGTCAGCTTCGGACTGATCTGGAGCGGGCTGGCGGTCTTTACGTTCACGACGGTCAGGAAGAAACCGGCCGAGCCGCAGGTTCTGGCGGATTCGCAAGGATAAGAAAAAGTCAGGCGTCCAACCTGACTTTTTTCTCAATACTCCACCTTCGTCACTTCGTTCAAGGGTTCGAGCGGGTTTTCGCTTGCTTCTTTCAGCTCTTTTTCCAACAGCCGCTCATGGCTCTCGTCGGCCAGATCAAAGTAGAAATAGTCCGGCTTGTCGGCCTTTGGAGCTTGCTGATCCTTGTCCGCCATGTGGCATCCAACCTCTCTGAAGGGATTTCATCTAAAATTAGGATGCGCAAATGAGAGGCGGACATACCACGTATCATCACTGACCATGGAGAGGATGTCGCATGTATCTGGTAACGGCAGATGAGATGCGCAAAATGGACGAACATACCATTTTCTCGCTTGGCATCCCGGCGGTAGCCCTGATGGAAAATGCAGGCTGCCAGGTGGCGCGGGAAGTGGAGGCATTCAGCCGCACGATGATGCCGTCCCGCTCGCAGGGAGCCCCGCATTGGGCCATCCTGGTGGGAAAAGGAAACAACGGCGGGGATGGCCTTGTCGCCGCCCGACATCTGATCGACAGCGGTATCGAAGTAACGGTTGTTTATGCGCAGGATCCGGACACGCTTGTGGGCGAAGCGGCCATCCAGCGGGATGCGGCGCGCAAGCTGGGCATCCGGCAGGCCGTGTATGGAGCGGACCCGATCGAATGGGGGCGCTTCGACGGCATTGTGGATGCCCTGCTCGGCACCGGTTCCAGCGGCGCTCCCCGCGGCCAGGTGGCTTCCCTGATCCGCGATGCCAACCAGTCCGGCCTGCCGATCCTGTCGGTGGATATCCCGAGCGGCCTGGATCCGGATACCGGCCAGATACACGAGCCGTGCATCAAGGCGGCAAAAACCGTTGCCCTGGCCTTTCTCAAACGGGGGCTTGCCCAATATCCGGGCAGGGAGATGGCGGGAGAGATCACGGTCGCGAACATCGGCATCCCCCGCCAGCTGGCGGAACGGTTTCAGGTGGCCGTCCATCTGTTGACCCCGCAAGTATTTGAACAGCGTTTTGGGCTGGATACTACGCTGCCGCGCAGACCCGACACCCATAAAGGGACATACGGTCATCTGCTCGTTTGTGCCGGAAGCCAGGCGATGAGCGGAGCGGGAATCCTGGCGTGCAGGGCCGCGCTCCGGGCGGGCTGCGGCCTGGTCACGTGGGCGGCGCCCGCGACGCTGATGCCATCGCTGATCGGCCATGTGCCGGAAGCGATGCTGCTTGGCATCCAGGAGGGGTGGACCTATCCACAGGCGGTGGAGCGCCTGCTGGCGGCCATCCGGCAGAGGCAGGCAGCCGTCATCGGGCCGGGGCTTGGACGTTTTCCCGGGGATACGGCCTGGCTGCGCACCCTCTGGGAGCAGACCGATACCCCCCTTCTGCTGGATGCCGATGCGCTCAACATGCTGGCGGATGCAGCCGATTTTGCCGCCTGGCCACAGCGCACCGCCCCCGTCGTGCTGACGCCGCATCCGGGAGAGATGGCCCGACTGTGCGGGGTGTCAACGGCCGAAATCCAGCGCAATCGGATCGAGGTGGCGCGTCACTTTGCCCAAAAGCACCGCGTGCTGCTGGTGCTAAAAGGAGCCGCAACGGTCATCGCGTCACCCGATGGCGACGCGTATGTCAATCCAACGGGCAACCCGGGAATGGCAACCGGCGGATCGGGAGACGTCCTGGCGGGCATCATCGGTTCGCTGTTAGCCCAGGGGTACGAGGCCAAAGCCGCCGCATGCCTGGGCGTCTGGCTTCACGGAGCGGCGGGGGATCGCGCGGCTGCCGGAAGAAAAGGCATGTTCTCGCTGATCGCCGGCGATCTGATCGAGGCGTTGTAGACGAAGGGAACAGGCAGAAAAAATTTTTAAACTTCCTCTTGATTTTTGATAAAAGCTCTGATATATTTGACTATGTCGCCGCCGGAAAGCGGGGACAGGTCAAATAACAACGCGGTCATGGCGGAATTGGCAGACGCGCTAGATTCAGGTTCTAGTGGTGGCAACACCGTGGAGGTTCAAGTCCTCTTGACCGCACCATACCGAAAACGAACCAGCTGGACGGCTGGTTTTTTTATTTGCTGAAACGATCATGCCCAGGACGATCCTACAGAAACATTTTTCTTTTCGCACAATTTGTTGACAGCGATTTCAAGATCGGATATTGTAATTGGCAGGAGGTTGCTTAAACGTTTAAACAACATGGTGTAAGATTAAACGTTTAAGCGGCAAAAGTCGATTGCGAAAGGATGGAGACAATGAAAAGAGCAAGCAAGGTGTTTTTGGCGGGTGCCCTTGCGGCGTCCCTGGTGGCAGGCTGTTCGTCCGCTTCCCAGCCGAATCCTTCGAAGGAGAATTCTCCCGCGGCTTCCAGCGGCGGCGCGCAGGCTGACCCGGAACGGACGAAGCTGCCGGTAGGCAAGGCGGAGGTTGTCTTTTGGGAACCGGACCTCGCCACATGGCAGCCTACCTATAAAAAGCTGGAGAAAGAATTTGAGGCGATCTATCCCGACATTGACGTCAAAATCGTCAACGTGCCCCAAGACGCCTATTTTGAAAAGCTGAATGCCGCGTTTGCCGGCGATCGCGGGCCGGATGTCTGGGTCGGCTGGTACTCCATCGACGAATACAAACGCGGCTACATGGAGCCGCTGGATGAGTACATCAAAGCGGACAACGTCGATGTGAATCAATACTTCCAGCCGATTGCGGATCTGCGCGGCAAAGGAACGGATGGGAAACGGTACGGCCTGCCGCGCGACATCTCCATGATCGCGCTTGTGTACAACAAAGACCTTTTCGACAAATACGGCGTCGCCTATCCGAAGGACGGCTGGACGCTGGACGATTTCCGCGAGACGGCCAAAAAGCTGACGCACAAGGAAGACAAGGTGTACGGAACCGATCTGATCAATGACAAAACCCTGCCCGGCTCGCCGCTGATCTGGAACATGGGCGGGGATATGATCAGCGAGGATGGCTATACGGCCAAAGGGTATCTGGACGGCGAACCGATGCAGAAAGCGTTCAAATTTTTCCAAGATGTCATGGCGGATGGCAGCAACATCCCGGACGATGTGATGGACACGCTGCCCAAGGGCAAGGATAACCCGGGATTTGCGTCCGGCACGGTCGCCATGTCCCGCCTGGAACTCTGGGGATACAGCTCGCTGAATGACGTGCCGTTCAAATGGGGCGTCGTCAGCTTCCCGAAAGAAACGGCCTCCGGCGAATCGTACGGCTGGGTTGACACGGTCAACTTCCATATGAACGCGAAATCTGCGCACAAGAACGAGGCGTGGGCGTGGCTGAAGTTCCTCACCGGCAAAAAGGCGGCGTCGATCGTCGCGGCCGAGAAAACCTGGATTCCGGCGATCAAGGAAGTCTGGAGCGAAAACGGCTGGGACAAGGATGAGAAATTGGGCGTGTTCTACGCGGAAGGAAACAAGAAGACGAAAATCTCGGTGCGGCTCCGCTCCAACATGTACAAGCTGGCGATCAACACCAGTTACAAGAAAGCGTTCACCGATTCGATCAAGCCGCTGGACGGCAATCCGGTCGATCCGGCCGTGTCGCTCAAGCAGGCTGCCGAAGAGGCGCAGGCTATCATCGATAAGGAGAAACAATAAGGTTGGACCCCCTGTCGCCCCTTAAGCGGGTGACAGGGGAGCGGTTTTCCAGCAGAAGGGGTGAGGAAATGTCCAGACAGCGTATGAGCCCGTTAGCCAGAAACGAAGAACGATTAGGATATCTGTTCATCTCCCCTTGGATATTGGGCCTTTTGATTTTTACGCTATTTCCGTTGGTTGCCACTTTCCTGATCAGTTTTACCGATTGGGACATCTATAACCCGCCGAAATGGGTGGGGCTGAAGAATTACTTCAATCTGTTTACCGACAAGCTGTTCTTTCAGTCGCTCAAGGTAACGCTGCTGTATTCGCTCTTTTCCATCCCGCTCACGCTTGCGGGCGGATTGATCCTGGCGCTGCTGTTGAACGCGAACATCCGGTTTATCCATCTGTTCCGCACCATTTTCTACATCCCTTCCGTCATTACCGGAGTTGCCGTTGCCATGCTGTGGATCTGGATTTTCAACGCCCATTACGGGCTGCTCAATTATTTCCTGTCCTGGTTTGGCATCGAAGGGCCCAAATGGCTGGAAGATCCGAAGTGGATCCTTCCCACCTATGTGCTGATCAGCCTGTGGAAAGTGGGTGGCAATGCCGTGCTGTTCCTCGGCGGGCTGCAAAACATTCCGCAGCACCTGTATGAGGCGGCGCGCATGGATGGTGCCAATCGCTGGCAGATCTTCTGGAAAATTACGCTGCCGTTGCTGACCCCGACGCTGTTCTTCCTGCTGCTGATGGGGATCATCGACTCCTTCAAGATCTTCACCACGGCCTACATGATCAACGACGGCGGGGGAGGACCCGACAATGCCGGCCTCTTCTACATGCTGTATCTCTACCAGAAAGCATTCGTCTCGCTGGACATGGGGTATGCTTCGGCCATGGCGTGGATCGGCGGAGGCATCTCGCTGATCCTGGCGATTGTCGTCTACCGCACCCAATCCAAATGGGTGTACTACGAAGCGGATGTGGGCAAGAAAGGAAGTGATCAGCATGGGGACACCCGTGCGTGACATGGCGGCGATGGTCCGCCAACCCGCCAGGCGAACAGGCGGCAGAAAGTTGTCGCTGATGAACCTGTTTCTCTATCTCGTGCTGAGCGCGCTGTCGATCATCTGCCTGATCCCGTTTTTCTGGATGGTCTCGACGTCGCTCAAGGATCGGGCGTCTACCTTTCAGTTCCCGCCGCAGTGGATTCCCGACCATTTCGTCTGGTCCAACTATGTGGAAGCCCTCACGGTGGTACCGTTTGACCGGTATGCGCTCAATACCTTCACCATCGAGTTTTTCGTGATATTGGGACAATTCCTGTCCTGCACGCTGGTCGCCTACGGTTTTGCCCGCTTCCGCTTTCGGGGCAGGGAAGTGCTGTTTATGATCATGCTGGCAACACAGCTGATCCCGGAGCAGGTGACGATGATCCCGACGTTTATCCTGTTTTCGAAGCTGGGCTGGGTGGACACGTTTCTGCCGCTCACCGTACCTGCCTATTTCGGGAATCCGTTCTACATCTTTTTGATGCGGCAGTATTTTCAAAGCATTCCGTTTGATCTGGACGAAGCGGCCAAGATTGACGGCGCAGGGGCGTTCCGGATACTCTTTCAAATCCTGGTCCCGCTGCTCAAACCCGCTTTGACGATCATCTTCGTATTCACGTTTACCGAAGTGTACAACGATTTCATGGGGCCGCTGATCTATTTGAGCGATCCGGACAAATATACGCTGGCCATCGGGCTTTCCAACTTCGTGTCATCCTTCCAGGCCGAGTGGAACTATCTGATGGCGGCCTCCACGGTCGTTCTTTTCCCGCTGCTCGTGATCTATTACTTCGCGCAGAAGCATCTGGTCGGCGGCATCGCCAATCTGGGTATTAAGGGGTGACGGCACATGCAGGTATTGGATAAGGCACTGGGTTGTTTTCAAGGAATGATGATCGCCGATGCCTTGAGCTATCCTTCGATGATGCGGGGAAGATACTTGACGCTGCCGTGGATCGATCGGGTAATGACCAAGATCGAGGCGCACGGCGGGGAATATCGGAATATCAAGCCGGTTCTGCCTTTCGTCTGGCATCAAAGCGAAGTGTTGAAGCCGACCCCCACGTATGTCAGCGAATTTGCCTTGTTTACCGCCAAAATGCTGATCGATCTGGACGGCCGGTACTCGGCGGACGCGATTACGGGCTACTGGCGGGAACATATCGTGGAGAAAGAAAGCGAGATCCGGTCATCCGTCTCCGAACGCTCCGCCATCCTGAACCTGCGGAAAGGTCTCCAACCGCCGCAATCGGGCAACGATCACCCGCACACCTATGATGACGGCTTTGTGGCCCGCTCGATTGCCATCGCCATCCGCACTTTCGATGACGCGGATTTGCGCCGAACGCTGCTGGAGTGGGACGGCAGCATCACGCATGCCGGGGAAGGTTTGTATGCCGGATACGCGTTTGCCGCTTCGATTGCGGCCGGCTTGCAGGGCAAGAGCGTGGAGGAGATGATTGCGGCCGGGATCGGGCAGCTGCCTGCTGCGACCTGGGTGCACACCATGTCCACCAAGGCCATGCAGATCGCCCGCAAGTACGACAATCCTTTCGCGGCCATTCCGGAATTGGATGTGGAAATTTGCAGCAGGATTTACAATTACGGGAACATCGCGGCGGAAACGGTGGCGCTTGCTTACAGCCTCTTCTATCTGACAAACGGCAGGCTGGAGGCGGCCATCCCGCTCTCCTATGCCTTCGCCCGGCTGAGCGACTCCGTCCCCGCCTTCGTGGGAGCCTTGTGCGGCGCGCACCAGGGGAAGCGGCAAATCCCCTCCTCCTACGACGATTATATCAACGGAACGCAGGGCATCTGTGTGCCGCTGACAAACGGCCTGCATGTCCAGGACGTGGTGGAAAGCTTGCTGCGCAGGGAGGGAATCCGGCATGACTGATACGCTGTTTGACAAGGCATATGGCTGCCTGCTCGGCCTGGCCATCGGCGACGCCCTCGGCGCGCCGGTGGAAGGCTGGAGCGCCGGGCAGATCAGTGAGACCCACGGCTGGGTCGACGATTTTCTCACCGATGCCCCGGTGGGCACGGATGATACCGAATTTGCCATCCTGACGGCGCGCAATCTGATTCAATACGGGGAGAAGATCACCCCGGAAGATGTGGAGCGCGAGTGGCGAAAACTGATCGACACCCGGCAGTTTTTCGGGGGCGGCTTTAGCGAAGCGGCGGCGATCCGCAACCTGAAAATGGGCTTGTCGACGCCGCTTACCGGCCGAAACAATCCGGAGATGTGGAGCGATGGCACCGCCATGCGGATTGCGCCGGTCGGCATCTTCTGCGCGGGCGATCCGGCGAAGGCGGCCGGATTGGCGCTGATCGACGGCATGATCAGCCATGCCGGAGACGGCCTCTTTGCTGCCCAGGCGGTGGCCGCCAGCGTCGCCGTCGCGGCGGTCTCCAGCAGCTGGGACGAGGTGGTGCAGGCGGGCCTTCGGTATATTCCGCACGACTCCTGGACTTACCGGCTGATCGAGCGGGCGATTCTGCTCGCGGACGCATGCACATCGCTGCAGGAGGCTGCCCGGCGGCTGCATGATGAGATCAGCGTCCATCAGTATTACTGGGTGGATGTCGGACCGGAAGCCGTCGCATTGGCTTATGGCGCCATCGTCGCGGGCAAGGGGAATTACCGGGACTCCGTCGTGTGCGCGGTGAATTGCGGGCGGGATGCCGATACCATCGCGGCCATTGCCGGCGCCATCACGGGCGCGTATCAAGGGATCGCGGGCATACCGGAAAGCTGGATCTCGCGGATTAACCCGGTGCGCGGGAAATGCATCGTGCCGCTGGCAGGGACAGATATCAAGAGCGTGGCGGAGGAATTGGTGGCAAAGATTCACCTCGAACAGAGGCTGTAAGGAGAGGAGAAGGAGACGTTGTATACATTATTGCCCGTACTGATCGATTACGAACTCCAGCAGAAACAGGAAGAAGGCTGCGACATCTCCGCCATCCGGCAGGAGTTTCACGCCTGGCTGAAACGGAAAGGTTGCAGCATTCGCGAAGTGTTCTATGCGATTCGCGACCAGGAGCTGCAGTATGAGGAAGAGGACGATCAAACGCTCCTGCCTCTCTACGACAGACTCCTTTCCTTGACCAATGAGGAGGAAGCCCGGAGACACCCTGCTGCCCTGGATGCCATCCTGGCTGTTGCCGACCTGCAGCAAACAGAAGGAATTCGGCAGGCAGCGCTGGAAAAAGATCACTTGTATGAGCGGATTTACGGGGGATGGCTGGGGCGCGCCGCCGGGTGCACGCTGGGCAAACCGGTCGAATTGTGGCCGCATGACCGCGTGATCTCCTACCTGCAGCTGGCGAGGGCGTATCCGCTGAACGATTACATCCCCGGACTCAACCCGATGCCGGAAGGATACAGGTTCAAGGATGAATACCACGGGGCGATCAAGGGGGAAGTAAACGGCGCTCCGCGCGATGACGATATGGATTACGCCATCCTGAACCTGCAGGTATTGGACAGGTGCGGCGAGGGGTTCACGACGGCGGACATCGGCCAGGAATGGCTGCGCCACATGCCGTACAAGCTGGTGTATACGGCGGAACGAGTCACCTACAAGAATCTGATCAACGGCGTGCTGCCGCCTGAGTCGGCAACCTACCGCAACCCCTATCGGGAGTGGATCGGCGCGCAAATCCGGGCCGATCTGTGGGGCTGGGTCAACCCGGGAAATCCGCTGGGTGCGGTCACGATGGCGTATCGTGACGCCACCCTTTCCCATACCGGCAACGGCGTCTACGGCGCCCTGTGGATAGCCGCCATGATCGCCAGCGCGTTCGTCTGCGAGGATGTGGAAGCAATCATCCGGCACGGGCTGGCATTTGTGCCAAAAGACTCCCGCTTTGCTGCTGCCATTCGCCAGGTGATCGACTGGTACCACCGGTATCCCGACTGGCGGGATTGCTTGCAGCGGATTCACGAACAGTACGGAACCTACCATACGGTCCATACGCTGAACAATGCCGCCGTAGTAGCCATGTCGCTCCTGTACAGCGGCGGGGACTTTGAAAAAGGGATTACGATCGCGGTGATGGCTGGTTGGGATACGGACTGCAACGGCGCGTCGGTCGGCTCCGTTCTCGGGGTGAGGAACGGCGCTGCGCAGCTGCCGCCCAAATGGACTGCTCCCTTGCAGGATACCATCAGCACCCTGATCGTGTCGGATCGGCGTGTCACCCTGTCGTCCCTGGCACGGCGCACCACGGAGCATGCGATACAAATCCTGGAGAGAAGGGAGTGTCGAGCATGAGCGCATCGCTGTATGCCAAAATCGCCGGCTGCATCTATGGGGGAGCGATCGGGGATGCCATGGGTTCTCCGACGGAAGGATTAACCCCCGCGAAAATCAGGGAACGGTTCGGAACGGTCAAATCGTTCGTCGAGCCTGCCACGGATGCGTGGAAGGAGCCAGGCAACATGCGCCCGCTGCAAAAGGGCAACGGTCATATTTCCGATGACACCCTGATGGTCGAAAGCCTGCTGCGCGTCTATGAGACGCTGGAACGCCACCTGGATGCCTATGACATCGCCAATCATCTGGTGGAAGAAATCGCGGACAAGAAGGTGTTTATTCCAGAATTGCGGCAGGAGGCGCCGATCATCAGCCGCCTCTTTTATCCGGAGCAATATCTCTTCCTGCGCCACCGCCTGGCCAATGTATACCCGCGCGAGGCCGGACAGGGCAACATGGTGAACTGCGGGGCGGCGATGTACATGAGTCCGGTCGGGATCATGAACGCGGGGGATCCCGAACAGGCATACCGGGAAGCGATCGACATCGCCGGCGCCCATCAGACCAGCTACGGCAGGGAAGCGGCCGGCGTGATGGCGGCCGTGATCGCCGAAGCGCTGTCCAATGATGCGACGGTCGACAGCGTCATCGACGTGGCCCGCCTGTTCGCCAAGGACGGCACGAAGCTGGCGCTGGAAGCGGTGTTGGAGGCGGCTTCCCGTTACAGCCGGTGGGAGGATGCCATCGACGGGCTGCGTACCGCCATGGAACCGTATGATACGGTGAAGGATTACGCGGACAGAAAGAAACCGGGCAAGGGAAATGCCAATCTGCCAAGCCGCATGCACTCGATTGAAGAATTGCCGATTGCGCTGGCGATGCTGGTGATCGCCAGGGGAGAGACGATGGAAACCATCTACGGCGGGGTCCATTACGGCCGGGATGCGGACTCGATCGCCAGCATGGGAGGCGCGATCGCCGGCGCGCTGAACGGCGTGGAATCGCTCCCGGTCGAGCTTCGCCGCCAGCTGGATGAAGTAAACCAACGCTCCTATGAACAGATCGCCCAACGCGCGTATCACACCCAGCAGAGAATCTGGCAGCAGGATCGGAGCCGTTTTGAAAGACGCATTGCTAGATTGGAGTAGGCCATGGATAAGGAAAAAACGAATGGACACAAGCGACCCACCATCAAGGAAATCGCCAAGCTGGCTGGTGTGACGCCGGCTACGGTTTCGATGGTGATCAACGATTCGGGGCGCGTCGGGGAAGAGACGCGCAAAAAAGTGAAAAAAATCGCCGAAGAGCTAGGCTACCGGCCCAATGTGATCGCCCAGGGATTGGTCACCCAGCGGCTCAAGCTCATCGGCATGATCGTGCCTTCCTTCCATGACGATTTCAGCCATGACGTTTTTTTGGGCATTGAGGAATATGCGAAGCGTCTTGGCTACAAGGTGCTTGTCGGACTCACCCACAACCAGGGGGATCTGGAAGAAAGCTTGATCAGGGAGTTTCTGCAGCTAAATGTAGCGGGCTTGATCATTCAGCCCGCCCCTTCTTCATGGCAGGATACCCCGTTTTTTCAGGAGCTGCAGCAGGAAAAGATTCCGTTTGTGTTCTTTACCCGCTATCCGCAGCAAGGCGACTATGAACGGGTGTTGTGCGAAGACGCGCTGGGCGGGGAACTGGCAACCCGGCATCTGATCGAGAGAGGGCACACGCGCATCGCCTTCTATACCAACCGGATCGTGGAAAAAGCGAACGATTCCATCAACAAGCGGGAGGGATACCGTGCGGCGATGCGGAAAGCCGGGCTGGAAGCGAGACGCGAATGGGAAGTCAGCTCGGAGCGCTTTGCCAGCGACGAGGCGCTGAAACAGTGGATCAGCGAACACGGCATCACGGCCATTTTTGTGTCGACCGATTTTACCGCCATCAATCTGATGCTGCGCCTGCAGGAAATGGGATACCGGGTCCCGGAGGATATCGCGATTGTCGGGTACGACGATATCCGCATGGCCAGCATGTGCTCGCCGAAATTAACCACCATCCAGGTGCCGAAGCGAAAAATCGGCGAGCTGGCCGCGCAGAAAATCATCCCGGACCTGCAGGATGCCCATCCGCTCCCGCCCAAACAAGTACTCGTGACACCGCAGCTTATCATAAGGAGGAGTACCTAGCTTGAACCCGACCAGGAAGTATCTGACCAATCGCGTGGAAAAAGTGCGCCGCTCCACCCTGATTGTGCCGGGACACGTGGAAAAATACGTGTCGAAAGCCTTCCAGCGGGGGGCAGACGCCGTGCAGCTGGATCTGGAGGACGGGGTTCCCTGCGAGCAGAAAGGGCTCGCCAGGGAAATGGTAAAGGAGACCCTGCACACGGAGATCCCCGGCGAAACGGAAGTGAACGTCCGGATCAACGCCGAACGGGACGCGTGGCTGTTGGATCTGGAGAGCGTCGTATGGCCCCGCCTGGACAGCATCACGCTCCCCAAATGCGAAGATCCGGCGGTGGTGAAAGCAATCGACGACAAGCTGGGGGAATGGGAAGAAAAGCGAGGCATCCAGAGCGGCCGCATCCAACTCTCCCTTTTGATCGAAAGCGTAAAAGGGCTGCACGCGCTGGAAGCATTGCTTGGCGCAAGCGGGCGCATCAGTACGGTCACCCTGGGAAATGAAGATTTTACGCTGGATCTGGGGATCGAGCCCTCCGAATCCGGACAGGAGATGTACTACTACTATTCCAGGCTGATCTACACCGCCCGTCTCTACGAAGTGATGCCGCTCGGATTCGTCTCCTCCATCGCCGGGTTTCGCGACCTGGAGCGCTACAGGGAGCTGGCGGAGAAGAGCAGGCGTCTGGGTTTCATGGGGGCCTCCTGCATCCACCCGGACCAGGTGGCGATCCTGAATCAGGTGTTCAGCCCCGGCGATGCGGACGTGGCCTACGCCCGCCGCGTGGTGGAAGCGTATGAAACAGCCGTCCGAAACGGCAGAGCCTCCTGCTCGCTGGACGGAAAAATGATCGATCCGCCCGTCTATCAGCGCGCGGTTCACCTTCTGCGCAGACATGAGATCATCGAACGAAAGAAGGGGTGTAACTGATGGCAGACCGGGCCCCATTGGATAAACTGCTGCGTCCCCGCTCGATCGCCGTGGTGGGCGCAAGCGAACAGATGAATTACGGCGGCAGAATGATGAACAATCTGATCACGCATGGATACGCCGGCTCGCTGTACCCCATCAATCCCAAGCGGGACGCCATTTTTGGCCGGAAAGCGTACTCCACGCTCCTGGACGTTCCCGACGAGATTGATCTGGCGGTAGTCATCGTCAAGGCGGAGCTTGTGGAAGCGATTTTGCGCGAATGTGAAGAAAAGCGGGTCGGTGCTGTCTTGATCATCAGCGCGGGCTTTCGTGAACAGGGAACAGAGGAAGGCATCCTCCGGGAACACATGGTCAAGGCATGGTCAGAACGCACCGGGATACCCGTATGCGGGCCGAACTGCCTGGGCGTCGCCAACAGCGCCATCCGCATGTGGGCCAACTCCGCCTCATCGCTGGGGGACGGGCCGCTTCCCACCGGGTCGGTCGGCCTGATCTCGCACAGCGGCGCGACGGCGTTCGGGCCGCTGTTGAACCGCTCCAAGGACCATGGATTGGGGTATCGCTATATCGTCACCACCGGCAATGAAGCCGCGCTGCGCATGACGGATGTCGCCGATTACATGCTGGACGACCCTGACATCAAAGCGCTCTGTCTGTTTATTGAAGGAATCAAGGACGGACAGGCGTTTATCCGCCTGGCGGACAAGGCGCTGCGACTGGGCAAGCCGCTCATCGCCCTGAAAATCGGGGAATCCGAAATCGGACGGATGGCGGCGGCCAGCCATACCGCTTCCATGACCGGGAACCAGGAAGTATTCGCAGCCCTTTGCCGGCAGAAAGGCGTGCTTCTCGCCAAAGATTACGATGAATGCATCCAGCTTGCCATGTGCTGCCAATACGGGAAGCCGCTCATGGGGGACAAGATTGTCGTGCTGTCCCATTCCGGAGGGATCGGCGGCTTCGTCGGCGACAAGCTGGGCATGCACGGCTTGCAGGTGCCGCCATTGGCGCGACGGACCACGGACACCATCGGGCAGGTGGCGCAAGGGCTCGCCTCGGTGCGCAACCCGCTTGATCTGTCCGGAACGATGCAAACCGAGCAGCTGCTGGACATTGTCCGCGTGCTGGATGAGCAGGAGGAGGCGGACGCCTACGTGTTTGCCACACACGGCAAATCTCCGCTCATCAACCGCCTCCATCAGATTGACAAAATGACCGCCAAGCCGGTCTATCTGCTGTGGACATCCAGCCAGGAGGACCCGCTGCTTCAGGAGGTCAGAAACCACGGCATCCCGCTGTTTTTCCTGCCGGACAAATTGGCGGCAACCTTGTCTCATCTGCAGCAATTTCGGCAGCGAACGCGACAGGGCAGCGAGGAAATAACGCCGCACCTGGCAGAAGAGCCTCCGAGCGGCATTCCGTTGGATGCAGCGGCTGCCGTCACGCTGAATGAACACGAAGGGAAGCGCCTGCTGGGGGCATGGGGCATCGCGACGCCCGATCGCTGGTATTTCTCCCGGGAGGAAGCGATCAGGGAAAAGGTGAAGCAGATCGATTTTGCCCAAGCACCTTTTGTTGCGAAAATCGTCTCCTCAACGATCACGCACAAAAGCGACCACGGCGGTGTGCTGCTTGGGGTATCCCAGCCCGAAGAGGTGATACAATTCTTTCAAGCACACGCCCAGCAGGAGGAAGTGGAAGGCATTCTGCTGGAAGCCATGGTGAAGGATAAGATCGAATTGATCCTGGGGAGCACGAATGATCCGCAGTTCGGGCCGGTGGTCATGGTCGGCTTGGGGGGAATCTATACGGAGCTTTTCAAGCTGGTTACCTGGAGAATCGCTCCCCTCAGCAAGCGGGAAGCCCTGCGCATGCTGGAGGAAATCCCCGGGCTGCTCCCGTATTTGCAGGGATTCCGCAATATGCCGAAGCGGGATGTGGACAGCCTGATCGAGACGATCTCCACCTTCTCCCAATGGGTGTATCGGGAACGCGACAGGATCGAAAGCGTCGAGATCAATCCGCTGGCCGTCTTACTGGAAGGCCGGGGAACGATGGCGCTGGACTGCGTCATTCAACGGAAGCTTCCCCTGACATGAACGTGAGAAAAGGGTGACACTGGTGACGAAAAACATCGTGGAATGGCTCATTACTGCGGCGGAGTGGGCGTACCGGCTGATCCTGCTTAACCTGCTGTGGATCGCCGCCTCACTCCCGATCGTCACGGCGTTTGCGGCCACCGCAGCTGTCTTTGCGGTCATTCGGCAGTGGCTGCGCAGAAAGGATCCCGGTCCGGTGATGCGGCCGTTTTGGGGATTTTTGCGGGAAAATGTTGCCGCGAGCACGCTTGGCGGTTTCGCTCTCCTATGCGCCGGAACTATCATCGCGCTGCTGTATCAGGCGATGGTGCAGGTCTTTTCGTGGACGGCACTTGTCTGTCTCCTGCCTGCCTACCTGATCGTCATCACCGGCCTGTATCTCTTTCCCGCCATGGTTCACTTTGAACTAACGCCCTTTGGGACGCTGCGGACAGCACTCCTGCTCGGGATCACGCATCCGCTGCGCACCTTGTTTCTGCTCGTTGTGCTGGGGAGTTTCCTCGTGGTCCTGCTGCTGTTGCCGGGATTGATTCCCTTTTTGTCGATCAGCGGCGGTGCGCTGTTGACGCTGCTGATCATCTATCCGATTTTGAAAAAACAGGGAGAGTGAGAGATGTGAGCAAACAAGCAAAGATCGCGGTCGTCGGCAGCATCAACATGGATCTCGTCGTCACCGCCAGCCAGCTCCCTGTAGCCGGTGAAACGATTCTCGGGGAGCAATTCCAAACGATTCCCGGCGGCAAGGGCGCCAATCAGGCAGTCGCGGCTGCCCGTCTGGGAGCCAGGGTGGCGATGGTGGGCGCGGTGGGGGACGATATGTTCGGCAGGCGCATGCGGGATCAGCTGCAGCAGGAAGGGGTGGAGATCACCCATGTGAAGGTGGTGCCCGGACAGGCGACCGGCGTTGCGATGATCCAGGTCAGCCAGGCGGGTGAAAATACCATCGTGGTCGTACCCGGGGCCAATCATGCCCTCCGTCCGGACGATATTGAGGAGGCGGAACAGGCCATCGCCGAAGCCGACGTGATGCTGGTACAGCTTGAGATCCCGCTGGCAACCGTGGCAAAAGCGGTGGAAATCGCCGAGCGCAGCGGCACGATGATTATCCTCAACCCTGCGCCCGCACAGCCATTGCCGGACACCCTCCTGGCGAAAACGGACCTGTTGACCCCCAACGAGACGGAACTGGCTGTCCTCACCACCGGGAAAGCCACCGCGTACGGCGACATGATGACGCTTGTCGCAGCATTGAAGGAACGGTTGGGCAAGGGCAACCTGCTGGTTACACGAGGTGAGAAGGGGGTCTATTACGAAATTGACGGCCAACGCGGGGAACAGCCGGCGTATGCGGTAAAGGCGGTTGATACGACGGCGGCAGGGGATTCGTTCAATGCCGGGCTGGCCACCCGCATCGCGGAAGGGGCGTCCTGGAAAGAAGCGATCGATTTCGCTTCACGGGTGGCGGCGCTGACGGTAACCCGCTTTGGCGCGCAGAGCTCCCTCCCCACCCGCAAGGAAGTAGACGCGTTCACCGGCTAACAACAACCTTACATGGCCTTCGTTTTATGAGCATCGGCGGATGCTCTTTTTTTCGCGCCATGGAAAGAAAGAGAGCCGCGAAGATTGTTTTATGGTATAATAAAGCCTCGATAATTGTCGCATGAAAGGAGGACAAGCGATGAGCAAGGATTTGTATGCTGCTTCATCGTCACAATCGGCCTCACTCGGGGTTCGGGGAATGGAAAAAGAGCAGCGCAAACGGAAAAGAAGCGGCTTTTTTTCCGGACTGCTGCACTCTGCAGCACCTGCCCGAACGGACGGAAAAACCAGCCCATTGTCCGTCTTTCTTGTGGTGATTTTGTGGGGAGGACTTGTTTACGGCGGATACGTATACACCAACCACACGCTCGAAAAACAGCAGCAGCAGATGGAGCAGCGCCTGGCAGAGGTACAAGCCTCCAATGCACAGCAGATCAAGGAGCTGGAAGCACAGCTCGCCACGCTGCATGATGAGATGAATGGGGTGCGGGAGGGCCTGTCCGCCGTCAAGGAAGAACTGCAGTTGACCGGCGAATCCATCGGCGGCACCAACAAAACCAAGCAGGCTTTGCAGGATCGGATCGATCAGCTGAACAAGCAGCTGGTGGAATTGAAGGCATCCTTGAAAAAGCTGGAGGATGCGGCGCGTGCTTGGTAAGGTGAATCGTTTTTTTGCATTCCTGCTGGCGCCTGCGCTTGGTTTTCTCGTTGCCTTTGCGCAAGCAGCTCCGGCGGACAAGCTGCCTGCGCAAGCCTTGATGGTGCCGGTCGCATCCACTGCGGAGAAGGCGGAGGCCCTGCAGCAAAAGCTGGATGAAACCAAAGAGATGCTGCGAGACGCGGACGATGCGATCCAGGAAATCCAGAGCCATGTGAACAAAGAGAAGAAAGAGTACGAAGAGCAGCATCAGAAAATCAACCAACTCCTGTCGGCAAGCAAGTCCCAGACGAAACTGTCGGCGGACGTGCTGGATACGATCCTGAGCAACATGTTGGGCGATCCGGTAGGCCAGACGTTCGGCCCTCATTCGACCGTGAAGGTATATTCGCTGGAGGAAGCGGGATACCGCGGCTATATGGCAAAAGTGCGCCTGAAAGATCCGAGCGCCTTGAAAATGGTTCTGGCCAACGACACCATCAGGAGCAAAGGCGAGACCACCAGCCATGCCGGGAAGCGGACCGGAGCCGTGCTCGCCATCAATGCGGGCGGGTTTATGAAAAGCGCCAACGGCATGCTCTCGCCGATCGGGATTACCGTGGTTGACGGCAAGATTCGCACTTATTCCTCCGACCCCCGGATCAGCTTCGTCGGGTTTAACAAAAACGGCCGGCTGGTAGGCGGGAAAATCACCTCCAGGGAGCAGATTGCCCGCATGGGAATCCTGCAGGGGGCAAGCTTCCTGCCGACGCTGCTGCAGAATGGCAAACGCATGCCGATTCCGAAAGACTGGGCCAACGCCAGACAGCCGCGCACCCTGATCGGCCACTTCGACAACGGCGACCTGCTGCTTATCGTCATCGATGGCCGCAGGAAAGGATGGAGCAATGGGGTAACGCTGGAAGAAGCCCAGCGCAAACTGCAGGAATTTCATGTCGTCGATGCCTACAATCTGGATGGAGGCGGATCGAGCGCCTTTTACTACAAAGGAAGAATCCTGAACAAGCCATCCGACGGGAAAGAACGGCCTGTTATCAGCAATATTGTCATCCTGCCATGAAAATACGAGCAAATGTCAACCTCACCGCAGCATGCGGTGGGGTTTTTTGTTCGATCCGCAACTGAGCAACAAGGTCTGCGCGGGAACGGCGAGGAGGGGCCAAGGATGCCAATCTTCTCCCTTTACAACGTAACAATGTTATGTTACATTAAATCCTGCGAGGAATGATATGCATGCATCATTATTATGCTAATTCGGAAGAAGTGATCGCGCACAAGCGATTCTTCACGCTATGGAACGAAACACTGTTGCGATGAGATGATGAGAAGCCGGAAAGGAGCGGGTTGCGTTGCATGCGGAGCTGAAGTTGAAGCAGAATCTGACCATTCAAGGAAATCTCCACATCTCCGGAGGAATCTATCACAGCGTCAAAGTGCTGGGGGATGGTTTCGTGAAAGGGGATCTGGAATGTAACAACCTGGGCTGTTTGGGAACGCTTGCGGTCGAGGGCGGTCTGAACGCACACAACGCCCGGATCATCGGGGTTACCACGGTAGCGGGCAGCCTGAAGGCAAACCAAATAAGGATTCAGGGACAAATGGAAGTGCGGGAACATGCCTCTTGTCAAATGAGCCGGATTCTCGGTGCTCTCGACGTCCGGGGAAACCTTTCCGGAGAAGAGATCCGGGTGAAAGGGTATCTCGCCACACACGGGGATTGCGCTGCCGAGCGTTTTTATTCTAGCGGGGCATTTCACATCGGCGGGCTGCTGAATGCCGGGATCATGCATATCCGGCTCCACGGTGCCAGCGAAGCAAAGGAGATCGGCGGCGGACAGATCAAAGTCAAACGTCCCGCCATCCACTTCCTGCATCGAATCTTCACGTCCGTCCTACCGCATCTCCAGGCAGAGTCGATTGAAGGAGACGATGTCTTTTTGGAAAATACCAGGGCCAAGGTGGTTCGCGGAAAGCGGGTAATCATCGGGGCAGGCTGTGAAATTGATCTCGTGGAGTATCAAACAGAGTATACACAATCCAAACGCTCCGTGGTGAAGGAAAGCAGAAAAATGAACGGGGAATAGAGGGGGGCAGGTTAGATGGAGAATCGCCAACGCATCGGTTTCGTCGTCGCGGGTCTCTTGCTCGGCATTTTTATCGCCGCCATCGACAATACCATCGTCTCGACGGCGATGGGCACGATTGTTGCGGAATTGGGCGGCCTGGACAAATTCGTCTGGGTCACCTCGGCCTATCTGGTGACGGAGATGGCGGGCATGCCGATTTTCGGGAAGCTGTCCGATATGTACGGGCGCAAGCGCTTCTTCGTCTTCGGTCTGCTGCTCTTTCTGATCGGCTCCGTCTTGTGCGGGATGGCCCAAAACATCGTCCAGCTCAGCCTTTTCCGGGCCATCCAGGGCATCGGCGGCGGGGCCTTGATGCCGATCGCTTTTGCCATCGTGTTTGACATATATTCTCCGGAACAGCGGGGCAAGATGTCGGGGATGTTCGGCGCTGTGTTCGGGTTGTCCAGCGTGATCGGGCCGCTGCTCGGAGCCTACATCACCGATACGCTCGATTGGCGCTGGAACTTTTACATCAACCTGCCGCTGGGCATTCTGGCCCTGGTGTTCGTCGCGTATTTCTATCACGAATCCCATGAACATTCCCAACAGAAAATCGATTGGTGGGGGGCATTTACCCTTGTGATCGCCGTCGTCAGCCTGATGTTCGCCCTGGAGCTGGGCGGCAGGCAGTATGCGTGGGATTCCGCCGTGATCCTTGGTCTCTTTGCCGTCTTTGCCGTCATGTTGGCGGTCTTTCTCCTGATTGAAAGAAAGGCTGCGGAGCCGATCATCTCTTACCGGATGTTCGCCAACCGCCTGTTTGCCACCAGCAGCGCGGCGGCCTTCCTGTACGGCGGAACGTTTATCATCGCCACTGTCTATATCCCGATTTTCATGCAGGGGGTGATGGGAGGAACGGCCACCAACTCCGGCCTGGTCCTGTTGCCCATGATGCTGGGGGTGACGGCAGCCGCCCAGATCGGCGGCTTCCTGTCGGTTAAGATCGGCTATCGCAAAGTGATGGTCGCCTCCACCCTCGTCTTCATCCTGAGCCTGTGCCTGCTCGCCACCCTGACACCCCAGACCGGGCGCTTCACCGTGATCCTCTACATGATCATCTGCGGGCTTGGCATCGGTTCCTCGTTCTCGGTGCTGAACATGGCCGCCATCCATCATTTTGAGTACGGGCAGCGCGGTTCCGCATCATCCACCAACTCGTTCCTGCGCGCGGTGGGGATGACGGTGGGCATCACCATCTTCGGCATCCTCCAGCGCAACGATTTCCTGCAGCGGTTGACGGATGCCCTGGGGGGGTCGGCAGGTCTGCCAAGCGGCGTATCCCTGCAGGATCCCCGCGCGATCCTCGCCCCGGAAACCCGTGCGCTCATTCCGGAACCGATTCTCAGGCCGATCATCGACGCGCTGTCCGGTTCCATCGCGCAAACGTTCCGCTGGGCAATTCTGCCCGCCTGCCTGATCCTGGTGATCGTTTCCATGATGGGAAGGGAAAAGGCGGCGGGCTTCGCTGCCCAGGCGTCGGAGGGCAAAAGGGAGAAGCCGCTGCAGGAAGCGTGACAGCGCATCCTGGGGCTCAGCTGCGGGGAGTACCGTGGCTGAGCGTTTTTTCTCTATGGCTTCGGCAGGCTCCCGTTTCGCGCGCGGCGCTCGTATGTTGGTGGCACGGGTGTGATTTTTTTGACAATTTCAAAAAAATTCCGTTCGAAAAAATTGTGTTATAATGGCGAAGAGTTGAGTAGAGCCAAAGATTAGAGGAGGAAGTAGAGATGAGAAAAGCGCTCAGTATGATCGTCACATTGTCGGTGTTTGCCATGCTAGCAGGGTGTGGAGGCAATGCTCCCAGCCAGTCGGCACCGGCAGCAGCCCCCGGCCAGGAGGCCAAAACCGTGAAGTTGGGATTGACCCAGTTTGTGGAACATCCGGCTTTGGATTCGGTACGCAAAGGCATCCTGGATGCCCTTGCCGAAAAAGGGTATCAAGAGGGGAAAAATCTGCAGGTTGATTATCAGAATGCGCACGGAGACATGAACAACACGGTCTCCATCGCCCAGAAATTTGCAGGCGACAAAGATGACATGGTGATCGCCATTGCCACACCGTCTGCCCAGGCAGTCGCCAAAACGATCGCCGATGTCCCGGTCGTCTTCAGCACCGTAACGGATCCCATCTCCGCCCAGCTTGTCTCGTCCCTGGAAAAACCGGACAAAAACATTACCGGCACGTCGGACAAGCTGTCGATGGAACAGCAGCTGACCCTGATCAAAAAGTTCCTGCCCAATCTGAAAAAACTGGGCGTTCTCTATACGACTTCCGAAGTGAATGCCGAGGTGCAGGTGAAGGAGATGGAGACCGCTGCCGCCGCACAGGGGGTGGAAGTGGTGAAGTCGGGCATTACGAACCTGTCTGAAGTGCAGCTCGGTGCGGAAGCCTTGGTGGGCAAGGCGGAAGCGATCTTCATCCCCATTGACAATACGGTGGTGTCCGCCTTTGAAGGCGTCCTAGGCGCAGCGGAGAAAGCCAAGATTCCGGTATTCGCGTCGGATATCGATACCGTGAAGCGGGGCGCGGTTGCCACCTACGGCATCGATTATTACAAGATGGGGCGTCAGACGGGAGAGATGGCGGCCCGCATCCTGGACGGCCAGAAGATCGCGGATAATCCGGTCGAGGTCTCCAAGGAAACAGACCTGTATATCAACGAGAAGGCGGCCGCAGCCTTTGGTTTATCCGTCAGCGACGAGCTGAAACAAAGTGCCAAGGAGATCTTCAAATAATCGAGACGTTTCTGCCGGAAAGAGAGTGGGAAATCTCACTTTCTTTCTTTATTTCCATCTTTAAAAGATTACCCATCAAGTATCTTTTAAAAAGTTTGGAATCGTGGTAAGATGAAAAAAATTTTTAATCAAGGGGAGAAAAAGTCATGAAAAAACGTGCTGGATGGTCAGCTATTTTATTTGCTTTACCGCTTTTATTCGTCACAGCGTGTGGGCAGCAAAGTGCTCCAGCAACTACATCGGGAGGCTCCGCGCAAGCGCCTGCGGCAGAGAAGCCCAAAAAAATCGGGATTATGCAAATTGTCGAGCATCCGGCGCTGGATGCGGCGCGTGACGGATTTATCGCGCAAATGGCGAAAAATGGCTTTGAAGAAGGCAAACAAGTGGTTTATGATAAACAATCGGCACAGGGCAGCATGGATACGGCCATCTCCATCGCCCAGAAGTTTCAGGGCGATCAGGTGGACTTGATTCTGGCGATTGCCACGCCGACGGCACAAGCGGCCGCCCAAACAAGCCGCGACATTCCAATTCTCTTTACCGCCGTTACCGATCCGGTGGAAGCGGGCCTCGTCAAGAGCATGGATAAACCGGAAGGCAATGTGACGGGGACGACCGACATGAACCCGGTGGAGGATCAGCTGGCGCTGCTGAAAGACCTGAAGCCGGATGCGAAAACGGTCGGCATCATTTACAATTCCGGTGAGGTCAACTCCAAAGTGCAGGTAAAGATGGCCCAAGACGCCTCCGCCAAACTGGGTTACACGATTCAGGAAGCGGCCATTACCAGCCCGACGGAAGTGAAGCAGGCCGCTGAATCGATGGTGGGGAAAGTGGATGCCATCTATGTGCCGACCGACAATATGGTGGTTTCCTCGCTTGCCGCCATTCTGACGGTGGCCGAAGCCCAAAAGATTCCGGTGATCGCCGGGGAAGAAAACACGGTCAAGAGCGGCGCCATCGCCACGTACGGGATCGACTACCGCAAGCTGGGAGAACAGACGGCTGACATGGCGGTCAAAATCCTGAAAGGGGAAGCCAAACCCGCCGACATGCCGGTGGAAAAACAGGCAAACATGAAGCTGATCATCAACAAAAAAGCAGCCGAAAAAATGGGGGTTACCGTGCCGCAGCAACTGCTCGATCGCGCAGATGAAGTGGTAGACAAATAGAAGAGCAGCTAGGAGGATGAAATGGGCATTGCGTTCAACGGAGCCATCGAACAGGGTTTGCTGTTCGCCATTATGGCTTTAGGCGTTTATCTTACCTTTCGCATCTTGAATTTTCCCGATTTGACCGTTGATGGCAGCTTTGCGCTCGGCGGCGCGCTGGCAGCCAAGCTGATCATTGACGGGACGAATCCGGTGCTGGCGACGTTTCTTGCCCTGCTGGCGGGAGCGGTCGCCGGCGTCTTTACCGGCATTCTCAGCACCAAAGGTCGGATCAACGGCCTGCTGGCCGGAATCTTGACGATGATTGCCCTGTACTCGATCAACCTCCGCATCATGGGGCAGGCGAACCTGCCGCTCTTGCGGGAAGATACGCTGTACTCGCTTGTCAAGGATCTGCATGTGCCGGATCTGGCCATAGGCGGCATCACGATTCTCTCCGGGGTGGCGCTGGTGTTTCTGGCGCTCGTGCTTCTTGTCATGGCGGCGATTGTCTGGTTCCTGCATACGGACATCGGTCTCGATCTGCGGGCAACCGGTGACAATCCGACCATGATTCGCAGCTTTGGCGCCAACACCGACACCACGACGATCATCGGCCTTGGTCTCTCCAATGCCCTTGTGGCCGCATCCGGCGCCTGGGTGGCCCAGTATCAGGGGTTTGCCGATGTCAGCATGGGGATCGGGATGATCGTCATCGGGCTGGCTTCCGTGATCGTCGGCGAAGTCTTGTTCGGCAGCTCGACGATTTTGCGGGCGACCATCGCGGTGATTCTCGGTTCGGTCGTCTACCGGCTGGTCATCATGCTGGCGCTCCGGGCTGGTCTGGAACCGTCCGACATGAAGCTGATTACCGCGGTTATCGTCATTATCGCCTTGACGCTGCCCAATGTGCTGAAAGGCGTATGGAAGAAAACCAATTCTGCCGCAAAAGGGGGAGAACGCCATGCTTAAAATCTCCCAGGTTCGCAAGGTGTTCAACGCCGGTACGGTAAATGAAAAGGTGGCGCTGCAGCAGATCGACCTGCATCTGGCTCCCGGCGATTTTGCGACGGTGATCGGCAGCAACGGGGCCGGCAAATCCACGCTGATGAACGTGATATCCGGCGGCATCATCCCCGATCAGGGAAGCGTCGTGATCGACGGGAAAGACGTGACGAAACTGGGTGAGCATCAGCGCGCCTCCCTGATCGGCCGCGTGTTCCAGGACCCGACTGCCGGGACGGCGCCGCACATGACCATTGAGGAAAACCTGGCGATCGCCTACGCGCGCGGTCAGCGCCGCACGTTTTCCCTGGGCGTGAACCGGCGGAAGCGGGAGATCTTCCGCGAACAACTGCGGTTATTGGATCAGGGCTTGGAAGACCGGCTGAAAACGAAGGTCGGGTTTCTCTCGGGGGGGCAGCGGCAAGCGCTCAGCCTGCTGATGGCCACCTTCACCAGACCGAAAATCCTGCTTCTGGATGAACACACTGCGGCGCTTGATCCGAAGCGGGCACAGCTGATCGTCGAACTGACCCGCAAAATTGTGGAGCAGCACCAACTGACCACCCTGATGGTGACGCACAACATGGAACAGGCGTTGACCATGGGGAACCGGCTGCTGATGCTGCATGAAGGCAGAATCATCCTGGATATTCCGCAGGAGAAGAAACAGCAGATGACGACGCAGGATCTGCTGCGGGCCTTTGAAGAGGCGCGCGGGGAAGCTTTTGCGGAAGATCGCTTTATCCTTGCCTAAAATTAGCCGCTGAAAGAAAGCAGCCTTGCTTCCTGGGAAGCAGGCTGCTTTTTTTTGGTATATCGGAATGTTTAAGTCTTTTAAAACGATAAAGCAAAGATGGAAAGGCTGGCCCCCGCCGACACCGGCGTTCGCTTAAGTCGGCGGGGTTTTCTCAGGCGATGTCAGCGGACAAGATACTGAGCGGGCTTTGGTCGGGCGTAATCGACTGCACGCTGTAAACCGAGATGGGAAACATCGGGAAACCGTAGTAGTAAGGGGTGATTTCGTAGAGTTGGAAGAAGATGACCAGCGCCTTGTCGGCCAGATAGTAATCCTGATTGGGTGAAATGGTGGTAAACGGCTGCAGGGTTTGGATGTCTCGTTCCCTGATCTGAAGCCTGATCTGATCGGAGAGGACGGTCACATAGTCGGAACCCGGCGTGAACAATTCGCTGAGTGCATACTGCCTGCCGGTATTGACGTCAAACGTGAGGGCTTTGGCGAGGGTCATCCCGTGGGCGCTCGGTACGGAAATGGCGTAATTGGTCAGGATGAGGCTCAGGATGCCCCGCTCGTTGGTTTTGATCTCATAGTGACCGATCATCTGGAAGTTTGCGGAGGTCAGGTATTTGCCCTGCTCTTTGATCAAGGCATTTACCTGATTCACGATGGTCCGGTTGATCGCCTGCTCCGCAGCAGGATTGGGGCCGCTGATTTGCGGATAGTAGATGGTTACGCCGGTTCGAGCGATCTCTCGCGTACGGATGCCAACGGGGAATTGAAACGGCATGGGTCACACAGTCCTTTCGCGGGCGTTCTCATCCCCAGCCTATTCAGCCGGATGGAAAGTGCCATTCTGTTGTTTTGGCATTTACAGAGCGAACGTTCATTCGTACAATAGGGGGAGAAGTAGGTGATCTGCATGTTCAGGAAACGGGACATATCTGAAATCCTGGAACAACTGCGCCATGACGAGCGCTTCAGCCGCAATATCGTTCACTGGGAAACGATTCCCGCCAGAGAAGCACGGACGGTTCCGTTTCCCCCAGATCTGGACGAACGCATTCAAGCGATGCTGCGGAAGCGAGGCATCACGTCCCTCTATATCCACCAGGAGACATCCTACCGGCATGTGAGAGAAGGGAAGCATATCGTTGCCGTTACCCCGACGGCATCGGGGAAAAGCATGTGCTACCATCTGCCGGTCATCCAGGCGCTGACGGAAGACCCGCAGGCCCGCGCCCTGTATCTGTTTCCGACCAAGGCGCTGGCGCAGGATCAGAAGAGTGAGCTGCTCGAATGGGCGGCGGAGATGGGGCTGCCGATCAAGTCGGAAACCTATGACGGCGATACCCCGGCCAATATCCGCCAGATGATCCGGAAAGCCGGAAACATCATCATCACCAATCCGGATATGCTGCATTCCGGCATCCTGCCGCATCATACGAAATGGGTCTCCTTTTTCGAGCATTTGAAATATGTCGTCATCGACGAGTTACATACCTACCGCGGCGTTTTTGGCAGCCATGTCGCCAATGTGATCCGCCGCTTGAAACGAATCTGCGCGTTTTATGGAAGCAAGCCGCAGTTTATCTGTACCTCTGCCACCATCGCCAATCCGCGCGAGCTGGCCGAACAATTGACGGAAGAGCCCGTGACGCTGGTTGACAACAACGGCGCCCCATCCGGCGTGAAACATTTTCTCTTCTACAATCCGCCCGTCGTCAACCGGCAGTTGAACATCCGCCGCAGCGCGACGCTGGAAGCCAGGGATCTGTCGGAGCAATTCCTCGGCAACGGCATCCAAACCATCTTGTTTGCCCGAAGCCGTGTCCGCGTGGAGATCCTGCTGACCTATCTGCAGGAGCTGGTCAAACGGAAGCTGGGGCCCAAGACGATTCAGGGCTACCGCGGCGGCTATCTGCCCAGCCAGCGGCGGGCGATCGAACAGGGCCTGCGCCGGGGGGACATCCTGGGGGTTGTCAGCACGAATGCGCTCGAGCTGGGCGTCGATATCGGCCAGCTGCAGGCCTGCATCATCACCGGCTATCCCGGTTCCGTCGCGAGCACCTGGCAGCAGGCCGGACGGGCGGGAAGGCGGCAGGGAGAGTCCGTGGTGATTCTGGTGGGCAGCTCCACGCCGCTTGACCAGTATGTGATCCAGCATCCGGAATACTTCCTGAACCGCAGTCCGGAAGCGGCCCGCATCAATCCGGACAATCTGATCATTCTGGTTGATCACATCAAGTGTGCCGCCTATGAACTGCCCTTTGCGGAAGGTGACCGTTTCGGCCGGGCGGAGATCGCGGAGATTTTGGAATTTTTGACAGAGGAACAGATCCTCCATCATTCGCGGGGGAAATGGTTCTGGATGAACGAGTCGTTCCCGGCCCACAACATCAGCCTGCGCTCCGCCTCCCAGGAAAATGTGGTGATCGTGGACATCACCGTGCGGGGCGCGGAGAAAGTGATCGGGGAAATGGACCGCTTCAGCGCGCTTACCCTGCTGCATGAAGAGGCGATCTACCTGCATCAGGGAACCCAGTACCAGGTGGAGAAGCTGGATTACGAGGAGAAAAAGGCGTACGTGCGGGAGGTGCAGGTGGATTACTATACGGATGCCCAGCTGGCAGTTCAATTGAAAGTGCTGGAAGAAGACGAGTCGAGAACACATTGGCAGACGACATACGGGTTCGGCGAAGTGGCTGTCAATGCGATGGCGACCATTTTCAAGAAAATCAAGTTTGAAACCCATGAAAACATCGGCTCCGGACCGATTCACCTGCCGGAAGAAGAGCTGCATACCCATGCGGCATGGATCAGCTTTTCCGAGTCGGTCTTCGGGGAGATCGGCCGCGAAGAAGCGGAGCGGGGGCTTGTCGGCCTGGCCCATGTCCTGCGGCACGTCGCCCCGTTGTTTGTCATGTGCGATCCACAGGATTTGCACGTGGTTCCGCAGCGCAAGGCCTTGCATTCCGGCCTGCCGTCCATTTTCTTCTATGACCGTTATCCGGGCGGCGTCGGGTTGAGCGAACAGGTGTACAAGGAGATGGAAACCATCCTGCTGGAGGCCGAGAAGCTGATCGCTTCCTGTCCATGTGATGCCGGCTGCCCGTCCTGCGTAGGGGCTGCCGAAGAGGGCGGCGTGGAGAAAAGCAAGGCGCTGGCTCTGGTGCGTGTAGCCCAGGGAGGTACGCCATATGTCTCTTAAATCGAAGCTGCAGCGGATGAAGGGGCATATGGGCAAAGAGAGCGTCCGCGCCAGCGCTCAAGAGACGGATGTCCCGTATCTCGGGCGTTGGCAGGCGATGCACGCGACACCCCATTGGATGGATCAAGCGTATGTCATCATCCGGGAGCAGCGGTATCCGATCACCGTTCGGCACGGCAGATACGCGTTCCGGGAGTTGTTGGACGTCATCCATGCCTGGAATGATAGCGGATTGATCCATCCGCTGTCGGCGAAGGGCAGGAAAGCGGAGCATCTGCTGTTTTTCGATACGGAGACGACAGGCCTTCACGGCGGAGCGGGGAACACGATTTTTCTGTTGGGATACAGCCGTTTTGAGGAAGACTGCGTGGTGGTCCGGCAGCACTTTTTGCCTGCCCCGCACGCGGAAGTGCTCCTGTATCAGTCATTTCTGGCGGATATCCGGCCATCAACCGATCTGGTGACCTTCAACGGCAAAGCGTTCGATTGGCCGCAGGTCAAGACCCGACACACGCTGCTGCGCGATGAGGTTCCGCAGCTTCCGACCCTTGGGCATTACGATCTGCTGCACGCAGCGCGGCGGCTGTGGAAGGATGAGCTTCCCTCCTGCCGCCTGTCCATCATTGAGCGGGAGAAACTGGGCGTCTCGCGCACCGGGGATGTTCCCGGGCATCTGGCACCCGTCCTGTATTTTGACTATCTGCAGACGAAAGACCCCGACATCATCCGCGGCGTGATGGAACATCATGAGATGGATGTGCTTTCGCTCATTTCCCTCTACATTCATCTGGCGTATCTGGTGCTATCCCACCCGGTCGCTGACCCTTCCGGCGACGAACTTTTTGAAATTGCGCGCTGGTATGAAGCCTTGGGGGCGGATGAAGAGGCGAGCCGGCGCTACCAATGGCTGATCGCGCATGGACACAGACGCAGGGCGGAGGCGATGAACGCCTTGTGCCGCTTGTACAAACGGCAGGGGAACTGGCTGCTGGCCCTGCAGTTATGGGAAGCATACATGCGGGAATTTTCCCATATCCCTGAAGAAGTGTATGTGGAGGCCGCCAAAATTTGCGAGCATCATTGCAAAGATTATGAAAAGGCGCTGTACTATACGCAGCAGGCATTCGAGCTGTGGAAAAGAAAAGGCAGGGTGCTGCGGTGGCATTCGAAGCGCGAGCAGCAGCAGTACGTGAAACGGATCGAGCGGTTGGAAAGAAAGGTGAACAGGAAAGAACAGGAGCAAATCGACATGTTTGGGTACGGAGAAGAAGCGGGCGGATCGGGTATCGTTGATTAGCTGAAACCTTGTGTCATCAAAATGATGCAAGGTTTTTTTATTTGCAAGGGAATGGGTGGCGTTGATCGATCCGCAGTGGCGGACGCCCCAAATGCTCGCATGAGATCACCATGGAAAGGGACAACGCATACGCTAACAACGCGGAAATCACAGACGTATGAGTGGCAATGTGTTGAACAAGTGCACACCGCATGCTGTTCCATATGAATAGAAAGGAAGGATGAGATGATTACCATCAGCCTTTGCATGATCGTGAAGAATGAGGAAGAAGTGCTGGCACGCTGCCTGGACACCGTGAAAGATCTCGTGGATGAGATCAATATCGTGGATACCGGCTCTACAGACCGCACAGTGGAAATCGCCAAACAATACACGGACCGTGTCTTCTTTTTCCCGTGGACCGGCAATTTTGCTGAAGCCAGGAACAAGTCATTTGAATATGCAACAAAGGAATACATTCTCTATCTGGATGCGGACGATGTGCTCCTGGAGGAAGACCAGATCAAGCTGCAACAGTTAAAAAAAACCCTTGATCCATCCGTGGACTCCGTCTCGATGTATTATAACGCGGGGACGGACGAGTTCGGGAATGTGACCCTGCGCTACAGGCGAAACCGTTTGGTGAAACGGGAGAAAAACTTCAGATGGTACGGAGATGTCCATCAATATTTGAGCGTGAGCGGAAAAATCATCAATGCGGATATCGCTGTCACCCATAAAAAAATTCGCCATTCCGTCGGGAGAGCGCTGGGGATATACGCCAACAAGATCGCCAGAGGGGATAAGTTCACTCCAAGAGACTTTTTCTATTATGGCAATGAATTGCGTGAAAACGGCAAGTACGAACAGGCGATCGAAAGCTACCAAAACAATCTGGCCATGCAGGAAGGCTGGGTAGAGGACAAAATCTACGCCTGCATCTATATGGCCGATTGCTATCGGTTTTTGGGCGACTTCGCCAACGAACTCACGGCCTTGTTCAAATCATTCGAGTACGGAGAGCCAAAAGCGGAAGCGGCCTGCCGCATCGGGTACCATTTCCAGCGCAAACGGGAATACAAAAAAGCGGTTTTCTGGTATGAGCTCGCCCTGACGCGGAAACCTGATCCCGATCAATGGAGTTTCAGCTATCCGGCATACTATACCTGGTATCCGCACCTGCAGCTTTGTGTCTGCTATTACCATCTGGGTGATTTTCAAAAATCCTACGAACATAACGAGGAAGCGAGAAAATACCGGCCGGAAGATCATAACGTGCTGCATAACAAACAATTGCTGGAATCCAAATTGGGAATCGAGCAAACAGAGACAGCCAATCTGTCTTGATCCTCCAAAAAATTGAATCAGAAGGAGGCAGTGATCAAATTGTCTGCCACGCCGGAGCACATGCAGAAAGTAACCATTGCGGGGTCGAGCAACGTTTTGTATGTCAATCCAACCGATAAGCGGGGCCAATGGGTCATCAAGTCGAATGGGGTGACGCATCACAAAGTGACCAGCATCTGGAGAAAAATCGTCGAGGTATGGAAGCCGACCATTATCCTTGACGTCGGGGTGAATTACGGGGAAGTGATCTATTCCACGGTGTATCATCCGGATGCCAAAATCATCGGGATCGAAGCCAATCAGTTGCTGTTTCCCTATCTCTGCAGAGCGTTGGAAGAACACCCGAACAAAAGTCAAATCACCCTGGTCCACGCGCTAGCAGGCGAAAAAGAGGGCGAAGAGATTACCTTTTACGTCGACCATGCCTGGTCCGGAACATCCTCGGCAGTTCCCATGATGAAACATAAGATGGTTGAAGTGACGAAAGTAAAGAGCATCACGGTCGATTCCCTGTTTGCAGATCAATCGCTGGCAGAGGAACGCCTGCTTTTTAAATTGGACGTGGAAGGATTCGAAGCATATGTATTGAAAGGCATGGCAAGAATACGCGAACAGTGTCCGAATCTGATTGGTTATATCGAATTCAACGACGAATGGTTGACAAAAGCCGGCACTGATGTGGATCAGTTTTTGGTTTTTTTAAGCGACCATTTTCATGTATATTTGCACCAATCCAATACCATCCTGCTGCGCTTTCAAGATTTGCGGCTGGAGAACCTAAAACCGTTCTTTACAAGCTATACCGATCTCCTGTTGACTTCCAAGGCGGAATTGGCGGAACAGGTGGGCTTGCCTGTCAGAACCATCAGTTGAGAAGGAAACCCCAGCGCGATCGGGCAGCGCCAGGACCGATGTCCCTCTCAAGGGCATCGGCCTTCTTTTTGGCCACAACGGTCGGTCAATGTGATATAATACTGTTTCGTGTTCTACTGCGAAAATCAGATCGGATAAAGGCAGGTATCAGCGATTATGATCAGCACGTCGGGTGTTTCCCTGCGCTATGGCAAACGAGCGCTGTTTGAAGATGTCACGATCAAATTTACCCCGGGCAACTGCTACGGCCTGATCGGGGCCAACGGAGCGGGAAAATCCACTTTTCTCAAGATTTTGTCGGGTGAAATCGAGCCGACGAGCGGCCATGTGCATATCACGCCCGGCTGCCGTCTGGCTGTATTAAAGCAGAACCACTTCGAATTTGACGAGCATGAGGTGCTGAAGACCGTCATCATGGGCCACAAGCGCCTCTATGAGATCATGGAAGAGAAAAACGCGTTGTACGCGAAGCCCGATTTTTCGGAAGCGGACGGCATCAGGGCATCCGAGCTGGAGAGCGAGTTCGAACAGCTGAACGGGTGGCAGGCAGAACCGGACGCCGCCAGCCTGCTGATCGGATTGGGCATCCCCACCGATCTGCACGAGAAGAAAATGAAGGAGCTGGAAGGCAATCAGAAGGTGCGTGTCCTGCTGGCCCAAGCCTTGTTCGGCAATCCAGACATCCTGCTGCTGGACGAACCGACCAACCATCTGGATATCGAGTCGATCCGCTGGCTGGAGAATTTCCTGATGGATTATGAAAATACCGTGATCGTCGTTTCCCATGACCGCCACTTCCTGAACAAGGTCTGCACGCACATCGCGGACATCGATTACGGCAAGATTCAAATCTATGTGGGCAACTACGATTTCTGGTATGAGTCCAGCCAGCTGGCACTGCAGATGATGAAAGACCAGAACAAGAAAAAGGAAGAAAAAATCAAGGAATTGGAGCGCTTCATCGCCCGCTTCAGCGCTAATGCCTCCAAGTCGCGGCAGGCGACCAGCCGGAAAAAATTGCTGGAAAAAATCACGCTGGACGACATCAAACCGTCCAACCGCAAGTATCCGTTTGTACAGTTCAAGCCGGAACGGGATCTGGGGAAAAACGTCCTGACGGTGGAGGGCTTGACCAAAACCATCGACGGGGAGAAGGTGCTGGACAATGTCAGCTTCACGGTAAAAGGGGGAGACAAAATCGCCTTTGTCGGACCGAACGAACTGGCAAAGACCACCCTCTTCCAGATCATTGCCGGCGAATTGGAGCCGGACAGCGGGACGTACGAGTGGGGGGTCACCACCATCCGTTCCTATTTCCCCAAAGACAACTCGTCCTACTTTCATGTAGAACTCAGCCTGGTAGACTGGCTGCGCCAATATTCCAAGGAACAGGACGAGACTTTCATCCGCGGCTTTCTGGGCAGGATGCTGTTCTCCGGGGATGAAGCGCTCAAGAAAGCAAGCGTCTTGTCCGGCGGCGAAAAGGTGCGCTGCATGCTGGCCCGCATGATGTTAAGCGGCGCCAATGTCCTGATTCTGGACGAACCGACCAACCATCTGGACCTGGAATCGATCACGTCGCTAAACAATGGGTTGATCGACACCCAAGCCTGTGTCCTGTTCACCTCGCACGACCACCAGTTCGTTCAAACCGTCGCCAACCGCATTATCGAGATCACGCCGAACGGGTTGATCGACAAAGAGATCACCTACGATGAATATCTGGAAAGCGCCGAACTGCAGGCCCTCAGGCAGAAGCTTTACGCCGGAGAGGCTTGAGGAAGCATATGGCCCGTCAGTCTCATAACCGAGCTGAACGGGCCTTTTCCTCTTTTTATTCGGTGATTGTGTATTGATAGAACGAAACATCCTGGTATTGACCGAATTTGTAGCCAACCTCCCGAAAAACGCCGACAAACGTGAAGCCCAGGCGTTCGTGCAGCCTCACGCTCGCCTCGTTTCCCCCGGTGATCCCCGCGACGATCACGTGATAGCCAAGTTCTTTGGCCCGATGCAGCAGTGCCTCCATGAGCAGCCTGCCGACGCCTTTGCCCTGATGAGCGTGATGAATGTAGACGGAGGATTCTCCCGTCTGATTGTAGGCAGATTTTTCCCGAAAGCGGCTCAGGGAGGCATAGCCGATCACGGCGTCATTTTCCACGGCGACGATCAGGGGATGCGTCTTGTCGAATTTTTGAAACCAGCGCTTCCGCTGCTCCAATGTTTGCTCCTCCAGATCAAAGGTCGCCGGAGAGGTGCGGACGACATGGTTGTAGATTTCCAATAGCTTGGGTAGATCCGACTCCTCGGCGTCTCGGATGACGATGGAAGACAATGTGATCACCACCTGTGCTTTTGTATTGATTATATGTCAGATTTTCTGACATGAAAAGTAGTGATGATTCATGATGGCACGTTCCTTCTTTTCTCTTGCTTTTTTCACCTTCATCCCTAATCCTAAAGGGTGGATAGCGTGAAGAGGCATGAAGAAGGGATGAAAGCATGTCGGTACTTTCTGTCGTCAATCTTGTCAAAACATACGGGGAAAAAGTGCTGTTTGACCATATCTCCTTTACCATCTCCGACAAACAGCGCATCGGTCTGATCGGGGTGAACGGTACGGGAAAATCCACCCTGTTAAAGGTGATCGCGGGGCTGGAGCCGGTCGAAGCCGGAGAGATCATCCATGCCAAACAATTCCGGATCGAATACCTGCCCCAGCACCCGGAACTGCAAGAGGACTTGACGGTCTTGGAACAGGTGTACTTCGGCGATTCCCCGCTGATGCAGGCCATGCGGAACTATGAGCTGGCCCTGCATGAGCTGGAAGCTGATCCGGCGAATCCGGAGAAGCAGAAAAAACTGCTTGCCATGCAGCAAAAGGTCGAGGAACGGAACGCCTGGGAAGCGGTTTCTGCCGCCAAGGCGATCTTGAACCGCCTTGGCATCACGAACTACGCCCAGCCCGTCAAAGAGCTTTCCGGCGGTCAAAAAAAGCGGGTGGCTATCGCGAAAGCGTTCATTCAGGAGGCCGACCTGCTCATCCTGGATGAGCCGACCAACCATCTGGATCATGACATCATCGAGTGGCTGGAGAGTTATTTGTCGCAGTACAACAAGGCGCTGTTGCTGGTAACCCATGACCGCTATTTTCTAAACCGCGTGACCAACCGCATTCTGGAATTGGACCACGGCAAAATCTACAGCTACGACGGCAATTATGAAACATACCTGGAAAAGAAGGCGGAACGCGAAGAGCAGGCTCTCGCCGATGAACAAAAGCGGCAAAATCTGCTGCGGCGGGAACTGGCCTGGCTGCGGCGCGGGGCGAAAGCCAGAACGACCAAACAAAAAGCCCGGATCCAGCGGGTGGAAGAGCTGCGCGGCCAACAGATCGCCATCCCCGCTGAAAAACTGGATATCGCCCTTGGCGCAACCCGGCTCGGCAGGAAAGTGCTGGAGCTGAAAGAGGTGACCAAACGCCTGGGGGACAAAAAATTGATTGACCGCTTCAGCTATCTGGTGGTTCCCCGGGAACGGTTGGGCATCGTCGGGCCGAACGGGAGCGGGAAATCGACGCTCCTCAACCTGTTCGCCCGGCGGCTTGAACCGGACGCAGGCACCGTTGAGACGGGGGAAACCGTCAACATCGGGTATTATACCCAGGATCATGCCGAGATGGACATGAACCAGCGCGTGATCGACTACATCCAGGAAGCGGCGGAAGTGGTCAAGACGGCCCAGGGAGACCTCATCACCGCCGAGCAGATGCTGGAGAGGTTCTTGTTTAATCGTTACATGCAGCGGACGTATATCCACCGGTTGTCCGGCGGTGAACGACGCCGCCTCTATCTCTTGCGCGTGTTGATGGGCGCGCCCAATGTTCTTCTCCTGGATGAACCGACCAATGATCTGGATACCCAAACCCTGCGCATTCTGGAAGATTATCTGGAACAGTTTCCCGGTGCGGTGATTGCGGTCTCCCATGATCGCTATTTCCTGGATCGTGTGGCGGATCGCCTGCTGGCGTTTGAAGGAGGCGGGGCGATCCGGGTATTCGAGGGCAGTTACTCCGACTATCTGGAGCAGCGCCGCATGGAGAAGCAGTTATCGGCAAGCAGCCGGCCGGAGCGGGATGAGCTGGAAAAACAGCCGCCCAAAAAAGAGCGGCGCAAAAAGCTCTCCTATCATGAACAGCGCGAATGGGAACAGATCGAAGACCGAATCGCCGCGCTGGAGGAGCGTCATGCGGAACTGCAGCAGCAGATCGCGCAGGCCGGGAGCGACTATGAACGCATCCGGACTTTGTATGAAGAACAGCAGCAGGTAAAAAAGGAATTGGATCAAGCGATTGAACGTTGGGCGGAGCTGTCGCTGTTGATGGAAGAAGGGAACAAAGGATAAGGCAAAAAGGCCCATGTTCCTTCAGAGGGGAGGAACATGGGTCTATTCTGATCGAAGACGGGTTATACGGAAATATCGCCGATAATGCCGCTCATCAGGCGGGGAATGTCAAGCAGCACGATCATGCGCTGATCTAGCTTGGCGATGCCGTAGATGAAGTCGGATCGAACCACGGCAGGCTTCTGGATAATGGATTGGGGGACATCGATAATATCCGTAGCCGCATCCACCACGAACCCGACGACTTCATCCCCTACGGATACGATGATGTAGCGTGTGGAATCCGTGATGCGAGCGGGGGTTCCTTGCAGCGCATGGTGCAGATCGACAACCGGGATGACGCTGCCGCGAAGGTGGATGACACCCAGCAAAAATGGATTTTGTCTGGGAACGGTTGTTATGTCATGGGCTTTTTCAATGGAAACCACCTCTGTGACGGAAATCCCATATTCCTCCTGATTGATGCGGAAAATGACCTCTTTTTGACTGACGGCCGCTTTACTCATACCTTTCACTCCTGCCAACCAGCATAAATAAAGAAAAGTAGTTCATTCTTACTTTCTTCCAGTTGGGCAAGAATTCCTGCCGGAAATCAAAATCATCCTGCCCCTTTCCGCAGGCAAAGAAGCCAATTGGCCGGACGATTGGCTTCTTTTTTTCTGCCGTGGTTTATTTTTCCTCCTGCGGGCAACCCTAATGGCTGACCAAAGTGAACAGGGGGATGTCGATACCGATGACGGTGCCAGCATACCGAACCATGTCAGATCCATTAGGGGAAGTGACCATTCCCGCAGAGGCTCTCTATGGCCCGCAAACCCAGCGGGCTGTGGAAAACTTCCCCATCAGCGGACTGAGGCTGCCCCGGGCCTTTATCCGGGCGCAAGGAATCATCAAGGCTTCCGCGGCTGCCGCCAACCGGAGAACCGGACAGCTGGAAGAAACGATTGCGCAGGCCATCATCCAGGCGGCGGAAGAAGTGATCGAGGGAAAATGGGATGCGCACTTCGTGGTCGATGTGTTTCAGGCCGGGGCCGGCACCTCCCAAAATATGAATGCCAATGAGGTGATCGCCCTCAGGGCCACGGAACTGTTGGGAGGGACGAGAGAGAGCAGGCTGGTGCATCCCAACGACCACGTCAATCTGGCGCAATCGACGAACGATACGATCCCGACGGCGATCAACATTTCAACAGCGGAGATGCTGCAGGTTCACCTGCTGCCAAGCCTCAGGAAACTGGAGCAGGCGTTGTGGCAGAAGGCGGAGGAATTGATGCCGGTCATCAAGGCGGGGCGGACCCATCTGCAGGATGCCGTTCCCATCCGGCTGGGCCAGGAGTTTTCAGGCTATGCCCAAACCGTCTCCCATCTGTTGACCAGGCTGGCGGAAGCGCAGGAGGGGTTGTATGAGATTGCGCTGGGCGGCAATGCCGTAGGCACAGGCATCAATGCCCATCCCCGGTATGCCGCCTATGCCATCGGAGAAATCGCGAGAAGGACCGGGATGCCCTTCCGGGAAGCGACGAACCGATTTGCCGCGATGCAGAATACCAGCGCGGCGATTCACGTCCATGCCGTGCTGAAACAGCTGGCCCTGCATCTCATCAAGATCACGAGCGATCTTCGCCTGCTGAGCTCCGGCCCCAGAACCGGCCTCGCGGAACTGCGGCTCCCCGCCGTGCAGCCCGGCTCTTCCATCATGCCGGGCAAGGTAAATCCCGTGATCCTGGAGATGGTCTACATGGTGGCCGCCCAGGTGATCGGCAACGACATGTCCGTGACGATGGCCGGGGTGGGAAGCCAACTGGAGATCAATGTCATGATGCCGCTCATCGCCTTTAATCTGCTGTTTTCCATCACGATTTTGTCCAATGCCATCCAAGTCCTGGTTGACAAATGCATTATGGGCATCGAAGCCAACGAGCGGCAGTGCACAGCGTGGCTGGAGGCCAGCCTCTCCCTTGTCACGGCCCTCAATCCTTTCCTGGGATATGACCGTGCCGCCGCCATCGCGAAGAAAGCATATGCCGAGGACAAGTCATTAAGGCAGGTGCTGCAGGAGGAGGGGCTGTGGACGCCTGCGGTGCAGGAAGCGCTGGATCCCGCCCGGATGGTATAGCCCCCGTCCGCAGTGAACTACTGGCTGAATTTGTTCAGCACGGAGAAAAACTCTTTCAGAAAATCGTAAAAGAGCTTTTCCGACGGCGGCAGTTCCCTGTTGCTCGGAATGATGATTCCTACCGTCCGGGTGACAATGGGCTCGCTGATGGGGAGCCTGACCGTTTCTCTCGGCATGTTGTCGATCAGCGTCACTTCCGGCAGCAGGGTAACGCCCAACCCGGCGGCAACCAGCCCTTTGATGGCATCGATATCTTCCCCCTCAAAGGAAACCTTCGGCTTGAAACCGACCTGCGCACAGGCGTTTACCGCAATCTCCCGCAGCAGAAAACCGGGTGGAAAGAGCACGAAGGTATCGTCCTGCAGCTCGCGCAGGCGCAGCGTTTCCTGCTTGGCCAGCGGATGCCTGGCAGGCAGGAGGGCCATGATGTTTTCCGCAAAAAAGATGTGGCTGCGGACATCTTTCTCCTGGGTGGGCACAGGGCCCAGAAAGGCCAGGTCAATATCTCCCCGGATGACGGAATCGATCAGCTGTTTATACGCCCCCTGCTTCAATTGAAAGCCGATATCGGGATAGCGGGCGCGAAACGCGGAAATCACCGTGGGCAAAGGGTTGGCGGCGAGACTGCTGGTGAAGCCGACCCGGATGGTGCCCCGTTCCGGATCCAGGAACTCCTCGATCTTCTGCTTGGCCTTCTCGATTTCGTTCAGGGCCGTCACCGCATGTTCCAGAAAGATTTTTCCCACTGAAGTCAGTTTCACATTGCGCCCTTCACGGATAAACAGCTGAATGCCCAGTTCCGCCTCCAGATTGGCGATCTGCCGGCTGACGGCCGATTGGGCGACGTGAAGGTTGTGCGCCGCTTCGGTCACATGTTCCCGTTTTGCCACCTCAATGAAGTACTGCAGCTGTCGCAGCTCCACTGCTGTCCCCCTCCCTTCGCATTCATCTCAATATGAGATTAATCTCACCTTAATTATATATTGTTTGTATCAATTAACAAATCTAAAATGAGTAGTAACCATTCGACAAAGCAAGAGATCGGTGTCGGGACACCTGCCGCAGCCCGGTTTTTCTATAACCGGACAAAGAGACGAAAAATTCGGAATAGAGGGCGCGGCAGCCCGGGACAGGAAGGTAGAGAAGGAGAGGATACCATGACAAAGACGGGATTGCCGGCAAAACAGGGACTCTATGATCCCATTCATGAACATGATGCGTGCGGGATCGGCTTTATCGCCAATCTGAAGCGGAAAGCCACCCATCAAATCGTAAAAAACGGATTGCAAATCCTTTGCCAGCTGGAGCATCGCGGCGGCCAGGGAAGCGATCCGGAAACCGGGGACGGCGCGGGAATCATGACGCAAATCCCGCATGACTTTTTCAAGAAGGTATGCAAAGAAGCAAACATCAAGCTGCCTGCGGCCGGGAAGTACGGCGTGGGGATGCTTTTTCTTCCGGTAGATGAAGCGCTGCGCACAGAGTATGAAGCGCAGCTGGCGCAGATTATCGCGGCGGAAGGTCAGACGTTGCTCGGATGGCGAACCGTTCCGACCGATCCGACCAAGCTGGGCAAAACGGCTCGGGCAAGCCAGCCTTATATTCGCCAGGTATTTATCGGTGCCAGCAAGGATCTGTCCGATGCGCTGGCCTTCGAGCGCAAGCTGTACGTGATCCGCAGACAGATGGAGCTGCGCGGCCTTGCAGGGTTTTACGCGGCCTCGTTCTCATCCCGCACCATCGTCTACAAAGGGCTGCTGACCCCCGGACAGCTGGACGCCTATTACCTGGATCTGCAGGATCCTGCGTACGCGTCGGTATTCTCCATCGTCCATTCCCGCTTCAGCACCAACACGTTCCCGACGTGGGAGCGGGCCCATCCAAACCGTTACCTGATTCACAACGGCGAGATCAACACGCTGCAGGGCAATATCAACTGGATGATGGCGCGCGAAAAAATGTTCCAGTCGCAGGCGTTCGGCCAGGACTTGTCCAAAGTGCTCCCGGTCATCGACATGCAGGGCAGCGACTCGGCCATTCTGGACAACTGCATTGAATTTTTCACCCTGGCCGGCCGTTCGCTGCCGCATGTCGCCATGATGATGATCCCGGAACCGTGGGATCAGGACGAGCAGATCGATGACGGCAAAAAAGCGTTTTACGAATATCACAGCTGTCTGATGGAGCCGTGGGACGGTCCGACGGCCATCACGTTCACGGACGGCAGACAGATCGGGGCCATTCTCGACCGCAACGGGCTGCGGCCGGCACGCTATTACGTGACCTCCGACGATACCATCATCTTTTCTTCCGAGGTGGGCGTGCTGGACATCCCGGCCGAGAAGATCATCCGGAAGGGACGTCTCAGCCCGGGCAAAATGCTGCTGGTTGACCTGGAGGAAGGACGAATCGTGTCGGATCAGGAAATCAAGCAGCGCATCGCGGGCGAACAACCGTACCGCGCGTGGGTGGCGAACAACCTGCACACCCTCGAGCAGCTGCCGGCTCAGGAAGGGGCCGCCGACCTGGAAGGGGAAGCGCTCGTCGCCCTGCAGAAAGCGTTTGGCTACACCCAGGAAGAGGTTCAGAAAATGCTGGCGCCCATGGTCACGGAGCGGAAAGATCCGATCGGTTCCATGGGGATTGACACGCCTCTGGCGGTCTTGTCCGATCGCCCGCAGCTTCTGTACAACTATTTCAAGCAATCGTTCGCCCAGGTGACCAATCCGCCGATCGACGCCATCCGCGAGGCGTGTGTCACCTCGACCCTGACCTATCTTGGCGCGGAAGGCAACCTGCTTGAACCCGACGCCGGCAACTGCCGAAGAATCCGGCTGAAGCAGCCGCTCCTCTCTAACGAAGAGCTGGCTCGGCTGCGCCACAATCCATACCGGGAGTTCCGCGCGCTGACGCTGCCGATGCTCTTTCCTGCTGACGGCGGCGAAAAAGAGCTGGAACAGGCGCTGGACCAGCTGTTTGCCAAAGCGGATCAGGCCATCCGGGACGGCTATACCCTGCTGATCCTGTCCGACCGCGGCGTGAATGAACAGCAGGCCGCCATTCCCGCCCTGCTCGCCGTAAGCAGCCTGCATCACCATCTGGTACGGGCCGGGACGCGCACGAAAGCGAGCTTGCTGGTGGAATCGGGTGAGCCCCGCGACGTACACCAGTTTGCCATGCTGATCGGCTACGGGGCGGATGCGGTCAATCCGTATCTGGCCATCGCGACCTTGAAAGAGCTGGTGCAAGCCGGCCAGTTGGGAGACCTTGCCCATGAGGAAGCCGTGGCAATCTATCTGCGCACCGCCGTGGAAGGCGTCGTCAAAGTGATGTCCAAAATGGGGATCTCCACGATTCAAAGCTATCGCGGCGCCCAAATCTTCGAGGCGATCGGCATCGATGCGTCCGTGATCGACCGCTATTTCACCCGCACCTCTTCGCAGGTGGGCGGCATCAAGCTGGACATTATCGCCCGGGAGACCCTGATGCGCCATGCCAAAGCGTTTTCGCCGGAACACCGCGGGGAAGCATTGGAACCCGGGAGCGACTTCCAGTTCCGCCGCGATGGCGAGTACCATCTCTTCAATCCGAAGACGGTCCACGCGCTCCAGAAAGCATGCCGGGAAGGAGATTACGAGCAGTACAAACTGTACTCGCAGATGGTGAATGAACAGCAATTCGTCTCCCTGCGTCACCTGCTCGCCTTCAAGTCCGACCGCAAGCCGGTGCCGCTGGCGGAAGTGGAATCGGTGGATGCGATTGTCCGCCGCTTCAAAACCGGCGCGATGTCTTTCGGTTCGCTGAGCAAGGAGGCGCATGAGACGCTCGCCATCGCCATGAACCGTCTGGGCGCCAAAAGCAACAGCGGGGAGGGCGGAGAAGATCCGCAGCGCTACATCACGGATGAAAACGGCGATTCCCGCCGCAGCGCGATCAAGCAGGTCGCTTCCGGCCGCTTTGGGGTATCCAGCCACTACCTGGTGAACGCGGCCGAAATCCAGATCAAGATGGCGCAGGGCGCGAAGCCGGGCGAGGGCGGCCAGCTTCCCGGGAACAAGGTGTATCCGTGGATCGCGGAAGTGCGCGGTTCCACACCGGGCGTCGGGCTGATTTCGCCGCCGCCGCACCATGACATCTACTCCATTGAGGATCTTGCCCAGCTGATCTTTGACCTGAAAAACGCCAACCCGCGCGCCCGCATCAGCGTGAAGCTGGTGTCCAAGGCCGGTGTCGGCACCATCGCGGCGGGTGTCGCCAAAGGGCTGGCCGATGTGATCGTGATCAGCGGACACGACGGCGGAACGGGCGCTTCGCCCAAATCAAGCATCAAGCACGCCGGCATGCCGTGGGAGCTGGGATTGGCGGAAACGCATCAGACGCTCCTGTTGAATCAGCTTCGCGACCGCGTCGTGCTGGAAACCGACGGCAAGATGCTGACAGGACGGGACGTCGTCATCGCCGCCCTGCTCGGCGCGGAAGAGTTCGGTTTCGCGACGGCGCCGCTTGTTTCCATCGGCTGCGTGATGGCGCGCGTCTGTCACCTGGATACCTGTCCGGTGGGAGTTGCGACGCAAAACCCGGATCTGCGCAAGAAGTTCAAGGGAGATCCGGAGCACCTCGTCAACTTCATGCGCTTCGTGGCGCGCGAGGTGCGTGAAATCATGGCGGAGCTTGGCTTCCGCTCCTTTGAGGAAATGATCGGACAGAGCCAGCTGCTCACCATGAACGAGAAGGCCAAGGAACATTGGAAGGCGAAGCATCTTGACCTGTCGCCGCTCTTGTATCAGCCCAACGTGCCGGAAGACGTGGGCAGATACCATCAGCGGGCGCAGGATCACAAGCTGGAGGAAACCCTGGATCGCCGGATGCTGCTGAAGCTGTGCAAACCGGCGCTGGATGCCCAGCGTCAGGTGGAAGCGGCCCTGCCGATCCAAAACACCAATCGGGTCGTCGGAACGATCCTCGGCAGCGAGGTTTCCAGAAGATATGGCATGCATGGCCTGCCGGAAGATACGATTCAGCTGCAGTTCCAGGGATCGGCGGGACAAAGCTTCGGGGCGTTCGTGCCGAGAGGAATCACCCTGCGGCTCGAAGGGGATGCCAATGACTATGTCGGCAAAGGGCTGTCCGGCGGGAAACTGGTGATTCGCCCACCGCAGCGCAGCACCTTTGTTCCGGAAGAGAACATCATTATCGGCAACGTCGCCTTTTACGGCGCCACGGCGGGGGAAGCCTACATCAACGGCGTGGCCGGCGAACGCTTCTGCGTGCGCAACAGCGGGGTGACCGCCGTGGTGGAAGGCGTCGGCGACCACGGCTGCGAATACATGACGGGGGGACGCGTCGTCATCCTCGGAAAGGTCGGCAAAAACTTCGCGGCCGGGATGTCCGGCGGCACCGCTTATGTGCTGGCGGAGGATCGGGAACAGTTCGCCGCCTTGTGCAATCAGGAAATGGTCCTGCTGGAAGCCCTGGATGCGCCCCGTGAAATTCACATGCTCAAGCGCCTGATCGAAAACCATGCGGCGTACACGGACAGCCCGCTCGCCAAGAGACTGCTGCAGAACTGGGAGCAAACGGTGGCGAAGTTTGTCAAGGTGATTCCGAAAGATTACAAGCGGATCATCACCACCATCGAAGAGCTGGAGAGAAATGGCGTCAAGCGGCAGGAGGCCATCCTGATCGCCTTCGAACAGAATCAGAAGAAAAACACCTCCAAACCGGCAAAAACAAAGGCCGAGGAAAAGAACTTCGCCGCTGCCGGTAACTAACGGGAACAAGCCGATCGGTTGACTGATCGGCTTGTTCTTTTGTGCTGTTATGTCCACGTGAAAAAGACACTTGTCTTTTTTACAGAACTCATTTAACCTATATTCATGTTCGTCGGAACCATGAACAGATAGAGAAACAGATGGAGGAGTCGGAGATGAAAGTAGCGAAGTTCGGCGGTACGTCGTTGGCCAGCGCGGAGCAGATCAAAAAGGTAGGAGCCATCATTCAGGCGGACGATCAGAGGCGCCTGATCGTCGTCTCCGCGCCGGGAAAACGGCACAAGGACGATATCAAGGTGACCGATCTGCTGATCCAGTATGCGGACAGCGTACTGGCGGGAGGCCGGGCCGATCAGGTGAAGGAGGAGATTTTTCGGCGCTTTCAGGACATTGCGGAAGGCCTCGGCCTTGCGCACGACGACACGGAACAGATTACGGCCGAACTGCATGAAGCCTTGTCGATCCGAAGCAGCGATGACCCGTCCCGCTTTCTCGATGCAGTGAAAGCGGCAGGCGAGGACACCTGCGCCAAACTGGTGGCCCGTTATCTGCGCAGCCTGGGAAAAGATGCCCATTACGTCAATCCGTATGAGGCGGGACTGTTTGTCACGGATGAGGCGGGCAATGCGCAGGTGCTCCCCATTGCCTATGAGAAGCTGCGGGCCCTGAAGGACCGAACAGGCATCGTGGTCTTTCCGGGGTTCTTCGGCTATACGACGGAAGGGGTGCTGGTCACGTTCTCCCGGGGAGGCTCCGATATTACGGGCTCCATCCTGGCAGCGGCCATACAGGCGGATCTGTACGAAAATTTCACCGATGTGGACTCCGTGTATGTGGTTAACCCCAACCTGGTGGAGAAGCCGAAAGAGATCCGCGTCATCACCTACCGCGAGATGAGGGAGCTCTCGTATTCCGGATTTACCGTGTTCCACGAGGAAGCCTTGTACCCGGCTTACCGCGCAGGCATTCCCGTCTGCATCAAAAACACCAACAATCCGGATGCGCCGGGAACGATGATCGTTTCGGAGCGGAAGGCGGACGAGAACCGGGTGGCTGGCATCGCCAGCGACAAAGGCTTCTGCAGTCTCTATGTGAGCAAATATTTGATGAACAGGGAGATCGGCTTCGGGCGGCGGCTGCTGCAGATTCTGGAGGACGAGGGATTGTCGTATGAGCACACCCCGTCCGGAATTGACAACATCTCGGTGATTCTGCGCCGGAAGGATTTCACGCCGGAGATTCGGGAACGGGTTGTCCAGCGCATACGGACGGAGCTGCATGCCGAGGACATCGTCATCGAAGACGATCTGGCCCTTGTGATGATCGTGGGCGAAGGCATGAGGCGTTCCGTCGGCACCTCGGCCCGGGCGACGACCGCCCTTGCGCAGGCAAAGGTGAATCTGGAGATGATCAATCAGGGGTCATCGGAAGTCAGCATGATGTTTGGAGTCAAGGAGGTTGACGCGGATCGCGCGGTAATCGCCTTGTACCACGAGTTTTTTTCCAAGGAGTCGGAATAGTTTAGAAACCCCGCCGACTTAAGCTACGCTGGTGTCGGCGGGGGCCCCCAACCTTTCTCACTTCGCTTTATCGCTTTAAAGAGTTTAAACTTTCTGATATACTGAAGGATAAGACCGATTCTCGGGAGTCGGTCTTTTTTTAACGCTTATTTTACTGAAAATACTGATTATATAGAAAACGATGTGTATAATGAAAGAAAAACGGCTTGGAGGCATGCATATGATCGAAATCCAGCGTGCAAGGCGAAACACACTCGGAGATATCCTGCAGCGGAGCAGGGCGCGTTATCCGGACAAGATCGCCCTGCGCTTCGAAGAGGAAGCGTTTACATACGAGGCGTTTGACAGGATCGTCAACCAGGCGGCGAACGCCATTTTGGCAAGGGGGCTGCAAAAAGGAGAGAGGGCGGCCGTGCTGTCCCGCAATTCCATGGATTTTGCCATTCTGAACTTCGCCCTGGCCAAAGCGGGCATCATCATGGTGCCGATCAACTACATGCTGAACACGGACGATGTGGCCTTTATTCTCGGTCATGCGGAAGTGAGCGCCTGCTTTGTCTCTCCGGAATTTCTGACAACGGCCGACCAGGCCATCAAGCTGGCCGGCTGCACGCCGCGCTTGTGCGCCAACATTTCCCGTCCTGCCGAACCGATCGGGGAGTGGCAGCCGTTCAGGGAGCTGATCAAAGACGCGGAGCCTGCTGAGCCCGACGTACACCTGGACGATGACGATGTGGTGCATATCCTCTACACGAGCGGGACCGAATCCAAACCCAAAGGCGTTATGCTTACCCACAAAAACGTCATTGCCGAATATGTCAGCACCATCATCGACGGGGGCATGACGGAGGACGACATCGCGGTTCACGCGCTTCCCTTGTTTCACAGCGCACAGCTTCACTGCTTCCTCGGACCCTATATCTATCTGGGAGGAAGCGGGATCATCCTGGAGCAGGCCGCTCCCGGCCTCCTGCTTGCGACGGTGGAAAAATACCGGGCCACGCAGCTGTTTTGTCCGCCGACCGTCTGGATCGCGCTGCTACGGTCTCCGGAGTTCGCAGCCCGCGACCTCTCTTCGCTGCAAAAGTGCTACTACGGGGCGGCCATCATGCCGGTGGAGATCCTGAAGGAATTGAACCAACGCCTGCCCCATGCGCAGTTTTATAATTTCTACGGGCAGACGGAAGTGGCGCCGCTGGCGACTGTGCTCAAACCCAGGGATCAGCTGCGGAAAGCCGGGTCCGCCGGGAAGCCGTCGCTCAACGTGGAGACCCGGATCGTGGACGAAGACGGCAGGGAAGTGCCCCGCGGTACAGTAGGAGAAATCGTGCACAGGACGAGCCACGCCATGCTGGGATATTTCAAGGATGAAGAGAAAACGGCGGCCGCATTTCAGGGCGGGTGGTTCCACAGCGGAGACTTGGGGATCATGGATGAGGAAGGATACATCACGGTCGTGGACCGGAAGAAAGACATGATCAAATCGGGAGGCGAAAATATTGCCAGCCGGGAAGTGGAGGAGACGATCTACCAGCACCCCGGCGTTTCGGAGGTTGCCGTCATCGGCGTCCCCCATCCCTACTGGATCGAGGCGGTTACCGCCGTAGTGGTGCCCAAGGCCGGTGCGAATGTGAGCGCCGGGGAGATTCTGGCTTTCTGCAAGGAACGCCTCTCCGGGTTCAAAGCCCCCAAATATGTCGTGATCGCGGAGAATCTGCCCCGGAACCCGAGCGGGAAGATCCTGAAACGGGAACTGCGGGTGCGCTACGAGGCACTGGCGATGCAGGAGGGAGCGGCAGGCGCGCAGCCTTGACAGTACGCCCGATTATTTGGCGGATACCGCCCCATCCGTGGAAAGGCGGCTCTCCTCCACAGCCGTGTTCATCTTGGATTTCATCAGAACGGCCACCAGCAGCAGCGCGATCCCGTTGATGAGAAACACCACCCGGATGGGTAGGATGCTGCCGAGAATACCGCCGAGCACGGGGCCGATCATGGTGGAAAGCTGGGTGGCAGACTGATTGAGGCTGAACGCCCTTCCTCGGAATTCGGGGTCGGTCACCTTGACAATCATCGCATGGATGGAAGGGTAAACCGCCGCAAAAAACAGGCCATAGAGGAAGCGAAGCACCCCAAACCCGTACAGATTGGTAAAGAAGAACTGCAGCAGATTGCCGATGCCTCCCCCCAGCAGCCCGATCAGCAGAACCTTGGTGTAGCCCATTTTGCTGCCGAGAGAACCCCAGCGCGGCGCCGCCAAAACCGTAGCGATCCCGACAGCGGAAAAAATAATCCCAGAGCTTAGCGACGCGTCCTGTCGGGAAGCGCCCAGTTGAAGCACATAAACGGTCAGGAGCGGCTCAATCAGCATGACCGATATCGTCACCAGCATGGTAAGACCCAGGACACGCATCAGCGGGCGATTCCTCACGGCGGTGCGCAGGTCTTCCCGTACGCTCGACCGGTTGCCTGTCCGGTTTTGGTTGGTCTCACGGGCAAAAAAGGTGGCGATCAGCGCGGCGACCAGCACGACGCAGGAGGAAAATAGGAACGCCTCCCTGTTTCCCCACAGGTGACTCACCAACCCCCCAATCAACGGACCGACAATGCCCCCGGTGGCCCCGGCGGTCGACATGACCCCAAGGGCATACCCGACGTGTTTTTCCGGGGTGTTGGTGGCGACAAGCGCGATGGAAGCCGGGACGAAACCGGCCAGCAGCCCTTGCAGGATGCGGAGCAGGACAAAGAGGTACGGATCCGTCACCAGGTAGTTCAAAAAATACAAGACGGCCAAGCTGTAGCCGGACCGTATCAGCATGGGCTTGCGACCGTACTTGTCAGCGAGCGAGCCCCAAAATGGCGAAATCAGGGCGCTGACCAGAAAGGTGATGCCGAACGAGATCCCGGCCCACACCTCCAGATGATCATTCACCCCGAGCGAAGTATGCAGAAAGATCGGCAAAAACGGTATGGAGATGGAGTAGGCGGTGCTGCAAAAAAAGACGCCGGTCCAAAGCACGAAAAGATTTCGTTTCCACGAGAATGCCATGGATAACCACAACCTTTGCAGGAAAAAACGGCAAGTAGGCATACGCCATTTTTGATTCTAGCACCACCCTGTCAAGATGACTAATGTAAAAAATGCATTAAATTAATGAAAAAGTAAGATAAGCAGCCGGGAAATCAAGCGCGGTTCCTCGTCAGCAGGTCGTTGACCGCCGCGTCCACCGCTTCCGTCAGCGTATATTTTGTCTCGAAGCCGAGCGTTCGTATCTTCCGGTCGTTCCAGAGCCGGTTCACGGACAACGTTTTTAGCGCAAACGGGTTTACCTGCAGGCGGCGCATCTCTTCCTCCGACAAGTCCGTCGCCAGATCGATCGTCCTCGAGATTCTGCCGGTCGCACGGTCGATCTCCTGCTTGAGATCATGCCAGGTCGTATCGAAGCCTTTGAGCAAATAAACCCCATTGTCTTGGTCGGGCTTCCGGTACGTTCCCAACCAGACCATCGCCCGTCCGATGTCGCGTGTATCCACGAGCGATACCTTGGCGGCGCCTTGGCCGACCATCGGATATTGGTCATGCGCATGGGCGGTGAACATACGGGCAAAAAACGACTTTTTGTCCCGGACACCGATCGTGCTGGCAGGCCGCAAGATGATGGTGGTGATTCCGGTTTGGCGGCCCGCTTCTTCGACGACCCGTTCCCTTTCGATTCCTACTTGTTGGATGGGGTACTCCGGCTCCGATTGATAGGATTCGTCAAGAGGGTCGTTGCTGCGGAAGTCATAGATGACGATGGTGCTCAGCTGTATAAAGCGGGCGGCCCCTTGAGAAGCGGCAGCTTCCACGAGCTTCCGCGTCAGCTTGATTTCCACCTCTTCCTCCAGAGGGGTGGGGGATTGCAGCGTCGCGCTTGCCGTACAGTTGTAGACGACATCATGCCCGTTGATCACATTTCCGATTGCTTGGGGATGTGAGAAGTCGATCGGCACGACATTGACGCCCAACCGCTGGAGAAACGATGTGTCGCTTGTCTGCCGAACGACGGTCGTCACCTGATGTCCGGCGAGATGCAGCTGCTCCACAACATGGCTGCCGATAAATCCTGTGCTGCCAAAGACAATGGCTTTCATGCTTGTTCATCCCTTCGATTCGTTATGTTTAAACTTGTAAACTTGATCAGTAAAAAATTTTAGGGGCCGTCCTCGACGGCGAGAAGAAGCTCTTTTATGGGCTGCAGGGCTTGTCTGATATTGCTGCTTAAGGAATAGTATTTTTCTTTGCCGACGCGGTTGTACTCGATGAGATCCGCCTGCCGCAGGATTTTCAGATGATGGGAAATGGCCGGTCTTGAAATGGCCATTCTCTCCGTGATCTGGTTGACGTTCAGACTGGTCTGTTCCAGGAGAAGCGCGATGATCTGTTGACGGTTGACATCGCCCAAAGCCTGGAACACAGGGGTGCTCCTTTTCAACGTTTCCAGAATCAGCGCTTTGTTGCTGCATGCTCGATTGTTTGTCATATTCACCTCATAGGTTTAAACTTTTAAACATGTTTATTCTATCTCATTTGTTCATTATTGGCAACCGCTTTCCCGAGCGTTGGGAGAGTTGGCGCGGCATATACGGAATCGACGGGGGAGGGATTTTCCGCCGCGTGTAGAATGTACTGGTAGGTTTCGGAAAACAGAGGGATAGAGAGGAGTCACCCAGATGCATGCAGTCCTTGTAACGCAATTCGGCGGTCCCGACGTACTGAAACATACGACCGTGGACATGCCTTCGATCGGCGATAAAGATGTGTTGATCCGCGTTGTCGCCACCAGCGTCAACTTTGCCGATATCAAGGCGCGATACGGCAACTATCATGGCGGAAAGCAGCCTCCGTTTATCCCCGGTTTGGATGCCGCAGGGGTCATTGAGGCGGTAGGTTCCGAGGTTCGGCAATTCAAGGTGGGACAGCGGGTGATCGCGTTTCCGAAAAACGGCTCTTACGCTGAATATGTGGTGGCAGACGAGAGCCTCACCTTTTTGCTGCCGGACGCCGTCGACTTTGAGACAGCGGCGGCATGCCCCATCGTCTCGTTTACCTCCTACAAGCTTCTGGCGGATGTCGCGAGGCTGGAACCCGGCGAAACGGTTCTCATCCATGCGGCGGCGGGCGGAATCGGAACGACGGCGATTCAGCTGGCCAAAATACTGGGTGCCGGTCTTGTGATCGGAACCGTCGGAAGTGAAAAGAAGGCCGCCATCGCGTTGGAAGCGGGGGCGGATCATGTCATCTGCTATGAGAACGATGACTTTGCGGAGAAGGTAAAGGCATTGACGAATGGCGAAGGGGCCAATGTGATTTTGGACTCGATTTCCGGGCGGGTAACGGAGAAAAGCCTGGACTGCCTGGCCATGTACGGCCGGCTCGTTCATTTCGGCAATTCGAGCGGCGAAGTTGGGCATGTTAAAACCATCGATCTGCATGCGAGCTGCCGTTCCGTGCTCGGCTTCAGTTTCGGAACAACCAGAAAAAAGCGGCCGCATCTGCTACGTGAAACAGCCGAGCGCGTACTTGGGCTTTTGGCGGAGCAGCGGTTAACCATCAAAATCGGCAGGCGCTTTTCCCTGGAGCAGGCTGCGCAGGCCCACGAATGGGTGGAAAGCAGGCAGAGCACGGGAAAAGTATTGTTGGAAGTGAGCAGCTAGAACCGGAGGAGAAGGCTCCATTCCCGAATGCGGGCCATCTGGAGAGGAGCAATTGGATGAAGTATGGTCATTTGTCCCTGCATACCGACAAATATGAAGTAAACATGATGTATGCCCATTGGAAGTTTGGCACGCACAACCGAAAACACGTATACGAAGCCTATTTTCGCAATCTTCCGTTCGGCAACGGATTTGCGGTTTTCGCGGGGCTGGAAAGGTTGATCCATTACATCAATCACCTGCAGTTTACCGAGGAAGATATTGCCTATCTCTCCGAACAGGAAGAGAAGTACGATCCCGCCTTCCTGGACGAGCTGCGGAACTTTCGATTCAGCGGCACTATCCGGGCCGTCAAAGAAGGGACGCTTGTGTTCCCGAACGAACCCCTGATTCAGGTGGAAGCGAGAGCATTCGAGGCGCTTCTGATCGAGACGGCCATCCTCAACTTCATCAACTATCAGACGTTGATCGCCACCAAGGCGGCACGCATTCGCCAGGTCGCACCGGATGATACGCTGATTGAGTTTGGGACAAGGCGAGCGCAGGAAGCGGATGCCGCCATCTGGGGGGCAAGAGCAGCCTACCTCGCCGGATTTGATGCAACCTCCAATTTGCGGGCGGGCATGATGTTTCGCATCCCGACCAAGGGGACGCATGCCCATGCATGGGTACAGGATCATCCCAGCGAAGAGGAGGCGTTTATCCGTTTTGCCGAAGCGCTGCCTGATCAAGTCACGCTTCTTGTGGATACCTATGACACGCTGAAAAGCGGGATTCCGAACGCCATCAAGGTGGCAAGGATGCTGAAGCAGCGGGGGAAAAAGCTCCTGGGAATCCGGATCGACAGCGGAGACTTGGCCTATCTCTCCATCCAAGGGCGCAAGATGCTGGATGACGCGGGGTTTCCCGACGTGAAAATCATGGCGTCCAACGATTTGGATGAAACCATCATTTTCAACTTGAAAGGGCAGGGGGCCAGAATCGATGCGTGGGGCATCGGCACCCGATTGATAACGGCGGCGGATCAACCCGCCCTGGGCGGCGTCTACAAGATGGTAGCCTACGAAGAAAACGGCACATACGTCCCCACCATCAAAATCTCGGCCAATCCGGAGAAGATCACAACACCCGGGGTGAAGCGCGTCTACCGCATCATGAACAAACAGACGGGAAAGGCGGAGGGGGATTATATTGCCCTGCATGACGAGGACGTGCAGAACCAGGATCATCTTGTCCTGTTTGATCCCGTTCACACGTACATCCGCAAGGTCGTGACCGATTTTGAAGCGGTGCCCCTCCTGGAAACGATCTTTCTCAACGGGAAACAGGTGTATCAGCTGCCGCAGCTGGATCAGATCAGGGAATACCACAAGCAGCAGCTTTCCTTGTTTTGGAAGGAGTACCTTCGTCTGTTGAATCCGGAGGTATATCCCGTCCACTTAAGCCAGAAAACGTGGGACATGAAAATGAACCTGATCAAAAAATATGTGAAGTAAGACAAAAAGGTCCGCGACATGAACGGACCTTTGACGCGTTTTGACGATCGGTACACTTGGCACGCAGAACCCCTCTTTACAAGAATCCGGGAGAAAGATAATTTGGAGGAAGGTTATTGTTTGAAACGATGAGAGACTTCTCGCCGAACTTTTTCATGGAAAGAAAGGGAGAACAGGAACGTGAATGCGCATGTGAAAACGGACGCGTCTGAACCAGCTTCCTGTCAGCAGCAGCCGGGAATGCGCGTCCTCGTGGTGACCTCGGTTCCGGCGGAAAGGGACGCCGTCTTGCGTGGGCTCCGCGGTGCAGACGGATTTGACGTCTTGGTGGGCGGAGTCGGGCCAGCAGCTGCAGCAGCCAGCACGGCCGCGGCGTTGGCAGCGGCCCGGTATGGGCTGGTGGTGTGCGCCGGAATCGCGGGAGGCTTTGCCGGTAGAGCCGAGGTGGGCTCCCTGGTGGTGGCGAATGAAATCATCGCCGCCGACCTGGGCGCGCAGACCCCGGAAGGCTTCTGCAGCCTGGACGAGCTGGGTTTCGGCTCCACCCGCATCCCGGTTGACGCAAGCCTGGTCAACCGGGTGACGGCGGCCATGCAGGCAGCCGGACTGCCAGTGACGACGGGTCCTGTGCTCAGTGTATCCACCGTGACCGGCACCGCTGCAACCGCCCAGGAACTGGCCGCTCGCGTGCCCGGGGCGACCGCTGAAGCGATGGAGGGCTACGGGGTGGCAGCCGCTGCCCGCCTGTCCGGAGTACCCATCCTGGAAATCCGCGCGATCTCCAACGCTGTCGGCCCGCGCGACCGGTCCTCATGGCGAATCAAAGAGGCGCTGCAGATGCTGGAAGCAACAAGCACAGTACTACTGGAGGTGTTCGCATGAAAATCGCTTTCTCACCCTGCCCTAACGACACATTCGTTTTCCACGCCTGGGTGCACGGCCTGGTGCCCGGCGCCCCGGAACTTGACGTAACCTATGCGGATATCGACATCACCAACAATCTGGCAGTAAGTCCGAATGGCCCGGATGTCCTGAAGATTTCGTATGCGGCGCTGCCGTGGGTGCTGGACGACTATGCGCTGCTTCCCTGCGGGGGAGCGCTGGGAAGAGGCTGCGGGCCGCTGGTGCTCACGAAAAATCCGAGTGGAACCCAGGACCCGGCGGTGCTGGCAGGCCGCCGTGTAGCGGTACCCAGCGAACGTTCGACCGCCTATCTGCTCTTCCGGCTGTGGGCAGCCCGACACGTGCCGGGAGGGGTAGGCGAGATTGTGGTGATGCCGTTTCATGAAATCATGCCGGCCGTTCGCGACGGCAAGATCGATGCCGGGCTGGTTATCCACGAGGCACGCTTCACCTATCCAGCATATGGCCTGAACCTGCTGGTCGATTTGGGCAGCTGGTGGGAAGCCGACACCAATCTGCCGATTCCGCTCGGCGCCATCATTGCCCGCCGCTCGCTGGACCGGCAGGCGATCGCCGGCTGGATACGGGCGTCGGTGGAATATGCGTGGGCGCATCCGGAGGCGTCGCAGGCGTATGTGATGCGCCACGCGCAGGAGATGGATCCCGCCGTTGCCAAAGCGCACATCGACCTGTATGTAAACGAGTTTACCCGCCATTTGGGCGAGGAAGGGTATGCGGCGGTAAGCGCGCTGCTCGGCCGCGCCGCGGAAGAAGGGCTTGTGCCGAAGGTGGATCTGGCGGCGCTGCGCGGTTAACTGCAACGGAGACTGCCAATCGGCCAATCGAAATCGTGGAAAAGAGAGAGGGATGGGGGCCGAGTGCCTGATTTACAATGATCGGCATGAACTGGGGGCAAAAGCGACCGGTATTTTGTACGTGCAGCGGGGAATGTGCAGCTGGGCATTCGCCGCTGTTAATCTTTTCATGCGCAGTTTTTCTTGACAGAGAGCCAATACCCATCCTATACTTTGCATGTTAGACAAAAACAGTATGCGCCCCTGCGAGAAGGGGAACATGGCGAAAGGAGGCTTAACGATCATGGTAAGTGAATTCGTACAAACAAACATCGCGAAAACATTTCCCGATCGTTCGCATGCGGGATGGCTCTCGTGCGCGTTCCCCGGCCGCCATGGAATCAGGGGTTGCGGAAAGCAAGCCGTTTAATCGGCACCATCCATGCATGAAGACAGACGTCGGGAAGAAACCGGCGTCTTTTTGCGTTTCACAAGGCGTCGGCAAAAGCCCGGCGTCTTTTTGTGTGGTTCGGAACGTCAAAAAAAGTGACGGCTGCCCGGTCAGATTTTGCAGGAGTGTGGAGAGAGGGCCTGTGAACACAGAGCCGGTACACGGGTGAAGGGAGTGGTCGCCAAAACCCAATAGATGCTGGGATCGTCAGCCGGTCAGATTCAAAAAAAGAAAGAGGGATGTTATGACTGTGCAATCGACTGCCAACTTCTCGGCGGCAGCCTTGTTCCGCAACGCGGTGGTACGAACCATTCTGCTGTCGGTGTTTTTCCTGCAGATCGGCGTCTGGGTCCGCAACTACGCCATCCTGCTCTACGTGATGGAGCGGACGAACGGGGATCCGGTTGCTGTATCGCTCATATCCGTGGCCGAATTTGCACCGATCTTTTTGTTCTCCTTTATCGGGGGCACGTTTGCCGATCGTTGGCGGCCTAAGCGCACGATGGTCTGGTGTGACGTACTCAGCTCGCTTTCCATGTTTGTCGTGCTGCTTACAATGGTGTTCGGCAGTTGGAAAGCCATCTTTTTCGCGACGCTTGTTTCCTCCGTATTGTCGCAGTTTTCGCAGCCGTCCGGCTTGAAATTGTTCAAACTGCACGTACCGGAACAGCTGATCCAGATGGGGATGTCCATGTACCAGACGATATTTGCGCTGTTTATGATCTTGGGGCCGATTGTCGGGACATTTGTTTATCAGCATTACGGCATCGGCGCCGCGCTCGCCATCACGGGCGCAGCCTTCTTGCTGTCCGCTGGCGTGCTGCTGATGCTGCCGCCAGACCGCGACTTGGAGGAGCGTGCGGAGAAAACGACGCTGTGGCAGGAAATGAAGGCGGGTTTTCAATATGTGTTGGGGAACCGTACCTTGACCTCGCTCGGCGGCTGTTTTGCCGCAGCGGGGTTGGCGATTGGCTTGACGCAGCCGCTGGTGGTTTTCCTCATCACGGAACGGCTCGGCTTGCCGAAGGAGCATTTGCAGTGGCTGATGGCAGCCAATGGCATCGCGATGATCCTGGGCGGCGGCGTGATGATGGGGCTGGCGAAAAAGATCGCGCCGCAAAAGCTCCTCATATTCGGGATGACCGTCAGCGCCTGTGGCTTTCTGGTGATGGGGCTGTCCACGCAGTTATGGCTGACGCTGACGGCCCAATTTATCTGCGGACTGGTCATGCCGTGCATCCATATCGGGATCAACACGCTGATTTTGCAAAATGCCGAGGCTTCGTTCGTTGGCCGTGTCAACGGAATCCTCAGCCCGCTCTTCATGGGCGCGATGGTGATCATGATGAGCATCACCGGGTGGCTGAAGGCAATGTTCTCGCTGGTGGCGATGTTCGAAGCGGCCACCGTACTGTTCTTCATCGGCGTGCTTGTGATTCTGCCGCTGCTGAAAGGGCAGGCGGTCCCGCAAAAAACGCTCCAGCAGGAATAAAAAGGAAGCAGCCAGGTATACGAAAACACCGTTATCGACGATTCGGTAACGGTGTTTTTTACGGCGGTCAACTTAATGCCAAGGGAAAGATCTTTCGAATTTCTTCAGATCGTCCGGCGTGTCGATGTCTGCTCCCCACAGGGGATGAGCGGTGGGGAGCAGTTTCACTTTCTCGGCGTGACGCTTGATGATGGAGCGGCCTCCTTCATCCCCGTGCAGCTCTGCAAATTCTGCAAACAGCTCGGCATCAAACAAAACAGGATGTCCGGGTATGCCATCGTACTGGGGGCGCACGATCCGAATGCCGGCCGAGCGGCACTCCGTATACGTCTGGAGCAGCTTCTCGATCAACACCGGCGGCACAAAAGGTTGGTCGGCCAGAAAAACCAATGCGGCGTCGACACGGCCATCGATCGCTGCGATGCCCCTCCTTAACGATGCCGCCATTCCCTCGGCGTAGTCTGGATTCCTGACAATTTCCACGGGCAGTTCCTTTGTATGCTCCTGAAGGAACTGTAGATGCTCTCCCCCTACGAGGAGGACGGGACTCAATCGTGCATGGATCGCACATTCAACGGCATGTAGGAACAATGGTTTTCCGCGAAAATCCAGCAATAATTTGGGCGCTCCCATCCGACGCGACATTCCTGCCGCCAAGATAACCGCACCGATCCTAACCATGGATTTTCGTGCGGCCGTGAAGGGGCAGGCCGCTGCTGCCGCTTCGGACCATCATCAGTTCAGATATGATGCTGATCGCGACTTCCTCAATTGATTCGGCGCCTAAATCCAAGCCAATCGGTGCGTGCAGGGGACCGCTCGACAGATCCGCCCCGATGTTTGCAAGCATTTCCTGGGTGCGCGACAGGGGGCCCAACACGCCAATGAAGCGCGGGCTGCTTTTTAAGGCGAGCGCTAACGAAGCTTCATCCCGACTCTGCTGGTGATTCATGATGATCCACCAGCTGTCGCGTAAAGCGGCAGGGTCTGCTGCACTGGGTTCAACGACCAGATGGGATGCGGACGGAAAGCGAAAAGGATTGTTAAAGTCTTTGCGAGGATCCAGTACGGTGACCCCAAAACCCACCTGCGCCGCGACCGAAACAAGGGGGACTGCATCATGGCCGGCACCCGCGATAATCAATCGTTCACTGGGGCGCATGGTATCAATGACAAACCGGCGATTACCATGGGTCATAACTTCTGCACGCGTTCGCTGGAAAGTGCGATCCAATGCTTGCTGTCGAACCTCGTTCGGGAGCTGTGCCAGATCTCCCCAGCCATTCCCGTTTTCATCAAGCAGGACGCGAACACCTGTCGGAATTTCCAGAATCAGCGTAGTGGGACGCTCTTCCTGGATGACGGTCATGGCTGTTTGCCAGAAGCGATCATCCTGATCGACAGGAACAATCAGGATTTCCAAGGATCCTTTACAGCCGATGCCGAGCGTCCATAACTCATTTTCACTCAGATCATACTGTTTGGTAAGAGGCGTGGATTGCCGAATGGCTTCTTTTGACCATTCAAACAAATCGCTCTCCAGGCAACCGCCGCTCAATGTGCCAAACATCTGCCCATCCGCTGCCATCATCATTTTGGCGCCAGGCTGGCGGTAAGCCGACCCGCGCACCTCCGTAATCATCAAGATCGTTGTTTTTTGATTTCGTTCCCAGGCTTGTTTCATTTTGTGCATGACATCCCGTGCCTCTTGCAAGCGCGACAAGCGAGCTCCCTCCTTCACTTATCTTTCAGGTCTCGGCAACAGCCGAGTATGGAACCCTCATCCGACCAACCGGAAACAATATGTGACAAATTCTTTCAATAGCAGTCGGAAAATCTCTCGAAAGACAATCCCGATGGTGATAATAATAAAATTCTATGTTTTAATTTTCAATATTTTAACCATTCTTAATATGTGATATAATTGTTTATGTTCAGAACAATCAAAAATATTAAATTTTATAAAGGAGGGATAAAAATTTTATGATTCCCAATGCATTCGATTATTTTTCACCGACTTCTGTGGATGAAACGATCGCCCTGCTGCAAAAACACGGGTACGATGCGAAGATTTTGGCGGGCGGTCAAAGTTTGCTTCCTATGATGAAGCTGCGCGTTGCGATGCCGTCAGTACTGATTGATATCAATCATGTTGACGATTTGCGCGGCTGGCGCGAAGAGAACGGTTATTTGCGAATCGGGGCGCTGACCAGGCATGCGGATCTAGAAAATGAACGAAACTTGATGGACCGCTACCCGCTGTTATCGAAAACAGCGGAATGGATTGCGGACGTACCTGTTCGCAATCGGGGTACCATCTGCGGCTCTCTCGTTCATGCTGATCCGGGTTCTGACTGGGGAGCGGCAATGATTGCCCTGCATGCGGATGTGGAGATAATCGGCCCATCCGGAGTGCGGCGGGTTTTTATCGATGACTTTTTTGTCGATACCTTCACGACAGCGCTTGAGGTGGATGAGATTGCATCGGCGGTATTGATTCCTTCTCCGATTGGCCGCGCTGCAGCACGCTACATGAAATTGGAACGCAAAGCGGGGGATTTTGCCATTGTTGGTGTGGCGCTGCATGTGGTCAAGGCGAACGACGGAACCATCCTGGACGTCGGTATTGGGTTATCCGCATGCGGCGATGTTCCAGTTCGGGCCAAAAAGGCGGAAGAATGGTTGCTTGGGCGTCCTTTGGATCAGGAAACGATCAATCAGGCGTCGCTGCTGGCCCAGGAAGAGGCGAATCCGGCGACGGACCTTCGCGGCAGTGCCGAGTACAAGAAGGACCTGGTCAGGGTGTTCGTAAAGCGGGGGCTTGAGGAGATTGCGGAAGAGCTTCGCTAGTTTCGCCTGACGGATTTTACTCGTTAGAAAAATGAATCAGGGAGGGGGCATTCCTTTATGCAAATACGTGTAACAGTAAACGGACGTGTTTATGAATCGGATGTCGAGCCCCGCACGCTGCTCGTCTACTATCTCAGGGAACACCTGAGACTGACGGGGGCGCATGTCGGATGCGATACGACTACTTGCGGAGCTTGCACCGTATTGTTGAACGGCAAGGCAGTTAAATCCTGTACCGTGCTGGCGGTACAGGCGAACGGCCAAGAAATCCTGACGGTAGAAGGACTGGAACGTGACGGTGAACTGCATCCGCTGCAAAAAGCATTCTGGGAAGAGCATGCCCTCCAGTGCGGGTACTGCACGCCCGGAATGATCATGACAGCATGTGAACTGTTGGAACGAAATCCTTTACCGACCGAGGAGGAAGTGCGCAAGGGTATTTCAGGCAACGTATGCCGATGCACCGGTTATGTGAATATCGTCAAAGCCATTCAATCGGCAGGGCGTGTCTTGGCGGCGCAAAAAATGGATCCGCATAACCAATCGGAGGTGGTTCCCAGTGGCAATTAATCAATGCGAACTTCGGCCGATGGGAAAATCGATCCATCGGAAAGAAGATCCCCGGTTTATCCGAGGTCAGGGTCGTTATGTAGATGACATTGTATTGCCAAATATGCTGCACATGAGCATTGTCCGCAGTCCCTATGCGCATGCCAGGATTAAAAGCATCAATACCGACGCTGCCTATCAGGTCCCCGGCGTCAAATTGATTATCACCGGTGAGGATTTGGCAAAGCTGAAGCTGGCCTGGATCCCGACGATGGCCGGGGATGTGCAAATGGTGCTGGCGGTCGGGAAGGTGCTTTACCAATACCAAGAGGTGGCGGCCGTCGTTGCGGAGACGCGTGCTGCGGCGGTGGATGCAGCTCAACTGGTCGAGGTCGAATACGAGGCGCTGCCTGTCGTCGTTGACCCGTTCCGCGCAATACAGCCGGATGCCCCCGTGTTGCGGGATGATCGGGAAAAGAAGAGCAATCACATTTGGCACTGGGAAGCGGGAGATCGTGAAAAGACAGAGGAGATTTTCAAAGACGCTCCCGTGGTGGTCAGCCAGGATGTGCGTTTTCAACGGGTTCACCCGTCCCCGCTGGAACCATGCGGATGTATCGCGGATTACAACAAGGGAACAGGCAAATTAACCTGGTATGTCACGTCACAGGCGCCCCATGCGCATCGCACGGTATTGGCGATGGTCAGCGGTCTGCCTGAACACAAGATTCATGTCATTTCTCCGGACGTTGGCGGAGGGTTTGGGAACAAAGTTCCGGTCTATCCGGGATATGTCTGCGCCATCGTTGCTTCCTTGCAGCTGGGACAGCCGGTCAAATGGATCGAAACCCGTACGGAGAATATCGCAAGCACCGGGTTTGCCCGCGATTACCATATGAAAGCCGAGATCGCTGCAGATGAAAACGGAAAAGTTCTAGCCTTGCGAGTGAAAACGCTTGCAGATCACGGCGCGTTTGACGCGGCGGCGGATCCGACGAAGTTTCCTGCCGGCTTGTTCAGCATCGTCACCGGTTCCTATGATTTTCAGCAGGCGTTTGTTGAAGTGGACGGCGTCTATACCAACAAGGCGCCGGGGGGCGTGGCCTATCGTTGTTCTTTCCGTGTCACGGAAGCCGCTTATCTGATCGAACGAACCATGGATGTCCTGGCACGCAAGTTGAACATGGATCCTGCCGACCTGAGACTGCGCAACTTTATCAAGAAAGAGCAGTTCCCTTATCAGTCTCCGACAGGATGGACCTATGACAGCGGCGACTATGAGCAAACATTCAAGCTGGCCCTTGAGAAAATCGGCTATCAGGAACTGCGCAAGGAACAGGCGGAGAAACGGGCGCGCGGCGAGTTAATGGGCATTGGCATTTCCACATTCACGGAAGTGGTTGGTGCTGGTCCTTCCCATTCGTTTGATATCATGGGGATCAAAATGTTTGACAGTGCTGAAATCCGCGTGCATCCGACCGGAAAAGTGATTGCCCGATTGGGAGTACGGCATCAGGGACAGGGGCATGAAACCACTTTTGCGCAAATCATCGCAGAAGAACTGGGCTTAACCACGGATGACGTGTTGGTGGAAGAGGGCGATACCGATACGGCTCCCTATGGCTTGGGCACCTATGCAAGCCGCAGTACCCCAACAGCAGGAGGAGCAGCGGCGCTTTGCGCACGGCGCATCCGGGAAAAGGCGAAGAAAATTGCCGCTCATCTGCTGGAAGTGGGAGAAGAGGATGTTGCATGGAATGGAGAGGCGTTCCAGGTAAAAGGGCTCCCCTCCCGCAAGGTTACGATGGGGGAAGTGGCCTTGGCAGCCTATACGAATTTGCCCGAAGGCATGGAGCCCGGTCTGGAAGCAACCTATTATTACGATCCGCCCAATCTGACCTTCCCGCATGGGGCCTATATCGCGGTTGTGGATATTGACAAAGGGACGGGCGCTGTGAAAGTACGCCGTTTCCTGGCCGTTGATGACTGCGGCAACGTGATTAATCCCATGATCGTGGAAGGCCAAGTACACGGTGGATTGACGGAAGGTTTTGCGATTGCGTTTATGCAGGACATTCCGTTTGACGAGGATGGAAACTGCCTGGCCCCGAACTGGATGGACTATCTTGTACCCACTGCTCTGGATTCGCCGCATTGGGAGACGGACCGAACCGTTACGCCATCGCCGCATCACCCGATCGGTGCAAAAGGTGTGGGCGAATCACCCAATGTCGGTTCCCCGGCCGCCTTCGTCAATGCGGTTGTGGATGCGCTTGCACCGTTTGGTGTTGAGCATATCGACATGCCGATTTTCCCCTGGAAGGTTTGGGAAATTTTGCGCAAGAGCGGGGTAACGGAATAAGAGGAAGTCTTGGGTAGGAGAGGAGGATGGTCTGACGGGGGACTCCCCGTCAGACACCCTGTATGGATAAGATCTGGCAAGAGGCTCTTCGAATGGAAGAAGCGCGGGAACCGTTTGCGGTGGTTACCGTGGTTCGCACCGTAAAACCCACTTCGGCGATTGTCGGAGCAAAGGCGTTGATTACCTCCACGGGAGAAATGATCGGATTCGTCGGCGGCCAATGCATCCAAACGCTTGTCGTTTCACAAGCATTGAAATGTATCGAAAACGGGGCCAGCCATCTGGTGCTGATCACGTCTGATCCGTCGCAGTCTCGGACAACGGACGGTCTTACCGTTTTGCCGATGACCTGCCACTCGGAGGGAACCGTTGAATTGTTTATCGAGCCAAAGCTTCCGGCACCCGTTTTGCTGGTGATCGGTCATTCTCCCATCGCGGACAATCTGCAAAAACTGGCGGCTCACTTGAATTTTCAGGTTAGATCCGTGGTCATGGAACAGGCGGCTTCTGCAGATGCATCCAACCTTTCCGGATTGACCGAAACCATCCAGGCTCAGCTGTCACCGGGAGCGTATGTGGTTGTCGCATCGATGGGTCTCTATGATACGGAAAGCATACTGGCGCTGCAAGGATGCGAACTTTCCTATGTGGGGCTGGTCACAAGTCCCAAACGCCGGGAAGCGGTATTGGCAGATTTGAAGATCCGGGGAGTTTCGGAAGAGTTTTGTTCCTTTCTTTCCGCTCCGGCAGGATTGGACTTGGGGGCGGTAGACCCGGCCGAAATCGCGGTTACGATTTTGGCGGAAATCATCGAATACAGAAGGAAGAAACGCACCTTTGCTCCATTGACGCTGCAGGTAACAGAGAACAAGACCCGGCGGGAAGTGATCGATCCGATCTGTCACATGGTGGTGGATTTGAACACGACGCTGCATAAAGCGGAATATCAAGGCAAGGAGTATGGATTTTGTTGTCCGCATTGCCGCCAGGAATTCTTGAAAAATCCGGAAAAATATGCACATACGGTAGAAGTTTAAGATGCAAGTCGAAGGAGGAATGACAATTGAAGAACTACAGTGGTGATTTTACCATCCCGGTGTCCCGCGAAATGGTTTGGAATTTTCTTATGGATCCGCACAAGGTGGGACCTTGTCTGCCTGATTTGTTAAGCATGGACGTCACTGACAATCAAAATTTTCGCGCAAAAGTGCGGGTTGGTTTAGGTCCGATTCGGGGTGCTTTTGATCTGGCAAACGTTATCACGATCGAGGAACCGGGCAAGGCGGCTTCGATGTCGGTCAAGGGTGGCGGCATGGGAAGCGGGATTGATATGAGCGCCAAAATGTTTTTGGAAGATCTGGAAGAACAGCAGGGTACCCTGTTGAAATGGACATGTGATGTCGTGGTCAGCGGTCCGATCGCCACCATCGGGGGACGGTTGATTGACGGGCAAGCTCGCAAGATTACGGAACAAGTGTTTGAAAACATTCGAAATGCGCTGATTTCCATGAAAAACGAAGTTGCGGTAGCAAATGAGGATGAGGAATGAACGAACAAATTAACAGGTTGCAGGAAGAATTGCAGCGAGCCCGTTATGTGGCGGATCAGGCACTCACTACCGTACTGTACTTGGCGGGGCGTCTCGGGCGCCCTGTTCTTATGGAAGGACCTGCCGGTGTGGGGAAAACGGAACTGGCGAAAGTGATGGCACAGATTCGCGGCGTTGAATTCATCCGCTTGCAGTGTTATGAAGGATTGGATGCTGCCCATGCTTTATATGATTGGGATTATCCCAAGCAGCTGTTAACCGCACGCACCGTCATCGAAGGACGTGATCAAGCAAAGATCTCAACCGATATCTACACCGAAGCGTATCTGATCGAGCGTCCCCTGCTCAAAGCATTGCGGACAGAACCCGCGCCCGTTTTATTGATTGATGAGGTGGACCGGGCGGACGAGGAGTTTGAAGCGTTGCTGCTGGAGTTTCTGGCGGAATTTCAAATTACGATTCCGGAAATCGGTTCGTTCCGTGCGCCGCATCCCCCCATGGTGATTCTGACGTCCAATCGTACCCGGGATCTTTCGGATGCGCTCAGAAGGCGTTGTTTATACTTCTGGCTTGACTATCCGAGCCCGGAGCGCGAAGTCGAAATTATCAAGCTGCGTGTGCCGGGATTGGCGGACAATCTCATCCGGCAAATTGTCCGGGCCGTGCGCCAAATGAGGCAGTGGTCCTTGTTAAAACCGCCGGGAATGGCCGAATCGATTGACTGGGCACAGGCAATGGAACAATTGGCTGTCAGCCAGCTGGATGAAGAAAGCATCTCCCTTACGCTGGGATGTGTGCTCAAGACGCAAGAAGATATGGAGTTTGTCTATCAGAAAGGTTTGTCACTGTTATGGAAGGGCTAGAGGTGCTGTTAAGACAGGTAGGCGTTTTGTCCGGAAGGATCGTCGAGCAGGTACAAAGTTTTGCTCCGTTTCTCAGACAGTACGGCTTTCGGGTGGGGACGCCTGAAAGCCTGACGGCAATCGCCGCCTTATCGGCCATTGAGATCGAGTCGATGGAACAAGTGATGGACGCCATGCGCTCCATCTACGCCAAAAGTCCGGCAGAATGGGGGATATTTCCGAGTCTGTTCAAACGTCATTTCGGGATATTGCAGCACGAATTAAAACAAAAGACAGTGATGGAAGCGGAAGGCGGTTTGCAAGGCTCCGGGAACTTCACCGCTGACACCTCTTCGTCCCTGCAGATTGAAGGAGCCATGCTGCGAGCATACAATCCCGATCACGGTCAGCGTTACGCCCTGCAAGTCATGAAAGAGGGACAGTTGCGGCAAATCCTGCATTGGACAAAGAAAGCTGTCCTTCAATTTGATAGCCCGCGCAGTCGGCGCTTGCAAAAGGGGCGGCGGTTTTCCATCGATTTTCGGCGAACATTGCGTACAGCCATGAAAAACGGGGGAGATCCTTTCGTCATCTATAAACGCAAATATCGCAAGGCTCGTCCGCGAATTGTGGTGGTGACCGATGTTTCAGGGTCGATGAAGCCGCACGCCGATTTCTTTACCACGATTGCCTGGGCGTTTCTGCATACCAAGGCCCGTGTGGAAGCATTCGTGTTCAGTACGGATATCAAGCGTGTGACACCGCTCTTGTCACGCAAAATTGTCCAGGGCATCCCCTATGAACAATTGATCGAGTTAAAGGGCGGTACGCGTATCGGATCTTGCCTGACACGTCTGTTGAACCGGTATGGAAGTTTGTTGCGGCAGAAAACGTGGCTCATCATTGTATCGGATGGCTATGATACCGGCAATCCCCAAATATTAAAACGCGCAATGGAGTCCCTTTCCGGGCAGGTAGGCAAAATTGTTTGGGTCAATCCGCTGCTGGGAGAAGAAGGATACGAACCGGTGGCAGCAGGGATGAGCACAGCGCTTCCTTACGTCGATCGGTTTGTGGATGTCCATGACCTGGAATCGTGGATGGAGGCGGTTAAGCGGAATCTTTTTGCAAACGGCGGTTCCGCTGATGATGCACCGTCATGGATACCAGGCATGCAATCGCAGAGTCTTTGATCACGCCGATGACATGGAGCCCTTTGGTCATGAGTCCGCGGAACACCTTTCTGTTTGGGATGGTTAGTTTATCACTTGCCATGCTGCCCAACAGGAAAGGTGTTTTTTATCAAACGTACCGGCAACCTCATTCTCTTCAAAAGGGCATGGCCGGTTCTGTAATGCGGAATGCGGCTTTCGATGAAAGAAAAGCATCCTAAAAGCATGGGGGGATCATCATGACGTTCGTCAATATGCTAGGGGTCCTGATCGTCACTGCTTATCTCGTCTATCAAATTTATCAACGGCGTGAAAAATTGACGGATATGGCCGGAATGATGATCGCGATGACCATCGGAATGATGGTGAGTCTGACGCTTGGCATTCTCTTCGGCGTTTCTTTGTATCATGATTTGACCAATTCCACCATCCTGGCTGTGGTGGCCGGGATGACCGCCGGTTATGCTGCCGGCAGACCCATAAGCTTGCTGGCCGTATTGGACGGCATGTTGGCAGGGATCATGGGCGGAATGATGGGAGCGATGCTTGGCGTCATGCTCGTCTTTCCCACAGCGATGATTTGGTTTGTCAATATCATCTTCGTTGCGGTGATGGTTGTCCTGCTGCGGCTTATTGCGGAGGAGACAGGAGACGCCCATAAAGAAGGGATCCAAGCAAAAAGACCTTTTTTCGGTAGAATCGGAATGATGGTTGGACTGATCGCCCTCACCGGAGTGTTCTTTGTTGTACAACGAATTTTTTGGGCGTAATTCCATGGAATGGCTACCTTTCTTGACGATTCCAAGATGAATTGGATAAGATAGAAGAACAATTCGAAAAGAGTGTAAATTCATGAAAATCGCAAGCGGCTTAAAGAGGATGTGGCGATAACCCGGTTTACCGATGTTTTTCAACGGAACCGGGTGATATTCTCTCTGGGGGAGTGGCGCATCTTGAGGATTGGAGTTATCGGTTCGGGTGCTGTTGGTGGGTTTTATGGGGCCATGCTGAAAAAGGCTGGACATGAGGTCGTTTTTCTGGCAAGGGGCATACATCTGCAAGCCATGAAAGAAGATGGTCTGCTCGTCAAAACCGATTTCGATTCCTTTCGGGTGGACGGTACGTTTACCGACAGCATGGAAGAGGTAAGCCAAGCGGAGTTGCTCCTGTTTACCGTCAAATCTACGGATACAAGGGAGACGGCAATGGCTCTTCACCCGTTATTGAAAGCGGATTCAAAGGTGCTTACCCTCCAGAACGGGGTGGACAATGAGGAGATCCTTGCGGAGATTTTCGGGAAGGAGCGCATCTTTTCCGGAGCAGCATACATTTCCTCACGTGTGGAAAAGCCAGGAGTGATCCGGCAGCATGGGCCGTACGCCATCATCATGGGTGCGTTGGAGAAATCCGCTCAAGATCAAGCTGCAGCGCTGCGGGAAATCTTTCATTCTGCCGGCATCGAGTGCAGGCTAACCGATTCCATCCTCGATCGAAAATGGGAGAAATTGTTATGGAACGTCACATTCAACCTCTTGACCGCCGCAACGAGAGCTACGGTTGGCGAGGTTCTGGATGATCAACATCTCCGGACGACGGCTGAACGCGTGCTGCGGGAAGCCGTCCAAATCGGCACGGCAAGCGGAGTGGACATCAGGCCGCATGTGATTGACAGCATTTTTCTTTCCGCCGGACAGGCAAGGAATCACAAGACGTCCATGCTGCAGGACAGGGAACGCGGAAAAAAGATGGAGATTGAATCGCTCTGCGGTTACTTGATCAGAAAAGCTGCCGTGTTGGGAATTGATGTACCGGTATTGCGGACGTTGTACACCATCCTGCTGTCCATTGAGGCAAAGGAGGGCTGCAACAGATGATCCCGCTCCGCGATTGGGTGGAAGCAGTCCCTTTTCCCGTCATCGTGACAGATACCACTGGCATCATCCAGTGTCATAACGCGATGTTTGCAAAAACGTTTCAACCTTTCGCCGCCAAGGAGAATATCCGAAATCTCTTTCAGCAATGGGAGGAACGGGGGAATCATCTGCTTTCGATTGAATTTCAGGGGGCCCCGTATCTGTTGCTCTATCATCCCATCGTAAATGAAGGGCAAGACATGGTCGTGTACGTGGCGGCCGATGGCTCCCATATCAAATTGTTGCAGCAGAAGATTACCGAGTTGGACAAACTGAACCGGGAGCTGGATGCCATTATTGAAAATTCGTATGATGCCATCTACATTACCGACAACCAAGGAACGACCCTGAAAACCAACTCCGCCATTGAGCGGATTACCGGCATCCCCAAGGAATACTATATCGGCAAAAACACCAGGGATCTCATGCAGCGGGGAATCTTGAAAGAATCCGTCACCTTTAAGGTGCTGGAACAGAGACGCCCGGTGACAGTCGTGCAGAGCAATTTTGCCGGCAAGGAAACATTGATGACCGGAACGCCTGTGTTTAACGAAGAGGGAGAAATCGAAAAGGTCGTCACCAATATCCGCGATCTTTCTGAATTGAACCAGCTTTGTCACGAATTGAACAAAGCGTTGGAATTGAACGATCAATACAGAAAGGAACTGGAGAAGCTGAAGACAAAAGCTTGCCGGGACCCGGATGTCATTGTGGAAAGCAGGCGCATGAGGGAGATTTACGATATGGCCGATCGCATCGCAGATTTCGACGCGACCGTCCTCATCCTTGGCGAGACGGGTGTCGGCAAAGATCTCCTGGCCCGGCATATCTACCGCGCAAGCAGCCGCTTCGGAAAGGGAGAGTTTGTCAAAGTGAACTGCGGAGCCATCCCGCATAATCTTTTGGAAACGGAACTGTTTGGCTATGAAGCGGGCGCATTTACCGGTGCCAGTCGGTCAGGCAAGCCGGGACTGTTTGAGCTGGCGCATGAAGGGGTGCTGTTTCTGGATGAGGTGGGCGAACTGCCGCTGGCTCTTCAGGTAAAACTGCTGCGGGTTCTACAGGACAAACAGGTTCAACGAGTAGGCGGAACCAGGCCCAAAAGTGTGGATGTGCGGCTGATTGCCGCAACCAATCGGAATTTGAAAGAAATGGTGCAAAAAGGGACCTTTCGGGAAGATTTGTACTACCGCCTGAACGTCATTCCCATCGCCATACCTCCCCTGCGGGAACGCAGAGAAGATATCTTGCCGCTGGTGCAATATTTTCTGAAACATTTCCAGGAGAAGTACCAGATCGACAGAGAATTCAGCAGGGAATTGAAAGAGTTTTTTTACCAATATCACTGGCCGGGCAATGTGAGGGAGTTGTCGAACCTGGTGGAACGATTGGTGCTGATCGTACCGGCCACATGCATCACCTTGGACGATCTTCCGAGCGAATATCGGCAAAAGGAGGAACAGCCGCTCTCCACCGCCAAAATCAAATCCTTAAAAGAAGCCATCGAATCCGCCGAGCGCGAAATGTTGACCATCGCCGTTGAAAAATTCAACAGTACGTACAAGATCGCGGAGGAGTTGGGAACCAGCCAGGCCACGATCGTCCGAAAACTGAAAAAATACCGTTTGCAAACGGCAAGCCGTAAGTGAAAAGGTGCTTCCAGCGAAGCGCCTTTTTTTAGTTTCTTAACTGCATGGCGGAGTTGGGCAGGAACCGCCCATACCTGCCAAGCGCTTGGGCAGACCGAGGAAATGGGGCGGGAAGCTGTTCGATACAAAAATGAATCAGTGATGCAGAAACAACTCCGCCGTTTTACCGGCTGACTGGAAGAGCTGAGCCTCTCCAAGAGGGGTCCACCCGTACAAACCCTGTATCAGTGCGGGGGATTGATGGCTGGAATTGAGGCGCATCCGTTGTCCCAGTCATTGGCATTATTCTTGCTAAATAAGATACAGCAAGGGGGATGGTGTGTGAACAATACCTTCATCATGGGGGCGGGGAAATGATACGCGAGATTGTCATTGTATCACCGGTACGGACGGCGATCGGCAAATATGGCGGAACGCTCAAAGATATTCCCTCGGGGACCCTGGGAGCGATCGTGATTGCAGAGGCGGTGCGCAGGGCAGGCATTGCCGCTGATATGGTCGACGAAGTGATCATGGGTGAGGTGCGGCAGTCAACAGAATCTTCCAATATGGCAAGGGTGGCGGCATTACGGGCAGGGATTCCGGAGAAGGCCACCGCCATGACGGTCAACCGGCTGTGCGCCTCCGGGATGCAGGCGGTTGCGTCCGCCGTCCAGCAGATTCTTGTTGGGCAGGCCGATGTTGTCGTGGCCGGCGGCGCTGAGAATATGAGCCGATCCCCCATTTATCTGCGCAATGCACGGTTTGGTGAAGGGAATCCGGTATTGGTGGATTCGAATCTGGAGAATGGGCAGCAGCCCAACGAAATATACGGTTCCCACCTCGGGATGGGGATAACGGCAGAGAATGTGGCGGAGCGGTACGGGATCAGCCGAGAGGATCAGGATGCCTTTGCGCTGCGCAGCCAGCAAAAAGCTGCAGAAGCCATTCGAAGCGGCAGATTTCGGGAGGAGATTGTGCCGGTTGAGGTGGCACAGAAGAAACAAACGGTTGGCTTTGATGAGGATGAGTTTCCGCGGACAACATCCATGGAGCAGCTGGCTGCCTTGAAACCGGCCTTCAAGCCGGGAGGAACGGTAACGGCGGGCAACGCATGCGGGCGAAATGATGGAGCCGCAGCCATGGTTTTGATGACCCAGGACAAAGCGGCGCGGCTGGATGTGAAACCGGTGGCCAGAATTGTCGACTGGGCTTGTGCCGGAGTTTCACCGGAAGTGATGGGGATCGGTCCAGTGCCAGCCGTCCGCAAGCTGTTGCATCGAACCGGGATGAAGCTGTCCGATTTCGGATTGATTGAATTGAATGAAGCATTCGCCGCCCAGGCGCTTGCGGTCATTCGCCAACTTGATCTGGATCCGGAGCGTGTGAATGTCAACGGGGGAGCGATTGCTCTGGGACATCCAGTGGGAGCAACCGGTGCCAGAATCATCACCACGCTGTGCCATGAAATGAAGCGGCGCAGGGAACAGTACGGCCTGGCCACTTTGTGTGTCGGCGGAGGCCAAGGCATGGCGATTGCGCTGGAATTGCTATAAGATCTTTCAGAATGCACGCGGGAGGACGCTATGGATTTTCAACTATCGGAAGAGCTGCAGCACATTCGGAAAATGGTCAGGGATTTTGTTGAAAACGAAGTGGATCCTGTTGCCCAGCAGATCGAAGAGGAAGACGCCATACCGCCACATCTGGTGGAGAAGGCAAAGGAGCTGGGGCTGTTTGGCATCAGCATTCCGGAGAAGTATGGCGGCATCGGTCTTTCCATGGTGGAGAAAGTCGTACTGCTGGAACAGTTGGGAAGAACGCACAACGGCTTTGTTTCCCTGATCACGGCACATACGGGAATCGGCAGCACCGGCTTGGTGAAGTTGGCCTCGGAAGCATTGAAAGAGAAGTATTTGCCCGACATGGCCACAGGGAAAAAAATCGCCTGCTTCGCCTTGTCGGAACCGGGGGCGGGCTCTGACGCGACCAATCTCTCGACCAAGGCCGTGGAAAAAGGAGACAAATGGATTCTAAACGGGATGAAGCATTTCATTACCAATGGTCCGATTGCGGATCTCTACACGGTATTTGCGGTAACCGACAAGGAAAAAGGGAGCAAGAGCGGCATTACCGCCTTTCTGGTGGAGCGAAATTTCCCCGGATTGATCGTGGGGAAAACGGACAAGAAGATGGGATTGAGAGGCTCTTATACCTCGCAAATCATTTTTGAGGACTGCGAAGTGCCGGCAGAGAATGTGATCGGGGAAGTAGGGCAAGGGTATGCCTCTGCCCTGAGAATCCTGGGGGAAGGTCGGGTCGGCTTGGCGGCCCGTACGGTCGGATCGTGCGACAAATTGCTTGAATTGTCAGCCAACTATGCGAAGGAGCGCGTGCAGTTCGGCAAGCCGATCAGCCATAACCAGGGCATTCAATGGATGCTGGCGGAAATGGCGACGGAGACGGAAGCGGCCCGAGCCTTGAACTATCGGGCAGCATGGTTGATCGATCAAGGCAGGAAAGCGATCAAGGAAGCATCGATGGCGAAGCTGTTCGCGACGGAAGTGTTTAACAAAGTAGCGGATCGGGCGGTACAGATACATGGAGGAATGGGCTACATCGCCGAATATCCGGTGGAGAGGTTCTACCGGGATGCCCGCATCACAAAGATCTATGAAGGAACCAATGAGATTCAAAAAAACATTATTGCCCAGAGGGTGCTGGAAGAATGCTAAGGACTTGATACAAAAATGAATCGCAATGCAACCGATAGAAAGGAGACAATCCCAGCATGATGGATTTTCGGCTGCCGGAAGACATTGCTCTCTTAAAGCAGCATGTGCGCCAGTTTGTGGAGAAGGAAGTGGAGCCGGTTGCGATGGAAATCGAGGAGAAAGACGAGATTCCCGCCCGAATTCTGGAGATGGCAAAAGAAATGGGGTTGTTCGGCCTTAGCATACCGGAAGAATACGGCGGACTGGGCATCGGCATGATCGGCAAATGCGCTGTCTACGAAGAATTGGGCCGCACCCACAATGGATTTACCACGGTAATCGGGGCTCATACCGGAATCGGTACGGTCGGGATCGTGGAGATCGGCAGCGAGCGGCAAAAACGAAAATATCTGCCGAGAATGGCCGCCGGAGAGCTGATCGGAGCATTTGCCTTGACGGAACCAAGCGCCGGGTCCAATGCCACCAACCTGAAAACCACGGCGGTCAAAAAAGGCGACAAGTACCTGTTAAACGGCAGCAAGCATTACATTACCAACGCGCCGATCGCTGATGTTTTCACCGTCATGGCGGTGACGGATCCGTCCAAAGGTCCGAAGGGAATCACCTCCTTTCTGGTGGAGAAGGATTTTCCGGGCTTTCATGTGGGCAAATGGGAAAAGAAGATGGGACTGCGCGGCTCCCACTCGGCCGAAATCTTTTTCGAAGATTGCGAAGTGCCGGAAGAGAACGTGCTGGGAGAAGAAGGAAAGGGATACGTCAACGCCCTGAAAATCCTTGCCAACGGGCGAGCAGGCCTGGCGGCGCGCAATCTGGGCTCCAGTGAAAAGCTGCTGGAGATGTCGATAAAATTCGCAAGCGAACGGGTCCAATTCGGCAAGCCGATTCTCGAACAGCAGATCATCCAGCATTACCTGGCGGAGATGGCGCTGGATATTGAATCCCTGCGCTGGCTGACGTACAGGGTCGCCTGGATGGTGGACCAGGGGATGAATGTGATCAAGGAAGCGGCCATGGTGAAGCTGCTGGGCTCCGAGGTTTACAACCGAGTGGCGGATAAGGCCGTCCAGATTCACGGAGGGATCGGCTACATTGCGGACTACCCGATCGAGCGCTTCTACCGCGATGCACGCATCACCAAAATCTACGAGGGGACTTCGGAGATTCAGAAAAACATCATCGCGGCCCAACTGAAGCGGGAGTATCTCTAAATGGATGTAAAAATTCAGGTGGCCGAATACGGGATTGCGGGAGAGTTGTTTGAGGTGGTCCCTCTTTTGACGGAAGAGTTCAAAAAAGTGCTGACAGCGGTTTAGAGGAAAGGAGGGGGAAATGCAGCATGATGAATTTCGCGCTTTCGGAGGAACAGGAAGCTGTCCGAAAACTGGTGCGCACGTTTGTTGACAGAGAGATAAATCCTTACATTCAGGAGTGGGATGCCAACGGCCATTTTGAACCGGCCATTCTGAAGAGACTGGCCGAGCTGGAATTGATGGGCGTCTGCATTCCCGAAAAGTACGGCGGGGCGGGGATGGATTACAACACGCTGGCCATTGTCTGCGAGGAGTTGGAACGGGGCGATACCGCCTTTCGCACCGCAGTATCCGTTCATACCGGTCTGAACAGCATGACGATTTTGCAATGGGGAAACGAATGGCAAAAAGAAACGTATCTCATTCCCCAAGCTCGCGGTCAAAAAATCGGCGCTTTCGGACTGACCGAACCGAATGCCGGTTCCGATGTGGCCGCCATGGTGACGACCGCACGACGCATCGGCGATCACTATCTCCTGAACGGTCAGAAGACGTGGATCTCTCTTTGCGATGTGGCCGACCATTTCCTGATCTTTGCCAAAACCGATCCGGACAAACGGCATGACGGCATCAGTTGTTTCATCGTGGAGCGTACCTTTCCCGGCGTCACGACCAGGGCTATCAAGGGTAAGCTCGGCATCCGTGCCGGCAACACCGGAGAGGTTTTCCTGGAGGATGTGCGGGTGCCGGCGGAAAACCGCCTGGGGGAAGAAGGCGAAGGATTCAAGATTGCCATGTCAGCGCTGGACAGCGGCCGTTTTACCGTGGCAGCTGGTGCCTGCGGCCTGATCAACGCGTGTTTGGAAGCAAGCGTGAAATACTGCCATGAACGCAAAACCTTCGGCAAGGAAATCGGCAGACACCAGCTGGTGCAGCAGATGATTGCCAAAATGGCGGTCAATCTGGATATTTCCCGCTTGCTTGTCTACCGTGCCGGTTGGTTGAAAAACCAGGGGAAACGCAATACCCGGGAGACCTCCATGGCCAAATGGTTTGCGTGTGATGCGGCCTTTGAGGCGGCGAACGATGCGGTCCAGATTCATGGGGCGTACGGGTATTCCCATGAATATCCGGTTGAACGCTACCTGCGCAACGCCAAGGCACCTGTCATCTATGAAGGGACCCGTGAAATCCATACCATCATGCAGGGAGAATACGCCCTTGGCTATCGCTCCGACAAACGGCTGAACCGGATGCTGCCGCCGTGGCCGTTTGAAGAATAAAGGAGGTTTCCAGCGAACCGGGATGGTGATTCTTGTCAAAAAAACACGAAGAAATCAGCTAGTAGCATGTCAAACTGGAATATACAATATATTATGAATATAATAAAAATTTTATCCTGAATATACCGACCGGTAGGTATGGCGGACACGAGTGTTATGCAAACGCTTTCAATGTCGACAAGGTTCCAGCCAATCTGCTTTCGCGGGAAAAAGGAGAGGTGGTTTCGATGCATGTTTACGATCTTTTCAATCTCAGCGGAAAAGTGGCCATCGTAACGGGAGGAGGACGCGGTCTTGGCGAACAAATCGCCATCGGTCTGGCAGAAGCCGGCGCCGATGTTGTCGTCTGCTCCCGCAAAAAAGAAGCTTGTGACGCGGTGGCGGAAAAAATCAAAGGTTTCGGCAGAAACAGCTTGTCGGTAATGTGTGACGTCACCAATCCGGAAGATGTGCAGCGCGTCGTGGAGGAAACCAAAAAAGCGTTTGGCAAGATTGACATCTTGATCAACAACTCCGGGATAACGTGGGGAGCCCCTGTTGAGGAATACCCGCTCGAAAAATTCAATCAAATCCTGCATGTCAACGTAACGGGCTTGTTTTTGATGTCGCAGGCGGTTGGCCGTGAAATGGCGGCACGCCAATACGGCCGGATCGTCAACATTGCGTCCGTCGCCGGTTTGGTCGGCAGTGATCCGCGCTATATGAATGCGATCGGGTATAACGCAAGCAAGGGAGCCGTCATTTCATTTACACGTGATCTGGCCGTCAAATGGGCGCGGCAGGGGATTACCGTAAATGCGATAGCCCCTGGTTTCTTCCCCAGTAAAATGTCATCCGGACTCCTGCAAAAGTTTGGAGATCAGATTCTGGAACGCACCCCCATGGGGCGTTTCGGAGGGGAAAACGACCTGAAAGGAACCGCCTTGTTCTTTGCATCCGATGCTTCCGCCTATGTAACGGGGCAAGTCCTTGCTGTTGACGGAGGGGTTACCGCGATATAAGAAATCGCCGCCCATATTGTCTCAGAGCCTATCAAAGTAAGGAAGACAGGAGGGGTTTCGGTGAGTGTGGAATTGTTTGCACCTTTTATCGGTATCGAGTCGCAACCGGTGAAAAATGAGGTGGAAAAAGGGGCTATTCGAAAGTTTGCCGAGGCGATCGGGGACCCGAATCCGATCTACCGGGACGAAGCGTACGCGAAAACCACCCGTTTCGGAAGGATCATCGCTCCGCCCACGTTTAGCCGAACGTTTGACTACGGGGAAATACCGGGCCTGAGATTCAAAAGGGAAGGGCTGATCCACGGGGAACAACATTTTGAATATCGACAGCCGATCGGTGCAGGTGACGTGTTGTACTGCTCGACAAAATTGGCAGATGCCTATGAAAAGGAAGGGAAATTGGGGAAGATGACGTTTCTGGTTTATGAGCAGAAAGGGATGAACGAATCGGGAGAAACGGTGTTTCTTGCAAGGTCAATCGTGATCTACAGAGGATAGGAGGGGGAAGGACATGACGAACAAAAGATGGCAAGCCGGAGACACGATTGGACCGCTTGTGAAGCCGGCCGTATCAAAAACGCAGCTGGTCATGTATTCCGGCGCTTCCGGTGATTATAATCCGATTCATACCGTTGAGGAGTTTGCCCAGCAAGCCGGTCTTGGCGGAGTGATCGCGCATGGCATGCTGACAATGGCGTTTGTGGGGCAACTGCTTACGGATACCATCGGCACGGAAGGTGATCTGCTGAAGTTTGGCGTCCGCTTTACCGGCATGGTGCGGCCGGGAGATGTCATTACATGTGAAGGCCGCGTTCAACACACCCGCATGGAAGGGGGGAGACAAGTCGTAACCTGCGAGGTGTGGGCTGCTACGCAGAAGGGAGAGAAAGTCGTCGTCGGTCAGGCGGAATTCGCATGTCCCGTTGAGTAACCCGATCACCATGCATCTCCGTTCCGCGAAACGATGCGGGACGAAACATCGATCTCGAAAGGAGCTTATTTTATGAGAGTGAAAGATCGAGTAGCCATTATTACAGGGTCCGGCCGGGGGATTGGTGCGGCCACCGCATTGCGGCTCGCCGAAGAGGGCGCAAAAGTGACCGTAACAGACATCAATCACACCGCATGCGAGGAAACGGCAGCAGCGATCCGGCGTGCAGGCGGTGAAGCCATCGCGATCCCGTGTGACATCACCAGCCGTCAATCCGTAGAAGAGATGGTGCAAAAAACGGTCGATACGTTCGGACGTCTTGACATCCTGGTGAATAATGCCGGCGTAATCCGGGACAATTTGGTTCATAAAATGACCGATGATGATTGGGACACCGTGATGAACGTACATTTAAAAGGCTCATTTTACGCGACACAAGCAGCACAGCGCTTCATGGTTCCGCAACGATACGGGAAAATCGTGAACTTCAGTTCCACTTCCGCTTTGGGGAATCGGGGACAGCTGAATTACGCGACTGCCAAAGCAGGGCTGCAAGGTTTTACCAAAACGCTGGCCATTGAACTCGGGAAGTTTAACATTAATGTGAATGCAGTAGCGCCCGGATTCATCGAGACCGATATGACAAAGGCAACGGCGGAAAGAATGGGCATCGATTTTGAAGAACTGAAGAAGGCTGCCGCCGAACGTTCCCTTTTGGGCCGAACAGGGAAACCGATTGATATCGCCAATGCGGTTCTGTTCCTCGTTTCCGAAGAGTCAAGCTTTATTACAGGGCAGGTCCTTTACGTACGCGGCGGCATTTAAGGATGCTGCCCCGGTCTTACCATGCATTGCAGGAATCGGTTGCAAGTCGGAACGGGCACTTTCCGCAGCTTGTCTAACCGCGGCAGAGAAGCGTTGATTACAGGGGAAGGGAGGTTTCCTCATGTCGGATACAACGGTTTTTGATGGTGTCAGTTATGTCAAAGGGAAAGCGTTTACCTACGACCTGATGTCACTGCCGGAAATGCTTGATCGGACAGCGGAACAATATAAAGACGGTACGGCGATCATTTTTTATCAACAGCGCATCACATACGGGCAATTGCAAGCATCGACACGCCAGGTAGCGGAAGCCCTGTATCAATCCGGTGTTCGGAAAGGCGACCGGGTCGGCATCATGCTGCCGAACTGTCCGCAGTTTGTCAGCGCCTTTTATGGGGTTCTCCGCCGGGGAGCTGTTGTCGTGCAGCTGAATCCGTTATATACCGAGCGTGAAATTGAGTTTGTCCTGCAAGACTCCGGCGCTGAGGTATTGTTTGTTTTTGCTGACTTGTATGCCAGAGTCCGTCATCTGGCAGGTTATGAAAATTTGAAAAAGGTTATCGTCGTGTCGTTTGCTCCCTCCAGCTTGGAGCTTGCCGGAAATGCGGTCAGATGGGAAGACTTCCTTCCTTCGGGCAGCCCGGTACCGGATGAACCGATCAATCCGGAGGAAGACATAGCCGTCCTTCAATATACGGGAGGGACCACGGGCCGTTCCAAGGGTGCCATGCTGACCCATCGAAATCTGGTAGCCAATGTCCAGCAAATCAACGCACACGCTAGTGAAGATCCGCTTACGGCGGGAGACAAAATCCTGACCGTGATTCCGCTGTTTCACGTCTACGGGATGAACTGCGCGATGAATCTGGGTGTCCTGACCGCGACGACCGTCATCCTCCTTCCGCGGTTCGACGTGCTCGAGGTGTTGCAGACCATCAAGGAACATCGACCGACTTATTTTCCCGGCGTCCCCACCATGTACGTCGCCCTGAATGCTTATCCGGGCGCCGAACAGTACGGGATTGACGCGATTCGGATTTGCAACAGCGGATCCGCCCCGCTTCCGGTTGAGCTGATGCATGCGTTTGAACAAAAAACGGGTGCCAACATGTATGAAGGATACGGGCTTTCTGAGGCTTCTCCAACCACGCATTCCAGTCCACGCAACGGAACCAAGAAACCGGGAAGCATTGGCATACCGCTACCCGGAACGGAAGCCCGGATTGTCGATCATTTGACCGGAACCCGAACCCTTCCGATCGGCGAAGTGGGGGAGCTGGTGATTCGTGGTCCGCAGGTCATGAAGGGGTATTGGAACATGCCGCAGGAAACCGCTCACGCCATTCGGGACGGCTGGCTCTATACCGGTGACCTGGCAAGAGTGGATGAAGATGGATTCTTTTATATCGTGGACCGCAAAAAAGATCTGATCATCGCGAGTGGATACAATGTTTATCCCCGCGAAATTGAAGAGGTTCTCTACACGCATCCCAGTGTCCAGGAAGCGGTGGTGGTCGGCGTGCCCGACGCGTACAGGGGGGAAACGGTAAAAGCTTTCGTTGTTCTAAAACAAGGACAGCATGCCACACCGGAGGAAATCGAGAGTTATTGCCGCCAGCACCTCGCCGCATTTAAAGTGCCGCGAATCATTGAATTCCGCGATTCGCTGCCGAAAACGGCGGTCGGGAAAATCCTCCGGCGGGTCTTGGCGGAAGAAGCAAAGAGTAAAGCGTAAGAAGATTCCGGATATTTTCGGATTCGGAACGATGCCACTGGGGGTGATGGAGATGGAGCTGTTTTTTCAACAGATCGTGAATGGTTTGGTGCTCGGCAGTATTTACAGTCTCGTAGCCCTCGGAATCACCTTGATTTATGGAATTATGCAGCTGCCAAACTTTGCTCATGGTCACCTGTATATGCTCGGAGCTTACTTGACATTGTGGATGATGACCATCTACGGGTTTCGCTATTGGACTGCCATACTCGTCTCGGTGGCAGCGCTGTTTCTCATCGGGATGCTGTTGGAGAGACTGGTGTTTCGGCCGCTGCACAACGCCCCCCATATCAACTCGATGATTGCTGCGGTCGGCGTGATGCTGTTTCTGGAAGCGGTGGCCCGAAAGCTGTGGGGATCGGATTACCGCCGCCTTGATTCCCCCTACGGAGAGGTCATTTCCGTATTCGGCGTCACGATCACGCAGCAACGGGTGATCATCATCGTTGCCGCGATCATCCTGATGATCGGACTGAACCTGTTCCTGAAGCGAACGGTGATCGGATCTACCATCGAAGCGATGGCGCAAAACAGGGAAGGAGCTTTCCTCGTCGGCATCGATGCAAACAAGGTATCCCTGCTGACGTTTGGCATTGCGGCCGGGCTTGCGGCAGCAGCCGCGTCTTTGGCAGCGCCGATTAACCTTGTCTATCCTTCCATGGGCGCGATGGTGAATCTGAAAGCGTTTGTCATTATTGTCCTGGGGGGGATGGGGAGTATCCCCGGTGCCGTCATAGGGGGGTATATACTGGGACTGGCGGAAAGCATATCCGGCACTTATATCAACAGTGAGTACAAGGATTTGGTGGCATTTGTCATCCTGATCCTCATTTTGACGGTGAAACCGACCGGATTGTTCGCAAAGGAGGCCCGCTAACATGAGACGGCACGCTGCCTTCAACAGGGCTTCCAAACTGGCTGTACCCGTACTGCTTCTGTTAGCCGCTGCGATTCCTTGGCTCACCTCCAATCCCTATTATCTTGATATCGTCGTCAAGGTGTTTATCTGGACCATTGTCGTCAACGGCATGAACATCATCGCCGGTTATACGGGACAGTTGTCGTTGGCCCATGCCGGATTTTTCGGCATTGGGGCTTATACATTCGGTCTTCTCATGACAAAAGCGGCAATGCCGTTTCTCCCTTCCCTTGTGATCGCCGTTCTGGTAACAGGACTTGTCGGCAGTGTGGCGGGAATGATCTCGCTTCGCTTAAAGGGGCACTATTTTGCGATCTTTTCCCTCTGCGTCGGAGTGGTCCTTCTGCTGGTTATCGAAAAATGGGAATCGTTGACCGAGGGGGTTCGCGGATTACTGGGGATTCCGATTCCGAAAATCGGCTCGTTTGAATTTGCGAGCATGACATCCCAGTACTACCTCATGCTGTTTTTCCTTGTTCTCACGATGTTTGTCAACCACCGGATTATCCATTCCCTGGTGGGGAGAACATTCATCGCTATTCGGCACAGCGAAGAACTGGCGGAGGCGCTCGGCATCAATGTGATGCGCAACAAAATCATCGCCTTTGTCCATTCTACGGTCCTGGCCGGTTTGGCTGGCGCTTTATATGCAGGATATATCCGCTTCCTTGGACCTGATATTGCCTCCGTGGAACACTCGTTCGACATGCTGCTCTATCTTCTGGTTGGGGGAATCGGAACGCTTTGGGGGCCATTGGTTGGAACGGCGCTGGTCATGATCCTGATGCAATGGCTGCAGTCCTGGCAAGAGTATCGCATGATCATTTTCGGTCCCGTTCTCGTCCTTCTCGTATTGTTTCTCCCGTATGGCATTATCGGCACACTTACCCGTCTCATGCACAAGCGGCGATTGGGGCAGCCATTGACACAGAAGCAGGCGGTAGAACGGTCGGTGCTTCATGATCAAAGCCTTGCGGGAGGGGGAGAATGATGCTGAAAGCGGAGAAATTGACGAAACGATTCGGCGGAAATACGGCTGTCCATGCAGTCGATTTTCACATCAAGCAAGGCGAGATCACAGCCATTATCGGGCCGAACGGGGCGGGGAAAACCACCTTTTTCCATTTGATCAGCGGTTTCCATAAACCAACTTCCGGCAGATTGCTGCTGCAGGGAAAGGATGTAACCGATAAGCCGCCTTATACCATGGCAAAAATGGGGGTGGCTCGCACCTTTCAAACGACGAAACTCTTTGCGGAGGCAACCGTGATCGACAACCTGATCATCGGTCATCGTCTGCGGACCAAAAGCGGGCTGTGGGATGCCGTCATGCGTACCAACAGGTATCGGAAAGAAGAACGTGAATGCAGGGAGAAGGCAATGAAAGCGCTCGAGTTTGTAGGGCTCCCCGAATTGGCGGATCGTCCGGTTGCAAGCATCTCGCAAGAAGCGCAAAAACGAGTGGCCATCGCCTTGGCCTTGTCTACCGACCCCACGCTTGTGCTTTTGGATGAACCTGCGGCGGGCATTAACGCCGATGAAACAAGCGGCATAGCCGCTCTCATCAGAAAGATGAAGGAAGCGGGTCTGACGGTTTGTATTATCGAGCACAAGATGCAGATGATCATGAGCCTTGCTGACCGTATCATGGTCCTCAACCAGGGGATGAAGATTGCGGAAGGAACACCGGAAGAAATCAGCCGGAATGAAACGGTGATCGAGGCTTACCTGGGGGGCGCACATCATGCTCAAACTGATTGATGTTTCCGTCAAGTACGGCAGCTACGAAGCGCTTCATTCCATCAACCTGCACCTGAACGAAGGAGAACTCGTCGTGCTGCTTGGGGCGAACGGAGCGGGGAAAAGCACCATATTCCGTACGATTAGCGGACTCTTGCAGCCATCGACAGGTCACATTCATTTTATGGGCCAATCGATCGGGGGCTGGTCGCCGGACCGGATCGTAAAAGCCGGGATCGCCCAATGCCCCGAAGGCAGAAAACTGTTTCTCGACATGTCGGTGTTAAAAAACCTGATCCTGGGCGGCTACGTACACCGGAAGGATAAAGCGGGAACCGCGCGTATGTTGAAGCAGATCTTTGAATTGTTTCCGATTTTGTACGACAAAAAGGATCAAGCGGCGGGTTCATTAAGCGGAGGCCAGCAGCAAATGGTTGCCATAGCACGCGCCTTAATGGCAAAGCCGAAATTGCTGCTGCTGGATGAGCCTTCAGTCGGACTTGCCCCGCTTGTCGTGGAACAAATGTTTGAGACAATCGCCGAAATCAACCGCAATGGAACAAGTGTACTGTTGGCAGAACAAAATGCCTATGCGGCTCTGCAGATCGCGCACCGCGGCTATCTCATCGAAAACGGGCGGCTCGTATTGGAAGGTTCCAGCAGCAAGCTGCGCAACAATGAGGAGGTGAAACGGGCATACATTGGTGCCTGAAGGAGTGATCGAAGAAAACGAACAGAAAAGGAGAGGATTGCATGAAAAGAACGTGGAAATGTCTTCTTCCCTTATCAGCTGCCGCCATTCTGCTCTGTGCCACGGCGTGCGGCAACCAATCCGCCTCAGTGGGCAGCGGCGGCAGCGAACTAACCAGGGAAATCAGCATCGGGTGGTCCGGACCGCAGAGCGGTGGCGCGGCACTATACGGAAAAAACACGTTGGATGGGCTGCAAATGGCCATTGATGACATCAACAATGCCGGCGGCATCAAGGTGGGCAATGAAACGGTAAAGCTGAAACTGGCAGCGCTGGATGACAAGTATCAACCGAACGAAACGGCCACCAATGCCCGACGCCTCAAAACGGAAAACAATACGACCATTATCTTTACCCCGCATTCGGGCGGCGTGTTTGCGCTGCAAACTTTCAACGTGCAGGAAAAATTCTTGATCGCCGCGTATACGAGCGAACCGAAAGTAACCGCAACCAACAACCCGTTAACCGTCCGAATCCCTCCCCGCTATGACACCTACCCGAAAACATTCTCGGAAGAAATGATGAAGCGCTTTGGCAAAAAGGTGGCGCTGGTTCCCGGTACCCATCAATATGCGAAAGACTGGACAGCGCTGTTCAAGAAGACGTGGACCGAACTGGGCGGCGAAATCGTAGCGGAAAACCCGGTTGATTACAACAAAGAGAGCGATTTCGCACCGGCTGTTACGAAAGCGCTTGCAGGCGGGCCCGATGTTCTGTTTGTCGGCGGGGCTTCCCAACCGACGGCGCTTGTGATCAAAGCGGCGCGGGATCAAGGATTTCACGGCGGGTTTATCGTCATGGATCAGGCGAAAGTGGAAGAAATGGAACCGATTTTGAAAGATCTGAAATTGCTGGAAGGAGTTATTGGAGTCAATCCCGCTTACCTGTACCCGACAGAAGGAACCAAAAAATTCGTCGACAGCTACAAAAAGAGATTTGGTGCCGACAAAATCCCCACCTCCGAAACCGCGTACCATTACATGGCGATGCAGGTGTTCGCCAAAGCGATGGAACTGGCGGGAACAACCGATGATGCCTCTGCCATACGCGCGAAAATCAATGACGCCTGCAAACAGCTTTCGGATGATAACGTTCCGCTGCTGGCGAAAGGGATCACGGAAAACGGCGGATTCATAACCGAACCGAAAGCCACAACGATGGTCGACGGCAAATACGTTCAGATTCCCCTTCCAGCTCAGCAATAACATGCAGGCTGCCGCAAAGGGAGCTTTCCAGGGACGGTGAGAATAGAGTGCCCTTTGCGGCAGCCAATCGGAAATGGACGCTGAAATGGTCAACATACATCCATACCAACCGGTTAGTATAAGATGACCGCTGCCAAGCCAAGCGATGGGCGACTGGTCTTCCGGTCAATCAGAAATGGAAACGAGGGATGAACATGCGGTTTGCCAACAAAGTAGCGATTGTTACCGGCGGTGGAAGCGGAATTGGTCGTGCAACGGCTGTAGAGTTCGCCAGGGAGGGCGCAAAGGTTGTCGTAGCGGATGTCAATCCGCCATCGGGCGAGCAAACGGTACGAACCATCAGGGAGGAAGGGGGAGAAGCCAGTTTTGTAACCGTGGATACATCGTCTTATGAGAGTGTGCAGCATCTCGTCAACAGAACCATCGACATGTACGGCAAACTGGACATCATGTTTAACAATGCCGGCGTATCTGTCAAACAGCGTGATAACGTGCTGGACGTTCCGCCCGATGAATATCATCGCGTTGTTGGCATCAATCAGCATGGCGTTTTCTTTGGGATCCAAGCGGCCGGCAACGCCATGAAAGAAACGGGCGGGGTCATCATCAATACGGCTTCCATCTACGCGTTTATCGCCGATCGCGGCTGTTTCCCCTATCACGCCAGCAAGGCCGCCGTCGTTGCCATGACAAGATCGGCCGCACTGGATTTGGCCCGGTATCGCATACGGGTGGTTGGTATTGCTCCTGGACTGATTGACACCGGCATTGTTGCAGCGTGGAAAGAGGACCCGGAAACATGGAACAAGATTCAGCGCGCCCAAATGCGTGGAAAAGCCGGCCGACCGGAGGAAGTGGCGAAGGTCGTCGCTTTCCTGGCCAGTGACGATGCATCCTTTATGAACGGGCATGTATTCTGCGTCGATGATGGAGCGTCTGCATTTAAGCGTTAGGGACATGTCTGTTGATTCAACTTCGAAAGGGAGAGGTACTGATGCATTTACGCTTGAATGAAGAACAGAAAATGATTCAAAAAACGGTCAGAAAATTCGTGGAAAAAGAGTTGATGCCTCTGGAAACGGAGGTGCTTCGCAATGAAAGGGAAGGCAGACCGGGCATCACGCCCGAGCACAAAAAAGAACTGCAGCTAAAAGCAAAGAAACTGGGATTTTGGGGGATCAACACCCCCGAGGAATACGGTGGGGCAAACCTTGGCCAGATGATGCAAGCGATCGTCGTCATGGAGTTGGCGCGCACCTTCGTCCCCTTCCAATTTGGCGGATTTGCCGACAACATCCTCTATTACTGCAATGAAGAGCAAAAAAAGAAATATCTGATTCCCACCATCAACGGAGAAAGAATTTCCTGTTTCGCCTTCACGGAGCCGGGAGCGGGTTCAGATACCCGCCGGATCAGCATGCGGGCGGAGAAAGATGGGAACGAGTGGGTGCTGAATGGGGAAAAAGTATTCATTACCAATGGAAATGAAGCCGATTTTGCGATGGTATTTGCTGTCACGGACAAGGAGAGGCAGGCAAAGGGCGGGGGTGTAACCTGCTTCCTGGTCGACCGCGATATGGGATGGAAATCCGAGTACATCCATACGATGGGAGAGTGGGGGCCGGCTTCCCTGATCTTTGAGAATGTGCGCGTTCCGGAAGAAAACATCTTGGGCGAATTGCACGGCGGGTATCAACTTGGGCTGGAATGGATCGGATTTGCTCGCTGGATTGTCGGCGCGAGAGCGGTTGGGGCAGCCGAACGCCTGCTTCAAATGGCCATCGATTACGCCAAGCAACGGGTAACATTTGGTCAGCCCATTGCGGAACGACAAGCCATCCAGTGGATGATTGCAGATTCGGCCGTTGAAATTGAGGCGGCCAAGTGGTTGGTCTTCAATGCGGCCTGGATGCTGGATCAGGGGATGGACAATCGCCATTATGCGTCGATGGCCAAATTGTTTGGTGCCAATATGGGAAACCGGGTGGTCGACCGCGTTCTCCAGATCCACGGCGGCATGGGCTATACCAAGGAACTGCCGATCGAACGCTGGTACCGGGAAGCCCGACTGTGGCGCATTTACGACGGAACGGATGAAATCCAGCGGCTGATCATCGCCAGAAATCTGTTAAAAGGATACGTAAAACTGGGAGAGAGTTTGTAATTGGCAGGTATTTTGCGGAGACATGAGGATGAACGGGAGGAGCGCGGCGTACCTGCATGCCATTTTTCCATGAAAGAGAAAGGGAGTGGGAAAGATGAAACGTGATGCGGTGATTGTTGCCGCGGTTCGCACAGCAATCGCCAGAAGCGGAGGAGCATTGGCAACCCTGCCGCCACACTACTACGGTGCAGCTGTGATCAAGGAAGCGATCAAACGTGCTAATCTGAGTCCGGACATGATCGATGATGTGATTTTGGGCAATGTGCTGAGCGGTGGAGGAAATATTGCCCGTTTATGCGCACTGAAAACGGGGTTGTCTTTGGCAATTCCCGGATTAACCGTAGATCGGCAGTGTGGCTCGGGAATCAATGCGATCCTTTTGGCTGCACAGGCGATCAATGCTGGAGATGGCGACGTCTATCTTGCGGGAGGGATTGAAAGTTACAGCCAGGCGCCTTATTTGATGGAGAAACCGGGCAAGTTATACAGTGTGCAGCCACCCAGGTTTATCAGACCCAAATTATCCCCGACGGAAATTGGTAATCCTCCCATGGGCATTACGGCAGAAAATCTTGCCAAAAAATACGGCATTAGCCGTGAAGAGCAAGACGAGTTCGCCCTGAACAGTCAACGCAAGATGGCACGGGCCATGAATGAAAAACGATTTGAGGAACAGATTGTCCCCATCCCGATACCTACCGGAAAAGGAGAAACCGATCTTTTCGATACGGATGAGCATCCCCGGCCGCAAACGACCTTGGAAGGGTTAGCCAAGCTTGCGCCCGCATTCCTGGAAGGAGGGACCGTCACTGCCGGCAACAGTTCCGGCTTGAACGATGCAGCATCCGTGCTTGTCATCATGGCCCGGGAAAAAGCGGAAGCATTAGGGTTGAAGCCTTTCGCTGTCATCCGGGAGCGAGCCATTGCCGGAGTCGATCCGAACATCATGGGGATCGGTCCAGTGCCTGCCACACGCAAGGTATTGGAGAAATCGGGCCTACGCTTGGATGATCTCGATCTCATCGAAATCAATGAAGCGTTTGCCGCTCAAGTCATCGCTTGCGATCGTGAGCTTCAAATGGATCCCAGCAAGGTAAATGTAAACGGAGGAGCGATCGCCCATGGTCACCCGCTGGGAGCTACCGGAGCCATATTAGCAACGAAAGCCGTCTATGAATTACAGCGTATTCAGGGGCACTACGCCTTACTGACAGCCTGCATAGGAGGCGGTCAAGGCATCGCTACGATTTTAGAGCGAGAAACGTAATGGAGTTCCAGCAACAAAGGGCCTGATGTATTCTCGAAAAGAGAGTATCAGGCCCTTTCTTAAGGTTGTAAGTGAAGTTGTCAAATTGCTCCGTCGACGGTTCCAACAATCCTGATAGGAGACCGAAAAAGGGGCGGATTGGAAGGGTAAATTCAGGAAAATCACTGTAACAAATCAGGGGACTCCCCGATTTACGCATCATCTTGAGGGGTATAAATTGGGATCAAATCTCACCATAAACGGCTAGGAGGAATTTATTATGTACCACAAAATTCTAGTCCCCCTCGATGGGTCTCGTCATTCCGAACGCGCACTGCAGGAAGTCATTAAGATTTGTCAAGGACAGGAGAAGGAATACGAAGTGACGCTGCTCCATGTCGTTCCCCCGTTGACACCAGGAGTGAATGCGTTTCTGCATGATACCGACATTGATGTAGACGGTGTAATTAGACGTCAGGGAGAAGAAGTTCTGGCGAAGGGGGCGGAAGCGTTGAAAGCTGCCGGAATTTCCTTTCTCATCGATGTCAAAGTCGGCGATCCCGCACAGGAGATCTGCATCCAGAGCAAGTACGAAAACTATGATCTGATCGTCATGGGAAGTCGAGGACTTGGATATTTCAAGGAACTGATGCTTGGTAGTGTCAGCCATAAAGTCCTGCAAAACGCCGAATGTCCCATACTGATTGTGAAATAGCGCGAACGTCCAAGTCTACCTATGACTTGTGCTCGATTATGCTGCCGGATAGCGGACACATTCAAGAGCTCGAGGCGGAATGGAAGAACCGGAAACGATCCAGCTTTCATGAGAGCGCCTGTTCTGCCGGAATTGAAAGGGCATGTTCAACGAACGGCGCCGATTTCGCAACATGACACAAGAATAGCACCTCGCTGACTCGTATGCGTACGATTGGGCGGAGGTGCTTTCCTTTTGCACGGTTTGTCCAGGATCCCGGTATCAGCAAAAATGAGAACATGCAGAAAGAGACGCATTTTCCGAAAAGCAGAACGCTGCCGGTCGGCTGTTTCGGCAATTGCAGGGCACGCTAAATAAAAAAAGGAAAGAGTACGGCAATCCGGTTCAACACGCTGCGGATCCGGATCGAACGCATCAATGCCAACGCCCTCGCCTTGGCAGAATTTCTGGAAAAGCAGCCGCAGATCGATCTTGAGTCCATACGGGTACGGCAAATGGACTTGATCGGAACCAACACGCATGTATCTGCTGCAATATTTCCTCCGTACAAGCACTCACTCATGTAACAAAGCATAGGCTCATAAAGGGGCAGCCGACTGGCCCAAAGAGAGAAGCACACTAATATGAGGTGGCCAAATCCACCTGACGGGGTCAACCTGTAGGCGGGAAGTGCCAACATTAAAATGAAAAAATATTTTGAAAAAGCAACAAAAAATACAGATCAAGCCGAAAGGAATTGTATTTATGGTTTTCTCAGCCAAAAAGAACATTTTTAATAGTAAAACTGCAATATTCCTTGCAGCAATGAACTATCAGACATATCCATTCTTGTCTGAAGGGAAGCTGATCTTGCCAAAAGGCTTTACCCTTCGATATACCATTCGCGCTTTTGCTGACGTGGAGAATCCTACGGAATTAGTATTCGGTTTTATTGCTGAGTCACAAGATCAAATCATTATAGTGTTTAGAGGCTACGCTGCATATCCTGCGGATCTATTAGCAGCCTATGACATACTTCAAGTTCCATACCCTTTTGTTAGAAACGGGGGGAAAACCTCGCGTGGATTTACATGTATGTATCAATCGACAAGAAACGAATTGATCAGAGAATTAACCAAGCTATCTGCAACAAAAAGACTGTTTGTTACCGGTCACAACTACGGGGGAGCTTTGGCAACGTTGGCTGCTTTGGATATTGCAGTGAATAGCGAGTTTAAGAATCCCATCGTGTATACGTATGGCAGTCCGCGTGTCGGAGACCCTGTCTTTGCTTTCCGATTCAACCAAGCGGTAAAAAACAGTATACGAATTGTTAATATTCATGACTCTTATCCGACGTTTCCGGATAAAGCGTATCCGCCGCCTTTCACCGAGGAAGGTTTATACTATCAACATGTAAAAACAAAGGTTCCGGTCTCTTTTCAACTGAATGATACGCCGCGTAATGATGGGATTGCCTGCTATTTTAAAAACCTCAGCAAAATGAATCCTGATTTTTCGAAATCATTATGTGATGAAAATCCAGGTTTTTGTCCCGATACCGAAATGTGTATTCCGTTTCGAGGTACATGCTAGCGCCTGAACCCTTGTATCTGAGAAAGGAGCTGCATAGATGAATATCCCAAGCATAACGTATATGTTTAACAGTGAAGATGCGATCTTGCTTGCGGCCATGATCAATCAGTCATATCAGCTTTTTGAAAAGGGAACGCTACTCTTGCCGAAAGGATTTACCCTTCGATATACCATTCGCGCTCTTGCTGGAGTTGAGAAGCCGGAAGCGGAAGTTTTTGGTTTTGTTGCAGAGTCACAAGATACCATCATTATAGCTTTGAGAGGAACTCGAACATTTGAGGACAATGAGTCGGACCAAGACTTGTATCAAGTACCATTTCCTTTCGTCAGAAATGCAGGAAAAACCCATCGCGGATTCACATGTATCTATCAATCGGCAAGAAACGAATTGATCAGAGAATTAAACAAGCTTTCTACAACAAAAAGACTAATGGTTACAGGCCACAGTTTGGGAGGAGGTTTAGCCGTATTAGCTGCTTTGGATCTTGCGGTGAACACCGGGTTTAAAAATCCTATCGTGTATACGTATGGCAGTCCGCGTGTCGGAGACCCTGACTTTGTTTCTCGATTCAACCAAACGGTTAGGAATAGTATTCGGATTTTCAATGTCCATGACATTATTCCCACTTTACCGGCTAACGCGTATCCGCCTCCGTTTACAAAGAAAGGATTATTCTATCAGCATGTAGACACGAAGGTTCCGCTCTCTTTCCAGCTGAACAGTTTAGCTGTTCGCAATCATGAGATTGTCTGCTATTTTAAAAACCTCAGCCAACAGAATCCTGATTTTACCAAGGCATTATGTACGGAAAACCCGGGATTTTGTCCCGATACGGGAATATGCGTTCCGTTTTTAGAAATATGCAGGGAGAATCATTTGGTAGATTCCCGCTGGTCATCGTCTTCGCCCAGGAAACGCGAGACGTAGCCACCAGGGAGATAAATCCCCTCTCACTAATCCTGATGTCCATTATATTACTGAAATCACTGATCCTGATGAGCTAGGGCCAAAGATGATTAGTGACTACGGCTACACAGCCAATGAAGACTTGTTTATTTTTAACTATGAAGCAGATGGGTTTGATGGTAATGTTCGGGAGCACCTTGCTGACTCGTATGCGTACGATTGAGCGGAGGTGCTTTCCTTTTGCACGGTTTGTCCTGGATCCCGGTATCAGATAAAATGAGAACATGCAGAAAGAAACGAATCTTCCGAAAAGCAGAACGCTGCCGGTCGGCTGATTCGGCAATTGCAGAGCAAGTTAAATAAAAAAGGAAAGAGGAGATGGAGCATGGACAAACGCAATCATCATGGTGGGACAGATCACGCTGATCTACGGGACGAAACCTTGGTTATTCATGCCGATGACGGGTTGGCCAACGATGGGGGGATTGCCCCCGCGATTTATTACACGGCCACGTTCCGTGCACAGAATGCAGCCGAATTCGCGGACATGGCGGGAACTCCGCGTCACCCCCGCTATTACACGCGCTACGGCAATCCGGTTCATGAGCGGGTAAAAAAGATAATGGCTGAGCTGGAAGGTACGGAAACAGCGCTGGTTACCGGCTCCGGGATGGGGGCGATAGCCACGACTCTTCTTGCGCTGGTCAGCGCAGGCGATCATGTGATTGCCCAGACCCGGCATTACATGAGCACCGCCAAGATCATGGACGAGATGCTGCCGCGATTTGGCGTTGAAGTGACCCTGGTTGAGCAGGCCGACGTCTCCGCCTTTGCCGATGCAATTCGGCCCAATACGAAGCTGATCATGGTGGAGACGCCTGCCAATCCGACCTTGGTGGTGACAGATCTGGCAGCCGTAGTATCATTGGCCCGACCGCGCGGCATTATCGTGGTAGCAGACAACACATTTGCGTCGCCGATCAATCAGCGGCCGCATGATCTGGGTGTCGATGTGGTTGTGCACAGTGCAACCAAGTATTTGGGCGGCCATCATGATTTGACGGCGGGGGTGATCTGCACCAGCGAGGAGTTAGCCGAGCGGATCTGGCACACGCATATTTCCCTCGGTTCGGTCCTTTCTCCGATGGATGCGTGGCTGCTCTTGCGCGGCCTGCGTACGCTGCCGGTTCGGATGGACCGCATCAACGCCAACGCCCTCGCCTTGGCCGAATTTCTGGAGAAGCAGCCGCAGATCGAGCGGGTGTATTACCCCGGTCTTCCCAGCCATCCCCAACACGACTTGGCGAAACGCCAGATGCGTGGTTTCGGGGCGGTGATCGCCTTTGCCATCAAAGGCGGCTATGAAGAGACGCAGCGCTTCGTTTCCACCCTGAAACTGTCGCAAAACGCGGTCAGCCTGGGCGGGGTCGATTCCCTGGTGGTACATACCGCGGCGATGTGGGAAGGCGTGATGACCGAGGAGCAGATGCGGATCGCCGGGATTCCGTCCAATTTCGTACGCTTCTCGGTCGGCATCGAGCATATCGAAGACCTGAAAGCGGATGTGCTGCAGGCGCTGCGGGCGGTTTGAACTAGGTAATCGGGGTTGAAAAAGCCGACTATCCCCTGTAAAGGGAATCGTCGGCTTTCCCTCATGTTAATGGGGCTGTTGTGCAGTCGATTGCTGGGTCACAGGTTGCATCATGTTCTGCGTGATCTGGGTGTTAAACAGCGCATTGCCCGCCTGATAGCCAACGGTGCGACCGATTCTGTCGCCCAGCATGCCCCCCAAGATGGCGCCGATTACCGTGCCGACGCCAGGCAGTATGGATGTACCCAAAATCCCTCCGTATTCCACCCCCGCCATCACGCCAAGAGCCCCGGTTACATTGCCTGTGGTTCTGATGAAGTAGTTCGTTTTATCCAACTGACCATTGGCCCAGGCGTTCGTATCCTGCACCTGCGTCATTCCGCCGGATATAACTCCAGCCCACAAAGAGCTCCCTTCAAACATGTGTGTACCTCCTATCCAGTTTTGTTTGCTTACATTTTGAGTGTGCCCAATTGGTTCTTCATAAACTCATCGCTCAACGCATTATGTACATTTCCCATGGGAAATGCTTCCATGCCGGTTGTTTCGAACGATCCATCCTGCAAACGGTCATGCCGTTTCACCGGCATGGCATTGTTCGCGGCAGATTCCCGCTGGCTGCCGATTCCCGCTGCTGCCATTTTTACCTGATCCGTCAGTTCCAGCAGCAGTTCCGTTCCCTTAACCGCCCACTTTCGCACTGTTTTTCGGGCATCCGGTGAAACGGAAAGGATAACCGCTGCTGCAACGAAGGCGACTCCAAGCGGTGATTTTATCATTCGTCGATCCTCCTTTCATTTCATAAAAAGGATTTCACAAAACGGGCAAAAATATGCGGGGAAGCCTATGACGTATAAAATGTCCTGCAATGCCAATAATACACAGACATCAGGCATCAGAGAGAAGATAAGGAGAGACGTCATGCATTCGCTGGAGTTCAAAAAAAGATTTCTGCGCATATTGCCGGGACGTATCCGCGTGGAAATTTGCGGCCTGCAGCAGAATGCGAAAACCGCAGAGCTGCTCAAATCCCGTTTTTCTACTGTCAAAGGAATCTGCAAGGTAGATCCCTGTACAGCATCCGGCCGGCTGCTCGTCGTCTATGACGAGAAAACGATAGGAGCACGCGAGATATTGGGGATCATTCAGGCAGTGGAGCGGCACATGCTGCAACAGGAGCAGGAGCTTTCTGCTTCGGACAGCCTGAATCAACCGATGGGCGGTCCGATAGAGGGGAAAGCGGAAGCTGCGGCAGCGATGGAAACGGAAACGGTCAGTAAGGAAGATCAGGCAGCTTTCCCTCCTTTGGATGACGGCATCACCTATGTGCCGAAAATGTTGGGCAAAAAAAGATATCTGGCAGCCAACGTTCCGCTTCCGCTCGCCGTATCCATGGGCGGTTTGGCTCTGCTGGGTCTGAAACGGCTGTGGATGGGGCGTTCTGCTCTCGCCAGCAGGCCCGGACCTTTTTATTTGTCCGCATTGGTTTCCATCGCCACGGGCTATCCTTTGATCAGGCGCGGGTTGCGGCAGTATTCCCAGGACCGGAAGTGGAATACCGATCTTATTTTGGGGGCAAGTGCGCTGGCGCTGGCATTGGTACGTGAGAATTTGATCGTGCTGGCAGGCATCAGCATCCTGCAGTATGTGGAATGGCAGCGAAGTCAAGCCTCTTTAAAGGGGGAGAAAGAAGCGAGCCTACCGCCGGAGATACAGCGGTATGCCGAAAAAGCGGGAAAATGGGGCATGATTGCGGCGGGAGCGGCATGGGCGTTGACACGTGATCCCCTGCGCGGCATTGCGGTTCTCCTGGCGGCCAATCCCCGAATCGCCACCCTGCCGGCGGAAGTTGCGTGGAAACAGGCTGAACAGGTATCCCATCACAGGCATTACCCGATTCCGGCCAACGGCACGCTGGCCAAGCTTGCGCACCCGAAAACCCTATTGGTGGAAGACAGTTCTTTTTTGTTTGCGAACAAACAAGATGATCTTCAGTTCATGACCAAGGAAAAAGAGCCGGAGAAGATCGTCTGCCTGGCTGCTTCCCTGATGAAAAAGGGCAACCATCCTTGGAAAGAGGACATTTGGGAGAAAGCAGAGCAAACATGCCGGACGATCCGAACCGCCTATCAGGTTGAAACGGATGAACATGGCATACAGGGAAAGGTGAACGGATCGCTCGTCTTCGTCGGAAATTTTGAGTACTTGCAGCAGAAAGGAATTGATTGCAGCGACTATCTGCTTGATGCGAAAAGGTTAAGCAAAAAAGGCTGTCACGTCCTGTTCATCGGGAAACAGGCAAGCAAAGGCGGAGCATGTGTGGGGCTGTTATTCCGTCAGCAGGAAATCGCGTCACGCTGCGGTGAAACCATCCATGCGTTCTCGCAAAAAGGATGGCGCATCGGCATCCTGCATAACTCTTTGAACATGGAACCAACCATGTTCTCGAAACATGGTGTGGATACCGGTTGGCTTGCCTTGCAGCCAGAGGAACTCGTTGAACAGATCGCCGTCAAGCGGCAGCAAGGGGAAGAGGTGCTTTTTGTCGCCGGCGAACAGCCAAGCCCGAGCCAGGCGTATTTGAATGAGATGGGAATCCCTTCGATTGAGTTCCACAGGCTGCCTGAGCTGTTGGAAACGGTTGGATATGCGGAACAAGTGGATCAGACCGTTCGTCAGCATTTTGGATGGGCCAAATGCTGGAATGGGATTGCCACCGCCTTGGCGACATTCGGCGTGCTGTCCGCGCCGGTCGTCAACTTGGCCGCTGATGCCTTGTCGCTTGTATTCCTGGCCAGGGCCAAAACAAGCAGCGAGAAGACCGCTACGATCCCACCGGCCCTCAACATGTATCAGCCTGAAGTGGCGGCCGCTGCTGAAACGACTCCCGTTTCATGGCATGCCGTTTCCTGGAAAGAAGCGGCTAATTATTTCATGGTAGACGCGCGCCTTGGCTTGTCGACTTCCCAGGTGGCTGAGTTAAGAAACAGGTTTGGCAGCAACCGGTTGGAAGAAAGAAAACCAACCTCCTGGCTGACATCGTTTTTGGGACAATTTAAGGAGTTTCCTTCGCTCATTCTGCTCGGCACATGCGCGCTGTCGGTCGTCACCGGCGGGTTGTTTGACGGAATCGCGATGGGGTGTATTTTGCTTGCCAATGCGGCCATCGGCGTCATTCAGGAACGAAAGGCGGAAGAAGCGGTAGCAGCCCTGGACGCGTTTCAAGTGCCCATGTGCAAGGTGATCAGAGACGGTCAGCAGCTGGAGATTTCCGCAAGCGAATTGGTTCCCGGCGATATCGTCGCGGTTGAGGCAGGAGATCGGGTCCCTGCGGATTTGCGTCTCATGCAATCTTCATTTTTGCAGGTAAATGAATCGGCTTTGACCGGCGAGTCGCTGCCTGTCGAAAAAGAGGATTGCCTGACAGACGCAGAATGCCCGCTTCCCGAACGAAAAAACATGCTGTACATGGGAACGGACGTTTGCAGAGGGAAGGGTATGGGCATCGTCGTGCAAACCGGCATGGGTACGGAACTCGGCCATCTATCTGCTCTCTTGCATGCGGAAGAGATAGAAACGACTCCCTTGCAGGAGAAGGTAGCGTCGATCAGCAAGAAATTTGTCAAGGGGGCGTTTCTTGCGGCAGGGGTTGTCTTCCTGGCGGGGCTTTTCCGGGGGATACCGGTTTCGCAGATGATCACCACATCCATCACGCTGGCCGCTTCTGCCATACCGGAAGGCCTTCCGGTAACCATCACGATTGCTCTCACGGCAGGTGTTTTTCGCATGGCCAAGAAAAACGCTTTGATCCGCAAGCTGTTTGCATTGGAATCCCTCGGGCGGGTCACCGTGATTTGTACCGACAAGACAGGGACGTTAACCAAGAATGAAATGACGGTAAAAGCGATCGCAACGGCAGACAGGGCATTCACTGTCACAGGAACCGGGTATGAACCGATCGGGATAATCGAGGAAATCGGCATCGAAGCCGCTGCGGCTTCTGCTGTTCCCGCGGTTTCCGAAAGCGCGATTGAAAGCCGTTCAAATGCCGACCTGGAGCGTCTTCTGCAGATTTGTCTGCTGTGCAACAACAGCAAGCTTGAGCAGCAGGACGGTCAATGGATCGTCAAAGGCGACCCCACGGAGGGAGCGCTGCTTACACTGGCGGCAAAGGCAGGATACTGGCAGCAGAACATGACCCATTGGCATCGCGGGTTGGAGGTTCCGTTTGACTCCAGTACCGGCAAAATGAGCGTCATGTGCAAAGATACCGCATCAGGCAAGGATTGCTATGTGTTTTCGAAAGGTGCCGTGGAAACGATCCTCCGTCATTGCAACAGATATCAGGTAAATGGCAGGATTTTGCCGCTGACGGAAGCCCAGAAACAGGCGATCATGTTGCAAAATGAAAAACTGTCTCAACATGCATTGCGGGTGTTGGCGTTTGCCTATCGTCCCTTGGAAAAAGATGAAGCGGAGGGTATTGACGAAAACGAAATGATTTACGTCGGTTTAGCCGGGATGATCGATCCGCCGAAACCGTATGTGGACAAAAGCATCGCCGAGGCACGTTCCCTCGGCATCAAACCGGTCATGATTACCGGCGATCACCCGATTACCGCGATCGCTATCGCGAGACAACTGGGCATTTACGATGGCACGCAAAAGGTGTTATCCGGTCATGAGCTGGACCGGCTGTCGGATGAAGAATTGAGCCGGCAGATTGATGATGTGTCCGTATTCGCCCGGGTTACCCCGGACCATAAGCTGCGGATTGTCAAGGCCCTGCAGAAACGCGGCCATATCGTGGCGATGACAGGGGACGGGGTGAACGATTCCCCGGCCATCAAACAAGCCAATGTGGGGATCGCCATGGGGCTCACCGGTACGGAAGTGACCAAACAGGCGGCCGATATGGTGCTGATTGAAGATCATTTTGGTTCCATCGTCGATGGTGTAAAAAATGGCAGAACCATTATCGGCAACATCCGGAAAGCGCTTGGCTGCTTGTTAACCGGTAATCTCGCGGAAATCCTCGTCACAAGCATGGCGGTGATCGCAGGCCTTCCCATCCCGCTGGTTCCGATTCAAATCTTGTTGATGAACCTGCTGACCGATGCGCTGCCTGCGATGATTCTGGCTGTCAATCCGGGTAACAAAAACAAGCAGCTGTCGCGGACCGACATCGCTGATGCGGAACTGTACCGGAAAATCGTCACCAGAGGCGTTTTACTGGGGGCTGCGTCACTGGGGCTGTTTGCCTTCAGCCTGGCTTCAGGTGCGTCTCTCGCGCTGGCGCAAACGGTGGCTTTTACCACCTTGGTGACCGGCCAATTGCTGCAAACCTTCTCTTGGAGACAGGAAGGATCGGAAGAATCGATCCGGGATTGGTCAACGGATCGCTTCTTCATGGGAGCGCTGGGAGCTTCATGGCTGGCGCTGCTAACCGCCCTCTACCTGCCGCCCGTGGCAAGATTTTTCCACACCGTGCCGATACCATTGGGTTATTGGGTGCCGATCCTGCTCGTCGGTGGCTCGGTATCCATTCTCTCGAAACCGGCCTTCTCCCTCCTTGCCAAAATGTCGAAGAAGCAAGAGACGATTACACTCAACAATCCCTATGCTGTGGCCATGTAGCGTCCACAGCGTAGGGAGCTATCATCCCATCACGGAAGGAGGCTGTTCATGATTACCAAAAATCTGGAAAAAATCATCACGGGTGCAGCACTGGCAGTGGCAGCTTCTGCCTTGCTGCCGATCGCGAAGATGACGCTTCGCCCGCTTGCCATGTCCGGTATGGAAGGCGTGGTGGCGCTGGTTAACCGCACCAAAGCCCTCATGCAAATCGCAAGGGAGGAAGTGGAGGATATTATCGCCGAAGCGCAGTACGAACGGTTAAAAAAACAGATTAACAAGGAAATCGCCATGTTCGATACGGAAGACGAGTCGTTGTCCCATTAGGCCAGGATGAAGCGGGAAGGGGGACGTGCAGATGGATCACGAGATCGTTCATGATCACTTGAAAAAGGCGGCCTCGCATATTGACATGGCCTTCATGAAAACAAAAGAAATCGTCGAACGTGACGCAGCGCAGCGTGAGATCATTCAGGTCTGGAATGAATTTATTGAGTATCTGTTTGGTGATCCCTATAAAAAGGAGAATCATGCGCATGGAAGAGCAGACCATTGATTACCATTTGAGCAGGGCCCTTTTTCACTTGGAAACGGCATTGAATTTGAGCGTGAGAACGATCCTGGAGGACGAAGCGGCGAAGAGGCCGGTGGGGAGCCAATGGGAAATGTTCCTGGGAGAATTTTTTGGACATGTCCGTGAAAAGGGGAAAAAATCGCGCATCAATCTGCTGCAGTTCATCTCATTTCCCCGGATCAGATGATGCGAGGGCGTTGATGAATTCTTGATCGATCCATGACCTCGGCTGGAAAAAGAAATCCGCCTGGCTGCATGGTCAGATACTGGAGAAAAAGGTTGATGCAGCATGAGAGACTTCAGCTTGCCAGACTACTACATCAATCGGGAATTAAGCTGGGTGGCTTTTAACGAACGCGTTTTGGAAGAAGCTGCCAATCGTCAAAATCCGTTATTCGAACGCTTGAAATTTATCGCCATCACCAGCAGTAATTTTGACGAGTTTTTTATGGTACGGGTGGCTGGGCTGAAGGATCAGGTAAAAGCCGGGCTTTCGAAGCCGGACAACAAATCGGGCATGACGCCCAAAGAACAGCTGGCAGCCATTTCGGAACGCACCCACGCCGTGATGAACAAGCTTTTTGACGTGCTGAAACACCAGATTACGCCCGAACTGGAGCAGGCGGGAATCCGCTTTGTAAAGGCCCATCAGTTATGTGCGGAACAGCAAGCGTTCATGCGGGATTATTTTCATCATCACCTGTTTCCCGTCCTAACCCCGCTGGCGGTTGATGCGAGCCATCCATTTCCGCTGCTGTTAAACAAGAGTTTAAATCTTGCCGTGTTATTGGAAAATCCTCAGGAAGAAGACGAGGGCCCGCTGTTTGCCGTCGTGCAGGTTCCCGCCGTGGTTCCCCGTTTCCTGCAGCTGCCGTCACCGGCTGGCGAGGCCCATTTTATGCTGCTGGAAGAGGTGATCAAGGAACATATCGAAAGTCTCTTTCAGGGGTACACCATCCGGGAAACAAGCCCATTTCGCATCACGCGCAATGCGGATCTCACCATTGATGAAGATGAGACGGAAGATCTGCTGGAAGCCATTCAACAGGAACTGAAAAAGCGGAAAATGGGAGAGCCGGTGATCCTGGCCATCGATTCTTCCATGAGCGATTTTTTGGCGGCGACGCTGCAGGATTGGCTCGAACTGGAGGACGCGGATGTATACCGCATGGACGGCCCTCTGGACCCCAGCTTTTTCTTCAAGTTTTATGCCCTTCCCGGCTATGATCATCTGCGTTTTGAGGAGTATGTCCCCCAACCGCCCAAGGAGCTGCAGGGGGTGACAAACATCTTTGAAGCGATCAGGCAAAAGGACCTCTTGCTGCATCATCCCTATGAATCGTTTGATCCCGTCATTCAGTTCGTCCAGCAAGCGGCAGAGGACCCCGGCGTGCTTGCCATCAAGCAGACGCTTTACAGGGTGAGCGGAGATTCGCCGATCGTAAAAGCGCTGCTTCGCGCTGCGGAAAACGGCAAACAGGTAACCGTTCTGCTGGAAATCAAAGCCCGCTTTGACGAAGAGAACAACATCGTGTGGGCAAAAGCGCTGGAGAAGGCCGGCTGTCATGTGATTTACGGGATCGTCGGTTTGAAGACGCACGGGAAAATTACGCTGGTCGTCCGTGCCGAACAGGATGGCATTCGCCGGTATGTCCATCTGAGTACGGGCAATTACAACGATCGAACGGCTCGGGTGTATACGGACCTTGGCATGCTGACGGCCCGGGAGGAATTTGGCATCGATGCGAGCCATTTCTTCAATCATCTGACCGGATATTCGCAGCCTCCGTACTGGAAGGCGATTACGACCGCTCCTGTCGGCTTGAGGGAAACGTTCCTGCAGTTGATTGAGCAAGAAACGGCCAACCGTTTGGCAGGAAAACCGGCACGCATCATCGCCAAAATGAACGCATTGACCGACAAGCGAATTATGGAAGCATTATACAAGGCTTCCTGTGCGGGCGTAGAGATTGATCTGATCATTCGCGGAATCTGCTGTTTGCGCCCCGGTATTGCCGGTGTCAGCGAAAACATTCGCGTCATCAGCATCGTCGGGCGCTTTCTCGAACACAGCCGGATCTATTACTTTCTGAACGGCGGTGAGGAACGCATTTTCCTGGCGAGTGCGGATTGGATGACGCGAAACATGGTTGCCAGAGTCGAGCTGCTTTTCCCCGTCTATCAAGAGAATCTGAAAGAACGAATCAAGCAGATCCTGGACATCATGTTAAGTGATGATGCAAAGGCCCGCATGCTGCTGCCCGACGGTACCTACATCAACGTGGTTTCAAACAAACCTGCCCCGCTAAACAGCCAGCTCTATTTTTTGGAAGAAGCCTGCCTTTCTGCAATCGGGAAGAAGTTCGATGCTGCTCCCCATCACCTGGAACCCCATTTGCCCCTTCCGGAGTGATGGGGTACGCCATCGTGTTTTTGCGGCTGCCAACGGGCCCAGCGGTTGGAAAAGAGAAACTTGCTTTTTGTTCTGAATTGTTTTACTATTAAGCGAACTTCACAATAATTGGAAGTGTGATTGATTGCAAATGAAAAAAGTAAAACTCTTCGCAGGTGTTCTGTTTCTGGCATGTGCGCTGATAACCGGCTGCTCAGAAGCAGGTTCCATTCATGCACGACCGGCTGCATACTGGCCAACAACGGAATGGAAAACGTGTCTGCCGGAAGAGCAGGGGATGAAGAGCGAGAAGCTGGTTGAGCTGTTCCGATTCATGAAAGAGAAGAAACCTTCGTCGGACGGGCTGCTTATTATCCGCAATGGCTATATCGTGGCCGAAACGTATGGGAATGGCTATTCAAAATTCCGCAAGCACCATCTCTTCTCGGTCACAAAAAGCATCATGGGGGCTGTTTGGGGCATCGCGATGAGAGACGGCATCGTCAGCAGCAGTTTGGATGAACGTGTCGTAAGTTACTTTCCTGAGTTGAAAATCGCGAATCATGATGACAGCAAACAAAACATGACCATCCGGCAGTTTTTAACGATGTCCTCGGGATTGGCCTGGCCGGAATGGGAACAAGGCGATCAAGTATGGAGGGAATGGGACGCCAGTGACGATCAGTTGCAGTATGTCCTGGATAAACCGATCATCAAGGAACAGATCAATCTGTTCAATTACAATTCGGGAGAGCCGCATGTTCTTTCTGCAATCGTTGAAAGAAAGGCGGGGAGAAGCACCTTTGACTTTGCCAGAGAAAAACTGTTTGCCCCGCTTGGAATAACCAACGTGGACTGGAAAACGGACAAAAAAGGCATAACGATGGGGGGAGCAGGTCTTTTCATGACTCCTCGCGATCTGGCAAAATTCGGATACTTGTATCTGAAGCAGGGGGAGTGGGATGGCGCCCAAGTGATCCCGGCGGAATGGGTAAGGGCTTCCACCTCTCCGCAAATGCCAACAAATCTTCCGGGCGGCGAGCATTATGGTTACTATTTCTGGCTGACAAATCTGGCCGGCCACACCGTCTATGAAGCAGTGGGAGCACACGGGCAGTACATGATCGTGATTCCTGATTTGGATGTGATCGTTGTCCAAACCTCTTCCGAAAGCGTGGATCCGGACAAAATGGTAATGGATTACATCATTCCGTCAGCGGTTTCATCGGAACCCATTCCCGTCAACCATGAAGCCAACAAGGTTCTGCAAGAACTGATGCTACCATGACAACGGATGACCCATCCTGGTCCGTTCGAGCCCTAACGACCAGGCGTATTCACAGGGAAGCCCCCCTTGTGGATGCGCAACCAATGGCTGCAGGAAGGGGGCTTATTTGCCGCAAGCGCGTATGGGGGATTATTTTTGAGTCGTGCGGTTAACAGCGATGCTCAAGGCATCATCAAGCACATGCGCATATTGCATCGTGGTCTCAATCTTGGAATGACCCAACTGCGCCTGGAGCTGATGCGGGTCGGGATTGATGCGCAGGAACTGTGTGGCAAAGCTGTGTCTTAATTTATGCACGGAAAGATGAGGGATCCCAAACGCTTTGGCGTATTTCTTCACCAACTTCTGCACGGTGCGGACCTCGATGCGGTGTCCATACGGCTTTGTCGGAGCAACGGCCAGAAATACGGCTTCTTCGCCATCCGCCGGTTTATATTTGTCTCGCATGTTCAAATAGTTGACGAGGTATTCTTTCCCCCAATCACTGAAAAACGGTGCGTCTTCCTTTTTCCCTTTTCTGACCATCTTCAGCTGATTCTTTTCTAAAATAATGTCGGAAAGATTGAGATTGACAATCTCCGAAACGCGAAACCCCCCGGACAAGATCAGCGCGATGATGGCCGTATCCCGTTCCCGGTTCAGGTTGTGATACTCCAACTTTCTTTTGGTGTCACAAAAAGCTTGATATCCATGGTAGACGAAGTCGACAAATCGATGAATCTCCTGATCAACCAGAATTTTGGAGCGAATCGCATGCGCCCTCGCCAGCGGGGTGATTTCTTCTTCGGCCAGTTCGATTTTCGCCATCACATTGCGGCTTAGGTACGATTCTCCGTTTTCATCCTCTGACAGGGCGGATAAATAGTGGAACAGTGATTTCAAACTGGATATCTTGCGAGTAATCGTTTTGTCACTGTATTCCCGTTTGGCGCTGCGTGTGGGCCGGTCCAACAAGACGGCACGTTCAGACAAATGTGATTCCCGCAGGTAAATAATATAGCTTTCGACGGTTTCTTTGGTTAAATCATTTAATTCGTGAAGTTCGATCTCTTTGATGGTTTTGGCCCTGGTGAGGGATTCCGCCATTAACCAGCGAAAGAAATATTCAAAATCCCGCAAGTAGCCGAGTAGGGTAGAGGGAGAGCTTCGTTTTGCTTTTTTATGTTCGATGTACTTTTCCACATACCAGGGAAAATCGCCGGTTCGTTCAAGTAATTTGAGCGCATCGCGCTGTTTGGTAACAGACACCCTTTTCACCACCAATAAAAAAATCTCTTCAATCAATAGTATAATCATTCGGGAGGAAATCGAACATATATTCTGCTGTTGAACGTTGGAGAATGTGCTGCAGCCGGGCAGGGGAGAAAGGAGAAAGGTCGAATGATAGAAGTATCTGAGATGGAAGAGGTTGTCTGTGTAAAAGGAGGTCACTCCCTGCAAGTCTATCTCTTTTTGGTGGATGGGATGCTTGTCGATACAGGAGCACAAACCATGCTGCAAGAGCTTATCCCGTTTTACCAGTCGAGTTTGATTGATTCCGTTGTGATGACACACAGTCATGAAGATCATGTTGGTACAGCTGCCTGGTTGCAACAGAATAAAAACGTTCCTCTCTACATTCACCCCACATCCATCGAGTTTTGCTCGAAACCGATCACCTATCAGTTGTATCGCCAAAACTTGTGGGGGATTCGAGATCCCTTTTTCGCCCGGCCCATTGCCGATACCATTCATTCGAAGCGATTCGTATGGAAAGTGATGGAGACACCGGGGCATGCGGATGATCATGTCGTTCTGTTGAATGAAGAGACGGGCCAGCTGTTTTCCGGTGATTTGTTTCTTACGCCAAAACCCAAAATCATCATGAGCCATGAGTCTATCCCTGCCATCATGAATTCGATCCGTACGGTTCTCACCCATGATTTTCAATCGATGTTTTGCTGTCATGCAGGCTATGTAGCGGATGGGAAACGCTTGCTGCAAATGAAGCTTGATTATCTGGAAAATATGTGCGGAGAGATCTTGCATCTGCATAAACAAGGGTATACCATTACTGAGATTAAGAACCGCATGTTCCCCAATGATCTTCCTATCATTTCTGTTTCAGAAGGTCAATTTGATTCCGTACATATCGTTCGCTCCGTTGTGACAGAAATGGATTCCTAAAAATAGATGACCAGGAGGTTTGCGGATGAACGATCAAACAATATCCTTCGATGTGAGGAATCACGTTGCCACGATTGTGCTGAACCGCCCGGAAGCGGCCAATGCAATGAATATCGATATGGCAAAAGCGTTGATGCATGCCGCTATCGAGTGTGACTCGCCCAACGTTCGAGCCGTTATCATTACGGGGAGCGGCAATGTTTTCAGCGTTGGAGGAGATTTGAAAAGTTTCTCCCAGCAGCGGCACCAATTACCCTCCCACTTGAAGGAAGTGACTACCTATCTGCATGCAGCCATTTCACGCTTCTCCCGCATGGATGCTCCCGTGATCGCCGCCGTCAATGGAGTGGCTGCCGGGGGAGGCATGAGTCTGGCAATTGCATGTGACATTGTCATCGCGGCCGTGTCAGCCCGATTTACCATGGCTTACACCAAGGTTGGCCTGACCCCGGATTTGGCTGCGAGTTACTTTTTGCCCCGCCTGGTAGGCTTTAAGCGTGCGCTCGACCTTGTACTGACGAACAGGGTTCTTTCCGCGCAGGAAGCACTTGATTTAGGATTGGTGACAAAGATTGTCCCTGACGGGGAGGTGCTTGCGCAGGCCAATGAAATGGCGGCACAATTCGCCGAAGGGGCGAGAACGGCCCTGGGTGAAGCCAAGCGATTGCTTCACAGCGGATGGAATGAATCTTTGGAAACACAGATGGAAAAGGAAAGCCAAACCATTGCCAAAATGGCTCAAACACCGGAAGCCATCGAGGGCATTACCGCTTTTCTGGAAAAACGAAAACCCGATTTTTTGCGTTAGTCTATGCAAGATAGATTGAAAAGAGGGAGAATTCAGTTAAAAATAAGCATATGCACCACAAGTAACCAGAGCGGGGGGAAGCCGAGTGAAAGAGAGCACACCGATTTCATTAGACAATGGGATCTATGTGATCGACTTGTTTGACCTTGGATGGCCGAAACGGACAGGAAGCTATGTCATTCCGGATGAACATCCAACCATCATCGAAACAGGATCGAGCCCGTCTATCGAATATCTGCGGAATGGACTCAAACAGGTAGGGATTGAGCCGCATGATCTTCATTATGTAATCGTTACCCATATCCATCTCGATCACGCAGGGGCCGCCGGTTTGCTTTTACGGGAATGTCCCAACGCCAAGATCATCGTACACCCGAAAGGAGCGGCGCACCTCGTCAATCCGGAAAAACTGATACGTGGGGCCAAAGCGGTGTACGGTGATCGGTTTGAGGAATTGTTCCACCCGATCCTGCCGGTTCCGGAAGAACGGCTGCTGGTTATGGATAATGGGGAGCTGCGCATCGGCCCCAATCGCGTCCTGCAATTCTTTGATTCTCCCGGTCATGCCAACCACCATTTCAGCATTTTCGACCCGCTGAGCCGAGGCGTATTTACAGGGGATACTGCCGGCATACAATATCCGCAAACGGTGGATGGCGGAGTGCCTCTCTATCTGCCGACGACTTCTCCGAACCAGTTCAATCCGGAAGCCATGAAACAATCGATCGAACGCATTCGCAGGCTGAATCCGGATAAGATCTACTTCGGTCATTTTGGAGCAACCGCCGACATCCGTTGTCTGGAGATGGTGGAAACGTGGCTGGATACGTTTGTGGACATCGGCAGGCGATGCTGGGAACAGGGGCTGGATGTTCGAGCACTGTCGGAGGAATTATTGAAGCAGATTGAAGATTACCTTTCCATGCGAAACGTGCAGGCCGATCATCCGGTATATGAAGTGCTGCGGGTAGACATGGAGGTTTGCGCGATGGGGATCCTGGACTATTTTCAGCGTAGTTCGAAGGTTGCGAACAACGGGTAATCAATCATGGTTCAATCAGCAGAGGTCCATACAAAGAATGAAGAGATGGCGTATAAACAAACGTACGAATCATGAAGCGAATCTCTGGCATGCCAACATCAGGCATGCTTTTTTCAATTGAAAAAGCACTTGTTTAATCAGTCGACAGCGACCATCATACTTTGCAGGCAAAAAAACGATTGACAATCATGCAGAAAATTCGTATACTTCAATCAATGATTTGTACGTACAAACGTAATTATATACAATAAAAACAGGAGGGCAATATCGTCCATGGAAAAGCACAATTCTACCCAGCTAGCTCTTCAGATGCTGGAGACAAATTATCTGGATGGAGTCAAGAAAATCATCCACAAGATAGAAACCACCCAGATGGAACAAATAGATCGCGCCGCCGATATTTGTGTAGACAGTATTATGAATAATTGTGTGGTGCACTTATTTGGGAGCGGACATTCTCGGATGGCTGTTGAAGAAATGTACCCACGCTATGGTAGTTTCCCCGGCTTTCATCCGATGGTGGAGTTGTCATTAACCAATCATCACAATGTAGTCGGGAGCAACGGACAGAGGCAAGCCATTTTTTTGGAGAATGTAGAGGGGTTCGGTAGGGTAATCGTGTCGAACGTTCACTTTGGCAAGCATGACAGCATGATTTTGTTTTCTCATAGCGGTACCAGTAGTGTTGTCGTTGATATAGCCCTCGAAATGAAGGAGAGGGGCATCCCGCTGATTGCGGTAACTTCCCTTGCGCACAGTCAGTTGGCCAAATCCAAGCATAGTTCCGGCTATAAACTATATGAACTGGCGGATGTGATCATTGACAATTGTGCAGTTCCAGGGGACGCCATGGTTAAAATTGAAAACTTGGACACGCCGGTAGGTCCTGGTTCAACGATTGGGAATACCGTAATTGTTAATCTTATCAAATGCAAAGTGGCGAAAGAGTTAACGGATAGAGGTCGTCCACCCAAGGTAATTACCAGCTCTGTATTTGTGGGAGAAGAGGAATCAAAACGATTGTTTGAAGCTTCCTACGAAGAGTATTGGGCTAGTACTCGTTATTTGTAATAATTAGTGGTATGATGATCTCAGGAAAAATTCGTCTGTAAGAGGTTTTTGGATAATGAAACTTGAACGCAACAAGCCGGTACCGCTTTATTATCAAATCTTTGAGATACTGAAGAAGGAAATCCTGGAGGGGAATTACAAACCGGGAGATTATTTCGCGACGGAAATGGAACTGCAGGATCGCTTTCAGGTAAGCCGCGCAACCGTTCGCAAGGCATTGGAAGGATTGGAATCCGACGGACTCATCCATCGGGTTACCGGAAAAGGGATATTTGTCTCTCCAATCAAGCTTGTCGTCGATTTACCCAATCTGCTCAGCTTTAGCGAAGAGATGCACAGACGGGGAATGAAACCGGGAACAAAGCTGTTGGGTGTGGAGGCAGTCGAATCTCCAAAAGCTGTCCGTGAGGCGCTGGGCCTGGAACAGTGGGAGAAGACACTGCATATACGTCGAATTCGTCTGGGGGACGAAGAGCCTATCGTCTACACGGATTCCTATGTGCCGTTAAAGTTGGGTTTGCAGGAAGACAATGACTTTAGCGGTTCATTATACGAACTCATTCATTTGCAGACAGGAAGACCGGTTGTCGAGGCGAAGCACATTATTGAGGCGACCACCGCGGACGAAGAGATTGCGAAGTATTTGTCTGTGGACGACGGGTTTCCGCTCCTTCTGTTTCGCCGTGTCGGCTACGACCCAATCGGTACTCCGATTGTGTATGAGACTGGGGTTGCACGTGCGGACAAATACTCGTATGAGATTCATTTGAAAAGATAAATTCGATTTCCCTTGCCCCCCCTTGTTGGGGGTGGTAAAAAATCTGAAATTTTCCAATTCTTATTTGTACGTATAATCGTATTTATATCAGAGGTGAAATCATGACTACTCACATATTAACGACTGACGTACTTGTTTTGGGAGGCGGTGCAGCCGGGGTTAATGCAGCAATTGCCGTAGCCAGAAAGGGACTGGATGTCATCCTGATTGAGTCACAGGGATGTTTGGGAGGCTCTAGAACCGCAACAGGTGTCGACACTTTCTACGGATTTTATACACCGGGAGAACAAACGCGAAGAATTGTCGGGGGCATCCCGTGGGAGATTGTACAGCGATTGGCAAAAAGAAAGGCGTGTTTTGAGAGGCCCAATACGTATGGTGCCGGTACAGGAATTACCTATGATGTGGAACAGTTGAAAATCGTCTATGAAGAAATGGTGTTGGAAGCGGGAGTACGGCTTCTCTACCACACCTACGCTTGTCAGGTAAATACGGAGAACCATGAACTTCAAAGTGTTGTCGTCGCCAACAAAAATGGTTTAACCAAAATCTGCGCAAGCCATTACATCGATACGACAGGGGATGCGGATATTGCGGCAAGAGCCGGAGCGATGTTTGAAAAATCGGATCCTTCAGAAATGCAATCGCTTTCCACGATTTTCTTTTTAGCCAATGTTGACATTCAACAGGCAAAAACGATGAACCACCAAGAACTTGCGCGAAAAATGCGGGAGGCGAATCAATCTGGCGCTTACAGGCTCCCGCGGGAAGATGGGTCCTGGCATATCACACCCAACCCAGGTGTTGTTCAATGCAATATGGTACGGGTTCCGGGTGTGGATGCCACTGATCCATTTGCCTTGACGCTGGCAGAGGTGGAGGGACGCAGACAGGCACAAGAATATGCTCGTTTCCTCAAGGAGCAGATCCCAGGTTTTGAGCAATCTTTTCTCATCGCTACGAGTCAGCATATTGGCATCAGGGAAACCCGACGCATAATCGGCGAGTACGTCTTAACCGAAGAAGACGTTGTTCGAGGAGCTAAATTTGAAGACGCCATCGCATGCTGTGGTGCACCTGTTGAAGATCATCATTCGGGGAGAGAGACGCGCTGGGCTTATGTGCAAGGGGATGGGTATTATCACATCCCATACCGGTCACTGGTCCCCAAACAACTTAAAAATGTTATTGTAGCAGGTCGTTGTCTATCCGCCACGCACGGAGCCCAGGCATCAGCAAGAAACTCCGCCCAATGTATGGCGATGGGGCAGGCTGCTGGTGTTGCTGCATCGATCTGTCTGGATGAGAAGACACGGTTCAGCGAGATAAACGTAAAACGGCTGCAAGAAGAGCTTTTGCAGCAAGAGGTGATTTTGTAAAAACCTTTGAATGGAAAGGGGGTGATGGTCTTTTACCAGGAAATTCCGTTTTTTCGCTTAATTTAATCAAGTGAATCATGTGTAAAGGAGTGATGGGTTGATGCAAACGAACAAATTGGCTGTACCCCGACTTTCAACCATGATGTTTCTTGAGTTTTTTGTCTGGGGCGCATGGTATGCAACAGCCGGATTGGCACTAAGCAAGTATAATTTGTCGTCCATTATTGGAACCGCTTACTCGATTGGTGCAATTGCCGCCATTATTGCCCCGTTTTTCCTGGGAATGATCGTCGACCGTTTTTTTGCTTCAGAAAAGGTGCTGGGAATTTTGCATTTGATCGGAGCTGTATTGCTCTGGATGATTCCGGCCCAGATTGAAGATGCCAACGGTACGGCAGTCCTTTGGCTCCTTTTTATCTATATGCTTTGTTTCATGCCGACGCTTGCCCTTACCAACAACGTCGCCTTCCACAATGTACAGGATGGGGCGAAAAACTTCCCGGCGATTCGGGTGTTTGGCACGATTGGTTGGATTGTTGCCGGTATTGCCGTTGGACAGTTCGGTTATTCAGATAGCCCGGTGATCTTCCAGATTGCTGCTGTTGCCTCGGCGATCCTTGGCTTATACAGCTTTACATTGCCCCACACACCTGCTCCGGCAAAAGGGAAGCCACTGTCTATGCGCGATCTTCTTTGTCTGGATGCCTTGGCCATGTTGAAAGAACGAAACTATTTAGTCTTTACCATTTGCTCGATGCTGATTTGCATTCCGCTCGCAGCGTACTATTCCTTCACTTCGCCATTTCTTGCGGCCGCCGGATTTGAAAACGTGGGCAGCGTTATGACGATCGGTCAGATGTCGGAAATTTTCTTCATGCTGCTGATCCCGTTTTTCTTCCGCAAGCTGGGTGTGAAATACATGCTGCTCGCCGGCATGCTGGCCTGGATGCTCCGGTATGTCTTGTTCGCTTTCGGAGCGTCCGGTCAGGTGGCATGGTTCATGTATATCGGGATTGCGCTTCATGGAATCTGTTACGACTTCTTCTTTGTAACGGGCTTTATTTACGCGGAGAAAAAGGCAGGGGAAAAAATAAAGGGACAGGCGCAAAGCTTGTTGCTGCTGTTTACGCAAGGAATTGGGATGTATTTCGGCTCCATCATTGCGGGCAGCATGTTTAACAGCACGGTTACGGCCCAGGGGGCAGAGGCGCTTTCACAGTGGAAAACCTTCTGGCTCTATCCCGCGGTAGGTTCGATTGTGATTTCTCTGTTCTTTTTCCTGACGTTTGCCAACAAGGATGAGAAGCAGTCCATGTCCCGTTCAGTGGATACCCATCTACAGAATTAAGCGAGTAGAGGTGTAAATTATGAGAGTAATCCTGTTGGGGTACGGGGCTATGGGGAGACTTCACTTGGCGGCATACAGGAGAATGAAAGATGTTGAGGTTGTGGCGATTTTTTCGACATCGGGCAATGCTTCAATTGATGGAATACCCGTTTATCGCGATTTGGACGAGTGTGTGCGTGTTGAAGCAGATGCAGTTGATATTTGCCTTCCCACTTTTTTACACAAAATCGCATTTGTCAAAGCGCTGGAAGCTGGCAAGCATATCTTTCTGGAAAAGCCGGTTGCATCAAGCCTGTCAGATGCAAAGGAAATGCTCGATCTAGCCAGAAAGACTGAACGCAAAATCATGGTAGGACAGGTACTGCGTTATTTCCCAGAGTATCAGAAGTTAAGGGAACAGCTTGATCCGGAAAAACCAGTCAGCGCCCTCCTGTCACGCCGGGCGAAGCTGCCGGAAGGAAAACACAACTGGTTTTTGGATCGACAAAAAAGCGGTGGGGTTATTTTGGATCTCAGCCTGCATGACATCGATTTCCTGCGTTGGACGCTGGGCCCTGTAACCCGGATTTTGGCGCAGACTGATCAGGAGTATCGCTATGCGCTAATCACGATGAGGCACAAGAACAAATCCATCTCTCGGATCGAAGCCAGTTGGCGATATGACGGCGGATTTACGATGGAAGCAGAATTGGCGCAGGAAGGAAAGCTCCTGACATATCACAGCCGGTATACGATACCCCTTCATGTCCACTCGTTACCCGAAGAAAAGGATGCGGTAGAGGTACCTGCCATTTTCCTGCATGAAGACCCTTATTACAGGGAACTGGCTGACTTCGTGCATGCAGTACGTCAGGATACGGACGTATCGATCACGCTGGAGGATGCATATCAAAGCACCTGCTTGGCATTGTTGGCATTACATTCCGCCGATACCAGGAAACCCGTGACGGTTGAGGAAGGAGGCAAGGGTTTGTGAGGATATCCATATTGTCCGCGGCACATGTTCATTTTGACCTTTTTGCCACGGCGATTCGTGCATGTGCCGATACCCAGTTGGTTGCCATTTACGACGATCAACCGATACGAGGAAAGGAAAAAGCGGAGCAGTATGGCGTGCCATTCATGGCTGCCTTGGAGGATGCCTTGGACCAATGCGAGGCTGTAGTTGTTTGTTCGGAAAACGCCAAGCACGAGGAAATGGTACTCGCCGCCTTGGAAGCCAACAAGCACGTTTTGTGTGAAAAGCCATTGTCGACCACGGGGAAGAGTGCCGAGAAGATGGCTAGCAAGGCAGATGAACGGAATCTGGTATTGGCCACCGCATTTCCGATGCGCTTTAACTCGCCTGCCATTGAGATGAAGAAAGCTCTTGCAGGAAATAAAATCGGTGAGATTCTCGCTTTTCATGGCACCAATCAGGGGAAATGTCCGGGTGATTGGTTTGTGAAGCCGCATTTGGCGGGCGGTGGCGCAGTGATGGATCATACCGTTCATCTGGTTGACCTGATGCGTTGGTACACCGGAGCGGAAATTGCCAAGGTCTACGCAGAAATCGACTCCTTTCTGCATGCGCAGTACGACATCGATGATGTAGGGCATATACAATTGCTGTTTTCCAATGGAGTCATTGCCGACCTTGATCCCAGCTGGTCACGCCCTGCGGGGTACCCGACCTGGGGAGGACTTGGTTTGCGGGTGACAGGGACGAAGGGTGTTATGGATCTGAATGGCTTCGCCCAGACGATTTCGGTCTATACGTCCGATAGCGTTTACTGGGAGTACTGGGGAGAGAGCGAATACGCATATATGATCGAAGGCTTTGTGAAACGGATCGGAGGAGAAGAGACATCGCTGGCATCTGCGTGGGATGGTGTGGCTGCGGTAAAGGTGGTGGAGGCAGCCTATCTGTCAGCGCGCGAAAAGGAATTTGTCCCATTATACGGGAAAATGGAGGGATAGAGATGAAACTGGGCTGCATTAATTCATGCTGGTTTGGATCAAAAGTCGAATACTTTGAAGGAATTACCAAGCTGAAAGAAATCGGATTTGACACCATTGACATTTTTCCCGATTTTTCTTTCAAATCCTATGATTTAAAACGAATCAAGAAGCTTTGTGATGCTTATGAGATGCCGGTCTACGTAATGGTTTCCGCGTATCCGGAGTTGATTTCCCTGGAAGAGCATGTGAGACGCTACGCCATTGAAAGCTACAAGAAGCTTCTTGACATGGGTGTGTATCTGGATGCGAAGAACCTGTTGATCGTTTTGGGAGAATACATTTGGGAAAAAAACGTGATTGATCCCAAGATACAGTGGGCACAAGCAGTGGCAGCGGCGAAAGAACTGTCCGAATACGCAGCCAAGTGTGAAATGAATGTCCTGGTTGAGCTGGAACCGTTCAAATATTCCTTGGTGAATGATATCGATACGATGGAACAGTTTTTGGCAGATGTCGATATGCCGAACTGTCTGGCTAACGTGGACATCGGACACCTTCATGTGCAAGGGATTGCTCCCAAGGAAATCTTGCGCTTGCGAGGGAAAATAGGGGGTGTTCATCTCTCTGACAATGATGGTACGGTACACAACGATTGGCCCCCGGGGCGCGGAAATGCAGATATCGCCGGTTATCTTCTGGCAGTGAAAGAGGCTGGCTATGATGATGTGGTTTCCATTGAACTTGAATTTGCGCCCTATCCCGATCGCATCATCGAATGGGTAACAGAGGCGTACCACGCAACCGCAAAAATCATGCAAGATCTGAATCTTCGTCATTGAAGGGATAGGAGAGGTGGCTCGTACAGTCGGGTTTACACCCTGATTGGATAATCACAAAAGAGAAGGAGCTTGCACGATGAGTGAGTCATTCAAGCTTGAATATCTGCCCCGCCTGCCTGAAAAAAAGGAGTATGGCATCGGGATCGTAGGATCGGGTTTTATTGTAAAGGAATGCCATTTGCCTGCTTATCGGGAGGCGGGATACCGGGTCGTTGGCATAACCTCGCGAAATGTGAACAATGCCAAGCGAACTGCAGATGAATTCGGAATCCCGCAAGTCTATGAAAATGTGCAGGAGATGTTGGCTGATCCCGATATCGAGGTCGTTGATATTGCCGTACCGCCTCATGAACAGCCCATGATTATCCGGGAGGCTGCAAGACATGGGAAACATATCCTGGCCCAAAAACCGCTTGCAATCAACATGGTGCAGGCGCGAGAGTTGGTGGCATTTTGCAAGGAAGCAGGTGTACAGCTTGTCGTGAACCAGAACGGTAGATTTGATCCTGCCATTCTTGCGACGAAGGCTTTGTTGGAGCAGGGATATGTCGGCAAACCCGTCGTGGCTACGATTGAGCTGCGGTTTAAACCGCACTGGCAGCCGTATCAGCAAGAGTACGAGCGGTTGATGTTTTTGTTTATGAGCATCCACCATCTGGATCAGTTCCGTTTCTGGTTTGGGACCCCCGATCTGATTTATGCCAGCGCTGCTCCCCACCCTGCTGGACAATTTAAAGGAGACTATATTGGCTCTTATATACTTGAATATGACAGCGGTCTGAGAGCATCTGCGTGGGATGACGGTTTCACCTGGGATCCGGAGGGATTCGGCGTCTTCTACAAAATCGAAGGGACGGAAGGCGTTGTGAAGATGAATATCGGTTGGCCTCATGGCGGCCCAAGTACACTTCGGTTTTACTCCAAGCGATTGGCAGACCAATGGTATAGCCCCGAGCTGGAGGGAAGCTGGTTTCCGGGAGCGTTTCGCTATACCATGGGGGAACTGTTCCGTCAGATCGAAACAGGTGTTCCTTCGGCCATCAGTGGAGAAAACAACCTGGAGACCATGGCGATGGTAGAAGCTTGTTATCTCTCGTCCCGTGAGAAAAGGGCCGTTTCAATCGCAGAGATCCTGCATGGATAATGATGCTCCATATTGTGTTTGCAGGATAGGGATGAATCCTGTGAAAGTGAAAAGAGGATAGCAAAAGGGAAAGGATAGGTGCTGGTGATGAAACTGAAAGAGAAAGTGGCGCTCGTGATCGGTGGTACAAGCGGTATCGGCTTTGATACGGCACTGCGCCTCGCAAGCGAAGGCGCAGAAGTGATCATCACCGGGAGAAGTGAAGGGAAAACAGCGGAAGCCGCATCCCGGTTAAACGAATTGCTGCGGCATGCCGGCAAGGTTGTTCCCATGCATGGAGATGCGACGTCAGCCGAGCAAACCGAACGTTTGTTCAGCAAGATTCGAGACTCCTATGGCAAGCTTGATATCCTTGTCCATGTAGCAGGGATTAGCGGGCGCAAGTGGGGAGACGGCCCTTTGGATGCATGCACGGAAGAGGGCTGGGATGTGGTGATGACAGCCAACGTGAAAAGCGTCTATCTGACCAACCATCATGCGCTGAGGATGATGACAGGACAAAAAAGCGGCGTGATCATCAATGTTTCTTCCATTCTGGGTATGGTCGGCACACAGGCGCACTTTACTACACATGCGTATGCGGCGAGCAGAGGGGCAGTGATCTCCTTGAGCAGGGCCGCAGCTGTGTATTACGCGAAGGACAACATACGAGTCAATGTGGTTTGCCCCGGCCTGCTGGATACCCCGATGTCGCAACGGGCCGTAAACGATCAGGTAATCCGTGAGGCGTTATGCTATCTGCAGCCGTTGGCACCACATATCGGATATCCGCATGATGTAGCGGAGGCGATCCTCTTCTTGGCATCGGATGATGCAAAATTTATCACCGGGGTCGCTCTTCCCATTGATGGTGGCTGGACCGCACAATAACAGCAGGGGGAAGTGGCATGGAGGTTTTCATCGGAATAGATTTGGGAGGAACTTACATCAAAGCAATCGCGCTCCAAAAAGACGGCAGCTTGCTGTTGGAAAAACAAATACCAACCCTGCCGGAAAGAGGGAGCGGCGATGTGATAAAGCGCATGGCCTCATTTGTGAAGGAAATTCAGGAAACGCTGAATCAGCCCATAAAAGGAGTGGGAGTAACGGTTCCTGGAGTACTTCGCCGGGAAGAAGGGATCGTGGTCATGATGCCCAATTTTCCTCCAGATCAATGGCGTGGTGTACATTTGCGTGACCAGCTGCATCAATTGACGGGATGGAGTGTTGAGTTGTTGAATGATGCCAGAGCCGCTGCGTATGGTGAAAAAGTGTTCGGAGCGGGGAGGAATTTTTCTCACTTCATCTGTCTGACGATCGGGACGGGCATTGGTGGCGGCATTGTGGCAGATGGCCGACTGCTCATGGGAAGCAGAGGGGTAGGCGGTGAAATCGGGCATCAGGTGGTGGTGCCTAACGGAGAGTTGTGCGGTTGTGGCAATAAGGGCTGCCTGGAAACTGTGGCAAGTGGTCCGGCTATCGTAACATCCGCCATTCGTTTCATAAAACAAGGCTTGCATACGAAGATCAGAGAATTGGTCGAGAGTGATCTCAATCTCATCACGCCCGAGATAGTTGCACAGGCCGCCGGGATGGGCGATCAGGCCGCGATCCATATTCTGGAGAATGTTGCCGGTCATATTTGTACAGCCTTGAACAATATGAAAGCTGTGCTGAATCCCGAAGCGGTGATACTCGGCGGAGGAATCGCCAACAACGATCTGTTGTTGCGAATGATTGAAGAAAGGCTTGAAGAGAAAGAAATTTTATTCCCCCATTATTTGGGAAGCATGCAAGTGAAAAGGGCAGAGCTTACCCACATGGCAGGTGCATACGGAGCGGCAGCCTGGGTGATGCATACTTCAAGGGAGGGGAAATGACGATGGGGCATCATGTGACTTCCCACATATGCGAAACAGGGATCGTTGCTGTCATTCGTGCTGAAAATGGTGAGCAAGCCGCCAGAATCACGGATGCTTGTGTGAGTGGAGGAATAACAGCCATTGAGCTGACATTCACCGTTCCACGGGCTCATCAAACCATCGAACAGCTTGCACTGCTGTATGGGGATAAGATGGTCAAGCTCGGAGCGGGAACCGTCATGGACGCTGAAACGGCAAGGATTGCGATATTATCAGGTGCGCAGTATATCGTGAGCCCATATCTGAATAAAGATATTGCCGAGCTGTGTCATAGATATGGTGTTCCGTATTTTCCGGGTGCCATGACCATAAAGGAAATCGTGGAGGCAATGGAAGCGGGCGCAGAGATGGTCAAACTTTTTCCCGGCGAAGTGTTTGGCCCCGCATTTATCAATGCGGTGAAAGGACCGATCCCCCATGTAAAAATCATGCCGACGGGCGGGGTGACGATTGAAAATGTAACGACCTGGTTCAAAGCGGGAGCTTCTGCGGTAGGAGTGGGCAGTTCCTTGACCAAGGGGGCGGAAAGCGGCGACTATGTCTCCATCACAAGAATGGCCATTCAGTTTGTAGACAAGATAAGGGAAGCGAGAGTCCAAACGTAAGATTTGCGTAAGTCAGGGCTTCTCATTTTATCACTATTATTTGTACGGACATTCGAATAAACGTATTTTGAAGGAGAAAATGCTCCATGAATCCTGACTTTCAACTGAAACGCGATGAACCGGTTCCTTTATATCATCAGATTGCACAAATTGTGGAAAAAGAAATTGAAGAAGGCATGTACAAACCCGGGGATCTGTTCACAACCGAACAGGAGCTGCAAAAACGATTTCAGGTCAGTCGAGCGACGGTACGTAAAGCGTTTGAAGCACTCGAGCAAAAAGGACTGTTGATCCGATTAGTGGGAAAAGGGACATTCGTTGGTTCTCCCAGACTTCAGCTCGCACAACCGCATCTGTTAAGTTTTACCGAAGAGATGAAACAATTAGGGATTACGCCTGGTACGCAAATCCTGGGTATTTCCACGGTTTACCCTTCGCCAAAGGTGCGAGAACAACTGCATCTGGGGAAGCAGGAAAGTGTTCTGCAGATTCGACGTCTGCGAACCGGAAACGGAAATCCGATCTTGTTTGTTACCCATTATCTTCCGACCTGGCTCCAACCAGACGACCCCAATGTTTTCGGGGAATCGTTGTATAAGTTTCTTGAGGAGCACAAGGGTATTTACCTTCAGGAAGCAGTCCATAAAGTGGGGGCGGGACCTGCTGATTCTGAAACGGCCTCCTTGTTGCAAATCGCAGCGGGAGAACCCGTTATTACGTTCTCTCGTACATCTTTTGACCGGCAGGGGAGAGCAATCATCTACGAAGAAGGAAAAGCTCGTCCCGACAGCTATGAATATCAAGTTCGGCTGAGAAGACAATGATCAGAAAGACAGGAGAGGATCTATCATGTTTATTCGCATTGATGACCGGTTAGTACACGGGCAAGTGGTTACCGCTTGGCTTCGCCAATTGAAGGCAAAGACGATCGTGGTTGCAGATGACACTGCAGCGAAAAACACAATGATCAGAAAAGCGCTGCAATTGGCGACTCCCCGAGGAGTGAACTTGCTGGTGCTTTCGGTCGAGGAAGCGGGACAGCAGGTTGCCAGCCTTCCGCAGGACGATGTGATTCTCCTTGTAAAGTCTCCAATCACTGCCAAAACGATCATTTCTGCTGCACCAGCAGAAATGAAATGGAAAGTAAATGTCGGTAATGTCGGAAAGGCTGAAGGACGGGAAAAGTATGCCTCCACGGTCTATCTCGATCAGGAGAATTACCAGGCATTGAAAGAGTTGGCGGATAAGGGGGTGGATGTGTTCTATCAGATGGTGCCCACGGATCAAGTATCGTATTTTCGTGAATGAAAGCGCTGTTATGTTTATTCGTTTTGACAGAACATTCATAATCAAACGATGACGAAGAACAGGAGGAAACGTTCATGTTGTGGGAATCAATTTTCATTGCGTTTTTTGCCTATTTGGGATGGATTGCCACACCGTGGCTGGGTGGGCAGGCCATCGCTTGGTATGTATTCGGGCGTCCATTGATCGCCGGCACGGTTGTAGGATTCATCCTTGGTGATGTGCAAACGGGCATGGTAATTGGCGCTACCATCAATGCGCTTTATATCGGGGCGATTACACCAGGCGGTGCGATGGCCGCTGATATGAACTTCGCTGGCTATATCGCAACGGCGTTGGCAATGATGACGAAGGTAAGCCCGGAGGTGGCCGTATCGATGGCGGTTCCCCTTGGTTTGATCGGGACATTTACCTGGCAAGCTTTTGCCACCATCAACGCATTCTTTGCCCATTTGGCTGATCGCTATGCGAAAGAAGCGCAATTGGGCAAATTCACCTTTATGTTGCTGGGCGCGCCGCAGATCTTGGCATTTATTCTGCGATTTGTTCCCGCGTTTTTGGTACTTTACCTGGGCGCGCCAATTGCTGAACAAGTTCTCAAGCTGATTCCAGACTGGTTCACCCATGTGCTCACGGTAGTTGGCGGACTGCTGCCGGCATTAGGGATGGCCGTGCTGTTGAAAATGCTGGTTCGTGAAACAAGTATCCTGGCGTATTTCATCTTAGGCTTTTTGGCAGTTGCTGCGCTAAAACTGCCGATATTTGCAGTAGCGCTGGCAGGCGTAGCATTAGCCCTGATCAGTTTCAGTCTTGGAAGAAAGGAAGGGGAGGCCCATGTCTAATTCCGTCACACAAATCCAAAAGGCTGATACTCAACCTTATGTGAATCCAGAAACCATCACAAAGAAAGATATCCGCTCTGTTGCGCTGCGCTGGCTATTTTTTAATACCTCCGCATGGAATTGGGAGCGGATGCAGCATATTGCGTTTGCCTGGAGTCTGTTGCCAGTGCTCAAAAAGCTGTATAAAGACAAGAAGCAACTGGGAGAAGCCCTATCGCGGCACATGGTGTTTTTCAACTCGGAGCCGACGATTGGCACGCCTCTGATCGGGGCAATTGCGGCAATGGAAGTGGAAAAGGCTAAGGGGGAAGAGATTCCGGATGATGTGTTCAACGCTGTGAAATCCGGATTGATGGGGCCGCTTGCTGCACTAGGTGATTCGTTGTTTGCGAGTACAGTGAATGCGCTCTTGCTAAGTTTCGGAATGGGATTAGCAATGGAGCAGAATCTCCTCGGCCCCGTCGGATTTGCCGTGGTTTGGATTATGATAACCCTTGGCTTTGTACTCTGGGGAACGCAGATCGGATTCCAGAAAGGGATCAACCTGATGGATACAGAAGCGTTTTCTGAAAAAACAATCACTACTACCACCAACATTCTTTCCATTTTGGGATTGACCGTAATCGGTGGACTATCCGCATCTTTTGTCAATCTAACCACCACGGTTACGTGGTCCTTTAACGACAAAGCCACAGAATTACAGGTCATCCTGGACGGTTTGATGCCCAAGTTCTTGCCTTTCCTGCTTGTGTTGGCGCTCTGGTATTTGCATGACCGGAAAAATGTTTCGGTGATGAAGCTTCTTCTTTATCTGGTTATCTTTGGTGCAGTCGGTTCCTTATTGCATGTGTTCTAACACGTGGCATAACATGCGGATGAGTTCGTTCAAAATGACGAAAAGGGGAATGGTTTGATGGTTGGTATCGTGATTACCGCCCATGGTCCGCTTCCATCAGCGCTGATTGAAACAGCTGAAATGATCGTGGGAAAGCAAGAGTCACTCATGGGCGTGAGCCTTATGCCCGGAGAATCTCCAGAGGAGTTGTACGCAAAAGTGAAAGTTGCCATCCAGTCGGTAAATAGAGGGAGTGGGGTTTTGCTTCTCACAGATTTAATTGGTGGCAGTCCTTGCAATACGATTGCATCCATCCTTGCAGAAGGCATTGACTGCCAGGCGGTTACAGGCGTCAACATTCCCATGCTGCTAGACGTGCTATTAACACGCGGCACGGGGGATATCCATTCGCTTGCAGAAACGGCTGTTCAAAGCGGGGGAACAGGCATATTGAATGTTGGTGCTTTCTTAAAGGAGGATTAATCATTGAACAAAGGGACGAAGATCCAAACTATACTCGGGATGATTCCTGCAGGCGAGCTTGGTATCTGTTACAGCCATGAACACCTGTTCGCTCATGCAACTCCCGAATTGGCGGCAAAAGATAGTGATCTTGTACTCGATGATGTATCAGGTGTGATTCCTGATCTGGAAGCCTTTCGGAAAGCCGGCGGGAAGGCTATAGCGGAAATGACCACGGTCGATTATGGTCGAGATGTCCAAGCGTTAAAACAGCTTTCGCTAAAAACAGGGGTTCATCTCATCGCCGTGACTGGCTTTAACAAAGGGATTTATTGCCGGCCTTATACCGAAGGCAAAGAAATCGACGAAATCGCGAAAACGATGATCTCAGAAGTAGTAGACGGCATCGATCAGACTGGTATAAAAGCAGGCTTGATCAAGTTTGGAACCAGTTTGGATAGGATACATCCCTGGGAAGAGATTGCGGCAAGGGCTGCTGCACGTGCCCATTTGCAAACAGGTGCGCCAATTATTACTCATACAGAAGCAGGAACAATGGGAGAGGAGCAGTTGGCGCTCCTGGCAGAGGAAGGCGTATCCGCAGAAAACGTGATCCTGTGCCATATGGATCGCAACCCGGATTTGGACTTGCATGTGAAGGTTGCGGAACGCGGCGCTTTCCTCAGTTATGACCAGATCCCCAAGAAAAAATACGATACCGAAGATGCGGCGATCCAGCTGGTACTGCGGCTGGCTGAAAGAAACCTGCATAAACAGATCCTGATTGGCGGCGATTTTGCACGAAAACAATATTTCAAAGGTTGGAATGGGGAACCCGGGTTGGACTATTTGATCACCACTTTTACAAGAAAACTGTACGCAGCACTTGCTTCCGCAGGGCTTGCCGCCGATGCGATTGTGGAAGATTTGTTTGTGCATAATCCAGCGCGTGCCTTTGCTTTACGGAGGCTATAATTTCAAGATCCCCCTTTTATCCAAACTAGCCGTTATTATGATTCAAAAAGTATTGGCTCAAGACTTGAACCCGGAACGGAAAAGGGGGTGGAGGAGCACACATGTAAACTGCTTGGGATTGAGCAATACGGTGGAGAGGAGGACAGAGAAAGAAAAAAGAAAGAGGAAGACAGTGAGGATGTAAAGTAAAAAAATCGATGTTATTCATGGATGGCAGCAAATATCACAAAAAATTTTAGTGAAATTTTAATAATGTAACTTCATTGAATTTCAGTTCATAAAATCGCATTTTCATGAACTGAAAGCAAAAATGGATTGCCTCCTCCCCACCGCCAATGTAGGGGGAGCAGCTGAATATTCGCATGTGATACGACATTTTATTTGGAACGAACATGAGCGACTCAAAGTCGCTCTAAACTTTTTCTTGCACCAAATCCAGGTGTATTCTCAAGCGAAAAAGTTGCGCTGTACCAAAAATGCAAAGAGAATCAATGGCTATTCGTTAATGTTCAAATACGTATCAATCGAAGTTGCTGCCAGACTTTCATGACCAAGTAATTCCTGCAGCGTCGTTAATTTCACTTTTTTGAAAAAGAGCGAACCTCATTGTGCAAGACTGTTCCGCAGCCGGAATCGGTACGGATCCTGAAATTTACGAATCACGAACCTTGCATTATCAAAGACGTTAGCGAAAATATCTTCCTGATAATGCGATGATCCGTACCTAGAGTTTTGAATGATTGATACGTTTTGTTTTTATTAGTTAACATAATATATATTATCGGACTCAAAAGGAATCTGATAAAAGGGCTCAAATACCAGATGCCCCCATAGTCCCCCTATACGCTTGCTATCGACAATCGCATCCCGTCATAGGCAAAATGGACATCTGGCGGTAATGAGCTGGACTTTTCCCGTATATCGATGTCATGAGACAAGTGGGTCAAGATAAGCTGCTTCGGCTGAATGATCTTACGCACTTCCAGCGCTTCGATGACGCTGTAAACAGAGCGCTTGGCCACAGGCGTTTTTTCTTCCCAGTAAGAGGTGCCCAAAATCAACAAATCGAGTTGGGTAAACGGCTGCCATTCATCCATCGTGAGCTGAATCGCATCCGACACGTATGCCCAGCGAAATGCTTCTGTTTCGAAACGGACCCCGTAGGAATGCCCGTTGGCTCCGTGATTCACCCGATGAAAGGAGATCTCCCATCCCCCCACTGAAAATGCATGTTTCCCTTGAAAGACAAGCGAAGGTCGTTTGGCGAGATACGGAAACCTGATCAGAATGGATTCAATCACGTCAGCAGGACTGATCAAAGTGGCTCTCCTGCCGTGCCAAAAGCAAAGATCAGCATAATCCCCCAGTCCACCAATGTGATCGTGATGGGCATGCGTAAACAGGACAAGGTCTGGTATCTGCTCAAGTTGCAACCGCATGTATTGCTGGCGAAAATCCGGGGAAAGATCGAGAAACATCTGGTGTGTACCTGTTTGAATCCATAGACTTGGCCGACTGCGCTCATTCTCTCTGCCGGGTTGTCGGCAGACCGCACAATCGCACATTAAGCGTGGGACCCCCTGCGCATCGCTCGTCCCCATAAATTGTATCGTCATCATGTCTCCCATCCTCCCATCCTTTTCCATTTTCCTTCTTTGCGTCTCGATTGTATCATGCCGCGCTCGGATCGACTACGTGCATTCTCCTCTACTCCATCAAAAATATGTTAAGTGACAAAGTTGTTTGTTCATCTGAAGTGGTCAAAGGGATGATCGTCTTTAGTTCTAACGCCAATACGGAGTACCTCATGGAAAGGTTGGGATTGGACAACATTAACCGAAATTTGAGCGAACTCGGACTTTCTCTCCATGAACCTTTGTATCCTTTTGTATCCAGCTTACTTATTCCTTATGAACTGATGCGGAAATATCCCGATATGCCCATAAAGGAAGCCGCCAAAAAGGCAAAAGATGAGCTTTCCAAGATGACACGCGAAGAATTCCGTCAGCACGCATTTGCAATACATATGAAGCTTCGGAATGATCAAGACGGTCGCTATAAACAAGCGTCCAACCTCAGAGCCTGGTATGACTCTGATTTTGATCAGATGAACTCGAATTACTTTATCGCTTCCACCACGAAAGACTACGTCTCCATCCTGCAAAAGATGAACAGCCGAACCTTCTTTGAGTCATCGGTGCAAAAGCATTTGAATGTTGTAATGGAAGGTATTATGCAAAATCCCGCCAATCAATCGTGGCTGGAACATGCAGGAAGAAAGGGAGGCTCTACCGCTTATGTTCTAACCGAGGCGATGTACGCGACCGATAAACAGGGCAACCAGACCGAATTGGCGATGTTTTTTCATCGCTTATCACCAACTGAACTCACCAAGCTTTCATCCGCAATCAATGCGTTTGAGCTAAAGCTGCTTCGAGATTCGGAATTTCGCCGAAAAATACAAAACGAGTTGGATCATACATCTGATTGAAAAAACTTGCTGTTACGGAGGAACATGGTCTAAAGCACCGTCTACCTTCCACTTAGGGCAGATGGCACCGCATCGGCACCCAAGTATAAGGAATCTCCACGCCCAGATCGCCTCTCGCAACCATCACGCCATCAGAGGCTTGAAGGATACCGGAAAAGTTGCGGGCGTACAACCAACCACCAATTCCAGAAAAACCAATCCCCCTCTACTCCACCGAGAAAATAATGAAGAGACATTGGATCGCCTGGCAAAATTCCTGGAGCAAACCAAAGTCAGGTCGAGTTGACGAGCGCCCCGCTGAAGGACGCTCTTCTTTTTTGGAACTTGGTCTCTCCCCCTTCTCTTTCCCCTCCATGCTTGAATTCCTCAACCGACACCTCCTCCTGAAAATCCCTGGCTGTTTTTACGAAACCAGATGATGGCAATAATAAATTAAAAGTGCGGCAAGGGGATCTCGTTATGGACGACTGGAAGAAAAACATGAAAAAAATGCTACGTTCCAACCGGCGAAAGTCGGCAAATGTCGAACTGCCAAGCAAGAGTCCATTGACCCACCCAATGCTATCCGGAGATTTGAATGAAAATCTTCGGCTGTTGCAAGAGATATTTGCGGATTGTTCCGACGTCATATTTCATGAGTTTTTGATTGGCGGTCAAACAAAAGCCGTGCTTGTTTACATCGATGGTCTGACCAATATGGATGAGCTCGACCAACATGTACTGGCGCCGCTTCTGCAGGATTTTGCGCAGGCAGATTCCCTTTCGAACATTCGTAAGAAAATCGCCGTCTCTTCCTTAAAACTTGTTGAAACCATAGCTGATGTGATCGAAGAAATATCCGGCGGGAATCCCGTCCTGCTGATGGATCAGGAAAACCAAGGATTGTCGATCGGATTATCGAAGTGGGAAAAACGCAGCATCGAAGAACCTCAGGCCGAATCGGTTTTGCGAGGTCCGCGCGAAGGGTTCATCGAAACGCTGCAGACCAACACTTCTTTGCTGCGGCGGAAAATAAAAAACCCGAACCTGAAAATCAGATCAATGAGCATCGGAACTTATTCGAGAACCAAAGTCGCGATAGCCTACATCAAGGGAATTGCGGCCCCCGCTTTAGTCGAAGAAATAACGCAACGGCTGCAGCGGATTGAGATCGACGGTGTATTGGAAAGCGCCTATATCGAAGAATTGATTGAAGACAACCCATTCTCCCCTTTCCCCCAACTCCTGACGACGGAACGTCCGGATGTTGCAAGCGCGTATTTGCTGGAGGGGCATGTCGTCGTGTTCGTCGACGGAACCCCCAGTGTGCTGATCGCTCCGGTAACGTTTTTTTCTTTGCTGCAATCACCGGCAGATTACTACGAACGATACTTTGTCGGTACGGCGATTCGTTGGCTGCGTTACCTATTTCTTGCCGTCTCATTACTGGGGCCTTCGGTCTATGTCGCTGTTGTATCGTATCATCAGGAAATGATTCCGACCACCCTTTTATTAACGATGGCGAAGTCCCGAGAACTGGTGCCATTTCCGGCGCTTGTGGAAGCTATCCTGATGGAGACCGTGTTTGAAGCGCTGCGCGAGGCGGGAGCCAGACTTCCGAAGCAAATAGGGTCAGCCGTCAGTATTGTGGGGGCGCTTGTAATCGGTCAAGCGGCAATCGCAGCCGGTATCGCGTCCGCTCCGATGGTCATGGTAGTGTCGATTACAGGGATCGCATCGTTTATGGCTCCCCGGTTCACCGTGGGCATTGCTGTCAGGCTCCTTCGATTTCCCATGATGTTTCTGGCCGGCTTCCTGGGATTTCTCGGTTTGATCCTGGGGATTATTGTGGTGTTGAATCATCTTCTCACGCTTCGTTCTTTTGGTGTCCCCTATATGACACCTTTGGCCCCTTTGAAAGGCCGCGACACGAAAGACGTGCTTTGGCGGGCCCCGCGGTGGGCGTTGAATACGCGCCCGCACTTATCCGGTGAGTGGAACCAATATCGGCAGGCCCCCGGACAACAACCAAGTCCACCCAACAGGGATGAAGAAGGATCATCGTAAGGGGATGTTCATGATCACGCCAAAACGAAAAACCGTCCTTCTCCATGTTTTCGTTTTCATCCATACGCTGTTTCTATCCGGCTGCTGGGACCGGACGGAAGTAAACGATCTGGCGATCATTACAGCGGCCGGATTGGATGTAACGGACGATCACCAACTGGAACTATCCGTAAGCATATTCGTTACCAATCCGTCAGGCGGTCAAAAGGTGGGAGGGATGTCCTCCGGCGACAGCGGGGGGGCCGGACTATCCATCGTTCGCTCTGCGAAAGGGTTGACCTTGGCGGATGCCACATCCAAATTGCAGCAGGTGCTTCCGCGCAAGGTGTTTTGGGGACAAGACGAGGTTTTCATTTTTGGGGAAAGATTGGCAAGGCAAGGCATTGCCGAACCGATGGAATATTTGACCCGGCACCCCGCTCCAAGAGAACGAGGCAACGTATTCGTCAGCAAAGGTTTGGCGAAAGATGTGCTGCAGCTTCGGCCTCCCATTGAACGATCTGTCGCGGAAGTGCTGCGGGAAATGGCCAAGTCGCAAACAGGGCTAAACATCACGATAAAAGAGTTGGCGCAAATGATGGCCGGCAAAGCCCATGCGGCTGTTATCCCCTGGGTGGAAATCAGACAGACACCCGATGATTCGTTTCCGTTTATTAACGGTTCGGCGATTATTCAAAACGGAAAAATGGTTGGTCGGCTGAATAATTACACAACCAGAGGGGTCATGTGGCTGAGAAACGAAATAAGAAACGCCACCGTGACCGTTTCCCCAAAAGACGCAAAAGGTTATGTCTCTCTCTACCTGTTAAGAAGCCATACGGAATTGGTCCCTCATATCGCTGGAAAGAAATGGAGCATCACCGTTAAGATTGAAACACAGGACGATATCATCGAAAACACAACGGATCTGGATCTCATGAAACCCGAGAATATCCAATATTTGGATACTGTACTGAAAACCGATATTGATAATCGTGTGGTGGCGGCCCTGGCGGAAGCTCAGAAAAAAATGAACGTCGACATTTTTAATTTTGCCGATGCGTTTTATCGCAAATATCCGAAGGAGTGGAAACAAGCAAAGGATCGCTGGCATGAGATATACCCGAAAGTGGAGGTCCGCCTGGAGACGAATCCCAAAGTTACCCGACCGGGACTGACCGGTAAAAGCCTGTTTAAGCGGGATCAGAGGTGAGCAATTATGAAATGGGCGGCGATCATGGGGGTCACAGCGCTATTTGTTTTCATGACGATGTATGAATGGCCGAAAATGAAGGGGCAAATGAGAAGAGAGAAAACGGCTTTTGCCGCCCTAACCATCTTGGCATGGGCGCTGAGCATCCTTCTCATTTGCTATCCAGACATGCCGGGTCCTACACAATGGATAAATGCCATTTTCAAACCGCTGGTGACGTTTCTTGAGAAATAATTCGCCGAAAGGGGGGCATGGGAAGGGTGATCGAAAAAGGGAAAATTTCCGCCGCACAATCGGCAATGATGCTGTATTTGGGAATCGTCCCTACCGCGATTCTCACCACACCGGCGATTACGTACAAATTTGCGAAGCAGGATTTATGGATTTCGCCAATTTGGGCGATCAGCGCTTGGATTACCATATTTATCGCGTTTCGGTTCCATCACATGTATCCGGGCCTGAATATCGTCCAAGCAAGCGAACAAATCGTCGGCCGGGTTCTCGGGAAATTGATCGGGTTCATCCTGCCCTTCTTCTATCTCTATCTCAACGGGATTGTCATACGGGAATACGGCGAATTCCTGGTCGGGGCATTCCTGCATCAGACCCCGCTCATCGTGGTGACAGGCAGCATGGTGCTGGTATGTGCATTAGCCGTACGTGGAGGCGTGGAAATCGTGGGGAGGTTTGCCCAACTCTTCCTCCCCGCTTTTGTGGCTCTTTTCCTGTTCATCATTCTGACAATCATCCCTGACCTGAACCCTTTGTACATGCTCCCGATCATGGAAGGAGGGATTCTGCCCTCCATCGCGGGGGCTGGCGTTCTGCAATCCTGGTTTAGCGAATTTCTCACCGTATCGTTTCTTCTCCCCTTTGTCACCGATCGCGAAAAAGCGGCGAAAAGCACCATGATTTCCCTGTTCGCGGTGATCCTGACGCTGGTTATTTCCAATCTGGCTACCCTTCTGCTCCTGGGGGAGATGACCGGCAATTATACCTATCCCTTTCTGATTCTCGCGAGGTACATCAGTCTTGCCGATTTTTTCACCCATTTGGAATCGCTGTATATGGCGATTTGGGTGCTGGGGGCGTTTGTGAAGATCTGCCTATTTTTTTACGTATCCGTTCTTGGAACCGCCCAATGGCTGGATCTGTCCGATTATCGACCGCTCGTATTTCCACTTGGCTTTCTTCTCATGCTGCTCAGCATTTGGGTAGCGCCCAATCTGCAGGAATTAACCCATGCGATATCGACGACCGTAACCATTTCACTTATAGCGGTGTTCGTGGCCTTCCCTGTGTTCCTGTTCTGCATGGCTTGGGTGAAGAAACGCCTCGGGAGGAACATGGGCTAACGCACCGTGTTCCTTCCATTCCGTGCAGACGGCACCTTACCTGAAAGAAGCTGCAGGATATCGGCCAGATCAAACGGCTGCTCCCCTACTACCTGCTGCGCAAACATTTCTCCCAAACGGATCTTGGGTCCTTGCAAATCACCCAGGATGGACACATGTTTGCCGATTGATCGGGCCACCTCCCGAACGGTATGGATCACATCTCTGTGGGTACGCTGGTCACTGTGGGAGAGGTTGACTCTGGCCACCGTCATCCCCTGTTCCAGCAGTTGGCGAATCACCTCCGGCTTGCTGCTGGCCGGACCGAGCGTACAGACAATGTCAATCATCAGCCATTCCTCCGATCACAAACGCTTCCTCTACAGTTTTTGTTGCTGGCTGCCATTCCATGCAAACAAAAAAACAGGCAGCATCCCGCCTGTTTCTGTCAGAGTCCCCAATCTCTTTCTCTGTGGTAACGGTTGATTTTCAACGCTTTTCGTCTTTTTTTGGTTCGGGCGGCCGCGTACAGCACAAACAGTGCGATCAGCAGCAGGAAAGCCCAAACGGCATACCGCAGAAATGCGGAGCCTGCCTGCTCCGGCTGCTTGACGTCCGGTTTGGCGGGAGCGGGCGGCGGATGAATCTCCTTCGGCTCCAGCGGAAACCGGTACTGATGGTCTCCCGCTGTGACAACCAGCTCCCCTTGCTCCGTCACTTGTTCCTGAACGGTGGTTCCCAATGGAACGGTGATGTACGCGTCTTCCGGGACGATAAACGGTTTCGAAGCCGCCCGCACCTCCCCTTTTTTGGCAACGAGCTTTGTCTCGAAATGGGCAAACCCGTAATCCAGCATGGTGGTCACATCTTTATAGGAGGCATTGCTGGAATCGGTTTTCATGGTGACCGCGATCAGTTCCGTCTCCCCGCGTTTGGCCGAACCCACCAGGGTATGGCCGGCCTGATCGGTAAAACCGTTCTTGATGCCGGTGGCGCCCTCATAATCGCGCAGCAGCTTATTGTGGTTGATCAATTCCGATTTCCACTCCCGGCCGTCCCAAGGCAGTCTGACCGTGCCGGCGATGGCGCGGAAGGTGGGATTTTTCATGGCATACTGGGCAATCTTGGCCATATCGGCTGCCGTGGTGTAATGATCGGGATCGTGCAGCCCGTGTGGATTGGTAAAATGGGTCTCCGTAACGCCCACCTTTTCCTGCAGGAAATCGTTCAGCCGCTCAGCAAACGCTTCCACGCTGCCGGCCATATGTTCCGCGATCGCGATGGCCGCATCATTGCCCGAATGCATCAGCAGCCCATATTCCAGCTTGCGCAGCGTGACCTGTTCCCCTTCTCCCAGGTACACCCGTGTTCCTTCCACATAGCGTGCGTTTTTCGAGACCGTCACGATATCATCGGGATTCCCGTTCTCAATGGCGTAGATGCCGGTCGCGATCTTGGTGATGCTGGCCGGGTACATGGGTGCGTGTGCATTCTTTTCAAACAGGACCGTGCCGGTAGCGGCGTCGATCAGGATGGCCGATTTCCCGTTCAGCATGGCGGCGGTCAATGAATCGGTTGACTGGGCCGATGCGGCTTGGGAAAACGGCGCCAGCAGCAGGCTTGCAACGAACGTCATGCATAACAGAAGATGTCGCATTGTATGTAAATCCTTTCTTTCGATTCAGGCTGATGACACCCTTCCACTTTACCGCAAGAAAGGTGGACAGGCAACCCCGCGCTATCCGCCAAATCGTTTGCCCAGCAAATCATAAATCATCTTGAACTGGGGATTATCCTGAAAAGCCTGCTCAAATCCGCTGACATACTCACGATACAATGCGGCGGCGGACTCCAGATCCTGTTTCACGTACAGGGAGAAGATCTCTTCCAGTTTTTCCTCCAGGGTGGTATCAACCGGTGCCGGCGTCAGGATCTCCTGCCGCAGGCTGTTCATCAGCTCGTCCAGCTGATGGGTGATCTGGGAGGCTTCCCTCAGCTGGCGCAGCACATTTTCGGGTATGTTGCCGTCGTATTTGTAGCGCAGCTCATGCTCGTTGGTCGCCCAGAAATTCATGCCCAGGGTACGGATCTGAATTTCGCAGAGGAGCGTTTTCTTTTGATTGCCGTGATAAACGGTATAGGAACCGATCATGTGGATGCTGCGATAGCCAGATTCTTTCGGATTGGCAATGTAATCCTTGATATCGTGCACGACAATATCTTCCCGCTCCATCAGCAATTCCTTTACTTCCCGCACGTCGTCGATGTAGCGGCAGACGACACGGAGTCCGGCGATATCCGCTATTTCACGGCTTACGGCCTCCTGCCAGGTATCCTGGTGAAAATCAATGCCTTTTTCCCTTGCTTTTTTCAGCAGGCTGTCCATTTTCTTGACGCGGCCGACGACGAATTCAATCGGCGAATAACGGCCGCTTTTTTGAAAACCGTACTTGATCCCTTTCAGCTTCAGTTTCAGCTCGTCCACGGCCTGCTCATAGGGAGCCAGGAAATGAACCAGCTGGTTCAGCACTTTTTTGGGTACATGTGGATTCATGTTGACAAACCTCCGATGCAAGAACGTTTTTCTCCCCTACTTCCACTGATACGGCGATGCGGAGAAGAACGGATTGGGATTGATGAAGGTGTTGCCGATAAGCATCGCATAATGCAGGTGCGGACCGGTGGAAAAACCGGTGGTGCCGACGCGGCCGATCACCTGCCCTTTTTTTACGAGCTGGCCGGGTTTTACCTCCAGTTTGGACAGGTGGGCGTAAGAGGAAAACAGGTTCAGCCCGTGATCGATCATGATGGTATTGCCGGTCAAATAAAGGGGTTCGGCCAGCACGACTTTCCCGTTGTTGCTGGCGACCACGGGGGTCCCCTCTTTGTTGGCGATGTCGATGGCCAGATGTCTGCTTTCCGGTTTGCCGTTCACCACGCGCTGATAACCGTACGGGGTGGTCAGCCTTCCCTGCACCGGCATGACAAACGCTCCTTCAAAATACGGCACCGGCGCGGATGTGGATCGGGCTCGATAGATCTTTTGCTGGTCGGCATTGATGCGGGCTGTGTTTTGCCGCATGCTGTTCATCTGCTGGCTGACGGTGATGGCATCGACCGCAAATGTTTTCGGCTGGACCGTGACCTGCGTTCGGGCTTTCCCGTCGGCGGTCTGGAGGGGATAGACAGCCGGTTTCGTGTCGATCGGAACGGGGATAAACCGAACATATTCCCCGGATGACGGAATCAGATTGTATGTTTTTTGAAACAGGGTGACGGCACGGGCGTTTTTGCTCCGGACGAACAGGACATCGCCCGGGTAGGTACGGGCAGGCTGAACGCGCAAGTCCACCTGCTGTTTCCACATCGTGCTTGCCGTTTCAACCGGCGCGACAGCTAGTCCAATGGAGCTGACGCCGAGCATCATGCTGAACCCGATCAAAAGTGACGCTACTTTTGCCGATAACCACATTTGACCTTCCCCCCTCTGGATCAGTATAACAAATTTTCCCATGGTTTGCCCGCAAAAAGGGAAAAACCCGACACGGTGCGGGAGAGCGGGACTGGGCGTCGTACGTTCCCGGGAAGGCTCCCTCAAAAAAAGAGGGTCCGCCTGTGAGCGAGCCCTTAAAACAGTTCTTCCTTTTTCGCATATTCGGACATTACTTCCAGGATGGATTGGAAATTGGTGAGCACATCTTTGGCACGCTTGGTTTTTTCGGTGATGGAATCGAAATCAAACATGCGTCTGCTGATGCTCCACCGTCTGAATAATTCCTGAGCGGAGGCTGGATTGGCTTTCAACTCAGAGAGCCTGGCTGGATCCTTTTGCAGCCAAGCTTCAAACTCCGGATTCTGTTTCAGCAGTTTTCTTAATTCCCTCTTCTTCATGCGCTCTTCCCCCCTTCATTCCTCTTCATCAATCACATGAAGTCGCACCGACGATGACAAGGAGGATAAATAACACCAGCACGAGGATGAAATCGTTGCTGCATGACATACATTCCACCTCCTTCTTGTGCTATCACACTTTACCATATGACTAGTCCGCGAATGCGCTTGTGTGTTTGTACTGCTTCGCCAAGAAAGGGCGCATGTGCAAGCAAAAGGGCCCCAATCGGGACCCTTCGTTCCATCCATGCTATGAAATTTTCTTCACTTACCCTAGAGGTGGACGGTTCGACTTAGCGGCCGGACAGTTGTTGTTCAGCGAAGCTCACAAGGCGCTTGGTGATTTCGCCACCGACAGAACCGTTTTGACGGGAGGTGGTGTCTGCACCGAGATTTACACCAAACTCTGCGGCAATCTCATACTTCAATTGGTCGAGAGCTTGGTTTGCTTGAGGTACCAACAGATTGTTTCTGCTTCCACCTTGGTTAGCCATGTGTGATGCCTCCTTAACCGTTTGATTTTTTCTCCCGGGACGGAATCGAACCGTCAGCCAGATGGCTTCTCTCCAGTGAGACCGCGGAGACGATGGGGGTTCGCCTTGTGTTACTATCATCCCTCTGGACGGCCAAACCATACGATCGGACACGATGTAAAATCTGTAAGCATGGACGGATGTGCTATAATGGACAGGAAGAACATGTGCAAAGGAGTCGCTTGCGGTGAATGACTGCCACAAAATTTTGCTGATCGATGGCATGAGCTTTCTGTTTCGTGCCTATTATGCCTCCGCCTGGGCGGGCGGCATCCGCCAAACGTCCACCGGCGTCTATACGAATGCGGTGTACGGCTTTACGAAGATGATGCTCGATTACGCGGAGATGGTTCGTCCGACCCACCTGATCGTTGGATGGGACGTGGCCGAACGGGAAACGCTTGTCCGCAGCCAGTGGTACAACGGCTACAAGGCAAACAGGAACGACCCGCCCGCCGAGCTGATCCCGCAGTTTGACCTGGTGAAGGAGATCACGGACGCCTTTTCCGTGCCGAATGTCGGCCATCACGGGTATGAGGGTGACGATATTCTCGGTACCCTGAGCAAACGATACGCCGAGCAAGGGCATCAGGTTGTCATTGCCACCGGTGATTATGACAGCTTGCAGCTTGTCCGCGATCTTGTCCATGTCAAGATCCTGAAGAATGGCGGCAAGCATGAACATTATTCCCCGGAGAGCCTGCTAGCTATGCGGGGCATTACTCCGGAGCAGGTGGTGGATGTCAAAGCCCTGCAGGGTGACGCTTCCGATTGTATTCCCGGCTGTCCCGGGATCGGGGAAAAGACGGCGTTGAAGCTGGTGATCGAGCATGGCAGCCTCGATGGTCTTTATACCAATCTGGACAAGTGTACGCCCAAATTGCGGACAAAATTGGAGGAAAACCGGGAACTGGTATTTTTAAGCCGAAAGCTGGCCACGATCTTCTGCGACGTGCCGGTCGACATTTCCCTGGAAGAGGCGGAGTGGGAGTATGATGTGAAGCGCGTGACCGCCAAATTTCAAGAACTGGAATTTGGCCGTTCGCTCTTGTCGCGGGTTGGTTGAAGATGCTGCCGGCAGCGCCGGGGCAGCTGCCGGCCCATGACCGATATTCGCCGAGCGGATGCGCAGGAACTGCAAGATAAAAGCCTGAGCATTTTTCGTTTGCTCAGGCTTTTGCTATTGAAACACATCCAGCAGCAAGGCGGTATTCGGTTCATCTTTTGCCTCCCAGGTGGCGGCGAAACGGACCGTGTGGGAGACGCCCAGGATATCGTATTTCTGCACCAGGTGCTGCCGGGCTGACCCGATAATCAGGGTATGCAGGCGCACCTGTTTCCGCCGGGCCAAATCGGCCAGCAGCGTCTGTACAGGGAGCGATATCCCCCCTACCCCGTCCGTCACCATGACAAAATCCGCTCCGCGAAAGGCGGGATAATCGTCCGAGATCTGAATGGCGCGCCTGAGGGGGGCATCGAAGTGGGTACCTCCCCCGAACGCCATCTGCGCCAGCGCGTAAAAAGCGGGCCAGTCCGGTCTGCGCCAATATAGCTGCTGCTCTTTCAGCTCACCCCGCGCGCCAAACAACAGCAGCCAGACATCCCGCTTTTCCAACAGGCTCAATGCGGCAAAGGTCATGACAAACAATTGGGCCAGCCGCAGCTTGCTGCCGCGCATCGAGTGGGACGTGTCCAGCATGCAGACGACCGGCCCTTTCGGCGGCTGTTCGATCCAGCCGACGGTGTCGTAGGTAAGCAGCTTCTCTTCCACCCACTTAAGCAGAAAATAGTTCTCCCAGTCCGGATCGGCCAGCAGGACGGCCTCGCTCGGCAGCAGATGGGAGATGTCCCCCGACTGGCGCAGGTCATAGTATTCCTCCGGTATCTGCTGGGAGCGGATCTCTTTGCGCTTCAACCGGAAATGCTGCACATTACGGCCGACTTCTTCCAGAAAGGCCAGCAGGTCGGGATGGCGCTTCAGCTTTTCCACCCATTTCAAATAATGCTCCAGGGTTTGGCGGCGCAATTTTCCCAGTTCGCTTCCCCAGCGCCGGTTGGCAAAGCGCTGGCTGGCCAGGAGCAGTTCGTGCAGAAAGGCGCTTTCCTCCTCTTCGCCGGACAGGGTTTCCTGCAGTGAACGTTCCAGCCATTGGCCCAATTCCTGCTCGATCGCCGCGATCGCTTCCTTTTCCTGCCGCAGCAGGCGCTCATGCTGTTTTTCGCGCTGGGCCAGCTCCTCTTCCGTCTTCTTGATCTTTTGCAGCAGCTTGCCGCGCTTTTGAAAATTTACCTTCATTTCTTCCCGCATCTCTTCGATCCGGCGGCGCAGGGCCTGGATTTCCGTTTCGACCAGGGGGCGGGTGTCGGCGGCTTCCTGCTTCTCCTCAACCAGCCGCTTCCCCTGCTGCAGGGTATACCCCATTAATTTCAACCGTTCGATCTGCTTTTCCGTCAAGCGTTCGACCAGGTTGGCCTGCTCTTCTCCCTGCCGGCCCTGCTTCGGCTGAAATCCCTGGAAGAGGGGCTGCTGCTCCTTCTCCCGCTTCTCTACCTCCTCTGCATACGTCCGCGTGAGCCACATCAGTGCTTTGATCGCCGTCTTGAACGCGGCGGTCTCCCGCCCTACCGTCCGGGGGTGAATGGTTCGGTAAAAGTACTGGCGGCGCAGGGTTTGGACCATCCACCGATGAAACGGGGTGGCCTCCTTCGTCTGATCCACCTCCGGCTGCGGCAGATAGAAGCAGAGGAAGAAATCGGCCAACAGCTCCCGGTCAAACCAGGGGGCTCTCGCTTTCGCTTCCCGCACCCATTCCTGCGCGACGCGGGACGAATGATAATACGCGTCAAACAAGTAGCGATCAACCCGGTTGCAACGTATGATCACGCGTGCTCCTCCCCATCGTTACAGGGTATAGTCGTATTCGCATCCGGGGATTTCCCTGTCAAAGATCGTCCGGTACAGCCCCTGCAGCACCTGCAGGATCCGTTCGCCTTCCATCCGCAGGTGGGCATATTTCACCGCATATTTGTCCACATTGTCGATCAGGTAATTTTTCTCCCGGATGTACGACGCCAGATCTTTTTCCTTTTCCAGCCATTGCAGCAGTCTGCCGCGCAGCTCGCGGGCCGTCTCTTCCAGCTCCTGGCGGCATTCCTCCAGCATGGACCGGTACGTCTCGGCTGCCTCCTTGCCCATTTTGGCGCCGATCTCTTTTTTGAACTGGAAGGCGTGCAGCTCCGCCTCCTTCTCCAGCCAGCGGTTCGCAATCCGGTTGTAGCGGCGCAGCGGCAGTTCGCTGTCGATCTCTTCCTTCAGCGCTTCCATGAAACGGGCCTCAAACATCTCCCGCAGGACTGGCAGGTCCTCCGGGACGTCCCACAGCATGTGGGGGGTAAAGATGGTGTCCCAGATCGACACGCGATCACGCCCGTGCAGAGCGGCCGAGGTTTTCCAGACATGGGCGATCTTGCTGAGCCGCCGGTCGGACAGCACCATTTCTTTTTCTTCCATGTCCTGCTTCAGGCGATAAAGAAAATAGACGAGCCCCTCCGGCAGCTCCACACTGCTGGCGGCGGCCTGAACATCCTTGCTGTCATAAAGGGAAAAGACCACCGGCAGCGGCTCTTTCGGCAGGTTGAACATCGCTTCGTAGCTGGACGCATGCTGCAAATAGGTCACTTCGTAGCGGATGAGGAAACGGTCGTACAAAGCAGCCAGCTGCTCGTTCTCATCCGGCAGCTCATTGGAGGCGGCGATGAGAAAGTGAAGCGGGACATGTTCCTTTTCCCGGCCGTTAAAATAGAGGCGCTCATTCAAGATCGACAGCAGCGCGTTCAGAATGGCGCTGTTGGCCTTGAAAATCTCGTCAAGAAAGGCGAACTGCGCGGACGGCAGGTAGCCCGCTGTCTTTCGAACATATTGATCCTGTTTTAACTGCTGCAGCGAAACGGGACCAAAGATCTCGTCCGGCGTGGTGAAGCGCGTCAACAGATACTCAAACCAATGCTCGGAGCCGAACAGCTGGGCGATTGCGCGGGCCATCTGAGACTTGGCCGTGCCGGGTGGGCCGATGAGAAGGGCGTTTTCGCCGCTCATGATCCCGAGCAGCAGCAGTCGAATCAGTTCGCCTCGTTCCAGAAACCTGCTTTCAAGCAAATGGATCGCTTGTTCCATCTTCCGCTGCAATGGAGTCGTCTGTAGCTTCATCGTGTCCAGGCGGCCTGATCAGGGGATGCGCCGCTCTCCTCCTCTCATACTTCATCCATTCCCTATGGTGACATATTACGCACCAAATTGCCAGTATACGCGCCCTGGGTTGGGCGGGCCATCCCGGGGCTCCGCGTTCACCCATGCCTATCCCCCCGCATACGCTGCTTGCAAAGGGGGAGTCTACCTTACATTGCGTTCTGAGGAGGGGACGGCATGGATGCTCCGCTCGTGATACTGCATGGGGTGTATGTCCTGTTTGTGCTGCTCATCATTCTCATGATGGTGCTCAGACGTGACACCAGTCTGCTCTGCATCATCGGCATTGCGCTGCTCGGCCTCACCGCCACCGGCTCCATCACGGCGTCGGTCGGGGGGATATTTGGAAGCTTCATCTATGCGATTACAGAACTGCTGCCCACCATTCTGGTGATCTGCATCATTGTCGCCATGAGCCATGTACTGACCGAAACGGGTGTCAACGAGACGGCGATCCGGCCGATGACGGCACTGATCCGCAATCCCGCGCTGGCATTCTGGGTCATTGGACTGGTCATGATGATCATCTCCTGGTTTTTCTGGCCCTCACCCGCCGTGGCCTTGATCGGTGCCGTCATGCTGCCTGTGGCGGTCCGTGTCGGCCTGCCCGCCCTTGGCGTGGCAATGGCCATGAACCTGTTCGGCCATGGCATCGCCTTGTCGGGTGACTACATCATCCAGGGGGCTCCCACACTGACAGCCAAAGCCGCCGGTATTCCGGTGGGCGACGTGATTTCGGCCAGCGTGCCGCTGGTGATCATCATGGGGGCAGTCACCACCGTGACGGCCTTCTGGATGCTCCGGCGGGACCTGGCGAATGGCACGCTGATCGTCTCGCAGGAGGTGGCGGCTGCCCATGAGGCAGCGCCAGCCGGCAGGACAATCGAGCTCCCCACTAGCGTACGGAATGCGCTCGCGCTGTTGGTTCCGCTCCTGTTCCTCCTGGATGTGGTCGCGATGTTTCTTTTTGATTTAAAAGGCGGAGACGCTACCGCCCTGGTTGGCGGTACGGCCCTGCTCATCCTGCTGGTCGTCGCCCTGTTCGCCCACAAGCGAAACGGGCCTGAACAAGTGACCCAATATTTGATCAAAGGGTTCCAGTTCGGCTTCAAGGTGTTCGGACCCGTCATCCCGATCGCCGCCTTTTTCTACATGGGGGACAGCGGATTCGTCAAGGTGTTCGGGGACGTTTTGCCCCATGGCTCGCAGGGGATTGTTAACGACCTGGGCGTGGCGTTGGCCCATACCCTGCCGCTGAACAAGGAGATTGCCGCCGTCACCCTAACCGTCGTCGGCGTCATCACCGGCCTGGACGGTTCCGGCTTTTCGGGCATCACGCTGGCGGGTTCGGTGGCCCAACTGTTTGCCGCCAGCCTGGGCACCGGCATCGCCACGCTGACCGCTCTTGGCCAACTCGCGGCGATCTGGGTAGGAGGCGGAACGCTTATCCCCTGGGCGCTGATTCCGGCAGCGGCCATCTGCGGGGTCGACCCGTTTGAACTGGCCCGCCGGAACCTGTACCCCGTCGCTATCGGCCTGATCGTCACCACCATCGCGGCGATGTTTTTCATCTAGGAAGCGGAACGGACGGCTTTGAACAGCCGTCCGTTCTGTCATGGATGCTGAGCACCTACCTGTTGGTCTCCCCGCCGCTGGATCGCTTCGGTCGGCAGATGTCTTCCCTACCGAAGCATCTCCGCCAGCCCCTCCAGATCGGTCACGGGCGCTTGGCAGGCAAAATTTTCACAAACATAGACCGTTGGCATTCCTTCCCGCATCCCTTTATCCCTGGCGATGTCCGACACTTCCGGCAATGGACTGTCAGGCTCGTGCAGCAGGACAAAGGTGAACGGCTGGTACCCGTTCGTGACCTGGGCCAGGAACGCTTGGGTGCGCTCATCGTCACGCGGCCCGGCCACGACGACCTGACGCACCGGGGAGGAGGCAAGCTGGATAGCCTGCAGGGAAAAGCTGTACCCGGGCGGATAATGCCGGATGCCGCCGGCGAACGCCTCCAGCAGTTGCTCTGCTTTCTCCCGCAGATCCGTGCGCCCGGTCAACTGGTACAGCCGCAGGAAATTATAAGCGGATACGCCGTTGCCGGACGGCGTCGCCCCGTCATAGATCTCTTTGGGACGAGCGATCAATCGTTCCCCGTCGCTGCCGTAGAAGAACAGCCCGCCGTCCTGCTCATCCCAGAAGAGACGCAGGAGATCGTCATTCAGCTCCAGCGCCTGCCGGAGATACGGCTCCTCGTATGTCGTGTCATACAGTTCCGTCAGCCCCCAGATCAGAAACGCATAATCGTCCACGTAGCCAAGGTAGGCCGCCTCCCCGTCTCGGTAGCGGGCCAGGAGCCTTCCGTCCGGATTTCGCAGCTTGTTCATGACAAACTGAACGGCACGACGCGCTGCCTCTGTATAGGCAGGCTCTCCAAGCACCCTCCCGCCTTTGGCGAGAGCGGCGATCATCAAACCGTTCCAGGCGGTCAGGATTTTGTCATCTTTGCCGGGGTGAATCCGTTTTTCCCGATGGTGGAAGAGCTTTTCCCTGGCTCCCTGCAGGAGAGCACGGACTTGCTCCGGCTCTTTCCCGATACGGGCCGCAAAGCGTTCCAGCGGAGTATTGATCAGATTGGGGATGCTGTGTCCTTCAAAATTGCCCTGGGGGGTTATATCATAGGCCTGGCAGAAGAGCTCGCCAACTTCTTCCCCCAGCACCTCCCGGATTTCTTCCGGGGTCCAGACATAAAACTTGCCTTCTTCACCCTCCGAATCGGCATCTTCCGCGGAATAGAAGCCCCCTTCCGGATCGGTCATATCCCGCAGGACGTAGGTGAAAATCTCGCGTGCCACCGCTGCGTAGCGGCTGTTCCCTGTCGCCTGGAAGGCTTCCAGGTAGGTATAGGCAAGGAGGGCGTTGTCGTACAGCATTTTTTCAAAGTGCGGGACGAGCCATTCACGGTCGACGGAATAACGGGCGAAACCGTAGCCGATATGGTCGTAAATTCCTCCCCGATGCATGGAATCCAGCGTTTTTTCCACCATCGCGAGCGCATGCTGCTCTCCGGTCAGATGCCAATGGCGCAGGAGGAAGAGCAGATTGTGCGGCGTGGGGAACTTGGGGGCGTCACCAAACCCGCCGTATTCCGGATCAAACAGGCGCACATAGTGCTGATAAGCCTGCGTCAACATTTCCGGATGAATCGTTCCCTTGTCCGTCCGGGACATGTGCGGGGCCAAGGTACGATGGATGTGGTCCACCCGATTCTCGATCCGGGCCCGATCCTGCGTCCAGATGGCGGAGAGGGTGCGCAGGATATCCATCAGCCCGGTGCGCCCCCATTTGGTCTCCTTGGGGAAATACGTCCCGGCAAAAAACGGCTTTTTCTCGGGGGTCATCACCACGGTCAGCGGCCAGCCCCCGTGTCCGGTCATCGCCTGGCAGACAGTCATGTAGATATGGTCCACGTCCGGACGCTCTTCTCTATCAACCTTGATGGAAATGAAATGTTCGTTCAACAGCGCGGCAACCTCTTCGTCCTCGAATGATTCGTGCTCCATGACGTGGCACCAGTGGCAGGTGGAGTAGCCTATAGATAGAAAAATCGGCTTGTTTTCGCGCTTCGCTTTTTCAAACGCCTCGTCAGACCAAGGGAACCAGTCTACGGGGTTGTAAGCGTGCTGCAGAAGGTAGGGGGATTTTTCATTAGCTAAACGGTTGGGTTTATGCTTTGTTGTCAAGGGGCATAGCCTCCTAGTTTCATTGGATATTTTTGTTATTTCAAGCTTAGCATATCCTGCGACCAAAAGAAAAACCCACGCCTATAAGACATGAGTTGTTAGTATCATGTGCGGGGTCCTTGATCTCCTTGTTTCCGGCATCAGTTCACGTTTTAACGATTTGTAGAAGCTCTCCATTACGGCATTGTCATACGGCTCTCCCCAAGCGGTTCCGATTTGGTAATATCTTAACCAGGGATGCCTAAGAGATTACTCAAATCAATTGGGAGCTTGTTCCATAAGTGATTGATCATAATAACCGTATTTTAATACAACATTTATGAACCTTGTTATCATAAGATTAAAATTTGAATTTTTGAAAACAACCTCGGCAATGGTCTCCTCTGGTACCTTGCTGATAAAGGAGGCTTGTCGGGACTGCCAATCGAGGCTCTTCACTTGATCGGAAAGAATTGCTCCTTCGATTGGTAAATTCTGTGGGATGATTACCTCGAACGGATAACCTTTAATCTTGGAGGTTACCGGACAGAGTAATGATAACCCAACTTTCCCATTGTATGATGCGGGAGTTATAACTAACGCAGGTCTCTTGCCGGCCTGTTCATGTCCCGATTGCGTTGTAAACTGCAGCCATATCAGATCGCCACGCTCTGGAATATAACGTCCTACCATGACTCACGGCCTTTCGGTTTACCAGTAGAAACCACATCATGAAGGTTTTCGGGAGTTATCTGAGATAACAGCTCATCTAACGATTTTGATTTTGGCTTGATAACAAGGTTACCATCTTCAATATCCAGATCAATTTCGGTGCCCTCTTCCAGACCAACTTTTAAAGCTATGGCCTTTGGGATTCGAATGCCCAGACTGTTCCCCCATTTTTGAACCTGTAACATTCTGTGCCCCCTATAAAATGAATTGTATACACAAAGTAAATACAAAATATAGAACAATGTCAAATTGTTCTAATTACTATCTGCCATCAATGGCAAGTGGAATAGCCGATGCTTAGGAAGATGGGTTTGTCTTCACGCTTTGCTTTTTCGAACGCCTCCTCCGACCAAGGGAACCAGTCCACCGGATTATAGGCGTGCTGTAATAGGTACGATGACTTTTCCTTGGCTAAGCGGTTGGGTTTGCTGTTCGTTGTCAAAGGGCACCGCATCCTTGTCTGCTGGATATTTTTGTTATGTTATTGTAAAAAAAGCTTGAGCGTGACGTGACGTAATGGTTTATAGTGGAAATACCGGTAGAAAGCTGGCGACAAAGGAAGGAGATGATTATGCCACATGAGTGGAAAGTGGGAGATCTGGCGAAGATAACCGGTTTGACGATACGCACGTTGCGTTATTACGACCAGATTGGATTGTTTTCGCCTTCCGGTCGAACAGAAGCCGGGTATCGATTATACACCGACCAGGATCTCACACGCCTGCAACAAATCTTGTCATTGAAAGAGTTGGGGTTGTCCCTCGAGCAGATCAAATCCATCTTGACCGGGAGCACAATCAGCCTGTACGATATCGTCTCCATGCAAGTGGAACGGCTGCGTGAGAACATCAGGAACCAGCAGAAGCTTTTGCTTGAACTGGAACATACCGTAAACCTCATGCAGGAAAACAAACCATTGACCGTTGAACACTTCACCAGGTTGATGCAAGTGATGCGGATGAATCACGAGAAATATTTCGACGAGCGAAAATCAAGTTGGAATGCTTATCTTGACCAGCTTGGCGCCTATCTCGACAAGAAATTGCCGAAAACCTGAGCAAGGAGGTCTTGTTCAAATGAAGGAACCGTCTGCAAAGCACGCCACCTTTGTGATCGAAAAATTTTACAAGGCATCGCCGGATCAAGTCTTTTCCGCTTGGGCCAATCCTGAAACCAAGTCCATGTGGTTCCCCAAAGCGGAAACATTCGAGTTTCGGATCGGCGGGCGCGAGATCAATCGGGGAGGCCCCCCAGGTGGCCCTCTTTACACCTTCGATGCCTGCTATCAGGACATTGTGCCGAATTCCCGCATCGTTTACACCTACACCATGGATATGTACGATACCCGCATCTCCGTTTCCGTGACGACGGTGGAATTCAAGCAGGAAGACGGTGGAACGAAGCTGATTTTTACCGAACAAGGCGTATTCCTGGACGGCCATGACACCCCCGAACAGCGCGAGCATGGAACGAAGGAGCTGTTGGACAAGCTCGGCGATGTGATCAGCCGCCTATGAAGCAGGCTGAGAATTTGGTGAACCGGAAGGCCGGGATACGCACATGGATCGGTCTTGCCGTATTGGCTTTGCCGGCACTGCTCATCTCGATTGATGTGTCCGTCATGATCCTCGCCTTGCCACATATCGGGGCCGATCTTGGCGCAAACGGCGTAGAGCAGTTGTGGATCATGGACATCTACGGTTTTACGCTTTCCGGGTTCCTCATCACGATGGGAACATTGGGCGATCGCATCGGTCGCCGCATGCTGTTGATGCTGGGAGGAGCCGGGTTTTGCCTGGCTTCGGTCGCAGCCGCATTCTCCCCAAGTCCCGAAATGCTGATCGCTGCCCGCGCCGTGCTCGGTATCGCCGGAGCGACAGTGGCGCCTTCCACCTTAGCCTTGATCAGCTACATGTTTCATGACCACAAGGAACGCTCTCTGGCCTTCGGTATCTGGATGGCATGCTCGATGGGCGGCATGGCGCTGGGGCCCGTTGTAGGCGGGGCGATGCTGGCGCATTATTGGTGGGGTTCGATCTTCTTGCTCGGCGTACCGGTCATGGTGCTGCTGTTGATTACCGCGCCTGCTTTGCTTCCGGAATACAAAATGCCCGAAGCCGGCACGTTGGACGCGGCAAGCATCGTCCTGTCACTGGCTGCCATCCTGTCCTTTATTTACGGGCTCAAGAAGATTGCTGTTGATGGACCGCAACCGGTGCCGCTCTGCTCCGTAACGGCCGGTGTCGCCTTGGGCTTGATCTTTGTGCGCAGGCAGCGCCGATTGCACGATCCGCTGATCGACTTGCGTCTGTTCAACAACCCGGCGTTCAGCGCCGCACTGGGCGGTATGTTTGGCATCACCCTGACAGGAGCCGTCATGCTCTATGTTGCGCAGCACCTTCAGCTCGTCCAAGGGATGTCGCCGATCCAAGCCGCATTATGGATGCTGCCGTCTGTGATCGCATCCATGTCGGGCATGCTGCTCTCGCCGCTCATCGCGCGCCGCATTCGTCCGGCGCTGCTGATCGGATGCGGTCTGGCTGTCTCGGCAACGGGATGTTTCTTGCTGTCGGAAGTCGATACAAAAACAGGGCTCGCTTCGCTGGTCATCGGCTATATCTTGTTCAACATGGGAGCATCCCCGCTGGTGAGTCTTTCCGGCGATCTCGTAGTTGGTTCGGCCCCGCCGGAGAAAGCGGGAGCGGCAGCGGCCCTGCTGCAGACCAGCGGAGAATTCGCCTTCGCCCTCGGCATCGCCGCTCTGGGCAGTCTCGGTACATTCGTTTACCATAACCACATCGCCGCATCCATTCCGCCCGACATGCCGAAGTTGGCCGTGCTGACAACACAAGATAGTTTGGCCGGTGTCATCGCCGTGGCGGAAAAATTGCCTGGCAACTTGAGCGCCAAGTTGTTGGAATTTGCGTACGAGGCCTTTATCGATGGCATGCATGCGGTCGCCATGGCAAGCGGTGTCATCATGTGCAGCGTCGCCGCGCTCATCTTGGTGAGACTCCGGCATATCCAGCCCATCGGGCAGATCAGTCCAAAAGAGTCGAAGCAGCAGCATTAAAAGCCTTTACCCCAGATCACTCCTCTTCCGCAAAAAGGCGCCAAGATCAACCCCCTCGTCCCGACTTCGCAAATGCGTAATATCTTCTACGTTTGTAGACACGACACCAGTGACATGTGGTGTGGAACAGCCGGTGCTCAAAACACCGGCTTATTTTTTTTGCCCGGCTGAAAGCTTCTTCTCCCCACGGTACCAATCTACGGGATGAGGCGTGTAGACCACCCACCCTCCTGTGGTAATTTTAAATCATCCATATATTCCTTGACAGATATATTCCGATTACGGTATATTGTAAGCATGAAAAACACGGGAGTAGATCGACCAATGAATGTAACGACTTTCAGCGCTCTTGCCGAACCAAATCGGTTAGATATCGTTGAACTTTTGCGAGACGGTCCCCTGTCAGTCGGAGAGATCGCAGATCGGCTTCAGCTGGGCCAGCCGCAAACTTCCAAGCATCTCCGCGTTCTCAGTGATGCCGGCCTTGTCGAAGTGCAGCCGGTGGCGAACAAGCGAATTTATAAACTGCGCACCCAACCGCTTCAGGAACTGGACGATTGGCTGGAAACGTTTCGCCGCATCTGGGAGGAAAAATTGGATAATCTGGAGGGATATTTGCATCAATTGCAAAAACAGGATCATCATAATGCTGGAAAGAAATAGTCCTGCCAAACGGAGTCTCGGCCGGCCTGCCATCTTCTGGGGCCTGCTTTGATTCAATAAAACGCTTATGATTGGAGGATGGACATGGCTGAAACCAACGTTCCAAACAGCATGGATACACAGGAAAATTACGCATTTGAGTACACGCGGGAGTTCAACGCGCCGCGCGAGCTCGTCTTCAAGGTCTGGTCGGAAGTTGATCATCTCAAGAACTGGTGGGGACCGAAAGGGTTCGAGTGGGGAACTGCCCATCTTGATTTTCGTCCGGGCGGAGTGTTCCATTACAGCATGCGTTCGCCTGAAGGCCTCGAGATGTGGGGCAAGTTTGAGTATCGGGAAATCGAGGCGCCGGAGAAGATTGTATTTGTCAATTCGTTCTCCGATCCGGAAGGCAACAAGATCCGTGCTCCGTTTAGCCCAACGTTCCCATTGGAAGTCCTGAATATCCTGACTTTCACTGAAAATGAAGGAAAAACGACTCTAACCCTTCGCGGCGCCCCCATCAACGCATCTGAGGAAGAACGCAGTACGTATAAGGGAATGGTTGAATCTCTGAAGCAGGGATTCAATGGAACATTCGATCAGCTCTCAGACTACTTGGCGAACATTCGACCGGGTACCCAGGGATAACAACCCCAAAATCACTGAAAAGGAGCCGAATTATGGCTCCTTTTCAATGGCTGCATTCTATATATCCCGAAACCTCGTCCGCTATTACCGTCACCCCGAACCGGCATCTATCCGGCAACAGAGCCTCTTCTCAGAATCACGTCGATTTCCTGCATCTGCTCCGGGGCGAGCGGCCCGAATTCCATCGCCTTCGCCGCTTCCTCCACCTGTTTGACGGTTTTTAATCCAGGGATCGGAATCGTCATTCCGCTTCTGCCCCAAATCCAGGCAAGGGCGCCCTGCACTAGACTGCGATTCTCGGAAGTCAATATGTCCCGCACCGCATCGAGGGCATCCAAATATTCCGCTTTCGGCTTGCCGTCCTTGAAATAAATAACCCATTTGTGGCTGCTGCCCCGAACGTCATCGGATGAGATCTGAGTCGCCTTGTTGAATTTGCCGCTCAACAGTCCCATGGCGAGAGGGGCGTTGTTTATGCTGCTTAGCTGGTATCGTTCGCACAAATCGATCATAGCTGAATCATCGATCAGCACGTTTAAACCATGCTGGATGGAAACGGCGGAAGATCGCTTGGCGAAAGCTTCAGCTCCCTCCGTATTGCTTGTGCTCCATCCGTAAGCGCGAATCCACCCTTTCTGTTTCAATTCTTCCAGCGACTCGATCACAGAGTCGAGCTGCTCCCACGGAATGTCCCCGGGGTGAATCTGGTACAAGTCGATATAATCGGTCGCGAGCCGCTTGAGAGAAGCTTCGCAAGCCGTACGGATATAATCCGGAGACAGATCCACCTTCGTGTACACGTTGCGGCTCGCCGCGTCATAGGTGAACCCGAATTTGGTCGCAATGACCGCTTCATGCCGGCGTCCCTTCAAGGCTCGCCCGATCACCTCTTCGCTGTGCCCGGTGCCGTATACATCCGCCGTGTCGAAGAAATTGATGCCCAGTTCCAAAGCCCGTTGGATCGCACGGATCGATTCGTTGTCATCTACCTCTCCCCAACCGTCTGGCAACCCGTCCAGCCAAAACGGCCCGCCAATCGCCCAGCAGCCGAATCCGAGCGGACTCACTTCGATTTCCGATTTTCCTAGCCTTTTCTTTTGCATCTGATCCTTCCTCCCCTTCCTCATTGGAATTGAACCCATTATAATGAGAAAAATTGGTTCTTTTTAGAGCCAATCTTCATAAAATTTGAGGAGCCATTTGATTGGGAGGCTGCCATGTTCGGTATTTATCTTGATCGATCGTCGGAGATATCGGTAACGGCCCAACTTTGCAGCCAAATCCGGCAGAAAATCGAGAAAGGCGAGCTGGTTAAGGGAACGCGCCTTCCTTCCACAAGGAAGCTGGCACAGGAATTCGGCATTGCGCGTAACGTTGCGATCGACGCTTATGAGCAATTGATCGCGGAGGGGTATTTAATCGGCCGTACCGGTTCCGGCACTTTTGTTGCCGAAGGGATCATTGCAATGGCTTCCGACATGCACGGTGAAGCGGAGCCGGCGGACATGGCCGGACAACAGCATCGGTCCGATCCGCCCGACCAGGAAGGAATAATTCATTTCTTGACAGGGACGCCTGATTTGCGGAGCTTTCCCCGCAAAGTGTGGGCCAAGTATCTGAAAAACGCGGCGGAAGATTCGCCTGGCGTTCTTTATGATTACGGAGATATACGCGGAGAAGAAGAACTGCGATCGGAAATCTCGGTGTATCTGCATCGAACGAGGGGAATGCGCTGCTCGGCGGGACAGATCATGATCGTGTCCGGCTCCTCGGAAGGGCTTGCATTGATCGCCAAGGCGCTGCGGCCTGATTATTCATCCATTTACCTGGAGAATCCAACGATTGAAATTACACAACATATATTCAGGCAGACGGAGTATCGGATCACACCGGTGGAAGTTGACGAGTCGGGAATGAAACTGCACGAAATCGCACATTTTCAGGATGGCCACTTGATGCTGCTTACCCCCTCTCATCACTTTCCAAGCGGCAGCATTTTGTCGATCCAACGGCGGCAGCATGCGGTCAGGCTCGCCGAGAAGGCCGATTCCTATATCATTGAAGACGATTATGACGGCGATTTTCGCTTGAAAGGCGTACCCATCCCCCCTCTTTATACCCTCAATCCCGATAGGGTTATCTATGTTGGGACATTCAGCAAGACGCTTGCTCCCGGACTGCGCATCGGCTTCCTGGTCCTTCCCCGCCGCTTGGTTAGTCGATTTGCGAGTGTAAAAGAGGAACTGAATATCCGCTCCCCCTCCATCCCGCAAATCGCCCTTGCCCGGTTTATCCGGGACGGACGGTTGGATCGCCACATCCATAAAATGAAAACCATCTACCGCAATCGGCGCAACGTGTTGATCGAAGCTGTGAAACGGCATTTTGGCGATCGCGCTGTCATTCGGGGCGATGAAGCGGGGATGCATGTTCTTGTAGAATTTCCACAGGGTCCGTTTGACGTAGATTGGCAGCGGTCCATTGCGTACGGAGTCAAAATTCATTGCGTCGAAGAATATTCTCTTGTAAAAGGGAGCCATTCCCATCAAATCCTGCTTGGCTACGGAAATATTCGAGAGGAAGAGATAGAGACGGGAATCGAGAGGCTGAGCCGGTTTGTGCACGATTGGAAGCTGCGGAACTGAACGATGCGCATTTGAAAACAAAGATGTTGAAATTGTTTGAATTTTGTTATAATATTCTGTATAATGAAGACCATTTTTTTATTTTAGATTGCTTTTGGGGGGATAGTTATGGCCAATCCTTATATAGCTATTCACTCAATCAGCAACATTCGTGAAGAAATGGAGAAGCTGGAGGAGAATTGGAACCTCTTTGTTTTCGAAAAGCGCGAACCGCAAAGCATGAGGATGCAGGTATACCAGTCATGGAAGCGCTGTCAAACGAAAGGCGTCAACCCTCTCCAAAAGCAATCCCCCATCGTACTCACAGACGAACAATTGGTTGAATGGGTCAATCAATCCCAACTCTCCCAGGTTTCCCTGCCCATCCTGCAAGATTTGGCCCGTCAAATCGAAGATACCCACTACATCATCACCCTGTGCGACAACAAAGGCAGAATCATTCACGTGCAAGGCGAACAGAAGATTTTGCAGAAAGCGGAGCTGATGAATTTTGTGCCCGGCTCTGACTGGAGCGAAGAGACGGCCGGCACCAATGCGATCGGGACGTGTATCGCAGCCAAACAGCCGATCCAGATTTTTTCCTATGAGCATTTTTGCGAAGGCGCCCATCCCTGGATCTGTTCGGCCGCCCCGATTGAAGATCCGCTCACCGGCCAATTGTTAGGGGTGATTGACTTAACCGGTCCCTGCGATCTTGCCCAACCCCATTCCCTGGGAACGGCGGTGATGACGGCCAAAACGATCGAACAGCGGTTTCGTGAAGCTGCCATGGAAACGCGCCATTATTTGCAGGCCTGTTTCCTGCAGGCTACGGACAAACGCAACCATGCCCCCATTCTCATGCTGGACGAAGCTTTACAAGCGGTTGCCGCGACACCTAACGCCTTGTCTCTGTTGCAATTGGAAGACAAGCGGGCGTTTTGGGCACGCTCCGAGCTGTCTCCCCTGAAGTCTACCCTGTTCAGCCTCAACGACCCGCAAGCGGAAGTTTTTCTGCCGGAACGGCAGTTGACCGTTTCAATTGAGAGCGTTTTCAAGGGGAGCAAGAGGGTCGGCTTCCTCCTGCATTTCCACAAATCGCCGCAATTTCGTCCCTCCACTCCGCTTCCTGCAAATCATTGGGCGGACATCATCGGCCAATCCAAGGCGCTGCACAGCGTCGTGTTGAAGAGTCAAATCGTCGCCCCCACCGATGTTCCGGTTTTAATCACGGGAGAAAGCGGCACCGGCAAAGAACGGTTCGCCCGCGCGATCCACCTTGCCAGTCCGCGTCATCGGGCGCCATTTCTCGCGATTAACTGCGGAGCCGTTCCGAAAGAGCTGATCGCCAGCGAATTATTTGGATACGAGACCGGCACCTTTACCGGCGGCAGTCCGAAAGGCAAAACGGGAAAATTTGAAGAAGCGGATACCGGGACCCTCTTTCTCGATGAAATCGGGGAAATGCCGCTTGATTTGCAGGTGTTTCTGCTGCGCGTTTTGCAGGAGAAAGAGATCGTCCGCCTCGGATCGTCCAAAGCGATTCCTGTCAATGTGCGCATTATCGCCGCCACCAACCAAAACCTGGAACAGCTCGTCAAGGAAGGAAAATTCCGCTCCGATCTGTACTACCGGCTGAATGTGGTGCAGCTGGCGCTTCCTCCCCTGCGGGAACGCGGCGACGATGTGCTGCTGCTCTGCGACCACTTGATTCAAAAATTCGCCAAAAAGCATGGCAAGCGGGTGATCGCCGCAGAGGATGACGTGCTGTCGTTCCTTCGCGCATACCCGTGGCCGGGAAATATCCGGGAGCTGGAGAACGCGATCGAGCATGCGGTTCTGTTTACCGACAGGGAACGCATCCACATGTCGGATTTGCCCGGCTATTTGTTGATGACGAGCGTGGGAAACCCGTCCACCTCTCCGCTGGAACAGGAAGAGAAAAAGCTGCTTAACCAACTATACCGGGAGACGAACGGAAACCTGTCGGAAATCGCGAGGCGCTGCAACATCGCCCGCACGACTCTGTACAGAAAGTTAAAAAAATACAACATGTTGTAATCGTTTCACGCAAAAAGCGATGACCTTCGACAAGATCATCGCTTTTTGCCTGTTTGGCGCTATCCCACCTTCGGCTGCGGCACGGGACGGCCGAGCCATTCTAGATAAAACGCGTCGATATCGGGCTCGAATTCCTTGATCACCGGGTACCAGGGCGTTACGTTTTCCACCTCCAGCTGCACACCGCATGACGGGCAGTAGTATTCCCGAATCACCTGCCACTGCGGGTCCGGAGCCAGCAGTTTGGGATACAGTTCCTCCAGTTTCTCTTCCGTATCACGGACGTAAATCAGGGCATGCAGCTTCCAGTTGTCCCGATAGTCGCAGAATTCGTGTCCGCAATCGCACTTCACGATGCGGTCGCCATTTTCTTTCAGCACGATGTACAGGTGCAGGCCGGCCGGGAGGAGAATCCGCTCCTTCCACGCCACCCGTTCCTGCAGGATGCCGAGATAGGTGTCAAACCGCTCGGGATCTTTAAAACTGGAGAGCATCTCCTTCAGTTTGAAAAAATCGATGGTGCCGTCGATCAGTTCCTCAATCGTTTTTTTGTCGTACTTGGGCATGGTTCGACCTCCTTGCCTGTCAAGCCGTTATTGGAGTTGATTGCGGGCCCCGAATACCGGGATGCCCAATTCGCTTTCCTTGATGATCCACTCTTCCGGCAGGTCCCAGAATTGTTTGAAATGGTTGGTAAATTTCTCGCTCAAGGCGAAACTGCTGGCGTACATGTGACGAACCTGAATGGCCGCCTGTTTGTTCAAAATCTTCTCCCTCTCCTGCTTCATCCATTCGCGCGTGGGTTTGCCCCGCTTGATCCGCTCTTGTCTGATTTCGGCCCGGCGCTGTTCCGTCTTCGCCTCATCCACCACCCAGCGGCCTTTTTGGTCCTGAGCGATGACGGCGCCATATACTTTTTCCGCATAAGCGGGCAGCAGGTGGCCTTCGTTGAGATCCGTTTCGATCGCTTTCGGATTCCGCTCGAGCGGGTCGCCAAAGCCGGGGCCTCCGCGCAGGTAATTCAGATACAAGTCGTAATTTTCAAAAATCTCTTCCGTTGTGATCGCCTGTTTGTCGCGCTTAATCTCTCTCGCTTTGATCAGCTTTTCATACTGCGGGTTGCCGGGGTCCGGATCGCCCCCCAACGGCAGCGGCAGTTTCTTGTCGATCAGTTCCTTGATGTTGGTCCCATGGGCTTCGAACCGATACCCGGATGCGGCGGGATATCCTCCCATCAGGCCGCAGTCGCTGGTCATGTAGCCATTGCCCATGAAGAACATGGTCCAGTCTTTGGCACCCCAAACCATCCGCAACGTTTCATACCCGTTGCCTCCCCGGTATTTTCCGTATCCGCCAGTATTCGGCTTGATCGTCCGTCCGAGGTACAAGAGCGGTTCGGCCAGCTCCCAGATCTCCATATCCCCCATGTCGCCTTCGGGATTCCATACGGCCGCAGCATGATCGATGCCGTCCTTGACAGCGCTTGCCCCGACACCTTCGGCAGCCGATTCGAAACTGTTGACCGCGTGGTTTTCATGAAACTGGTTGTACCCGCCGCCCTGCAGCCAGTTGCTGGTGTTCGCATTCCCCGCGTTCACCTCTTCCAGATAGCCGCGGGCAAAATAGGTTCGGCTGAGCGACCGCCACAGCGGGCTCCATGCGGATACGAGGAAATGCCAGGCGTAGCTGTGAGCGGTGCGGATATCGTCAGGATTCAGCCAGGAACCGTAGGGCAGTCCAAACCGGCTCGCGTAATAGGCGCCGTCGTTCACCCGGTCGTTCGGGATCAAGGTTTGGGAAAGCATCACCCAGATCCCGCTGGTAATCGAGACCGGCGTCGCGTTATAGCTGTGCCAGCCCCAGCGGTTGACCCCTTCAAAGTCGATCTCCAATTTGCCATCCTTGTGAATCGTCATCTCGGACGGGGCGTGCATGATGGTGTTGACCCGGGCATAGGGCGGCACGTCGAGATTTTTATAGGGAACGTCAACGAACGAAACGCCCCGGTATGTGCCGGGAATGGTCATCGATTTCACCTGGTTGATGAACCCCCGGCGGCCATCTTCGATCACTTCCCGGATAAACTGTTTATACGTGTCAATGCCTTCCTCTTCGATGATCTGCAGCACCAGGTCGCGGATCATGTGGCAGCCGGCGACGCGGGTCCGTTCATCCAGCAGCCAGTACTTGGTGGTGCGGACGGAACGCTGGCTTTCAATCAGCCAATCCCGCAGCAGCGTGTCGTTTTTGCCGATTTTGCGGCAGGCCACCTGATAGCCGTCATCGTAGCGCGTCACGGGACCGACCGTCATGCTGCCGGGAGCGGTGGCTCCGACATCGATCACGTGGGTGACGCCGCCTACCCAGCCGACCAGTTCATCCCCCCAGAATATCGGCACAATCGTGTGCACGTCGCACGGGTGGACGTTGCCGATCTGGCAGTCGTTGTTGCAGAAGATATCGCCCGGTTCAATTCCCGGATTCTCTTCGTAATCGTTTCTGATCATGTACTTGATCGCGGCCCCCATCGTTCCCACGTGGATGATGATGCCCGTGGAGGTCACAATGGAATCCGCTTCCGGCGTGTACAGGGTAAAACACAGTTCCCCTTCCTGCTCGACGATGGGGGAAGCGGCCACCCGCTTCGCCGTCTCGCGGGCATGAACCACGCCGCCACGCAGTTTCGCAAATATTTTTTCGTACCGGATCGGGTCCGATTCCTTGAAGGGCAGTTCGTACAACCCGGCGTAATGACCGGTTTCACGGCTCAGCCGGTCGATTTCTTCCCTCATTTGTTTGAGCGTTTTTCCCTGAAATCCGATCGGACGGCGGGCTTTGCTTTGAACGGCCCATTCACTTTGCACATTTGCCACTTCCAATCCCTCCTCCCATTTTTCTCCTGCAACATTTGACACATTGTGCGCTTACTTGGGTTCCTTCAGGTGGAAAATGCGGTGTCGATCCAGCCGCGTCTCATAACCTGGCGGAATGACAAACGTGGTAGCGGTCGATTCGAGAATGGCAAACCCCTTGATCCGATTCCCCGCTTTCAGTTTTTCCATTTCCCAAATGTCGGCCGTTGTCCACTTCCCCTTCCAATACACGGGGCGGGTGCCCAGGTACGCTTCCGTCGGCGGCTGCTCGCCGCTCAGCGGCTCTTCCGGAATTTTCGGCTTTGGCACTTCGACGATTCCGCGCACAATCGCCCCGGTCACCGAATAGCCCAGCTCAGGGGAACGGGCGGCTTTCGCGTAGACGCGGCCATACGTTTCTTCGAATGCGTGAACCAGCACCTCCCAGTCTTCAACCGTGCGCAACGCCTTGATCGGCGATTCGATTTCCAGATCGTTCAGCTGCCCCTGATACTGCATGCGGAAATAGAAGCGGAATTCGACCTGGTCGCGCGGGAAACTGTTTTTCTCGAATTCGTCGGCCACTTTGTCCATCAGTTCCGACCATGCCTGCTGCAGTTCGCCGATCGCGTCCTTTTTCTCCTGTTCGCCCGCGGTAGCGTTTACATTGATGTCCAGCGTCTTGTCGTAACGGTACTCGAAATCGGCGGCCCCGCATCCGAAGGCGGAAAAGCCTGCGGCCCACGCCGGCACCAGGATGTCCTCAAAGCCGAGCCCTTTGGTGTAACCGGCGGTATGCAGCGGTCCGCCCCCGCCGTAGGAGAAGCACACGTATTGGGACGGAGAGTAGCCCTTGCCGAGAATCATCGATTCCAGGTAATTGCGCAGCTGCGACTCCAGGAGATCGATCACCCCGTAGGCGGCGTCTTCCACGCTCAGGCCGAGCGGATCGGCGATTTGTTCCTTGACTGCCTGATAAGCTCTCTCCGGATACAGTTTCACCTCGCCTCCCAGGAAATTGTCGGGATTGATCAATCCGAGCACGACGTGGCAGTCCGATACAGTAACGGTTTCAACGCCGCCCGCCGGATTGCACACGCCTACCCGGTAGCCGGCGCTGTCAGGCCCCAGCGTAATCGACTTGAAGTTCGGGTCAATCCGGATGTAGCTGCCGGCTCCAGCTCCCACCGTATCCATCGCAACCAATGGCAGCGACAGCACCAGGCGTGCCATGTCCGGACTGGTATTGATGCTCAAATCCCCCTGCGTGATCAGCGCCATGTCAAAACTGGTACCGCCGATGTCCGAACATGCGATATTGCGAATGCCCAGGTACTCGCCCAAATATTTGGCCCCCACAACGCCGCCGATCGGTCCGGATACCAGCGTGCGGGCCAATTCATTCGCCTGGAAGCTGATCGTTCCGCCATGGCTGGCCATCACCCGCAGGTCAAATTTGGCCCCTTTTTCCTTGACGCGTTTGTCGATCTTCAACAGCGTTTCGCGGGAAGGATCGGCCGCATATGCCTCGATGATGGTGGTATTGGTGCGGTGCGACTCTTTGCGCAGCGGATAGTAGTCGACCGAAGCGAAAATCGGCACCTCTTTGCCCCGTTTTTTCATGATGTCCTTCGCCATGTCCCGAACCCTGCGCTCATGTGCTGGATACTTGTAGGAGTGGAGGAAGCTGATGACGATCGCTTCGACCTGCTGTTCCAGCAGATCGACCACCGCTTGTTCCACTTCATGTTCATAAAGCGGAATCACCACATTGCCAAACAGATCGACCCGTTCGGTCACCCCCCGTGTCAGCTCCCTCGGAACCAGCGGGGGATCGTAGCGGTGTGTGTTCAGATGCAGCCGGTCCGAATACGAGTACCCGAGATAAGCCTGGATGGCTCTCCCCATGCGGTGAAAGTCTTCCATTCCCTTGTTGACGATCAGCCCGACGCGCCGACCCTTCCGGGAAACCAGGCGGTTGAGCATCGCCGTTCCGGAATACACGCCCGCGACCAACTGGGGGAACGCATCTTCCACCGTGGTGTTCCAGTACAAGAGGGCATCGCGCGCCGAGTTCAAGAGGCCGATCGATTCGTCCTCAGGGGTAGACTGCGCTTTGCCGACCACAAATTCCCCCTTGTCGTTGATGATGAAGGTGTCTGTCATGGTGCCCCCGGCGTCGATCGCGAGAATTTGCGCATTCACACTTCCCATGTGGTAAATCATCTCCCTTCCATCAAGAATTGGTTGATATGTTCGCACAAGAGGGCTGCTCTTGCTGCCTCCCAACATAAAGCACAAACGATGCCAACCATGGATCGTATCCCTGAATGGCTTTTCCGCTTGCTGCAGAACGGGTTTCCCACGCGGGAGCATACCGCTTCCTCTGCCCTCGATGTCGTTTTCTGTAGCGATTCGCTACAGCTGTACGCTACAACTGTTCGCTACACCGGTGAACAGTTCTCCGTTTTTCCACACCTGTTGCGGTCGGTTCCTCGAACATGCCTGCAGGCTCGTACGCCTGGTGAAAATCGAAGCAGCCGACACTCCATTCAGAGCGCCGGCTGTTTCTGATCCATTATATGATCATCCGAACCGTTCGGGCTGCTGCTGTTTTTCCGCCTGCAAAAGGCTTCGAATCATGACATGATTTTTGCCCCTTGTTGATGAAAGGTTTTAAGAACCCTCCTGCTTGGCCCTATTCCGTCTTGATCAGGTTCGCCTGTTTCCAGGAAACAAACGCGCCTTCCGGGTTCAGGATCGGAACCGTCTCGCTCGCGTCCCAGGATACTGCCATGGCGATATCTTCCGGATACCCCATGGCGATCAGTTCCTGACCTGAACTGCACTCCTCCAGCACCCGCGTCAGATCATGCTTGGCGGAATGAAAGACAGCCGCTGCTGCCCGCGCTTCCGGAGACAAGCGGCGGTGATCAAGGCGGGAAAGGATGGCTCCCGCTGCCATCATATCTTCCAACGCCGGGCGCAGGCTCCCGTCCGGCCATCGTTCCCCTGCGGCGATGACGGCCACGGTGCCACCCTGGTTGTTGATGTAGTCTGCAACCGCCGAAGCGTTGCGCAGGCAGGCGGCGACCACCGTCGCGCCGTAGTCTTTGGCGAGAAACGAGCAGGTCGCTCCATTGGGAGACGGCAGCACGATCCGGCTGCCCTGCGCCAGATCCAGCAGCGAAGCTGGCGACAGCGAAATCCCTTCGCCGCGCTTACCTGCCAATCTGGCATTCCGTTCGGCAGCAAATGCGATCGCACTCGGGTCCCGATATTGATAGGGAAAGACGATGCCCCCGCGGTTTACGGCTACATCCGCGCAGGTGGTGAAGGAAAGCACATCGATGATCACGACGATGTCGGAAACCGGAGCCAATGCGCGCACCCCTTCCGGCCCCCATTCAAACCGCACCTTATGGAATCGCTGTTGAAAAACTTCGATCCGCGCCATTTTTCACGCTCCTCCCAAAATACAGCAGATTTCCAATATAACGGATGATTGTCATGTATGCAAGTCATCTTTCCGCCATTGCTGCTTGTCAGACCCCCTGATGCAGACAGCGCATTGCTGCTGCCACTTGCTGGTCAACCGGTTCGTGACTTGCCGCCAAATGACGGATGACGGCCTGAACGTCTTCCTTGTTTTTATTCTGGCTCAACTTGTATTTGGCTTCGATCCGTTCCACTTCCAATTCGAAGCCGACGATGGCCTTCAACAGTTTCTCCATATCGGCCGCAGGCACCTGTTCCCACAACACGCCGTTCTCTCTGCCTCCTTCGTATTTTGCCAGCATCTCCTTCAGCATCGCCCGCAAGCGTGATTCCTCCACGACTCGCGCTTTTCCGTACACATGGACAGCCATGTAGTTCCAGGTGGGCACTTGGCCGGAAGAGGTATACCAGGAAGCCGATATGTAGGCATGCGGCCCCTGAAACATGGCCAACACCGATTCATTATGCGAGAAATGGCGCCATTGCGGATTGGCGGCAGCCAAGTGGCCGGTCAGAAAAAGTTGATCGCCGTTTTTCTCCAGTTCCAGCGGGAGATGGGTGGCAAACGGCTTCCCGTCATTGATGGTGACCAATGTGGCAAACGGATGCTCTTGCAGAAACGTTATCACCTCGTCCCTATCGGTGATCTCAAACGCTTTTGGAACATACATGTTTCCCCGCTCCTTTCTTTCCTTGCCTCCGGAAATGATTCCATCTTATCATACCGTGAGCCAGATGTATCCAATATTACCAGCCAAAATGCTTCCTGCCTCCGACTAAACTGGACCGGGTGGCGAATACTAACAAACGGTGTTCCACACTTCGGAGAGACGGGAGGAGTCGACATGTGGCCCAAGCTGTTTCTGACGGGCCTGCTGCTGTTCGGCGCGGGTACTTCGATTCATGCGGAGCGAACGGATTACGGGACAATCCGCGTGGATACCACCCCTACCCAAAATGAACGGGAACTGATCGAACGCGCTGATCTCATTGTGTTGGGATGGACAGACAGCGCCCACCAGCGTTATCCCACAGGCTTACGAGTGCCCAGCGGAAGCTTGTTCAACTTCGTGCAGACCATTCACGTAAAGCAGGCGATGAAAGGCAAACCCACTCACCTGCTCCACCTGCTGACGACAGGCATCGAACCGCTGCCCGATGCGGATGATCCGCTGAATCTCCGATACCCCGGCCCGCTGGCGGAAGGGGATTACGTCTGTTTCCTGCGGCGGGTGGCGGGAACCACGCTGTATACCATCGTGGGTGTCTGGCAGGGGGTATACCCGATTCACCAGGGCAGAACCGTCGCGATCGAAGGAGCAGGCTATCCAAGTTTCGACAAGCTGTCCCCCCAGAAAATGGCCAACAAGCTGAAACAGCTGATGAAGCCCCGCTGAAACAGCAAAAAGCTTCTACCTTTGATCCAGGCAGAAGCTTTTTCCTTAATCCGTCACAACGACCAGATAGGGCGGTTTTTTCTCCTCAAACCAAGCTTGCGCATCTTCGAGCAGCTGCAGATAAATGCCATGATTCCGGCCGCTGTCGAACCGCCAAGGCTGTTCGTAGGCTTGCAGATCGATCACGATTTCCTGCTGGAGAACCGGAAAGCTCCCCTCACCGATCGTTTCCCCTGCGGGCGGTACATAGCCCGTTTTCATCAGCCCTTCATCCCAACCGCCTGCCAATGCCTGTATCCGGAGAGAGAGACTGCTGCATGGGGCGGGGATCTGAACGTGCAGGGAGATACGGGAGACGATGGTTTCCAGCGGGATCGGCGCAATGTTGAAGGAGACGAACATTTCCCTGCCGCGTACGTGCAGGCGATTCGGAATAAAAAACATGCTCTTCTCCAGATTGACCACCTTCCTCCCCCCTTTACTCAGACTTGTCAGTCATTTCCTCATCCCGCTCATGTTCCGTCCCTGTCAGCCATTGATAGGTCCGACGCAGCCCATCCTCCAGCGCAACTTTTGCCGTCCACTCGATATCCTGCTGCAGGGAGCGTGCATCCAGCGCGCGGCGAACGACCCGGTCCACGGTGCGCTTTTCTTGAAATTCGTAGGGATATTCTTGTTTCCCCGTTACCTTGGCGATTGCTGCGGCCAGCTCCAGAATGCTTGTTTCCTTGCCCGTGCCGACATTGTACACCTTTCCCACCGTATGTGGATGGCGTGCAGCCAGCAGGATGGCGTCCAGCGCATCCTGGATAAACGTGAAATCCCTGCTCTGCCTGCCATCGCCGTAAATGGTCATCGGTCGACCCTGCTCGATGGCTTCGAAAAATTTGCTGACTACCCCGCAATACGGATTGGAGGTCAGCTGCCCGGGCCCATACAGATTGGACAGACGCAGAATCGTGACAGGCAATTGATACATATGAATAAACACCTGGCAATAATGTTCGACGGAAAACTTGCTGGCGGAGTAAGGCATGGTAATCTGGTAGAAAGATTCCGGCGTGGGGATGACCGGTGCATTCCCATACACGGAAGCCGTTGAGGTATAGATCATCCTTCGCAACCCGTGACAGTATTTCTTCACCAGGTTGAGGAGCAGGAATCCGCCGTACAGATTGGTATGAAAATCGGCTTCCAGATTTTCAGCGGAGAGCACCAGGTTGCGGCAGGATAGATGAAACACCCATTCCACCTCCGGAAGCACCGCTTGCAGCAAGCCTTCGTTTGTCACACTGTCCTGATAAAACGTGATTTTATCGGAGTCTGGGATCGCCTGCCGGTTGCCCGTCGACAAATCATCGATGATCGTGATGTGATCGGCAAGCGGCAGCAGCCGTTTCACCAGTTGCGATCCGACAAAGCCAGCTCCACCCGTTACCAACACGCTGCCGAATTTCATGATAACCCCCCGTCTTTTTGCAAGCTGCTTTTCATATCCGACGTTCGAAAATCTGGAAGGGGCAGGGTAACCGGCCGGGACGTGACCGCTGATTGATAAAGGGCGAAAATCGTCTCCAGCGCCTTGCGCCCTTCCCGACCATCCACCAGCACACCCCCGGTGCGGTTGGCGACCGCATCAGCCAGATCCTGATACATGGCCGCATGTTCGTTCTTCTCTTGCGCCAATCGGGCAATCTCTTCTGCGGTGTGCCACTGCTCCTGGCATTCCCATCGGCGGATCTGGTCGAGCTGCAGCCCGCCGATGGCGATGGTGCCTTTCTCGCCGAACAAGGAGATGGCATATTCGAGATTCCGGGGATACGTGACGGTATTGGCTTCAATCATGCCTTTGGATCCACCCGCGAACGTCAAGAGTCCAAGCGCGACGTCTTCCGTCTCTTTCGCAAGCGGCCCCTTGGCCACATCCCCGTATACCGTCTTGACATCCCCCAGAAACCACTGCAGCAGATCGATCATGTGAATGCCCTGGTTCAGCAGCATGCCGCCGTCTTCTTTCCAGCTTCCGCGCCAGGGAGCCTCCGTGTAATAAGTGGCCGGACGATGGATGCGCATCGAGACGACGCCCAGGTAGATATCCCCCAGGGCACCGCGCTCCACATACGATTTGATGGTCTGCATCAGGGGACGGTAGCGCAGCTGATGGCAGACCATCACGATGCGCTGCCGTGCGTCGGCCAGCGCGTTCAGTTCGTCCGCTTCCCGCAGCGACAGGGTCATCGGCTTCTCCAGCACCACATGTTTTCCTGCCCCCAACGCTTCCTTCGCTATCCCGGCGTGCAGCCCGGAGAGCGTGGAAACGACCGCGACGTCAACGGCAGGATCGGTTAACAGGTCCCGGTAATCCGCGTACTTGCGAAGAGGGCGATCCAGACCTGCCTGGGATTGGTACAGCTGCTCGGCCCGTGCCATATTGGACGGGACGATATCGCTTACCGCGACCAATTGCCCCTCCTGCAGGGCGGCGATAGACGCGATATGCCGCTCGGCAATGCGGCCGCAGCCGATTATTCCGAATCGCACGCAGCGGTCACCTCCCGCAGCACGCCGATGATCCGATCCTGTTCCGCTTCCTGCAGGAACGGACTCATGGGGATGGCGAAAAGCTGTTCCGACAAGCGTTCGGAAACGGGGCAGTCGCCCTTCTTGTAGCCCAGGTCGGCATACACCCGCTGCAAATGAAGCGGCAGCGGATAGTAGACGGCACATTGGATCCCTTCCGCCTGCAGGCTGCGCATCACCGCTGGCCGATGCTGCGTCTCCAGGCAAAACAGGTGGTAGATATGGCGGACATCCGGGCTTTCCGGCGCGATTCGAAGGTGGGCGATCTCCTGCAAACCTTCCCGGTATCGCGCAGCCAATCTTCTTCTCGTGTCGTTCCACGCGTCGATGTGCTCCAGGCAGGTAAGCAGGATGGCGGCATGGATTTCATCCAGGCGGCTGTTATAGCCGATTGTCTCGTGAACATATTTCTTCGTGCTGCCGTGCTGCCGCAACAGGCGGATACGGGCAGCCACCGCATCGTCATTCGTCACCACCAGTCCGCCGTCACCCAGGGTCCCCAGATTTTTGGTGGGAAAGAATGAGAAGCAGGCAGCATCGCCGAGACTGCCCACCGGGTTTCCTTTATAGGCAGCGCCAAACGCCTGGCAGGCGTCTTCGATGACAACGAGACCATGCTTGCGGGCGATGTGCGAGATGGCGTCCATTTCGGCCGGCTGTCCGAACAGATGGACGGGTATGATCGCCTTGGCTGCCGGCGTGATCTTTTCTTCCAGCTTGGTAGGATCCAGGTTGTAGCTGTCGGGATCAATATCCACAAAAACCGGTTTGGCCCCCACGCGGGAGACCGCTTCGGCACTGGCAAAAAACGTGAAGGGCGTGGTCAGCACTTCATCGCCCGGACCGATGCCGTATGCTTCCAGCGTGAGGATCAGGGCGTCCGTCCCATTTGCCACCGCAATCGCATGCGCAACCCCCAATCTCTCGGCAATGCGCTGCTCCAGCTCCGCTACTTTTGCTCCCAGGATATAACTGCCGCTTTCAATCACATCCGAGATGCCCGCAAGAATTTGCGGTCGGATGGAGTGAAACTGTCTTCGTAAATCTACCAAAGGGATCATGTTACCTTCCTCCCCTTTTTTTGCTTACCATGCGCTCCAACTCGGGCCATATGGCTTGCAGCCGATGATGGTACGTATGCTCTTGCAGCACTTTCTGCCGTGCTGCCTGACCAATGCGGTACCGCAATGCCGGTTGTTCCAGGTAGCGGGAAACCAGTTCCACGGTATCCGATGGATGATCGGTAAACGCGATCTCTGCGCCATCGGTAAACATGCGGGAAAGCTCGGGTGTTCGGCAAGCCAGCATGAAACCTCCCGCTCCCAGGATCTCAAACGTGCGTTGTGTCACCTGATCCGGAGCATTCTGAATCCCCAGAATGATTTTGCTGTGATGGTAAACGGATGCTGTCTGGCGGTAAGGGAGATAGCCTTCTACCCAATCGGCGGGCACGTCGACGCCAAAGTGCTCCCGGATCAACCCGCCGTTTTCCAGCCACCCGCCTCCCCACACATGGATTTTCCGGTTTGCCCGTACGAAGGGGAACATCAAAGCAGCGAGATGATCGTACCGATCCGTCCGCTTATGCAAATGGGCGCTTGCCACCATGGTCAGATCATACCGCTCCTCCACCCCTTCCGGCTTCCCCGGAAAAAATCGCGGATTCAGGGCGAAATTCAGATATTGGGCGTCGATCCCCATTTTGCGGTATTCAGCGACGCAGTCGGGATGGATGGTCCACACGCAGTCCGGCTGGATGCGGCTGATAAACGGCAGCGACCAGGAGTCAAAGTGAATCTTGTCTTCGGTTGCCCAGTAGATATGGAACAGATTATAGGCCCGGCATAAGGCCGGCAGATCGTTCAAGTCGGGAGAATGCAGCGGCAAATCACAGCCGACCGTAATCAAGATATCCGGTCGAAAATAGGCGATGCCCGCCTCAATCTCCCGCATGTTCCATGAGCACTGGTAACAGATCCGATTCCCCCATTGGCCCAGCGCATCCCCCAGACTGTCCAGATACATCGAACGATGATCCAAAAAAAAGATGGTGAACCGCTCCATCGATCATCTCTCCCTCAACCGTTCACAGGTGAACCACGTGCGCCCCCGGCAGCTGCGGCGCCACATTGCGCGTGTCGATGACGCAGCGGCTGTGTTTGACAATGCCTTCCCATGGCAGGCCCGAATGATCAACCAGGATCAGGACGATGTCAAAAACACCCAACTCGTTCGGTTCGAGCGAGAATGTTTTCAGATCAAAAGGCAGCTCCCCGACAAAAACCGGATCATGCACCGAGACGGTGACTCTTCTGTCCAGCAAGAGTTCGATTACTTTCAGCGAGGCCGACTCCCGGATATCGTTCACGTCCTTTTTGTACGTAAGGCCGATCACCCCCACATGGGCTTCCTCCAGGGGCTTGCCGCGCACTGTCAGCTCCTGCACGACGCTGCTGACAATAAAGTGCGGGATCATTTCATTGATAAACCCGGCTTGATGGATCATGGTCAGCGGCACTCCTTCCCGCATGCCGATCCACGCCAAAAAGAATGGGTCTACGGGAATGCAGTGCCCGCCGATGCCAGCGCTTGGGTAATAGGGGGTAAATCCAACCGGCTTCGTTTTGGCGGCTTCGATCACTTCCCACAAATCGACATTCATTTTATTGGCCAGCAGATTTACTTCATTGATGAAAGAGATGTTAATGAGACGCTGGCTGTTTTCCAGCATCTTGACGAACTCCGCCACCTTTGGCGACGAGACGGGAACGGTCTGCTTGAAGACGGAATCATACAGCTGCTTCACTTTCTGCAGGCATTGGGGCGTCACCCCGCTGATCACCTTGGGAATGTCGGCAATCGAGACCATTTTGTTCCCCGGATCAATCCGCTCCGGCGAATAACCCAGGAAGATGGTTTCGCCGACCGTCAAGGCATCGGTTTCGATCAAGGGTTTCACATACTCTTCCGTGGTCCCCGGGAAGGTGGAACTTTCCAGGACCAGAAGCTGCCCTTTTTTCAAATAGGGTTTCAACTGCTGGACGGCGTGAAAAATATAGGATAAATCCGGTTCCCGATTCCGCAGCGGCGTCGGCACGCAGATGATGATGGTATCGACACCGGCTGCGGCAGCGTAATCGCTGGTCACATCCAGCAACCCGCTGTTTGTCATGATGCCGATCTCCTGATCCGAGATATCGGATATATAGCTCTTGGCGGCCCGCAGCATGGCGATTTTCTCCTGATCGATATCGATCCCGGTCACATGGTATCCCTTGGAGGCGAAGAGCTGGACAAGAGGTAATCCGACAAATCCCAAACCGATAACCGCGATTGTTGGAAGACTTGACATTTTCACACCCTCTTCAGGAAGTAAAATCTCGTTCTCACGGCTACGAGGAGTACAGGGAGGCTGCGCCTCTAGCATTCGTACCCCTCGTGAAACGACCCATGCTGGGAAATCGCATGATCGATCATTTCCCGCTGACGTATCATATCTGCAAAAAAGCATCGGTTTCCCATGGTTGCCTGCACCCACTGCAGGGCTTCCACATGATCGCCGAGTATCATGTCTTCGACAACATTGGTATTGCTCGAGTTATAACTGCGAATTTTGTTTGTCGAAAAGACATTGACGGCGTGGACGTTCTCGATGGTCAGACCGGCTAACGCGGCCATGGCCTGGGCTTTGGGAGGGATGGCGAGATTGGCATACCCGATGATCTCGGCCGCTCTCCTTTTCATCGCATGGGGGATCGCCGTCAGGGAAGCGTACTTCAATGACCCATGTCGCAGCACTCTGTTGAGAAACCGTTTGGCCAGACTGACGGCATCGATCATGGAGGCTTTGGTGTAGAACGGATTCACGTCGTTTAACGCGATATCCACCTGTTGATAGCAGGCTGCAACAAAAGGGAGCAGATCCTGGGGTTGAAATACGATGTCCCCATCGAGAAAAAGAAAAACTTCCCCGGTTGCCTCCCGGGCGCCGATGGCCCTGCCCACATCGTGTCCGAGACGATAGGGATACGAGAAGCAGGTCACCTCATGCTGCAGGCAGATCTCCAATGTCTTGTCGGTCGAGCCATTTTCCACCACGATGACTTCCTTGGGCTGCAGGGATTTCACGCTCGCCAGCAATTCCCCGATGGTTCCTTCCTCGTTGCTGACCGAAATGATCACCGACAAGTTGTATGGATTCTGCGCCAGCACTTTGTCCTCGTCACATATGAATGAAGAAGTTTTCACGAGTTCAATCCCCGTGTCATGCCGTTCCCGAATCTGTCCGACCTCTCGGCGAACTCGCGATTGCTTCATGCCTTTTGCGCTGGCGCTGTTTTTTTTCGACGTCCGTTCCTTTTCCTCCGAACGATTGAGTTCTGCAATCTTTCGGCGATCAGCTTGTAGACCGGTCCTGCGAAACAGACGCTGCTGTGGTATCACGCCGACTCACCTCCGACGAACTAGATTTCCAGCATGTATGGGTAATAGACCCCGCGCGAATGGCTGGACCCGTGCGCATCCAGGAGCTGCCGCATCCTATTGAAGTCGGTATACCCGGCTCTTTGCCCGCGCTGGCTGATAAAATATGCGATCGCTTCCAGATGGTCGCCCAGCACCAAGTCCATGACTTTCTCTTTACGTCCGGCTCGCTTCCGGTTGAACCGGGATGTGTTTATGCGTGGTCCGCGCGTAATGCGCAGGCCGTGCAGGACGGCTTCTACCTGTGCTTTGGGAGGCACAGCCAATATCTTGATTCCAATGAGATTCAACGCCCGTCTGCTCATGGCATGGGGGACCGTAGTCATCGAACTTCCTTCGAGATCGGGCCTGCCTATGATTCTATTGAGAAATCGTTTGGCAACAGCGGTAGAATGAATGTTGGTTTTCACCTGAAAGCCGGAATAGGCGTTCAATACCAGATCCCAGCCCTTGTCAACCAGTTCGATATAGCCAAGAAGGGTGCTGGCAGGGATGACGAAGTCACCGTCAATGAACAGCAGGACGTCCCCCTGGGCAAAGCATGCACCGACAGCCCGCCCGACATCATGTCCCAGGCTTTTCTTGGTGGAGACCACCTTGGCGCCCGCCTTTTTTGCCTTGTCAGCCGTATCGTCGCTCGTACCATTGCAGACCACGATCACTTCCGTGTCTGCGGATATGTTTCTCGCTTCCGCCACGACCTTGGCAATGCTTCGGGCCTCATCGCGCGCAGGTATAATGACAGAAATTCTCACGGGCATCTGTTCGATCGTGAATTCTTCCAACCTACTCCCCTCTTTGCATCTAAGTGAATTACAATCCGATCTTTACATAAGTACGCCGCCATCAGATAGATGGACACGGCACTTATCCTAGCGATTTAACGAATAGACTGGAAAAAACCGTCTATTTTCGTCAGGTGCCTTTTCCTGGGTATATTGGAAAGTTTAAGATCTCTCATGCACGAAAGCGAAGTAGAAAGGTTGGGGGTTCCCGCCGACACCAGCAAGGGCCCCCACTCGGCGCAGCGATAGCTTTCGCCGAGTGGGTGGAGCGTTAGCTATTGCCGAGTGTGTGGAGCGTTCGCTTACGTCGGCGGGGTAAATAGAGTTTTAGGAAGGCAGGAGGAATTCCAGAGAATGGGAGCGTATTTATAGAAAAATTAGAATTCTCAAATTTTGGAGGAACTCATGAAAAGCGACAAGGAGAAGCAGACCTTTGACAGCTTTGCGGATTTCTGGCCGTTTTATCTGTCCCAGCATCACAAGCGGTTGACACGCACCTGGCATTTTGTCGGAACATCGATGGTTTTTCTCTGCATCGCAGCGAGCCTGATGTATCACCTGTGGCTGCTGCTTCTAGCCCCGGTCCTGGCTTACGGCTGCGCCTGGTACAGCCATTTTCGGATTGAAGGCAACAGGCCCGCGACGTTTGGTCATCCATTCTGGTCCCTGCGGGCGGACTTTCGCATGTTCGGCCTTATCCTGACCGGTAGGATCGACGAGGAATTCGCCAAGCACCGGCTGCCGAATGAAAAGTGACCGCCGGCCATGCAGACAAAGGAGGGAATCCATGAGTTTGCTAAAAGAGGTGCAGCCCTTGGCCCAGCAAGTGGCGGAGGCGATCAGTGCCGCTCTCCAGGTTGAGACGGAAATCGTCGATGACACGATGACGATCATCGCCGGTACGGGCAAATACCGGGAACGGATCAACACCAAGGAAGAAGGAGGCCAGATTGACGCCGGCTATCTCTATGGCCGCGTGCTGAAAACGAACCAGCCTTATTTCGTGGAAGATGCGCGCAACGATCCTTCCTATGATCCTTCTGTTTTGCAGGGAAAGACGGAAGAGTTGGCGGAGCTTTGTTCCCCGATTCACTACAACGGCAGGGTGATTGGCGTCATCGGCCTGATCGCGTTCACCGAGGCGCAGCACCGGTCGCTGATTCAAAACAAGATGCCGTATCTGACGTTTCTGCAGCGGATGGCGGAGCTGTTAACCGGCAAGATCGCGGAGGAAAGTGCCCTGCGTAACTGGAAAAAGACCCTTCGCCAGCTGGAAACCCTCATTGAGTCGATTCATGAGGGGATTCTCGCGATTGATGAACAGGGCATGATCACCACCTGCAACGAAACCGCCCAGCAATTGATTCAGCGAAACAAGGACGACTTGCTTGGCCGACCGCTCGGGGAGATCTGGAAAGATGCGCCCATGCTGCAGGTACTGGCTACGGGAAAAGGGTATACCGAGCAAGAGGAACGGTACAGGCTGGGCGATCACGAGATGCATTTCATCGTCACCGCCCGCCCCATTCTGGTAAACGATACCGTTGCAGGTGCCGTCGCCTCCTTCCGCCGCATGGCAGACATGCGCAGGCTGGCCTACCAGTTGACAAACGAGCCGAAAGACCTACACTTTTCTGAAATTTATGGAAAAAGCCGGGCCATCTCTGTCGTCATCCGGCAGGCGGAACAAGTGGCCCGCGGCACCTCCAACATCTTGATCACCGGGGAAAGCGGCACGGGAAAAGGGATGCTGGCGGCCTGCATCCATTCGGCCAGCAATCGGCGCAACGGCCCGTTTATCATCGTCAACTGCGGAGCCATCCCGGAAGCCCTGTTGGAGAGCGAGCTGTTCGGCTACGTCGGCGGAGCCTTTACCGGGGCCAGGCGCGAAGGCAAGGCCGGCAAGTTCGAATTGGCGGATGGCGGCACGATTTTTCTCGATGAGATCGGCGATCTGCCGCTCCATCTGCAGGTGAAGCTGCTGCATGTCCTGCAGAACCGGCAGGTGGAGCGGGTAGGCTCCAATCAGCCGATCCCGGTCAATATCCGCGTCATCTCCGCCACCAACAAGAATCTGGAAGAAATGGTGCGAAACAAGGAGTTTCGCGATGACCTCTACTTCCGGCTCAACGTCATTCCCCTGCACATGCCCCCGCTGCGGGAGCGCACGGAAGATATCCCACTGCTGATGGACTACTTCCTGGAAAAGTACCGCCACATGGTGGAACGCCCCCCGCTGGACTTCACGCCGGAAGTGAGAAGCTTGTTCATGCAGTACCAATGGCCCGGCAACGTGCGCGAGCTGGAAAACGCCATCGAATATGCCGTCAATATGGCAACCACGCCGTATATCGGGCTGGATTCGGTGCCGCTGCGCATCCGCAGCGTCTACGCCCCGCAAGAGATTCCCACCGCCTGCGAGGATGGGACGCCCTCCCTGAAAGAACAGCTGCGCCAGCACGAGTTGCAGATCCTGCAAAGCATGTTGAAACAGTATGGGCATTCGCTGGAAGCCAAGCGGCGGATCGCGGAGAGACTGGACATCGGTCTCGCCACCCTCTACCGCAAACTGGAGGGTTACAAACTTCTCACGGATGAGAAAGCATTCTAATTTCTTGGAATGGTCCAACATGCATTTGGTGACCATGGTCATCCACGTTTCTTACAGACAAGAACAGGCGGCGGAAATATCCGTTCAGCTCCCGTGTGTTTTTGCTGACCGTTTTGTGGCACTGTTCTTGCAGAGGGTAACAAGCCGAAAAACAACCGACACAGGAGGGGGTCTTGCTTGTCACATCCCATGGTTGTTCTGCAAGAGATCGTCAAGCGCTTCGGACACAACACCGTCGTTCAAAACCTTTCCCTTGACATACATCGGGGTGAATTCCTTACGTTTCTTGGACCGAGCGGCTGTGGGAAAACAACGACGCTGCGGATGATCGCCGGCTTTGAGCAGCCCACATCCGGCCGCATCCTGCTCGACGGGGAGTCCGTCCAGGACAGGCCCGCATATGAGCGTAACGTCAATACGGTTTTTCAGAGCTACGCGCTCTTTCCCCATTTGACCGCCTACGAAAATGTGGCGTTCGGCCTGCGCGTCAAGAGAGTGCCCGCCGCGGAGATCGACCGGCGGGTGAAACAGGCGCTTCGCCTTGTGCAGTTGGAGGACTTCGCCAAGCGCAAACCGGAGCAGCTGAGCGGCGGGCAGAAGCAGCGGATCGCCATCGCCCGCGCGCTGGTCAACAATCCCAAGGTGCTGTTGCTGGACGAACCGCTCGGCGCCCTGGATCAAAAGCTGCGCAAACAAATGCAGGTGGAACTGAAACACCTGCAAAAGCAGTTGGGCATCACGTTTATTTTTGTCACCCATGATCAGGAAGAGGCGCTTACCATGTCGGACCGGATTGCGGTCATGCATCATGGCGTGCTGGAACAGGTCGGGACACCGGATGAGATCTACAACCGCCCGGCAACGGCCTTTGTGGCGGAATTTATCGGCGAAACCAATCTGCTGCGCGGCAAGGCGATCGAGAGGACGGCTGATGCGCTGCTGGTGGAATGCGAGGGGTTCCGTCTGACCGCTCCCCTGCAGGCGGACATCCGGGAACAGGAACCGGTTGTCGTGGCAGTACGCCCGGAACGCATATCCCTCTCCCTTTCTCCGGCGGACACCCCTGAGCGGATCTGTCTGCCCGCCCGGCTGTCGGAACGCATCTACACGGGCGCTTTCACCAGGACGGTGGTGACGCTGGCTGACGGCAAGACGCTGGTTTCCCATGAAAAAACGGACGAGCTCCTGCCGGTCGGACAGGGTGATTCCCTGTACGTGCAGTGGAATCCGGCTCATGCGGTGGTGTTGAAGCCATGAAATCGTCCGTCACCACCTCCCCTGTCCGCACGGAGACTCCCGCCGCCCTGAAACCGAAACGCTCCCGCGATTACGGCCGGCTCTGGACGATTGGCCCAGTTGTCGTCTGGATGGGAGTGCTCTTTCTTCTGCCGCTCCTGCTGGTGCTGGCCGTCAGTTTTTTCAGCCGCAGCACGTTTGGCGGCATTGAGCCGCCGCTGACGGCGAACAATTACATCCGTTTCTTTGATCCCCTGTACTACAAGATCCTGTGGGTTTCCTGCGTCCTTGCGTTCACCACCACCATCCTCTGCCTCTTCCTCGGCTATCCCTTTGCCTACGTGGTTGCGCGGGCCCCTGTCCATCTTCGCAATCTGCTGCTGCTGTTGATCATCGTCCCGTTCTGGACCAACTCGCTGATCCGCACGTATGCGTGGATCGTGCTGCTGCGGACGGAAGGGGTGATCAATACGGTCTTGAAGGCGCTCGGCCTCATCGCCGAACCGCTGCCGATGCTGTACAACGAGTTTGCCGTCCTGACCGGCCTGGTGTATACCATGCTTCCCTTCATGGTGCTGCCACTCTATGCCTCCATCGAAAAGCTGGATAAGGCTTACCTGGAGGCGGCCGCCGACCTGGGGGCAACCTCCTGGCAAACCTTCTGGCGGGTAACCGTTCCGCTCACCGCTCCCGGGATCATGGCCGGATCGCTCCTGGTATTCATCCCGTCGCTCGGCCTCTTCTTTATCCCCGATCTGATGGGCGGCAGCAAAGCGGTGCTGATCGGCAATCTGATCAAGAATCAGTTTTTGACCGCCCGTGACTGGCCGTTTGGATCGGCCGCCTCCATCATCCTCATGGCGCTGACGCTGCTCTTTATCGGCGGTTATCTCGCGGTGACGAAAGACAAAGAAGGAAAGGGGTTGACCTGACATGCGTCTTTCCTTTGCCGGCAGGCTCGGAGCCGTATACGCCGCGCTGATCTATCTGTTTCTCTACCTGCCGATTGCCATCCTGATTCTTTACTCCTTCAACAAATCCAAGCTCAACGCGGTCTGGACGGGCTTTACCGTCGACTGGTACCTCAAGCTTTTCCACAACAGCGATGTGCTGGAAGCCATGAACACCACCCTGATCGTCGCGGCGGTCAGCACGCTTGCCTCCACGATGATCGGCACCCTGGCCGCCGTCGGGATGTACCGCTACCACTTTCGGGGGAAAACGGCGCTCGACGCGATGCTGTATCTGCCCATCGTGATACCGGAGATCGTGATGGGCATCTCCATGCTGGCCTTTTTTGCACAGCTGAAAATCCCGCTGGGGTATCTGACATTGATTGCCGCCCATATCACCTTCTCCGTTCCCTTTGTGGTAGTGGTGGTGAAGGCCAGGCTTGCGGGCTTTGACAAAAGCATCGAAGAAGCGGCGATGGATCTGGGGGCGACGCCCTGGCAAACGTTTGTGAAAGTCACCCTGCCGGTCATCGCGCCGGGTGTGATCGCCAGCGCGCTTTTGGCGTTTACGCTGTCGGTGGACGATGTGATCATCAGCTTCTTCGTGGCTGGTCCGACGAGCCCGACGCTGCCGCTCAAGATCTTCTCCATGGTGAAATTCGGCGTCTCCCCCGAGATCAATGCCCTGTCCACCCTGATGCTCATGGTCACCCTGCTGATTGTGGTCATCGCCGAACGGATACGGCTGCGTAAAAGCTGAACCATATCGAAATCAATTGAGGAGGAGTATTCATGAAGAAACGTTGGAAACGCATGATGGGCATCGGACTTACCGTGCTGGGCCTGGCCGCTGCAGCCGGCTGCGGTTCCCCCAGCGCATCAACGCCTGCGGACGGCGGCGGTTCCCCGCAAGCCGCCGGATCGCCAGGAGGGCAGGCCGGAGCAGGGCTAGACGCGGAATTGAATGTGTTTAACTGGTCCGAGTACCTGCCTGAGTCGGTCATCAAGAAATTCGAGGAAAAATACGGCGTGAAGGTAAACTACACCACCTTCTCCTCCAATGAGGAAATGCTCGCCAAAGTTGCTGCGGGCGGCGGGATTTATGACTTGACGGTAGCGAGTGACTACTACATACAGCCCATGGTGAAACAGGGCATGATCGAGCCGTTTGACCTGAACAATGTTCCCAATTTCAAGAACCTGCTGCCGGAATTTGTCAACAAGGAATTTGATCCGGGGAACAAGTACTCGATTCCCTACATGGGCAATACCGTCTCCCTGGCCGTCAACACGGAGAAAATCAAGACGGAGATCGCCAGCTACCAGGATCTCTGGAAGCCGGAACTGAAGGGACAGATTGTCATGGTGGATGACCAGCGGTTTATTCTGGGCATGGTGCTGAAGTCGCTGGGCTATTCGGCCAACGACACCGATCCCGCTCACCTGGAGCAAGCCAAACAGAAAATGATTGAGCTGATGCCCAACATCAAGGCGTTTGACAGCGACAGCCCGAAGACGCTGATGATCAATGGAGAGGTAAATGTCGCGTTCGTCTGGGGAGCGGAGATCGCCCTCGCCCAGCGGGAAGTGCCGACCTTCCAAACCATTTTGCCCAAGGAAGGGCTGATGATCACGATGGACAACTTCGTGATTCCTGCCGGGGCGAAGCATAAAAAGACAGCGGAAGCGTTTGTCAACTTCCTGCTTGATCCGGCGATCAGTGCGGAAATCGCCGATTCGTTCCCGTATATCAATCCGAACAAGGAAGCCCGGACGATGATCGATCGGGCCACCCTGGAGAATATCGCCATCTACCCGCCTGCCGAAGAGATGAACCGTGTCGAAGGGCTGCAGGACATCGGCGATGCCGCCAAGCTGTACGACCGCATCTGGTCCGAAGTGAAAAGCGCACAATAAGGGGAATCCATGAGAAACCGGCCCACCCGATCGGGGGGCCGGTACTTTATGCTTGTCAAGCCGAGCGCACCATGAGGATCATCTCACCACTTTGCTCTCTTTCGCCAGCTGGGCGATCCCTTCTTCAATGCAGGCCAACACGTAATCGATCTGCTCATAGGAGATGATGGCGGGCGGTTCGATGCGGATCACGGTCGCGTTGTTGATCGTTCCGCCCACCAGGATCTTTTTGCCGAAAAGCATTTTGGCCAGGGTATAGCCGAGGCTGTTGTGGGCGAACTCCATCCCGATCAGCAGCCCCTTGCCGCGTACATCCACGAGGATTTCGGGATGGCGGGCGCGGATTTCGTTCAGGTGCTTGAGGAAATAATCCCCCTTCTCTTTGGCCTGCTGCGGGATATTCTCCTCCAGAATGGTATGGATGGCCGCAATCGCTCCCGCGCAGCAGAGCGGGTTGCCGCCGAATGTGGAAGAGCCCAGAATGAACGGATTCTCTTCCATCTTGGCCCACCATTTTTTCTTGGCCACCATCGCCGCTATCGGCATCACGCCGCCGCCAAACGCTTTCCCCAGCGTCATGATATCGGGCACCACGTTCCAATGGTCGACGCCGAACATCGTCCCGGTGCGCCCCATCCCAGTTTGCACTTCATCGACGATCAGCAGGCACTCGTATTTGTCGCAGATTTGCCGGAGCCGCGGCAGATAGTCGTCGGGCGGAATGTTGACGCCGCCTTCGCCCTGGATCGGCTCAACGATGACGCCCGCTACCGTTTCCCCCGTGCTGATCAGCATGCGGATCGCCTGCTCCACCGCATCGGCATCCCCATACGGCACATGCTGAAACCCGGGGACCAGCGGCAGATAAGGCTCGCGGAAAAGGGCCTTGCCCGACGCGGAGAGCGAGCCGAACGTTTTCCCGTGGAAGCCTTTCTCCGTGGAGATAAAATAGGTTTTCCCCGTTGCCAGACGGGCCAGCTTCAATGCCATCTCGTTGGCCTCGGTTCCGCAGTTGACCAGGTAGGAATGCTGCAAATCGCCCGGCGTAATGTATGCGACGAGCTGCGACAGATAGCCGCGCAGCGGGTCGACCATTTCCTGGCTGTGCAGCGCGTAACGTTTCAGCTGCGCTTCCACCGCTCTCACCACCTTGGGGTTGCGGTGGCCCAGCAGGTAGACGCCGTAGCCGCCGAGGCAGTCGATATATTCATCCCCCATCGTGTCGCGGAAGACGGCGCCTTCGTCTTCCCACTCCACCACCGAGTAATCGGTGGAAACGGATTTGCGGTGCGTCAGGATCGCTTTGGTGACATGGTTGGTAAAGTTGTCGATCGATTCCGAGACGATGGCTTTCTTTTGTTCCAGCGTCAAACGTTCGCTTTCGATATACCCCAGAATTTTTTTGGCCAACTGCAGGGACTCTTCCCTTGATTTCCGTTCCATGCGGTTCCCCCCTTCTTTTCCTCCATTGTTCAACTGATTCTGGAAGCAAGAACGATGCCAGCCAGTATCCGGCCGTTCCGGCATCGTCTCGAAGGGTTTTTCTCATTCTGGAGAAAGAACGTTCGAGGAGAAACCACCGGATTGAGAAGCGTTTCCCACAAACGAGAACACCCCTCCTCCGCCGATCAATCCGGCAAGGACGGGGTGTCCCCTTGTTGGCGTTTATGATTTGGTCAGCGTTCCGTACATGAAGGCGCCGATCGCAATGACACATACCACGACGGTCAGGACAAAAACGCCGATGACGAGTTTGTTGTGTCTATCTTCCCTACTCACGCCGTCCGACCCCTTCCCTGTTTTGATGGCTGCCGTCGCAGAAAGGAAGATTGCCGGATTTCCCGCATCCGCAGATCGAGACGGTTTTCGTATCCGTATACTTTACCAGATAAGGCCGCTTGCCAAATCCCTTGCCGTTGTGGGAACCGTCGCAATACGGCGCCGACTCTGTCAATCCGCAGCCGCAATATTCCCGCAGGCCGGGTTCCTCCGTGAGGATATATGGTTTCTGCTTGTCGTACATCGCCATGCTCCATCTCTCCTTACCCCTCCCATTATACCGCCTGTCAGGCCCAAAAGGAAAGGCAGGAGCATCGTCTCAGCGGAGAAAACGAGCCGATCCTCAGGAGGATCGGCTCAGCGTGTAGACAAAGTCGGTCATGTCACGGATGATGGTTCCTGCTCGCTCTCTTGACGACCCGCGATAAAGCCGGCTTTTGTCCGCTCCGAAACGCGACGCGGGCAGGGGGCTCAACATCTGGGCGTTTCCGTATTATGAGGTCAATCAGAGTAACATCTGATTGACCTTTTTTCATGAGTAAAGGTGTAGAATGGCGGTAGCCGGGGGAAACGAATCTGGGTTTGAGACGTTGATCTCGCTGTCTGAAGTGTTTCC
>NZ_JAALGD010000035.1 GCF_011059135.1 Brevibacillus sp. SYP-B805 | reverse complement strand
ACTTTACCTGCCCTTTTTCACCGACTCACCCGTAAACGGGTCGATCAGTTCTTTCATCGTTAATTGCTCATAATTTTTGTCCTCCACTAACTGGTTACGGATATATTCCTCAATTACCTTTTTATTTCTCCCTACTGTATCTACGTAGTACCCTCTGCACCAAAATTGGCGGTTTCCATATCGGTATTTCATATTTGCAAACTTATCAAAGATCATCAGTGAGCTTTTTCCCTTTAAGTACCCCATGAACTCGGACACGCTTAACTTAGGTGGGATGCTCACCAACATGTGAATATGATCTACGCAGGCTTCTGCTTCGATGATCTCCACTCCTTTTCGTTCACATAACTCCCGTAAAATCCTCCCTATCTCTCTTCTTAATTTCCCGTAAATCACTTGTCTTCGGTATTTCGGAGCAAATACGATATGATATTTGCAGTTCCATTTGGTGTGTGCTAGACTGCTCTTGTCCATCCTTTGTCCTCCTGTGATAAGTTTGAGCGGTTGGCAGACCGGCTC
>NZ_JAALGD010000007.1:87724-193680 GCF_011059135.1 Brevibacillus sp. SYP-B805 | reverse complement strand
TCCGCCGCTGGGGCCCGAAGGCCCCCGCTCGACTTGCATGTATTAGGCACGCCGCCAGCGTTCGTCCTGAGCCAGGATCAAACTCTCCAATAAATCGAAAGATATTGATCAAAGCTTCATTCTCAAAGAATGACTTGGCTCGCTTCACGCGTTCGCTGTTCAGTTTTCAAAGAGCATCGAGTCGAACATTTGCTACTATATCACGTTCATACTTTAAGAGTCAAGCATGAATTTCTCGCAATGTGACTCATTTGTTTCCCGTATCGCTCAGCGGCGACAGTGAATACTCTATCACATTACCCCGAGTAAAATCAATAGTAAAAAAAGGTAATCTACCGGAAGAAAAACAGTTCTTTTTATCATGGAGGTTCCGCAAGGAATGGAGCTTCGCACCGTTGCCGCAGGCCGGAGGACGGGAAATGTGGATCAACCGAAGTTGTAGAAAAAAGAACCGGAGCATCTCTCCGATTCTTTTTTCACCCTATGCTTGTATGATCACCGTATGCCTTTTCTTTCTGTATTGATAAACGGAAACGGCCAGCAGAAGCGCAATGCCTGCGGCGGTATACATCCAATCCGCAAAAACGAATGCAAGCGCGGAAGCAATGAGCAGCAGCCGTCCAAGCCAATTCAGCCGTGCAAACAGAAACCCTTCCGTCGCGGCTGCCAGTGCAATCACCGCCAACAGCGTGGTAATGGTGGCCGTCACAATATCGGCAACACTCGCGTTCAGTATCAGCATGCCCGGTTTATACACGAAAATAAAGGGGACGATAAACCCGGCCAAAGCCAGTTTGCAGGAGATCCATCCCGTCCGCTGCGGTTCGGAACCGGCGATTCCCGCCCCGGCAAACGCAGCAAGCGCGACAGGAGGGGTCAGGTTGGCAATAACGCCGAAATAAAAGACAAACAAATGGGAGATCAGCGGATCGATCCCATAATTGGAAAGGGCAGGAGCCGCCATGGTCGCCGTGATGATATAGCAGGGAATGGAGGGAAGCCCTAACCCGAGTACGATAGAAGCGATCATGGTGAAAACGAGGGTCATGAACAAGCTTCCCTGTCCCATCATCAGGATGATGTTTGCCAGCTTCAACCCCAACCCGGTCAAACTGAACACACCGACCGTAATGCCGACAGCCGCACAGGCCGCTGCGACGCCGAGCGTTTCCCGCACACCGTTTTCCAGCGCCTGCAGGATATCCCGCAGACCCATCCTGCTGGACTTGCGGAAGGCCGCGATCACAACGGTCGCCACAATCGTAAAGAAAGCCACAAACGTCGGCGAATACCCAAGCATCAACAGTACGACAAGCATGACCAACGGGAGCAGCAGATGCCCGCGCTCTTTCATCACATCCCGGAGTTTGGGCAGTTCCTCCTTGCGCAAGCCGCGAAGATCGTCTCTGTCCGCCCGCAGGTGAACCTGTACAAGAAGCCCGAAGTAGTACATCAGCGCGGGAATCAACGCGGCGATGGCAATCGTAATATAAGAGACGCCCAATGTTTCCGCCATAATAAACGCAGCGGCCCCCATCACCGGCGGCAGGATCTGTCCCCCCACCGCCGCCGTCGCTTCCACCGCTCCGGCGAATTCGGGCTTATACCCCACCCTCTTCATCATCGGAATGGTAAACGAACCGGTCGTCACCACGCTGGCGACGGCAGAACCGTTAATCGAGCCATGGATGGCGCTCGCGATCACTCCCACTTTGGCAGGTCCGCCCTTGCTCCCCCCGGCCAGCGCGAGCGACAGATCATTAAAGAGCGTGCCCATGCCGGACTTGGACAGAAATGCCCCAAAGATGATAAACAGGATGATGTACGAAGCGGAAACGGCGATGGCGTCGCCGTAGATCCCCTCCGTCGTCACATACATGTAATTGAAAATATCGCTCAGCGTATACCCCCGATGGCCAAACTCCCCCGGCAGATACGGTCCCAAATAGGCATAAGCGACAAAAATCACCGCCATGCCCGCCAACTCCCAGCCGGCAACCCGCCGGGAAGCCTCCAGGACAAGCAAGCAGGTGATGGTCGCAAAAACAACATCAGCCGTGGAAGGGATCCCTCCCCGATTGACGATCTCCAGATAGTAGATAAATATATATCCCGCCGTTCCCAGGGAGAGCAGGGCCAAAAACGCGTCGAACAGGGAGAGCCTCTTTTTGGATGCCCCCTTCCACCCGGGGTAGAGCAAGTAAATCAGGCACAAAATAACGGCAACGTGCAGGGAACGGTGTTTCAGCGTCACAAGCGGACCGGCGAAAGCCGTATAAAGATGATACAGGGCGAATGCGATGGCGATGAAGGAAACAAGAAGCCTCAGCCATTTGTTCTCAAAGACGCGGTATCCGGCCTCCCTGTCATACGCTTCCAGCACCGCCTGGGCTTTCGCCTCGTTCTCCCGCACCTCTTCCGCATGGGGCCGCTTCACATCATGATTCAACTGCCTTCACATCCTTTCCATCCGGTCTGAACAGCACCCGATACCACCACGGCCGCCATGCCACGCTCATTTCAAGAGACGTATCAAGCGGCACAAGATCGGGCAATCTCCATGTTTGCGCGCCGACCGTAAGCTTGTAATCATCGCGTGAAATCAAATAGACAACCTCATCCCGCCGATCATCCAGCCCGGTGACCACGACCCAGCCCCCCTGCACGCGCACCTTCGCATGCTCAAACACGGTCGGCACCCCCGCCCCAAACGAACGGAACGCCGTTTCGATCAGTCTGATCCCGTCCGGCCAGGCCACTTCATAGGTTTCCCGCCAGGGCGTCAACTCGACGGAGTGGGTCCACTCCACGGAAAACCTGTCGCCCGGCCAGACCGGAACAGCCGCTACCGTTCGGTGGGTGTGGAAATCACGAAGAAGAAAAAAGGGATGGGGCCCCGTCAAGATGAGCCCCACAAACAGGAGGAAAAGGGGTAAGCGGTACTTGATCATCTTGTTTTCCTCCCCTGCAGAAAGGTTGGTCAGTTCGCGCCAACCTCTTTCAAGTACTTTTCCGCACCCGGATGGAGCGGAACCACGAGGTTTTTGCCCGCTTCTTTGATATCAATCTCCTTGGCTGCACTGTGCGCCTGTCCCAGGGCGTCCATATTTTCAAAAAAGATTTTGGTCAGCTTGTATACCTGATCCTCGGACAGATCGGCACGCACCAGCATGATGTTGCGGATGGCGGCCGTCGGAATGGGCTGATCGTTTTTGTACACGCCTGCCGGAATCTCCGCCTTCACAAAGAAAGGATACTGCTGCGCCAGTTTGTCCACGTCCGCCGGTTGAATCGGGACGATTTCCACATCCTTGGTGGTCATCAGATCGATCACGGTGGAGTTGGGCAGACCGGACGTAACGAACGCGGCATCGATGGCATTGTTCTTCAACTGTTCAATCGCTTCCGCATAGGACAGATAGTCCGGCTTGATATCGTCATACGTAATCCCGTGGCCGGCCAGCACCATGCGGGCGTTCACTTCCACGCCGCTGTTCGGCGCGCCGACGCCCACGCGCTTGCCTTTCAGATCGGCAACCGACTTGATGTTGCGATCCTTCAGCGTGACGATTTGGACATAGTTCAAATAAAGCCCCGCCATGGCCCGCAGATCCTTAATGGGGCCGCTCTCTTTAAAGTTTTCGGTTCCGTTGTAGGCGAAAGAAACCGCGTCAGACATCGCGAACGCCAGGTCCACTTTTTTTGCCTTCAGCAGATTTACATTTTCCACGGTAGCGCCGGTCGATTGCACCGAGGCATTGTAGCCAAGCTTCTCTTTGTAGAGCTTCGCCATGGCGCCGCCGATGGTGTAATAGGGCCCCGAGCTTCCTCCTGTGGCAATCGTCAGGAATTTCTGCTCCGAGCCGCCTGCCGCAGGAGATGCTTCCGAACCGCCGGTATTGGCGGCAGGCGCCTGTCCACAGGCGGTTACGGTCAGCACCAGCAGCGCGGACGCGAACATGGAGACCATTTTTTTCAACACGTGTAGATTCCCCCTCTCTGATAGATGAAAGCGCTTTCGATCAGAGGGAGTAGCAAGGACCGTGCCAACCGGGCATCTCCTTCCATTCGCAGGTTCCACGGGGCCGCGATGCGGGAGAGATGGACTCAACCCGGCAAAAAATGCCGCTTCCCCCAGGCAATTTTTGCCGCAGCGGTACATTATTCCTCCCCCAGATACTGTTTCAGTTTTTGCCGCAGCCCTCGTTCGCTGATCCCCAACCGTTCCGCCGTCTTTCGGCGATGGCCGCCATAATGGCTGAGCGTCGTCAGGATCACCTCGCGCTCCACTTCCTCCAGCGTCATCCCGATCGGAATGAAAAGACCCGGTTCGCCGGACTCTCCCGTCTTCGCTTCCTGCCTCTGCTGCCAGACAACGGGAGGCAGATCCGCAGGCGTGATCTGTTCCTCGCGGGATAGCGCTACGGCATACTCGATCAGATTGGCCAATTCACGGACGTTGCCGGGATAACCGTAATCGTAAAGCAGTTTGAGCGCCTCCGGTGTACAGGTTTTCCGCGGCTTCCCCATATTGGAAGCGCTGACAGTCAGAAAATGCTCGATCAGCAGCGGGATGTCTTCCCGCCTTTCCCGCAGGGCCGGCGTTCGGATCGGGATGACGTTGATGCGATAATACAAATCCTCGCGAAAAGTGCCTTTGGCTACTTCCTCCTGCAAATTGCGGTTGGTGGCGGCGATGATGCGGATATCCACTTCCTTCGCGTCCGTCCCGCCCAGCGGAGTGACGACGCGTTCCTGCAGGACGCGCAGAATTTTTGCCTGCAGGGCAAGCGGCATCTCGCCGATCTCGTCCAGAAATACGGTTCCCCCGTGCGACCGTTCCAGTAATCCCGGCTTCCGCTGAAACGCGCCGGTAAACGCCCCTTTTTCATAGCCAAACAATTCGCTTTCCAGCAGATTCTCCGGAATGGCCGCGCAGTTGATCACATGGAAGGGGCCGCTGCTGCGAGCGCCCAGGTGATGGATCGCCCGCGCCACCAGCTCTTTCCCCGTGCCGCTCTCCCCGGTGATCAGCACATTGGACGGAATATCCTTCACCCGCTCGATCAGTTCGAACAGCTTGACCATCGGCTGACTTTTCCCCACCAGCCCCGCGCAGCTCTGCGTCTGCTTGACCGCTTCACTCAACTCTTTCACCTGCTGGTGAAGCTGGCGGTATTCCATCGCCTTGCCGAGCAGCAGCTTTACCTCATCCAGATGAAGCGGCTTTGTCAAATAGTGAAACGCCCCTGCCTGCATCGCGGCAACAGAGGATTCAATCGTGCCGTAGGCGGTCATCATGATAACCGTGACATCGGGCTTGGCTGCCTTGAGCTTGTGGATCAAGTCGAGGCCGTTCTCCGCTCCCAGGTTGAGATCCAGCAAGACGCAGTCGATCCCTTCCTGTTCCAGGAGCATCATGCCCGTCTCACCATCCTGGGCGGTCCACACCCGATACTCGTCTTCCAACGCAAAGGTGAGCGACGAACAGATGGCCGGTTCATCGTCGATAATTAGCAGCTTCCGCATACGCTTCCTCCTCCCTCTCGGTGTCCGGCTGCCGGTCCGGCCTAAAACAAAGGATAAACGTGCTTCCCCTTCCCTTTTGGCTGGTCACCTCGATCCGGCCGCCGTGTTCGCGCATGATTCGATCGCTGAGGTACAAGCCCAGGCCGATGCCTTGGCTCTTCGTCGTATAGAAAGGCTGGAACAGATGAGGAAGGTCGCTTTCCGCGATCCCTTCGCCCGTGTCGGTGATCGAGAGACGCAGTTCGTTCCCTGCCTCCCGCAGCGCCAGGCGCAGCCGTTTTTCTTCCTTGCACGCCATTGCCTCCATCGCATTGAGCACGAAGTTGATCAGGATCTGCTTAAGCCGCGCCCGATCCCCCCACACCCATGCTTCAGCAGGAATCTGCAGCTCCACATCAATCCCCTCCGCCGCAAAGCGTTTGGCGAACAACCCGCTGACGGAACCGACCAGCTCTTTGATGTAGACCTTCTCCATCTGGATGGGCTTGCTGCGCGAATAGTCCAGCAAATCCTCTAGGATTCTGTTCATCCGTTCCACCTCTTCCGGCACATAGCGGAGCAGTTCGTCCCGAAACCGCCGATCGTCCAATTTGCGCGGCAGCAGCTCAACAAATGCCTTGATGGCCGTGAGCGGATTGCGCAGCTCATGGGCAATCCCGGCTACGAGCTGGCCGAGCGCCCGCATTTTTTCCTGCGCGATGAGGCGCGCCTGAAGATGCTTCTGCTCCGTCCGGTCCTGCAGGCTGACGATCCACCCTGCCGCTTCCCCGATCCGGTTGGCAAACGGCGCCACATAGTAGTGAAGAATCCGCAGCGTGCCATCGCTGTAATGGATTTCCCCCTCGTACTGCCGCCGTTCTCCCGCTTTCCACACCGGTGGAATCAGCAGCTGCGGCAAGCGTTTTTCCAGCGTGTCCCCCATCGCGCCTTCATCGAGATGCAAGAGCTGTCGGGCCGTCTGATTGATCAGCGTGATTCTGCCGTCCGGATCAAGGGAAATGATAGCGCTTTCAGTATTGTCCAGCACCGTGCGCTGAAAGGCGAGGAAGTCGGCCAGGGCCATCGTTTGCTTCCGCACCTCCGCTTTCAACCGCTTGTTCCAGAAAAAGCTGAGCAAAAGCCCCATGGCGATCACGGCGATCAACCCGACCAGGCCGATCACCATTTTGCGCCAGAAATCCGTCAGATGGGCGGCATAAGGTTCAAAGTAATGGCTGTAGATGCGGCTGTAGGTGCCGTCCCGGTATACCGCCGCCAATCCGTCGTTCAGTTCATGCAGCAGGGCATAATTGCCTTCCCGTACCGCCAAGGCATAGTCTGTCGGATTGATCATGCCGGAACGCGCCTCGTACTCGTCCCATTTGTGCAGCTTGCGCAGGGTATATTCCGCTGTCCAGCGATTGCCGATATAAGCGTCGGACCGGCCGAGCACCAGATATTGAATGGCGTCCGGTTCCGAAAAAGCAACCAGCATTTTCACTCTTCTGACACTTTCCAGCAGGTCGATGGACGTGCTCTCCCGCTGGACGGAAACCACCTTGTCCTTCAGATGGTTCAGCGTGTAGATGCTTTGGTTGGATTTGGGCACCAGCAGGACCTCTGACATGGTAAAATACGATTCGCTGAAATCGAACAGCTTGTCCCGGGTGCTCGTATATTTCATGCCGGCGATCACATCCACCCTGCCGTTTTTCAACAGGGCCAGCGCATCCTCCCATTCAGCCGGAACCCATTCCACCCGATAACCCTGCAGCTGGGCGATCGCCCGAATCAGGTCGATCGACAGACCGGCGGCATCCCCGTTTTCATCGACGGACGAAAAAGGCGGAAGGTTCCGGTCAAAGGCAACGCGGATTACTTCCTGATCATTCACCGCGGACGCAGGCACCGCCGCCAGCCAGCAGGACAGTAGGCATGCCAGACAAGCAAGAAACCGCCCCAATCCCTCTCCCTCCCCTCTGCATTGAGCACACCGTTTGCCCTTCTATTATACACAACATTTTCCAGCAACATGAAAACCCCGCCGACTTAAGCTAACGCTGGTGTCGGCGGGGGCCCCTCAACCTTTCTACCTTCGCTTTAGCTCTTTAAAGTACTTAAACTTTCCAATATATCATGAAAGGCCGCCTTCCAGTCAAGGAAAGCGGCCTGATGGCTAACGGCGTGTTTTCAATTCGTGCAGCACCTCGTCCAGCGGGAGCTTTTGTTCCCGCAGCAGGACCAGCAGGTGATACAGCAGGTCGGCCGCTTCATAGCGCAGTTCGTCGTGGCTGCGGTTTTTGGCGGCGATGATCACTTCCGCTGCCTCTTCCCCCACCTTCTTGAGAATCTTGTCCACGCCTTTTTCGAACAGATAGGTGGTGTAGGAGCCTTCCGGGCGTTCGACCTCGCGTGCGGCCACCAGCGCTTCCAGCTCATTTAGAATCGCGAAACGATCCGAGGTTTCCGCGCGCTTTGGTTCGTCGGCCGCCGCTGCAAGGGCAACCGATTCGGCAAAGCAGGTGTAGGTGCCGTTATGGCAGGCGGGCCCGTTCGGCACCACCTGGACGATCAAGGCGTCGCCATCGCAGTCAACCCGCAGCGAGACGACCCGCTGGGTATGGCCGGAGGTGGCTCCTTTGTGCCACAGTTCCTGGCGGGAACGGCTCCAGAACCAGGTCTCGCCCGTCTCCAGCGTTTTCGTTAACGATTCCTTGTTCATATAGGCAAGCGTCAGGATTTCCTTGCTGACCGCATCCTGCACGATGGCGGGTATCAAGCCTTCCTCATCAAAACGCAGGCGCTCCCAGGGAAATGTCTCGATCATGGGCGAACCACGACTCCCTTCTGCTGCAAGTAACGTTTCACCATGGCAATCGATGTCTCTTCATAGTGGAAAATGGAGGCGGCCAAAGCGGCGTCCGCTTTCCCTTCCGTAAAGACTTCCACGAAATGGGCGGCGGCCCCCGCTCCCCCCGACGCGATCACGGGAATCCCGACCGCTTCGGAAACAGCCCGCGTCAACGCGAGATCATACCCCGTTTTCCCGCCGTCGGCATCCATGCTGGTCAGGAGGATCTCCCCGGCGCCCAGCGCTTCCACTTCCTGCGCCCATTCGACCGCGTCCCGGCCGGTTCCGTTGCGTCCGCCATGGGTAAAGACTTCCCATTTGTTCTCCCCTGTCCGGCGGGCGTCGATCGCGACGACGATGCATTGGGAACCGAAGACGGTCGCCCCCTCGCGAATCAGTTCGGGCCGCAGGACAGCCGCGGTGTTTAGCGAGATTTTGTCGGCCCCCGCCCGCAGGATGCGTTTCATATCCTCCACCTGATTGATGCCGCCCCCCACCGTGAACGGGATCGTGATATGGGCGGCGGTGCGTTCGATGACGTCGATCATGGTTTTGCGTCCTTCATGGGAGGCGGAGATATCGAGGAAAACCAGCTCGTCCGCCCCTTCCCGGCTGTATTTGGCCGCCAGTTCGACGGGATCGCCGGCGTCCCGCAGCCCCAGGAACTGCACGCCTTTGACGACCCGCCCCTCTTTCACGTCCAGACAGGGAATGATCCGCTTAGCCAGCATGGGTACCACGTCCCCCTACCTGGCTGAGCGCGTCGCTCAGCTTGATAGCACCGGTATAGAGCGCCTTGCCGACGATGGCCCCGCCTACCCCTTCCGCCGCATACGCCGCCAGCGCCTGCAGGTCTTCCACCGCGCTTACCCCGCCGGAGGCAATCACCTGTTTCTTCGTGGCGCGCGCGAGCTCCACAATCTCCGTGACGTTCGGACCGGTCAAGGTACCGTCGCGAGCGATGTCCGTATAAATGAACGTTTCGGCTCCATAGCCGACCAGCTCGGCCGCCAGATCAACGGCCTTCACATCCGTGGTGGTCAGCCATCCGCGGGTCGCCACACAGCCGCCCCGGCAGTCCAATCCGACGGCGATGCGCGGCCCGTAGGCACGCAGCACCTTTTCGGTGAACGGCCGGTCTTCCATGGCGGCCGTCCCCAGAATCACCCGCGCGACGCCCGCTTCCAGATACGCTGCGATATCGCCTTCCGTACGGATGCCCCCTCCAACCTGTACGGGCACCTTTACTTCCCGCGCGATCGAGGCGATCAGCTCGAAGTTGACCGGTCTGCCTTCCTTCGCTCCATCCAGGTCGACAAGATGCAGCCATGCCGCTCCTTGGGACTCCCATTCCCGCGCAACAGCCAGCGGCGAATCGCCATAAACCGTCTCTTGGGCGTAGTCGCCCTGAAACAGCCGGACACATTTGCCGCCGCGAATATCAATGGCCGGATAGATGGTGAAGCTCATCGCAAAACCCCCTCGCACAGCCCGGCGAAATTGGCCAACAGGCGCATGCCTGTCTCGCCGCTTTTCTCCGGGTGAAACTGCATCCCGTATACATTGCCCCGCGCCACGATCGCCGTGACATCCTGGTGATAGTCGGTGATGGCCAGCAAGTCCGCATCATCCTGCACCCGCACATGATACGAGTGGACAAAATAGACATAATCGCCGTCCCGCACCTCCGCGAGCAGCGGGTGGTTCGCTTTCTTCAGCCGCAGCTGGTTCCAGCCCATGTGAGGTACCTTAAAGTCCCCGCGAAAGCGAACCGCTTCCCCGGCAAGCAGATGAAGCCCTTCATGCTGCCCATGCTCTTCGCTCGCGGTAAAGAGCAGCTGCATGCCGAGACAGATGCCCAGAATCGGGCGGCCGCTTTCCGCATAACGGCGTATCGGCGTCTCCAGCCCCAGCGTGCGGATATTGCGCATGGCATCGCCAAACGCGCCGACCCCCGGCAGAATCAGCCCGTCATAGCGATCCAGCTTCTCCGCTTCCGACGCCAATTCGTAAGCGCAGCTGAGACGCTCCAACGCCTTGCCCAAGCTGTACAGATTTCCCATGCCATAATCGATCACGCCGATCATGTTACAAAACCCCTTTTGTCGACGGCACGCCCTTGACGCGCGGATCAATCGTCGTTGCTTCATCCAGCGCCCGTCCCAGCGCTTTGAAAATCGCTTCAATCATGTGGTGGGTATTGAGACCATAATGAAGGATGACGTGCAGGTTCATCCGCGCTTCCAGCGCCAGCTTCCAGAGAAACTCGTGAACCAGCTCGGTCGGGAATTGGCCCACCTGCGCGGAAGGGTAAGCCGCCCGGTACTCCAGATGAGGCCGGTTGCTCAGGTCAATCACCACGTGGGCAAGCGCCTCATCCATCGGCACGAAGGCGCTGCCGTAGCGCTTGATGCCATTCTTGTCTCCCAAGGCTTCCCGCAAGGCCTGCCCCAGACAGATGGCGATATCCTCCACCGTATGATGGTAATCGATCTCGATATCGCCCTTGGCCTTCACGGTCAGATCAAAGTGGCCGTGGCGGGCGAACAGATCCAGCATGTGGCTGAGAAAAGGAACGCCGGTGTCCAGTTCACTGCGCCCTTCCCCGTCAATGGCAAAGGCAAGCGAGATCTCCGTCTCATTGGTTTTTCGGTCTATGCGTGCGCTGCGCTGCTGCTGGCTGCTCTCCATCTTACTCCCCCCGTTTGGCAAAATCGTCGAGACGCACCTGAATGGCGCGCGCGTGGGCGGTCAAGCCTTCCTGTTCCGCCAGCGCGATGATTTTGGCGCCATTCGCCTGCAAATCCTGCTTGCTGTAGGAGACGACGCTCGATTTCTTCACAAAATCATCCACCGACAGCGGCGATGAGAACCGGGCCGTGCCGTTGGTGGGGATCACGTGGTTGGTCCCCGCGAAATAGTCGCCCACCGGCTCCGAGCTGTACGGGCCCAAAAAGATGGCCCCGGCGTTTGCCACTTTTCCCAGATGTTCAATCGGCTCCCGGATCAGCAGCTCCAGATGCTCCGGAGCCAGCCTGTTGACGACTTCAAACCCTTCCTCCAGATCCTTGACCAGGCAGATTGCCCCATGGTTGCGGATGGACGCTTCGGCAATCTCCCGGCGCGGCAGCTCGGCCAACTGCTTCTCCAGCTCGGCAGCCACCGCTTCCCCAAGCGACCGGGATGGCGTTACCAGGACGGCGGAGGAAAGGGGATCGTGCTCCGCCTGCGACAGCAGATCGGCCGCCACGTAACGCGGGTCGGCCGTCTCATCGGCCAGGACCACGACCTCGCTCGGGCCTGCCACCATGTCGATATCAACCAGCCCGAATACTTCTCGCTTGGCCAGGGCGACATAGATGTTGCCCGGACCGACGATTTTATCCACGGGCGCAATCTGTTCCGTCCCGTAGGTCAGCGCCGCAATCGCCTGGGCGCCGCCCACCTTGTAAATCTCATGCACACCCGCGATGCGCGCCGCCACCAGGATCGCCGGATTGATCCTGCCATCCTTGCCGGGCGGCGTCGTGATCACGATCTCCTTGACCCCGGCGATTTGCGCCGGGATGGCATTCATCAGGACGGATGAGGGATACGCCGCCGTTCCCCCCGGGACGTACAACCCGACGCGCTTCAAGGGGCGGATGATCTGGCCGAGCAGCGTGCCGCTCTCTTTGGTCGTGAACCAGGACTGCCGCAGCTGGCGGCGGTGATAATCACGGATATTCTCCGCCGCTTCGCGCAGCGCCGCCGCCACTTCGGACGGCACCAGCCGCTCCGCCTCCGCATACTCTTCCTCGCAGACCCGGAAATCTTGCAGCGTAACGCGGTCAAACGCTTCTGTATACGCCCGCACCGCAGCGTCGCCTTCCGCTTTCACCCGCGCCAGGATCGTCCGTACGGCATCCTGCTGGGCCTGCGTGCCGCTCTCCAGGCTCCGTCTCGTCTCAAAACGGGCCGCCTCCACCAAACGAATCATCCGTTGCTCTCCCTCCTCGGAATCGCCCGCCAGAACAGCTGGGCGATCGTATCCACCTCTTCGCTTTTCATGCGGTAGCTGGCGCGGTTGGCAATCAGCCGGGTCGTGATGTCGCAGATATGCTCCAGCTCCACCAGGCCGTTCTCTCTCAGCGTCTGGCCCGTCGAAACGATATCGACGATCCGATCAGCCAGCCCGATCAACGGCGCCAATTCCACCGAACCGTTCAGCTTGATCACTTCCACCTGCTGGCCCTGCTCGCGAAAGAACCGGGAAGCAATCCGCGGATATTTGGTCGCCACACGGGGCGCTTCCGTCGGCTTCCAACCGGGCAGTCCGGCCACCATCATGCGGCAGAAGCCGATCCGCAGGTCCAGCAGTTCATACACATCGCGCTCTTCTTCGAGCAGCACATCCTTGCCCACCACGCCCACGTCCGCCACGCCATATTCCACGTAGGTCGGAACATCCATCGGCTTGGCAAGGAGAAACTGCAGGTTGGTTCCTTCCACCGGGATAATCAGCTTGCGGGACTCTTTCAGCTCACCGGTCGCCTGCAGGCCCGCCTGCTGCAGGAACCCGACCGCTTCCTCGAAGATGCGCCCTTTCGGCATGGCAATCGTCAGCTTTTGCCCCTGTGCGCCCCTGCTCATCGGCCATCCTCCTTCCCGGTAAGAAACATCACCCTGCCCGCCGTCTCATGTCGGTTGGCGAAAAAGTCGGCTTCATTCTCCACCATCCGCGTCACCACGATGCTGCCTGCCTCCCGCAATCGCTGCGCTTCCTTGAGGGCTTCCGCGCGCCGGTCAGGCGTATATCCGATCAGAATCCGCTCTTGTTGATCCGGCACCGCCACGGCGGTCACCTGCATCAGCCGGTCCATCTTCAACGCGAATCCGGTCGCCGGGGCGGGCCGTCCAAACTGACCAAGCAAATGATCGTAACGCCCGCCGCCCAGCAAGGGGGAACCGAGATCGGCGGCATATCCTTCAAACACAATGCCGGTGTAGTAATTCAGGTTGCTGATCAGATTGAAGTCGAGCAGCAGATCATCGGTCACCCCGTATGCGTCCAGCGCTTCCCACAGGGAGGCGATGGTCTGCACCGCCCTGCGCGCCTTCCCGTTTACCGTCAGCGCATGCGCTTCCGCGATCTTGTTCCCGCCTCCGCGCAGATGGAGCAAGGCCCGCAGTCTGTGCCGGTGCTCTTCGGGGATGGGGAGCCCATCAACCAGATGCCGGTACCCGACGTAATCCCGATCGTGCAAATACTGCCGCAGCTGCGCCTGCACCGCTTCATCCGGAACCGTCTCTTCCAGCAAGCCGTCCACAAAGTCAACATGCCCGACCGCAATCTTAAAGGCCGGCACCTCCGCCGCTCTCAGGCAAAAGACCGCCAGCGCAATGGCTTCCGCATCGGCGTCCACCGTGCCGTCCCCGATCAATTCCACGCCGGTCTGGAAAAACTCGGCGTTGCGCCCGGCTTCCTTCTCCTGCGCCCGGAAAACATTGGTCTGGTAAAAGAGCCGGATCGGCAGCGGAACATTTTTATAAAGAGAAGAGACCACACGCGCAATCGGGGTTGTCATATCCGGACGCAGTACCACGGTGTGTCCCTGTTTATCCAACAGCTTGAACATCCGGTCTGCCAGCGTCACGCTGGCTACTCCCACGGTATCGTAATACTCCAGGGAAGGGGTGATGATCTCCTCATACCCCCATTGGGTGATGCATGCCCGCAAAAGCTTTTCCAAATGCCGTTGCTTCGCCAGCGACTCCGGCAGTATATCCCGCATCCCTAGCGGTTTTTCAAACACCAACGGCTTGCTCATGGCAGTTCCTCCCGAACACACTTTACTCTGCTAATAAACTAAAGTGTAAGAAGATAACTGAAGATTAACACGGAAATGAAGGGAGGTCAACGGGAATATGAATTGTCGCACAATTAGAAGGATTACAATTTCCTCTACACCCTTTTCCGAATATTTGTTATGATGAAATTGGAAAAGATAACCGCATAACGAGCGACAAAGGCAAACCTGGCGAAAGTCAGCGGCGCAAAACTAAAGGGGCTACCGTACCTTCATCAAGGTACCACTGCCAGCCAGTTACCGTATCTCATACGGAAGTGATTCCCTTTGCCGCAAGGGGATTGCTTTTTTATTTGTAAGAATACCCCGCCGACTTAAGCGAACGCTCCACCCACTCGGCGATAGCCAATGAATACAAAAAAGACAGGGGGGGAGCAACAAGCCCCCCACCCTGTCGAACTTACCGCTCCGCTTCCCGGATGATCTGCATCGGATTGCCTCCGACAAAAGCACCCGGCGGCACATCCTTGTGAACCAGTGTCCCGGCAGCCACCACTGCACCCTCTCCAATGACAACCCCCGGCAAAATGGTGGAATTGGCGCCGATCAACACCCTGTCGCCGATCACAACCTCACCGAGCCGATACTCATCAACCAGATATTCATGGGCAAGAATCGTCGTATTGTAGCCGATCACGCAATTGGAACCGATCGAGATCTTTTCGGGAAACATGATATCCATCATCACCATCAGCGCAATCGCACTGTGATCCCCGACCTTCATGCCCAGAAACGTCCGGTACAGCCAGTTCTTCCAGGAAAGGAACGGGCAGTAGCGGGCGATCTGAATCACGATAAAATTTTTCACGACCTTCCAAAAGCTTACGGTCCGATACATCTGCCAAAGCGGATTGGCACCGTTGACCGGATATCTTGTGGTCCGCCTCATGCGCTGTTCCCTCTTCTCCTACAGATCCGCATCGCTGTCTTCAATCGCTTCCGTGAGCTTTTTGGTAAAGTGGACGGCTGCGTTGTACCCCATCCGCTTCAGACGGAAGTTCATCGCCGCCACCTCGATAATCACCGCCAGGTTGCGGCCCGGCCGCACCGGAATGGTAATCAGCGGGATCTCCGTATCCATGATTTTGATCTTTTCTTCATCCAGGCCGAGCCGTTCATACTGCTTGTGCTGCTCCCACAATTCCAGTTGGACCACCATGGCGATGTTTTTCACATTGCGGACGGCACCGGCACCGAACATGGTCATGATGTTGATGATGCCGACGCCGCGGATTTCCAGCAGATGCTGGATCAATTCGGGTGCGCTGCCGACCAGCTGTCCGGCCTGCGTCTGCCGTATCTCTACAGCATCGTCGGCCACCAGCCGATGGCCGCGCTTGACCAGTTCCAGGGCCGCCTCGCTCTTCCCGATCCCGCTCGATCCGGTGATCAAGACCCCGACCCCGTAGATATCGGTTAGCACCCCATGGATGGTGGTGGTCGGTGCCAGCCGATTCTCCAGGAAGTTAGTCAGCTTGCTCACCAGCGACGTGGTCGCCAGGGGGGATTGCAGAATCGGCAGCTGACGCTGGTTGGATATCTCCAGAACCTCCGGACTGACCGACAAATTCCTCGCCACAACAAAGCATGGGGTCCGCTCGTCCATCAACACGTTCATGCGTTCGATCCGCTCTTCGCGGGAGAGCGTTGCCAGGAATTCGATTTCGGTTAATCCGAAGAGTTGAATGCGCTCGGCGGGATAATGCGAATAATAACCGGCCAGCTGCAGTCCGGGACGGCTTAAGTCCGTAACCGTAATCTCCCGTCCCAGCCCTTCTTCGCCGCTTAGCACTTTCATTTTAAAATGCTCCATCACGTGGCTTACTTTCGTCTTGCGCATGCTCTCTCTCCCTTTCGCATGGGATCTCTGTCCTGCATCCGTATTTCCATTGTAGCGAACCGCGGTACCGCAGGACAACCTGTCCTGCTTCCCGGCAGGAATTATACCTAAGATTTACTTGCTTCAAGCATTTACAGTAAGATAGGGATGGAGAAATGGTTGCATTTCCCTCTTTCTCCTGCCCTTTCGCCCATGACTCCAATAACAGCCTCGGCTTTGAATGGTGCAAATCTTTCACACCAAAGACCCATAGATTCCGAATTTGAAAGGGGGAACACGGGTGGAATTCATCGTCCGGTTCTTGTTCATCGATATTCCCGAAGCCTTTTTAATGACGATGATCGGTTTTGCTTTTTTCAATCTATCAATCCGCCCGCAGTGGAAAAAAGTGCTGACATTCAGCTGTATCATGGCAGCTGCCGGTGAAGTGATCGCATTTTTTGGCATTCCCTATCAACTGCGCATTCTTTCTTTGTTTGTCATCATGACGCTTTTCCTGATTCTCTTCTTTAAAGAAAACATGGTGTTATCGGTCTTCATCAGCACGAGTGCCTTTGCTGTAATCAGCCTTGCAGAACTCCTCGTAACGATGATGTTTAACGCATTTCAAATGACGTTAAACGATGTCTTTCACTCACCGTTTTACCAATATTTGGGCAGCTTCAGCTATCTGGGCACGTTGTTTCTGACCGCTTTTCTTTTGCGGAAAACCAGATTTGATATTCGGCACCTTGTGCCCCAAAAAAGAAACAACAACTATCTGTTTTGGCTCATCCTTGTGGGAAGCATTGAATTTCTGCTGATTCTGTTTCTGAATACTTCCTTCTTCATGGTGCTGTACAACTCTGATTTTTTGCTGATTCTTTCCACGAAACAGCAAGCATTCCTGCAATTGGCCATCTTCGTGTTGTTTGTGATTATGATCTTGTTGTTCCGCTCTTACCTGTCGCAGACGATCACCCGTGTCGAGGAAGAAGCCGGAACGCCCTATTTGCAAAACATCCATGACCTGTTGACAGCCATACGTTCCATCAAACATGATGCGATCAACCATTACACGGCTATTCACGGATTTTTGCAGCAGGGCATGTATGAGCTTGGCAAAGATTATGTCAAGCAGCAGCTGCAGGAAGCCGCTACAGTGGAGCGCCTGGTGGAGACCAGCGGACAAGTCGTGGAAGGGATCAAAAGCCCTGCCGTAACCGCGCTGTTTCATTCCAAAATGGCCATCTGTCTGGCCGACCGCATCGCTTTTTCCATCCAGGTCACAAACCCTACCCAGTTTTCTTTTATCAGGACGAACGACTTGATCAAGGTGCTGGGGAATCTGCTCGACAATGCGATCCGTGCGGCGCAGCAGGAAGTGGAAGAGAACCGCTTCATTCGGCTCGTTTGGAGCCAGAACGACACCGAACAGTTTCTCTATATTGAAAACAGCGGCCCCACGATCCCGCAGGAGAAACTGGCGCGCATCTTCGAGCTGGGATTCACGACAAAGCGGAACGGGGAAGGAGGTGTCGGTCTGGCGGTCGTAAAGCATGTAATTGACAGATACGGAGGCGACATCAGCGTTCGCTCCGATAACGGAATCACCAGTTTTCGCATAGCCTTTCCACGATAAAGAGAAGGGGTGCTGCCTATGAGTTGGACTGAAAAAGTATCGATCCGGCTGGCCAAACGAATCATTCCGGAAGACAGCCCGTATTCCGTCGACCAAATCTCGCACGGCATTGAGATCACCATTATAAATCTGCTCAATGCCGCTGCGCTCGTTCTCCTCTCCTCCCTGGCAGGCGTTTTGTTCTATACCATCGCTCTCACAGCTCTGTACTTTTTGCACCGGAGCTTTACCGGCGGCATTCACTTCAAAAACGTATGGACCTGCCTGATTTTGGGGGTCTCGACCATGACATTGGCTGCCAGTGCGATCAGCCATCTCTCCGTCCCCAGGATGCTTTCGTACGGGATTGTTCTTTCCTTTTTCGCTGTCTCCTTTTTTATTAATTATCGCTACGCCCCGGCGGAACATACCTATGTGAGCACAAAAGAATCTATCAAAAAAGCATGTCGAATCATTATCCTGAATCTGCTAATATTTGGTTGCGTGATCGCTGAATTTTTGATATATTTCGGTTACAGTCATCTTGCATTCCTATACGCATTCGCTGCTCTGCTCCAATCTCTCCATCTGCTCCCGACAACGTTTCGTCTGGTGGCTCAAATCGAAAAAAATATGGAAAGGGTTGGTTCGCGATGATGAAGAAAGTGCTTCGTATGTCGTGCGGCGTGTTTGCAGCGTTGTCTGCCCTGAATCTGATGGGCATCCTGAAAATGGGAGTCTGGCACGAACCCAAACCACCGCATCTGCGCGGTGAATAAAACTGGTCATCATGTAAAAGCAACGCCACCGGCTGGACAAGCCGGTGGCCTTTTCATGCGCATCAATCGTCACTCTTCCGAAAGACAAGATCGATGATCCAGCCGAGAAAGCTCATGGTCGCTGCCGCCAAGATGGTGGTTACCAGCGACATCGGCCATTCTCCGATCTCAAAGCCGTCAATCAGGTAGGCCGTCAGCGCGAATGTGACCGCATTGACGACGAACCAAAACAGGCCGAGCGTCATCATGCGCAGCGGAATGGTCAAAAACATCAGCACCGGCCGGATCACCGTATTGACCAGCCCCAAAATAAACGCCGCGAGCACCGCAACCGCATAGCTTTCTACCTTTACTTCCGGAAACCAGTAGCTCACGAGAAGCAGCGCCCCTCCGTTTAACAGCAGTCGAATCAGCCATCTGATCATGCTCTCATCCTACCCTTCCCCCCGACATTCACTCTCCCACCGCTGAAAAAAGGCGACCATGAAGGCATGGCGCTGTTCGGCGATTGCCCGCGCAGTCGGGGTCATGAGCCGCTCCTTCAGGTGAATCAGCTTTTGGGCAAACTCCCGGGCCGGGGTATGTTGAGCGGGATCATCCGCCTGCAGGGGCTGTCCGAGCACTCCCGAGTAAGCGAATGCCCGGGCAACGCCGATCGCCCCGATCGAATCCAGCTTATCCGCGTCGAACAGGATGCGTTCCTCCAGGGTCACCGGGGGATTGTTCCTGCGAAAGCGATGGGTGAGAATGGCCTTCTGAACCGTGGCGATCAGGCTATCGTCATAGCCTTCCGCCCGTAACAGCGGAACGCATTCGCGCGCGCTGATCTCCGCATGGCACTCCTGTGTCCGCCTCTCTTCGGCCCGACCGATATCGTGCAGGAGCGCGGCGAGGCGGAGCACCTCCATCTCCGCCCCTTCTTCACGGCCGATCCGTTCGCACAGCGCCATGACGCGCAGATTGTGATACCAGTCGTGAGCCGGGTCCTGTCCGTCGAAATAGGCTTTGGCCTTTTCCACCAGCCGGTCCGGCAGTGCTGCCAGCATCATTGCGGCGTAGTCCATTCTCTCTCCCCCGTTTTCCCTATTTGGAGACCAGCTCTTTCAAACGCTGCTGTGTCCGCGCCTTGTCTCTCTCCAGAATCGGCGCCAGGAATTGCCCCGTATACGATTCTTTCACCTTGGCCACCTCTTCGGGGGTGCCGGTGGCGATGATCTGCCCGCCGCCCGTACCGCCCTCCGGCCCAAGGTCAATGATATAGTCGGCGGTTTTGATCACATCCAGATTATGTTCGATCACCAGGACGGTGTCGCCGTTCTCCACCAGCCGCTGCAGAACCTTGAGCAGGCGGTCGATATCATCCGTGTGCAGGCCGGTCGTCGGCTCATCCAGAATGTAGAGCGTCCGTCCGGAACTGCGGCGGTATAATTCGGAGGCCAGCTTGACCCGCTGCGCTTCCCCGCCGGAGAGCGTCGTGGCCGGCTGCCCCAGCTTCATGTAGCCCAAGCCGACATCGATCAGGGTCTGGATTTTCCGTTCGATGCGCGGGAGGTTGCGGAAGTATTCCAACGCATCTTCGATGGTCATTTCCAGCACGTCGGCAATATTCTTGCCCTTGTATTTGACTTCCAGGGTCTCCCGGTTATACCGCTTGCCGTGGCACACTTCGCACGGCACATAAACGTCAGGGAGGAAGTGCATCTCGATCTTGATGATCCCGTCCCCGCTGCACGCTTCACAACGCCCTCCCTTGACGTTGAAGCTGAAACGTCCTTTCTTGTAGCCCCGGACCTTCGCTTCATTGGTAGAAGCGAACAGATCGCGGATATCGTCGAATACCCCCGTGTAGGTGGCCGGATTGGAGCGCGGTGTACGGCCAATCGGGGACTGGTCGATATCGATCACCTTGTCCAGATGCTCTAGGCCGCTGATGCTGCGGTACGCCCCCGGTTTCACTTTCGCCCCGTTCAGCTCGCGGGCGAGCGCTTTGTGCAGGATTTCATTGATCAGCGTGCTTTTGCCGGAGCCGGACACACCGGTCACCGCCACGAACAGCCCGAGCGGAATCTTGACGGTCACGTTTTTCAGGTTGTTCTCCCGGGCGCCTTCCACGACAATCCACTTGCCGTTTGGCTTGCGCCGCTCCAGCGGGACCGGAATGAATTTGCGGCCGCTCAGATAGGCGCCGGTCAGCGACGCTTCGTTCTTCATCACTTCTTCCGGCGTGCCGGCAGCCACCACCTGCCCGCCATGAATACCGGCTCCCGGGCCGATATCAATGATGTAGTCGCACGCCAGCATCGTGTCTTCGTCGTGTTCCACGACAATCAGGGTGTTGCCCAGACGGGTCATGTGCTCCAGCGTCTTGATCAGCCGGGCGTTGTCCCGCTGGTGCAGCCCGATGCTCGGCTCATCCAGGATATACAGAACCCCCATCAGGCTGGAGCCGATCTGGGTAGCCAGGCGAATCCGCTGCGCTTCCCCGCCGGACAGCGTCCCCGCCGCGCGGCTCAGCGTCAGGTAATCGAGCCCCACATCAATGAGAAAATGCAGGCGCGATTTGATTTCCTTCAAAATCAGGTGGGCGATTTTCGCTTCCTTTTCATTCAGCTCCAGGCTGTCCACGAAACGGAACGCCTCTGTAATCGACAGATCGGTCAGCTCGGAGATGGCTTTGCCTCCCACCTTGACGGCCAGGCTCTCGGGACGCAGCCGCTGGCCCTTGCAGACATGGCAGGGTTTCTGGCTCATATAGCTTTCGATCTGTTCGCGGATATAGTCGGAGCTGGTCTCCACATAGCGTCTTTGCAGGTTGGGAATGACACCTTCAAACGGGACAACCGCTTCCCTCACCTGCCCGAACTCGTTTTCATAGCGGAAGTGAATCTTCTCCCCGTTGCTGCCGTACAGCAGGATGCGCACATGCTCCTCGGGCAGCTCCGCAAACGGGATATCCATCCTGATCGCGAAGTGGCGGCAGGCGGATTCCAGCAGCTGCGGGTAGTAGGTGGACGACTTCGGCTCCCAGGCCTCAATGGCTCCCTCCTGGAGGGTTTTGCGCCAATCCGGCACGACCAGATCGGGGTCTACCTCCATCTTGACGCCCAGGCCGTCGCACTCCGGACACGCTCCATACGGGCTGTTGAAGGAAAAGATTCGCGGCTCCAGCTCCCCGATGGAAAAGCCGCAAATCGGGCAGGCGTGCTTTTCGCTGAACAGCAGCTCTTCCTGGTCGATCACATCGACAATCACCTTGCCGTCCGCAAGCCGCAGCGCCGTTTCCAGCGAATCGGCCAACCGGGAGCGCACGTCCGGTTTGACCACGATCCGGTCGATCACCACTTCGATGCTGTGCTTTTTGTTTTTTTCCAGCTTGATGTCTTCCGACAGGTCGCGCACCTCGCCGTTCACGCGCACGCGGACAAACCCCTGCTTGCGGATATCTTCCAACAGCTTGACGTGCTCACCCTTGCGCCCCTGCACGAGCGGCGCCAGGATCTGCAGCCGGGTCCGTTCCGGATACTCCATCACCCGGTCCACCATCTGCTCGATGGTTTGCGACTGGATTTCAATCCCGTGCTCGGGGCAGATTGCCCTGCCGATCCGGGCGTACAAGAGGCGCAGATAGTCGTAGATTTCGGTCACGGTGCCCACCGTGGAACGGGGATTGCGGCTGGTGGTCTTCTGGTCGATCGAGATGGCCGGGGAGAGCCCTTCGATGGAGTCCACATCCGGCTTGTCCATTTGGCCTAGGAACTGCCGCGCGTAGGCGGACAGGGATTCCACGTAGCGGCGCTGCCCTTCGGCATAGATGGTATCAAAAGCGAGAGACGATTTGCCCGAACCCGACAGGCCGGTCAGCACCACAAACTTGTCGCGCGGGATCGTCACATCAATGTTTTTCAGATTGTGGGCGCGTGCGCCCTTGACGATGATATGTTCCAATGGCATGGATGGTTATCTCTCCTTATAGATCCGCCTTCAGCTCCAGGATCAGGTCACGCAGCTCTGCGGCTCGTTCGAACAGCAGGTTGCGGGCCGCTTCCTTCATTTCCTCTTCCATCCGCTCGATAACCTGCAGGCGGTCTTTTTTCGACAGTTTCTTGAAATCGGCGTGCGGCAGGTAATCCGCCTTCTCTTCGGCCACGCGGGTCGCTTCGATCACGTCCCGCACGGCTTTTTTCACCGTCTGCGGCGTGATGCCGTGCTTTTCGTTGTAGGCGATCTGGATGTTGCGGCGCCGTTCCGTCTCCTGAATGGCGGCCCGCATCGAATCCGTGATTTTGTCGGCATACATGATGACGCGTCCCTCCGCGTTGCGCGCCGCCCGCCCGATCGTTTGGATCAGCGAGCGCTCGTTGCGCAGGAACCCCTCTTTGTCGGCGTCGAGGATGGCAACCAGCGATACCTCCGGCAGGTCCAGCCCTTCCCGCAGCAGGTTGATCCCGACCAGTACATCGAATTCGCCCAGACGGAGCGACCGCAGGATCTGCATCCGCTCGATCGTCTTGATGTCGGAGTGGAGATAGCGCACCTTGATGCCGATCTCTTTCAGGTAATCGGTCAAATCCTCCGCCATCTTCTTGGTCAGCGTCGTGACCAGCACCCGTTCGTCTTTCGCGATGGTGGCGCGGATCTCGCCGATCAGATCGTCAATCTGCCCCTTGATCGGGCGCACCGAGATCGTCGGATCCACCAGACCGGTCGGGCGGATCACCTGCTGGACCAGCACCGGACAATGCTCCAGCTCGTACGGCCCCGGGGTGGCGGAGATATAGATGGCCTGCGGAATCTTGGCTTCGAATTCCTCGAACTTGAGCGGCCGGTTGTCCCGAGCGGACGGCAGGCGGAAACCGTGCTCCACCAGCACGTCTTTGCGGGCCTTGTCCCCGTTGTACATGCCGCGCACCTGCGGCAGCGTCATATGAGACTCGTCGACGATCAGGAGAAAATCGTCCGGGAAGTAGTCCAGCAGCGTGTAAGGCGGATGCCCCGGCGGCAGTCCCGTCAGATGGCGGGAGTAGTTCTCGATCCCGGAGCAGAAGCCCATTTCCGCCATCATCTCGATGTCATAGCGGGTGCGCTGCTCCAGCCGCTGAGCCTCCAGCAGCTTGCCCGCGGCCCGCAGCTCGGCGAGGCGTTCTTCCAGCTCCGCCTCGATGCTGGCGATGGCCCGCTTCATTTTTTCTCCCCGGGTCACATAGTGGGAAGCCGGGAAAATAGCCACGTGCTCCCGGGTGCCCAGGATTTCCCCGGTCAGCACGTCGATTTCGGTAATCCGCTCAATCTCATCCCCAAAAAACTCGACCCGAATCGCCTGCTCGCTGTGGGAGGCGGGGAAAATCTCCAGCACGTCCCCGCGCACGCGGAAGGTTCCGCGCGTGAAGTTGATGTCATTGCGGGTGTATTGAATGTCGACGAGGCGGTGAAGCACTTCGTCGCGGCTCTTTTCCATCCCGACCCGCAGGGAAAGGAGCAGTTCCCGGTACTCTTCCGGCGAACCCAATCCATAAATGCAGGATACGGAGGCCACGATGATCACGTCCCGCCGTTCAAACAGGGCGCTGGTGGCGGAGTGGCGCAGCTTGTCGATCTCATCGTTGATGCTCGAGTCTTTTTCGATATAGGTGTCAGACTGGGGGATATATGCTTCCGGTTGGTAGTAATCGTAGTAGCTGACGAAGTATTCGACGGCGTTGTGCGGGAAAAACTCTTTAAACTCGGCGGCCAGTTGGGCAGCCAGCGTCTTGTTGTGGGCCATGACCAGCGTCGGCTTGTTCACCTGCGCGATCACATGCGCCGCGGTAAACGTTTTGCCGGTTCCGGTCGCTCCCAGCAAGGTTTGGTGGCGTTTGCCCTGCAGGACTCCTTCGACCAGTTCTGCAATCGCGGTCGGCTGGTCGCCCGACGGCGCAAACTCGGACACCAATTGAAAACGATCCATCAACCCGTTCATCTCCTTTGCCATATCACTACCCATTATAGCACAAAAAATCCAAAAATAAGCCCCGGATTCGAACAAATGTTTGTCTGTAGCCTTCCCACTTTTTGGCCGATAATCAAATAGCGAATCTCTGCGGACAGATCTCCCGTGCGACAGGAGGAACCCACATGGCTGATACCGTAAGCAATACCACTTCCTTGATCAACCCGGCGTACAGCTATAAAAATAAAAAAGAGTTTTCCAGCGAACTGGATTCGAACGCCTTCATGAAACTGATGCTGGAACAGCTGAAATACCAGGATCCGCTCTCGCCGATGGACAACAATCAGTTTCTCCAGCAAACCTCCATGCTGACCATGGTGGAGCGGCTGACCAAAATCCAGACGCTGATGGAGGAATCGAACAACAGCCTGCTCACCATCCGGAAGTATGAAGAGCTGATCGGCAGAACGGCCAGCTATGAAAAGGTGACGAAGGACGACATCACCGGCGAGGAGACCCGGGAGCAAAAAACGGGCACGATCAACGCGGTGAAAATGGATAACGGCAAAATTTACTTCCAGATCGGCGAAGACCTGGTGCCGCGCGAGCAGGTAAACGGGATGGATTCCTCCGGCGTGTTTAATGACACCTTGATGGACAGCACCCTGAAATATGCGGACATGGTCGGCATGCATGTCACCTACCGGGTGGCCCGCGAGGTGGATGCCGACAATAATCCGGATACCACCAACGACGTGACAACCGTATATGAGACCAAAGACGGGGTGATCGCCGGATTTGCCATGAAAGACGGCCAAGTCAGCATCCAGCTTAACGACGGCACCACCATCGCCTCCGAGGATATCACCGGCGTAACCGTCAAACCCGACAGCGTGCCGATGGACAGCTCCCTGAAATATGCCCAGATGATCGGCTACAAGGTTACCTACACGGACACGGATGGCAGCGAGAAAACCGGCACCATCTCCGCCGTCAGCATGAAAAACGGGCTGGTCGAGTTTGTGCTGAGCGACAACACGCGGCTGAAGCTGAACCAGATTACCGGGTTTGAAGCCGAAGGAATCGCGTAAAGAACCATTGAAAAACATTACAGGACAGGCTGCATGATGGATCATCATGGCCTGTCCTGTTTTTGCATTTTCATCCTGCTCATCTGTCCGTCCTATGCCCCGATGCGCAGGCGTTTCAACCGCTGCTTCAGCAGCTGCACCACGCCCAACCGGCGGAGATCCACGTAATATTGCGTGCTGGCATCCGGGACGACAATGATGCCGAGCTGATGGTGGTTCCCCGCATAAACGGCGCATTGGACGAACTTGATTTCCTTGTCATGCGTGAGGACTTCCATTTTGCAAAAAGCCGGGTTCGCCTGCAGGGCCGGATACAGGTCCTCTTTCTGCCGAACGGGAATGCCGTTCACCTTTACAATCACTTCCCCCGGTTTGATCCCCATCTCCTCCGCCGGCGTCCCGGGGATGACCGCCAGCACCTTGACGCCGTCAGCCGACTGGATAAAGGCAGGGGGCGCGTTTTTCTCCCGCCGCTGGCTGAGCCAGAACAACCCTTCATGACCGACGATCGCGACAAGGGCCGCAACGACGGTGAGAGGCGGCACCCAGACCGACGCATACGATACTGCAAGCAGCACCAACGCGTACCAGGCAAGCTGACGGGCAATCACCCGGGCCTTGTGAACCGGAACCATCGTGGTGGTGATATCGGAAAAGCCGGTTACCGCCGGAAGAAGCAGCAGCGCAAAGGAATCCGTCTCCGGCGCAAAGAGCGGCCATCCGGGAAAAAGAGCCCCGCTCCATCCGCTTCCCGGCGCGACCGGAACCAGCAGCACCAGCGGCGTCAACCAGAAGGAATGCAGTTGGAAGCCGCCGATAATCCGGCCCCGTTTTCCCTCCAAAAAAAGGGGGGACGCGTCCCGCCCGGCATTCCAGCGCACAAGAAGCGCTTCAGCCAGGTGGAGGATCGCAACCATGCCCAAGAGCGGTACCGGCGCCACATCCCGCAGCCACCCCACCACGACGCCGATCCCCTGTTGGGAAGATGGCGCGGGCAGCAGAAGCGCCATTCCGTGCAGCAGCGTCAGGATCCCCGCCGCGTAAGCCATGCAGAGAAAGCGCAGGCGAAACAGGGCCAAGGCGGCTGCCAGCATCCACAGCATCCACAGATCCCGCTCCTGCACCGCGATGCCCAACGCACCGGCCGCGACCGAGGCGGCCGCTCCTCCGGCAAGCCCCATGCCCACCGCCCGGATGGTCTGCAGCAGCGGCGCGTGGATGCGAACGGCGAAGAGCTGCCGTTCCATGACCATCTGCCGGCGATAGTGCAGGTAAATGAACAGGACAAATACGTACATCAGCGGGTTTAACAAAAACCAACCCATGCTGTTGAGAACGTTCAGCAGCAAATTCCAACCCATTGTCAAGCCGATCCCCCCAGCTTACGACGCTTACGCGCAATAAAGAACGAAAACCACGGTGGAACTACCGTGGTTTCAGTGTGCAGACAAAGTCCTTTTCTCGCATGGGTAATGGTTCCTGCTCGCTCTCTTCACGACCCGCAAAGAAGCCTGCAATGTCCGCTCCGAAACGCGACGCGGGCAGGGGGCTCAACATCTGGGTGTTTCAGGGATGTGAGACTCACGCCCCCTGTGCTCCCGCGTCTTTGTTTCTTCGCTGAGCCGGTCGTCAAAGGAGCTTGCCTGGCCCCCATTACTCCATGCCCCAGACAGAAGTTTGTCATCGTCCGAACCACGGTGGAACTACCGTGGTTTTCTTTCGACAGCAACGGACCGATTCCCTGCCTTCCAGCGCCGGTTTATTTCGCTTTCGCCTGCTCCTCCAGCACCTGCAGCGCCTTCTGGAGCTGTTTGTCGTTCTTCTGGTTGCGGATTTCCGCCAGGATGGCCTCCTGGATGGCTGCGGCGGTCTTCTGGTCCACCTTGCCGGTTACCGGCAGCTTTTTACCGGCTTGGAAACGTTTGACCGCGTCTTCCGTCCTGGCGTCGAAATAGCCGTCGCTGCGTCCCGGCCCGAGGCCAAGGCCTTCCAGAATCACCTGCAGGTTCTTCACTTCCGCTCCGGCCATATCGCGCTGCAGCACCTTGTCTTGCGGCAGCGGCGCCGCCTTGAAGAACGCCGGCTGGTCAACCTTGTAATCCGGCTCGATCCCTTTTTTGTGAATCCATTCGCCCTTTGGCGTCAGCCACTTGGCGATGGTCAGCTTGATCTGGCTCTTATCCTTCATCTCGACGGTATTTTGCACCGTACCTTTGCCGAACGTTTTTTCGCCGACCAGCTTATAGCCGCCGCTGTCGCGCATGGCGCCCGCCAGAATCTCGGAGGCGCTGGCGCTGCCGTTGTCCACCAGCATCACGATCGGATACGGCTTCGCCTTGTCCAGGGTAGAACGGATCTCTTCCTCTCCCTTGGCATTGTCGCCGTACACAATCTTCACGATCGTGCCCTGATGCGGAATCAGCAGCTGGCCGATTTCCTTCACGGCCAGCAAATAACCGCCCGGATTGCCGCGAACGTCGATCACCAGCCCCTTGATGCCCTGCTTTTCCAGCTTGTCGAGCTGCTCGGCGAAATGCTTGGCCGTTTCCGCAGAGAACTGGGTGATTTCAATCTTGCCGAATTTCATACCATCCTGCGTAATGACCTCGCTGTACACCGTCTCGATCGGGATTTCATCGCGGATGCAGACGATCGTCAGCGGTTCCTCCACACCGGAGCGGAGCACTTTCAGCACCGCCTTGGAACCTTTGGGACCTCTGATTTTTTGGACCGCCTGATACAGATCCAGGCCTTCCAGCGACTCGCCGTTGACGCTCAAAATCTGGTCGTTGGGCTTCAGACCGGCTTTCTCCGCGGGAGAACCCTTGAACGGCGACACGATGGTAACGCGGCCGTTTTGCATGGTCACTTCCGCACCGATCCCCTGGAAGGTCGAATCCAGCGATTCATTAAATTGTTCGGCCGCCTCCGGACTCATGTAATCGGTGTAAGGATCGTCCAGGGTCTTGATCATGCCGTCGATCGCGCCCTCGACCAGCTTGTCGTTCGGCACATTCTGAATGTATTCCCGTTTGATAATCTCAAACGCTTCATACAGCTTGGAGAATTCCTGCGGGTAATCCTGGCTGCTGCTTGCCCCCACGGTCAGCAGGCTGGCTGCCGGAGTGGAGCCTTTCAGAAAAGCCATCGTGAACAGGCTGCTTGCCATCATGGAAACGAGAACGAGCGCAAGCACCGTACGTCCATTCCATCTCATCACTCTTACACCATCCTTTGTGCTTCCGCTGGAAAAGTTATGCAGCTAGTGTATGCAATCGGGAAGCACAATATTTGTCTGGTTCCGCTAGCGCAGGTACCCCATCGGGTCAACAGCAACGTTGTTTCTGTAGACGGTAAAGTGGAGATGGTTTCCGGTCGAACGGCCGGTGGAGCCGACTTCCGCAATGACGTCGCCTTGTTTCACGGCTTGTCCCACATGCACTTTGATACCGCCCTCGCGGATATGTCCGTACAACGTCGTGATCTCCTCGTTATGCTTGATCATGACGGTATTCCCAAATCCACGGGAATACCCCGCAAAAATGACGATCCCGTCTGCCGCAGCATGAATCGGGGTTCCGCGCGGCGCAGCCATATCTACTCCATTATGCCCAGCTGACTTTCCGGTAAACGGGTCTGTGCGCATGCCAAAGCCGGAGGTGAAACGGAAGCTGCCCTCAGGGATCGGCAGCGCCAGCCTTCCGCCCTTGTAGCTGCTGACAGACTGCAGCCGGTTTCGTTCGGCAACCTTGGCGGCTTCCTGCTGTGCAATCTCCAGCAATTTCTGTTCTTCTTCCTGTTCAATCTCGTGCAGCTGTTCCTCCTGCTTCTCCAGCTCCGCCTTGATCACGGTGCTGTGTTTGAACTGCTTGTCCAACTCCGCCTTCAGCGCTTCCGCCTGGGCATACATGTTCTCGTAGTTGGCCAGGAGCTGCTCGATTTCCTTTTTCTTCTTGGCGATGGTCTCCTTGTCCCGCAGATTATCTTCCAGTATGCGGGTATCCTGCTCCAGAATCAACTGCAATCCCTGCATTCTGGTCAAAAAATCGCCGAAGTCGGCGGCGCCGAGAAGCACTTCGAGATACGACACATTGCCTCGCTCATACATCGATTTGACGCGCGATTTCAACAGGCCCTCCCGCTTCGCGACACGCTCTTCCGCCTGATCCAGCTGCTCCTGCGCTTCCGCCGCTCTCTGTGTCGTTTCATCGATCTTCTTTTCCAGCTGGTCGAGTTTCTTTTGGGTTTCATTGCGGCGAAGATCGATGGCCATCAACTCGTTCTCCAGATCTTCCCGCTTATTTTTAATAACCTTAATTTGTTGTTCGATTTCATTTACCTGCGATTGTTGGGCGCGCTTCTTCTGCCGGATTGCTTCCAATTCTTTGTTGATCTTCGCCAGGGACGCCGCTTTGTTTGCGGCCACGCCCACACTTGCCGGCAGAGCGCTGCCCGCAAGCAGGCCAGCCAGCATGACGGTCAGCAAGATCTTCTTCCTCATACTTCCCCTCCCCACTTTTTTTACACACGCAAGAAACGGCGGACAGACACCAGGCTGCCCCAAATGCCGATAAACGCGCCGATGACGATTAGCGCGAGTGCCACTTGATACACGAGCGGAAACAGTGGCAACAATTTGAATATGGTCAAGGTGATGTTGCTTTTCATCGCATCAAGCAGATAGTAGTAGCTGACGCTCAGAAGAATAATCGGCACCAGTGCCCCGGTAACGCCCATCAGCAGGCCTTCCACGAAGAACGGCCAGCGGATGAACCAGTTGGTGGCCCCGACCAGCTTCATGATCTCGATCTCCCGTCTGCGGGCGACGATCGTCAGCTTGATCGTATTGGCAATCAAAAACATGGCGGTAAACGCCAAGCCAACGATAAAGACGATGCCGACGTTCCGAACCGTGGAGGTGATTGCAAACAGCTTCTCCACGGTTCCGGCGCCATAGTTGACGCCGCTGACATACTGCAGGCGCTGGATCTGCTTGGCCACCGCCGCTGTATCCTGCGGCAGCTTTGTTCTCACGACAAAAGAGTCGGGCAGCGGATTTTCCTTCTCCAGGCCTTCGAAGAGATACGCCTTTTCCCCCAGGCTCTCCTTGAACTGTTTTAGCCCTTCTTCTTTGGACACAAATTTGATCGACTCCACCTGCGGGATAGCCCTGATCTGTGACTCTACCTGGTCGATAGCCGGCTTATCCGCCAGCACATCCAGAAACACCCGGATCTCTACTTGCTTTTCAATGGTCTGCGCCACATAGTTTACATTCATGGCCAAAAGCAGAAAGACGCCCAGGATCAGCAGCGTAATCATTACGGCACTGATTGATGCGAACGTCATCCAGCCGTTTCGGCCGAGGTTTTTTACCCCTTCCCGCACATGGCGCCCGATCGTTCTAATCTTCATAGCCGTATTCCCCTCTCTGCTCGTCGCGGACGATCTGGCCCGCCTCGATGGCGATCACGCGCTTGCGCATCGTATTCACAATTTCGCGGTTGTGGGTAGCCATGACCACCGTCGTGCCGCGCTGGTTGATCTCCTCAAACAGCTTCATGATCTCCCATGATGTCTCCGGGTCCAGGTTCCCCGTCGGCTCGTCGGCGATGACGATCCCCGGATTGTTCACCAGAGCCCGTGCCAGCGCAACCCGCTGCTGTTCCCCGCCGGACAGCTCGCTGGGGAGCATCTTGGCCTTGTGCTTCAGTTTCACCAGTCCAAGCACATCCATGACGCGCGGCTTGATCAGCTTGGGCGGCGCCTCGATCACTTCCATCGCAAAAGCGACATTCTCGTAGACCGTCAGCGTGGGCAGCAGCTTGAAGTCCTGAAAGACCACGCCGATGCTGCGCCGGACGATGGGAATCTGCCGCTCCTTGATGCGGCTCACGTTAAACCCACCCAGAAAGATTTGGCCTTTCGTGGGCTTTTCTTCCCGATACATCAGCTTGATGAACGTGGATTTACCGGCGCCGCTCGGACCGACCACGTAGACAAACTCGCCTTTTTCAATGCGGATATTGATTCCCTTTAAGGCATTGGTCCCATTGGGATAGGTTTTCCATACGTCAAACATTTCGATCAAGACTATCACATCCTAGCAGTTTCTATGGGAGGTTATGCGAAGATCCCATGAATTCGACACCGGAACCCCGCCGATGTGACAAGAGCTGGCAGAAAAAACGACTGTCGCTCCTATTATACCATCGCGATCCGGCAATGATATCCCCTAAATCTCTCATTTCTTGTCGATTCGGTCGGGATTCTTCCCGTCTGTTTTCCTGATGAAATCGTCATGTTGCGGATGTGCCGCACCGATTGCAGCCATGATTGCGAATGCGGTATTGTAAACTTGTAAGAATATGACAGAAAGGGGAAATCGCATGAACAATTTTGTTTATCATAATCCGACGGAACTTCTTTTCGGGAAAGGACAGCTTTCCCGCCTGGGCGATAAAGTGGAGAAGTTGGGGAAGCGGATTCTGCTTGTTTACGGGGGAGGCAGCATCAAACGGAACGGACTGTACGACAAGGTGATGGCCATCCTGAACGAGCAGGGATGCCATGTCGCGGAGCTGCCCGGCGTCGAGCCCAATCCGCGCCTGACGACCGTCTATAAAGGCATCGAGCTGTGCCGCCGGGAAAAGATCGACTGGGTGTTGGCCGTAGGCGGAGGCAGTGTGATTGATGCGGCCAAAGCCGTCGCGGTCGGCGCCGTGTATGAAGGGGACGTGTGGGACTTCTACACGCGGAAAGCGGTTGCGAAAGATGCCCTTCCCTTGGGCACGGTGCTGACGCTGGCCGCAACCGGTTCGGAGATGAACCGGGGAAGCGTGGTAACCAATTGGGAGACGAAGGAAAAGTACGGAGCAGGCACGACGTTTCCGACCTTCTCCATTCTCGACCCCGAGCATACCTTCTCGGTGCCGAAAGATCAAACCGTCTATGGCATCTGCGACATGATGTCCCATGTATTTGAACAATATTTCTCCCATACCGAGAACATTCCGCTGCAGACCCGCTTTGCGGAGTCCATTCTGCTGACCGTCATCGAGAATGCCGAGAAAGCTCTCGCCAATCCAGAGGATTACGATGCCCGAGCCAATCTGATGTATTGCGGAACCATGGCGTTAAACGGCACCCTGCCGATGGGCGTGGAGACCGACTGGGCCACGCATGCGATCGAGCATGCCGTCAGCGCCGTCTATGATATTCCGCACGGCGGCGGCCTAGCGATCATCTTCCCCCAATGGATGCGCTATGTGTACCGCGAGAACGTGCCGCGCTTCAAACGTTTCGCCATCCAGGTGTGGGGAGTGGAGCCTGCCGGCAAAACGGATGATGCGGTCGCGCTGGAAGGGATCGAGAAAACGGCGGAATTTTTCAAACGGATCGGGGCTCCTGCCCGTCTGGCCGATTACGGGATCGGCGACGAACATATCGAGTTGATGGCGCAGAAAGCCACATCGTTCGGCCCCATCGGCAAATTCAGGAAACTGCAGGCCGAAGACGTGGCCGAGATTCTGCGCATGTGCCTCTGATTTCATACTGCTCCGTGTTCGTTCGCCCATTTTTTTGTCACAAACATGGCGGCTCTCCAAACGCCAAAACCTCCAGCGCATCCACTCGGATGTACTGGAGGTTTTTTCCTGGACGGTTTCAGGCGGGCGATCCGACGTCCACCAGCGACTCAATCATCACCTTCTGGCTGGTCCGGTCGATCCACACCTGTGTATGCTTGATCCACTCCTGAGCCTGTGCAATCTGTTTCTCTACCTGCTGCCGCGCCGTGCCGCCCTGTACATTGCGCGCATTCACCACCGTCTCCACGGCGAGCGCCTCGTAGACATCCGGCTCGATCTGCGCGGAAAAGCTGTGGAACTCTTCCATGGTCAAGTTCAGCAAATATTTCTGCTGCTCGATGCAGTACAACACGGCTCTGCCTACCACTTCATGCGCCTGCCGGAACGGCATCCCCTTGCGCACCAGATAATCCGCCAGATCGGTCGCATTGGAAAAGTCCTGCGTCACCGCTTGGCGCATGCGTTCCCGCTTCACCTGCATGGTTTGAATCATCGGTGTCAGGAGCGCAAGTGCGCCATGCAGGGTGGCAACCGTATCGAACATGCCCTCTTTGTCTTCCTGCATGTCTTTGTTGTAGGCCAGCGGCAGCCCTTTCAGGACGGTCAGCAGACCCACGAGGTTACCGTACACGCGGCCCGTTTTCCCCCGCACCAGTTCGGCCACATCGGGATTTTTCTTCTGCGGCATGATGCTGGAGCCCGTGCAGAACGCATCATCCAGTTCGACGAAGGAGAACTCCTGGCTGCTCCAGATGACCAGCTCCTCGCACAGACGGGAAAGATGGGCCATCATCAGCGATGCATTCGCCAGAAACTCCACAATGAAGTCCCGGTCGCTGACCGCATCCATGCTGTTGAGATAGATTCCGTCGAACTGGAGCAGTTCTGCCACAAATTCCCGGTCGATCGGGAAGGTGGTACCCGCAAGCGCTCCGGCCCCAAGGGGGAGGAGATTGACCCGCTTCCAGCCTTCCTGCATCCGCTCGATATCCCGCTGCAGCATGGAGACATACGCCATCAGATGGTAGCCGAAGAGCACCGGCTGTGCCCGCTGCAAATGGGTATAGCCCGGCATGACGGTATCCAGATGCTGGGACGCCTGCTCCAACAGCGCCTTTTGCAGGTACATCGCCAACTGGATGATCTCCAGCAGCTTCTCCCGCAGGTAGAGGTGCATATCCAGCGCCACCTGGTCGTTGCGGCTGCGCCCGGTATGCAGCTTCCCTCCGACCGGGCCGATTTCCTCTATCAGCATCTTTTCGATATTCATATGAACATCTTCGTGGGCGATCAGGAATTGCGCCTGCCCCCGCTCGATCTTTTCCTTTACTTTTTTCAGCCCGGCAATGATCGCCTTCACTTCATCCATCGGCAGGATGCCGCACTTGCCGAGCATGGCCACGTGGGCCAGGCTGCCGACGATATCCTGCCGCCACATCTGCTGGTCAAACGAGATGGACGCTGTGTATTCATCCACGAGCTGATTGGTCGGTTTCGTAAAGCGTCCGCCCCACAGTTTCATTGCACAACCGCTTCCTTTTCGTTCACGATCTTGATTTCCGTCTTTTTCTGCTTCAGCACGCCATCATTCACTTGGGCGTAGACTTGAGTCGGCAGGCCCCACAGCTTGATGAAGCCGAGCGCCGCTTTATGGTCGAATGTATCGCCCGCCGCATAGGTGGCCAGCTCATGGCTGTACAGGGAAGAGGCCGATTTTCTTCCTACCACGATGGCATTTCCTTTGTGCAGCTTCACGCGGACAACGCCCGTCACAAACTGCTGGGTTTCTTCAATGAAGGCCTGCAGCGCGTTGCACAGCGGCGAATACCAGAGCCCCTCGTAAATCACCTGCGCCAGCTTTTGCTCGATGATCGGCTTGAACTGCGCCACTTCGCGCGGCTGTGTCAGGAACTCCAACTCGCGGTGGGCCAGGATGAGCGTGGTGGCCGCCGGCGTCTCGTACACTTCGCGGGACTTGATGCCGACCAGACGGTTTTCCACGTGGTCGATGCGGCCAACGCCATGGTTGCCGGCGATTTTGTTCAACTTCAGAATCAATTCCGACAGCGGAAGCTCCTCCCCGTTGAGGGCGGTTGGCGTTCCTTTGACAAACGTGATCTCGATCTCTTCCGGCTGCTCCGGCGCATCGGCAATCGACTTGGTCAGATCGTAAGCCCCTTCCGGCGGAGCCGCCCACGGATCTTCCAGCACCCCGCACTCGCAGCTTCTTCCCCAGAGATTTTGGTCGATGCTGTAGGGGTTATCCAGATCGATCGGGATGGGAATCCCGTGTTTCTTCGCGTACTCAATCTCTTCGTCACGCGTCCAGCCCCATTCGCGCACCGGTGCGACGATCTTCAAATGGGGATTGAGCGCGGTAAACGACACATCGAAGCGCACCTGGTCATTCCCTTTACCGGTGCAGCCGTGCGCGACAGCCACCGCCCCTTCCTTCTCGGCAATCTCCACCAGCACACGGGAGATCAGATAGCGCGAGAGAGAGGAGACAAGCGGATATTTGCCTTCATACAGGGCATTGGCCTTCAGGGCGGGAAGCACGAATTCCTGGGCAAACGCTTCTTTGGCATCCACGATGATCGATTTGATGGCGCCGACTTTCAGCGCTTTCTGCTGGACGAAGTCGAGGTCTTTTCCTTCCCCGACGTCCAGCGCTACCGCGATGACATCGTAATTGTATGTTTCTTGCAGCCATTTGATCGCAACGGAGGTATCCAAACCTCCGGAGTATGCCAGCACAATCTTTTCTTTCGCCATCGGTTCCTCTCTCCTCATCAGGTACTGTTTGTGATTAATTATACATGTAGATTTATAAAAATACAATTACTTTCTCTATCCGTTTCGCGCCGTGAAAATCTGACAAACCCGGCATGGTCACCTCTCAACCCGGGATATATACTGGTAGTATGACAAAATGTGGAATCGGAGGAGATTGGCTGTGAAACAGCTTTACGTGATCCGGCATTGCAAGGCGGCTGGTCAGGAGCCCGACGCGCCGCTGACCCCCGAAGGCATGGCCCAGGCGCAGGAATTGGCCGATTTCTTTCAAGGAATGGCGATTGATCAGATCATCACCAGCCCGTTTCTACGGGCCAGGCAGTCCATTCAGCCCTTGACGGATCAAAAGCGGCTCCCGTTGATAATGGATGACCGGCTGGCGGAGCGGGTGTTGGCGGAAGGGGATTTGCCGGACTGGCTGGAACGGCTCCGGGAATCGTTTGACGATCTGGACCTGTGCTGGGCGGGCGGGGAATCAAGCCGAACCGCCATGAACAGGGCTGCCGCCGTAGCAGAAGAAGTCATGCGCGGGGCGGCTCCCGTTACCCTGTTGGTGACCCATGGCTGCCTGATGACGCTGTTGTTGAAGCATTTCGATGATTCCTTTGGATTTGCCGAATGGCAACGGTTAACCAATCCGGATGTCTATGTGGTTACAGTTGACGGGGAAAATTGCTCGGTCAAGCGGGTATGGAGAGAAGGCACCCGCTAGCCTTACCCGAGAACATCCATCCCCCTTTTCATCAAACAAAACGGAGGCTGTCCAATCCCGATCCGCTTTCGAATCGTCAATGAACAGCCTCCTGCAACTGTTTCAGTTGTCGCTTAAACCCGCCTTGTCCAAGGATCCTGTTTAACTCGTCTTCCGGAATCTGTCTGACCAGCCGGACGAATTCTTTTGCCAAATGGCTGTCAAACTGGGTCCCAGCCCCTTGCTCGATCTGAAGCAGGGCCAATTCCACCGGCATCCCCTGCCGATACGGGCGATTGGATACCATCGCGTCAAAAGCATCCGCGATGGCCAGTATTCGGGCAACAAGCGGGATCTCTTCCCCGCGCAGCCCATCGGGATATCCTTTCCCGTCGATTCGTTCATGATGGGAACGGACGGCTGGCAGCAGCTCTTCGAAGACGCCCGCCTGCTTTACGATATCATAGCCAATCACGGTATGTTGCTTAATTCGTTCGAATTCGTCGTCGGATAAATTTCCTTCTTTATTCAGGATTCCATCCTCGATTCCGATCTTGCCGATATCATGCAAGATTCCGCCGAAGTAAACCTTGTCCGCCTGGTCTTTGGGAAGGCCAATCGCGTTGGCAATCTCCCTTCCCCAATGCGCCACCCGCTGTGAATGGCCGCTCGTATAAGGGTCCCGGGCGTCGATGGATGCAGCAAGCGCGGTCAGGAAAGAATGGTTGAGGGATTTGATTTCTTCCACTTTTTGTTCGAGCTTGTTCAGGTTATCGAAGTATTGGTGGAAAACGAGTCGAATAATTATAAAGAAAACGCCCAATGGAATTAATGATTGAAGACCAAAAGCGGACACAAATCGGGACCCAACACCTCCAAGGAGCATAAAGAGGATGTAAGTCATAGTTCCACTTTTAATCATACTTCTTAATACGGTCAACCAATCAATTTTTAAAAAATAGGAGATACCGATTGCACAAAATAATGTATTAGAAAACCAGAAAATAAGGATTAAAAAAAGATCTTCGAGTAATATTTGGTAACGATATCGTGTCCAATAAGTTTTTTGCCAGTCCAGTAATCCAAGCAGTTAATATTAATTGTCCAGCATTCGCTAATATTCTTGGAAGCGGTGATTTAAAGAGAAAGGAAATGATTAATGTCTCCAGAAATGCTGACCAAATGCCCGCCCATGTTCCATACATTAGAATTCCGGAAAAAATAACAGCACCACTAAGTGTTAGTGTTGCTTTTAACGTACTAACTGGTGCAAAAGCACACACTAATGTTAGGACTGAGTAGAATAGCAGAATATCCCAGTGTTCCCGTATTTCCCATGAAGGTAAAACAGTTAGCAGAATATATCCTGCCATTATAGGATAGAGAAAGGTTACAAGTATTCTCTTCCCAAGTCCGTTATAGTCAATTTTTCGCAGCATAATTTTTACCTTCTCTTAACCGAATCAGTGAGATTGGTTTATTCATTATTCTTTGAACAAGCAAGAATGCTCCCAACATGATAAAAATATCACCAATACTAATTACACGCGCTAACGGGAATGGCATGTATATAATGTCTGCGAGAAATGAAAGTGGAGTATCATCTGTTAGAATTTTATGTTTGAAATCCTCACCATTTATAATCGGATCAGGAGAATATGGTAACTTTCTTGCCTGTTCTAAGTCGATGGGCATTCTACCTAAATTTGCCCATATTACGGCCGCATTTAGTAACCATCCTATTAGAAATATACGAATATCCTCATGCTCGCGATTGTAGAAAAAGAATAAAAGAGTAAATAGATAAGCAATTGATACGAAAAAGCCTCCCCATTTAGGGAGAAGAGCAGAACCAATTTGTAGGACTATACTTGCTACCAAGAAAATTACTTTTTCAAATTTTGGTAACTCTTGTATGCGTCCACCGCGTAAAAAAGCGACAATAAAAGCAAGGATTATAATATCTATAAACAACTTTCATTCCTCCTATATATTGAGAAAAAACACCACTTATAAAAAAGCGGTGTTTTTTCCTTGAACATCCCAATTATGTGATGTTCCAAGCTGCCGAAGTCGCAGCCACGATACCTGCAACCAAGAGAATTGCTGCAAACAGCTTTTTCATCTCTTGTCCCTCCTTTTAACAGGTATGGAGGAAGGCGGTTTCGCTACTCGCTCCGTACAGGCTAAGCGACCAACTTACCACCTGTACATCATCGCGCTTCCGGGTGGTTTCGCTACTCGCTCCGTATAGACCAAGCGACCAGATACAGTCTATACATCAAAGCTTCTTCCCACTATTATATTACTACTTTTTTACAATTTTCAGCAACTGGTGATTGCTAGTCTGAACGTTTCAATTTCAAAATAGTCCTTTTGTCCCGGGAATCTATTCTATCAAGGAAGCCATGATTGCTTTCTGCGCGTGCAGCCGGTTTTCCGCCTGCTCAAAAACAACCGAGTGCGGGCCGTCAATCACATCGGCTGTCACTTCTTCTCCGCGGTGCGCGGGCAGGCAGTGCATAAAAATATACTCCGGGCTGGCCAGGTTTGTCAATGCACGATTAACCTGATAGGCGGCAAAGTCTTTGAGCCGCGCTTCGTTTTCCGCTTCAAACCCCATACTCGTCCACACGTCGGTATAAACCACGTCAGCCCCGTACACAGCCAGTTCCGCATCCGTGGTGGCAAGCAGCTTGCCGCCGCTGCCATCCGCATACTGCCGGGCCTGAAGCAGGATTGTCTGATCCATCTCATAGCCGGCCGGCGTCGCGATCCGCACATCCAGGCCGAGCAGGGTCGCGGCCAGCACCAACGAGTTGGCGACGTTGTTGCCGTCCCCCACGTAGGCAAGTTTCACTCCCTGCAGGCTCCCTTTCTGTTCCTGAATCGTCAGCAAATCCGCCAACGCCTGACAGGGGTGGAACAGATCGGTCAAGCCGTTGATGATCGGGATCGTGGCGTGCTCCGCCAGTTCCTCCACTCCTGCGTGGGCAAAGGTGCGAATCATGATGGCATCTACGTAACGGGACAAAACTTTCGCCGTATCGCTGATCGGCTCGCCGCGGCCCAGCTGCAGTTCCTTCCCGTTGAGATACATGGCCATTCCCCCGAGCTGGTACATGCCTACCTCGAAAGAGACCCGCGTGCGGGTCGACGCTTTATCGAAAATCATCCCCAGCGTTTTGCCCTTCAGCGGTTGGTACGGCTGGCCGTTTTTCTGCATCCGCTTCAGCTCGCCGGCGAACTTCAGCAGGTATTCCAGCTCCTGGCGGTTGAACTCATCGCCCCGCAGGAAGTCCTTCCCCTTGAATTCAGACGGCTGAACGGCTTGATAATGTACCAATGTCTTGGCAGTCTCCATGCCCGTCACGCTCCTTTGCCAGTAATGATTGCACGTACAGCGCAAATGTCTCCAATGCGGTAAACAGCGGGATTCCCTTTTGCAGGGCCAGACTGCGCAGCGCGAACCCTCTGCGCCCTTGTTTGTTGCCGACCGTCGCGGTCACCAGTGCCAGCGAGATGGTCGTCGTCTGCAAGAGAAGCTGCAGTTCCTTCTCATCGGCCGCTTCCGCCACGACCTCTGCCCCATGGGCGCGCAGCCACCGGGCAGTGCCAGGGGTGGCGACAAACCGGACTCCCTTTTCCTGCAGGACCTTCAGTTCCGGGAAAAATTCCGACTTATGCGGTTCGGCAAGCGAAAGAAAAAGACAGTCCCCCGGCTCCATTGAAGGAACCGCCTGATCCTTGAAGCGAAACGCTTTCGCTGCCGCCTCGTGGATCGTACGGCCAAGTCCCAGCACCTCGCCGGTCGACTTCATCTCCGGCCCCAGGACGGGATCGACACCCGACAATTTCACCGTGGAGAAAACCGGAGCCTTCACCACTGCAAACGGAATGTCATCGAGAAGCCCCGTACCGTATCCCATCGCCGCCAGCTTCTCTCCCAACTGGGCACGGATCGCCAGTTGGACCATCGGGATCCCGGTCACCTTGCTGGTGATGGGCACCGTCCGCGAAGCGCGCGGATTTACCTCCAGCACGTAGATTACACCGCCGCTTACCACGAATTGAATGTTGATCAATCCTACCGCCTGCAGCTTGCGGGCGATGCGTTCCGTGTAGGAGACGAGCGTCGCTTTCTGTCCGGCGCTCAGGGTAGGTGCCGGGAAAAGCGCCATGCTGTCGCCGGAATGAATGCCCGCCTTCTCCACATGCTCGTAAATACCGGGAATCAACACATTTTCCCCGTCGCAGACCGCATCCACTTCCACTTCCATGCCGGGGACATATTTATCCACCAGCAGCGGGAAAAACGACTGCCCCTGCTTGTCGGTAAGCCATCCGTCGATGACGCCTTCCATCTCGGCGGCGGACCGGACAACCACCATGCCCTGCCCGCCGATCACGTACGAAGGCCGGAGCAGCACCGGATAGCCGATCTCGTCAGCTATACGCAGCGCCTCTTCCTTGGAGGTCACGCCCGCGCCGGGGATGTGCGGAATCTCCAGTTCGCGCAGCATCCCGTAAAACAGCTCACGGTCTTCTGCCAGATGGATGGAGGCAAGCGGTGTGCCAAGGATGGTCAACCCCGCTTCGGCCAGAGGTTCTGCCAGATTGATCGCCGTCTGGCCGCCAAACTGCACGATCACCCCTTCCACCTGCTCCCGCTCCGCGACATGCAGCACATCCTCCACGGTCAGCGGTTCGAAGTAGAGGTGATCGGCGGTTTCATAGTCGGTGCTCACGGTCTCCGGATTGTTGTTGACGACAATCGCGGCGATGCCTTCCGCCTGCAGCGCTTTGGCGGCATGGACCGAGCAATAGTCAAACTCGATGCCCTGCCCGATCCGGATCGGTCCCGAACCCAGCACCAGCACCTTGCGCTTCGCGATCTCCGCCACCTCGTCGCTGCCCTGCCAGGCCGAGTAATAGTACGGGGTCTGCGCTTCAAATTCGGCTGCGCAGGTGTCCACAATCTTGTATACCGGCTTCAAGCCAAGCGCTGCCCGTCTCGCGCGCACCGTCTCCACGCTGACGCCTGTCAGCTCGGCAATGGTTTTGTCGGCAAAGCCGCGATGCTTGGCTTCGCGCAGCAGCTCTTCCGGCATCTCTTCCCATCCGCACGCGGCAAGCTCCCGCTCCAGAGAGACAATGCGGGCCAGACTGCGCAGGTAAAAGGGATCGATACCGGTGGCACGGGCCAGCTCTTCTTCCGTGAAGCCTGTCCGGATGGCCTCCGCCAGCGCGAACAACCGCACATCGGTTGCCTCGCGGAGCGCTTGCAGCAGCTGTTCCCTGGTCTTGCCCGCCAAATCCGGGCGGAACAGATGGGTCCAGCCCAGTTCCAGCGACCGCACGGCTTTCAACAGCGCCGCTTCCAGATTGCGTCCGATCGCCATGACTTCCCCGGTCGCCTTCATTTGGGTTCCCAGCAGCCGGTCAGCCAGCGGGAACTTGTCAAACGGCCAGCGGGGAATTTTGACGACCACATAATCCAGCGCAGGTTCAAAGCTGGCGTAAGTGTACCCGGTAATCGGGTTGATCACCTCATCCAGCCGGTAGCCGAGGGCCAGCTTCGCCGCGATTCTGGCAATCGGATAGCCGGTTGCCTTGGAGGCGAGGGCACTGGAGCGGCTGACCCGCGGATTCACTTCAATCAGGTAGTAGCGATCCGAGGCCGGATCCAGCGCAAACTGGATATTGCAGCCGCCCACGACGCCAAGCGCGCGAATCACTTTGACCGAGACGCTGCGCAGCATCTGATACTGCCGGTCCGTCAGCGTCTGGGAAGGGGCGACAACGATGCTGTCGCCGGTATGAATCCCCACCGGGTCGATGTTTTCCATGTTGCACACAATGATGCAGGTGTTGTTCGCATCCCGCATCACCTCGTATTCGATCTCTTTCCATCCTTTCACGCTGCGCTCGATCAGCACCTGTCCGATCGGGCTGGCCGCAATCCCGCCGGCAGCCACCCTGCGCAGGGAAGCCTCATCGTCGGCAATGCCGCCTCCCGCTCCGCCCAGCGTGTAGGCGGGACGGACAATCACCGGATAGCCGATGCTGGCCGCAAAGGAGACGGCCGCTTCCACCGACTCCACCGTCGCGCTCTCCGGCACCGGCTCGCCGATCTGCTGCATCAGCTGCTTGAACAGTTCGCGGTCTTCCCCTTTCTTGATCGCTTCGAGCGGCGTTCCCAACAGCTGGACGTTGTATTCGGCCAGAATGCCCGCTTCCGCCAGGGAAACAGCCAGGTTGAGACCCGTTTGGCCGCCGAGCGTCGGGAGGAGGCCGTCCGGTCTTTCCTTGGCGATAATCCGGCGCAGCGAATCTACCGTGAGCGGCTCCAAGTACACTTTGTCCGCCATCTGCTGGTCCGTCATGATCGTGGCCGGGTTATTGTTAACCAGTACGATCTCGACGCCCTCTTCGCGCAGGGAAAGGCAGGCCTGGGCCCCCGCGTAGTCAAATTCCGCCGCCTGGCCGATCACAATCGGGCCGGAGCCGATCACAAGCACTTTTTTGATCTGTTCGTTTCTAGGCATAATGTTTCGCTCCTACGATGCGCATGGACTGGATGAATTGGTTGAAAATATGGGACGTATCATCCGGACCCGGATGGGCTTCCGGATGGAATTGCACGCTCATGACCGGCAGGTACTGATGGCGCAGACCCTCGACCGTACCGTCATTGACGTTGCGATAGGTCACCACCAGCTGCCGTTTGTCAAGGGTATCTTCTTTCACCACGTATCCGTGGTTCTGGGAGGTCATGTACACGCTGCCGGTGGTCAGTTCCTTCACCGGATGGTTGCTGCCGCGATGGCCGTAGAACAGCTTCTCCGTCTGGGCCTTGAACATCAGCGCCAGCACTTGATGGCCGAGGCAGATGCCAAGCGTCGGATAGGCTTCCACCGCCTTCCGCCATTCTGCGCAATAGGGCAGAAGATCAGCCGGATCACCAGGGCCGTTGGAAAAGACGAGTCCATCCGGCTTCAACGCCTGGATTTGGGCAAAGGTGGTATCGAACGGGACCACCGTGACCCGGCATCCCACTGCCAGCAGCGACTCCAGGATGGAACGCTTCATGCCCAGGTCAACCAGCACCACGTGTTCGTTTCTGCCCGCATAATGGATCGGCTTCGGGGTGGATACCCGGGCCACCAGGGATTTTCTCACTTTGGCATGCCCCGCTTCATGAACGGCCACTTCCTCCGCCGTCAGCGGCCTGTCGGCGATCACGCCGTAGACCGTGCCCTGGGTCCGCACCAGCTTGGTGATGTCCCGCGTATCCACGCCGGCCAGAATCGGGAACCCGAAATGTTCGGCAGCCTGGGCGAGCGTACGCTTGCTGCGGAAATGGCTGGGCGCTTCGCACAATTCACTGACGATCATGCCGGACAAGGCGGGAGCGCTTGCTTCATCATCCGATTCATTGATCCCGTAGTTCCCGATCAGCGGATACGTGAAGGTCACGATCTGTCCGGCAAACGACGGGTCCGTCATAACCTCCTGATACCCCGTCATGCCTGTATGAAAAACCACTTCTCCGTATGCATCAAGCGGCGCTCCGTACAAGGTACCGGCAAACACCCGGCCGTCTGCCAGCGTAAGGTACCCGGCGCCGTATCCTTTCTTCCCCTGCATCAAACCATCCATCTCCTCTCTCCACCACTCGCCAACACGTTCTCTGTCGCGAAAATATATGCACGATAATGAATTAATATACATTATTACTTATAAAAATGCAACGAGTATTGGAAATTGGCTGTACTCGCTGCATGAAATCGGGCTATTGGCTGCGGATGATGCTCAGCAGAAGATCAGCTACTTGATCGATCTCCGCTTCCGTCGTGACAAATGACGGCAGCAGGCGGACCACCTGCGGTCCGGCCTGCAGCAAGAGCACGCCCTGCTCTCTTGCGGCAGCAAGAATATCAGCGGCCGGGAGGGTGACTTCCATGCCGAGCAGCAAGCCTCTGCCGCGAACGGCCTTCACCTTGTCCGGCACGGCCTGCTGGATTTGCTGCAGGCGTTGGAAAAGGGATTGGTGCAGTGCCTTTACCTTGACCAGCAGCTGTTCCTGCTCGATGGTCTCCAGCGTGGCAATGCCGGCCGCCATCGCCAGCGGGTTGCCGCCAAACGTCGTACCGTGGCTCCCTGGCGCAAAGCCTTCCGCCACGTGACTGTCCGCCAGAATCCCCCCCACCGGGAATCCGCTGCCCAGCGCCTTGGCGACGGAGATGATATCCGGCTTGATGCCGTACTGTTGGAAGGCGAACCAGTCGCCGGTCCTGCCGATGCCGGTCTGAACTTCGTCGATGATCAGGAGAATGCCGTGCTCGTCGCAGAGCTGCCGCACTTCCTTCACCCACGCAGGGTCAGCGGGATGAACGCCCCCTTCCCCCTGAACCAGCTCCAGCATCACCGCGCACGTCCGGTCTGAGATCGCGTTTCTCAGCGCCTGACTATCGTTGAAAGGGATCGACTTGAAGCCATCGGGCAGCGGCGCAAATCCATCCTTCACCTTCTCCTGGCCTGTCGCGGTCAGGGTAGCCAGCGTCCGCCCGTGAAAGGATTGCTGGAAGGTGATCACCTCGTACCGCTCTTCCCCCTTCACCCGCTGGGCGTAGCGGCGGGCCAGCTTGATCGCGGCTTCGTTCGCTTCCGCCCCGCTGTTGCAGAAAAAGGCGCGGTCGAGACCCGAGACCTGGCACAGCTTCGCCGCCAACTGCTCCTGCAGCGGATGCTCAAACAAATTGCTGCTGTGCCAGAGCGTATCGATCTGCTCATGCAGCTTCTTGGCAACCGATGGCGGCACGTGGCCAAGCGATGTGACCCCGAGGCCGGAGGTAAAATCAAGGTAGGAACGTCCCGCCTCATCCCAGACGGTATTTCCTTGTCCTTTCACCAGCCGGACCGGCCACCGGGAATAGTTGTTCATCAAATGAATCGATGCTGTTGCCATACTCATGCTACAACCACTCCTTTCACGGATGTCCCCGTTTGTTTTCCTGCGCAGGCGTCGCGCAGGGTTTCCGCTGTGCCCTGGCAGATCACCACTTCTTTTACCCCCTGCTTGAGCGCATCCAGCGCCGCTTTCACCTTGGGGATCATGCCGCCGTAGATGTCCCCCGCCGCGATCATGGCCTTGATCTGATCGGGGCTGGTCTCTCTCAACAAGGTTTTCCCGCCGTCTTCATCCGTTCCCAGAATACCCGGCACGTCCGTTATCATCAGCAGCTTCTCCGCCTGCAGGGCCGCCGCGATCGCGCCTGCGGCGATATCCGCATTGACGTTGTAGCAGATGCCGCCGTCCCTTGATACCGCGAGCGGCGCGATGACGGGGACATACCCTCCCTGCAGGATGGCGCGGATGACGGCCGTATCCACCTGCTCGATCTCCCCCACCAGGCCCAGCGGTTTTTCCGTCCGGCGAGCGGTCAAAAGGGCACCGTCCACGCCGCTGACCCCCCATGCCCTGCCTCCCGCCTGATGAATGCGGCGCACAAGCTGTTTATTGATCGAGCCGCCGAGCACCATCTCCACCACCTGCATGGTCTGTTCGCAGGTCACCCGCAAGCCATCCACGAATCGGGCGGGAATCTGAAGCAAGGACAAGAGGGCATTGATGGCCGGTCCGCCGCCGTGTACGATTGCCAGTGGCTGGCCGCTTTGCTGCAGGTCCGCGATTGCCGCAAAAAACGAGTCGGGAAGCTGCTCCATGGTGCTTCCTCCACACTTGAGCACGAGAAACGGTCGGTTCATGGGTGTCAACCTCCTCTGTTACGGAAAGACGGGTGTGCCGGTCAGGCCGCTTGTTTCATCCAGTCCCAGCATCAGGTTCATGTTTTGGATCGCCTGCCCCGCCGCTCCCTTGACCATGTTGTCAATCACCGAGAGGATAATGACGCGTCCGGTGCGCTGGTCAAGATGGAGGGCGATGTCGCAAAAGTTGGTTCCGTACACCTCTTTGGTCCGCGGGTGGCTGCCAAACGGCCGTATCCGCACAAACGGCTTGTCGGCGTAGGTTTCCTGGTACAGCTGCTGCAAATCCTCGACCGACACCGTGCGGTTCAACCGGGCATACGCGGTGGCCAGAATCCCGCGCGTCATCGGGATCAGATGGGGGGTAAACTGGATGATCGTCTCCGTTCCCGTCTGACGGCACAGCTCCTGCTCGATTTCGGGGGTGTGCTGATGCTGCGCCACCTTGTAGGCAGAGACGCTCTCATTAACCTCGCCGAAATGAACGCCCAGCGACACTCCCCGGCCCGCTCCGGAAACGCCGGATTTCGCGTCCACAATCCAACTGTCCGGCTCGGCCCAACCGCTTTTGGCCAGCGGCAGCATCCCGAGCAGCGTCGCCGTCGGATAGCACCCCGGATTGGCGATAAAGGAGGCGGCAGCCACCTGCTCCCGGTTCCATTCGGGAAGGCCGTACACGGCTTTAGCCAAAAGCTCCCCGGATGCCGGCTCCTTTTTGTACCACGTCCGATAGCTCTCCGGCGACTTCAGACGAAAGTCACCCGACAGGTCGATCACACGCACATCGTTTTCCAGCAGCGAAGGGGTAAGCGTGCTGCTGACGCCGGAGGGTGTCGCCAGAAATACCACATCGTTCTCCCTGGCGATGCGGACAGGATCAATCGGCTCCAACACCGGCAGTTCCTCATCGCCAAGATGCGGAAACATGTGAGCCAGCGATTCCCCTGCGGCAGAACTTGTATACAAATGCGCAACCGTGGCATCCGGATGATGCGCAAGGAGGCGAATCAGCTCCACGCCGCTGTATCCGGTAGCACCTACAATGCCGACACGTATCATACGATTCTTCATCCTTTGAATTTTTATACACCAATAATAATAAAAATACATCTGTTTGACAACAAAAAACGCCCGATCTTACATCGGACGTCTCAACATGCTTCTTATTTCTTATCCGCCAGCCATGCCGCGATGTTGTCTGCATCCGCGCCCTTCACCAAACCGGCCGGCATGCTGCCTTTCCCTTTCTCCAAAATCTCCCTGATCTGATCCTTGCTGTACTTGGAACCTACATGGGTCAGATTGGGGCCGACCATTCCCTCCAGATTTTGCCCATGACACCCCGCACAGGTGCTTTTGAACACATTTTCCGCTGCTGCGGCATCATAGGTGGTACTGCTGGCGGGCGGGGTTGTTTGGGACGGCGGCGTTGTTTGAGCGGGAGGCTGGGTCTGCTGCCCTGTACCGCACGCGCTTGCCAAAATGAGAAAAGCCCCTGCCGCAAGTGCCCTGGTGACACCATTCATGCTGCTTCCTCCTTGAATTTGTCTTCTTGGCTAAGTATGCCTCGTCTCGCGGAAGAACATGCAGCGGAATCGATGTCATTTCACACGGCACCCTCAGCTCAACGGCAGCTCAAGCGGACTCCACTCGCGCAGTTCCAAGGTGCGGGCGCCTTCCTTGACGACCGGATCGGCTTCGGCCAATTGTTTGGCTTCTTCCCAGGTCTCCGCTTTATAGATAACCATCCCGCCGCGTTTGTCCGTAAACGGACCGGCCATCACCACTTTGCCCTGTCCATAAAGCTCGTTGATGTAGGCAAGATGGGCAGGACGAACCTTGGCATTCAAATCCTGATCGATGATCGTGAGCATGGCAACGTACAGCATCTCCGTTCCTCCCTTTCCGTTGGGTGTGTTCGCTGTCATTTTACACCACCATCCCAACGCTTTGAAAGGATCATCGCGTTCTGATCGTGATTCTAAAAAACCCACCCGGCTTGAGCTATCGCTGCGCCGGGCGGGGCCCCCAACCTTTCTCTGCCACTTTATCACTTTAAAGAACTTAAGCTTTCTTCTCTGACAACAAAGGAACGGCGGTCAGCATCCCGCTTCCCGCCGTTTTCCACGTCTATTGTCGATTCAAGTGGGAACGGAGATACGCATCGATAAACACGTCGATCTCGCCGTCCATCACCGCCTGCACATTGCCGACTTCCACATTCGTACGGTGATCCTTCACCAGGCTGTATGGGTGAAATACATACGAACGAATCTGGCTGCCCCAGGCGATCTCTTTTTGCTCACCCTGGATGGCGGCCAGCGTTTTTTCCTGCTCCTCCCGCTTCCGTTCAAACAGGCGGGACGCCAGCATCTTCATCGCCCGTTCGCGGTTTTTGATCTGCGAACGCTCCGTCTGGCAGGTCACGACGATGCCCGTGGGCAGGTGGGTGATCCGCACGGCGGAATCCGTGGTGTTGATATGCTGTCCGCCCGCGCCGCTGGAGCGGTAGGTATCGATTTTCAAATCCTCCGGACGGATCTCCACATCCGTATCCTCTTCGATCTCCGGCAGCACATTGCAAGAGACGAACGAGGTATGGCGGCGGCCGGAGGCATCGAATGGCGAAATCCGCACCAGCCGATGCACCCCTTTTTCCGACTTCAGGTAGCCGTAGGCATTGTGTCCTTTAATCAGCAGCGTGACGCTTTTGATCCCGGCTTCATCCCCCGGCAGATAATCCAGCGTCTCCACCTTGAATCCGCGCGATTCCGCCCAGCGCGTATACATGCGCAGGAGCATGGATGCCCAATCCTGCGATTCGGTTCCGCCCGCACCGGGGTGAAGCTCCAGAATCGCATTGTTTTTGTCGTACTGATCGCTCAACAGCAATTGCAGTTCAAAGCTTTCGAGCTCTTTTTTCAGCTTTTGGGTGCTGTCGTACAAATCGGGGATCAGCGAGCTGTCTCCCTCTTCGATCGCCAGCTCCAGCATCACCTGCAGATCCTCGTATGAACGGTCCAGCTCTCCCATTGTATCGGCAAGGGATTTGAGCGCATTCAACTCGCCAATGGTCTTCTGGGCGGCATCATTGTCATCCCAGAAATCAGGGGCGAGCATCCGCTCCTCCAATTCCCCGATGCGTTCCTGTTTGGCAGGCAGGTCAAAGAGACCCCCTAATTTCCGCTAAGCGTTTTCCCAAACCGGCCATCTCTTGCTTGACATCTGCGACATCGATCAAAGCCATCGTATCTCAACCACCTTTTTTACAGACTCTTACCCTTCTTTATTGTAGCGCAAAAGCCGGGGAGTGCAACCGCGCGTAAGAAAATAACCCGCCCGACCGCAAGCTCCGTTCGCGTCGGGCGGGTTTCCCGCTCATCAGCGTATGCGTTTGATATTACGTCTCCGCTCTTGTTCCTCTGCGCGGCGCTGCGCCCTGTTCTTTTGCTCGGCATTGCCCGAAGCGGCGCTGTTTGGCCGCTCCGAAGGGCCGGAGGTTTGCAGGGCCGACGGATTGGCCCCCTGCCCCTTTACCACTTCCTGCCGCTCCAGATTCTGGCTGACTTCGGCTTTCATGATGTACATCGCCACTTCTTCCTCGATGCTGGCGATCATGGCCTGGAACATCTCAAAGCCTTCAAACTGGTATTCGCGCAGCGGATCGTTCTGGCCGTACGCCCGCAGATGAATCCCTTGCCGCAGCTGTTCCATCGCGTCGATATGATCCATCCACTTGCTGTCGACAGCGCGCAGGACGACCACTTTCTCGAACTCGCGCATCATCTCGCCGATCTCTTCTTCGCGTTTGGTGTACTGACGCTCCACTTCCGCTTTGAGGAACTCGATGATCTCCTCCGCTTCCTTGCCTTTCAGCTGGGAAACGGTCAGATTCTCCTCGTGCAGGAACATGTGGTTGGCCGTGTCCACCAGACCCTGCAGATCCCACTCTTCCGGCACTTCCTCTTTCGGACAATAAGCCGTGACATTGCGTTCGATCAGGCTGTAAATCATGCCCAGCACGATGTCGCGCAGGTTCTCTTTTTCCAGGATTTCGCGGCGCTGCTTGTAGATCACTTCGCGCTGCTGGTTCATAACGTCATCGTATTGCAGGACCACTTTCCGCGTGTCAAAGTTGGCGCCTTCCACACGTTTCTGGGCCTGCTCCACGGCACGGGTCACCAGCCGGCTTTCAATCGGCACATCTTCTTCCATGCCGAGGCGATCCATCATGTTCATGATGTTTTCCGCCCCGAAACGGCGCATCAGTTCATCCTGCAAGGAGAGGAAGAACTGGGAGGAACCCGGATCGCCCTGACGGCCGGCACGTCCGCGCAGCTGGTTGTCGATCCGGCGGGACTCATGCCGCTCGGTACCGAGAATATGCAGGCCGCCCAGTTCGGCCACCCCTTCTCCCAGCTTGATGTCCGTCCCCCGCCCGGCCATGTTGGTCGCAATGGTAACCGCTCCGTACTGGCCGGCACGGGCCACGATCTCCGCTTCCCGCGCATGATGCTTCGCGTTCAGTACGTTGTGCGGCACGCCTTTCTGCTTCAGCATGGCGGACAGACGCTCGGAGTTCTCGATGGAGATGGTACCTACCAGCACAGGCTGTCCTTTCTTGTGCCGCTCGACGATATCATTCACGACCGCCCGGTACTTGGCCGCTTCCGTCTTGAAGATCAGATCGGGGAGGTCTTTGCGGATCACCGGCTTGTTGGTCGGAATCACTACAACATCCATGCCATAGATCTTTTTGAACTCTTCTTCTTCCGTCTTGGCCGTACCGGTCATGCCGGCCAGCTTCTGATACATCCGGAAATAGTTCTGCAGCGTGATGGTGGCAAGCGTCATGCTCTCGCTCTGCACCTTCAGGCCTTCCTTCGCCTCAATCGCCTGATGAAGGCCGTCGCTGTAGCGGCGGCCCACCATGAGACGGCCGGTGAATTCGTCAACGATCACCACTTCGCCATCCTGCACCACGTAATCCACATCGCGCTTGAACAGCACCTGTGCCTTCAACGCCGCATTGATATGGTGGTTCAGCGTCATATGGGCCGTGTCGTACAGATTCTCGATGTTAAACGCCTTCTCTACCTTGCTGACGCCTTCATCCGTGAGGGACACGATCTTCAGCTTCTCATCAACGGTATAGTCGACATCCTGTTCCAGCCGTTTGACAAAATGGGCACAAATATAATACAGCTCGGTGGAACGGTTGGCCGCCCCGGAGATAATCAGCGGGGTGCGCGCCTCGTCGATCAGGATGCTGTCCACCTCGTCGATAATCGCGTAAAACAGCGGCCGCTGCACCATCTGTTCCTTGTACAGCACCATGTTGTCCCGCAGATAATCGAACCCGAATTCGTTGTTGGTTCCATAGGTGATGTCGCAGAGATAGGCCGCCCGTTTTTCTTCCGGGGACATGCCATGCTTGTTCAGGCCAACGGTTAGCCCCAGGAAGTTGTACAGCTCTCCCATGGTCTTGGCATCCCGCTCCGCCAGGTATTCGTTCACCGTGACAACGTGAACCCCTTTCCCCAGCAGGGCATTCAGGTAGGTGGCCAGCGTCGCGACCAGCGTTTTCCCTTCCCCGGTTTTCATCTCGGCGATCCGGCCTTCCTGCAGCACCATCCCGCCGATCAACTGCACGTCGTAATGCCGCATGCCCAGCACGCGCTTGGATGCTTCGCGCACCACGGCAAACGCTTCGTTTAAAATATCATCCAGCTCCGCCCCTTGCGCCAGGCGAGCCTTGAACATCTCCGTCTTCGCTTTCAGCTGTTCATCGGTCAGCGCCGCCATTTCCGGTTCCAGCGCATTGATTTTCTCGACGCGCTTGAACATCTTGCGGACTTCTCGCTCACTGCTGTCTCCGAATATCTTTTTTACAAGCCCTAACATTGGGACACTCCTTCCTTCCTCAGGGGAGACCGTCTGAGCAACATTTCTCACTCTCTAAAGAACTATTCTAACAAAACATAACAACCGAACACAAGCAAAGGGAGTTGTGATTACCAACAACTCCCTTGAGATGCTCCCTGTTTATTTCGGTTCAATCAGTCCGTAGCGCCCGTCGTTGCGGCGGTACACCACATTCACATCATTGGTTTCGGCATTTTGAAAGACGAAGAAGTTGTGCCCCAGCATATCCATTTGCAGCACCGCCTCTTCCGCGTCCATCGGTTTCAGATCAAACCGCTTGGTGCGGACGATGTTGATTTCCACATCTTCTTCCACATGATCCGCCACCATGACCGGCTCTGCCTCGCGAACCAGCGACCGGTTGTTATCCAGGCGGAATTTGCGGATCAGTTTGGTCTTGTGCTTGCGTATTTGACGTTCCAGCTTCTCAACGACGAGGTCAATGGCGGCATACATGTCATCGTGAGTTTCCTCGGCGCGAATAATCACGCCCACCAGCGGGATGGTGACCTCAATCGTTGCTTCACCTCGGAGGAATCGCAGGGTTACATGGACATCGGTGGAGAGTGGAGAATCGAAGTAACGTTCAAGACGGCCGATCTTCTTCTCCACATAGTCTCGGAGTGCTTCAGTAACCGGGATGTTTTCACCACGAATGTTGAAGTTCATGGGCATTACCTCCTTCCGTCTATAGAATACCTATTCCCGTTTTCTTTAAAAAAATCCTTCAAAAAACACCGGAAATTTTAATGTTTTCTTTACATTTGCGACATATTTTTCAAACATTCGACATAAAATGAAACCTATTTTATCCAAGAATAAAAATTTGTGGTATAATGTTGCTGCTTGAACGTTTGGCCACATGTGTGTTTTGGAGGTACCTGCATGCCAGAAATCACAACGTCCTATTCATTGATCGGCAAAACGCTGGAGCATGATGTGTTTAACGAGCACGGCTTGCTGCTGCTTTCAAAAGGAACCGTGCTAACCCGCAATGATATCAGCCTGCTCATTTCTCATAAGATTTATATGGTTCCCGTGTTGGTGTCTCCGGATTTCCCGTTTTCCAGTCCGGAACCCTCCCATAGCGTGATTTCGCAAATCGAAGACCTCCTGAAATCGAGAGGGGCCGCGGAGAAGTATTTGACGGCTCTGGAGCAAACCAAAGAGCTGTTCGGCAAGGTTACGGAAGTGTATATCCCGCCGCTCCGGCAGTTTACCCACGCTTTTTTCCCGCTGCTTGACCAGGTCATCAAGGAAACGGGATTGTTCACTCCCCTCTATCTCATAGAGGGATCAGACAATTATACCTACCGCCATTCCATCAATGTGGGGATCCTGTCGGCGCTGATCGCCAAATTGTTGAACCGGACGACCGAAGAGGTGATCCTGCTGGGGCAGGCCGGTCTCCTCCATGATGTGGGAAAAATGTTCATCCCCCAGGAGATCCTCATGAAGCCGGGACGGCTGACGGACGACGAATTCGAGATCATGAAGCAGCATACCATTCTGGGTGCCCAGATCCTGAGCCGCATGGAAGGCACCAATGAGGTGATTATCCAGTGCGCCCTGCTACATCACGAACGCAGGGACGGTTCCGGGTATCCACAGGGGCGCAAGGGGCTGGACATCCCCATTGAAAGCCAGATCGTCGGCGTAGCCGATGTCTTCGATGCCATCTGTTCCGACCGGGTCTACAAGTCGCGCAACTCGCCGTTCGAAGCCGCCAAGGTCCTGTGGACGCTCACCTGCGACGGTCTGCTGAATCCGGAAATCGTCAACCGCTTCATCAACTACATCGCCACGCTCTATGTCGGCAGCAACGCCCTGTTAAACACCGGCGAAGAGGTGGAAGTGATCCTGATTCACATGGATGAACCGATGCGCCCCCTGGTGCGGCGAGGAGACGAGTACCTCGACCTCAGGAAACACCGCTCGCTCTCCATTGAGAAAATGATCGGCTGACAACCAGCGCCTAAACGAAAACCCCCTGTAAGAAGGCAACCTTCTCTCCAGGGGGATTTTTGATGTAGGTCGAAAAGTGGAAAGCGCTTTCAGTTACAGTTTCACCACGTTTGCCGCTTGCGGACCGCGATCGCCGTCAACAATGTCAAACTCAACCGCTTGACCTTCGTCCAGGGTTTTGAACCCTTCCGCTTTGATGGCGGAATAATGAACGAATACGTCGCCGCCGTCTTCGCGCTCGATAAAACCGTACCCCTTCTCAGCGTTGAACCATTTTACTTTACCCAGCATGCAATACATTCCTTTCCGTTTACAAACTTGTATGAGATTGACGTCTCATGAGTCGAATATATCCTACAGCATTTGGAAAGTCAAATGATCCTCACTTCGGGGTATAACGTTTCTCGAGACCTCGCACCACCACCCGGGACAGGAACAGGGTGAGCACGAGATAGATGGCTGCTGCCGTCAGGTACGGCGGATACCGCTCAAAGGTATTCTTGGCTACGCTCATGGCCGCGTAGAAGATCTCCGGCGTGGCAATCACGGCCAGCAGGGACGAATCCTTCAGCAAAGCGATAAATTCGTTCCCCAGCGCGGGCAGCATGCGCAAAAACGCCTGAGGGATGATAATGAGGCGCATGGCCATTCCTCTTGTCATTCCCAGCGAACGAGCCGCCTCCATTTGCCCAACGTCAATCGACTGGATCCCCGCACGGAAAATCTCGGCAATGTAGGCAGCAGCGTTCAACGAAAGCGCCACAAATCCGGAAAACATGCCGCTTGGAATCTCCGCTTCAGGAAAAAACGTTTTCCAGATGGACGGAATGATCGCAAAGTGAACCAGGAAGATCTGCACGAACATCGGGGTTCCCCGGAACAACTCGACATAAATCGATGCCGGAACTTTCAGCAAGGGATTTTTCGACATTTTTCCCAACCCGATAAACAAACCAAACACGGTTCCCAAGATCGTAGCTACACTTGTCAGGATAATGGTATTGATGACGCCCCGGATGAATAAATCCTGGTAAGTCGCAATGACACCCCAGTTCAACAATGTCCCCTCCTCTCGATGATCGGTCCAATAAACCCGACAGGCTCTTGCCCGGGCGTTAGCCAAGCGAGCCGCGTAATGGAAAGCGGGTACGCCCAAAGACGTACCCGCCCCGCGTTGCCGAGATGATTATTCACCGAAGTATTTGGTGTGGATCTCTTTCAGTTTCCCGTTATCCTTGATTGTTTTCAATCCCTGGTTGATCTTGTCCAGCAGTTCGGTGTTCCCTTTTTTCACCATGATGCCGTAGTTTTCAACCTCAAACGAATCATCTTTCACCAGTTTGTATTTTTTGTCGGTGATTTTCTTCGCATAGTCTTGCAGGACGGCGTTGTCGGCTACCACCGCATCAACGCGGCCGTTGAAGAAATCATCCACGGCAGATGGCGTATCATCATAGCCCTTGATTCCTTCATACGTATCGCCGAATGCTTTTTTCACCACTTGTTCGCCGGTCGTTGCCGACTGAACGCCGATTTTCTTCCCTTTCAGATCAGCCAGCTTCGTTACCGTCGAGTCTTCCGGCAGCAGAATCAACTGATGCGCTTCAAAATACGGCTCGGAGAAATCGTATTTCTGCTTGCGCTCATCCGTTATCGTGATCGCGGAAATGCCAATGTCCACATTGCCTTTATCGATGCCGTCAAACAGCGGGTCCCAACCGGTGTTTTTCACTTCGATCTTGATGCCGGCCGCATCCGCCACCGCCTGGATCACTTCGATGTCAAAACCGGTGATTTTGTCCGCTTCCATTTTTTCAAACGGAGGATACGCCGCATCCGTCCCTACCACATACACTTTCTCGGTGCTGCCACCTGCGGCCTGGCCGCCGCCGGACGCTTGATTGCCTCCAGCCGCCTGATTGCCGCCGCTGCCACAGCCAGCCAGGAGCAGGCTGAAGCTTACCGCCAGTGTTAAGGATGCTGCCCATTTCTTCCCGATCTTCATTGAAAAGCCCCCTTCTGTTTCTAAGTCTTTTTCCCCAGTACTGTCCACATGGAAGATCAAACCGCTATGCATTCTCCACAAAGTTGTCCACATTATCCACAACAAGTTGTGCACAAGCTGGGGATTTCTTTTTGCTCCGTCATCGATGCGCTTTCTCAGGATGGACGAAACACAAAAATCACCATGAACTACGTTCTCTGTTCTTTCGCTGAATCCTTCTCTGCAAATTTTTTTTATCAAAAAATTAGTTTTTCTCTTTTTCCGCCAGGATCACGATCTCCACCCGACGGTTGCGCGCCCGGTTCTCCTCATTCGAGTTGTCCACGACGGGATTGGCTTCGCCCCAACCGGCCACCACAAAGCGGGAAGGAGCCAGTCCGTGCTGATCCACCATTTCCCGCATGACGGAGATGGCCCGCGCGGACGAAAGCTCCCAATTGGAGCGGTAGATCCCTTTCCTGATCGGCACGTTGTCTGTGTAGCCCTCGATGCGGACGCGCTGCGGAAAGCGTTTCAGCACCTCCGCGATGGTGCCGACCAGCTTTTTCCCGTCTTCCTGCAGATCAGCCGATCCGCTGGCAAACAGGATGGTTTCCGGCAAACGGATCCTCAGCCCTTCTGCTGTTTCGACAAATTGGACGTTTACCTCCTGAAGCGCCGCGGCCAGTTCGTTGTTAACGGTCTGCCTGTCCTGCTCGGCATCGTCCGTTTCGCTCTGCACCTGCTGCGTCTGTTGGCGGAGCTCGTCACGTTTGGCCTCCAGGGCCGCGATGTCACGCTGCAGCTCCAGCTTTTGCAGCGACAGGATATCCTTGCTCGCGATCGCTTCCTTCAGCTCCGCCTGCTGCTTCGTTTCCGCCTTTTTCACCTCGTCGAGGCGCGCCTCCAGATGGGCGGAGTGGGCGGCGGCGATGATCAGGATGATCACGAACAACAGGGTAAACAAGTCGCTGTAGCTGATCAGCCAGCTTTTCTCCAGCTCCTTTTCATCGTACAGGCGCTCATCCTGCATGGTGGGCCTGCCTTTCGATCGTTCCCCTCATGCTGCCGGGCTGCTTGATCAGCACCATCTTACGGTCCTCCGGCAGGAACGAATTCAGTTTCTCAAACAGCACCCGCGGCGTCTCCATCCGCTGCAGACCGATGCAGCCTTCGATGTAGAGCCGCTTCTCAAACATCTCCCGGTCGTGGATGTCCATGAGACGATAGTAGCAGGGCAGCGCGAACAGGTTGGCCAGCATGGCCCCGTACAGCGTGGCCACGACGGAGGCGCTCAGGCTGTGACCCGTCTGCGTGAAATCGGAGAGGGTTTTCAGCACGCCCGTCATCCCCAAGAGTGTCCCGACAAGTCCCATCCCTGGCGCAAGCAGGCTGATCAGCCGAAACATCCCGCCGATCTGCTGGTAACGGTACTGCTCCCCTTTGAGTTCGTTTTCCAGGATCAGCCGCAGCTCCTCCTCAGCCAGCCCTTCGATGGCCAGCAGGCCGCCGCGGCGCACGAACGAATCCGGCTCCTTCATCAGCTCCTTTTCCAGCGCCAGATGTCCCTGCTCCTTCTGCACCAGCGCATAGTAATAGAAACGCTTGATCGTCTCCTCCACTTCCCCGGCTCGTCCATACACCAGCAGACGCACCAGCGGCCGAAGCTCAATGTGCTTGCGCTTGATGGCGTAAGAAATGATGATCGAGAGCGATACCAGCTCGATGGCGGTCACGTTCAGAAGTTCTTTCATGCTGCCATTCAGGTAGACCGCGTGAACGAGAATTACCAGAACCACCGCGATCAGGAGCAGTGATCGTCTCTTCGTCGAAAACATAGGGTCACCCGCCAGAATTGGTCAATATTTGTCGAGAATAACGTTTTTATTATAGCAGATGGTAGAGTTGTTGAAAGGAGGGAAATTGAAGGAGGGGTAAACAATTCTAGCCAATTGGCCGATAGATCAAATGAGGCCAAAATCAAACCGGAAGAGGTGAGTATGATGGACATTGGCAGTTTCATGAGTACCCAGCTGAGCATTTTGCAGCATACCGTTAATATGGCTCTTCTCAATATGGCGAATTCTTCGCAAGCGGCAGCAGCAACCGCTATGATTCAGAATCTTACCCAGACGCAAGCGATCACCCAAGCGCCGCATCCTTTTTTAGGTATTCATCTAGACATAAAGATATAAATTGAGTCTGCTTTATCTAAGTTGAGTTTGTCCCTGCTCAGTTTTAACATAACAGTGTATCCAAGAGACTTACAGCAACCTTGGCTCCCATTTCGACGCTCACATTACCATTGACGATCCTTGTAAAATTCAACAGATTCTAAAAAACCGAAAAAAGTAGCCCAATAATGAAATTGTCCTACTTTTTTCGGTTTAATCTTTATTATACGTTCACGGATACTTCTCTAGAAAAGTATTGAAACAAATTATACCCGTCCCACACCACGGAAAAATTTAGTGACTGTCCGATTGGAACAATCCGATCGATAGCCCTATTAGGTAAGGTCTTGACAAAATGAACCAGCTCGTCCTTTTGAAAGCCAAATACAGACAACGTTTGGTCTTTGATTGTAAGATGGTTGGCCAGATGAGATAATGTCGGAACTTCGATTTCTATGAAAACTCCGCTTCCACAATGGATCTCCCGCATCTGCATATTCAATTCATTCGATTGAATTCGTACTGGAGAAACCGTCTTCATGAGTACCTTTCTTGTCTCTGGCATGGAAGCATAGCGATAAGCTACAGCCATCCGCCTAATGCCAATTGCCGGTAACTCCTTCTGATAATAATGGTTTACATGCTCAGAGAAGGCATTCCAAAATTTCGTTTTTGCAGCGGTAATCTCATTGTCTTCACCAATCCAAAACACCGTCTTTGGTGAGGAACATGCTAATTGATCAAACCAGAATACATCATTAAAGAAATTCCGAAGTAACTCCGAAAAAACCTGCTCAGATGCTGTCAAAACTGCATCCGCTTTTAGCGCTGCCACTGAAAACCGATCAGCAAAAACCATTTCAATAGCAGATGGAGGTAATGGGATGGAGCGAATCTTTCGAACCGTTTCATCTCCCCCCCAGATAACACGCAATTGACACTTGGCAGACAGCTCTCTTGTAATTTCATCATCATGGTCATAACTTAGTAGCACCGTTCGAGAACGTATCTGGCTGTATTCCTCTTTGGAAAGTATTTCTCCTATGATTTGAAGGATTACTTCAATCTGTTGGCTTCTTTTTCGAGACAGCCGAATGATGTTGATATTCCCCACCAGCATGGACAGTACCCATGAATAAATAAAAATTGTATCGACGTTCGAGGGAGCAAAATGTAACACCACCCCCCGCGGGAGGTTTACTGTATCGGGGCTAGCCATCCGAAAATAATGATCTCTAATTTGGCGAATGTGAGCCGGCCTTAGCCAATGGGCCATTGCCATCAACTCGGGAAAGTTCCGCATTGTTTTGTTAAGCAATATTCGCCTTGATAACTCATGTAAAAAATCCAGCATACTTTCATGAAACGGCTCTAACAGAGTCTGGGAAGATACCTGCTCAATTTGGTTTTTCCAATCGGATCGATTTTCTTGTTCCATAGAAATCAGAATATCCATTTCTTACCTCCTATTGGTAAGAGTATACATCGCTGCATCCTCTCAACTCTGCAGCCGGTAGCCTTCCCTTAATCAAAAAGATTTTCCCTTTTCTCCCACACTTGCAATTATCTTCCCCATATACGGTTCCCAGATCCTCCGTGAGCAAAATGTTCCCCGGATAACTTTTGGGAAGCACACTCAACACCTGAATTAATCCCTCTTCACCAAACGGGAGAACTTGTAAGGTTTTGGGATCACGTATAATGACATCGGAGAAACTGGGGGCGTGAAAAAAACCTTCTTCGCATTCCATAAAAATAGAGCCAATCTGTTCCACCATACCATAATAATTGTGCACAGATTGGATGCCTAACTGCTCGCGCAGACTTCGGTTAAATGTAACGTTATCAACTTGCTGATCCAAAAGTTTTTTCCAACCGCCACCGTGGATCAACACGCTGTTAGTCAAGTCAAGCTTTTTGTCCATCTTCTTGCAAACCTGGTAAACGTATCTCCAAATCATAAACGTGAAACCAAATAAAAGAATTTTTTCCCCTTTATGTTTCTCCAGAAAGGCTTCCAACTGTGACCACTGAATGTTATATTGTTCATCAAGCAAATAGAGGTGATCTCTGCCGAAATTGGAGAAACCGAGGATACCTGCACCTCTTGCATTAAAAGAGGATCGATTCGTTAAGACTGACTTGGTATCCAAAATAATCATTGGGTGACGATGTGATCCAATGTAAGAGCCAACAATGGAAATCAGCGCCTTCGTTTGAAGAGAAGACGTGACACGATCCAAGAAAATCCTGGACACCTGTTGAGAAGTCGTTCCACTTGATGTAAGTATTTTAATGACGTTCTCACGTGGGACGCTAACCAGATCGATCATCTTAAATAACTGAACAGGAAGCATGGGCAAGTCCTCTAAGGAATGATAGTGCCCCCCCTTCTTTCCAAGCGTGTCAAGCATCTTCTTGTATTCCTGGCAATGGTTGTAATGCCAAAGAATCGCCTTATTCAGTTCATCCAGCAAATACTCCTGTTTCTTAGCCTTTTCCAAGTGAAACACGTTTTCAAAAAATCTATCCATACAATTCACATCACCATCTCTGTGATTTTTGTGTAATCTATCTTTCCGTTTGCCGTTCGGAAGATTTCTGGAACCACTTTCACTTGAACAGCCGACGAATGCAATTTATAAAGATGGATGACTTCAGTTTTCGCTTTGTCTGCATACTCCTCGTTTTCCAGTATAATCGCCAACATCCGATCATCTCCAACACAAGCGACTGTAACCGGAATTACTTTTTCCAACGCCCGTTCAACTTCATCAAGATTGACGCGCAATCCAAATAGCTTAATAAATCGCTTCAAACGCCCGGTAATATAGAAAAACCCATCTTCATCCATCTTGCCCAAATCCCCCGTACGCAAGATGCCGTGATATTCATCGCCTTTTCCCAAATCTTCACGTGAATTTGCATAACCGAGCATTACATTTGGACCCTCATAGATGAGTTCTTGAGTTCCCTCATCGATCGATAATTTTCCTTGGGGAATCGCTACCCCGATCGAATCCTCTTTTCCCGATAGTCGATCAGGTGGGACATAACTTATACGTGCCGTAGCTTCTGTTTGCCCATACATGACAAAAAAACGCCACTGTTTTTGCATGGCCATTTGATGGAAATGTTTCACCAATCGGGGCTCCAGTCTGCCACCAGCTTGCGTAAGGGTACGTAAGGACGGCAAGTTCATTGTATGAAGCTTTAAACGCTCCAACATTTGATAAATAAACGGAACACCAGCAAGAGAAGTTGCTTTCCTCTCTCGAAAAAAATCCCAAAATCTCTTGCTTGTCACACTTTGATTCGTCAATAATACAGTGGCCCCTACTTGGAAATGGCTGTGAATAACAGATAAACCGTAGGAGTAATGCATTGGAAGCGTCGTAATTGGCCTGTCTTCCTGCTGCAGTTCCAGATACTGAGCAATAGACTCCGCATTCGCTTGAATATTCTTGTAGGAGAGTTTTACCAATTTGGGACTTCCTGTTGTTCCGGAAGTGGAAAGCAACACAGCCACATCCGGATGGATACGGTGGTGTTCTTGGAACATACCCGTTTTTTTCACCCATATGAAGTACCGATCACTTTGATGGATTACTTGATAGGACTCGGGTAACACGACTACATCAGGTGCATAGATCCACTCAGGCTGATATAAATGAACCAACCGAATAAGAAGATTGTGGTGGATTGCATTATTCAATAAACAGACCGCATCCTTTTTCTGTAGCGCTGCCAAATACGCAATCAAAGGCTCCACTTCATTATTGCAAAGTATGAAACCGAGCATTTTGGAAGAAGCGGTAGGCAATTTGCCGATAATAGCTTGAACCAGACTGGCTAATTCTCCATAAGTAATTTCCTTCCCGCTTTCTTCATCCATGATCGCTGTGAGATGCTGCGGATGTTTCAACATCCAGAAACTCATACGATCATGCCCCCATCTACTCCGATTACTTGTCCCGTTACATAAGAGGACCAATCACAACTCAGGAAAAGTATCACCTTAGCCACTTCCTCTGGAGTACCGGCTCTACCCATTTTTATAGTGTTCAACTTTTCCTCGAATTTTTGCTGAGAAAGCTGTTTTGTCATATCTGTTTCGATAAAGCCTGGAGCAACCGCATTGACTCGAATCTGAAAAGGTGCTAACTCTTTTGATGCGGAAAGCGTTGCCCCAATAATAGCTGCCTTGCTGGCCGCATATACAACCTGCCCCACATTCCCAAATCTTCCCATGATGGAACTGACATTGATGATTGATCCGCTTTTCCTCCTCATCATGAATCGTGACGCATATTGCATGTGGTATATAACGGCGTTCAAATTCACAGCCATCGTTCTATTTAGCTGCTCCTCAGAAACCATTGGCAGAAGCGCATCCATCATAACGCCTGCATTGTTTACGAGAATATCCAATTGTTTGTAATGGGCCTGAAAAAGAGAAAATGCCTGCTTTACGCTGACCGGGTCGGAAACATCATAACCCATGATCATTGGAGCCTTGCCTGTTTTAAGTTCAATCTCTTCTGCTGTATCCTGTAGGCTTTTTTCAGAAGTAGCACTTAGGACAACAGTCGCCCCTTGGGAAGCCAATTCTACTGCAGTTGCCCTGCCAATCCCTCTTGACGCTCCTGTGACCCAAGCAATCTTATCCTGCAGTAACATTACACTTGTACCCCGTATTTCGCGAGAATTTCCTTCGCTTTTTTAAAACTGCTCATATCAATGACATCTTCCGTTTCAATCATGATACCGAACGCTTCATCAAGAGCAGCTATCAAGCCCAAATGACCAATGGAATCCCATTGTGGAATGCTGTTAAATTCTAGTTCATCCTTTACCATTTCCTCTGGAATATCGAGCGCTCTCGCAAAAACTTCTCTCAATTTCTCTTCCATACGTTAAATCCTCCAATATTCAAATATTTTCCCTACTATTTTTTGGTTTCCAGCAGTCCACAATCCAGCAACCTTTTAACAATAGGCAGTAAGGATAATACCGGTACACCAATGATATTGCTTATATCAATCAAATCATTGGTGCCATCTGCATAGGCAATCAAGTTCATCATATCGCGTACCTGTTTGCCAGACTCTTTGGTGCTCAAAGTAGGGTAGAGTCCATATTTGCCCAGTTGTGGTTCCCCTAGACAAGTCACTTGGTAAACCTCATTGGCTTCAAGCACGGTGATACATTCTCTTAATAGTTCCAGACTACCATACAATCCATCTTTGGTCACTAAGTCCAAATTATCGAGTGACGTATGATATTCGGGGTATTCTCCATATTTGGTCCGCATGATACTCGCAACCGGTAGATCCACCCCCGGACTGCAGTATTGCCTTTCATCGCCGCCTCGCTGAAGATATGTGTATCTAACAAAATCAGGGTGTCTGTGTGACAAAACATTCATGGCAACTTTATCCGCAAGCGTGTTGCCATATCGCGAGGGGAGGAATGAGTATGCCCGATCATCCCCAACACATGATATATTGAAACCTGCAATGATGTTGCGTTTCATCTCATCAATGTTGCGGCTTAGATAGGTGATGGAGCCGATCGTTTCCGGGATAAAAACTATACGGTATGAATATTTTCGCGGAGCCCCCAGAATCCATTTTACCAGATAAGTTGTTACAACCGGACCGGACAACTCATTATTCGCCATGGACGGATGGCAAACGTATGTGGAAAGAAAAATCTCTTTGGAAGTTTCCCCTGGGATCAATATCTCGCCGTAGGTTAAACTCCCCTCTTTTATTTCACTGTCTATTACCACGTGATACATACCTTCTTTGAGCTGCTCCCGCTGTCGATGAGTTAGGCAAAAGCCCCAACGTTCTTTGTAATAGGAGGTGACATAGGGGATCGCATCCGGCTGATCTTTCAAGGAATAAAGATGATTTTGGAGTTCTGAAAGAGTCATGTGTCGATTAACAGGAACCGAGTAACCGACCACATGAAGGTTATTTTCTTTGAAGTCAACTATTTTATTGCCTTCCTCATCTAAGATATATGCATCTTTGATGTTCCATTCTTTAGGGACCTCCCAGTCAAAAACTTTGGTTCCCGTTGGAACCTCGTGAATATCCAAAGGAATAACTTCCTGGATGATTCTGAGCGTCTCCCTAACACCGTCTCCCGTGATGCTGCGGCATATTGGGAATAACCGTTTGATTAAATCATACATCTCGTCAGCTTCCGAGCTTTGATACGTCATTTCACTCATGCCAATTTCCCATCCTACTAGATGTGGTCACCCTGCGATGGTGAATAAATTTCTAGCTTCATTATTCACGATGTCATCTCGAATCAGGTCATATGCTTTATGCAAGTCTACAACACGGAAATCAACATGATTGATCGTTTTCATAACAGCTGCACCATTTTTGTCAAGAATATCTCCCATCCCGCCAATTGACGTTATTACGCCTCTATCAATATCCCGAACAAGCATCGAGTAAGTTCTTTCTGTGGAAATTCCGTTCTCATCAATATATTCTCCTGTAAAATCCTTCAAATAGCGGTAGTGTACCTTCTCTCTCTCTTCCACATAGTGTACATACGTAAATGATTTTTGATAATCAAGCCCAATGATGAGCATTTTTCCATGATTGGCATGTAAAAAGGCAAACGGGGAGTCAGGTCCGAACGCACTTTTATTATCAAGGCTGATCAGATAATCTTGTGCTTTTCCCCATACTGCAAATGAGTAAATCGGATGTCTGGTCCGTCGAAAATCGCCACGTTTTAATGCCACATTGGATAGGGAACCTACCTTTGACAACGTATGTCGATAATCAAAGGGCTCTCCTGAACAAAAGCCCCAATTGTAGGTAGGAAAAAGAATTGTCCCCTTTTCTCCGATTTTTCTTATCAACGAGTCGATAAAAATGTTGGGATCGAACAATTCTCCTCGCCTGTAAGCTTCCACTGCCAGTCTTGTAATATCAGATCCTACTAAGACTGTGTCACCCTCATAGACTTCAATCTGTTCCACAATTTCCGAATAACTAGTATATATTTCGCTCATAGGAACCTCAGTAAATTTTCCAATCATAATAAATAGTTCAACCACGAGGATTTATTGTGATTAACCACTATATTCCCATCAATCGAATGTCGTTTGATATTTCCTGTATTTGTTACTCTCTTTTACCCAGTCCTCTTGCAGTAACTCCAGCAGGTAAACATCATGGTATTTACCATATTTATAGATATGATTTCTATAAGTTCCCACTTCTCTATAACCATGAATCTTATGTAGTTTTACAACATTCTCATTCCCCTCCATTACTTCGGCTGTAATCTTTTTCAGTCCCAAATCTCTGAAGGCATAATTATACAAAAAGGGAGGAATGATACCACCATATACCCGGTATTTTTCTTCACCAATATAAAAACCCGTACTAGATCGTTTGTGCCGATAATCAATTTGGTTCAAGGAGATAACTCCCACATTCTTTCCTTGAATGGAAATGATCCAGTATTTCTCAGTTGGAGAGTTAGAAATACGCTCAAACCATTTTCTTTGTTGATCCAAATCGTATTCAACATCGGTATACATAAAGCGAGTGACATCCTCTTGTGTCCGCCACTTTAACACTTGCTCCAAATGCTCTTCTTTCATTCGGGTAAATGTTATCATCTTGCATGTTCCTCTTCATGGTTAGTTAACAGAATATGCACCAAGAACTTTCTCTACTCCCATTATAACGTCGTTCACATCCTGATTGCTCATGGCTGGGAATAAAGGCAATGTAATGATCCGCTCGTACAATTTTTCCGCAATGGGAGCGATCCCTTTTTGGTAGCCCAGTTTTTGATAATAAGGGTGTAAATGAACAGGCAGATAATGTACATTTACTCCTATGTTTTCCGCAAGCAATGCCTTGTATATTACTTCTCGTGTACAAGACAGCTTATCCAATTCTAATTGGATAATATACAAGTGCCAGCTTGACTCACGGTCGTCCATTTGATAAGGAATTCGAATGCACGGATTTTTGGAGAAATGCTTATTGTATATGTTGGCAATCTCACGGCGCCGATCCACAAATAGCTTCAGCTTTGACAATTGGGAAATGCCTAGTGCCGCTTGCAAATCCGTCATGCGGTAATTGTACCCCAGTTCCAGCATTTCATAATACCATGGCCCCTGAGAGGTATTTTTCAGAAGGGTATGCTCTCTCGTAATGCCATGGCTGCGGAACAGCAACAATTTTTGATAAAAATGTTCCGAATTCGTTGTAATAATGCCACCCTCACCCGTTGTGATATGTTTAACAGGGTGAAAGCTGAACATTGTCATATCTGCAATACTGCCAACTCTTCTTCCGCGATAGGTGGCGCCCAAAGAATGTGCCGCGTCTTCAATGACCACGGCATTATGATCTTTGGCCATCGCTATGATCTCATCCATATCTGCAGGTTGACCTGTAAAATCAACAGGGATAATGGCTTTGGTCTTTTCTGAAAGAAGGGACTGAACCTCTTTAGGGTCGATATTGTAGGTATCGGGATGAATGTCGGCAAATTTGACGGTACCTCCGCAATAACGCACACAGTTTGCACTTGCAGCAAAGGTCATCGGCGTGGTTATCACTTCATCTCCTGGGCCAATCCCTGCCGCATGGCAAGCCCCATGTAGCGCTGCAGTGCCGTTTGAAAAAGCAACAGCATACTTTGCTCCAACCACTTCCGCCACTTTTTGTTCAAATTCTTTTATTTTGGGTCCTTGCGTCAAGAAGGGTGATTGAAGTGTCTCCACTACTGAATGAATGTCTTCTTCCGTTATACACTGTCTACCGTATGAAAGAAGTGTTTCTCTAACGGGCTTACCACCGTGTATAGCTAGTAAATTAGAATCTTTTTCCATGACTCTCACCCTAAATCAAATTTGACGTGGAAATCCACTCTTCGGTACGACGTATCCCTTCTTCAATCGATACCTCAGGTTTCCAACCCAATAATTCGGTTGCCTTTTTGTAATTACAAAGTAGTTTCTGAATTTCCGATTGCGGGTGAATATGTGCCACATGCTGAATACGGCTGCTATCTCCGACAATCAATTTCGCCAAGTCATTAATGCTGATGTCACGCCCCAGCCCTGCATTCACGATTTGACCGTCAACGGCTGACGAATACCCTGCCTTCACAACAAATCGTGCACAATCTTCCACATACAACAAATCTCTTGTTTGGGTACCATCCCCATAAATATGCAGTTTTTCGCCATTTAGTTTCCGCTTCAGAAAAATAGCAACGACTCCGCCTTCACCACCGGTTTTCTGGAACGGACCATACGTATTAAACGGTCGAATCACGACTGTTGGTAAGCCATATGCATAGAAATAGGAGAGAACCATATTTTCCCCAGCGAGTTTGGATCCGGCATATGGAGATGCAGGTTTGACTGGATGTTCTTCTGTTATGCCCTTCTCGTCCATGCAGCGATCATATACCATGCATGTGCTCATGAATACCATTTTTACCTTGTGTTTTCTACATTGCTCCAACACATTAAAGGTGCCGACCGTATCATTGAAAAAAGTAGTTCGTGGATCATCAATACTGTCTTGTACATTGATGCTGGCTCCCAGATGATAACAAATGGCAAACCGATTGGCAAAAAGCAATTCAAGTGTCGATTCGTCCTTTATGTCCCCCCGTACAAAAGAAAAATTTGGGTTCTCCTTAAATTCCGCTATATTTTCATATCTTCCATTAGAAAGATCATCCAGTACCCAAACCTGGTGACCGTCTTCGAGAAGACGTTTGACAACCCATCGGCCGATAAATCCTGCTCCGCCTGTTACAAGTACGTTCATTGTGTCCACCTCTCCATTAATTAAACAAATCCCAGCTTACCGGGGTACCTTTTGGAATATCTCGTTTTACCGTTCTCCCTAATAAAAGATCTCTATATTTAGGAGCCAAGCCTGCCCCAGGTCGTATCGCACGTACGTTTTGCTCCGTAAGTATTTCTCCTGCCTTTACATCTTCTACAATGTACAAGGATCTGCGATAAGCCAATGATGCTTTCTCCTTTTCTGTGGGGCCATAGCAAATTTTTCCCAAGCTTTTCCAAGCCCGCTCCGTCTCAATGACAAGGCTGTGAAACTCTTCGGGTTCAAGCGAAAAAGCAGAGTCAACCCCACCATCTGCACGCCGCAAAGTGAAGTGTTTTTCCACGACAGTGGCCCCTAGAGCAACACTGGCCACAGCTACGCCTACCCCCATCGTATGATCGGATAGGCCTACTTCTACATTAAACAGTTCTCGCATGTGTGGAATGGTTAAAATATTGGAATCGTCCGGAGTTGCAGGATAAGTGCTCGTACATTTCAACAATATCAAGTCCTTACATCCGGCATCTCGGGCAGCACGCACAGCTTCGTCCAATTCAGCGATGGAAGCCATTCCAGTTGAAATAATGATAGGCTTACCGGTCCTTGCCACTCTTTGAATTAACGGCAAATCAATATTTTCAAAAGACGCGATTTTATAAAGTGGAACGTCCAGACTCTCTAAAAAGTCCACAGCTGTCTCATCAAAAGGGGTGCTAAAGCCAATTATTCCAAGCTCACGGCATCTGTCAAAAATAGGTTTGTGCCATTCCCAAGGCGTATAGGCTTCTTTGTAAAGATTATACAGAGATTTTCCTTTCCATAAATTATCTGGATGATTGATAAAAAATTCACGTTCATCTAAATTAAGCGTCATTGTATCTGCCGTATATGTTTGAATTTTCAAGGCATGCGCACCAGCTTTTGCAGCGGCTTCCACAATCTCTAAAGCGCGTTCCAACGATTGATTATGATTACCAGACATTTCAGCGATGATAAAAGGACGAGCATTTCGCCCGATGTGTCTTCCTTCTACCAGTATGCTGTCTCTCTCCATGCCCATATTCCTCCTATTACGCTGATTTTAGCCCATAGTTTACGATTGCTTCAATTACTCGTTCGACTCCACAACCGTCTACTGTGGCAAGGCACTTGGTGACCATATTCATCATGATCTCTGGGTTCGACAAAAAAATCTTAACTGCTTCTGCAATCTGATGAGGAGATACATCCGAAGCCTCCCCTAGATACAAAGCGATTCCACGATTATGAACCTCTGTTGACGTTGGTATTTGGTTATCTGCTACAGCGATAATGATTGAAGGAACGCCCAAGCAGCATCTTTCCCATGTATGCGTACCACCGGCACCAATAACAAATCCAGTGTTCAGCAATAGCTCCGCCATCTTAGACGTTTGCACATGAAGTCTAAAACACTCATGCTGTGCACATAACAGTTGAAGGGTCTGTATGTTTGGATTCCCTTTTCCAACCACCACATCGACCAAAAGAGGCGGATCTTTGATTGTCATCAATGCTTCCAGCGCCTTCATCGTTTGATTGGAGGGATCACTACCTCCAAAAAAAAGCAATATCCTCTTCGGGTCAAATTTCTTTTGGGGAATTTTTTCACGTAATAATCGAAATTCTGATCGTAATAAGGCGTAATCCGGTCCAAGAAGCAATTTTGCATCCTTGTTAATTTTTCCTACATAACGCTCCTTCATGTCAGCAATGAGGTTTTGATCAAGCAGAATGTTGCAATGATGCTTACGATTTGCCAAATCATCGATCACCAATATCCTATTTACAACTGTCGAAACCTTCGTTTCCCATTTTTCATCTATAGCATAATGATCGACAATGAGCCAATCTACGGAGTGAGGTAATTGAGTAATCACATCTATGGTTTGTTGGGCATCCAATTGCCAATCCGTCCCAAGCCAAGTTGCAGGATTCATCGTTTGCTCGATTTTTGCATCTCCTTCAGGACTCGGCAGCATATAAACAGAAAGACCTTCGTTTCTTATCAACTCCACCAAATTGCCTGGAAAATCACGACATACAAATGAAACCTGCCACCCAATAGACTTCATGCCTTTCGCCAGTGTCAAACATCTCATAACATGCCCGCTGCCCATGAGCACCGACGCATCTGTTCGAATGATGACATGAGGAATACCTATCCCGCCTTTTCATCGTCAATATTGAAGAGAAGAAAACCCCCTGCCCGGGGGAAAGAACTATACCTTCTTATCAACAATTAAACCTAATTTTTCATAAAAATTTGCTATAATATCCATTATTTTCTTGGAAGGGATCTCTTTGATCACCTCATTGGTGTTATCGTCAATCACTTGCACATAATATTTGTTTAGCTCATCGTGCAGCACAAACTTAAGATGAGAACTTTTGGACTCCAACCATTTGTTCAAATGCTGAAGCTCTTTGGCAATTTCCTCTTTACTGTAAGTCTTCTCCGGTTGAACGGCTTCGCTCCCCTCTTCCTGCTGGCGATTACCCGTTCGTTGCTCTGATACGAGAGCAGTCTCTGCATTGTCGACTTTTACCGAGGTTGCTCCCTTGATTTCCATTGCGATCCTCCTTTCCTTTTGGTTTTCCCTGATTTATTTTTTTTGGTCGATAAAGGCACCATACGGCATGATTCGCGTGTAAGCATTGTAATTCGTGCTGACTGATCGGCTATGCCTTGTATCGCGGATTTTTTGGGACAGATGATCCATCGCTTTTGCAAGAAGCTGCCCTGCCATCTCTTCCTTTTGTTTGCATTTCTCAAACAATCCGACATATTTGTCGGGGTCCGTTTCCTGCGCCAAATGATCGCCTAACTCATGCAGCAGTCGTTCGCGTTTTTCAAGGATGACACCGATCCCATCCTCTTCCGTTTCTTCCGATACTGGACGCTGGCACGCTTCGATCAGAGCATCCGTACACTCCATCAGTTGTTGAAAAAGGGCTTCCACTCCGATCTTCATGCCAACCTCCCTAGTTTTGCTGACTGCGTGCAAGGATCATAGCTTGTTTCCATGTATCACGGAACTCCACAAAAAATCCTTCGACTTCATCCAGAATGGCAATGTCTTTCTTTACGTTTGCCTCAATCATGCGGCGTTTCATGTAATCATATAGGAGGAGCATTTGTTCAGCAATTGGATATTTTCGGTCAAGCGTAATAATCAACTCGCTTAAAATATCCTGGACGCGCGTGTTTAGATCGTGAGCCTTGTTATATTGTTTCTCCTCGATAGCTTGTTTGGCTCTTTTGATAAACTTGATAGCGCCATCGTACAGCATCAGTGTAAGATCTTCCGGAGTTGCTGTGCCCACTTGATTTTTCTTATAGGTGTTTTGCGCTGATGACTGAATCATAATGTACCTCCGTTACCCTTTTTGAAAAAATGAGCTGAGATACGCTCCTTGGGAGTTAAGCTGATTAAGCGCTTGTTCCAGTTTGGCATATTGGCTGTACAATTGCTGCTCATAAGCGGGTAAATCGTATTCCTCTCGCGCGATTTGGCTCGTATAATCGTCGATTTGACGCTGGAGATAGCTTTTCGTCGGTACGATCTGCGTTTTCTCTGTTAAACCTTTGATAATGTCGGAATTAACCGTTTCAAACAATCTTGTCCCAATCCCGGCATCCTGCCCTGTGATCAACCGGCCGGACGCATCACGTGCGCCATCTTTGGTGAACAATGTAGCAACTTGTTCAGGGGACGTTTCCAAAGCGTTTCGCAGCTTTGTTTCGTCGATGTATATTTTCCCGTTTTCCTGATACGCATACGAATTGGTTCCGTCAGAAGGTGCCGTTGTAATGCCGATATCCGCCAAGGAATCGAATTGACCAGCACCGATCCCAGACACAATATCGGCGAGATTGCGTCGCATCTTGTCCAATCCGCTCTGAATCACAGTGTCACCGCGCAGCAGGCCAGACTTTGCTTTTTGTTCCCATAGTTCGATATCGCTGTCTTTCATATCCTGTTTCTGTGTATCGGTGAGCGGAGGATAATCCCGGTAACGAGGCTCGTTCAATTTACTGTTCATGGATGCGATCAGTTCATTGTATTTGTCAAATACACCCTTGATCGTATTAACCACACTGTCCACATCCGAGGTGATGGAGGCATTGATGGTATAATCGGAATCCCCTGCCAAATCAGGATCCTTTAACAGGGTGAAGGTTATGTTGTTCATGGTAAAGGTATTGGAGCGTACGCTCGTATCTCCCATGCCATTGAAATTGACGATGGCATCCTGTCCGGTAACGGTACCGGTTGTTGTCGCTCCCGGGGCAGCCAATTTCAGTTTGTCCAGAAAGTTAACGTCATTCGAATCAAGTTGAATTTTGGCAGCCAAACCCGTCTGCGTACTGACGAGCATCAGTTTGTCCGAGAGTTGATCGTACGATGCTTTCACCCCGGTATTGGCGGATTCCGCATTAATCTTGGAAACAATCTGATTAATGTTGTCCCCGTTTGTAATGGAAATCGCCTTGGAACCGAGTTCCCCCGTGACCGTAAGCGTAACATCAGCCGTTGCAATCGCTTGGGTGGTATCGGATGCCACCCCCAGAGCCGCGCTGCTCGCCATCATGGCGTTTTTGGCGATCTGCTTCACCTGCAGGGTAAAGTTGCCGTTGACTGCACTCGGATTTGGCTTCACTGTTACTTTCTGGGCATCATCCGTGGAAAGGCTTGCCGTCTTCGCCAGGAATGTCGATTCCAGCGTCAGTTTGCGGGCTTCCGTCAGAAAGGATGAAACCTGCGTGTTCATATCACGGTACGCATCACGCTGCCAGGTCAGCCACGTTAATTTTTGTTTTTTCGTATCAATGGGAATACGCTTGATTTGCATCTGCTGCTTGACGAGGGAATCAATGTCCAACCCCGAACCCAAACCGGTGATCCTTACTGGCATTATCGTCACCTCTCTCGATTCTTCCTATTACGTTATCGGTATTTTTCTGCTAATCATTTACTTTTTTGCTCCACGTGCCCGTTAATTAAATGCAGATCAGGTCTTGCCTGCATGAGTGCTATCCCTTCTGTCCAGCTAAACCATTGATCCTGATACAGCGCCTGATAGATCTGCTGGATTAATTCCCAATCTTCCACCGTATCCAGTGTCCACCGATAATAGGAATAGTCGACTTCCCCCCTCACCGACCTGCAGGTAAACCGATTCGGATTTTCATACAGGAAGGGGGTGACGTGCTCGCGTTGGTGTGGCTCATTCGCTTCCCGATACGCTGTTTCCAGCGCCTGCAAGGTGAATACCTCCGTATCCAGCCCCCTCGGATAACTGCGTACCAGCGTATTACTTGCGTAGTCTGTCCCTGCATGCTCATGCAGCGTCTGCAATACCATTCCTGACACTTCCGGATCCAGCAACGGGCAGTCGGAGGTAATGCGCATGATGACATCCGCTTTTGCCTGCACGGCCGCTTCATAGTAACGGGAGAGCACGTCAGCTTCGCTTCCCCGATAATAGGGAACTTGAAGACGGCGGGACTCCTCCACGATCACATCGTCAGCCGGCTGAACAGTCGTTGCTACCACCACTTCGTCAATTCCCGGGATCGCCGACGTACGTTGGACCACATGTTCCAGTACCGTCTTGCCTGCAAGCATCTTCATCACTTTACCCGGAAGGCGTGTCGAGCCCATACGAGCCTGAATGATCACCACATTGCGCATCGGTTTCTTCCCCTTTTTAAATTAAACGTTCCTCCATAATCCATCTTCTCAAAGTTTCCCGATCGATAGGTTTTTCCGAATGAGAATTTACTTCCCTGTTCACCATTTTGACCGCATCGGGATAAAGTGCCGGTTCTTCCTTATCAGTAAAGACGCTGGGGATGATAAACATTTCCGGAAGCTCCCAAGCGATCAGTTTTTCTTCCTCTGTCATTAGTTCTTCGTATCGTTTTTCACCGGGACGCAGGCCGATTTCCTTGATTTGAATCTCATCCCGTATACCGTACTTCTGGCATACTTCCTCAATGACCACATCCACGAGATCACTCAGCAAGATTGTCGGCATCTTCAGGACGAACACTTCCCCTCCCTGTGAAAGCTCATTTGCCTTGAGCATTAATGTCACAGCCTGAGTCATCGTCATCATGTAGCGAGTCATGTTTAGATCAGTAACCGTAACCATGCGTTTCTCCTGGATCTGTTTGCAGAAAAGCGGGATAACCGAGCCCCGCGAACCCATGACGTTGCCGAATCGCACGGATGAGAACACAGTCTGTTTCGGACCCTTTTGGTATTGGGCGGCAGAGATGAGACGCTCTGCCATCAGCTTCGAGGCCCCATATGTATTTGTCGGCGCAATCGCCTTATCCGTCGAGGTGAACAACACCTTTTTTACCCCGTTTTGAATCGCGGCCTGGATCATGTTTTGGGTACCTATGATATTGGTCTGGACGGCTTCAAACGGATTATATTCACAAAACGGCACATGCTTCATGGCTGCCAGATGAAAGACATAGTCGATATCTTCCATCGCACGGTTCAAGCGTTGGCCATCTCTTACATCGCCCACCAAAAAGCGCAATTGCTGATCATATTCTGCAAATGTCTGCTGCATCTCATATTGTTTATACTCATCCCGGCTGAGGATACGAATGACACGGGGATTATCCCGCAACAGGTACCGCGTCAAATGTTGGCCCAACGTGCCTGTCCCACCGATGATCAGGATCTTTTTGCCTTCGTAGTTCATCTGAAACAACTCCTAGCTGGTGGTGGATCGTACAATTTGGCGAAACTGTTCACGCGCCTCCGATACATCAATTGTCCGGACCATGTCAATAAACTCTTTCAGGCGGACATGGGAAAAGCCTTCAATATAGGCGCCACCCTCTGTGGCATTATAGAAAACATCCTCGCTGCTTCGTGCTTCTTTCTCAAACCATTTTTTATACAAGAGCAAATTGCGGGATGTGACAACGGTTCCTTTTTGATCGAAAGACAACACGGTTTCTCCCTTTGCTTCCTGACTCCAATCCACCCGCTGGTTGGACCCCTCCACATGGGTTGCATTGTGGGTGTAGGCCAAATCTTGTCCAACCAGACAGATCGGTTGGAGGCCAAACAGTCGTGCGAGTGAGAACAACGTCGTCGACACAGACCCTCCTGTTTTGACAAGAGGTTCCCCCCTCCTCGCAGCTTCTTCTTCAGCAGGGGTATACCCCTCCTGGAAAAGGATGTATTTGGGGCCGCTATACGCCTTAACGACATCGGAGAATAACGTGCTTAAGAAAAATAACGGAATATCCTTTGCGTGCCAGCCCTCCAATTGACGAAGCATATTGGGCTGAGGATCAATCATCACGACAAAATCGGGTGTTATCCCCCTGCTGTGCAAAGGTGCCGCAGCCGAACCTACCGCACCCAGCAAACAATGCTCTTTCGCAACATGCAAATGTTCAAATGAAAATTGCAAGGACGGACCTGCGCTGATAAGAAGAACGGGCACAGAAGGGAGTGTAAGAAAAGGTACAATTCCCGGCCATGCAAACTTCATGTTTTCTGCAAAATTGGCATCCAACAGATGGCGAAAAGCCACTGCACTGTTTTTCTTGATTTGATAATCCTGCAGCACCTGTTTCAGCGGGTCCAAGGAAGGAGGCATCGCCCGCAGGGAAGGCTCATGAACGATGAAATGGACAGCACTGCTTCCCCAGTCCTCCATCCGGCTTGTGTAGATCTGCACATCATCGGCAATCACAAAAGTAACACGTGGGTCTTCGAAAATATGCTGATAGACACCCGCTTCCTCCAAGGCCAGGAAGCCGTTAACATTTGCTTCCCAAACCTCGATCGGAAGGTTCGCTGCAGCAGGATGCTTCAACAAGGCTTTGATGTGATGGCCGCATCCCGCCCCATACATCACCACTTTTTCAGGAAGTTCTTCTTCAATATAACGAAGCTGTCCCTCAATGAAACGTTCGGCCTCTGTAACCGGGTCATAACGGCTGTGAAGATAAAACGGATGGGTATGGGCTTCACGCCCCACTGCGGTCCATGCACCATTTTTCGCCGTTTCCAGTTTCAGGGATGGGGCAGGGAATGTGGAGCCCCGCCGCTGGATGAGATGCCCTTTCAAGTTCAATGGTTGACCCTCCGCAGCTCCTCCTCAAATGATTCCAGCAGGGGCTTCATCTCATATTGGAGAAGATCGCACAGCAAAACATAATCCGTTTGTTCCAGCGCTTCTTTCACTTGTTCAAGAAGCGGTGCCAACGCTTCAATATTCAGGTTCTTCAATAGTGCCTGATCCAAACGCTGAATGCCGCTGACGGCCAATGTCAACCAGCCCAGCCCTTCCAAATAGGCCAGCATCGTGTCCAACCAACCGCCTTGTTGGGACTGGATGTCGAGGGCAATCTTTTCTGAAGCTCCAACCAATTTGGGCACATAGTCCCTCATGCTCTCCAACGTTTCTTGAATCAATTCGTTATTCATGCATGTGCCTCCTCATATTCATCCCACTCCGGCAGTTCCCAGCTGGGCTGCGGATCGAGACAGAACTCATCCGGATCAAGTCCGAGTTCGGTTACAGCTTCGCGTACCCCGTTTTTATATACGTTCATCACATCGACTTTTCCTTGTATCATGCGCTGCAGCAAATAACACTGGTGGGTCAGGATTTGCTTTAAACGGTCTATCGACGATACCCTCGATATCGGATTCATCTTTACATGATAGTTCGACAACAGCGGCCGGTAAAAGAAGGTTAGCAGCGGATTTTTCAGCACTTGAATCAATAAACTTTCGACATTGCGGAATATGCGGCTTGCCTTCATCTCTACAAACTCAAACTGTTCGGCAGCTAATTCTTCTTGCAGTTTGCGCCCCGACTCAAGAATTTCTTCTGCGAATAGGGCAACCCGCTCCATTTCACCCAATTCCTGATTGAGCGTATCGATCATCCCTTTTACACTTCTCGTAATTTCCTCATCAGAAGGGATGGGGGGCAGCTCGGCAAACAATTCCGGTATAGAAGGAATTGGTTCCTTACAATAGGTTTCCAGCACCTCCAGAAACGGCATTTTGACCGTCCCTTTGATATCGGCTCCTCCTTCGGTCGAATTAATCACAAGTCGGTTCGGTAGTACGGAAATGAGGTGCTCCATCCAATAAAGGAATTGACGCCACAGTTCCTTAGACTTTACCTTTCCACCGTAGTATCCATCCAGATAAACCGTTTTGTTAAAGAAGGAATTGTCCTCTTGTAAGCTGGCACGAATTTGGTTTCTTTGTTGTTCCGATATATGTAAATCAGATTGATCAAGATAAAAACTATCTTTACTGTGTGTTCTCCCTTCTTCCGAATAAGCCAGATCCTGTCCAATAAAGACAATGGGAGATCCCCCCAAATAATTTGCGAGAGCATAGTTAAGATGGGCAACTGAATTCCCGTTGTACAAGCCCCCCATGTCACCAAGCGATTTGTTCAGCAGTCTGCTATGGGCTATATTTTCTTTGAAGATAGGAACCACATATTGGTTCCAGGCTCTAGGAATTCGAGGATCCATCAACGTCAACCCCATCAACGCTGTATCTTCTGGAATTTCAATGCCAGCCAAACTGATATCATAGGAATTTGTTCCTCGTTCCAGAATACCCACAATATCCGGGGTTATGCCATTTTTCAATAATACACGTAACGCAGATTCAGCACAGATGATAAGTGCTTTTCCTTTTGCCTGCTTTAATAGGGGAAGTTGCTTATCCAAGGAAGGTCCCGAAGAAACACAAATAATTGGTTTTCCTTTGTATACATCTTTTAAATCCTTTAATCGACGGGACTTTAGCGCAATCGGAACATTTTTCAATTCATTGGTCATTCCCATCAAGGTATCCTCTAAAGAATTTCCCATCGATGTCATATGTGTACGGAGGTGGTTTATAAGCGTTTGCGTGATATCATCATAAAACTCCTTATCACATCGATAAGATGCAAAAGTACGCAAAATGTCAGTTTGCAGAAAGTAATAACCGATTAAGGATGTTAAATAGGTGTTGATTACAACCGAAATATTTTCCATAAGGCCGGAAAGGATAATGATACGTTGTATTTTCCCCTCCAGATAAGGAGCCAAATTCACTTCTTCCAAAAATCTCTTTATCAATCTTACGTCTTTTTCTATAATTAATAACCAAGCAGCCTCGGTTTTGTTTTCCAAAATTTGTTTAACAATCGCGGATGAGCCTATGCCCATCAATACATAAGCCGTGTTATCAAAATTAACGCCGTCAAGAAATTGCTTCGCTTCAAAAACCGGGTCATAAATGCTCCCCGAATAAAATTCGTCTCCCTCGTCGCTTTTCAGTTTGAATACAATGTCTTCTCCAATACGAACGGTCTCGATATCATCGGTACGGATCTCTTCCATCTGTTCAATAAGCCACTGATTGTATTCCGTAAAATATTGCTTGTTGCTTTGAAAAAACATCTTCGAGATCTCCTTTTATACTCCAAATTGGAAACTACGATTGATTCTGTCAAGCAATTCATACTTCAGCAGATCAGCGGCGATGAGAAAATCCTTTTTTTCCACTGCGTGCATAATCATTTGCAGTAACTGGTTGATCTCCTGCAAAATCTCTTCTTTCAGCATGTTCCGATCTAAAAAAGCTCCTAATTGGGCTACAAACGAATCCAGGGATTTCAGCCCCTTTTGAATCTCATAGCGATAAAAGGCGTAGCAAACGGCATCCACGTCTTTTTGTAACAAATCATGGATTACTTCCGACATTTCGCCCACCACATCTCCTCACCATTTATTGTTTATGCTTTAAAAAAGCCAACCAAAAAAGGTTGGCTTTTTGTGTATACTGCATACGATTAACGGAGCAATTGCAATACGCCTTGCGGTTGTTGGTTGGCTTGAGCCAGCATTGCTTGAGCGGCTTGGGCAAGGATGTTGTCCTTCGTGAACTTCATCATTTCTTTCGCCATATCTACGTCACGGATACGGGATTCAGCAGCAGTCAGGTTCTCGGAAGAGGTGTTCAGGTTGTTGATGGTGTGCTCCAGACGGTTTTGGTATGCACCGAACTTCGCACGCTCATTGGAAACGGTGTTTATGGCGCTATTAATATCTGCAATGATGGAAGCAAATCCCGTTACGGTACTGAAAACAGAACCCAGTGAACCAGATTGCAATCCCAAACCCGTCAAATGCATTGCATTGAGAGAAAGACCGATGGTTTGACCAGAGTTAGCACCCACTTGGAAAGTAACGGAGATGCCACTATTCAGCAGTTTTTTGGTGTTGAACTCGGTTTGAGAAGCGATACGATTGATTTCTTTTTGCAGTTGAACGACTTCCGCACCCAGTTTCGCACGGTCAGTAGTCGTGTAGGTACCGTTGGCCGCTTGAACAGCCAGTTCGCGCATACGCTGCAGAATGGCGTGGGTTTCTTGCAGCGCACCCTCAGCCGTTTGGATCAGGGAGATACCGTCCTGCGCGTTGCGGGATGCTTGGTCCAACCCCCGGATTTGAGCACGCATTTTTTCGGAGATCGCCAGACCAGCCGCGTCATCGCCAGCACGGTTGATGCGCAGACCGGAGGAGAGTTTCTCCATGGACTTGGATACGTTGCTGTTGTTGATGGTCAGCTTGTTGTAGGTGTTCAATGCGGTTACGTTGTGGTTGATAATCATTTCCTATTCCTCCTTGAGTGTTCCTGTCACGTCCGTGTGACAGTTTAATTTGTTATTCGGGAGTCGCCCAATCGCGCGCTTGGGTTGCCCCTTACATTACATATATCGGTCTGTTTTTTCGACTTGTTTAGCGTTTTTTTCCTTTTTCGAAAAAGAAAATCTGATGATTATCTCTCATCAGATTGTTGCTTCTCTACCGGTATCCACTGTTTGACCGCTGCCCAGTCCATCTTCCGCTGGGTAGCCCTTTGGTTTTCTTCCTTGATCTGTTCATACACCTCTTTGCGGTGCACCTGGACGGAGCGGGGAGCATCGATGCCAAGGCGGACCAATTCTCCTTCGATGGCGACGATCTTGATTTCGATCTGGTCACCGATCATGATCGACTCGTTCTTTTTTCGGGATAATACGAGCATGGCTTCACCTACTCTTGAGCCACTTTGGACTGAACCGTGAAAAGCGGCTGGCGGATTGGATACTTCTCTTCATTGAGGATGATCTGCTTGGCCATCCGGTTTTCCAGGTTGATGACCACCGGCGCTTTTAAGTTGACCGTCACCAAACCGTCCGGGTGCAGGGTAACGATATTGACGATGATGATGCTGGATTCTTCCCCGATGCGCATTCTGTCCTTATCGTACTCGCTCAAGGTGAATTCGTAAGAGGGAAAAAAATGGAAAGGGTCTATCGCGCCCAGTTCAATGGACGGATTGTCCAAAGAAGTCAACACAAAATAAGGGCTTCCCGGTTCCGGCTGCTGCAATTGAAAGAAATGATATTCATGGAAACCCGGCAAGCCCTCTTCAAAGAATACTTTCAACGGCTTCAAACGATCGACCGGTTCGGTCATGGCTACTCCTCCTCTACAGCCTTTCATCGACATGCAGGCCAACCACATCAATCTGCAAGCTGTTCCACTGCTGGATATATCCCCTCATTTTGCCAGGTGTATATTGGTGGATCGCCTTGTGGGTCTCCGGATTCATGTGAACACCGCCCAGATGTACGTTGATGATGGGTTTCTTTGCCTCGTAATGAAGCTCAACGCCATCCCCGACGATCGACCCTTCTGCCAAAATCTCTTTTCCTTCGTAAATCACGCTGTTTTCAAAGGCTATATCCGCAATGGGGTTCCCCCCGTTCTCGATGGCCGCCAAGCGATCGCCTTCCTCACTGATTTGCGCGATCGCCTCCAGCCACATCCGTTTCCCGTATTCAGCGTTATCCTGCGTCCGGCGGAGAGGCCCGCGCAAATCGATGTTTGCTTGGGCCTCACTTGTATCAATGGTCAACACGCCTTGTGGCTGGTGAATCTCCAGAACAGCCGGCTTTTGGATCATGTTCAGTTCCGCTCTCGGCTGCCGGATCTCCTGAACGGGCTTTTGGATATCCAACCCCAGGCGAGCATAGGTCTGGTGTATGCGTATTTGAGGAAGACGCATGGCAGGTCACTCCTCTCTGCTGCTTACTCAACGGAGGAAATCCAACAAACTGGGCTGAATAATCCGCGCCCCTGCCCCAAGTGCCGCCCGCTGGACGTTTTCCTGGGTTTTCAGATTGGTGATAACCTCTGCCACATCGGCATCCTCATTGGCAGACATCAGTTTCGTCACATTTAACTCCTGGTCCTGCAATCTGCCCTGGACCAGCTCGATGCGATTCATTCTCGCGCCCAAGGTAGCGCGCTGAGCCAGCAAATTGTCAAGCTGCTGATCCAAGCTGCCCAGATAAGATGTAGCGTCGTTTCCCGCTTCCAGATCCGTTGCAATTTTGTCAAGCAGTTGAAAAATATTGTCGCCGGTCCCGCTTTGTCCTCTGTAATTGAAGACCTCTTGCGGGTTGATGTTAATCGGAACCAGTACCCGTTCGCTTAATTCCAGGGTAATCTCCTGGCTGTTGGTATTGTCAAACACACCCGTCGCCTGATTGTAGGGAGGTTTATTAGTCTCCGCCCCCGCGAAGATATAGCGGGACCCGATCGTCTGGTTGGCGATATTCCCGAGATGATCCTTGATTTGCCTGATTTCCTTTGCCATTGCGGTTAATGAATCCTTGCTCAAGGAACCATCCCCGGATTGAACCACCAGTTCCCGGACACGCTGCAGAATCGAATTCGCTTCCTCCAGGGAGTTATCGGTAATTTCCAGCCATGATTGGGCTTCGCTGGCGTTTTGTTGATACTGCTCATTCTCAACAAGGGAAGAACGGTAGAACAAGCTGCGGGTTGCAGCGACCGGGTCATCGGATGGTTTGGAGAATCTGCGGCCGCTTGCCAGTTGTTCCTGCAATTTATCCATGTTCCCCATGGAACGGGAAAGATTGCGCAGCATGTTGTTGTTCAGCATTGTTTGGGTGACACGAATCGACACGCTTCTTCACTCCTTTAGGGGTTCATAAAGAGTCTCTTTACAAGCCTACTCTCCCCATGCCGTTAATGATCTTATCCAGGATCTCGTCCATGCTGGTCATCACCCTGGCAGATGCGTTGTAGGCGTGCTGATATTTCACCAATTCCGCCATCTCTTCATCCAGAGAAACGCCCGAAACGGATTGACGCTGAGTATCCACTTGGCCTACCATCAGCTCGGAATTGCTTTCCATCCGCTTTGCCTCCTGGCTGTCCACACCGAGCTGCGCGATGGTATAGCGGTAAAAGTCGTCCAGTGTTGTGGTTTCCGGCTGGCCTGATGTCCCATTCGTAATGGTCAGCGTTTTATATTTGATGGCTGCGATGTCCAGCGCAATTTGGTTATCCCCTACTGCGGCATTTCCAGATGAATCCGGCTTTGCAGCGGCAATCGCATTCAAACTTGCCATGATTGCGGGATTTACCATCATTTTTCCGGCGCTGGTAGGGTACGTCTTTGTGTTGGGATCAGCCGCAGCTGCATCAGCGTCCACAAAGAAAGGCAGATCCTGCGGAGGATTCCCCGGGTTTGCGATGTCAAACAAGTTTAATCCGCTGCGGTGCAGATCGTTGATTTCTTTCGCAAGATTGACAGCCAATGTATCGAGGCGTTTCATCATATCGGGGATCGCCCCCGTTACCACCGTCGCTCCTGTCGTTGGGTCAATCTGGGCGATGCCGCGCATTTCCAGGGTCCCCAGCAAACTGCCGGATTGCGGAATAAAGGGTGCTCCTCCCAGCGTGATGTCGTTCAAGCCTGTTGTCGCGTTCTTGACAACGGCCATTTCAACAGAATTGCGACCGGTAACGAGCGCATTGCCATCCACCGTCACGTTGATCATCCCGTTTTCGGCGGTTGTCGTTCTTACGCTGACCAGCTTGGAAAGCTTGTCCAGCAGCAAGTCTCTCTGGTCGTACAAATCGTTCGGCTGATAGCCATGCGGTACAAGCTCGGCAATCTGATTGTTCAGTTCGGCGATTTGTCTGGCAATCGAATTGATGTCGAACACCTTGGTTGCCACGACGTTGTCCAGATCGGCCTGCTGCTGCGCAAGCGAGGTGGTAAGTGCCGAGAATGTTTCCACCAGGGCGATGGAACGCTGCCGCACCACCGCGCGGGTCGACATGCTTTCCGGATTTTTTGACAAATCCTGCCATGATTCCCAAAGCTGGTCCATCACTTTTTGCAGCCCTGTGTCCGACGGTTCATTCAGGATCACTTCAATCTTTTCCAACCCATCCTGGCGTGCTTCCCAGTAGCCAAGGTTCTTGTTCTCATTCCGATACTGCACATCCAAAAAATCTTCCCGGATGCGCTGCAGATCGGTCACCTGCACCCCGGTCCCGAGAATGCCCGGCTCAATGGCCGCGTTCATGCCGGGATACGGGAGGCCGGTCGTCGTCTTCATGTTGGCGCGCTGGCGTGTATATCCTTCGGTGTTGGCGTTGGCAATGTTGTGGCTCACGGTATTCAGGGCGGACTGCTGGGCAAAAAGCCCGCGTTTCGCGACTTCCAATCCATGGAATGTGGAGCGCATATCAGCACCTCTTTACGCTTTTTGGTTGATAAACGAGCGGGCAGCGAAGGGATTGCCCGTCAGCCCCTTGGGATGCTTGTAGACATAATCCTCTTCCGGCCGGTCTGTCAGCAGATCGAGACTCATCTGCACGAAGGAAAGGGACTGCTCCAGCAGCTGCTGATTCAAATCATTGGCATCGCGGAGCCGGGTTACGATCTCCAGCAAATCATTGCGATAGCGCGCCAGGCGGACTTTCTCTTCCGCGCTTGTCAGCGATTGGATCAGCTCGCTGATCGTTCCTTCCCGGAGCGTGACGCCCCTCTCCGCCATCAGTTCCCGAACCAGTTCCATACGGGTGTTTTCCGCAGTTTGGACCGCTTTGATCAGCTTCTGTTCCTGATGGGTAATTTGCGTCAGGGCGTCTGCATCACCACGGATCAACACCGGCTTCTTCTCCGCAGCCAGCGTGTACAGCGCCTGATGCAGATGGATGAGGTTATCCAGCGTTTCATACAGATCTGTCAATCGTGACATGATAAATCACCTGGCTTTCCTCAGGGCTTTTTCCAGAAGGAAAGGAACTTCTCGGCGATTTTGTCGCTCGGAACGTGGTAGGTTCCGTTTTCGATCTGCTGCCGCAGCTCGTTTACTTTCTCTTTCCGCACGCGGGGATCGGCGTCTTCCACCTGCTTCAAGAGTTCAAGAGCCTCGCTCGAGATCTGCACTTCGTCTTTTCCCAATTTGATTTTGGCTTCCTTCGACGCTTGCAACTTGTTCGTCTTGTTGTACGCGTTGATCATCCCCGCGCGATTCGGTTCATTGATACGCATGTTCTACACCCTCTCGAAAAACCCAATAATAAAGGCCGATGACAATATCCTCAGTATTATCATCGGCATTTTTTTCAAAAACGATTAGTTTTCTTTTTCCGTTCTCGCACGATACGTTTTTTCTGCACGGCGCCGCTGTTCTTCTGCAGACAGCCGCTCTTTCAGCTCGTTATCCAGGCTGATTTCCCGGTTTAATTCCTTGGCGCACAAATCACACAGATGGCCCGTGGTAATCAGGAGGCCGCAGCCTTCACAAGGGTATCCCATGTTGGGATGGTTGGCGATGGAAATGCGACCTTCCTTGATGAACTTCGTAATCTGCTTGATGGAAACACCTGTCGCTTCGCTTACCTGCTGGATATTGGCTCCGCGGTTTTCACGCTTGCGCAGGTATTGCGAACATTTTTCATACTCTCTTTCTATCTCTTGATAGCATTTGGGGCATACATCTCGCACTCCCCGCACGAACAGGGTGCCGCAGCGCGGGCAGTTATCCAAAGTCCCAAGGCTCATGATAACAGCTCCTTTGGTACCAGATGTGCTTTCTTTTATCATACACGATTTTGTGTCTCTGGCACTATCGAAATATAGACAAGCTGCTGATGGCGGTTTGTGCAAATTCCGGCATGCCGTGGATGGCGGCCGCGCATGCACGCACGGTAGAACCGGTTGTGTAAATATCGTCGATGAGCAGGATATGTTCCGGCCTTTTTCCATATGGAACGGGCATCCGTTCCCGGGGAGAAAAAGCGGCCTGCATGCTTTTCCACCGGGCCAACCGCCCACCCTGCTTACTTAACTTATCGGTATTTTTTATCCGCGTCAGCAGAGGGAAAAAGGGGATGCCTGTTATTTCCGAAAAACGGACGGCGATCCGCTCCGCTTGGTCGAAGCCGCGGTCACGCATCCGCGCTTCATGCAGGGGCACATGGGTAACCAGCTGAAAGCGTATCCCCCGATAATGGCGATAGTAGCCAACCGCAAGCAGGTCGGCAAACAGGTCCCCCAACCGTTCATCGCCCCGGTATTTAAACTGGCGGATCATGCTTCTCCCCCAATCATTGTAGGACAGCAGGCTGCGGTTCTGTTTCAGGTGTTCATCCGCATAACGCCGGCAATCTGCACATGTTTCTCCGGAGGGCATGCCGCGTCCGCACCCCGGACATACAAGGGGACCCAGCAGCGGAAGCCGGACCAGACAGTCAGCGCACAGCCGCATGCGGGCAAGCAAACGGAAAAGAGCCGGATAGGTGTTTTCATCCGCAAGCGCCCGGGCAAGCTGCTGCTGGATCGGCAGGAGGCTCTTGGACTGCCAGCTCCTGCCGCAGGAAAGGCAGCACTTATCCCGCATCGCTTGTTCTCCGGAGTGATTGGGCGAGCCGGTTCATGCGCTTGATTTCCCGAATCGCGGCAATCGCCGCCCGGGTCTTTTTCTCCAGCAAAAACAGCACCAGCCCGTCGGGAGAAGCTGCCGAGCGTCCCACCCTGCCGGCGATCTGCACCAACGAGGCTTGATCGAACACCGGATTGTCAGCGCCCAGCACGATCACGTCACTGTCCGGGATGGTGACCCCTCTCTCCAGGATGGTTGTCGTCACCAGCAGATCAAGCCGATGCTCCCGAAACCGGAGAACCTTCGCTTCGCGGTCGGGATCTGCCGCATGCACCCCTTCGATCCGGTCCGCACAGGCGGGAAGCTGCCTTCGCAGGTAAGCGTGGACAACCGGCACATCCGCAATGCGCGGCACAAACAGAAACAGCCGCTTCCCCCGCCGCAAGGATTCGCGGATCGGATTAAGCAGAGGGAGAACGGGGCGACCATGTCTGATTTTGTCAAACAGACGCGGTACCTTAATCCGCACCGGAACCGGGAGAGGATGTCCATGGAAGCGCTGCGGCAGCAGCACGTGCGTAGAAGAAGAGAGGATTGGACCCCCGCAAGTTCTCCCCGCAAGCCGTTTGCGCAGTACAGGCGGCGGCGTAGCGGTCAGATACAACTGCTTGCCGCCTGGCGCTGCCGCTCGTTGCACCGCCCGGTACAGCATGCGATTCCCGTGGAACGGAAACGCATCCGCTTCATCGACGACGACCAGCGGGAACTTCTGGTAATAGCGCATCACCTGGTGTGTGGTGGCCACGATTACGTCCCCATCCTCCCACTTCTCCGTACTGGCACCATGAACGGAAAGAACGCGGACGGTCGGGAAAGCCTGCTGCAAACGGGGAACCAGCTCCAGCACCACGTCTTTTCGCGGTGTTGCGATCAACACTTGCTTGCCGGCCTCCAGCGTATGGGCGATCGCCGGAAACAACAGCTCCGTCTTGCCCGCCCCGCAAACAGCCCACAAGAGAAAGGAACCTCCCGGACGTTCAGACGCCGCGAAGGCGCGGGCACGCTCCGCGGCCTGCCCCTGCAGCGGTGTCAACGCTCCCTTCCACGCCAATACCCCGCTGCGGCGTACCTTGTCTCCGGAGCGTACCTCCCCGGAGACGCAAATGTAAGGTGTGCAGCATTTGCTGCGCCCCATGTTGATGCAGGTGGGGCAGTAAGCACAGCCCTGGCGGCATCGATGGCAGAAGGAGAAGAGGATGGCCGCCTGCTCTCCGCAGCGCTCGCAGGCGGCTTGCAAGCGGTGCCGCAGCCAACTTTTGCGCAAGCGGAGTGAAACGGCGGGCTGCCAGGCGGCCCGTTTCTGCAGCACCAGCCACTGCAGGGGCTCTTCCAGGCCGACCGTCACCTCCCCGCGCTGTTCCCCCAATCGTGCAACCTCATCCCACAGAAGAGCTCTGCCAGCGATCATCGCCGAAAGCTTCTCCGCTTGGGAACGAATCATATCAATCTCTTTGGAAGCAGGCGTCCCGTAACCCCCGTCTGCCGAGAAGGTAAACCAGGTTTTTGGCTCCTTCGTCTCCCGACCGTACAAGAGATTGGTTTCGCGTACGCAAGATTCCGCCAGCTTCCGGAAGCGGCGAAGCGCCGCTTCATCGATGGGTCCCTCCGCAGCATGCTCGTTCATTTTTTCCCGCAGCATAAAGGCAATGGCCAAGGAGGGACTCCTGCCAATGATGTGCAGACGCTGCCCATCCTGCTGCTCCCAAAACAGCTTGTCCACCGCAAAGCAAGGTGTGATGTATGCCTGGGTGGTCTTGTTCTCTTCTTTGAGGTACAGGATATATTCCCGCATGCATCTTTCCCCCGTTTTCGCTTTCTTACTGCTTAGTGTGCGAAAAGACAGAGGCCAATGCAAAAAAATAGCGCAAAGCGCCGCTATGAAAGGGCTGTGGAAAGAAAAAAAGAGCGCTCATCTGACGCTCTCCCATGTTTCCGGCCTGCGCAGGTCTAGGGTAACGATCTGTTGGTACGCCTGATCCTCCTCAGGCCGATCGAGGTAATTCCGTTCAAAAATCGCCTTTATTCTTGGCGTATCGTCCGTGGACCCAAAATCGACGAACGAAATCTGAACCGGTTCTCCGCGAAAGAACGAAGCGTTCCAGATCCTGCGGACTTCCCGCTCCAGGACTTGCTCGGAATTGTAAAGCAGCAGTTGATAATGGATCAGCGGCTCACCGGAGCGCGCGACGGCATTCGTGCCATACCTGCTCAACAAAGTCGCCAACAGAGTGGCGCAACCGTACGCCGCCAGCGTCCATATCAGCAAATCCTCTATCACGGCTATCCCCTCCCCTCACAGAATATGCGGGGAAGGGCGGTCAGGGTTCCGGTATTACAGCTTCACCCAGCCGTTTTTGATGGAGATGACAACAGCCTGCGTACGATCCTGCACATTCAGCTTTTGCAGAATGCTGCTCACATGGTTTTTGACCGTTTTTTCACTGATGAACAAAAATTCGCCGATCGCCCGGTTGCTCTTGCCTTCCGCCATCAGCTGCAGAACTTCCCGCTCCCGCCGGGTCAGGGATTCGATCAGGTGCGGATCGACGGCAGTGGATTCATCATACGATTCCGAACGGTCATGGGATTCTTCCTGTTCCGACAGGCGGCGAAACTCTTCGATCAGCTTGCCGGTTACCTTGGGATGAATGTAAGCGCCACCGCGGGCAACCACGCGCACGGCTTCCACGAGATCGGTAGTGCCCATCTCCTTCAGCAGGTATCCGGATGCCCCCGTCCGCAGCGTGCGATACACATAGCCTTCATCATCGTGAATCGACAGGATGATCACGCGCGTTTTGGGGCTGACGGCAATCACATGCTCGGCGGCCGATACCCCATTCATATTCGGCATGTTGATATCCATCAACATGACGTCGGGCTGATAAGCTTCGGCCAGGCGTGCCGCATCCTCCCCGTCCGATCCTTCTCCTACCACCCGGAAGTCCGGTTCCATCTCCAGAATACGCTTCACGCCATCGCGAAACAATTGATGGTCATCAATCAAGATAATGCTTATCTCATTCTTGTGCTTCTCCATTGAATACCTCCATCTGCGTCATATCTTCTTCCCGCTATGTTCCCGATTTCAGCGGAATCTGAAACATCACTTTGGTTCCCTGCATGGGAGCAGAGTTGATTTCCATCGTCCCATCGAGAAGCTGTGTCCTCTCTTTCATCCCCATGATGCCAAACGAATTGCCGCCTACTTTCTTTTCTTCCATCCGGAAGCCGACGCCGTCATCTTTGACGATCAAAACCAGCACTTTCTGCTGAAACTCTAATTTGACCTGGACAAACCTGGCTTTGGCATGTTTCGCCACATTGTTCAGGCATTCCTGCACCAATCGGAACAACGCCGCCTTGGTTGAGCTGTCCAATTGCTGCTCCTTTCCAAATACCACCAGATCAACCGTGAGCTTGGTACGCTCTTCAAACGTCTGGATATATTTCTGGAGCGTCGGCACCAGCCCGAGGTCATCGAGTGCCATCGGACGCAGATCAAAGATGATGCGCCGTACATCCGCCAAGCTGTAGCGCACCATCTCTTTCAATTCGTGCAGCTCCATTTGGGCTTCCAGGATCCGTTCATTTTTCAACATTTTTTCTACAATCTCGGTGCGCAGCACGACGTTCGCCATGGATTGGGCAGGGCCGTCGTGAATCTCACGGGCGACCCGCTTCCGTTCCTCTTCCTGGGCCTGGATGATCCGAATTCCCATCAACTGGTGCTGTTTGGCCGTCTCCAGCGCTTCCCCCACCTTGCTCAAGTCCCCCTTCAGGTACCCGAGCACCACTCCGATCTGCGTCATTAAACTCTCGGCTTTGTTGATGGTCTCTTCGATCTGCCGAAGCCGCATTTCCAGCTCGTCGCGCCTGCGCCGCAGGTTGCGCTCCCGCTCGCGGTTGATGGACAATTCCACCTGGAGGACATTGGCTTCCTCATAAGCCTGCCGGATATCGTCCTCGGTGTGCGCGTGAAAATTACGGCTGACATGAACAAGGCGATTGCGCGCTTTACGGTATTGCAGTTCAAGCATGTCTACTTTCTCGATCACTTCTGCGATCTGACGGCGCAGCTCCACGATCTCCGCTTTCATGGAATTGCTCTCACGCCGGGCTGTTTCCGATATATCGAAGATTTGCTGTTTGCTCATCTCAACCGTATGAATGGTCTTTTTCAGTACAGCATCCAACAGGCTCACATCGATTTGCTTGTACATGACAGCTCTCCTCAATTTGTTTTCAACCCGGTGAACAATTCCTGCAGCTTGGACGTGTCCACTTCCGGCAGCCCCACGTCAAAACGCGGAATCCGGTATGGATCTACGCCCGCCTTCACAACCGCCGCCCTTGTGCTGAATGCATACCGGTAGCCTGCCTGTTTGGCCGTTTCCACCACGATATCGTTGGCATAACCAAACGGAAACGAAATTGCGTCGACCGGTTTATGAACCAGGTCTGACAGCGCCGAGCGCGACATCCGGAAATCCACATACAGTCGATCCCGATATTCCTGCTCCTCCTCCAATCGCTGCAAATCTTCGAGGTAGACCGGCGCCGTCTCCGGCCGAACCTCCCCCCACTCGTTGACGACTTTCTGCTCATGGAGGCTGTAGGTATGGGAGGCCACATCGACCAAACCGGATGCTGTCATTTCTTCAATCTCCGAGTAGGTGAGCGGCGGCGTCATATTCTCCCGCTTCCTGTCCACCGTATCTCGGAGGCGTCCCGCAATGACAAAGGAGACCGAGGGAAACCCATACTGTTTCAAGATCGGAAACGCTTCCTGATAATAACTCTCATAACCGTCGTCAAAGGTGATCAACACGGCGTTCTCCTTGGTCAGCACGCCGGTGTCGACAAACCGCAAAAACTCTTCCAGCGAGATGGGATGAAAATCATGCTGGTAGAGAAAAGCCATATGCTCCGCAAACTGTTTCGGACTCACCACAAACCGTTGGCCGGGTTTATCCGTTATGTGATGGTAGGTCAGAACGACCACCTGGTCACGGTACCAGAATTGTTTGGTGACGGGCAGATTCTCTTTTTCGGCGCTGCTCGTCAGGGTCATGCGGGGGCTCCTTGTTTCCATAGACGTGGTACCTTGGGTAAATTGTTGCAGACTCTGCCGATTATTTTCCTGATTTTCCACGGATATCAGGAATCCCCCTCCGATGACAAGCACCAAGGTTAGGAAAAAAGTAGTGAGAAAGGATATCCTTCTATGCACGCAGCGTCCTCCGTCAGCGGCGACCGGCGCCTGTTGTTGCCCCGGGAGATGGGGGGATTTCTTTCAAACAACTGTTTCGACACAAGTGAGGAGATTCCTTTATACATGTCATGCCAGCGCAGGTGGATTTCGCCAAACAAAATACCCACCCGGATTCCCAGGATCGCAGGTGGGTCTGAACCGATTATGTATTCCTTTTCGAAGCGCGCGCCGTCGCGATGATTCGCCATTCTTCTTCCGACAGGTGAAACAGCGCCAGTATTTTCTTTCGCAAGGAGGCCGTTAACCGTCGATTTCCCTTTTCAATCTCCCGATAGGTGACGCGGCAAATGTTCAACTCCGCTGCGACATCCTGCTGCGTCAAATTCTTTTCCACCCTCAGCTTCCGAAGCAGGTTTCCGATTGTATTCTCCATGCTGCCGGCGGAACGCTTCATTCTGGCGGCCATTAAACTTCTTCTTGCGATCTCTTCATCCAGCCTGTCCGATATCTTTTTGTCGCACGAACTGCAACGATACCTGCGTCTGGTCACGACAACGGTGTTCCACTCTCCGTTCTCAATGATGCGTATCAGCTGCGCCCTCTTCTCAGCCTTGTGCAGGCGGGTACAGCCGCATTCAGGACAACGTTCGGGCTTGTAAACCTTGATGTCAACAGCCATTCTCCATCCACTCCCATACATCACGCCATCAATTTTCTCTTGTTGGATCGTTCGTTTCTAATGTAAATCGATATAACGCTGTAGCCTGCCGGGTTCCTCCCAAGCCGGAATGGAAAAGTTTCGTTATTTCTTGCAAATGTCACCAATTTACCAATCAATTATAGATGATGATGAAAATAATTGGCAATTCTGTTAGTGCAGGAAAGAGGCAAAGAGAACGAAAAAGACGTGACAGCATGCACTGTCACGTCTATGTGGCAATCGGTTTATTTTGTCAGTTCCGCTGCGTCCCGTTTCAAAACCTCCGCTTTATCCGTACGCTCCCACGGCACATTCAGGTCATTGCGGCCAAAGTGGCCATATGCCGCGGTTTGTTTGTAAATCGGACGGCGCAGGTCAAGCTGTTTGATGATGCCGGCCGGACGAAGGTCGAAATGCTTGCGGATCAGGGTGACCAGATGCTCTTCGGAAATGGTGCCCGTGCCGAATGTATCCACGCTGATGGAAACCGGCTGGGCCACACCGATCGCGTACGCAACCTGGACTTCACACTTGTCTGCCAGTCCGGCAGCCACGATATTTTTCGCGACGTAGCGGGCTGCGTATGCACCGGAACGGTCCACTTTCGTCGGATCCTTGCCGGAGAAGGCGCCGCCGCCGTGGCGGGCGTACCCGCCGTAGGTGTCCACGATGATTTTCCGACCGGTCAAACCGGCGTCACCCTGCGGTCCGCCAATCACGAAACGGCCGGTCGGGTTGATGAAGTACTTGGTTTGGTCGTCCAGGAAATGAGCCGGAACCACCGGCTTGATCACGTGTTCGGTCAAATCGGCCTTGATTTGGTCAAGCGTCACTTCCGGCGCATGCTGGGTGGAGATGACGATGGTATCGATCCGAACCGGCTTGTCACCCTCGTACTCCACGGTTACCTGTGTCTTGCCGTCAGGACGCAGGTAGTCGAGCGTGCCGTTTTTGCGCACTTCAGCCAAGCGGCGCGCGAGTTTGTGCGCCATGCTGATCGGGAGCGGCATCAGCTCCGGCGTCTCGTTGCAGGCGAAGCCAAACATCAAGCCTTGGTCACCGGCACCGATCGCTTCAATCTCCTCATCGGTCATTTTGCCTTCTTTGGCTTCCAACGCCTTGTCTACCCCGAGGGCGATGTCAGCAGACTGTTCCCCAATCGCGGTGATCACCCCGCAGGTATCGGCATCGAAGCCGAATTTCGCCCGGTCGTACCCGATTTCCCGAATGGTGTCGCGAACCAGCCGCTGGATGTCCACATATGTGCTGGTGGTAATCTCGCCTGCTACCAGTACAAGACCGGTGGTCACGGATGTTTCGCAGGCAACCCGTGCATTCGGATCCTTGGCCAGGATCGCGTCCAGAACAGCATCGGAAATCTGGTCGCAGATCTTGTCGGGATGTCCTTCGGTAACGGATTCTGAAGTGAAGAGTCGGCGGCCTTTTTGCAGTGCCATGAGTCTACCTCCTTTTATCTTCAATACGAATAGTGTGGTAGCCGAAGCAGGTTTCTATTTGACGTTCAAAAAAAAACCTTTTCCATTGGTGAGGAAAAGGTGCTTTTTCTATGCGTTCCCTAACCTCTTATCGGCCAGAACAAACTGTTCTGCTGGTTAGCACCGAACGGGTCGGTTGCCGGGCTTCATCGGGCCAGTCCCTCCGCCTGCTCTGGATAAGAGTATCCATTACGGATTATAGAATAATCTTTTTTGCTGCGGGTGTCAACGCTTATTATTATTTCAATTCATATTTTCCGCGAACCATTATATAGGCGGTTCCTTTGTAATTGGGCGCCAATCGCAGTCCCCGCGAGTCGGAACGGGCGATCAGGAGCAGATGGTTGGGCGCAACCGGCGCTCCCCCGCGCAGATCGACGCCGGCCGTAATATCGGTCAACCCGTCTCCATGCACCCCGGCAACGGCGATGACGCTTCCCGTCCGGACGATAAACTCTGTCCCTTCCATGCCATACAGCGTGTGGCCGGGGGTGAGTTCCACCACCTTCAGGCTGCTTCCCCCCGCTGTCGCCAGCGCCTGCTGGATTTGTTGGTCCACATAGCTTTTGGTAACCACCGGATCGTCTGCTGAGCCGGGAACCCCCGATCCTCCCGCTGCCCAGGCCTGCGTAGCCATGACAGCCATGCCGAGCAGCAGCGCGGCGATTCCTCCTTTGAGCATCTTGTTCATCGCGCGTCATTCCTCCTTCTTGTCCTACAGCTTGTATATCCTGGTGAGAAGAACCACCATTTCTGCGCGGCGGGCATATGCCAACGGCTTAAACACGCCTCCGTCGTAGCCCTGGATCCATCCGCGGGATGTCAGGGCTTCAATCGCCGGGGAAGCCCAATAGTTGTTGGAAACATCCCGGTAGGACGAATAGCTGTGCTTGTATAACAGGGCATTTTGGGCACGGGCCACCATGACCGCCATTTCCGCGCGGGTCAACGGCTGGTTGGGCTTGATCGTATTGTTCGGATATCCGCGAATGATGCCGAGGCGATACGCCTTCATCAAATCGTCGTAGGCCCAGTGTTTTTTCGAGATGTCACGGAACGGATTGCTGCCGGTATAGGGACTGACATAGGCGCCGCTCGCCCTCATCGCTTTCAGCAGCATCACCGCAAACTCGGCACGGGTGACCGCCTGATTCGGACGGAAGGTGGCGTCATTAAACCCTTTCACCACACCTTTGCGGGTCAGTCTGGCGATCTCGCTGCGGGCCCAATGTGTGGCAATATCCCGATATCCTTCGATGAGCCTTTCTTTGGTCAGCGTCAATCGGTAGGTGTCATACCTGATCGGGACGGTGCTGTTCAGCCGTACATAATATCGCCCCGGTCGAAGGCGCAGGCCGGTAATCGTCTTGCCTCTGTCGGACAATTCTGCAACCATGTTCTCCGATGCGAGCGCATAATTGAAGGTATTCGAGCCGTACAGCGCCAATCGCACGCCCGAGCTGACCGGGATGTAAGGCGCCCGGATGCTGACGTAGGAATCCGCGTCGACATCGAAACGAAACCAGTCATAGTCATAGACGGTCGGCAGTGTGCCTGTCATCAGCACGCCGTTGGCCAGAGGGGAAGCCTGGCGGTAGGAATCGTTCGGCTCATTGGTATCCTTGCGTTCCGGCGTATACTTCAGATTAAGAAAGTACTCCCCGTTTACCTGGGAATTGTAATACTCGGACAGGCGGATATAGTACTTGCCGGGGGATACCTCTTTGGTCACCCGCTCGGTCTGGTCGTCCCGCGTGCTGTTGTCATAAGGAAGATCCCAGCCTTGCCCCTGCTTCCCGATATAGAGCACCGTGTCCAGCCGGTTGGTATCGGTGGTAACCGTAATATTCAGAAGACCATACTCCCGTACGTAATAGGAGAACCAATCCTTGTCGTTCGGTTCATGGAAATTGCCGACAAGGGCAATCTGGTTTCCCACCAGCGGGCGGGCGGTCGCCATGTCGTTGTTCCGCTCGTACCGGTCGGGGTTAATGTTGAAATGGCTGGTGAGCACATAGTTGAAGGAACCGATGCCGCCGCTGCGCTCCAGCTTCAGATACATCCGCCCCTCTTTCGCCGGAATGGTTAGCGTATCCCCATTTCCGATGTAGTAGGTATGGGGCTGCTCGTTTGCCACGTAAAAGGTGGCCGCAATAGCCACGATGGAGCGGGTGGTGACGTTCGCATTGAACGTTACTTTGCCGTCATAGGGAATATCCATGTAGTACCAGTCGATCCGGTCATTCTGATTCAAATCGGCGCGCAGCTGTCCCTCGATCGGGAACGCTTTTGCAGAGGACTGGCTGCTGTTAGGCTCGAGAAAATCAGTTTTGGGCGTCGTATGGAGCGCTTTGTTGATATCCAAAAGGCCGTATCCTGTCCGCCGATCCCAGCCGGGCACATTCAGGTCGCGGGCTGTCTGGTAAAGAAGCTGCCGCACCTCAAGCGGCGTCATTTTCGGATATTTCGCCAATATCAGGGCACAGGCCGCCGCCACCTGCGGCGCTGCCGCCGATGTACCGGTTATCGCCCCGTAGGAACCGCCCATTTTGGTGGTATAAATGCTTTTGCCGGGCGCCATGATTTTGATCTCCGGTCCATAATTGGAGCGATACCATGGCTCATTGTTGGAGTCAACGGCCCCGACGGCAATCACCGTGGGATAAGCCGCTGGATAGTCAACCCGGCTGCCTTCGTTGCCGGTAGCAGCCACCAGGATCACGCCTTTGGCTTCCGCACGTTTGACCGCCTCTTCCAAGGCACGGGAAGTGGTAATACTGGAAACCGACATGACCACAATCTTGGCGCCCCGATTGATCGCCGTATTGATGCCGGAGGCGATGACATCGACATTGTTTTGCTCTCCTCTGCTGTCAAGCACTTTGATCGGCAGGATCCTGGCATTCCACAGCACGCCCGAAACCCCGATTCCATTGTTCCCTCTTGCCGCCAGAATCCCGGCCGTACTCGTGCCATGACCATTATCGTCTTCGGCGGGCCTGCCCGGATTTACCAGGTTGATGCCGGGGAGCAAATTTCCCTTCAGATCGGGGTGATCGGTATCCACACCGGAGTCGAGCTGGGCAATGGTAATGGCCGTATTGCCCGTCACGGTCGCCCATGCTTTGTCCGCCTTGATCTGTTTGAGATGCGTCTGGTTATTGATATAGCGATCGTTGGTGATGGCGGCTGCCTGCGTCTCTTGGACAGCGCCCGGGACCAGCGGGCACAAGATCGCAACGACAAGCAGTCCACGTATCAATCTGCGAGCGTTCATATCGTTTCCTTCCCCCCTTCTCTTCGGCCTGATCATCAAGCCAGAAAGGGAAACCGGGTAGTGGTTGATCTATCGGATATAGGCAATATCCGGAGCGTCGGAATCCGGACTCTCTCCGTTTCGGTCTATGTACATCTTGCTGCCGTCCGCAATGCGGGTATAGACCGGTTCCAGCTTGGAGGGGTCATAGGGATAAAGCGGGCGGTCCCGCATGATTTCATCAAGACTGGCCATTTCATTTCCCACCACATAGTAAATATGGGTAAAATCGGTCATGTCCAAAAAGATGATCAGTGCGTCCTTGTGTTGTAAGATATCATCGATCGCAAAGTAAACGGGAGCGCTCCCGCCGAAGTACAATCCCTCTTCAGGCTTGGGAGATGCAGCGGCAGCTCCCGCGATGCCACATGGAAATACCAGTGCCAGCGCGATGAAAAAAAGGAGCCATTTCTGTCCAAAACGCATGCTACCATCCTCCTCCCACCACCGTACCATCCTTTCTTAGTCTAGCATATTTGAGTCAGCGGGCAAGTGATAATCCCCCTCTCCATGTTGACAGCTTCACAGTTTCCCTCCTTGCCGGCGGCTGTCCAAAACGATGACAACCCTCAAATATATTGGACGACGAAAGGGGAGAAAACGTTACATTGTACCCAGCCGACTTAAGCTATGCTCAACCCCAAAAAGTGACGTAGCCCTTCGAAGCTTAATCCGAGTACTTTTTGGGACCCCTGAACATGCTGTGTCGGCGGGGGCCCCCAACCTTTCCACCCTCGCTTTATCGCTTTAAAGAATGGCAAGAAAAAATCCTCGCGACATGAACGATCACGAGGATTTTTTGTACATAAAGATTACTGCACCAGCCCTTTGGCTCCTTGGGGCTCCTTGCGCGGCTTCGGGTCCGGGATATAGGCCGTGCATTCAGCCGGATTGATATCCTGCGCTTTCAGTGAATCCTTCGGCACATGGAAGGTCCACATGCGGCTGCTGCCTGCATCGACATGCAGATTTTGCAGCTCATAATGTACCCGCGCCACCTCGCGCCCCTTTTGATCCTGGATCAGGATGGGCACCTCGGTAAACTCCAGGCGCTTTTCCAAGCCGTTGCGGAAGAGCACAATTACTTTCAGGCCACCTTCTTCCGCCTCCGCAATATCAATCACCTGCAGATCCACTTCGCCGGGCACCGCTTTGATCTTGTCTTCAGCCACCTGCATGTACTTGGCCACTTCCTCCGCACTCAGCCCATTGGTCTCCGCATAGGCGCTCGGCGGCAAAGCCCTTTTTTTCGGACGTCCCTCATACACCAGCGTGAGCGGCACCTCCTGCTCGGGAACGCGGCTGAATTCTTCCCAGCGGAACAAGAACTCACATGGGCGGCTGGCGAATTTGCCCACCGCGCCGAGCGACATCAGATCAAACGATTTCCGGGCAACCACTTCGCCGTCCGGTGTGACAAGGGCAAGCGGAAGCTTCTGGATCAGGATGTCACGCTTTGTGGCGTTGCGCAGGAACGCCAGCACCAGATACCCTTCCCGCACCACATTCGCAAAGAACGGGAAAATTCCCACTTCATCACGGACAACCGGCGGCAGTTCATCATGGATAAATTGGATAAGCTCCTCTTCCACTTCTTCCAGCCTGTTCTCCCAAGGCCCAACCAGTATCAATGACATTTCGCGGGAATCCACCCGATTGGCCGACAGTTCCGGCTGATCAAGGCCGGAAACCCCCAGATACCATTCCCGCTGCAAATGCTCGCGAATATCCTCACGCACCTGCTCCAGGCTTTCTTTCGTACCAAACCAGTTTTCCAACAACCAACTCATGCAAACAACCTCCTCTGTTGCCGATCCTGTGACGTCAGGGGCAATCCGCTCTCTCTATTCTTCCACTTCCAGCATCCACTTGCGCAGATCGGCATCCGGCTTCTTCACCATGCTGGCGGGGAACACAACCAGCCACGGGCGGCTGGTGCCCGGCAGAACACGCACCTTGCCGGTGTCAACTGTCCCGGCAACGACTTCGTCGCCGGCAGCATCGAAGATCTTTACTTTCAGCTTCTGCGGCTGATAGTAGTCGTCATGCGCGTTGCGGAACAGCATGCCCACGACCAGGTTGCCGTCCTTCGTCCTGCCGATGTCAAAGCCGGTGATTGTCACTTCATTCGGGCGCATCGGCGGCAGCGTATTGACGATTTGCTCCAGACGTTCCTTCTGGCGTTCGGTCATGCGGGCTTCCATCTCCGGATCCAGGTCAAGATGCTTCGGCCATACCCGCGGCCCCGTGCTCATGGCCACTTTCCAGCTCTTGAACATGAAATGGTCATGCAGATAGCTTTCGGGCGGGAATACCACTTCCCACGGGCGGCTGGTATATGGCGGAATGGCATCCAGGTCGGAAAGATCGAAGCGATGGCGCGCAAATGTCTTGTCATCGAACAAAAGGGCCAGCGTGAGGTGCTTGATCCGAACCGGCCGTGGGGAACCATTGCGGAAAAACATCGCGACCGTCATCCCCTTTTCGCCGGGAATCAGGCTAAATCCGGCCACGCCCACGGTGCCGTCGATCATTTCCGGCAGTTCGGCCTGCAGGAAGCGCAGGGTGTATTTCTTCTCCGCATCAAGGTGATGCTCCCAGACCGGATGAAGCGACAATTCGGTTTTTACCTTTTTTCTTTCCGTCGGAGCCGTTTCCGCTTGCGGGTCGGCTCCTTCCGCGATTTGTGCGGCTTCTACCGTCGATTCTTCCTGCAAGTCTTTCTGAATTTCTTCACGATCCTTGCCCAACCAGTTCTTTAAAAAGGAAAACATAAGATCCCCCTCACCATTCCGGCTCGAAAAAATGCCTACTAATCATAATACCGTTACGGAAACGGCGCGGTCAAATCGCCGGCATCATGCTTGCGGGACACGAACGCTCCAGCGCGAGAAATCGGCATCCTGCTTGACGATGCTTTCCGGCGGATAAATGAAGAGCCACGGCTTGCTGGTTCCCGGATTCACGGTCAAGCCACCCAACTCAAACAATCCCTGAGCCGCTGTCTCTCCGGTCGCATCCACCAGGGCAAGCGGCAGTTTCTCAAACGACAGCGCCTTATCGGAGCCGTTGCGGATCAAAAGCAGCGCCCGCAGGCTGCCCGCATCGTCCTTATGAAGCTGAACGCTCTGCACGTTGACCTCACCATGCTGGATCGGCGGCAGGCGCTTGGCCAGCTCGATAAGTTGGTGTTTCTGCTCATCGGTCAAGGTTTTGATCCACGATTCCTCCAGCTCCAACTGCTGCGGGAGAATCATCTTCTTCTCCGCGATCTCGAAAGCCAGCTTCCAGTTGGTCAAGAGGAGGTTCACCTGCAGGAAGTGTTCACGGGTAAAGACGAATTCCCACGGCCGGGCATGAAACGGCGGAATCTCTCCTGCCTCCGACAGATCAAAGACTTGTCTCGCAAACAGTTCGCCCTGCTTCACCAAGACAACCAGCGGCATCTTCTGCAGCCGGATCGGCCGGGGAAGGCCATTGCGGATGAACGCCGTGACCAAAATCCCCTCTTCATGGGGAACAAGACCGATTCCTGCCAAAGAGACGCTTCCTTCTGCCATCGGCGGAAGTTCGTTCGCCATGAAGGAGAGCGTGTATTTTTCCTGCTGCGAAAGCCGCTGTTCCCATGATTCATGCAGGGAAAGCGGGGTCACTCTTTGGGCAGGATCGTTTGCCGGTGCGTCTTTCCCGCCGTCCCCAAGGGGCGCCTCGGCTGCGGGAAGAACCGATTCCTCCTTGATCTGCTCTTTTATTTCTTCCGGGTTCGGCTGTTTCCCCAACAAGCTCTTTAAAAAGGATAACATCGTGTCTCGCTCCCTGTTTCTCTCTGAGATATATGCTGCCTGACCTTCACTATAGCATAAGAGAGAATGTTTTCAAAAACTTTTCGCTGGCAAATGAAGAACGGCTGCGCCCGGTGCAGGCACAGCCTCTGCCTGCGGACAGGTGCCCGGTATGGCGTAAGCGGATTCAAACGGTCAGCAGATTGCGCGGAAAAAACAAAGAGAGGCGCTCTCTCCTCCGTGCCTCTCTTTGCCGCATACATATGCATCTGTATTGGTGAAAATGCGGTTTTCTGCTTTTTTATCGCAATACCTCATGAAAAAAGGAGAGCGTTTTCTGCCAAGCATCCCGGGATGCCTCCACATGGTAAGCGGGGCGTGTATCATTGAAAAAGGCATGGTGGGCTCCCTCGTAGATGTGGGACGTAAAGGTTTTTCCCGCCGCCTCCATCGCTGCTGCGAAGCCCGCTACCTGGGACGTGATCCGCTCATCCAATCCTCCGAAAAATCCGGCCACCGGGCACTGGATGGCAGCCACCTGCTCTTTGGCCGGCAGATTGCCGTAATAGACGACGGCGCCCGCCAAGCGCGGTTCAGCGGATGCCAGCATGACGGACAACGCCCCGCCCATGCAGTAGCCAACCGAGGCGATCTTCTGGCCGCGGCTCTCTTCATCTTCCGAGAGAAACCGCATGACTGCTTTCAGGATCTCCAGTTTTTCCGGCAAACGGGTCAGACCGCCAAACAGTTCGGCAAACGTCTCGCGAATCTGGTCCCGCACCTGTGCCGGCTGCTTTTCCAAAGCGGCTTCACGAGCAGCCGCGTCATGCCAGGAAGAAGGCGGAAGCGTATTAAGGAAGGCCTTGATCTGTTCGATCCGCTCCTCCTTCAAGCTGTCCGGACGTTCCCCGTTGACCGCGTACAAGTCAGGCGCCACCGCCAGATAGCCTGCCTTCGCAAAACGTTCGGCAACATCCAGAATGTGCGCGTCTGTCCCCCAGATTTCCTGGATTACCATCACCACGGGCAGCGGCGTTTTGGCCCGTTCCAGCCGTGCCGCGTACAAGCGGTAAGTCGTTCCTCCGCTTTCAAATTGTTTCCATTCCGTCCGAAGCGTCATCTTTTCCCCTCCTTTTTCCGGTCAGCGTGATCACCGTAATCCCGGGACCACTGATCTGGCAAAGATCGGTGCTGCCGCCGGGCGCACACTGCGTCCCCAACTCTCCGCTGGTAATTGCATATCCCTGTATCTGAATCGCATCCAGTTCCTTCAACAACTCGTTGATCAATCATTTTCGTCCCTAGTATACGTACGCAGGTCAGAGAAAAGCAAGCGTTCCTTCCGTTTCTCTTCCGGTCGATAGGCAAGCAGCGTTTTTCCCAGGGCGGTCGTATGAGCGGGCAGCCTGTCAATAGCATTGTGGGAAATCTTGCAAAAGGCATGCCGTATCTCTACTGTCCGGCAACCTCCCGAATACACGCGGGAACATCGTTTTTCGGGCTTCCCACGATCGATGACACCGGGTATGCCTTCATCTTTGCAGCGTTATACGGAACCAGCAGCGAATGCAGCATGTCGGCATCAAACTTCTCCCGGTCGAGCCAGATGTCCATGTCCTCCGGTCGCAGAATCACCGGCATGCGGTCATGGATGTCCGCCACCAATTCGTTTGGTTGCGTGGTGATGATGGTGCAGGTGGAAAGCTTCTCGCCGTCCGGCCGCATCCAGGTGTCATACAGGCCGGCAAAGGCAAACAGGCTGCCGTCCTTCATCGTGATACGCATCGGCTGTTTCCCCTTCTCCGTCCGCTTCCACTCGTAAAAGCCGTCTGCAGGGATGATGCAGCGCTTGCGCCGGAAGAGCTGCCGGAATGCCGGTTTCGCCGCCAGTGTTTCGGCGCGGGCGTTGATCATCGAATACCCGATCTTCTCCTCTTTCGCCCATGACGGTACCAGCCCCCACCGGAGCTGACCAACCCGCCGCCTGCCGCCGTCTGCAATGATGGCCGGAATCATCTGCCCCGGCGCAATGTTGTAGCGCGGATGCCAGTCGAATGGGAGGTTGTCAATCTCAAACTCACTCATAAACATGAGTGGATTAGCAAATAGTGAAAATCGTCCGCACATGTCGATCCCTCCTGCTCTCATCATGCCCCGGAACATGCCATTTTCTCCCCGCGAAATCGGGGGAAACGAGTTCAAGCATAAAAAAAGCTCCGACCAGCAAAATGTGATCGGAGAGGTAGTACGTGAATGAGTTCATTATATGTTCGATCGCCGGAGCTTGCCTTAGTTTGTTGTTGGGAAGCGAGGAAAGCTTATCCTCGATTGGGGATGACATGAAAAAAGGAGGCAGTCTTCTGCACAGATTGACTGCCTCAATGCAATACCCCAAGAACAATACGTAGAGGAATACCCTCCTTATTCTGTTCATCGGAAAAGGCGGAGCATGCATTCATGCATAAATTATGGTAATTGGTCAGCGAACCAAGGGTGAATGAACACAGTATGTGCAAAAAGGATCGCCTGGACGATCCACCGCTAGAACCGGACGGTCTTGTCCCACACCGGTTCATCTTTCCGCTGCCGACGCTTGTACTCCAGGTAAGCGGCGCGCACCAGCAGGAACATCCACAGCTGCGAATAGGTGAAGTACATGACAAACGAAACGACAAGATTGACGGGACTTGCCATGCCGTCCGCCACTTCCGCACTCAGCAGCTGGATCACATAGATCAGCCACGACTCGAACCACAGCAGGAGCAGAGGGGCCGCGTACGATGTGTCGGTAATCCCCAGCACGCCCAACAGGAACCAGACGTCGGAAATCAACAGAACCGCCGCAAACACGATGTAGATGGACAGTATATGAACCGCATGCAAAAAAACATGCCGTTCGCGCCACGACGGCGTTTCGAACATTTTGCCGATCAGCTGCAGATTTCCCTGCATCCATCTCGTCCGCTGCCTAAGCCAAACCGCAAATGTTTGGGGCTCCTGCTCCCACGAGCGCGACTGCGGAACAATCGGCAGCCTCCCACCTACGGCCGCCAGCGAGATGGTAAGGTCGGCATCCTCGGCCAGAGCGGAAGAATCCCAGCCGCCTGCGGAGACCAGCGCCTCGCGCTCCACCACGAGATTGGTCCCGGTCAGCGTGCCCAGCCCGAACAAATGCCAGCGCCCGCACTGCATCAACAGTTGGAAGACGGTAAACTCCAGGGCGATCATGCGCGTCAGCCAATTGTTCTCGGCGTTGAGGGTTTTCACGTAGCCGACGGCACCAACCGCCCCCGGCGTCTGAACGGCTGCCTCGACCAGCAGGCGCAAAGCATCCGGCTCCGGCTGGTTGTCGGCGTCATAAACGGCGACGTATTTCTCTCGCACCAGCGTCAGTCCGTAGTTCAGCACCCGGCCTTTCCCCTTCGGCGTTCCCGGGGGAACTTTGACATGCCGGAAGTGGGAAAACATCGAAGCGTAATAGTCGGCGATGTCGCCGGTTGCATCAGAGGAATTGTCGTTCAGCACATACACGGTCAGCGGACCGTCATACCGCAGCCTCGCCATGGCATCCAGCGTCTGGGCCAATACTTTTTCCTCATTGTAGGCCGGGATCAGGATGGCGACACCTGGGTATTCTCCAAGCGGAGGAGAAGGAGCCGTTCTGGATCGGAAGACGAGTCCGGCGACACACAGCACCGAATAATACAGCAGCAAGAGCCAAAACAATGCCGCAATCACGAGCAGGACAACCGACACGGGTCAGCCTCCTTCCCGCCGCACGGAGACGGCCCCATCTGCCCCGAATGCTTCCAGCAGCGCTTCCACCTGAGACCAGCCCTGGTATACGGGCAGTTCCTCGATACGCACCCACGACATGACCACGTCCGCCCGGAGTCTGCGCTGCTGAAGCAGCAGCCAGTGAAAGCGCTGAAGCGCCCGCTGCGCCCCTCCCCGGTCACAGCGCTGCAAGACGATCGCGATGGTGGAGGGCGAAATGCGCCCCACGATGTCAAACTGGTCGCGCACCGCCGCCAGCGCCGTCTCTCCGACCACCTGCAGCACAGCTTCCGGTGTGTAGCGGCGTCCGCCAAACCCGACCACGCGGGAAGGAACGGAAACAAACAGGACCATGCCCGGTTCGTTTCGCCTGCGCAGCGCGACCACGATCGCTTTCAGGCGTTCCTTGAATTCGTTCGCACTCAGCACGGACACCGCCTCGTCCGTTTTGCGAAGGGCGGCAGCCTGCCGCACAGCTTCCTCATAGGAATGAGCCCACCGGCGCAGCTCCGTTGCCTGCGCCCATGACGCAGCCGCGATCCCCAGCACCACGAGCTGAAGAACGATGGACTGCAACTGCGTCACGACATCCCAGCCGACTTTCCATCCTTCTATGACGGCACCAAAGGCGTGGATCAGGATGAGGACGACCAGCAAGGCGAAGGAGCGCAGCGGGGACAAGCGCAGGAAAAGAACGTACAACAACGCAACAACAGCCAAAACCAGCCATACAACGCCCATGGGCACAAGCATGGCAAGCCCGGCAACCAGCATCAGTTGAATCAGGGTTAATCCGGCAACAATGACACTTCGCTTCATGATGCATTCTTCCCGATGTTATGACCTTGAAGCAATCTGCTACGTCATTATGGCACGGCGCGGGAGAAGCGTCAATTCATAGGGAAACATCAAATCTTTCCAAATTGGAAGCTATTTATGCCGATCCAACCAGATTTCAGGGGCTTCTTCCGTGGAGGAAAACCATGACAACACATGGAGTGGGCAGCAGGCATTGTCCGTTAGGCTGCCCCCTCTACATGAAAAAAGGGCCTACCGCATTTCTGCGATAGACCCTTTCGGCATTTTTCGGGAGGTAGCAGGCACCACTATTATCCTATCCACTAATTCTGCATCCTCTACCCTGTAAAGTCTACAGCCGTCACTTCTCCGGCTGGTGTGTCTTGTGTAGCTGCTACCCGAACTTGTACTGTTACGTTGCCTTCGAAGGTCGGTACGTTTTGCTCGTCGTATGCTACCCAGGTTTGCCCACCATCAGTGGAGTATTCCATGGTTGCATCTGCTCCAACCAGTACGTTGTTCTCGTCATCTGCCGTTACGTTCGGTGCGGCTGGGGCATTTGCTGTAAAGTCTACAGTCGTCACTTCTCCGGCTGGTGTGTCTTGTGTAGCTGCTACCCGAACTTGTACTGTTACGTTGCCTTCGAAGGTCGGTACGTTTTGCTCGTCGTATGCTACCCAGGTTTGTCCACCATCAGTGGAGTATTCCATGGTTGCATCTGCTCCAACCAGTACGTTGTTCTCGTCATCTGCCGTTACGTTCGGTGCGGCTGGGGCATTTGCTGTAAAGTCTACAGTCGTCACTTCTCCGGCTGGTG
>NZ_JAALGD010000007.1:0-87630 GCF_011059135.1 Brevibacillus sp. SYP-B805 | reverse complement strand
CGAAGGTCGGTACGTTTTGCTCGTCGTATGCTACCCAGGTTTGTCCACCATCAGTGGAGTATTCCATGGTTGCATCTGCTCCAACCAGTACGTTGTTCTCGTCATCTGCCGTTACGTTCGGTGCGGCTGGTTGTTGAGCTGCTGGTGCGACAGTTACTGTAAAGGCATCTTGCACAGTGCCGCCTTTACCGTCATCGGCTGTTACCGTGATGGTTGCTGTACCTGCTGATACAGGAGAAATTACAATCTCGGTTCCATTCACAGCTACGGTTGCTACGTTTTCGTCATCCGATGTAACGCTCAGTGTCAGGGTGTCGCCGTCCGCATCAGCGAATACGCCGCTCGCATCTACGGTTACGTCACCGCCACCAACCGTCGCGTTCTGATCCGCGATCGGAGCTTCTACTGTTGGTACATTGTTTGCTGCTGCCAGCAGTTCACGAGCAGTCGCGATGTCTTGTACCAATGCGTCTTTGTCTTGTCCATCTGGCAGTGCGTTCACTTTCGCTTCTGCTGCTGCGATTTCAGTTTCGGTTACGCCTTGGGCCAATGCTGTTTTAGTTTCATCCGTGAACAGAGCCGCTACTGCTTGTCGAGCAGCTTCTAGAGCTACTTGTGCATCGAGCAGGTCTTGGGCAGCTTGGATATCAGCCAACAGACCAGCTTTCTCCGTTACGGAATCATTCAATGCATCTACTTTTGCTTTTGCCGCATTGATTGCTGCTTGATCCACGTTTGCTGCAAGCGCTGCTTTCGTGCTGTAGTCAGCGAACAGCGCCGCTACTGCTTGTTGAGCAGCTTCGAGAGCTACTTGTGCATCGAGCAGGTCTTGGGCAGTTTGGATATCAGCCAGCAGACTAGCTTTCTCCGTTACGGAATCATTCAATGCATCTACTTTTGCTTTTGCCGCATTGATTGCTGTTTGATCCACGTTTGCTGCAAGCGCTGCTTTCGTACTGTAGTCAACGAACAACGCCTCAACTGCTTGTTTTGCTGCTTGCAGTGCTTGCGAATCCAACAAGTCTTGGGCAGCTTGGACGTCAGCCAGCAGACTAGCTTTCTCCGCTACGGAATCATTCAATGCATCTACTTTTGCTTTTGCCGCATTGATTGCTGCTTGATCCACGTTTGCTGCAAGCGCTGCTTTCGTGCTGTAGTCAGCGAACAGCGCCGCTACTGCTTGTTGAGCAGCTTCGAGAGCTACTTGTGCATCGAGCAGGTCTTGGGCAGTTTGGATATCAGCCAGCAGACTAGCTTTCTCCGTTACGGAATCATTCAATGCATCTACTTTTGCTTTTGCCGCATTGATTGCTGCTTGATCCACGTTTGCTGCAAGCGCTGCTTTCGTGCTGTAGTCAGCGAACAGCGCCGTTACTGCTTGTTGTGCCTCTTGCAACGCTGCTGCATTATCTTCAACTTGCCTCTGAGCCGCCACCGCGTTGTCGAACGCCGTTTTTATATCAGCCGCACTCGCGTAACCACCCTGAGGCTTGTTGTTAAGTACAGCAGCTGCCACCGCGTCTTTGTTTGTCAGGCGCGCGTAGTCAGAGCCTGTACCGATCGCGAGGTTGAGCGTTGCCGCATAGGTTTCCAATGCTTGCTTGGTTGCCGCTGCGTTGGCTGCGTTGTTCACCGCTTGAATCGCCGATTGCAGATCCGCCGGTTGCTGTGGGGTAATTATAGGTACAAACGTTTGATTATCCGGAGTGGTAAATGTAATCCCATTCGTTTGTACACCTGGAGCTGATTCAACAATAGTATTACGATCCATACCTTGGACGTTAGTGACATTGCTGTTACCAATCACAAGTTTACTGAGAGCAACCCCACCCAAATTAATTGTAGCCCCGTGCGTATTTGGTTTCAGTACTACTGTCGAACCAGAAAAACTACCCGTTCCGTTTTGTACCAAGGCAATAGTTCCTGTATTAGAAGCTGGAGCAATTGTTAATGTTGGAATCGTTACAGTTCCTTCAGCCACAACTCGGGCTCCGTTCCCATCGGTAATCTCCAGCTCACCTGCTTGGACTCCGTTCAAATGTAAGCTGTTACTTGCAACGTCTTGGACAATAATTTTATGGCTGTTTCTAGCAGTTACATTTACAAGATTAACAGTCCCACCGTTTCTAATGGTTATATCTCCATCAACAGTAACGTTCTGTAGTGTGACCGTCGTTCCAGAACCTGCAATGACTACATTCCCATTAAAGGTACTTTGTCCACCATCATATGTGCCACTAGTGGTAATACTAGATTGGACCGGTAAAGTTGAAGGTGCCCCTCCCCCCGGAGGAATGACCACTACAGGATCAGCAAACACAATTCCAAATGTTCCGGACACCACATCATTAGAAGCTCCAACGACCTTGCTCTTCGCAATTTTTACACTTAAATTGTTTTTACTGTCAGAAGCCGAATGGTTAGCCGCTTTTCCTGTGAAAGAAATTGTGATTTGCGTATCGCTATTGCGAACCAAACTGATACCCAGACCAGCAGGAAGATTATTCACGGTGACATCAGAAGCGGAGATATCTGATGCGAATTTTCCATTGACCAGGGTTATCACCTGAGATCCAGTAATACTTCCATCATTAGCACTTGACTCGCTTAAGCTCAGAGTCCCTAAAGTAAGACTTGGTTCTACTGCCGCAGGTTTCACCGTTACTTGAAGAGATGCTGTTTTTCCGTCAATTGTAACCGTGATTGTAGCCTTCCCTGCTCCCACCGCAGTTACTTTACCTGACTGGTCTACTGTAGCAACTTTGTCGTTGCTCGACTTCCATTTTACATAGGAGCCTTGAACCGGTTTGCCGTTTTTATCTTTTGCAACGGCAACTAAACTTAGAGTTGAATCATTAGCTGAACCAATCGTCAATTCAGCGTCAGCTGCATGGTTTACGATCTGAACCGTTTCTACTTTGCTGTTGATTTTAGAGATTTTATAGGATTTCGCCTTTTTGGTAGATCCTTTATAAGTGACAGTTATGGTTACATATTGATCCCTGTTCGTTGGAGGGAATTCTTCAAAATGGATAATGGCAGTCTTTTTGTCCTGATCCCAAGCGAAATGAGTGACTTCTACCATCTGAGTTTTGTTGTTGATCTCTGCTGTAAAACTAAAATCATTTAATACAGGAGGAGTAGCAGGAGCCCCACTTAAAACAACCTTAATTTCCCCATTGGTCGCTGCCACAGTTTGCAATGTTGGGGGAGCAGGCAAAACCTTTACTTCGAAAGTAGCGGATATATTGTCGACCTTTGCTGTAATTATAGCCGTACCCGCTCCTACTGCTTTGACTCTACCCGTACTGTCGACTGTCGCAATTTTTTTGTTGCTGGATGTCCATGTTACCTTTTTGCCCGTTACAACGTCGCCTTCTCCATCTGTTAAAACAGCAACCAGGATAAGCGTTGCATCATCCTTCGAACCTACTGTTAACTCCGTATCCGGGGAATTATTGACGATCGTAATATCCTCTACGCTAGCTCCTTTTTCTGCAATCGTAAAAGAATCTGCAGATTTTTGGGAGCCATTGTACTTCACACTAATTTCGACAGTTTGTTCTTCTTTCGACGCTGCAATGGGTGTGAATGTAAAATAGGCGGTGTTGTTACTTTTGCTCCATACATAGTTGCTTACGGATAGCGATTGAGCGGATTTATTATTAACTTTCTTCGTAAATTTAAAATCTCTTGCCACAGGGTCTTTAGAAGGAGTGCCGGACAGTTTTACAATGATTGAACCATTCCGAGCTGTAATAGACTCTACTTGAACTGATTCTTGGCTGCTTACGTTAGAAACAGAATAAATACCGGTAGAATTCTTTAATGTAGATGTTGATGCCATTGCTTGTGATGTCATAGATAAAATAACGCTTGTTGAGAGTAATACAGTAATCACCTTTTTTACATTATTATTCCTTCTATACACCAATTCTTTCACTCCCTTTTACAAAATCTAATCTTCTTCCAAATACTTGTATATTAACAAACTCTTCATTACAGCATCATTACATAAGAACTAGGACTATAGTTATAAAAACGCACCTCTTATGGGGGTGCGTTTATCGTTTCACAAATTTATTTTTTTGGTAAAGAGTTAGTATCTGTTCATAAATGGTTTCATCATTCGTGTGAAATCGTAATCCTATATTTAAACATCGAATGGCATCATCATACCGGTTAATGTTCGTATAATGATTTGCCAGCGATTTCGTCATTTTAACGATTCTGTTTTCCATTTTTTCACGCCAATCCAAAAACCATTCTTCATAAAAGCCTGCTAGAATGGTTGTCGGCGCCTTCTGGATCACCTCCTCGAAGAGCGTGTACTTTTTGGTTTGATCCTGTTCCCTTTCCGCCCTTTCTATCTCTGCAAAATAATCGAAAAGATCACACGTGTAATCGGTATTTAGAGAGATGTATTCTCGGTCGACCATTATGATTGGATTGCTCTTTACTGAAGATTGACCAACTTTAAAAAGGTTTTTCAAATGATTAAGACAGACTCTGAGATTATTCCGCGCTTTTTCAATATGTAACTCCGGCCAAAATATGTCGTATAGGGTCTCGCGATGTACACGACCATGAAACAATAAATAGACAAATAGTTCTTTTGCTTTTCTTTGGTTCCAGCCGTGCAAAATCTCCTCTCCGTTTAACTTGACGCGAAACGTATTCATTAGTTGAACTTCCATTTGGTTGGCGGAAAATTTTTTATTCTTACTTTCTTCTATGATCTTACGGAAGTGGCTTTTCACTTGTAGTGTAGTTTCTTTGTCGATTTTATTATTACAAATATTCTTATGGGTTCGTGCATTGTCGATAAACTCTTGTAGCCAGGAAAGCACGATCTGTGGCTGATCCAGGTGTACCGCGTTTGATGCATTCGGTATAACCAAAAATCGCGTGTTAGAAATATAACTACATACCATTCCGATTACATATGGCGGATAAATGGGATCTAATTCTCCAGCTAGTACGAGCGTGGGGCATTTTATTTTTTCCAGGTCTGATGAATTTAAGGACTGCGCGATGAGATCAGTAAAGGCTGCATAGTCTGCTGCTTTGATTTTCGAGTACGCCTTAAGCAGGATTTCTTCTTTTTCTTGTGTATAGGGGTAGATGATATTAGGAATTAGATTTTTAGCCAAGCAAATGATAGACTCTTCATTTGCTATTTGACTCCGCTGCCTTTGCATTTGTTGTGCAACCGAAACAGGGTAGAACCATATCGTAGAAAGAAGTGTTAATGTTTTAAGTCGTTCAGGGTAGAGAATGGCAAATTGTGTCCCGATATTCCCTCCCATTCCATGACCTATTAAATGAAAATCACCTATATTTAGTTCTGAAATTAACTGGAATAAATCATCACATAACAATTCCCATGTGAGATTTTGAACCTTACGTTTACTATTTCCATGCCCTCTTACATCATAAACAAGAATGTGATAGTTTTCCTTCAGTAATGGTATGAATCCATACCAGGTAGTCTTATCAAGACCAAGCCCGTGTACCAGAACAATGGTGTCCGCTGATGGATTGTTACAACTGATGAAATCATAATCATTATTCATGGAAACTTACCACCCACTCAACTAATCAAAGAATACAAGAGGGTATATAAAAATAATAAACCGATTCCAAAAATTTTTCTAGGTTAAAAGACCTATATATTTAGTTTGGCTTGAATAAATTGAACTATAAATTGGTAATATTAGTGAGTCTAATCGCTCATTTCCAACCGTTACTCTGTCACTGATCGTCAAGCTTAAGATTTTCCAACCAAAGCTGAATTTCCGCAAGAACTGATACAGGAATAACATGAGATTCTTGTTGAAGAATGGGAAGTTTTTCATAATTCACGAGATGAGAAAAGGCCGACCAGAACCACACTATCAAGCAGAAAATAAGGATGTATACCAAGACTCGCTTATTGATTATCGATGAGATTGGCTATCGTAAGATGGACGAACCGACTGCCCACTTTTTCTTCCAGATCATCTCAGAGAGATACGAGATCGGCTCGATCATCTTGACGTTCAACAAGTCTGTCTTGGGGAGAGATTTTTGGGGATTCTGAATTGGCTACGGCGATCCTTGACCGTCTGCTCCATCATTCTACGACGATCAACATCAAGGGGGAGAGTTACCTCATATTTTCGATTGATTTTTTTGAAGAATTTTCTTTAGACCTTGACACGAAAAACCGGACAGGTTAAGTCCGGTTCTTCACGCACTCGTATTGGAATCTACTCTTATGAAGAGACTGCTTTCTTATGTTTTGCCCCCTGTACAATTACCCTGCGGATCTGCAACTGTTCCTTGCCGTGCTTGTTCTTTTTATACAGGGTAAATAACATCTGATTCTTTTTCTAGAATGCCTTACGATAAAACAACCTGGTATAGCAATCTTTTGCTATACCAGGCGATTAATAACCGTTACATGCCCTTAAGGGTCATTCCAGTTTTACAGATCCTTGATCAGATCTTCAGTGGACACCACGTCTCCATTCTTAAACTTGATGTCCTCCACTTTCCACTTGAACATCGTATTGTCATTCACAAAATAATCCTTCACGGTAAGGATGTCCTTTTCGTTTAACACTAGCAGCAAATCGTCGCCTTCCCTTTCCAAAACCAGATTCTCTCGATCCGCATTGCATTCAATGGTGTCATGGCCGCCCAAATCAGATATTTCGTCATGGCCGTACCCATATCCAAACAGATACGTATCGTTGTTAAATCCGCCGGAAAGCTTATCGTCTCCGGGACCTCCGTCAAACCAATCGCGTCCATCCATATCGTCACGCCCGTCATCCTCAGCGGCAAGGGACAGCTTCAAACCGCCGCTGCCGCCCGTACCGACGAGATGATCGTCTTTGACGCTGGGAACCATTTCTCCCGCCGCATAGTCATAGTAGTAGAAATTCGTGATTGAATGCTCTTTGAGCGTGATCGATTTCGTTCCAACGCTCTTCTGCCGTTTGGCGGATTGATAGGGATAATCGATAAACTTTTTGTCCAGATAAGGCAGGACAACGGTTTTGCCAACATGGTCAGAAAAGATGCTTCCGGTACTGACGGGATCGTCGGTGATCACGTAATTGGTTACCAACCGGTCAAACTTCCCGTCCTGCATATCTTCCCATTCGTCTTCCGTCATGTAATCCTCGTCTTCGAAATCCTTGTTGAACCCAGGCGCGTTAAAGGTCACGGCGCCTTCCAATTGGCTTGTCTTGATCTCATCCAGGGAGTCCTTTTTCCCGACAATGTCCAGCGCGATGCGTTCGGCAAGCCATCCCCCCAAAGAGTGGCCTGTCAGGACGATCTTTTTATTCGGGTTTTTCTTGAACGTTTGGGCCGTCAGTTCGGCGGCGGGGAAAATTTGCGGGCCAACTACGCCCTTGAACATATCCAAATCCATGCCCGCCAAATCTTGTAAATCATCCGTTCCACGAAAAGCGATGACAATTTCCCCGTCCTTTTCAAAGACAACGCCATAGAATCCTACTTCCGGTTCAGCCCGGTCGTCGATAACCCGCCATTTTTTCATATCTTCCATGACGCGCATATAATCTTTGCCAAAAACATCCTGTAAATCTTTCACCAACCCTGCCAATTCGCCTTTTTGCCAATTCTTTTGGGAAATGATGTCGCCGATGGTCGCCCCTTTCGGATAACGGTCGCTCCCTGCCTTGTACTTCTCAAATGAACTGTAGGAAAAATGAGCCAATCGCATCAATTCCAGCAGCGAGGCTTTTGTTTCGGTTCGCGAACCGCCAACCCGCGCTGCCTCCGTCACGATCAAAGGAATCCTGACTGTTTTTCCTTTGTAGGTGGCGGTAATTTCCGTTTTTCCCTCTTTTTTGGCAGTCACCAATCCCCGGGTGACGGTGCCAATCGATTTGTTTTTGATGGACCACTGGGCTTTATTCGTCACATCCGTGCTCTTGCCTTTTTCCTTCAGGGTGAGATGGATTTGCCGCTGCTCCTTGACGCCCAGCTCCACCTGTTCCACGTCTGCGGTGAGACCATCGCCGGACTGCAGCAGCGCCTTTACCATTTTCTCCGCATTCAACCGTCCCCACCCATACTTTTCATCGTAACCAGGGGAGCCCAGGTCGTCGCTGTTTTTCTCAAAGAGTTTGCCGATTTCCTCCCGCTTGATATCCGGTTTGATCGCATACATCAATCCGGCGACGGCAGCGACGTGCGGAGTCGCCATGGAAGTCCCGCTTGCGTAATAGGTGTTACCGTTCACCACCAGGCTCGGGATTCGTTCACCCGGCGCCACAATATCCAGGCCGGCCCCATAATTCGAGAAGGAGGCAAGCTCATCCTGATTGTTCGTCGCACCGACTGCAAACGCGTAGGAAGAGGAAGCCGGATACAGAATCGATCGGCTGGAATCGTTTCCTGCAGCCGCAACCACAAAAACATTGTGAGCGGCCGCATATTTCAGCGCATCTTCCAACACCGGATCTTTGTCGGTTGTACCGAGGCTGAGGTTGATGACATTGGCCCCTTTATCCACCGCATACCGAATGCCAAGGGCAATGTCTTTGCTGCTGCCGCTGCCATCCTCGTCCAGCGCCTTGACAGGCAAAATGCTGGCGGATGGATGAATCCCGCTTATCGAAAAGCCGTTGTTGGCGGCTGCCGCAATAATTCCGGACACATGGGTGCCGTGATCATTGTCGTCAAAGGCATCCTCATCATCGTTCACGAAGTCCTTGCCCAAATCGGAACGGACCACATCATCCAGATCGGCAAGCTTGTAGTTAACCCCGGTATCCACTACCGCAATCATGACCTTTTTCAAATTGCTTTTCGCCAGACTGTTGATCAGCCCTGGGTAGGAAATATCCGCTCCAGCTTTCCCATCGTCTTGCCCCGTATTTTCCAATGACCACTGGTAAGGGTAATAGATATCCTCCGATGCGATCCGATAGATTCTGTTGGGGACCGCGTACTCGACCTCTTCATTCTGTTGTAACTCTTCCAACACTTCATCCATTTTTTTACTGTCGCGCAGCTTGATCACATAGGTATGGTCGAGCGCGGTCTCTCCATCTTCACTTTGCGCTGGTTCAATTTCAGGAGAGGCGGTGACCCCGCTCGCTGCCAACAGCTCGTGCACGTGATGGAGCGACTTGGGGAATGCCTGCTGATCACGAGCGGCCACCTTGACCAGGATTTCATTGGGCTGAATCTCGGCAAGACCTTTGTTGACAAGTCCCGCTTCTTTCAACAGATCGTTTACCTTCTTCCCGGCAGCATGGGACAGATGGGCTTGATCCCACAACGCCTCGATCTGTTCCCCGAGATAATCCGGCACGTGCGCTTTCACCATTTCCTTCAAATGAAGGAGGGCATCCAACTCTTCCTCCGTCACGCGATAGGTGGACGAACGCCCCTCGGCCATTTTTTCCAGATTGCGGATGACATTCCGGAGCTTGGCCACATCCTCATAAGCAGACTCGCGCAGGCCTTCATCGAGAAGCATCGCCTTTACCAGATAGGGACTGGCTTGGTAATAGAGAGAAGTGATCTTTTGTCCCTTGGCGGTTTGAACCAGCAGTCCATCCCGGATGGAACGAAGGGCAGACAAGATCTCCCGGGCATTCGGTTTCCGGTCCACACTGGCTTCCGCGAAACAAACGCCCCCGTTCGGATAATCGATGGGCTCCACAACGGAAGTGTCAACGCTAAAGGAAAAGCTTTCTCCTGCAGGGCCGCTGATGCTGATGTAGGATGGCCCCTTCCAGGCAATGGGCACTTCCAATTCCGCCGGTGACCATGCATCGCTCTCGTCATAGTAGATGCTGTTATCTTCTTTGGCACTCTGCCAATCATCGTAGAAACGAATCTCTCCGCCCGATAATTCGGACAATGTAAACGTATAATGGGAGAATTTCAGATCATCTGCACGAGGCGTGATTTTGTACCAGAGTACGCCCGCTACCGGTATGTTCCCTGCAAGGACCGTTCCTTTTGAGATCTCCACCGCTTTTTCGGGGGTGTCGTTGATGTCATTCTCCGCATAGACCGGAATCGAAGGAACAAGCAGCATGCAGAGGGAAAGGAGGGCCAAGAATCCTTTTGTTTTCATCATCGAAACGGTACGTTTTGTCAAACTGCCAATCATGCTTACCTCCAACTTGCGTTTTGCTTTGTGGACGATCTTCATTTCTTACTGCATCTCCACACGATTGCCCTGATGGTTGATAAAGAAATCCAGGGGAGAGTATCCCCATACATGGCGATGGGCAAAGTGGTACATGACGAATTTCGTCAAAATAAAGCAGAGGGCCAGAAAGAGCACGACAAGAATCACGCTGAACAGAAAGGCTCTTCCCGTTGTGGCACGCCTTTTGAGCTCAAGCCCCAGCCAGAAAAAGAGGGTGGGGAGAAGCGTCATGACACCGACCGCCACATGGGCGGCCAACGTGTTTGGAGAACTTCCCGCCATGTCCAACATCGGGAGCAATGCGGCGTTGTAAAAGAAAAACTTCCCCCAGGCCAGCCCGGCGTCTCCCCCCACCTTCATCATCGCAGATCCCCACAGCAGGAGACCGATGACCGATACCCCCATGACCGAACGGAAATGATGAGCCGACTGATGCATTTGGATGAGCCGTCCGCCCGCCATGAGATACAAAAAGAGATTGATGGCAAACAGCAGGGTCATCGCCGGCCAGGCCCCGGCATGAAGCTCTCTCGATAAAATGAATGTGATGATTCCAATCACAAGGTGAATGACGACGGACGCCAGATTGTTAAGGATCACAGAGATCCCCTCACTTTATCTCCCGAAGTGGTGACAGCTCTAAAAGGTAACGGGAACTTCCTGCTTGTTGCCTTTCACATCCGTCACAACGAGTGTGCCGGTATTGATCGAAGATTGGGCTTCTCCCTGGACGGTCACCTTCCCATTCCCGATTTCCCCGGTGAATGTTTTGTCTCCCAATTTGAGCGCAACCGATTGAATCGCGGACGCGTCAACGAGCAGATCAGCCGTTACCTGAAATACACCTGATTCCGAGGTGGAGAGTTTCGACCCCTTCACATTTGTAACCAATTGGACGGAAGGTACCTTAGGTTCCACAACCTTGACGGTGATTTCCTTCGATTTCACCTTATCCACTGTCGCGTAGATCTTGGCAGTGCCCTTGGATACAGCCGTTACCAAACCATGCTCGTCGACGACAGCCACTTTTGGGTTGGAGGATTTCCACTGTACCGGTTTATCCGTGATGATATTCCCGTTCTTGTCATACAGGATGGCCTGCAGGAGCAGTGTCCCGTCTGTTTCCGAATGGAGCGTCAGCTCTGTATCCTCAGCCGTATTTTTGATCACGATGACGGAGACGGCACCGCTCTCTTCGACAATAACGGGTTTCGCTGTCTTTTTGGAACCAAGGTAATTGACGGAAATGATCAGTTTCTGCTTCTTTGAAGTGACGGCAACCGGTTCAAAAGTAAAGCTGGCTGTTTGGCTGGCATCGTTCCACGTAAACTCCCCCACCGTCAGGGGTTCCGGTTTTTTCGCATCGATTTTGATCTGGAAGGAGAAATCGCTCTTCTCCACGCCTACTTCCGGTTTCTTGTCCAGCGTCACCGTAATGGAACCGTTCGTTGCCGCAATCTCCTTTACTTTCGTCGGCCCTGCTACTCTGACCGCAACGGTTACTTTTTTGCTGTTGTAGGTACCCGTCAGTCTGGCCGTACCGACAGCCAGCGCCTTGATTTTTCCTTCTTCGACGATTGCCACATTCGCGTTGCTGCTGGTCCATGTCACTTGATCCGTCACTTCAGCGGAAGTCTTGTCGGAATAAATGGCCTGTACGGAAAGCGCATAGGTTCCGCGTATCGGAAGGGTAACAGATGTTTTGGGCACTTTCAGTCTGACCACGGTTTTGTCCGTGACGACTCCATCCGTACCTGTGATGGCCTCTGCCGCATTCGCGATCCCTGTACCAGAAAGGCTTAAGGCGAATAGAAACACGAAGAAAAGCAGCAGCTTACTGCCCTGATGAACAAAGCGACGCATGCATCAGCACCCCGCACAAAAAATTTTTTCTGTTTCAATCCGTAAAACATCGACCCGGGTGGCAGACACCCCAGCCCTATTTGGCAGACAATGGTTGTTGAACCTCCTTTCATTTACAAAATTCTACAAATTTCAAGGCTTTCCTTCCTTATTTGTATTACTTTTCATTCAATTTAAAATTAATATGGTAAAATTGTACCGCTAGCAAGATCTGAGGAGGTTTTTGGATGAAACGTATCGGACAAATGGTTCTGTGATGAGTCCGGATCGGCGGGGCGGATGGGCGGTAAAATATGCGAAAGACGGCTGGCCGGATGACGTCGTCCGGTTTGACGGCGCCACTTACACTGCCCTGCAGTTTGCGGACCATGCGGCGCAGCCGGAAAAAGTGCTGAAATCCCTACAGGTGGACGAACAGCAAAAAAAGGTGACGCTCAAAACGGGGGAATCTGCAAAATTCCGGCTGTGGGCTGTCTACGCTGACAACAGCAGGAAGACATGACCCCAAAAGCGGCGTGGACAAGCAGCAATCCAAAGGTTGCTGCCGTAGAGAAGGGACTGGTCACCGCTGTCAAGGAAGGCAGCGTAGCCATCCGGGCTACCTATGCGAAGAAAACGGTGAGCATCCCGGTACGCGCAGAAAAAGGAACGAGCGGACAGCCGGTTCCGGCTCCGACCGGTACAACCTATCCCTTCCAGGACGGAATCGACAGTTCTGTGCCTGCCTTTATCGATCTGCTCGGCGGAGAGCTGGTCTTTGAAGGGAAACGATTTACCTTCACCCTTCACCTGCGAGACATGCCCGAATCGCCCGCAGTCTCGGGACTCCTTTGGAGCAACTGTTTCATTCCGTTGATCCGCTTGATCCACGGTCTGAACTCGGCCAAATCGTGGACATGCTTTCTGAACGCCCCGTCACGGATCATGCGCTTGTTTTGTCGCTGATGAAAACCGTCTTTGCCTGGGAAGACGCAAAGCAGAAGTGAGCTCACGAATCGCTCGCCTCCGCTTCATTTTTGTCGTCTGGAAACTGGCAGGCCAGAACGGTTTTTTCCCACCTTATTGCGAACAGCTCGCGCCGCAGCCTTTCCTCTCGCTGCTGGATGCACTCGGAGATTTCCCGCGCCGTTTCGTGGCAAGCGTCCCCTCTGCGTCTATAGGCGAGCTCGTCCTTGAGGATCGACACGGCCATCTCGCACGTTTGGGCGATCAGCCGATCCTCCATCATGACCAACTCCTCGTACGCTTCCTGCACCGATTTCATTCCCTGATCTCTCTCCTTCCTACAGCAGGCTAACGGCCTTTTCTTTCTCTTCTTTGCTTGTGTTGATGTAATAGTGGGCGGTAGTCTGGATGTGGGCGTGTCCGGCCAGCTTGCTCACGGTGGTCAGCGGTACGCCCTTTTTGAGCAATCTGGTGCAGAACGTGTGCCGGAACTTGTGCGGGTACATCCTGAGCCCTAGCTGCCTTCCCTGTCCCTCCAGCATCGTGTTGACCGCGTCCTTGTGCAACTTGTCGGCCCTCTGGCTGACCAGCAGGTATGGGCTCTCGACGAATTTGCTTTTCTGCCGATCCGTCCGGACGTATTCTTTGATCAGGTCGATCAGGTCGGGACGGAGCGGGATCTCCCTGTACTTCCCGCCCTTCCCCGTCACCCTGAGCGTGCTGGTCAGGTAGTCGATGTTGCTTAGTTGGATGCCGCACAGCTCGCTCACCCGGACGCCAGTGTAGAGCAGTAGATGGACGATGAGCTGATTGCGGATGTTCACCCTGCTCCTGTCCTGGACGAAGAAAAGCAGCTGGCTCACCTCCTGCTCCGTGAACACCTCCACCTCCCCCTCGCTGCCCGCCGCCACCTTGATCCGATCCCTCTTCAGCGTCACGACCAGATCGGTCGCCAGTTTCTGTTCGATCAGGAACAGGTTGAACGCCTGAAGCGAATTGATCTTCTTGTTGATCGTCGCCACCTAGTACTTGGCATCGATCAGGTGGTTCTTATAGCTGGCTACGTAGAACCGCTTCAGATCCGCCGGATCGTCCACTCCCATTCCGGCCAGGTACTCGGCGAAGCCTTTCACGTCGCCGACGTAGGATTCGATCGTTTTCGGCGCGATCCCGTTCTCGACCCGGTACTGTTCGAACTGGCTGATCACGTCATCTTCTGAACACCTCCCGAAATGACAAAAAGCCCGAAGGCTTCGAGTTTGCCTTCGGGAATCTCCTGTTCACTCGCTTCTTGATCCTGCGAAATTGCGGAACGTACGCCACATCTCGCTCTCGTCCGTTCCCCACGCCTGTCTCACGTCGTCCGGGTCGAGGATGCGGAAATGTCCGGTGAACATGTTTTGCTGCAGCTTCCATCCGTTTCTCCTGTCCAGGGTGTCCCAAAACACTTTGCCTCCCGCTGTTTTGATCGGCAAATTCGGATACAACATTTTTCATCGCTCCTTATATTTGTTTCGATGCTCTAAAACACAAAAAGCCCTGCACCCTAATAGTGGATGCAGGGGTCAGTAGTTACGGCCTCCTTTCTTTTTGCGGTCTACATATATAATAAATGTCTGAAAACTCTGCAAAAACGATTTTTCTGAGGAAGGAGGTTTCGGTGATTACTGTGAAACTCGCTGCAGTTTTTATAGTTTACAGCGAGTGATTGAGAGGACGAAAGCGGTACTCCGATTGACTTGCATGAAGTTTTGGTTTCAATCTAACGGCTCTTAAAGTTTTTCAGTGATTGTTAGTAGGATTTTTCAGTGAGTCAGAACGAAAAAGAAAGAGCCTACCTCTTCCGAGGTAGACCCTTTCGACATTTTTCGGGTGGTGACAGGCCCCAAACCTATCAGGCACAATCTCACCGAACTATTAAGGCAAGTCAACTACAACTGCGTTGTTAGTTGGGTTACCAGCTACGTCAGTAATGTTAGCTGTTACATCAGCAGCAAAGTTAGTATTGTCAGTTGCATGGCTGTTAGTAACAGTCAACACTGTATTAGCAGCATTCCAAGAGTATCCGAGTGTACCTTGAGTAGTTGCAGCACTAATCGCAGTTTCTACGTTGGTCTTAGCAGTTGCAGAGAGTGCCTCAGAGAAAGTAATTGTGATGGTGCCTCCGTTTGCAGCGACTTGCGAAGTTGCTGCTGTTGCTGTTGGTGCTGTCAAGTCTGCTGTGAAAGCAGTTGAAGTTGCAGCAGATACGTTATCTGCACTGTCGATTGCATACACTACGTATTGTGTAGTATCGGTTACGCCAGTAGATGCAGCAGGTACAGAAATTGTTGTGTTTCCACCAGCTACAGTTACAGGCGCACTTGCAATTGCAGCAGCTTGGATTGCTGCTTTAGTAGCAGTGGTTCCAGCTGGTACAACATACAGGGTACCGAGTTTGTTACTTGTAGCTACTACGTTGAAGCCTGCTGCTTTTTCAGCGATGTTAACAAGAGCGTCACCACCAGCCGTGGATGCTGCTACAACGCTTGCTGTTGGTGCCATACCATCAACAGCAGTTACGGTTTGGCCAGCAAATGCGTTACCTGCAGTATCTCTGATAGTACCTACTGTTACGGAAGGAGTAGCACCCAGATCAGCGCTATCTTTCTCTTTAACAGTGATGAATACAGTAGTACCAGGTTGAGCATCACCCAAATCAGTATCACTTGTTACAGCACCGTTAGAGTCTGTTGTAACACCTAAAATATCGTAACCAGCTACAGCAAAGGAGCTAGCATTGACATATGCAGGGCTCATTGTCTCAGTGAATGTAACTTTGATATGGTCGATTTTGTTATCGCCATCTTGGTCTACAGTCACTACTGGGTTAGTGCTGGTCAGTTCTGGAGCAATTTTATCATCTGCTTTTACATCATTGATGTTTACTTTTGCCCCAAACTCGTTGCTTGCAGAGCCTGCAGCTGCTTGAGAAGTTGAACTGCTAGAGTTAGCTGTAGTACGTACTACTGGTTTATCGTTTGTTGTAGCAAAACCAGTTGTCATCGCATCTTGTGTAATCAATGTGATCGTAGTTTTACCACTGTTATTTGTTACGGAGATGCTTGCAGGTGTTTTGAAACCAGTAGAACCGGTACCATCAACGTCTACGGCAAAGTCAGTTGCAACTGGGTTAATGATGATTTCATCAAAGCTCAATTGAATTTGATTTTTGCCAATTGCTTCAATCTTAGACGGTGCTGGTGCAGTTGCAGCTTGAACTGTTACGGTTGTTTGGAACGCAGCAATCTTATTACCTGCAGCATCTTCTACACGCCCAACAGTGAACGTATTAGAAGCTGCCGGAGTAGTAGTTGTATTGGTAAAGTCAACAATGACAGACTTGAGATCTGCTGCAGCAGTGATTGTTGTGCCCGCCGGCAATGGAGAACCTTGGAACAAGTAGTTATCTTTGTTCTCAATGGATTCTTTCTTCATTGCTTCAGTGAAACCAATCTTAACTTTCTTAGTTCCTACCAGCAAAGCGTCATAAGAAGTACCGCCACCAGACAGCAGGTCAGCAATATTTGGTGGTACCAAGTCAGTCGCAGTGAACGACTTCGTTACAGTATCCAAGGTGTTACCTGCAATGGAACGATCTTTCACATTCTTAATTTCCAGTGTGTAAGCCCCACCGTTAAGTTGAGCGGTAGTAAGAACTACTACTTTGTTGCTAGCTGGGCTAGTTTGGAATGCAGCGCCAGTGACTTGTACAGTTGCACCAGTGCTGTCTCTCAGAGTATAGTTTGCAGGGTTTTCAGCACCGTTAGTTCCGCTACCTGCTTGAACATCTTCACTGAATGTTACTTTAACATGGTTAGCATCCACGAAGTCTACGCTGTTTACTACCGGTTTTGTAGTATCTGCAGTAGTGTCAACAGTGAAGGATGTCGGTTGGAAAATGTTACCGTAGTTGTCTTTGATTTTATTAGCATCAGTTGTTCCTGCAGCATAATCAATGTAGACTCTAGCGGTACCAGGAGGGAACGGAGCTGGGAATGTGATGGTGTATTCATCTCCTGAACCAGTTACAGATGCGGAACCACCAAGTACTTGGTTATATCCTTGGTAAGTGTGAGAGAATACTACGTTGTTTGTTCTTACACCGGATACGGTTTTGTTGAATTTAATTGTTACACTATTTTCAGTGTGAGATTTCACAGAAACAGTTGGTGCAGTAGTATCAGCAGTGTAAGTAAAGGTCTTCTCTGCCGGTACCACGGATGCTCCAGAGAAGTCTTTCAACAGGTTCGCAGAACCAGACTTGATCTTCAGGGTATGGGTACCTGCTGTCAGATCAGAGTAAGTTTTGATAACAAGTTTCTTATCAGCAGCTGTGTAAACTGCAGAAGTCGGATCCAAAGCAACTGCACCATTATCCAACACTAAAGAAGAAATAGTGTTTGCGGAGCTCACACTGTTATCCAGTGGCTCAGAGAACACCAACGTGAGTTCACGAGGACCAGTTGCTGTTACACTATCGAGTGTCGGGAATGCTGTGTCAGATGCTGCAAGATCCGTCTTCACATAATCTTCAGCCAAGCCTACTGCTTTGCTTACCGTAACTTTGTTTGCAGTAGAGAAGTTTACAAGTGCGGAACCGTTGTTAAGTGTGATAATAGCGGATTTCTTATCATCAGCAAGTTTAACGGAACCACCACCTGCTTGAGTCGCTACGTTAGTGGAAGTATTTCCTTCGAGACCAACGAAGTAATTTGCGATGTTGGAACCTTCAGTTTCGTCAACTGCTTTGTTGAATTCTACCTTAACCTGTTTCAGGTTAATAGCACTTACACTTTCAACTTTCAGCTCGCCAGCAGGAGTAGATGGCCACGGATCGTAAGCTGCACCAGCATTACCATCTGTGTCAGCAGTCAGGTAGGAATCCAGGAAGTCGCTATCTTGCAGCTCTTCTTGGATTGCTTGATCATAGCCTTCTTCCAGGATTTCTTCGATGGAAGCACCAACGACAGCATCGCCGTCTTCCGTTACGAAGACTACCTCATCCAGCTTATTTGCTGCATCCAGCTGCAGATACTCTTGTGCGAACTTGGCTTCACCAGTTGCGGTCAGATGAAGGAGAGCTTCCATCGGATAGAATTTCTTCACATCGCCGCCCAGATACACACCGGTTTGCGGTGCGGCGAATGCGGAAGTAGCCATGCTCGCAACAACTGCTGTGGAAAGTACAGAGAGTACTACCTTTTTGTTTTTCACGTACTACCCCTCCAAAAGATTGATAGGAATCTTTTTTCTTTGTTCAGAGGACTTACATTTATGTAGGAGTTCAGAGGGCCAGAAGAAGCCCTCTGAACCCGCTATATCATCAATCCCCTGAACTTGTTATACTATCGGAGCTTGTAGCTTATTCCGGGAAGGTCAGGTCATAGGTTTGAACGTCGCCTTCAACCGGAGTGATGATCAGTTTACCTTCCGTTACATCGACGTTTTGCAAGCTCTTTCTGAAGGTAACTTTGCCATCTGCTACAGTTGCCGGGTAGGTTTCACCGTCGAGTTCAACCTCAACGCTCTCGATGTCAGCCTCATCTACACCCTCAGCCAGGTCAGCTTTTACATCGTAGGTGAATACACCAGCGATACCGAATCTGCCAGTGTCGATGGAATCCTCATCGATAAAAGGCTTATCTTCAACCGGCGGTTTCGGTTCAACATTCAGATCATCGTTTTGCTTGTAGAAGTTGCCGATCGGGAGAACACCGTCGCTATCAACTTCATCATAGCCTTCTTCTTTGACTTCTTTCTCATCGGTTGCGATGAGGACGTAGTCAAATTTCGCGCCGTCGTCGTCGGTCTCAATCAGCACGACATAGTCGCCTTCGTTTACACCGTCTTCTTGTTCGAAGTCAGTGTTGAAGAAGATGGTATTGCTGTTGGTGGTGTACTTCTTGCGGATGACAGACCCTTTGTCGTCTTTCACGAATTCGCCGTTTTCATCGCGCAGTTTGTAGTAGATGTCGTCGCCATCCACTTCGTCAACCACTGCAGTTGTTACGCGCTGAAGAGATGCGTCATCCAGCAGTTGGTCGTAGTCATCGTCGCTCGGGTCGAGGGAGTCGAGTGCGGTCGGATCGTCACCAGCACCATCAACCACTTTCACGACATCGTCGATGATGACTTGATCTTCGGAGTTCAGACGGAACGCAATGAAGTCAAAGCGCTTGAACTTGTCGAGTGCGTCTTCAGCGTCGCCATCCAGCTTGTATTCTTTCTCCTTCAACTCGGTACCATCTTTTTCCAAGAGAGTAACGGTGTCATTCGTATTGGATACGGATTTTACGTAACCATAGTGAGTATCGTCAGCTACTGCGCCGCCATCCACCACGAAGACGAATTCCACTTCATCGTCATCGTTGATGGTGTAGAATACGGTCTTGTCATCGTCGTCAGCCAGCTTTTTGAAGTCGGCTGTACGAGCATCTTTCAGCTCAACACGCTTACCGCTCGTGATCTCACCGGTCATATCCCAAACAACGGTGTCGGAAGTGACGTCATAAGATTCATTGCGGCCGTTGCCATCGAGGTCAACGTTGATGGTAGCGTCATCCTCGTCAGCTGCATCGTCCCAATCTTGGCCTTGCAGTTCGTGCAGATCACCCAACTCAACGATTTTCGCTTTTTGTGCTTTGCCGTCTTTGTCAAGAGTGATTTCCACAACCATCAGGTCTTCTTTGTTCGGAACGAACAGTTCTTCTACCTGGTCGTCGGTCAGCTCGTTGCCGTCTGCATCCTCGATGTCATCAGCTTCCAAGCTTACGTTAATTTTCTTGCCTTTTTCGCTGAGAACTGTGAAGTTCCACTTGTCATCGGTGGAGTCGTAAGAAGCAGATTTCGTCACGATGGCATTGAACTTGCGATCTGTTACATCGTCTTTGGTTTCAACGTGACGTACACGACCGGATGGATCGAGGTACAGTTTCACATCTTCGCCGTCGAGGTCGCGGATTTCGTCAACGGTGATCTTGTCAACGGTTTTGTTGCCGTCTTCGGAGTAGGATGCCGTAGCCGTAGCGGAAGTACGCACACGGTAGAGCGTGTCACCGATCTTCAGACGGTTGTCGCCGTTGGAACGAATTTCAACCTTGTCTACTTTGCCTTCTACCACTTGACGGGTAGCGAAGATGAGCGGCTTGTCATCGTCACCATCCGCGTAGTAGACGGCGTAAACATCCAGCGGTTTCAGGTCAGCCAGTTTGGCAGGCTTGCCATCGATGAATACCAGGAAATCTTTGCCTTCTTCCTTGTCGCTCAGATCGAAGGTGCCGCTTTCCAGGTTGGTGATTTTCTTCTTGTTGGTATCGACTTTCTCGATAACTTCGGAACCGTATTTCACACCTTCGTTGTTTTGATCGAAGGAAACGTCGTCAACTACACTGATGTAGGAGATTTCGCCATTTTCGTTCAGCACAACTTTTACAGAGAACGGATAGCCGAAGTTGTTGCGATCGAATTTGTCATAGATCGCTTTCAGACCTTTGGCAGCGCCGTCGCCCGTGCCATAACGCTTGAAGTTGTAAGTTACGGCAACGTTGTCGGCAAATTTGTAGGTTTTGCCGGTGCCATCGAGAACGATTTCCAGTTCCTTGATATCGTCTTTGCCTTTGATCTTGCTGCCGTCTGCTGCGAATTTGCCATCGTAGTACACATCGGAGAGACGGTCGTTGATGACATCTTCATCTTCGGAAGCTTCCATCCATACGATGGTGTCTTCTTTGCCGTCCTTGATCCATACTTGTACGTGTTGGCCGGCGAATGCGTTCGGATCGATGCCGTCAGCCACATGGAATTTCACGGCTTTGCCGCTGGCGATACCGGTACCTTCCAGGTCGGCTCTGCTTACGTTGAGTTCTACTTCGTTGGCATCCATGTCGCCCAGTGCGATTACCGGTACGTTGGATACGAACGGCAGATCGTTGGAATCGTTGTCGTCAGAGTTCGCCCAGTCCATATCGCGAACTTGAACGTCGAGGTACTCCGTCAGCAGCGTTTTGTTTTTCGCTACTTCGTAACGGACGTCCGTACCGTATTCGATTTGCTTCATCAGGTCAACGCGCAGCGCGTTATCGAGCATCAAGAAGATGTCGCCACGAGTAGCCGGTTTGTTCGGGTCGATTTTGACACCTTTGGAAATGCCCAGCTCAGCAGCTTTGGAGATGTAGTTGTTCGGCCATACGCCGCTTACGGAACCTGGAACGTCGTAACCGAGAGCACGGATGATCATTGCCACGGATTCCGCATAAGTAACGTTGTTGGCAGGTTTGAAAGATTTGTCGGTGTAACCTTTTACGATGTCTTGGCCAGCTGCTACGTTCACGTAACCAGCGAACCAGTCAGACGGTTTCACGTCCGTGAAGTTGGCTTGGAATTGAGCCAGTTTTGCGCCTTCTTCCAGGCCGCGTGCACGTACGACGAGCGTAGCGAACTCAGCGCGGTTGATCGCTCTGTCCACACCGAATTCACCGTTGCCATAGCCTGCTACCAGGCCCAGAGCTTGGAGACGTTTTACCACTTTCTCCAGAGCCGGATCAATTTTCGGTGCTTCAGTGGTTTGAGTTGCTTCCGTTTGGGTTGCTTCCGTTTGGGTTGTTCCCGATTGCGGTGCTTCTTCAGCGCCTACAACTGCAGGAACAAAGGATGCTGCAAGGGCACTTGCCAATACGCTGTTAACAACCTTTTTCATAACTTTCGGTTCTCCTCCTCTAGTATAAACAAATTGTTCTTGGGGAATATTGCTCTTGCGTATATCTTTCTTTTTAAAGCCCGAATCCTGCAAGCGCGTTTCACCTCCTTTCGCAGGACCGTGAATTTTTGAAACACGAAGGATCGGTAAAGAATTCCGTATTGTGTAAAATGCCACAATCATTAGTGTATCATAGAAGCTCATATTCGTGAATCATTTTTACACAATTCCCCGGCATTGCCGTGACATTCTATTAAACGCTTCACCCAAAGAAAAGTTGCGGTGCCTTCCAAAAAAGTTTTAAAAAATTTTTGGGCGGCTCCCGGCGCTCCGCTGCGTTCCGCACCGGCTCCACACCTTGTATTATAGGGGGTGGTCAAGGGAATGTCATCGACTACCTTTTGCCAAATTCGCGAAAAAACTGCTGAATTTGCCAGACTATTCACCCAAAGCTGTTTCGAAGTTGACCACTGCCAGATTATAGCTGTGCACCGCTTCCTGGTATTGATTCTCCCGGTCAGACAGCTCTTCCTCCGCCTGGATCACTTCCAGCGTGGTGGCAAGTCCGTTCTGAAAACGCAGATTGGTCAAACGGTAGCTCTCGGCGGCTGCCTCTTTCGCTTTCTGCGTGAATTCCACATTCAGCTTGGCAGCGTTCAGATTATAGTAAGCTTGCGCCACTTCCATGGAGATGGCGCGTTTTTGGTCCTCAATCGCCAACTTCGCCTTTTCGATGTTGTTGCGGCTCATCTGTCCCTGATACGTGGAGAGCGCGGAGTACTTGGAAATGAGATCGCGGTTCAGCTCCGCCAATTTCAGTTCTTCGTTTCGCTGCACCATTTCCGTGCGCTGCGCCAACGCCTTGCTGACAGCTTCCTCCAGGGTCATCTCCGGCGCCTTCACCTGCCTGTTGGCATCGGACAAGATCCATTCGGACTGCAGATCGACACCCAGGAAGTCGTTCAGTTTCATGCGGCTGATCGCCACATTGTTCTGCGCGACAGCCAGTGCGGCTTGCGCACCGGACACGCCCATCTCCGCCTGCAGGATGTCGGTCTTCGCCTTGGTCCCCACATCAAATGCGGCCTGCGCTACTTTCAGCTGGGTTTCCGCCCGTTTCAGGCTTTGCTTTTTCAGTTCCAGTTCCGCCTGGGCGTGCAGGAGATCGTAAAAGACGCTCTGTGCACCCAACTTGGTTTTGTTTTCTGCCGCTTTGACGGCCAGGGCATTCAGCTTCTTCGTCACCTGGGCTCTCGCTTCGGACTCGTATTTGTTCTGGGCCGCGCTCAATGATTCGATCGCGCTGGCCGGGATATCGTTGGCGCTGGCCACCACCAGGCGGGCGTTGATATCCGCATTGTTGGCATCAATCCGCAGCTTTTGCAGATCGCTGTTGGTTTTCAGCGCCTGTTCGATGGCGGCTTCAATGGTTAGCGGCTGCGCTTTGGCCGCTGTCTGTTCGGCTGGCTGGGCCGCCTGCGGGGTCTGCTGTCCGCTGCCAGCCGGGGGATTGTCTGCCGCCAGGGCACTGTCCGTCGTCGCCAGCATCAGCGCCGCCAGGGCGAGCGCAGTCCATTTCTGATTGGAATACGGAATCTTCATCTCGCATACACTCCTTTTTTCCTATTGCCAGATATCGGATGGTAATCGTTTTCCATAAAGACTATACCATAGTTGTGAAAAATTTGCTTTTGTATTCGGGTTTTTCGGTCTCCCGATGGATCACTTCCTCCTGTTCGAGCCTGAGGCTGCGCTGTTCTTCTTCCGTTCCATCTCTGGTAAATACGCAGGAAACAGGCCAAAATTTCATGGTATGCTGTTGGGTGAGGTGATGACATTGCTTACGCAGTACAAAACAGTGGCCGGATACGGCGAAGCGGAGATTGTGATTGAGCGCTCCCGTTTCATTGGATATGCGCAGCGGGTGACTACGGAAGAAGAGGCTGCCGCTTTCATTGCAGCCATCAAAAAGAAGCATTGGGATGCTACCCATAACTGTTCCGCCTTTGTGATCGGGGAACATGACCAAATCCAGCGTTCCAGCGATGACGGGGAACCGAGCGGAACGGCGGGGAAGCCGATTCTGGAGTGCATCAAAAAGAACGGGTGTAAGGATACGGCTGTGGTGGTCACCCGTTATTTCGGGGGGATCAAGCTGGGGGCAGGCGGGCTGGTCCGGGCGTATACGGCCGGAACCGTGGCGGCGCTGAAGGCAGCCGGGATCGTCGCGCACGTTTTGCATCAGGCGATCGCGGTGAGCGTGGATTACACCTGGTGGGGCAAGGTGGAGAATGAACTGCGGATCGGAAGGCAGCGAGTCGTGGATACCGTGTTTACCGACAAGGTGACCGTGCATGTGCTGATTCCCGCCGGAGAGGAGGAAGCGTTTGTCGCCGGAATGGTGGATTTGACCAACGGCCAGGCCGAGATCGTGCGCGGGGAGAGGAAGTATGTGGAGGTGCCGATTGAGGCTGTTGGCGATGAGGGGTAGAACAGAAAACTTAACTTGAGGGGTGGGTTGTCCTTCGATACGATTATGGTATGGGTAATTCATGATCAGGAGGAGGCTGGCGCGTGGGGAAGACTCTTGATGATGTGTTTGGTTTATTGGAGCAGGTTGTATTGCGGTTGGACAGGATTGAGGAGAGGCTGGATCGTGTCGAGGCGAGACTCGATCGGGTTGAGGAGAGGTTAGATCGTGTCGAAGCGAGACTTGACCGGGTTGAGGAGAGGTTAGATCGTGTCGAAGCGAGACTTGACCGGGTTGAGGAGAGGTTGGATCAGCATGATAAGCAGTTTACACTGATCAACGAGAAGCTCGACAGGCATGAGAAGCAATTTGCTCAGATTAACGAGAAACTCGACAGGCATGAGAAGCAAATTGACGTCCACGCGCAGAAGTTGAATAGTCTGGAAGCGATGTACACGCAGCTGGTCACCATGCTAGGGCAGCAGAATACGCTGCTCCATGAGATGAACGAACGCATGGAGCAGCGGTTCGACCGGATCGAAGCGGAGCTGGCCGAATTGAAGGAGATGGGCGAGTTCACGTGGAAACGCGTTGACTTTCTGGAACGGAAGGTTTCACTCCATGAACGGGATCTGTTTATTTTAAAGGAGCATTCCGGGCTCTTTCGAGCGGAGATGAAAAAAGAAGCTGGAGAGGATTGATCTCTCCAGCTTCTTTTGTTTTGGGCGGTTATTACTTCGGAAGTTTTTTGAGCTGCTGCATAATCCTTATCGTAATGACAGCCATTTCGGCGCGGGTCAGGTCGCCTTTTGGATTAAAACGATAGGTCGGCTTCTTGGCTGTTGGATCATTCGCTTCCCCGTTCATGATTTTCGCTTTGCTCACCGCAAGCACAGAAGAAGCCGCATAATATCCCGTAAGCTGAGCGTCAGTGTACAGCTTGCCTAATGCCAATTGCGCTGCCTCCGGAGTGCTCAACTTGAGGTTGAGTGCACGCGCGATGATGATCGCAGCTTCTTCCCGTGTCAGCGGATCATCCGGGAAGAACGCACGTGTTTCTTTTCCCCGAATAATGCCCGCACGAGCGGCTGTTTCAATATATTTGTACTGATAATCCCAGTCATCATCGCTGGGACGGACATCCGTAAAGGTAGGTTCAACAGGATCCTTTTCATTGCTGTCATTATATGGCCCGGCATTGATCGGTAAATCAAGCGCCTTGACAATCATCGTCGCAAATTCACCGCGACTGATTTTCAATTCGCTTCCAAAGCCGTCGCCTGGCGCATCGTTCATTATTCCCTTGGCATACAACGTTTCGATAGCGTCACGGGCAAATGGATGGTTGATGACATCCGAGAATGTTTCACGCTGCTTCATTACCATGTAATAACCAAAGCCCTTGAACGGAACCGTTATCGTCTTTTTGGATGTGTTGACCACACCGCCAATATTGGTCCATTCATCGCCGTTATTGTAGAAAACAGTAAGAATATTGTTGGCGGCATTGACGATGGAAGGATCATATTTAATCGTTACCGTTCCGGGTTTGCTTGGAACCAGGTTGTCTCTCCAGCGCTTGATGAATGGTTCCATCCTTACATTGTTCACAGTCCCATCAAAATACGGGTCACGGCCGCCCGGCTGACGATCTTCGTCACCCTCCCCACTGCCTGGCTTTGAATTGCCTGCATCTACATAATATAGCGGGCTGGCGTAGTTAAACTCCGATGAGATTCTCAGGATATCTTCCATATCGTCTTTCAGCTCATCGTCATCCAATGTAACGCGCCCGTTTGTACGGTCTGCAATTCCGAAATACAACGGAACGTCCGTAAAAATGTCTGTCGCAGGGGGGTTAATTTCCGAACCTGCCCGATTGTTTGAGGGCGCCAGCAGTACCGTTCCGGACGGGAACTTCAGCTCAAATGCCTTTTCAAACACGCTGAACGAAACCTTCTTGCCCAGAATGTCCCTGCTCTCCGCACCGCTTACTGCCGAGTTGGCATTGTAGATCTGGATCTCGTCATTATAGCTGTTCGATCCAAATACCACCGTAAATTTGATTTTGTTCAAGCCAGGTTTCAGAGCGACATTTGCTTCAAATACATAATAGGTTTCCGGCACCAGCTTACCCGTATCTTCGTCGTACTTGAAGTCGGGATCGGTGGTGTTATACGCAACCGCCTCAGTTTTTCCAAACATCACCTTCGTTGCTTTTTCGGCAAAAATTTTAATCGGAACCGAGTTGGTGTTCACCATGATATAAGGAGCTCCGTCCTGTTTCTTCGGTGAAATGACGGTCCATGCCTGCGTGGTCTGTGCAATGCTGATCGTTTGCCGGGTTGCGACGGAACCTTGCACGATTTCAATTTCATAGCTGGTCGTTCCGCCTTTTGCAAGCGTCAGGGGGAACAGCTTCAACCTGTTTTCCAGTTCTTCGCTTTTCAGCCCCATGTCCTGATCCAGTTCCCCAACCAGCTCTTCCCCGTATTCTTTTGAATCCATATCTGCGGTGAAGCTGAACTTGTTCGTGATATTCTTCGCTTCGGAGAAGGTGCTGTTGTCAAATATCGGGCCCAAGTCAGAAGTATTGCCTTTAATGGCTTCGTCGCGCGCTTTCTTGTAGTCGGAATCGTTGCTCAGGAAATCCCAGTCACCGGATGCGTCGGTAAGCGAGTACTTCGCGATGACATTGCCGTCCTTCCTCACAGTTACGGTTGCTCCTGGATCTACATTGGCAACGTTAAACGAAAACTCGCTCAGGAACAGGGCAGATGTCTGATAAGCGGTATCGGAGGATGACTTTGTCAGCTCGACATCGTCATTTCCCTGGACAACCTTCAGTTTCACATCCTGAATCTTCGGCGTTTTCTCGGTGTTATAGATGATGCTGTAGGTGAACTTCACATTGGGGTCATCCGTAAGTTCGAAGAGCAATGTGTTGTTGCCCTGTTTGAAGTTCCAGGCGCTGCCGGTCATAAACTGGGACTTGTCAATTTCAAACGGTACAATGTTGTCTTTTGGATCCGAATCGGCAGCAAGCGTGTAGTTGACCGAACTGCCATTCAACGTCACCTTCATGTTGGAGGACGTCAGCTTGTAGTTGTAAATCTTTCCTTTAAACTTGTTATTGTCTATAACCAGATTAGACACATTCGGGTCGGTAATTTCCAACGTGCTGTCGATTACCTTCTCCTGCCCTGCCGAGGTGTAGTAAAACAGCAGCGATGGGGCCACCTGTGGCTTTAGTTTAAAGGAGATCTCTTTGTCGTTAGCTGGATTATTCGTCGTTCCTCCATCAGCTGTAAGATTTGTAAATTGTACTTTTACGGTTGTCTCGTTAGTCGGCAGTTTGAGGAATTCAATCAGTGCAACCGAATCTGCGGTTGAGTCCGCATCCAAGTTCACGTTAACTGTTTCGTCATCTGTCAATGTTAAATTATAGTCTGTACCCTTCTTTAAAGGGATCAGGCTGTTGTTGTAGTAAACCTCGTAATCGGCTGGAATCGAGGTCATATTGAACGTTTCAATTGCTACCTTGGCCGGCAGGACGCTCACAATATTGGTACTTCCGTCTGTCTTAATGGGCAGCGCAGCTGTCGGGCTGGAAACATCCGTCACCGCTCCAAAGCGCGGATCATTTGATTTTTTATAGACAAATTGGTAGCTGTAGTTGGCTACAGTTGATGTCGTTACGATGCTTGTCATCGTTGACGTATTTAGTGTTTGCGTCGCATACTTGACAACGATTGCATACCTTCCACCAGAGTTGAGATTAGGATCAGCGTCATCTACGGTTGCTTTCACGCTGTACAGCTTGTAATCGGATGGGATTGCACTGTTGGCAATTGGCTTAACGGTTACACTCGTTGGTAATACATCCGCTGCCATTGAATCATCCAGCCTGTCCAGCGTGACGGTAAAGGAATCTCTCGATTTTACATCAACAGTCGCACCATTGCTTACATTTCCAGCAGCATCGGTTGCTGTTACCGAAAGCTTGGTACCTACACTTTGCGGAGGAATCGTAACCGTATAGTTGGTTGCTCCGTCTGCTATTGCCGTTCCCAGCACGGTGGCTCCTCTTCTGACGGTAACCGTGGCCCCAACTTCTGCCGTACCTGTTATTGTAGTTTGATCATTGTAAAAAGGAGCGGGCACTGTCGGAGCGGAAGGAGCAGTTGTGTCTGACGGTACCGCGACACCAACGATCACATTCGTTCCTGAACTTTCGTTTGCAGCATCCTTCGCCGTTACAATCAGAGTGGTTCCGGCTGATTGAGCAGCGCCGATATTTACCGTATAGCTGCCATCAGCTTGCGCGATAGCGGTTGTTCCCAGCACATTGCCCGGCGCGATCGATCCTTTATAAACAGTAACGGTAGTTCCAGCTTCTGCCGTACCTTTAACTACGGTGTCGTCACTGTCAACAGCATTTACTGTAGGTGCGTCAGGTGCGGTTGTGTCACTTCCCGTTCCTGTAATAATAACAGCCGTGGCCGGTGTTACATTCCCGGCAGCATCGGATGCTGTTACCGAAATCGCTGTTCCTACTGCCTGCGGCGGAATTGTTACCGAAAAGACGCCATTTGCAGCCGCAACTGCAGAACCAAGCACGGTAGCCCCTCTTTTAACAGTCACTGTAGCGAACGGGTCTGTTGCACCGGTGACCGTCGTGGCGGTGTCCGTAATAGGAGTGGTCACATTCAGAATAGACGGAGGTGTTTTGTCAGGACCGGCAGTGACGGTTACCGCAGAAGCAGCACTGACGTTCCCGGCAGCATCCTTCGCCGTTACCAGGAGAGTGGTTCCGACCGGTTGTTTGGGGATTGTTACAGAATATTTGCCATCATTTTGCGCGGGAGTAGTTGCTCCTAGCTGGTTGGACGGCGCAATCGATCCTTTATAAACCGTAACGGCAGAACCGGCTTCTGCGATACCTGTTACTTTTGTGTCGTCGCTGTTAACAGGATTTACTGCAGGAGCATCAGGAGTTGTTGTATCCTTAACATCTGAATCAAGAATCGTAGCCCCGGGCTGCACCTTGATCAGCAGCTTACCGTTAAGCTCAAAATCTTTATCGGCGGAAGAAGTCTCAATCAAATCTATCGAGGCCGGCGGGATTTTGTCGATGTTTGTAACCGGTTCAGAAGAACCACCTGTCTTTTCTGTAATCGTTACATCATAAAACTGATCCGAAGCACCCTGCGTGCTGCTTTTCGGGACGACCAGCACATTGCGCTTGAGCAAGGCTACTTCCTTGTTCTGGCTGTAGGCATGAATGTCTAACTGGTTCAACCCGATCTGGGTTTCCAGATCAACGGAAAAACTGCCGGACACGTTCACGTCATCGCTGAAGGTTTTGCCGGTCGTGTTGTTTGTCACGATGACGTTGTCCGCATTTGCCGCTTTTCCGGAAAGAGCCAGAGTAAGATTGCGCGACGAGGTAACCTCCACAATCGTCGGATCTGACTCCAGGAAAACGGAGTTCAGCTTCAGATCCGAGAACAGGGGAGTATTGTTGTACTGCACGTAAACACTGAGCAGATCCGTTGTTGTGTCTCCGTTCTTTTCGTAAAAAGAAATTTTGTTTACCCCGGGGATAAGCTGAATATCCCGGAAGGTAAACGTCCGGGTACCGGCATCAAGAGCAGGCTTTATGCTGCTGGTATCATTCGGCTGTGAACCGCTTAACGTTGTTACGCGATAGCGGAGATCGTCTCCGTTGATATCCAGGCCATAGGTACCCTGTATCGTAATAGTAGATGAATAATAGATATACGGGTTGGTCGCAGTCGTCGAACTGCTGATGCCAATCAGTGAAATCCCACCTGCAGCATGAACAACACCCGTACCAAGCGGCAGCAATGTTGTTACCAGCAGCAAGAAAGAAAGAACAGCTGGGATCCAGGACATCTTGCGGAAAATGTTTCTAGGCACTGATTTCACCTCTCCTAAAAATATGTCTGAAACTTTCGGTTAAACGCCCCTTTTATGTTATCGGTAGATACTGAACGGAAGTTGAGGGGAATCCTCCGAAAAGGGGGAAAAAAGAACCCCCCGGTTTCCTTTTAACCGGAGGGTTGCTACTAATGACTGCGTCTTGTTTCGTAATACTTCAGTTTCAACTTCCTGTACGCATTGATAAGCGGGCGATGGCGGCGGCTTACCAGGCCGATCACTTCGGTCGCCATGTGAATGATGAAGAGCAGCGCCACAATCAGAATAATGGTCGTCCACAACCCGCTCGTCTTCGACAGGACGATGGCAATCGTCCCGAAGAAGATGCTGATCAAGTAGATGGTAATCACCGTCGCGCGATGGGAAAGACCCATCTTCAGCAGACAGTGATGCAGGTGCCCCTTGTCCGGGCTGGAGATCGGCTTCTTGTTGACGATGCGGCGCACGATCGCAAAGAAGGTATCCCACAGCGGCACGCCCAGCACCACGATGGGAATGATAAAGGAGACGAACACCGCTTCCTTGAAGCCCATGATCGACAGGGCCGCCAGGTTGAAGCCCAGGAACAGGGAACCGGTATCGCCCATGAAGATGCTTGCCGGATGAAAGTTGAAATACAGGAACCCGATGATCGCCCCGAGCAGCACGAAGCAATAGCTCGCCACGATCATGTCGTTCATCTGAATCGCCATGATGGCCATGGTTGCGGTGGCGATGGCGGATACCCCCGCCGACAAGCCGTCCAAGCCATCAATCAGGTTGATGGCGTTGGTCACGCCTACGATCCAGACCATCGTAATCGGAATGGCCAGCCAGAACAGCCAGCCGCTGGTGAAATCAATGTAGCCGCTGTAGGGGAGGTTGACGATCCCCACCTTCAGGCCGAAGGGAATGACGACGACCGCCGTGGCGATCAGCTGGCCCAGCAACTTCCACTTCGGCGAAAGCTGCATCTTGTCATCCAGCATCCCCACCAGCATGATGATGGTGCCGCCAATCAAAATCCCCAGCATTTCCGGCTTGCTCGTAAAGGGAACAAACAGGAAAAAGGAAACCACATAACCGATATAGATGGCCAATCCGCCCAACCGGGGCATGATGCGCGTGTGCACCTTGCGCTGGTTGGGCGCATCGACCGCTCCGATCTTTTCGGCAAGCTTTTTCACATATGGTGTTGCAATAAACGCTATCATCATCGCTGTTACGAGCCCATAGATCAGATTGGACATGAAAGGTTCTCCTCTCTCCTCAGGCACGAAAACATTCATGCTCTCCATTTTTCCCGCCAGACGGTCCACACAAACAGCGGAATGGCCAACTGCCTTCTCCATCGGGACGGCTGCTGCAACAGCCGGTACAACCATTCCAGATGCAGCCGCTGCCAGATCATGGGAGCCCGCTTGACAAGCCCGGCGATCACATCAAAGCTGCCGCCCACTCCCATCATCAGGGGAATGCCCAGTTCCTCTTGATGGGCCGCGATCCATTCCTCCTGCCTCGGCGCTCCCAGCGCGACAAACAGCAAGTCCGGGCGCAGACGGCCAATCTCTTTGACAATCTCCCGTTCTTCCTCCGGGCGGAAATAGCCGTCCCGCCGGCCGACGATCCGTGCGCGGGGATAACGCTCCTGCAGCCGCTCCGCCGCCAGACGGTTCGCTTCCGGCGACGCCCCCAGGAGGTACACCTTCCATCCGCGGGCATCCGCCTGCTCCATCATCGCTTCCAACAATTCAACCCCGGTAATTCGCTCGGTGATCGGTTGGTTTGTCCATTTCGCCGCATACACGATCCCGATCCCGTCCGGTACGACATAGGCTTGGTCCAAAAGCTTTCGAAAAGCAGGTTTTTCTTGTGCGATCATGACGATTTCCGGATTGGCGGTTACGACATGCGTCAATTGTCCCGCTTCCATCCGGTTGACAAGATCGGATACTGTTTCCTGAAAGCCGCGTGTCGAAAACGGCACACCCAGTATCGTCGCAACTTTATTGCCCAAATGGTTTCACCTTCGTTATTTAATAGACGTCATTTGGCAAGAGATTGTTGCACATTAGCCATTCTACTCGAAAAGAAGGGCACATACAAGATCAAATCATGTATGTGCCGCTGTGTTGGGAGCCAACGCGAACAGAATGTCGCCCTCCGCCACGATCTTGTCATTCACTTTTGCCACGCCATGCCCTTTGCCAATGGAGCCGCGAACGCGCGTCAGCTCCACTTCCAGGATCAAGGTATCCCCCGGTTTCACCTGTTCCTTGAAACGGAATTCGTCAATGCCGGCCAACAGCCCGATCTTGTTTTTGTTTTCTTCCAGGCTCAACACAGCCACAGCCCCTACCTGCGCAAGGGCCTCCACGATCAGAACGCCGGGCATTACCGGATAGCCGGGAAAATGCCCTTGAAAAAACGGCTCGTTGATGGTGACGTTTTTGACGCCGACCGCTTTTTTGCCTGCTTCCAGGCCAATGATCCGGTCAACCAGCAGAAACGGATACCGATGCGGCAAAATCGCTTGTACTTGGGTCACGTCCAGGATGTCGGTTACTTCCATGAGATCATCTCCATTTCCATCAATTTATCAGACGCTGTCTGCATGAAGGTCCTACCGCGTACTTAGACTAAAGACAACTCCCTTTCCTCTTGGGGGAACGGGGTTACGATAAAGGGGCACTTCCCGTCTGCGGAAAGTGCTCTTGTCTCGTCCCCCCGCTACATCAGCTTGTTCAGCAGGCGAACTTTGACCAGATAAACGGCGCTCGTCACAATGGAAAACCCGATCACCGTCCACAACACCTCTTCCCCGTAAGCATGCTGGAACATGACCAGCGTAAAGGCGATATAGAACAGCACCGTGGTTACCTTGCCGAACGCATTGGCCGGTACGGTTTTTTTGCCGCGCAAGTGAAAGACGGCGGAGGTTACGATCATGGCGAGATCGCGCATGAAAAACACGATTGTCGCCCATACGCTGATGCGGGATGTCAGGAACAGGGAGGCGATGACCGCCATCATCATCAGCTTGTCGGCGAGCGGGTCCATCATGGTGCCAAACGGGGTGACCAGCTTGTATTTTCGGGCGATATAGCCGTCAACGATATCGGTGATGCCCGCGATGATCAGGATCGCGTAGGCGATTTCCACATGGTACGGAAACGGATTGAAGAATATGTACAGGTAAGCAGGGATGAGTGCGATGCGAACAACCGTTAGCGCATTCGGAACGTTCACCGAATATCCCTCCGTATAGCCCCCTGCCCTACGCAAAAAGCAGGTGCCGTCATAGATCATGTAACGACCGACACTCCATCGCCAAAGACCGCTTTTCTCATTATACTCTCTCGATGGAAAAAACAGCAACTGACATGCAGCTATCTGCGAAAAAACCCCTCGCTGCCTTCTTGCCGGCAGGAGGGGTGTCATACGGGTAAATCATCTCAGGTTCCGGAAAAAATCAGATCGTACATGTGTTTGTACGTATTGAAATCGAACACTTCGGCCACAGGCAGCTTGCCGATGACGCTGTAGCCGATGATGAGGCCGATGACCAGGGAGAAAAACAGCAGGAAAGGAACCAGCAGCAGTTTGGACAGAAGCCTGAGCCACGGTTTGCCCGCCCGCCTCGGTTTTGCCTGTTCCTTCCCTGCGATCTCGCGGGTATAGCTCCGCCCTTTTACCTGATCCATGAAAGGGTTCCTCCGACTCCGACAAAATTAGCGGCTGCGCAGCGAATTGGCGATTCCCATCATCTGGTCGCTGATGGCGATCGCTCTCGCATTAAACTGATACGCCCGCTGGATTCCGATCAATTGGGTCATTTCCCTGGTCATGTCCACGTTGGATGCCTCGAGCGCGCCTTGGCGGATGGTTGCTGTTGAGAATGCAAAATTTGTTATAGGTTGGTTGGCCGGAACCAAAAATTCATTTTCGCCAACCTGCTGGTACTGGTCAGGGTTGTCCACCTTCCATACGCCAATGCGGGCAATTTCTTCTCCGTCATTTAACACGCGGCCTTCCGGTGTGATTGTAAGCTCTCCTACTTTGTCCATCAGTATGGGAATGCCATTTTCGTCAACGAGATAATCCCCGTTTGGTGTAGTCAAGGCATATTGGTTGTATTCAGGAGAAAGTTTGATCTGAAACCCGCCGTTGCGCGTGAGACGGAATTCTTCTCTCAGTCTGTTTGTGTCAGGATCCCGCGTTATCCGGCTGACAGCAAAATAGCCGTCCCCTTCGATCATCAGATCGGTCGGGATATCGGTAATCTTCACGCTTCCCTGCGACATGTCCAGCCGGGTCATTCCCACTCTCACGCCGCTGCCGATCCGCAGGCCGGGCGGAGAGGTGCGCTGCTTGTCCGTAAAGGGCTGCTCGCCCATGGTGTCCACAAGCAGTTCGGAGAAGGCGACGCCACGGCGCTTGTACCCGACTGTGTCCACATTGGCGAGATTGTTGGCCGTCGTATCGAGCGCATACTGAATGCTGCGCAAAGCCGCTGTCGATATGTTTAGCGATTGCATTCATCCCTCTCCTCTCTAGCCGGTGACACGGCCGATCTCGTTTGCCGCTTTTTCCAGCGTGCCATCCAGCGTGCTGATCACCCGCTGATTGGCTTCGTACGCACGGACGACCGTCATCATATCCGTCATCGCCTGCGTGGCGTTGACGTTGGAGCGTTCCACCCATCCCTGCTTGACGCCATAGAAGCCGTTGAGCTGCGGATCATCCGCCGCATTGGCCGGCTGATCCTGCCCTTGCTGGCCCGCCCAGCGGTACAGGTTGTTTCCTTCCCGCACCAGCTGGTTCGGATCGGTCACGACCTTCAGTCCCAGCCGGGTTTGTCCCGCCCCCAGCGACTGATAGGTGCCGTCCGGCTCGTTCGGGACAGGTGCCAGCAGTTCGCCCGTCTCGGAAATTTTCAGCTTCTGGCCGACGCTGGCTTCCGGATCTTGGGGATCATTTACCCGGATCGCGCTGTTGTTGCTGTCCAGCACATAATAGCCGTCGGACGTAACCAGATACCCCTTGGCATTGACCTGCCACTGGCCGTTGCGGGTATACCGGATCTCTTCCGGATTGGCGACCGGCTGGTTGTCCGGATCTGCCAGGCGCGCCACGCTGAAAAACAGGCGGCGTTCGGTCTGTTTGCCGTCCGGCTCCACTCTCGGCGGAATGTTGTCCAACAGCGCCACATCATACGGATTGTCCGTCTGTTCGATATCCCCCTGCCGGAAATTGGGCAGCGCTTCCGGCATGTAGACCCCGGTATGCAGCCTGCCGATCATGACGGGTTGTCCACCCAGCACAGGATAACCGTTTACCGATATTCCCTCTTTATCGCGTATGCGCGCGATCAGCTGTTCCGGAAAGGCGCGCAGTACGCCTTCGTCTTCCTTGTAACCCGGCGTATTGATGTTGGCGATATTGTTGGCCAGCGTCTCCTGGCGCCGCTGCAAGGCGAGCATGCCGGATGCGGCCGTGTACAGTCCCCTGATCAAGCGCGTCTGCCCCCTTCTTGTTTGGCGTCGATCCCATTCGGTCCTACACGTTGAATCGTTTTTTCCGTGACGCCGGCACCTTGTCCAAATACTCGAGCATGATCCCCGTCCCTTTGGCCACGCACATCATCGGATCTTCGGCCACCAGCACCGGCACCTTCAGTTCTTCGGCCAGCAGGTCATCCAGCCCATGCAAAAGCGCACCGCCGCCTGTCAGCGAAACGCCCTTATCTATGATATCGGCAGAAAGCTCCGGAGGTGTACGCTCCAATACGCTTTTGGCAGCTTGTACAATTGCGCTAACCGACTCTGCCAGGGCTTCCTGGACTTCGCGGGAGTGGATCGTGACGGTTTGCGGCAGCCCGCTTACCATGTCTCTTCCCCGAATGTCCATCTCGTCCTGGCGTCCGCCGGATACGGTTCCAATGTGAATCTTGATATCTTCAGCCGTACGCTCACCTATCAGGAGCTTATACTTGTTCTTTATGTACCGCATGATGGCAAGGTCAAACTTGTCGCCAGCCACTTTGATCGAAGAGGCGGTGACGATATCCCCCATGGAGAGAACCGCAACATCCGTTGTCCCTCCGCCAATATCGACCACCATGTTGCCGGAAGGTTGGAAAATATCCATTCCCGCCCCAATCGCCGCTACTTTCGGTTCTTCCTCAATAAATACTTCACGAGCGCCACCGCTGCGTTCAGCTGCCTCGCGGATGGCCTTTTGTTCCACTGGGGTAATGTTGGTCGGGCAGCAGATGAGGATGCGCGGCCGCGCAAACAGGTTCTTGCCCCCGATTTTTGCCAGAAAATGCTTCAACATGGATTCCGTTATCTCAAAATCAGCGATGACCCCCTCACGTAACGGGCGAATGGCCACAATGTTGCCGGGTGTCCGTCCCACCATACGGCGGGCTTCGTCGCCCACTGCCAAAACTTTCTTGGTCTGGTTATCGATTGCGACAACGGAAGGTTCATCCAGGACAATGCCTTTGCCTTTTACATAGATCAGGACATTGGCCGTGCCCAGATCGATCCCGATATCTTTCGTAAACATGAGAGGTCCTCCCTGCGATAAATACATACTCCTTCTCTTATCATAGGACTTATTTCGTGAGAGGACAAGGAAATCCTTTTGATATTTCCCAATTATTTCTTATACGCTTTCTTCCTGTTCGATGCGGACCTTTTTGTTTTTCCGTTTGTATTTGATCTTCGTCGCTTCCCCACCTCTCAAATGTCTGATGGCCTTGTGATATTCGAGAATCTCCTTTACCTGATTCGCCAACTCGGGATTTATCTCAGGCAGCCGCTCAGTCAAGTCTTTGTGCACTGTGCTTTTGGATACTCCGAACTCTTTGGCGATCATGCGAACCGTATTGCGTGTTTCCACTATATAACGCCCGATTTTGATGGTTCGCTCCTTGATGTAATCGTGCACACTCCTCGCCTCCTGTATCGAAATTGTCTGATACAATATATGGGTGGGGGAGGACACATATTCTACGTTTCCAAGCCTGACAAGCCAGCCAGACCACATCTTTTTTTCAGGGCGTGTACCAAAATAACCCCGCCGACTTAAGCTATGCTCAACCTCCAAAAGTGACGTTGACCTTCGATGTTTAATCCGAGTACTTTTTGGGGACCCCTGAATAAACAGTGTCGGCGGGGGCCTTTAAACATTAAAAAGAAACCTGTCGCATAGACAGGTTTCCCGTTTCTCTTGCGGTTATTGCGTTTTGGCTTCGGCAGACGTCAGGTATTGTTCCGGATTGACGGAGTTGCCGTCCACCCGCACCTCGAAGTGGAGGTGAATGCCGGCGTCTTTTTCATATTCGTTGCGTCCTGCGGTCCCGATCTTTTGACCCTGTGTCACTTCGTCACCGGGCTTGACCAGCACCTTGTCGAGGCTTTGATAGACCGTCACCATCTTGTCGGTGTGTTCGATCTCCACCAGGTACCCCGCGAGCGGATCGTTTTCCACCGTGAGCACCTTGCCGGAGAGGGCAGCGGTCACGTCAAACGCCTTGCCGTCTGTGGAGACGATGTCGATTCCTGTGTGCGGAATGAACGTGTTGTCATACTTGACCAGCGCTTTTTGCTGCTCTTCCTTGGGGAGCTGGTCGTCGAAGAAGGCCATTCCCTTCTGGTAGGTTACCCCCTGGGCCACCGGCCATGCGAGCTGCGGCGTCGTGCCGCTTGCCGGCACCGCTTCTTCCTTGTCCGTCTCGGGCGCTGGTGTTTCCGGACCCGGCTGAGTCACGGTGACGTCATTGGTCGTCTGCGACGGATCAACAGCGGTGTTCATCAAGCTGTTTTGGTACCACATCACGATTGCCAGAATGATTGCCGCAGTGCCGATGTAGATCGCCGGGAACGCCCATTTTTTTCCCAAAAAGCTTTTCCAGGCATTGGTTTTCCGAAATGGAATCGGTTGATTGGAATTTTTGTTTTCTTCCATTTTTTTCATCACCTCATCCCTCAGTATCACCAGTTTTTTACCGGTTAAACCTGAGGGAAGAGGAAAAATGATAAAATTTTGCAAATGGCGGCGCGGTTATCCGTGAATGATCCTGCCGTAATTTTGCAGCGAAATGCCTTGATAGAAGTACTTCACGATCTGTTCCGCCTTCTTGCCGCTCTTGGCCATGCCGTTGGCTCCCCACTGGCTCATCCCGACGCCGTGACCGTAGCCAAACGTCGTGATGATCACCTGATGCTGCGAAAGACGCATGGTAAAGGCGGATGAGTTCAAGCCCAGGCGTTCGCGTACCTCCTTGCCGGTAAATTCCTTGCTGCCGATCCGGATGCGGCCGATCCGGTTGCCGGTCGTTTTGTCCAGCACCTGATACCAGGCGCCTTTGCTCATGGCCTGCGCATCCAGCCGAACCCCCAGCTTCTGCTCTAGCTGCTCAACCGGCATGCTCACCTGTTCTTCAAAACGGGGCGATTCCACGTCCCAGGGGCTGGCGACGCTGCGCAGATAGGGAATCGATTTTTCCCAATATTCATTAGCGTTTTCGGTAAAGCCGTTGCTGGTGGAAAAGAACGTGGCGTCAATCGGCTCCCCCTGGTAGGTCAGCACGATCCCCGCCGTTGCACTGACCGCTTGGTGGATCTTGCTGTTTTTCCAGTCAAAATCCTCTCCCCACCGCTCTCTCCGCTGCTGTTCGTCCAGGTATGCCTGATGCTTGACGGTATCCAGAACCTGCGCACCTTGGGGCACATCATCGAATCGGCCGTCCCGCAGACGCTTGATGATATACGTGCGGGCTGCCAGCGCCTGGGCCTTCAGCGCTTCCAGTTCAAATTCGGCCGGCATTTCCGCCGCAACCACCCCTTCGACATACTGCTCCAGCGGGATGGATTCGATGACCTGTTTCTGCGTCCGGTAAACCTTTACCGTCATCTGCCGGGCCTGGCTGCCCTGGCTCTCCCCCTGGCCCAGCGGCTTTTTTTCCCCGCCATCGTGTGGAGAAAAATAAACCACAAGGGCGGCCGGAACCACCACCAGAAAAAGGGGCAGCACAAAGAGCAGTACGGTGAGATAACGCTTCATGACGATTCCTCCTCCAACCTGACCATGACGGTTTCCATGACTGTTACAATGTATGTCCGGCAATAGAGGAATAGAACGCATAGAATACGAGAGTCATAGAGATTCCGCCGCCGGCTGGCAAACGCTGTGACGAGGCCGGACGGAGCCTAAAAAACCCCGCCGACTTAAGCTTTGCTCAACCCCAAAAAGTGACGTCGGCCTTCGAAGATTAATCCGATTACTTTTCGAGGACCCCTGAAAAGTTGTCGGCGGGGGCCCCCAACTTTTCTCCGTCACTTTATCACTTGAAAGAACGTAAGCTTTCTTCTCTGATTAGAAAACTCGGCGAGCGCCGAGCCTTTGGCGATGGCGGAGCCGTAGTTGTGCTTATGCAGATAGGACAAAATTTTTAAATTCCTATCTGCCAAAAAAGGGACCTCCCTGGGGGAAGTCCCTTGCCTGTACTTTACGCGAAATTCGGCGATAAATTGATGCTTACGGTAGAGGGTTTGCTTTCCTTTTCCTGCACCGACTGCTCCTGCTGGCTGACGCGCTCCACTTGCGCCCCAAGGGCCTGGAGCTTTTCCGTGAAGTTGACGTAGCCCCTGTCCAGATGGTGCAGTCCGTATACTTCCGTTTCTCCTTCCGCGATCAATCCTGCCAGAATCAACGCCGCGCCTGCGCGCAGATCGGTCGCCGAGACCTTGCAGCCGGTCAGCTTGGCGCCGCCTTCCACAATCGCGCTGCGGCCCTCGATCTTGATATTGGCGTTCATCCGCCGGAATTCTTCCACATGCATGAAGCGGTTCTCGAAGACCGTTTCGGTCACGATGCTTGTCCCTTCGGACGCAAGCAGCAGCGCCATCATCTGCGACTGCATGTCCGTCGGGAAGCCCGGATACGGCAGGGTTTTGACGTCAACGGCTTTCAGCGTCCCGCTGCGCCGCACGCGCACGCCGTTTTCCTGTTCTTCCACTTCGACCCCCATCTCCCGCAGCTTGGCGGTGATGGATTTCAGGTGATCGTAAATGGCTCCTTCCACAAAGACATCTCCGCCGGTGATGGCGGCCGCGATCATGAACGTCCCGGCTTCGATCCGGTCGGGGATAACCGTATGCGTGCATCCCGTCAGCCGCTCCACGCCTTCAATGCGGATCGAACCGGTTCCCGCTCCCCGGATCTTCGCCCCCATCCCGTTGAGGAAGTTGGCCAGATCCACGATTTCGGGCTCTTCGGCCGCATTCTCGATGACGGTGATCCCTTCCGCGAGGGCGGCCGCCATCATGATATTTTCCGTCGCGCCCACACTGGCGACATCCAGATAAATCTTGGCGCCCTTCAAACGGCCGTCTACTTCCGCTTCGATGAAGCCCTGGCCGATCTCGATGTTGGCGCCCATCGCCTCAAAGCCTTTCAGGTGCTGATCGATGGCACGGGTGCCGATCGCGCAGCCGCCCGGGAGCGGAACCCGCGCCCGCCCTTTGCGCGCCAGCAGCGGACCGGTTACCAAAAAAGAGGCCCGCATCTTCCGGACCAACTCGTATGGAGCTTCCACCGTTGCGAGCGTGGAAGCATCGATTGTCAGCGTTTCACGTTCGTATGTAGTCGAAATCCCTAATGTATGAAGCAAATCGCAAAATGTGTGAACGTCAGCCAGCCCGGGTACATCGTGAATCACGCTTGTCCCTTCTTCTGCCAAGATTGACGCCGCAATAATCGGAAGAACCGCATTTTTTGCGCCGGATACTTTAACACTTCCCGCTAATGCCCTACCACCGCGGACAACGATCTTATCCAACATTTACCCCTCCGCGTGCTTAGTATTCCGCTGTGATGATTGGTGTCCCTACGGTGATCCACGTTCCCCCTGAAACGGTATCCTGATGTGTTGCCACCTGTAGATTCATTTTTTGGCCGTTCAGCTGAATGGACGGCTCCCACAGCCGGGTATAGCCCGAAATGCTTACCACCGTGTCATCCGCCAGACGCTCCAATTCATGGGCATGGAGTGCATGAAAAATCGACAAAATTTTGCCTCCCTGCTGATCAACACTCAGTTTATCACTGTACATTCCACGAATACAAGTGCTAAATTGCGGATTCGTGCCTGCCTGCTGCAAGGCCTTGGCGATCATCTGTTGCAGGGTTTCAAGATGTTGTATCTGCGCAGGTTTTCCATTCAGGGAAAACACTACATGTGCGGCATAATGGCCTTGCTCCGGTACACCGATCAATCGAAACAAAAGTCGAATTCCTTGAAAATCTGTCACATTTTGGTGAGCATACAACCCGTTTTCCCACTGGCCGGATTGAACCGTTTGGGGCAGACCCAAGCTGCTTTCCAAACCGGAGGCGAGGGACGCTAGTTCTTTCGCACCAGCCACATTCGCAAGCTTGACGCTCGTCCGCACTTCCACTTCAGTGGCTTCGGCGCCTGTGCCGTTCATCACCTGCAGCAGCCGGACTGCTGTGTTCGGCTGTTCGCTGGACGCGAGTGCCGGCAGATACCAGGCAGCCAGCATGGCCAGCAACAATCCGAATGACAAAAGAACCGCTGATTTCCCCCACACACAAAACCCCTCCAAACATTCCGTTCTCTATGTATCCCCTAGTTTGGACGGAATGCTGGAGGGATATACCCGTACTTGCAGCTTATTCTTGTTTAGGAAAACAGTCTTCCCAACAGCAGCGATGAGGAGAGATACTCCATGAAAAAGCGAGCGACGCCGCTGCCGAGGAAGATCGACAGCAGCACCTGCAGGAGCTTGGCCTGGGGACTGTCCGCTTTTTTCAGGAACAGATCAAAGCGGAACGCCTGCAGGCCCCACCAGCTCACCGCAATGCAGATGATGGTTATCACGATGTTGATGAGGGGATACGCATCGATCATCCGAAACTCCTCCTTCGTTAGGAAAAAAGGGCGGCTGTCCAAAAGCCGTCCCTTTTTTCTGCTTATCCGCGCTATTTGCTTGAACTGGTCATGCCGCCGAAATCAAACGACGGATTGAAATGGGCCTGCACAAAATCGAAGACCGCGCCCGGAACAATCCCCACCACAAATGTGGCAAGCGCCGTCAGCACGATGACAAAGGCGACGCCTTTCGGAAGCGGCAGCGGTGCCTCTGTCGCGCCGGGACGCATATACATCTGGCGGATGATCCCGAAATAGTAGTAGTACGAGATGACGCTGGTTGCGATCATCACGGCCGACAGCCAGTAATGATGCTGCAGAATGGCGCTCACAAACAGATAGAACTTGCCGATGAATCCGGCCGTTACCGGAATCCCCGCCATCGACAGCAGGAAGATGGTCATCGCCACCGCGACGAGCGGCGAACGGTGATACAGTCCGGCAAACGACTTCAACTCTTCCGACTGCTGATCGCGGAACACCAGCATCAGTACAGCAAACGCGCCGAAGCTGGCCAGCAGGTAAGCGAAGAGATAAAAGACGCTTTGCTCAAAAAAGAGGCTGGTCAGCGTGGCAAACGGAACGAGAATATACCCGGCCTGGGCAATCCCGGAGTAGGCCATCATGCGCTTCACATTGGTCTGGCGCAGCGCCATCGTATTGCCGATGATCATCGACGCCGCCGCGATGACGCTGATGTACGGGCTCAGATTTTCCATCAGCACGCTTCCTCCGGCCGGAGAAGCCAATCCGATGAAAGCGCCGAAGAGCAGGCGGAATACCATGGCAAATCCCGCCGTCTTGGAGACGACCGCCAGAAAAGCGGTGATCGGCGTCGGTGCTCCCTGATAGACATCGGGCGCCCACATGTGATTGGGCACGGCAGAGATCTTGAAGCTGAGGCCGATAACAACAAACGCGAAGGCCAGCAGCACCAGGAACGCATAGCCGCCCGCATACGCTTCGCTCAGCCGGTCGGCCAGCAGATACAGATTGGTCGTGCCCCCCAGACCGTACATGTAGGACATGCCGAACAGCGTAAAGGCTGTCGCAATCCCGCCCGACACGACGTATTTGAACGAGGATTCATTGGCGTTCAGCGATTTCTTCCGCAGTCCGACCAGAACGTACGACGAAAGGGAAAGCAGCTCCAGGCCCACGAACAGGGTGATGAGATCGGCCGACGAGGCCATCACCATCGCCCCGAGCAGCGCGGTAAGCAGCAGATAGTAATACTCGCCCTGATGGGTAATCTCCCCTTGCTTCATATAACAGACGGACAGGATCAGGGTAAAGGCCACCCCGCTCAGGAACAGCAGCTTGAACGCATTGCCGTAACCATCCACGCGCAGCATATCCGCCATATACGAGTATGGGGCATTGAGGGTGACCATGTTCACCACGACAAAAATGCCGGAGAGAAGGACGCCTGCAAGCGCCAGCCATGCCAACACCGCCCGATTGGTCCGCTTGCCCATCGCCAGATCCAGGAGGGACAGGGCCGTCGCGAATCCCAGGATGATCAGCTCGGGCAGAAGGTAGCTCCAATTATATGAAAATATATCCTTTACGTCCATGGCTTACCCCCCCATCCCCGGAACGATCGGCACAATGTTTTTCAATGTCTCCTGCAGCGGCTCGCTCAACACGGCCGGGTAGATCCCGATCAGGATGATGAAGCCGAGCAGCACCACCATGGGAATCACTTCGATCGGCTGTGCGTCCGCAGCCCCCTGATAACGATCCGGCATCGGGCCGAAGGTGGTGCGCAGGACTGCCCGCAGCAGGTAAACAGCGGTGAGAATGATCCCGAGCGTCCCCACGGCGGCCATGACGGGCTTCACGCCGAACAATCCCAGGAAGGCGAGAAATTCGCTGATGAAGCCCGACATCCCCGGCAATCCGAGGGAAGCCATGGCGGCCGCCAGCAGCACGCCGCTGATAAACGGCATCGATTTGGCCAAGCCGCCCAGCTCGCTGATCATCGAGGTCTCGGTTCTCTCCCAGATGACGCCGATCAGGAAGAACATCAGCGCGGAGATAAAGCCGTGGGAGATCACCTGGAAAATCGCCCCCTGGAAGCCGATCGAGTTCATCGCGGCGAAGCCGAGAAGCACGATACCCATATGGCTGATACTGGAGTAGGCCAGCACCATTTTCAAATCCTTTTGGACAAAGGCAAGCACGGCTCCGTACAGCACATTGATAAGGCCAAGAACCGCCATCCAGGTGGCGAATTGATAGGCCTGCTCCGGGAAAAAGCCGATCCCGATGCGCAGGAGACCATACGCCCCCATCTTCAGGAGAATCCCGGAGTGGATCATGACGATGGACGGCGGTGCCTGCACGTGCACTTTCAGCATCCACGTATGGAACGGAAAGACCGGCAGCTTGATGCCAAAGGCGATAAACAATGCCAGAAACAAACCGAACAACAGCGACGGCGATACATGCTGGAGCATCGGATTATTGGGGGTCGACAGCGCCGCAGCCAGCTCCCCGAAGTTCATCGTCGGATTGCCGTTTACTCCCGGAATCGTCAGATAGATGATCAAAAACGCGATCAGCATGATGGCCGAGCCCACCCCGTTGTACAGGAGGAACGTGTTGGCGGCCCGCTCCCGATCGGAATAGCCCCAGATGCCGATGAGGAAATACATGGGCACCAGCGTCAGTTCAAAGAAGATAAAGAACAAGAGCAGGTTCTGCGCGGCGAAGACGCCAAACATGCCGATCAGCAAGAGATGAAACAGGATGAAGTATTCCTTTAACCGCTTCTTGATCTGCCAGGAGGCGACAGCGGCCAGGGTGCCGATGATCGCCGTCAGCACGATCAGCGGCATGGAGACACCGTCTACCCCCATTTCATAGTTGATGGTAAAGGAGAACACTTCCCCCATCTGCGGATTGCCCACGGGGATGGAGATCCAGTTCACCTTTTCGACGAACTGCATGTGCGGATCGCCATAGTTGAAGTTGGCGAACAGCAGGAAAGAGAGAACCAGCGGCAGCAGCGTTCCGAGAATCCCGATCTGCTTCAGTATCCCGCCCTGATTCTTCGGCACAAAGGCCAGAATCACAATGGCCACCAACGGCGAAAGAGTAATGAGCGACAACAAGTAGCTATTTGGCAAACGGAACACCTCCTTGCACCGTCAGGGAATAGCCGATCAGGATCAGGACCATTCCGAGCAGCACGACAACCCCATAGGTTTGGACCTGTCCGTTCTGCAGGCGGGCGTGCAGCCAGCCGATGAAATTGGCGATTTTGGCGGTTAGCCCCACCAACCCGTCCACGACGAAACGGTCAAAGAACTGCAAGCCGTACCCGATCCACCCCAGCGGTCGGACAAACACAGCATGATAGATTTCGTCGATGTAATACTTGCGATAAGACAATTGATAGAGCCATGGCAGCGGCCGGACGATGGCTTCCGGCGCCACCGAGCGCTTGGCATACATCAGATAGGCAAGACCAATCCCCAGCAGGGAGACCAGAATCGCCGCAACCTGAACCCAGGCGGCCGCATGTTCCCCGGTCTCCTTGAAAAGAGCGCCGATGCTGCCATCCAGCAGCCACTCTCCCAGCACGGGCGCATACGGCGTGTTGACGAAACCGGCGATGACGGCCGGAACCGCCAGCAGCACCAGCGGTACGGTCATGACGGCCGGAGACTCGTGCACCTCATGATGCCCTTCGCCCCGCGGCTGTCCGACAAAGGTCAGGAAGAAGAGACGGAACATGTAGAAGGCGGTAAAGAAGGCCGCAATGATGCCGACCCACAACAGATCATAGCGATGAGCCGCATAGACGGCCCCCAGAATCTCTTCCTTGGACCAGTAGCCCGAGAATGGCGGTACGCCGGCAATCGCGAGACAGCCGATGAGAAAGACCCAGCCCGTAACCGGCATCTTTTTCCACAGACCGCCCATCTCGAACACATCCTGGGTGTGGACGGCGTGGATGACGCTGCCGGCTGCCAGGAACAGCAGCGCTTTGAAGAACGCATGGGTCATCAGATGGAACGTGCCTGCCACATAGCCGGCCGCCCCGGCCGCTCCCAGCGCCAGCATCATGTAGCCGAGCTGGCTTACCGTGGAATAGGCCAGAACCCGCTTGATATCCCGCTGGGTCAGCCCGATGGAGGCGGCAAAGATCGCGGTAAACCCGCCCACATAGGCAACGACGTTCAGCGCTGTTTCCGAAGCGAGGAACAGCGGATAGGCAGCCGCCACCAGGTACACCCCTGCCGCCACCATCGTCGCGGCGTGGATCAAGGCGGATACCGGCGTCGGGCCTTCCATCGCGTCCGGCAGCCAGGTATGCAGCGGGAATTGACCCGATTTGCCCACCGCGCCGATGAAGATCAGCACGGCCGTCAGCGTGATCATCCACGGCTCCAGTCTGCCCAGAGCGATCGCATTGAAGATGTCGGCGTAATCAAAGCTGCCGGTGCCCCAGAACAGCAGGGCGATCCCGATAAACAGGCCCACATCGCCGATCCGGGTGACGATGAACGCCTTTTTGGCGGCAGCCTTCGCTTCCGGTTTGAAGTAGTAGTAGCCGACGAGCAGGAAGGAGCAAACCCCCACCAGCTCCCAGAAAATATAGACCTGCAGCAGGTTGGGCGAGATCACAAGGCCCAGCATCGAGAAGGTGAAGAGCGACAGGTATTGGTAGAAAACCGGGAAACGCTCGTCACCATGCATGTAGCCTTTGGAGTAGATCTGCACCAGCAGGCTGACAAAGGTGACGATAACCAGCATCATCGCATTGAGCTGATTCACTTCAAAGCCCATGCGGACAACCTTGTCGAGCATTTCCAGCCAATCCACGGTCGTTTTCACATCGGTGGCACCCGGCTGGAAACGCGCCCAGAAGGTCATGGCCGCCAATACGAAGGAAATCCCCGTACAGAGAATTCCCACGTAGGCCGCTCCTTCTTTCAACTGACGACCAAAGGAAACGATCACGATGAAAGCAAAGAGCGGGAAAAGCGGGATTAGCCAAGCGTACTGCATTATCGAATCCATTTGTTCACCCATCCTTTTTGGAAAGCTCTTCCTAGTGTTTCATCGTGTCCATCTCGTCGATATTCACCGTCGCGCGGTTGCGGTACAGCGCGATCAGGATCGCCAGTCCGACTGCGACCTCGGCCGCCGCCACCGTCATCGAAAAGAGCGTGAAAATCTGCCCCGTGATGGCGGCATGCAGGCCATACTTGGCGAAGGCGACCAGATTGATATTGGCCGCGTTGAGCATCAGCTCGATCGACAGCAAAACGATAACGGCGTTGCGCTTCGTCAGCGCCCCGTACAAACCGACGGAAAAGAGGATCAGTGCGACCAGCAGAAACGAAGGCAGTTGTAAGGTCATCACTCGTTGTCCCCCTCCTTTTTCGCCATGATAATGGCACCGACCAATGCCACCAGCAGCAGGACGGAAACCAACTCAAACGGAATGACGTATTTGGTAAATACTTCCATACCGATCTGTTTCGCGTTGCTTACATCCGGCTGGGAAATTGGCGCGGGTCCCGGCCAGGTCGTCCTCTGGATCGCCCAGAAGCAAATGGCGAAGAACACCGCCACGATCAGGAAGCCGACGATGCGGTTCACCCCGCGGCTGCCGCCGTCCTCGATCGCATCGTGCTTGGTCAGCATGATGCCGAACAGCATCAGGATCGAAATCGCGCCGGAGTAAACAAGCACCTGGGAGACGGCCACAAACTCCGCCTCCAGGAGAATGAACAGCCCGGCGATGCTGAGAAACGTGACGCCAAGCGAGATCACCATATGTACCACCCGGGTGAAGCTGATCATGAAGACCGCTCCCCCGATCGTCAGGAGAGAAAGGATGAAAAACGCCGCAAATGAGCCGCTCATGGTCAATTCTCCTCCCTGACGTTGGTATTGTTGTCATCCAGCCACTGCAGATTCTTGAACAATTCGTCGCGGCTGTATGCGGCCAACTCGAAGTTGTTGGTCATGACGATCGCTTCGGTCGGGCATACTTCCGTACACAGATCGCACAGAATGCAGATTTCGAAATTGATATCGTACGTATCGATAATTTTTCCCTTTTTCTCCGGATCCGGATGCGGTTTTCCTGTCAATTGGATGCACTCGGTCGGACAGATGCGGGCGCATTGGTTGCAGACGATGCATTTCTCCGGAGAGAAGTGCTGGATCCCCCGAAAGCGGGGCGGCATCGGAAACGGCACGTCCGGGTAGAAGTGGGTTACTTTTTTGGCGGACAGCTGTTTGAAGGTGTATCCGAGCCCTTTAGCAAAGCCGAGCATGTGTTTCACCCCTCTTGGTAATGGCTGTCATGGCAAGGATTACGAGTGGAACGACCCGTTCTGCACGGAGATGACGACAGCCGTGATCAGGATATTGAGCAGCGCGACCGGCAGCAGCCCCTTCCACGCAAAGGACATCAGCTGATCTGCCCGCAGGCGCGGCATGGTCGCGCGAAGCCAGAACTGGAAGAAAACGTAGAGGGAAAACTTCAGGATAAACCAGACAATTCCCGGAATGAACGACAGCCCCGGAATCGGCAGCCACCCGCCCAGGAACAGGATGGTGACGAGCGCCCCCATGCCAAACATATAAACGTATTCCGCGAGCATGAACATCGCAAAGCGGAAACCGGAATACTCGACGTGATAACCGGCCACCAGCTCGGACTCCGCTTCGGGCAGGTCAAACGGCGTACGGTTCAGCTCTGCCTGCGCCGCCACGAGAAAGACGAGGAAGCCGAGAAACTGGGGAACGATGTTCCAGACGTCTTTTTGCGCTTCCACGATCTCACGCAGATTCATGCTGCCGGTCATCAACACCACGCCCACGACCGACATGACCAGCGGTACTTCATAGCTGATCATCTGCGCCGCCGAACGCAGGCCGCCGATCAACGAGTATTTGTTGTTCGACGCCCAGCCTGCGGTGATGACGCCCAGGACGGTAATGCCGGAGAGAGCAATGTAGTAAAGCACCCCGATGCCCAGATCGGCAAACTGAATGCTGTCGGTAAACGGAATCACCGCCAGTACCCCGAACGCCGGCGCATAGGCAAGGACCGGCGCCAGCGCAAACAGGGCTTTATCCGCATTTTGCGGACGGGTATCCTCTTTCATCAGGAGTTTTGCCACATCCGCTACGGTCTGCAGCAGGCCGAGCGGACCCACACGGTTGGGGCCGATGCGCAGCTGCATCCAACCGATTACCTTCCGTTCAAAGTAGATGGCGTAGGTGACAAAGCCCAGCACGACCAGCAGCAGCACCACCGCTGCCAACGCAAACATCGTGACATTCCACAGAGAGGTTGTCTGTTGCAGGAGATTTGCCATTACGCGTCAACCTCCCCGAGAACAATGTCGATACTGCCCAGGATCGCCACCATGTTGGCGATGTTTTCCCCTTCCAACAGCTTCGGCAGCACTTGCAGGTTATTAAACGAAGGGCGGCGGAACTTCAGGCGCCACGGCTTATCTTTTCCCTGGCTGGCGATATAACAGCCGATCTCCCCGCGCGGCGATTCAATGCGCACGAAGGTTTCCCCCACCGGCGGACGAATCACCTTGGGCACCTTGCCCATGATCTCGCCCCCCTCGGGGAACTGGGCAACCGCCTGTTCCACAATGCGCAGCGACTGCTCGATCTCCGCCATGCGAAGCTGATAACGCGCCAAGCAGTCCCCTTCGGTTGATGTCGGAACGTCAAATTCAAACCGGTTATAAATCGAATACGGCTCATCCTTGCGCAGATCCCACTTGATGCCGGTGGAACGCAGCATGACGCCGGACATGGAGTAGTCCAGGGCCGTTTTGGCATCAAACTTGCCGATCCCTTTCAAGCGATTGAGAAAAATCTCGTTGCCGGAGACAAGCGCGTGATAGTTGCCCACCTCTTTTTTCATGTATTGGACGAACTCTCCCACCTTGTCGATCCATCCCGGCGGCGCATCCCACTTGACGCCGCCGATCCGCATGTAGTTGTAGGTCAGGCGGGCGCCGCACAGCTCGTTGAACAGATCAAGAATCGTTTCCCTGTCGCGGAACGCAAACAGGAACGGGCTCATGGCCCCGATATCGAGGAGATAGGTTCCCCACCAGACCAGGTGGCTGGCAATGCGGTTCAATTCCATCGCGATGACGCGCAAAAATTCAGCACGTTCCGGCACCTCTATGCCCATCATCGTTTCCACCGCGTGGCAGATCACATAGTTGTTGGTCATGGCGGACAGATAATCCATGCGATCCGTATAGGGAATAATCTGGGTATAATTCAGATTCTCGGCCAGCTTTTCCGTCCCGCGGTGCAGGTAGCCGATAACCGGAGTGGATTCTTTGATGGTTTCGCCGTCAATTTTGACGATCAGGCGAAATACACCGTGCGTACTGGGGTGTTGAGGCCCGACGTTCAGCAGCATTTCCTCGGTGCGCAGACCAGTTTCGGTGCTCTTTTCCGAATGAACGGTTGTCAGTTCCGGGCTCATGCTCTACACCTCCTCGTCGTATGGCACGTAATCTTTGCGCAGCGGATGACCTACCCAGTCATCCGGCAGCATGATTCGACGCAAATCGCTATGTCCCGGGAAATAAATGCCGAGCAGGTCGTATGTTTCCCGTTCGTTCCAGTTGGCGCCGCTCCAGATATCCATGACGGAAGCGACTGTCGGCTCTTCCCGACTCGTTTTTACCTTGACGGCCAGGCTTTGTCGATTCTTGTACGAATAGAAGTGATAATACACTTCCATCCGGTCTTCGTAATCGACACCGTGCAGATTGGATAGATAGTCAAAGGCCAGCTGCTCGTCTTCTTTCAAAAAGCGGGCGACATCATGCCACGCTTCGTTTTTGATGATCAGCGTCGGCACTTCTTTCGCCAGTTCATTAATATAGGAAGCTTCGATCACGTCGGCACCAAATTTCTCCGTGATCCGCTTCACATACAGATCCAGATATGGCTGGTTCTTGGACGGAGCTTTCGGGGCTGCGTCGGCTTCGGCCGCTTCACCGCCTGCCGCCTTGGCTTTCGCTGCCGCTGCGGCGGCGGCTGCGGCTTTCGCTTTTGCTGCGGCTGCGGCTTTCGCCTTGGCGTCCGCATCGTCACCGCCTGCTTCGGCGGCTCCCCCTTCCGCCGCTTCTCTGGCCGCCTTGGCTTTTGCTGCCGCTGCGGCGGCTGCTGCAGCTTTCGCTTTGGCTGCGGCTTTCGCCTTGGCGTCCGCATCGTCACCGCCTGCTTCGGCGGCTCCCCCTTCCGCCGCTTCTCTGGCCGCCTTGGCTTTTGCTGCCGCTGCGGCAGCTGCTGCAGCTTTCGCTTTTGCCGCAGCTGCGGCTTTCGCCTTGGCATCTGCATCGTCACCGCCTGCAGCCGGAGTCGTCCCGGCGGCTGGTGCCGCACCGGCTTCCGCTGCTTCTCGTGCGGCTTTAGCTTTTGCAGCCGCTGCCGCCGCTGCTGCCGCCTTTGCCTTGGCCGCTGCTTCGGCCTTCGCTTTCGCCAGATCATCCGGTGTCGGGGCCGGTTTGCTCTCCTCCGTGTTCTCACCAGCGGAAGAAGCGACTGCTTCGGAAGCACTCGCCTGCAAGGTTTGCCCTTCTTCTTTCATTTTGCGCAGAGCTTCCGCTTTCGCTTTCGCTTCTGCGGCCGCCCGAGCCTTCTCCTCGGGGGTAGGCTTGCGTTTTTCCTCAGTCACTGACTGGTCACCCGCTTTCCAGTCTTCGCCTCGTAGCGAATCTTCTCTTGCAGTTTGTTGATCCCGTAGATCAGCGCAGCCGGATTGGGGGGGCATCCCGGAATATATACGTCAACAGGGACGATCTGGTCCACCCCTTTGACCACGCTGTACGATTTGATATAGGGGCCGCCCGCTGTCGCACAGGATCCCATGGCGATCACCCATTTCGGCTCCGCCATCTGATCGTACAGGCGGCGCAGCAGGGGCGCCATCTTTTTCGTAACCGTCCCGGATACGATCATCAGGTCGGACTGCCGTGGCGACGCCCGGAAGATGACGCCAAAGCGGTCCAGGTCAAACCGGGAACCGCCCGTTCCCATCATTTCGATGGCGCAGCATGCCAAACCAAAGGTAAGCGGCCAGAGGGAGTTGCTGCGCACCCAGCCTTTCACTGTCTCCAATGTCGTGAAGAGGACATTGCGGTTCAGCTCTTCTTGCAGTTCAGGTGCGATGCTTTGCAGATCTAGTTCCATTCCAGCACCTTCTTTCTCCAGGCATAGATGAGTCCAATCACCAGCAGCACGATGAAAATCACCATTTCCACCAAGGCAAAGAGCCCCAGCTTGTTGTAGGCGACAGCCCACGGATACAGGAACAATGTTTCCACATCAAAAATGACGAACAACAGCGCAAAGATGTAATACTTTACGTTAAAACGAACCCAACTGTCGCCAACCGGAATGTTACCGCTCTCATAAGTGGTCAGTTTCTCCGGCGTGGGATTGTTGGGCCGTACCAATGGACCAATGATGCTTACCGTAACGACCGGAAGCAGCACGCCAAGGAATAAAAAAATGGCAACAATGACATAGTTGTTGGCATAGATGGCACTCACAACTGTTTCCCCTCCGCCTACGCTGGAATGAGTTCAAAAATACCTTCATTATTATAACAAACCGGATATAGCGGTGTCTAACGAAAGCAGTTCCTTTCCCATGAGCTGTCAAAATTTTTTTGCACGAAAAAAACTTAGGAAAGAGGTTCCTAAGTTTCCGTGCAGACAAAGTCCTTCCTGTCATGGCTGATGGCTCCTGCTCGCTCTCTTGACGCCCCGCGAAGAAGCTGGTTTTTGTCCGCTCCGAAACGCGACGCGGGCAGGGGGCTCAACATCTGGGTGTTCCAGGGATGTGAGACTCACGCCCCCTGTGGCCCCCGCGTCTTCGTTTCTCCGCTGGGTTGGTCGTCAAGGAGCTCGCCTGGCCCCATCACGCCATGCCTCAAACAGAAGTTTGTCATCAGTCTAACTCTTAGGAGACGTTCCTAAGTTTTTTCGATTCGGTTCTTTTTACTGCACTGTCTGTGCATATTGGTCGCCCAGGAAATCTTCGTAAATCCGCTCCCATACGACCGTAAACTCCATCTTCTGATCATCCGGGATGTCGAGCATGTTCTCGATCGGCTCCTGCAGATACGGCGTCAGCTTGATCAGCACTTCTGCCAGCATGGCATCGTTGGTTTTCAGCAATTCCTTCATCTCTGCCTTGGACATGCGGAAGGTGTTGTCATCCTTCTCGTGCAGCGCCAGTACCAGACGGCTGAACACCGGATGAACGAGGGTTTCCAGCTTGATATGATTCAAGGCGAACTTCTCGGCGTCGCTCAGCACAAACAAGTCCTGGACATCCGGGAACGGTTCGATCGGCACATCCCACACCTCTCCCTTGTCCAGCACAAGCCCCCATTTTTCAAACAGCTGGATGGCTTCCTCGCGGCTCGCCGGATAGGTATAGTTGGAACGCTCCAGAAACGCTTTGTGCTTCTCCAGCAATTTTTTATAGGCTTCCAGGTCTGCTTCCGATTTGAACATCGACTTTTTGGGTTTGGCAAAAGTTCCCTTCAGTCCTTTGATGCCATCCAGCGCTTTTGTCATTTCTTCCTTGGAATCATATTGGGAAACAACATAGCACATGGATTGGAACAGAACCTTCATCTCATGTGACAGGATGCTGGACCAGCCGTTTGCCGTAAAACCGGTGGGAATCACGGTTTCTTCCTTATTCTTTCTTACATCGCGAATGGTTTGCATGAATTCACTCTCCTTTTCCCGCGCACACTGCCTGCCCAAGGCACCGCCATGTGGGACATCTCATGGCGCATCAGGTTTATTATATACATAACCGCACGCCAATTACCAATGCATATGCGGAAAAATCCCCGCCACCCAAACGGTGCGGGGATTTCTGCTTACCGGTTATCGGCCACATCGAGACGCGCCATAGCCCGTTGGAGGGCCAACTCGGCACGGCGAACGTCGAGATCCGGATGTCTTTCGCTCAGACGCTGCTCCGCGCGGGCTTTCGCCGCCTTGGCACGGGCAACATCGATATCCTCCGGCCGTTCAGCCGTCTCGGCGATGATCGTGACTTTGTCGCCGCGAACTTCCATGAAGCCGCCGCTAACCGCCATCTTGATCTCTTTGTCACCTTCTGTTTTGATCCGAACAGGCGCAATCTTCAGCGGAGTTACGAGCGGCATGTGGTTCGGCAGGATGCCGAGGTCCCCCTCCACGCCGCGAGCGATCACCATGCTGGCTTCGCCGCTGTAGACAACCCGTTCAGGAGTAACAACTTCCACTGTCATTGTACTCACTTGCTTGTCTCCCCTTTCCAGGGTTGTCTTACATCATGGTTTTTGCTTTTTCAACGGCTTCTTCGATCGTACCTACATAGAGGAATGCGGCTTCCGGCAGATGATCGTGCTTGCCTTCCAGAATCTCCTTGAAGCTGCGAACCGTATCCTTAAGCGGCACGTATTTGCCCGGGTTGCCTGTAAACTGCTCCGCAACGTGGAACGGTTGAGACAGGAAGCGCTCGATGCGGCGTGCGCGTGCCACGATTTGCTTGTCCTCGTCGCTCAATTCGTCCATACCCAGGATCGCGATGATATCTTGCAACTCTTTGTAACGCTGCAGGATTTTTTGCACCCCGCGGGCTACTTCGTAGTGTTCTTGTCCCACGATATCCGGGGAGAGGGCACGCGACGTGGAAGCAAGCGGGTCTACCGCAGGGAAGATCCCTTTCTCGGCGATGGAACGCTCCAGGTTGGTGGTGGCGTCCAAGTGCGCGAACGTGGTAGCCGGTGCCGGGTCGGTATAGTCGTCCGCCGGAACGTAAATCGCCTGGATCGAGGTAACGGAACCTTTTTTGGTCGAGGTAATGCGCTCTTGCAGCTGACCCATTTCCGTTGCCAGGGTTGGCTGGTAACCTACCGCGGACGGCATGCGGCCCAGCAGCGCGGATACCTCGGAACCTGCCTGCGTGAAACGGAAGATGTTGTCGATAAAGAGAAGCACGTCGCGGCCTTCTTCATCACGGAAATACTCCGCCATGGTCAGACCGGTCAGCGCCACGCGAAGACGTGCGCCCGGCGGTTCGTTCATCTGGCCGAACACCATCGCGGTTTTCGGCAGAACGCCCGCATCTTTCATCTCATGGTACAGGTCGTTCCCTTCACGGGTACGCTCCCCTACGCCGGCGAATACAGAGATACCGCCGTGCTCCTGCGCGATGTTGTTGATCAGCTCTTGAATGGTGACGGTTTTTCCTACACCAGCACCACCGAACAGACCGATCTTGCCCCCCTTGATGTATGGAGCAAGCAGGTCAATCACCTTGATCCCGGTTTCCAGAATTTCCACCTGGGTGGCTTGTTCCACAAACTCAGGCGCCTTGCGGTGAATCGGGTCGCGGCGTTCCACTTCGCCCAGTTCCTTCAGGTCGATCGGTTCTCCCAGCACGTTGAATACGCGCCCCAGCGTGACAGGTCCAACCGGAACGGAGATCGGGCTGCCTGTATCAACGGCTTCCATCCCGCGAACAAGACCGTCAGTAGATGCCATCGCAACCGTACGCACCAAGTTGTCGCCCAGATGAACCGCAACTTCAACGGTCAAGTCGATGTCGCGTTCTCCAGCGTTTTGCGCTTTATGTTGAATTTTGATCGCATTGTAAATGGCAGGCAGGTATCCACGTTCGAACTCAATGTCGACAACAGGACCCATTACCTGTACCACGCGTCCTTTCGCCATCTTACTTCTTCCCTCCTATGAAAGCTGATATGGAAGTTACGCTTGTGCGTTGGCACCGGCAACAATCTCAGAAATCTCTTGTGTAATGGCCGCTTGACGGGCACGGTTGTATTCCAGGGTATAACGGTCGATCATCTCGGATGCGTTATCCGTTGCGTTGCCCATCGCTGTCATTTGCGCTCCCCACTGGGATGCCTTGGCATCCAGAAGCGCGCTGTACACGAGTGTTTCCGCATATTTGGGCAGCAGAACGGCGAGTACTTCTTCCGCAGACGGCTCATACTCGTAATTTACCTTGCGATCCGCATTTCCTCCGACAGCGTCCAAAGGCAGCAAGCGGGTTATGGTCGGGATTTGGGAAATCGCGCTGCGGAACTCGTTGTAGCAAATATAGAGCTCATCGATCTGCCCTGTTGCAAACAACTCGACCGCACCGCTGGCGATTTTCTTGATGTCGGCAAAGGTTGGGGTCTCCGGGAGACCGACGACTTCCTCAATCACCGGATAGTTGCGCTTGCGGAAATAATCGCGGCCTTTCCGCCCGATCACAAAGATCGCATATTCGTCTTTTGACTTGTGCTTCTCATCGATGGTCTGCAGCACCTTGCGGATCATGTTCGCGTTGTATCCGCCGACAAGACCGCGATCGGAGGTGATGACAATATACCCGGTTTTCTTCACAGGCCGGGACTGCAGCATGGGATGCTTCACGGCTGTCGTACCGCTCGCGATGCTGGCAATGATCTCCTGGATCTTGTTGGCGTACGGGCGTGCTGCTTCCGCCTTCTCCTGCGCACGGCGCAGTTTGGCGGCCGCTACCATCTTCATCGCCTTCGTGATCTGACGCGTATTCTTTACGCTTTTGATACGCCGGCGCAATTCGCGTGTTCCTTTCGCCACTCGTTTTTCACCACCTTGGGGACGCCCGCCAAGCCGCAGGGCCGGCGGGCATCAGATGTCTATCTCCTCACGATTCCTTCGTTCTTACTTCGTTACCGCAAAACCTTTTTTGAACTCTTCAACCGCCGCATTCAGTTCCTTTTCATCCGGCAGGTCTTTCGTCGTACGGATGTGCTCCAGCAGCTGCGGCTTGTTGGACTCCACGAAAGCGAGCCATTCTTTCTCGAAGCGGCGTACATCCTCGACCGGAATATCATCCAGGTAGCCTTTCACCGCTACATAGATGGAAACTACCTGCTTCTCCACCGGCATCGGTTCGAATTGGCCCTGTTTCAGGATTTCCATCAGGCGCTGACCACGGGTCAAACGGGCCTGGGTTGCTTTGTCCAGATCGGAACCGAACTGGGCAAAGGCAGCCAGTTCACGGTACTGCGCCAGTTCAAGCTTCAGCGAACCTGCAACCTTTTTCATCGCCTTGATCTGCGCATTACCACCCACGCGGGAAACGGAAATACCCGAGTTTACCGCAGGACGTTGACCGGCGTTGAACAGGTCGGTCTCCAGGAAGATCTGGCCGTCGGTAATGGAGATCACGTTGGTTGGAATGTAAGCAGACACGTCGCCTGCCTGCGTTTCGATAAACGGCAGGGCGGTAATGGAGCCCGCGCCCAGTTCATCGGACAGTTTCGCCGCGCGCTCCAGCAGACGGGAGTGCAGATAGAATACGTCACCCGGATAAGCTTCGCGGCCCGGAGGACGGCGGAGCAGCAGGGACATTTCGCGGTAAGCCGCCGCCTGCTTGGACAGGTCATCGTACACGCAGAGGACATGTTGTCCCTTGTACATGAAGTATTCCGCCATGGTTACACCCGCGTACGGAGCCAGGTAAAGCAGCGGTGCCGGATCGGATGCCGTCGCGGATACGACGATGGTGTAATCAAGCGCCCCGTATTTGCGCAGGGTTTCGACCACACCGGCAACGGTCGATTGCTTCTGACCGATCGCCACGTAGATACAAATCATGCCGTTGCCTTTTTGGTTGATGATCGTGTCCAGCGCCACCGCGGTTTTCCCGGTTTGACGGTCACCGATGATCAGCTCGCGCTGGCCGCGACCGATCGGAATCATGGCGTCGATCGCCTTGATCCCCGTTTGCAGCGGCTCATGAACGGATTTCCGCGCCATGACGCCGGGAGCCGGGCTTTCAACCGGACGGAATTGCGTCGTGTTGATCGGGCCAAGACCATCGAGCGGTTGGCCGAGCGGGTTTACAACGCGGCCGATCAGCGCTTCGCCGACCGGAACTTCCATAATGCGGCCCGTGCGCTTCACGGTGTCGCCCTCTTTAATATCACGGAACGGTCCGAGAATCACGACACCCACGTTGTCTTCTTCCAAGTTGAGTACCATACCCATTACGCCATTTTGGAACTCGAGGAGCTCACCCTGCATGGCTTTTTCCAAACCGTGTACACGTGCGATACCGTCACCGACCTGGATAACGGAACCTACGTCTACCACTTCGATTTCAGCTTTATAATTAGCAATCCGCTCTTTCAGGAGGGAGCTAATCTCTTCAGGTCTGATTGCACTCACTTTCATTCACCCCATTCTTACCCACAATTAGAGTTGATGCGCAAATTGCTCCAGCCTTGTCTTGATGCTGCCGTCATAAAGCCGGTCGCCGATTTTCACCACGATGCCGCCCAGAATCGACGGATCCACCACGGTGTGGATGCGCAGTTTCTTATTCAGCACGTTGCCGAACCTTTCCGCGATCTGTGCCTTCTCCTCTTCGGACAATGCTTTGGCGGTGGTCACCACCGCATCGGCGATGCCGCGCTCCGCATTGGCCAGCTGGACATAGGCATAGGCGATGAGGGAAAGATCGGACTCGCGACCATTTTCGATCAGGATGTTCAGGAAGTTCATCGTCTCTTCCGCCAGATGCGCCTGGAAGAGGTCTTTCACCAACTCTTTTTTCGCGGTTGACGAAATGTGCGGGTGCATCAGCAGCTTTTCCAGATCGGCATTCTGTTTCACGGCATCGACGACGCTGTTCAATTCCGCTTCAATACGATCAATCAGCCCACGCTCTTTCGCCACCTCGTACAGGGCGCGAGCGTACCGTTTGCTTACACCGCCGCTCATAGGCGCTCTCCCACTTGTGCAAGAAACTTGTCAACGGCCTCTTTTTGCGCTGCTTCATCCAGCTCTTTTTCGATGATCTTGGACGCAAGCAGGACGGACAGGCCGGCCATTTGATCACGCAGTTCCGCTTTTGCCTTTTCCACTTCACGCGCGATGTCTGCGCTTGCATCCGCTTTCAGGCGTTCAGCGGTCGCCTGCGCTTCCGCGATGATGCGGGCCGCTTCATCGCTCGCTTGCTTGGCTGCACGATCCAGAATCGCTTTGGATTCGCTGCGCGCTTCATCGAGGACGCGACGCTGTTCAGCCAGGAGCGCTTCTGCCTCTTGACGGCTGCGCTCAGCGGTAGCAATTTCGTTTTCGATATGCTGGCGGCGTTTTTCCATCACGGCCATGATCGGACCCATGGCGAATTTGCGTACGGCCAGCAGCAAGATGATGAATACGATCAACTGGGTCAGCATCGTTCCCAATTCCAGGGAGATAGCCCCGTAATCGAGCATGTTGTTCACTCCTTCCTAACGCACAGGAGAATTAAATAATAGTACAAAGATAGAGGCGAAGGTCAAACCCCCGCCCATTTCCTACTGTTCAACTGCTCGCTTAGCCCAGGCGACCGAAGAGCATGAAACCGATCGCAACCGCGATAATCGGAACCGCCTCGACGAGACCCAGACCCAGGAACATCAGACCCATCAGGTTACCGCGCGCTTCAGGCTGACGAGCAACGCCTTCAATTGTACGGGAAATTACCACGGAGTTACCGATCGCTGCACCCAGAGCAGCGAGACCGAAAACGATACCAATTGCAAGTGCCAGATTGTCCATTGAAAAAATACCTCCTTAGGATTGTAAAAGAAATTTGGATTAGATTAATGGTGGTCATTCACTTTTTGGGAGATGTACACCATCGTAAGCGTTACGAAGATAAAGGCTTGGACAGAGCCGACGAAGACCGAGTAGCCCAGCCAGACAAAGAGCGGTACGGTACCAACGAGACCGACCCCCAGCAGGAAGGCAATCAGCACCTCGCCCGCAAAAATGTTACCGAATAGACGCAGCGGGAGTGTAAGCGGTTTAATGACGAAGTCCTCAAGGATATGAATCGGATTGAGGAACGTGCTCTTAAACCACTCGCCCGGATTTTTGCGGATTCCCAGGATATGCGCGTAAATCAGCACCAGCAGGGCCAGCGTGAAGGTCACACTCGCGGTCGCGGTCGGCGACTTCCACCAGGCCACCACCACGCCATGCGGGCTGTGCAGTTCTTCCTCAATGATCTTGGCCTTTTCCGCTGCCGCCTCAGGTGTGCCGGAGACAGTCAGCATGTCCTTGAAACTTGGGCTCAATTCGTGATGAACTGTATTGACATTAAACACGAGTCCCAACTGGTTCCCCAGGAAGATATACAGGAACAGGGTTAACCCGAGGGTAACAAACTTGGCGGCTGTTTTGGGCTCCATGAAGTTTTGGGTGATGCCGCTGACGAAGTCAACCACCCACTCCATCACGTTCTGCCCACCGCCCGGTACACCGGCGGTCAGCCTGCGTGTCAAACCTACCACCAGCAGAAAGACAAGCAGGGAGGTTACCACCATCATGATGATCGTCGGGATGTCAAACACCATGCCCATCCATTCTACACGCGGAGAAAAATGACCCATTCTCATTCACCCCTTTCTACCAAGCAAATAGTGTGTGCAAGAAAACGGAAATGACGAGTTCGAATTGGCTAAAACTCTATTTAAAGGAGCGGTACACAAAGTAAAATCCCAGCGCCTGAAACAGGAAAAGCCCGATCAATACGCCTGTCAAGGCAAAAAGGTGGGGAAAGCGAATGGTCAGGAACACAGCAAATGCAGCGATCAACAGCCGCTGCGCCATCCCGGTTCCACGCGGGCGGACAGCAGGATTTTCGGCCATCTGACCGATCCGCCATGTCTTATTGAGGAGAATGGAACCATTCAGGAGACTTCCCGCCATACCCAGCAGCAGCCCTTGTAAAAACAAGCGTTCTTGAGGCAACAGAGCCCAGAGTATCGCGGTCAAGGCGATACAGATCATCGCATAGCGAAAGGTCTTGCGCATCGCTTCGGCAAAATTGTGCATCTTCCGTCTCCCTAGAGGTACGTGCGGATCAAACGGTATACGCTGTAGACGCCGACACCAAGCCCCACAAGGAGACCCAGCATCAGAAACCACGGGCCGGTCGCATACATCCGGTCGATGTATTTCCCCAGCCAAACGCCTGCCACTACACACACAGCCAAATCGACGCCGATCAGACTGACCAATCCGATGGCCTGCCATGGTTTATCGAGCTTCGACAAGCGCTCATTCCCCTTTCAACATAAGGAGAGGGCAGGCGGCATAGCCCCTTTGCCCTCATCCATATTATCGAAGTTGTAACAGCTTTGTCAACTTGACCACCCTACAATACACAAAGCGTTCACAATTGCGTAAATCCGCTCGCTGTTACAGCTTTTCGACAATCGTCGCGACCCCTTGCCCCCCGCCGATGCAGAGGGTGGCCAGCCCGTACCTTGCCCCTTCCCGCTTCTGCAGCTCATGCACCAGCGTGACAAGGATGCGGGCGCCGCTTGCGCCGATCGGGTGACCCAGCGCGATCGCCCCGCCGTTGACATTCAGCTTGCTGCGATCGAAGCCAAGCTCCTTGCCGACGGCGAGAGATTGCGCGGCAAACGCCTCGTTCGCCTCGATCAGGTCGATCTGGTCAAGCGTCAGTCCCGCCTTTTCGAGAACGCGTTTGGTGGCGGGAACCGGTCCGATGCCCATGATGCTCGGATCAACGCCGGCGCTCGCGTTGGCAACGATCCGTGCCAGCGGCTTGAGCCCCAGTTCGTCTGCCTTTTCGCGCGACATGATCAGGAGGGCGGCTGCGCCATCGTTGATGCCCGATGCGTTGCCCGCCGTCACGGTTCCGTCTTTCTTGAAGGCGGGACGGAGCTTCGCGAGCGATTCGACCGTCACGCCCGCACGCGGGAACTCATCCTTGTCAAAAATGACCGGATCCCCTTTTTTCTGCGGGATGGTTACGGGGACGATCTCCTCCGCAAATCGTCCTTCCGCGATGGCCCGCTGCGCCTTCTCCTGGCTCCAGGCGGCGAACTCATCCTGTTCCTCGCGGGTCAGCCCGTAGCGGGTGCAGAGATTCTCCGCCGTGATGCCCATGTGGTAGTCGTTGAACGCACACCACAAACCGTCCCGGATCATCGAGTCCACCACCTTCTGATCCCCCATCCGGTACCCGCTGCGCGCCCCTTCCAGCAGGTAGGGCGCCTGGCTCATATTTTCCATGCCGCCGGCCAGCACCACGTCGGAATCGCCCGCGACAATCGCCTGCGCGGCGAGGTGGACGGCTTTCAGACCGGAACCGCACACCTTGTTGATGGTCATCGCCGGGATTTCCTGGGCCAATCCGGCCTGGATCGCCGCCTGACGGGCGGGATTTTGTCCGAGACCCGCCTGCAGGACATTGCCCATAATGACTTCGCTGACGGCTTCCTTGGCGACGCCCGCCTTTTCCAGCGCGCCTTCCAAGGCGATGGCCCCCAGCTTGGTAGCGCTTACATCCGCAAGCGACCCTTGAAAGCTTCCAATAGCGGTGCGCACCGCACTGACGATCACAACTTCTTTATGACTCATGATCAGCACTCCTCCTAAAATGAAGCAAAACTCTTCCCTTTATTCATTCGTCCCGGGCGGATGTTATTCCTGCCTCGTACCGCATGGAAAAAACCGCCTTCCCTCCGCTGAGGAAAGGCGGTCTTACTCTTACTGCTTCTCCAGGATGCGATACAGCGCCACCACGCAGACGGCGCGCGTCATCGGTTGGTTCGGGTTGAACCTGCCCGCTTCCGGATCGATCAGGCCGAGTCCCACCATGTTGGCAATGGCGGGGGCGGCCCATTTCGGCAGGCTTTTCTGGTCCGCCAGCGGCTTGGACGGCTGCGCCTTCTTGTTCAGGATGCGATCCAGAATCAAGGCGGCTTCCGCGCGGGTCACCGATTGGTTCGGACGGAATGTCTTATCCGGATAGCCTTTGACCAGTCCCTTGGACAGAGCAACCTGGACAGCCCCCTGCGCATAGGCCGGGATGGCATCCTTAAAGTTCAGCTTCGGTTTGTCCGGCAGCTTCCATTGGAAAGCGCGGGCAAGCAGCGTCACGAATTGGGCACGCGTCAGCGGCACTTCCGGTCCGAACAGATTGGTGTCCAATCCTTTAACCAATCCTTTTTTCGCGAGCGCCGTGATCTCTTCGCGGGCCGGATGGTTGATGATGTCGACGAACGGCACACCGGCAGGCGGATCCAGGTAATACGGGACATAGGTTCCGTAGGCGTTGAGCTGATACACCCAATTGCCGTTTGCATCCACTTCCCCGAGCAGCGGGTCAAGCGTATGGTTCGCTTCGTTGATATAGAGGAGGCCAACCCCTTTGCCCTTGATCCACTTCTTCGGTTTCAGCGTTACGGTGACAGGCTTCGTTGACAATTGATCCGGCTGTCCCGGTTTCAACACAGCCCCCTGCAGCGTAAAGGCATAATCGGCCGGTACATACCCGGGCAGCGGCTGCGGCACGATCGATTTGACATCCAGGCGCGCCTTTTGCAAGAAGGAGGCCGTCTGCTGCAGGGAGTAGCCGAGATCAAGCTCCTGGCCGAGCGAGAGGGTTCCCGGCGCCCCAGGCGTCACCTCTCTGCCCTTGGGTTCTGTCGCGGCATTGGACGGCAGGAGGAGCGAAACCTCATCAAAGTACAGGACGCCCTGATCGTGCGGATCATTGCTGCTTTCCGCCGGTGCCACAATGTAGATGCTCTTCAGCTGAAGCGGATAGGTGAGGCCGGCCGGGAAGTAGCCTTTGACCTGCTTCCACCCTGTCCAGTCGATCTCCTTGGCCAGATCGACATAGACCAGCTTGCCTTTCGCATCCACGATCTCCGAACGCAGCCAATGCTTGCTGTTATCCCCGTAGACCCAGAGGCCGATGCCGATCGGCTTGCCCGGGATCGTCTCGGGCTTCGCCCCTACACGGCCATAGGCAATGCGGACATCGGTTTCCGGCGCTCCGGACAGATTGTACGTCAGCTTCGCCGATTTCCGCGTGCGGAAAACGGGTTCTCCTCCCCCGGCGCTTACTGCCGTAAACGAACCGTAGTTGCTGAGGGAAGCCGGATATCCCACGTGGCTCATCGACGTCTGATTGTCAAAGGTCAGCCACGGAATTTCCACCTGGCCCACGATGATCGGAACGGTCGTGCTTACGCCATCGTAGGTGACGGTCAGGTTGGCCGTCCCCGCCTGTTCACCCGCGATCAGCTGCAGCTGATCGTTGGTGGTGACCACCGGCGAATCGGTATAAAGCTGGACGCTCCGTGGAGTGGCCGCGATCAGCTGTCCTTTTTTGGTCTTCACTTTGATGTCCAGCGTCAACACCTGACCCTGGGCCAGGTTGATGGGAGACGGGGAAACCAGCAGTTGGGCCACCTCTTGGCCGGAAATCACATGAATGTCACGCTGCTGCCTGATGCCGGCCGCTTCCGCGATGATGGTCGCGGTTCCCGAACGGGTCGCGGTGAAGCTCTCCTGCTCAAACGAACCGGAGTCGGACTGCCCCGCCTGCCATGTCACATCGGAAGCTTTCAGGGAGTATGGCAAATAGTGATTGTCCCAAGCCTTCACATCATATTTCACGGTCTGTCCGATCAGCACTTCCGCAGGACCGACGATGTTGAAGCCGGCCAGCACTCCCGGAGGAGCCGTGTTGTAGACAGCGATCCCTGTCGGTACGCGCCGCTCCGCCCCTCCGCTCGGCTGGTTGATCAGCTTCGCTTCGGTCTCCCCCAGCATGCGGGCCGCATGGGTGGTGGAACCGCCGCCGTCCAGGTTGATCGCCCGCCAGGAGCCGAGCTCCGCCATGATATCGGCCATTTCATCCAAATAAACCGGCTTGCTGCCGTCAACCGTCACGAGAAAGAGCGTTTTCCCGTCCTGGGTCACCCCCACCGCCGTGCGGGCATTGATCTGCTTGATATAGCTGTCTGTCGCAAACGAGGTAAGCGCCCGCCCCTGGTCGACCAGCAGCACGCTGCCCCCGACCGCCTGCGTCCAGTCCTTGTTGGTCGGCGTGGTCTGGTAGCTGATCTGGGCTGCTGCTCCGACCGGGAAGTTTTGCAGCAGGAAGGTGGCGGCCGGACCGTGTCCCCAGAGCACATACCCGTTCTCCGGAATCACGGCGCCCGGCTGATTGACGCGCACTTCCGTGGCCACGTTGTTGACAAACACCACTTCGACGACGTTCTGGTAGCCCGGGATCGCGCCAAGGCTGGTTTTTCCGAACCTCGGCGTGTAAAGGTTGAGCTGATTCAGGTGGCTCTTGCGTCCTTCACTCGGATTGTACTCCTCCTTGTTTACCCCCTGCAGCGGAAAAGAGGTGCCGTTCGGCGCGGTTACCTGCCCGCTGAAGCCGAAATGCTCGATCAAGGCCGTCTTGTCCGAGGTCAGCCCCAGGCTGTACCAGTACGAGATGAGACCCATGGAAGAGACCAGTTCCCTGTCCCGCATGACGATGCCAAACGGCGCTCCCCGCTTGGACATGTTGAAGAAGTCGGCATTGACCGCCGCGATGGCCCCCGTTTCTCTCGCCATCTGGGTGACGGTCTGCCGTTCCGTCAATTTTTGATTGGTGCCGTAGACCGGCTTTACTTCCACATACGGATTGTTCAGATCCACCTTGGTGACCATGATGGAAACTTGCTGGTCGCCGTAAGATTTCGTATATTTTTGCAGCATGGTGCCTTCCCCGATGGGCGTCTGCCAGGAAAGCGCCAATGCGCTGGTTTCCATTCGCGCGTACGCCACGTTGGCGGCCGCAGGAAAAAACGCCCCCCATGCCAACACGGAGGCCGTAATGAGCGACAGCGCTCTGCGTCTGCTGTTCATGTTGTCTTCTCCTCTCCCCTATCAACCTGTTCTCTGTTCTCTCAGTCTACCATCTAGTTAGACGCTGCTTGTAACCGGGAAGTTTCAAGGAATGAGAAAAAAAAGAGGCGTCCATGAAACGCCTCAGCGTGCAGACAAAGTCCTTTTTTGCATGGGGAATGGTTCCTGCTCGCTCTCTTGACGACCCGCGAAGAAGCTGGCTTTTGTCCGCTCCGAAACGCGACGCGGGCAGGGGGCTCAACATCTGGGTGTTGCAAGGATGTGAGACTCACGCCCCCTGTGACCCCGCGTCTTTGTTTCTCTGCTGAGTCGGTCGTCAAAGGAGCTCGCTTGGCCCCCATTCCTCCATGCCTCAAACAGCCGTTTGCATCAGTCTGTAGCGTCCCTCGAAACGCCTCCGAATCGTTGTTGTCCGACTACGCTCTGCCTGGCCGGAAAGGAGCCGGCCGCTCTTCGCGCAGGCCAAAATGGTGCAGGATGGCCTCCACAATCCGCCTGGATGCCTGGCCGTCGCCGTACGGATTGGCCGCCCTGGCCATCGCCTCATAGGCGGACGAATCCCGCAGCAACTGGTCGGAGAGGCGATACACCTCTTCTTCATTCGTTCCGGCCAGCTTCAAGGTGCCTGCCTCAATCCCTTCCGGACGCTCGGTGGTGTCCCGCAGCACAAGCACCGGAACGCCGAGCGACGGCGCTTCTTCCTGCACGCCGCCGGAATCGGTGAGGATCAGGTAAGCCCGGCGCGCGAAATTATGGAAATCGAAGGCGTCGAGCGGATCGATCAGATGGATGCGCTCATGATCGCCCAATACCTCCCGCGCCACTTCCTGCACGGCCGGATTCAAATGGACGGGGTATACCACGGCGATATCCGCATGCTCTTCCACCAAGCGGCGAACTGCGCGGAAGATGCGCCGCATGGGCTCCCCGAGATTTTCCCGGCGATGGGCGGTCATCAGCACCATCCGCTTGCCCGCCACTTTTTCCAGCACCGGGTGCTCGTAATCGTCCCGCACGGTTGTCTGCAGGGCATCAATCGCCGTATTGCCGGTAATGTAGATCGCCTCTTCCGGCTTGTTCTCCCGACGCAGGTTTTCCGCGGAACCCTCTGTCGGAGCGAAATGAAGATCGGCCATGACGCCGGTCAGCTGCCGGTTCATCTCTTCAGGGAACGGCGAATATTTGTCCCACGTGCGCAGGCCCGCTTCCACGTGCCCGACGGCCACCTGGTTATAAAACGCGGCCAGACTGGCAACAAACGTAGTCGTGGTATCGCCGTGGACCAACACGATGTCCGGCTTCGACGCTTTCATGACCTGATCCAGGCTTTCCAGCGCACGGGTCGTAATTTGAACCAGCGTCTGCCGTTCCTGCATGATGTTCAAATCGATATCGGGCTGGATCTGGAAAATCTCCAGCACCTGGTCGAGCATTTGACGGTGCTGGGCCGTCACGCACACAATCGGTTCGATGAGGTCGGGATGCTTTTTCAATTCATGGACAAGCGGAGCCATTTTGATGGCTTCCGGCCTGGTCCCAAATACCGTCATCACTTTCAGCTTTTTCATCGTCTGCACCTACTTCGTTCCAAACAGGCGATCGCCCGCGTCTCCCAAGCCGGGTACGATATAGCCATGATCATTCAATTTTTCGTCCACAGCCGCCACATAAATATCCACATCCGGGTGGTCTTCCTGCACGACCTTGATGCCTTCAGGGGCCGCGATCAGGCACATCAGCTTCAGGTTTTTCGCTCCGCGCTGTTTCAACGCCGTCAAGGCCGCCGAAGCGGATCCGCCGGTCGCCAGCATCGGGTCGATCACGATCAGATCCCGCTCCTCGATGTCGGTCGGCAGCTTGACGTAATACTCCACCGGCTGCAGGGTTTCCGGATCGCGATACAGGCCGATGTGGCCCACCTTCGCCGCCGGGATCAGCTTCAGGATGCCGTCCACCATCCCCAGGCCGGCGCGCAGGATCGGGATCAGGCCCACTTTTTTGCCGGAGATCACGCGGGCCCTGCAGGTAGAGACAGGCGTCTCAATCACGGTGTCCTCCAGCGGCAGATCGCGGGTAATCTCGTAAGCCATCAGGGTTGCCACTTCGTCCACCAGCTCGCGGAATTCCTTGGTGCCCGTGTTCTTGTCACGAATAAACGTCAATTTATGCTGAATCAATGGATGATCAAACACGTATACGCGGCTCATCATTTTCCCTCCGTTTTCCGCATCCATACATCCTTTTCATCATAATGGAGGAGTCCGCCAACGTCAATTTTATAGAAATGTCAGTCGTTTATCCGCCGGCTGGCAAAGACGCTTCGCCAGCAAAAACGGCCTCCTTAAGCAAATGCAGCCTGCTTCAGAAGAAACAAGGCTGCATGCTGTTGATGCCGTCAGCATCATGTATGGATGCTCTTTTCAGCTTAGATCTCAAGCCCTTCGTACATCGGGAATCGTTTGCACAGCGCTGCGACGCGGGCACGGGCCTCTTCATGCTTGGCGGCGTCTTCCGGATTCTTCAGCGTCAGCGCGATAATGGCAGCCACTTCCCGCATCGCCTCCTCATCGAAGCCGCGGGTGGTAACCGCCGGTGTCCCCATGCGGATGCCGCTGGTGACAAACGGGCTCTCCGGATCGTACGGGATCGTGTTCTTGTTGGTGGTGATGTTCACTTCGTCCAGCAGATGCTCCGCCACCTTGCCGGTCAGGCCGAGGTTGCGGACGTCAACCAGGACGAGGTGGTTGTCGGTACCGCCCGAAACCAGCTTCAAGCCTTCCGCCTGCAGCGCCGCCGCGAACGCGCGGGCATTGTTCACGATCCGCTGCGCATACTCCTTGAACGCCGGCTGCAGCGCCTCGCCGAACGCCACCGCCTTGGCCGCGATCACGTGCATCAGCGGGCCGCCCTGCACACCGGGGAAGACGGATTTGTCGATGGCTTTGGCGAACTCTTCCTTGCACAGGATCAATCCGCCGCGCGGGCCGCGCAGGGTCTTGTGCGTGGTGGAGGTGACAAAATGGGCGTACGGTACCGGATTGGGATGCAGACCCGCTGCGACCAGTCCCGCGATATGGGCCATATCCACCATGAAGTACGCGCCCACTTCATCCGCAATCTCGCGGAACTTGGCGAAATCGATCGTCCGCGGGTATGCGCTGGCACCTGCCACAATCAGCTTCGGCTTGTGCTCCAGCGCTTTGGCCCGGACATCCTCATAATTGATCAAATGGGTTTCCGGGTCCACCCCGTACTCCACGAAGTTGTACAGCGTGCCGGAGAAGTTGACCGGGCTGCCGTGGGTCAGGTGGCCGCCGTGGGAGAGGTTCATCCCCAGCACCGTGTCGCCCGGCTTCAGGACCGTAAAGTAAACCGCCATGTTGGCCTGCGCCCCGGAGTGCGGCTGCACATTGGCATGCTCGGCCCCAAAGATTTCTTTCACGCGGTCGCGCGCGATATTTTCGGCAATATCGACATACTCACAGCCGCCATAGTAACGGCGGCCCGGATAGCCCTCCGCGTACTTGTTGGTCAGCACGGTGCCCATGGCTTCCATCACGGCGCGGCTGACGAAGTTCTCCGAAGCGATCAGCTCGATTTTGTCCCGCTGTCTGCCCAGCTCGAGGTTAATCGCGTCCGCGATCTGCGGATCCTGTTTACGCAAAAAATCCAACATCTCCAACTCCTCCTAGCTTTTATGTGAAGGTTAGGTGCAACGGTTGTTCGCCGGGCTGCGTTCGTAAACGGCCCGGGCCCCGCCGATCAGCTTCGGACGCGTACGGGCGGCTGTCACGTGGGCATGCCCGATCTGCTTGAGGCTCGGCCGAATCGGCACCGCCACGTGGCGCAGATGCATGCCGATCAGGGTGTCGCCGATATCGATGCCGGCATGGGCTTTGATCGATTCCACCACGACAGGTGATGCCATCCGCTCAAACGCGTGGGCGGCCATGGATCCTCCCGCCGACGGAACCGGAACCACGCTGACTTCCTCCAAACCGAACGCTTCCATCACGGCCCTTTCCACCACCAGGGCCCGATTGAGATGCTCGCAGCATTGAAAGGCCAAGGCAAAGCCATGCTGCTCGCGGATTGCTTCCATCGCCCGATAAAGGACGGCAGCCACCTCCTGACTGCCCGCCTTGCCGATATGCTTGCCGAGCACTTCGCTGGTGCTGCAGCCGACGACCAGGATGGTGCCTGGACGAAGTTGGGCCTGTTCCGCCACTTCCGCCACGATGGTTCGTGCCTGCTGCTCAACGAGTTCGAGGTCCACTTACCTCACTCCCAGGTGTTTCGCTTCGATCGCCTTTACTTTTTCCACGCGCCGCTCGTGGCGGCCGCCCAAAAACTCCGTTTCCAGCCAGATCTTGACGATATCCAGCGCCAAGCCGGGGCCAATCACGCGTTCACCCATGGCCAGGATATTGGAATCGTTGTGCTCGCGCGTCGCTTTTGCCGAAAACGTATCGTGCACCAGCGCGCAGCGAACGCCGGGAACCTTGTTTGCCGCGATCGACATCCCGATGCCTGTCCCACAAACCAGAATGCCGCGGTCAAATTCCCCGTTCGCCACCTTTTCCGCCACCGGAAGCGCATAGTCGGGATAATCGACCGAATCCTCGCAGGTGCAGCCAAAATCTTCATGCTCGATGTGCATCGACTCAAGCAGTTTCTTGATCTCTTCTTTGAGCCGGTAACCGCCATGGTCGGCGGCGATCGCCACTCTCATCGCGTCTCCTCCGCTTCCTGATATTCGTTTGTATTATACCTTATTTGACAGGCCGGCAACAGGTTCATGTTGAAATACCCTGCCGACGGAAGCCAACGCTCTACCCACTCGGCGATAGCTAACGCTCTACCCACTCGGCGATAGCTATCGCTGCGCCGAGTGGGGTCCCTCTCTGTGCCGAGTGGGATCCCTCTCTGTGCCGGGCGGGGTGACCGCAAAAAACAGGTCCTGGTTGACAAACCAGCACCCGCCCTGCGTTAGTGGGAACCTGCCAATTTCTGCCGCAGTCGTTCCAGCACCTGTTCCATTTCATCCGCACACTGTTTGTAGACGCCCAATCCCCCGCCAAACGGATCGGCAATATCCTTCGACCGGCCATCCACATACTCGCTCAGCGTAAAGACTTTGTCGGCCGCCTGCGGAAAAAACGACTGAACGAGCGCTTTATGGCTGCCGGTCATGGTCAGGACGAGATCTGCCCAGGAAATCAGCTCTTCGGTCAAGCGGCGCGACGTATGGTTATGGGTGATGCCTCGCTCGCGCAGCACCTGGATCGCATGTTCCGATGCTTTTTGTCCGTCATAGGCGGCAACCCCTGCTGATTTCACTTCGATGTCCAGGCCGTCCGCCTTTTGGCGAAACAGCGCTTCCGCCATCGGACTTCGGCAGGTATTCCCCGTACATACAAAGAGAATATGGCGCAACGCTTCTCACCTCCGCGTTATCCTACCCTTACTAAAACATAAATTTCAGGCCAAAGACAAACAGGATGAGCCCGCCCAATATCTCGCTGTACTCCCCCAACCAGCCGGCCATGCTGCGGCCCAGCAGCAAACCGAAGCCGGTCAACAAACACCCCATCATGCCAAACAGGCAGACCGCCAGGAGTTTATTGACCGCGATCAACCCCAGGGAAAAGCCGACCGTCAGGGAATCGACGCTCACGCTGAAGGCGAAGAGAAACAGGCCCACACTTTGCGTATACAGGATGCTGCGTTCCTCGGTCCGAAACCCGTTCCACAGCATATGCATCCCGATGGCCATCATGATCACGCCGCTGATAAAAATGGCCGCATTGCCGATCAATTCCGACAAGTACATCCCCACCAATATGCCAACCAGCGGCATGCCGAGGTGAAACAGCCCGATCGTGACGCTTACCTTCAGCACGTCCCGCAGACGAATGCCGACCATGCCGACTCCGACGCTCAACGAGAAAGCATCCATGCCAAGCGCGAAGGCGACCATCAGCAAGGTGATAAACTGGCCCCACTCGAACAACGAGATATCCAAGCTTCTTCCCCTCCTGTCTCTTCACCATATGCGGACAAGAGGGGAAACATGCGAATCAAACCGAGAGGAAACGGCCGCCCGCCGCTTTTTCCAACCGGTTCATGACCGCCATCCCCATGCCTGTGCGGGGAAATGCTTCGGCCACGATATACTGGATGCCCAGATCGTCAAACTGCCGCAAACAGCCGTATAGTTCACGGGCGACGCTGTGCAGGTCATGGCGCGATCCGCAGGCGAGCGCCACATCCACGGACGGATGCTCCCGCCAGAACCGGACGCTTTCCGCCGTCCCCAACACCCCGGTGGAAAGCCCGCTCTGCCGGGCTTGTTCCAGCATGGCTGCCATTTTGGCGCGCACGCGTTCCTCCTCGCCCGCAACCAGCCACATCTCTCCCTGCGGCGCATAGTGGGTATATTTCATCCCCGGGGAACGGGGGGTTTCCTTCCCGGCTTCAAACGCCGGGTCGACGGCCACCTCGCCGATCACCTCCTGCAGCTGCTCACGGGTAACGCCGCCGGGGCGCAGAATCATCGGCGGCTGGACCGTAAGATCAAGGACGGTCGATTCCACGCCCACCCCGGTGCTCCCGCCATCGAGGATCGCGGCGATCCGTCCCTCGAGATCCACGCGGACGTGTTCCGCTGTCGTCGGACTCGGCCTGCCCGAACGATTGGCGCTGGGGGCCGCAATCGGCACGCCAGCCGCGCGGATCAGCGCCAATGCCACTGGGTTGTCGGGCATGCGCACCCCAACCGTATCCAACCCGGCCGTAACGAGAGAAGCCACCTGATCGGTCTTCGGCAGCACCAACGTCAGCGGCCCCGGCCAAAACGCTTCGATCAACTGCTGCGCCGGGCCGGGGACTTCTCGGGCAACCATGGACAATTGCGCCATCTCGCCGATATGCACAATCAACGGGTTGTCGCCAGGTCTGCCTTTCGCTTTATATATCTTTTCCACAGCCTCATCGGACAATGCATTTGCGCCAAGGCCGTAGACGGTTTCCGTCGGGAATGCGACCACCTCCCCGGCTTGAATCAGCCGGGCTGCATCCACAATCTGTGAACAACTCTGAAAATCCTCCACATTTTTATCCACAACAAATACTTTGGTTTCTCCCGTTTTATCCATTCTGCTAGCCCTTTCTTTCCGTGGTTTGACAACGGTTCGTGTCCCTAGTATAAATTTTGCCCCCAAAGTTTTCAACAGCTTGTGGGTAACCTGTGAATAACTTCGCCGAGTGGGGTCCCATGCTGGTGTCGGCGGGGTCCCAGCAAAAAAAGCCTACCCGTTACGGGCAGGCAGGAGGGGAGCATTGTCAGAACCACGCAGCCAGCTTGTCCAGCAGATAGAAGCGCACTTCGACAGCGGGTGTGGGCCGCGTGGCTGTCACCATATTGTTATTCACAGCATCATCCACAGATTCCACCGCTTTTTCTTTCCAGCGATGCAGCTGGAGCTGTTCTGCGCGTACATTGTCGATCTCTTCCTCGATGATGTCGGGGTGGTCGGCTGCAGCGTTGTTCGCTTCCGGTCTTTCGGCTGTCGGGGAAGCTGTCACCGGCCTGACGGCGTCTCCGTTCGACATGTCGATGAAGCAGAGCGGCGGAAACAGCACGCACCACCAGTTTTGGCCCTTTGCTTCACCGATGCGGACCCGCACCGCTTCATAATCGCCGGCGGGATATACATAGGAGCCGTAGAGCTTGGTCGGGAACGGCACCTTTCCAAAATCCACAACGGCCCGGTAGGAAAAGCCCCTGTCGCGAATCGTTTGATCGACCAGCGCTTGCAGTTCGGGAACTTTCGCAGAGACCAGCTTGACGGCTTCGTCGTAGCTGTTGATCTCTTTCACCCAGCCGTTCATCTCTTCGACGATCGCGTCCCTGACTTCCCGTTTGAGCCATTGATCCTGGATGGAGTCACTGTTCGCGATAATGCGCAGACGGATCGATTCTTTCGGGATCGGACCCTGGTCCATCACATCGCCTGATGCCCGCTGTCCTTCCCAGCTCATCATCGCCACCACCAAAGCAACCAGCAGAAAAACGAACCGCTTCATATCCTGTCTCCCCTCAACATACCGATTCTCGTAATCTCTCTTTGTCTGTCAGTATGGACGGGAAAGGTGGCAAATATACGGGAGAAAATATTGAAAAGGTGCGCTTGTTGCTCCATTCTTTTGGAATAAAATAGAAAAAAGAGGATGTGAGCACATCCAATCATGGGAGGGATCAGGTATGATGACAACGCCCGCTTCACCATACGGCTACCACGTCTGGGCAACCAGGCAGGTTATCGAGCATTTGAAGAAGCTGCCCCGCAGCTTGTTCGACCAACTGGTAGAGAGCGTGTTCCCCTCGATTTCCAAAGCGCTGGGTCATATTTACAGGGTCGATTGCGTATGGCTGGCTGTCATGTCAGGCGACTCTTTCGAACAGGTGAGCCCCTCGATTGCCCGCTGGGATGCCGAAGTGCAGGGAATTTCCCTGGAAGAAATGGAGGAAAAACTGCAAGGGGTCTTTGCCCGCTATTTCGCCTTCCTTTCCGAACAGGAAGATCTGGAAAAAGAGATTCAGGTGAGCCATCCTTCTTACGGAAACCATACCGTCCGCCTGTCCGATATCATCCAGCATGTGGTCAACCACGGTACCTATCATCGGGGGAACATCACCGCCATGCTGCGTCAGATGGGTCATCCCGGTGTACCGACCGACTATATCTTCTATCTACTTTCGCTGAACGGAAAATCCTAGGGAATCCTCAGCCCCATCACAACCCTCTCGATCCCGGCGAGGTCCGGAACAATCGCCGTTTCGGAAATCACCCCGGACGCCATCAACAGCGCCGCTACGTCCCGGGCCTGATGAATCCCCACTTCAAAACCGACAAGGGCTTGTTCATTCAGCAATCGCGGCAGTTCGGCACAGATCCGCCGGTAGCAATCCAGGCCGTCATCCCCGCCGTCCAGAGCAAGGCGCGGCTCGTAACCCCGCACCTCTCGATCGAGTTGATCGACATCGGGACTGGGGATATACGGCGGATTGGAGGCCAGGATATCCAGCTTGAGACCGCGTTCCTTCAGCGGTTCCAGCAGGTCGCCCTGCAGAAAGGTGACGCGCTCCGACACGCCCAGCCGCTGCGCATTCCGTCCGGCAATCGCCAGGGCGTCGTCGGAGATGTCAACGGTCACAACGCGCCAATGCGGCCGCTCGCTAGCCAGCGTCAGGGAAATCGCACCGCTGCCTGTCCCGATGTCCGCCACAGCGAGCGGCGGGCTGTCCGGCCACAACCGTTCGGCATGCAGCAGAATCTGTTCGACCAGAATCTCCGTCTCCGGCCGGGGGATCAGCACACCCGGCCCCACCTCGAATTCACGACCGTAAAACGCCTGCGTGCCCAGAACGTATTGAATCGGCTCATGCGCCATCCGCCGCTGCAGCAGCCCTTCCAGTTTTACCATGTCACCGCCCGCAACGGGATCCTGCAGCGAAGCGAGAAAGCGGGTGCGATCCATGCCCAGGCAGTGGCGAAGCAGCAGCTCCGCTTCAAAGCGCGGATCTTTCGTCCCCGCCTCTTGTAAACAGGAAGAAGCCCACAAGAGGGCTTCCCGTACCGTTCGGCATGCGTCCATCTTACGCGGAGGTCGCATGGCTTTTCAACAGCTCCGTCTGTTCATGCATGATCAAGTGATCGATGATCTCGTCCAGATCGCCGTCCAGAATGGATTCCAGACGGTGCAGCGTGAGCCCGATGCGGTGGTCGGTCACGCGGCTTTGCGGGAAGTTGTAGGTGCGGATGCGCTCGCTGCGGTCACCCGTCCCGACCAGACTCTTCCGCTGGGCATCCTGCTCCGCCATCGCCTGCTGCTGATAGTAATCGTACAGGCGGGCGCGGAGAACCCGCAGCGCCTTTTCCTTGTTGGAGTTCTGCGACTTCTCATCTTGGCAGGAGACGACGATCCCGGTCGGCAAGTGCGTCACACGAACGGCCGATTTGGTGGTGTTGACGCTCTGGCCGCCGGCGCCGCTGGAACAGAACGTATCCACCCGGATATCCTTCTCGTTCAGTTCCACCTCCAGCTCTTCCACTTCCGGCAGCACGATCACGGTTGCCGTGGAGGTATGGATGCGTCCCCCGGACTCGGTGGCCGGGATGCGCTGCACGCGGTGGGCGCCGCTCTCGAACTTCAGCTTGCTGTACGCCCCATGGCCGCTGACGGAGAAAATGATCTCCTTATACCCGCCGATATCGGTGGGGTTTACTTCCATCACTTCCACCCGGAACCCGTGACGCTCGGCAAAGCGGGTATACATCCGGTACAGATCGGCTGCGAACAGCGCCGCCTCATCGCCGCCGGCCGCGCCGCGAATCTCCACGATCACGTTCTTGTCATCGTTCGGATCCTTGGGCAACAGCAGGATCTTCAGGCGCTCTTCCAGCTGCTCCCTGCGCTTCGTCAGGTCGGCGATCTCCGCTTTGACCATCTCCCGCATCTCATCGTCCAGTTTCTCCTCGAACATGGCTTTGGCATCTTCCAGCTGCGTTTGGACGGATTTATATTCTCGATAAGCCGCAACCGTTTCTTCCAGAGACGCCTGTTCCTTGGAAAGGTCGCGCAATCGTTTCGTGTCGCTGATGACGTCGGGGTCACAGAGAAGATTATTCAATTCTTCATAACGCTCTTCCACAGCAGACAAGCGTGCAAACACTGCTTTTCACCCCATCTTACAGTATGCCTTATAACAGTAAAAGTATAGGGGAATTCCGGCGAAAAGTAAAGGAAAAAGCCCGGCCTGGACCGGGCATGGCGCCAATTCCCTCAACGGTGGTAGCGATCATTGGACGTGATATGAAAATCATAGCGGGGCACCTTTTGGCGCAGGGCGGCGATCACCTGGCTCTCGATGGCGCGGGCCTGGCCCGCCGTCACGTTCGGCACCAAATCCAGGGTAACATACGCATTCGCACCGCTCAAGGTGATGCGGGCATGCTCTACCCCCGGCACGCTTTTGGCCATCATCGTCATGTTGTTGATGTCCACCTGCTGATTGCGTACCGCCGCATGGCCCATGAGCAGGTGCGGATTCTGATTGCGGCCCATGTAGGCGTCCCTGTCTTCGATCCGGGGGGCCTGCCGGTCGATGGTATCCTGATTGCGGTCACTGACAAACGGCGTGCGCTGATGAGGATCGGTCGTGCGTACGCCCATACTCCGCTCCTGCGGATTGGTGGGTGCCGAGCAGCCGGCGGCCGCGACAAGGGCTGCCGCACAGAGCGGGAGAAACAACTGCCGCTGCAAAAACCGTCGCATAGAAAAGCCTCCTTGCGTTTTTGCCTAGTTTGCGCAGCAAACGGGTCCTGCATGCAAAAACGAAAAGAGGCGTGCCGTCCGCATCCTATAGCGGCGGATTGGCGTGACACTTGCGGCATACCGGATAGTAGCGGTCATTGCCGCCGATCTGGATCTGCTCCCCGGTGTAGACGGGCTTGTTGTTCTCGTCAACGCGCAGGGCCATGGTGGCTTTCCGCTCACAGAACCAGCAGATCGTTTTCATCTCCTCGATCTTGTCGGCATACAACAGCATGTATTTGCTTCCTTCGAACAGTTCGTTCTGAAAATCGTTTTTCAATCCGAAGCCCATGACGGGGATGTTCAATTCGTCGACGATCTTCACCATCTGCAGAATGTGTTTCTTGCTCAGGAACTGAACCTCGTCGACAAGCACACAGCTGACCGGCGGCTCATGGTCTTTAACGATGGCAAACAGGTCCGTATCGTCGTAAATCGGGATCGCCTTTCTCCTGAGACCGATGCGGGAAGAGACGTATCCGACTTCGTCGCGGGTATCGATCGCCGAGGTAAAAATCAGGACGTGTTTGTTCTGTTCCTCATAGTTGTGCGCTACCTTCAGGATTTCGATCGATTTGCCGCTGTTCATGGCGCCGTATCGGAAAAACAACTGTGCCACAACCTTGATCCTCCTTCAAGCATGTCCCTTCCTATGATCAGGATATCAGGAACCGGCCGAAAAACAACTCTTGAATTAGAAAAACTCGGCTTGTCGCCCAATCCTAATGGCGAAAGCCGGAGTTTTTCTTATACTTTCAACCTTTATCGCGTTAGGTAACTTAAACTTTTTGAAAGTAAAAATAAAACCAGGCGGTTCGAGCCACCTGGTTCTCCCATCCCTTAGGAAAGATTGTATTTGCGTTTGAATTTGTCAACACGGCCGCCGGCATCCACAAATTTTTGCTTGCCGGTGAAGAACGGGTGGCAGTTGGAGCAAATCTCTACGCGAAGCGCCTGCTTGACGGAGCCGGACTCGAACTCATTGCCGCAAGCACACGTAACTTTCACAATGTTGTAGTTCGGATGAATCCCTTGTTTCATGATCTTAGCACCTCTTTTCCGCCCTGAATCGTCTGCCGAAACAGAGTTATAATAAAACACACATACCTGATAGTAGCATGAAAAAACCGTGAATGCAACCTTTATCTTCCCTGCGGCACCTGCTTCCGGCGGCGCAGCTCCTGGGGAGGAACATGCGTAAATGAGCCGATCACGACATCGGGCAGCTCCTCCTGATAAATCTCGATGGCCTGCTTCATCCCGAAAATCTCTCCCTTGGCCTTGGGGATCATCGCCAGGTAGCTCTCGGGATCAATGTTGAGGTTGCGCAGTTGAATCAGCTTGATGCCGGTACGGCGAATGAAGGCAATCATCGCTTCCATCTCTTCCTCGCGGTCGAACACACCCGGGAAGCAGAGATAGTTGATCGAGGTGTAAACCCCCTTGGACGATGCATACTCCGCCGAGCGGGCAACATGTTCCAGCGTGTAGTGGCGCGGGCGGTAGTAGGCGTTGTAGTGCTCGTCAATCGCGCTGATGATGCTGATCCGCATCAGATCGAGACCGGCATCGACAATCCCCTTGATATGATCCGTCAGCCCGGCATTGGTGTTGATGTTGATGTAGCCCATGTCGGTCTCGGCACGGACGCGCCGGATCGCCGGCACAATCAGATGAGCCATGGTGGATGGCTCCCCTTCACACCCCTGTCCAAAGCTGATGATGCTGTCCGGGGTCTGCAGGTGATGAAGCATGACCTGCACCAGCTCGTCCTCCGTCGGTTTAAAGTTCATCCGCGTCTGCGGCGACGGGAAGCCGCTGTCGTCGGGCTGCTCGGAAATGCAGCCATAGCAGCCGGCATTGCAGGTATACGAGACCGGCAGCGCCCCTTCCCAGCGGTGGAAAAAGTTGTTCGCCGCCGTCAAACACTCATACTCCAGGGCACAGTGGGACAGATGCTGCAAGATCCGGTTGTCGGGATACAGTGCCAGCGTCCGCTCCACTCGTTGGCGCAGCTCGTCCATCGGAGCATTCAGCGGGTTCCATTGATGAGGATCGTCGCTTTGGCGGCCGGCAATCCAGAAGGCGTCATCTTTCCACACCACCGCGGTATACCCGAATAACGGCAGCTTGCTTTTTTTATCGGTCTTCACATAGCCGGGAAGCAGCAAGCGGGTGTATCCCTGCGGAATGAGCGCCCCCACGGCGGTATAGCCGTCCAGCTTCACCATCTCGCCGGTATCCGGGTCCATGCCCACCGGCGCAGTACCGGGCAGGCTGACCAGGGTGGCGCCGTCCGGGAGCGGGATCAGCTCTTCTTCCAGGATTTCCGTCAACATCTCGCCGTTTCGGCCTACAGCAAACAGGTCGGGGTGGTCAAATACCCGTCCCTTCTGATCCGCATATACCAGGAACATCGTATAAATCCGCCTCTCTTCTTTGCTGTAGCCCATTGTAGCGCAACCGGGGGGCAATGTAAATGCGAGGGGTTATCTTCCCAGGTAGCGCAGCGGGTTGATCGGAATATTATCCTGCCTCACTTCAAAATGAAGGTGATAGCCGGTGGAATCGCCGGTTTTTCCCATATACCCCAGGATCTCGCCCTGGTTGACGATCTGGCCGACGTTGACGATGATCTTCCGCAAGTGCGCATAGTAGGTCTGCAGGCCGTTTCCATGATCCAGGATCACAATGTAGCCGTAGCCGCCATGGTTGGCCCCCGCTTCGACCACCGTGCCTTCCTTCGCCGCATAGATCGGCGTCTTGCCCTCGTCTTTGTTCCACAGATCCACGCCCTTGTGCATTTGCCCCCAGCGCACGCCAAAACCGCTGGTAATCGTCGCCCCTTTCACCGGCCAGTCCATCAAGCGGCTTCTGGTCGCTTTGCGGCTTGCCGCCTGGGCCAACTGCCGGCGCAGCCCGGTATCGCCTGCCAGCGCTTGCTTGCTTGGGGGAACGGGTACATACAAAATTTGGCCGACATACAAATTGTCGGGCAGATAGGCCAACAGCGGGTTGCGCCCGATCAGCACTTCCTTTCTGACATCGTAGCGCTTGGCGATCTGGTCCAGCGTCTCCCCCCGCTCGACCACATGCGTGATCTCGTCCCGTTTGATCTGCAGCTTCATCCCGATGCCCACCAGGTCGGGGGTATGAATCTTGTTTTCGTCTATCAGGTCCTGCAGGCTGATCCCGTATTTGTAGGCAATTTCCGAGAGCGTATCCCCCTTTTGTACCGTATAGGTGACAACGGAGCCGCGCGCGGCTTTCGGCATCTTCTCCCTGCCCAAGGAGGAAAACGGATTGAACGCCTTCAGTAGGGTCTCTTCCACAACGGCGCGCTTTGCTTCCTCCCGCGAGCTCCAGTTGGGCGGCACCTGCGTGTAGTCGACACCCATTGCCTATCCCTCCCTTATTACTCTATGCATACTACCTTATGCAACAAGAAAGAAAAAATGACGGTAAGCTTAACTTACCGTCACACCGGATTGCTTGGCAGAGCTGCGCGCCGGTTTGGCTTCGATGGATTGGAAAAACTCGGCGTTGGTCTTGGTCTCCGCCAGCTTTTTGATAAACGACTCCACATAATCGTGGCTTTCATTCATGTTCTTGCGGATTGTCCACAGTTTATCCAGCTCGTCCTTGGTAAGCAGCAGTTCCTCCCGCCGGGTGCCGGAACGGCGAATATCGATCGCCGGGAAGATGCGCCGCTCGGCCAGTTTGCGGTCGAGATGCAGCTCCATGTTGCCGGTTCCTTTAAACTCTTCATAAATCACATCGTCCATCCGCGAGCCGGTCTCAATCAACGAGGTGGCCAGAATGGTCAGGCTGCCGCCTTCTTCCACGTTGCGCGCGGAGCCGAAGAACCGCTTCGGCCGGTGGAACGCCGCCGGGTCAATCCCCCCGGACAACGTTCGTCCGCTTGGCGGAATCACCAGGTTGTACGCCCGTGCCAGGCGCGTGATGGAGTCGAGCAGAATGACCACGTCTTTTTTATGCTCCACCAGGCGTTTCGCCCGCTCCAGGACAAGCTCGGCCACCTTGATGTGGTTTTCCGGCAGCTCATCGAAAGTGGAGGCGATCACTTCCCCTTTGACCGAACGCTGCATGTCGGTCACTTCCTCCGGCCGTTCATCGATCAACAGCACGAACAGCTGAATATCCGGATAATTCTCGGTAATGCTGTTGGCAATCTCTTTTAACAGCACGGTTTTCCCGGCCTTCGGCGGCGCGACGATCAAGCCGCGCTGGCCCAGTCCAACAGGGGCTATCATGTCGATCAAACGAACGGAAATACGGTCGGGCGTTGTTTCCAGCACAAGCTTCTGTTGGGGGTAAAGCGGTGTGAGGGCGGGGAAATGAAGGCGTTCGGAAGCCAGTTCCGGATCTTCTCCGTTCACGGCCTCCACCTGCAGCAGTCCGAAGTAACGTTCGTTTTCTTTCGGCGGGCGAACCTTCCCGGATACCAGATCCCCATTGCGGAGATCAAAGCGCCTGATCTGCGACTGGGAGATGTAGATGTCCTCCGAGCTGGGGAGGTAGTTGATCGGCCTTAGGAAACCGTATCCTTCCGGCAGGATCTCCAGCACTCCCTCCATGAACATCAAGCCGTCGCGTTCCGCCTGCGCGCGCAGGATGGCAAAAATGAGCTCTTTCTTTTTCATTTGCGAGTAATACGGTATTTGAAACTCCTTCGCCAGTTTATACAGGTCCGTCAGTTTCTTTTCTTCCAATTCTGAGAGCAACACGTATAAATCCACCACTTTTCATTGAACTCTAATTCCTATTCTCGTCCGATCCAGGCGTTACAATACGAGGCGGGGCTTGCGCTCCAAGCGATGGTTTCCTTCAATGAAACGAACCGTGCCCGTTTTGGCCCGCATCACGACGGAATGCGTGGTCGCCCGCGTTCCCTGAAAACGGACGCCGCGCAACAGCTCCCCGTCCGTCACGCCGGTCGCGGCAAAAATCGCATCGTCCCCTTTGACCAGATCGTCCATGTACAGGACCTGCTGCGGATTGGACAGCCCCATGAGCCGACAGCGTTCCCATTCCGCTTCATTCTGCGGCAGCAGCCTTCCCTGAATCTCGCCGCCGAGACATTTCAAGGCAACCGCCGCCAGCACCCCTTCCGGAGCACCGCCGCTCCCAAACAGGATATCCACCCCGGTCTCGGGGAAGCAGGTGTTGATGGCCGCTGCCACATCGCCGTCCGGAATCAGCTTGATGCGGGCCCCTGCCTGGCGAATCTCATGAATGATCTGCTGATGGCGGTCCCGGTCAAGGACGATCGCGACCAGATCGCTCATATCTTTGCCGACGGCTTGAGCAACCGCTTTCAGATTATCCTCGATGGGAGCATTGATGTCTACCTTGCCCACCGCTTTGGGTCCAACGGCAATCTTCTGCATGTACATGTCCGGCGCGTGCAGCAGGTTGCCGCGGTCCGCGATGGCGATGACGGAGATGGCGTTCCAGGTGCCTTTTGCCACGATGTTGGTGCCTTCCAGCGGGTCAACCGCCACGTCCACCATCGGCGCGACCCCCTGGCCCAGCTTCTCCCCGATATAAAGCATGGGAGCCTCGTCCATCTCTCCCTCGCCGATCACGACGACGCCATCCATCGGCACGTTTTCAAATTCCTTGCGCATGGCCGTAGTGGCTGCCTCGTCGGCTTCATCCTTTTTGCCCAGACCCATCCAGCGTGCGGATGCCAGGGCAGCTGCTTCCGTAACGCGTACCAGTTCAAGCGTCAAACTGCGTTCCATCCAGACAGCCTCCTTCAGCGCGTATTCGTTTCGTTCCGCCCCGTATCGCGGGTGACCTTCCGCAGCACCTCTGCGCCCAGGCTTGTCAGCTTGCCCACCAGATTCTCATACCCGCGATCGATATGTTCCAAACCCTCCAGTTCGGTCAGGCCGTTTGCTACAAGTCCGGCCACGATCAAGGCTGCGCCGGCGCGCAGATCGCTCGCCACCACCTTGGTGCCGTGCAGCCGGGCGCCCCCGTCCACAACGGCCGAGCGGCCCTCCACCTTGATGGAGGCCCCCATGCGCCGAAGCTCATCCACGTGGCGGAACCGGGCGGAATAGATATTGTCGGTCAGGATGCTTGTACCTTTCGCCTGGGTCAAGAGCACCGTGATCGGCTGCTGCAGGTCGGTCGGAAAACCCGGATAGGGACTCGTCTTCACATCGACCGCCCGGTATTTCTCCTGTCCCACCACACGAATCGTATCGTCGGCTTCCTCCACCACCACTCCGATCTCCCGGAGCTTGGCCGTTACGGATTCGAGATGCTTGGGGATGACGTTTTCCAGGGTCACATCGCCCCGCGTCGCCGCTGCGGCAATCATATAGGTGCCCGCCTCGATCCGGTCGGGAATAATGGTGTGACGGCAGCCGCTCAGCTTATCCACGCCCTTGATGCGGATCACATCGGTGCCCGCTCCCTTGATATTGGCTCCCATGTTGTTCAGCAGCGTTGCCACATCCACGATCTCCGGTTCACGCGCGGCATTCTCGATGATCGTGGTGCCTTCCGCCCGGGTTGCCGCCAGCATGATGTTGATCGTTGCCCCGACGCTTACCAGATCCAGATAGATGCGGGCTCCTTTCAGCTTCTTCGCTTTCAGGACCAGCATGCCATTCTGGTTCTCCACCTTGGCCCCCAATGCCTGAAACCCCTTGATGTGCAGGTCAACCGGGCGCGGTCCCAGGTCGCAGCCCCCCGGCATGCCCACCCGCGCCTCGCCAAATTTCCCCAGCAGCGCCCCCCACAGGTAATAGGAAGCCCTAAGCTTTTTCACCTTGCCGTTGGGCATCTGCACCGGGTTCAGCGGGCGTCCGTCGATTTCCATCCAATCGTCTTCATACAAGACATCGGCCCCCATCTCTTTCAGCAGTTCCGCATAAATCCCGACATCCTGGATATGGGGCAGATTCTCGATCACAACCGGACCATCCGCCAGCAAAGCGGCCGGAATCAACGCAACCGCGCTGTTCTTGGCCCCGCTGACGGAAACCGTCCCTTGCAGAGGTTTCCCTCCTTTGATGATCAGCTTCTCCATGTTCCGTTCTCCTCAGGCATTCAGTCTTGTTCTCGTCTCTGCGTTCCGATTACGGGTCAGTCTTGTTCGGGAAAGAAGCACCTTCTCCCGTGGAAAAGGTGCCTCACTGCTACGTACGGGTTTGTTTACTTTTGCATGCTAGCCCAATCAGCCAGGAATTTCTCCAGCCCGCTGTCCGTCAGCGGATGCTTCAACAGCTGCTTGAACACTTTGTAGGGAATCGTCGCATACTCGGCTCCGCGGCGCGCCGCCTCTGTCACATGGACAGGGTGACGGATGCTGGCTGCGATGATTTCCGTTTCAATGCCGTGAACGGCGAAAATCTCGGAAATATCGGCGATCAGCTGCATGCCATCGTGACTGATGTCATCCAGCCTTCCCAAAAACGGGGAGACGTAGGTGGCGCCGGCGCGGGCGGCAAGCAGGGCCTGATTCGCCGTAAAAATCAACGTGACATTGGTACGGATTTTCCGTTTGGCAAAATATTTGACGGCTTTCAACCCTTCTTCCGTCATCGGGACTTTGATCACGATATTTTTCGACAGGGATGCCAGCTTTTCGCCTTCCTCGATCATGCCTTTCGCGTCCGTGCTGATCACTTCCGCACTGATCGGACCATCCACGATATCGATGATCTCTTTCAGCGTCTCAATAAAGTCGCGCCCTTCCTTGGCGACCAGGGACGGATTGGTGGTAACTCCCGCCACGACGCCCCATTCGTGAATTTCGCGAATCTCGTCAACATTGGCTGTATCGATAAAAAATCGCATCGCTACCCTCCTGCTTATGCGCGGTTGCTGCTGCCGAACAGACGCATTTTACCGATGACCACTTCCTTGATCGCCTCACGTGCCGGCCCGAGGTATTTGCGCGGGTCGATCTCGTTCGGCTTGGCGGCCAGGATTTTGCGGATGGTTTCCGTACAAGCCACTTGGTTTTCGGTATTCACATTGATTTTGCCCACGCCTGCGGCAATGGCTTTCCGGATCGATTCGTCCGGCACACCCGAGCCCCCGTGCAGAACGATGGGAGCCCCGATGTTGCTTGCAACCTCTTCAATGATGTCGAAGCGGATCTTCGGTTCTCCTTTGTACATGCCATGGGCGGTCCCCACCGCAATCGCCAGATAGTCCACCTGAGTCTCTTCCCAGAAGCGGATGGCTTCCGCCGGGTTGGCCAGCGCCGCGTCTTCCTCATCAACGGAGAGATCATCCTCCACGCCACCGATGGTACCGAGCTCGCCTTCCACGGAGACGCCCACCGCATGTGCCGCTTCAACCACCTTTTTGGTCAGGCGGATGTTTTCCTCCAGCGGGTAGTGGGATCCGTCAAACATGACGGAAGAGAATCCGGCGCGGATGCATTTCATCACGACGTCGAAGCTGCTTCCATGATCAAGGTGCAGGGCCACCGGAACACCTGCGCGTTCCGCTGCCGCTTTGGCGATGGCAACGGTATAATCAAGCCCCATGTATTTCAACGCGCCTTCGGATACGCCGAAGATCACCGGCGACTTCTCTTCCTTCGCCGCTTCCGTGATGGCTTGGGTAAACTCGAGGTTGTTCAGGTTAAATTGGCCAACTGCATACTTGTGTTTCTTTACGTCTTCCAAAAAAGCAGTCATCGGTACGAGTGGCATAATCTGATCCTCCCATTTCTGTACTCTACGGTCCAATGAGCATAATTATACCACAAGCACGACGCCGTTAACAGGTATGCTAGCAGGCAAGCTGCTGGCTGACGGCCTGGCGCAGTTCGTCAATGTCAAACGGTTTGGTGAAGTGGGTAAGCGCTCCCAATTGGGTGGCTTCCTTGATCATGTCCAGCTCCCCGTAGGCCGTCATCATGATCACTTTGATGTCCTTGTTGATCTTCTTGATGTGTTTCAGGATTTCAATCCCGTCCATCCCGGGAATTTTCATGTCGAGGATGACCAAATGCGGTGACTCTTTCTCCACTATTTCCAGCGCGATTTTGCCGTTGGCTGCCTGAAAAGTGGTGTAGCCTTCCTTGCCAAGCACCTCGTACAACAGGATGCGAATGCCATATTGGTCGTCAACTATCAGCACTTTTTTATCCCGCATTTCCATCATCCTCCTGAACCGTCAATTTCCTAATGATTTCATTCGCGTTCCGGCAGGAAAATCCTCCCTTCTTTCTTATTTTTTCGCTTTCCGTCCCGCAGCGCGATATAATTATTCCAACTCTTGGCACAAGGGAGGATGGCCGTTTGGTTACCCAGATGATGCTGATCCTGCTGTTTACGTTCATTATTCATATGACCGAGACGCTTTCCTATGCCGTTCGGCTGGCAGGCGTGCGCACCGGCAAGCTGGCGGTCGCCCTCTCGCTGACGGGCATCATTCTGTTGATCTCCCGCACGTCCAATCTTTTTCTCGCGCCCTTAAACGGGGGATTAATCGGTTACGCCCAGCGGATGCATGTGGATGTGGAACCCCAGTTTCGCCTGATGATCAGCGCCGCTTCTCTGGGAACAGCGGCCGCCATCCTGCTCATGCCCACGTGCGTCCGGCTGGCGTCGCGGGCCATCGCCCATCTGGAAGTGGCCGGCTCCATTCCGCAGCTGTTAAAAACCTCTGTTACCGTCTCGCGCATCAAACAGGTATCCCATCACATCCGGCTGCCCAATCGCGGGATGCTCTCCGCATTTCGCCTCGCCGGGATTCCCAAGCGGCTGCTCCTGCTCAACGGACTGGTCACCGCCATCTATACCATCGGGGTCCTGTCCGCCTTGTACGCCGCCCTTCTCTACCCGGAGTACCGCGAAGTCGCGATGAATTCGTCCGGCCTGATCAACGGCATCGCCACGATTATTTTCACGGTGCTGGTGGACCCGCAGGTTGCGCTGATCACGGACCGGACCATGAAAGGGGGCGGAGATGGGGATCTTCTGGCGCGGATGTTTGTCTACTTGATGCTGTCCCGTTTTGCCGGCACGATGCTCTCCCAACTGTTGTTTCTGCCCGCCGCCCATTGGATCGCCTGGATCAGCCCTTTCTTCTCCGTCAAGTAGTCATAACCACCGGCTTAGCCGGTGGCTTCCATTAGCCCTATAAGGGCATGTTGCAAGCAAGCGCCTCAAAGGCGCGCTGAAAGTCTGCCAACCGCGTGTTGCCTCGGGCCGGCCCCTAAAGGGGCCACTTTACCTGCCCTTTTTCACCGACTCACCCGTAAACGGGTCGATCAGTTCTTTCATCGTTAATTGCTCATAATTTTTGTCCTCCACTAACTGGTTACGGATATATTCCTCAATTACCTTTTTATTT
>NZ_JAALGD010000034.1 GCF_011059135.1 Brevibacillus sp. SYP-B805 | reverse complement strand
GCTGTTCGAGTCAGCCTAGGCCCACCATATTTGCAACATCTGGGGCTGTAGCTCAGTTGGGAGAGCGCCTGCCTTGCAAGCAGGAGGTCATCGGTTCGATCCCGTTCAGCTCCACCATTTTTACCAAGTTTGACGACTTGCTTTTGTCGAGTCGGTGTGGTAGATTGAATATCCTGGTCGGCTAGAAGCGTCTCGTCCTGAGACAACGCCGACACCCGCACATCCATGTGCATCGTCTGGTGACGATGGCGGAGGGGACACACCCGTTCCCATTCCGAACACGGCCGTTAAGCCCTCCAGCGCCGATGGTACTTGTCCCGAAGGGGACCGGGAGAGCAGGACGTTGCCAGGCGAGCAACCTTGCGGTTGCTTGTGATCTTGTTCCTTGAAAACTGGATAACGCAAGAATTGCTAAGGTTTTAACTGATGTACCAATGTGGTTAAGTTACTAAGGGCACACGGTGGATGCCTTGGCGCTAGGAGCCGAAGAAGGACGCAGCGAACTGCGATAAGCCTCGGGGAGCGGTAAGCACGCATTGATCCGGGGATCTCCGAATGGGGC
>NZ_JAALGD010000031.1 GCF_011059135.1 Brevibacillus sp. SYP-B805 | reverse complement strand
TTCTTCTCCTCCGGCTACTTAGATGTTTCAGTTCACCGGGTGTGCCTTCTCATACCCTATGGATTCAGGTACGGATACCATCCCATTACGGATGGTGGGTTGCCCCATTCGGAGATCCCCGGATCAAGGCGTGCTTACCGCTCCCCGAGGCTTATCGCAGTTCGCTGCGTCCTTCTTCGGCTCCTAGCGCCAAGGCATCCACCGTGTGCCCTTAGTAACTTAACCACAATTGGTACATCAGTTAAAACCTTAGCAATACTTGCGTTATCCAGTTTTCAAGGTGCAAAAAACTTCGTTTTTTGCAGACCGCAAGCGGTCTGATTGAAGTTTTTATGAAAAACGTCGAGACGTTTTTCACTGTTGAGTTGCTCGTTCGAGCAACCTGCCTGGCAACGTCCTACTCTCCCGGTCCCCTTCGGGACAAGTACCATCGGCGCTGGAGGGCTTAACGGCCGTGTTCGGAATGGGAACGGGTGTGTCCCCTCCGCCATCGTCACCAGACCATGCACATGGATGTGCGGGTGTCGGCAATGTCTCAGTACGAGACGCTTTTAGCCGATCAGGATATTCAATTTACCATGCCGACTCGACAAAAGCAAGTCGTCAAGTTGATAAAAATGGTGGAGCTGAACGGGATCGAACCGATGACCTCCTGCTTGCAAGGCAGGCGCTCTCCCAACTGAGCTACAGCCCCGGGATAGTTCCCTGAAAACCGGATAGAACTGCGCAATCTGCCCATGCATCCTTAGAAAGGAGGTGATCCATCCGCACCTTCCGGTACGGATACCTTGTTACGACTTCACCCCAATCATCTACCCCACCTTCGGCGGCTGGCTCCCAACCGGGGTCCCCAAAAAGTAATACTTTTTGGGGTGGCTTAGGTTACCTCACCGACTTCGGGTGTTGTAAACTCTCGTGGTGTGACGGGCGGTGTGTACAAGGCCCGGGAACGTATTCACCGCGGCATGCTGATCCGCGATTACTAGCGATTCCGACTTCATGCAGGC
>NZ_JAALGD010000006.1 GCF_011059135.1 Brevibacillus sp. SYP-B805 | reverse complement strand
TCGAAATGTTTTATAATACGAAAAGAATGCATTCCGCATTGGGTTATATGAGCCCAGTGGAATATGAAAAACAACATTCATAACAGATTGGTCTTAACTTCGTGTCAAGTAAATTAGGGAAAGTCCAGCTTAAAACAAGGCTTTCTCAACAATCAGAGGAGACTCTTTGAGTCTCCTCTGATTGTTTAATAATACATCTTTGATGATTAGGCACTCGCAATGGGTAATCCTATTCTCTCCTGATCAATTAAATATCGACGTATATATATTTCAAGGCATTCAGGTGTCTCTGCATAAGGAGAAAGAATTGAAAGTAAGTTACCAGATAAGTTTAAAGTATTTTTTACTTTTTCTTTAAATAATTCGGGTGATTTTTTATTTGCGTCAGATGCAATCTGTTCAAGTATCTTTTTTAAAAATAATATTTCAAATTTACCTCTAAATGTTTTTTGGCGGTCAACAGACCCAAAATGTATCATTTTGGTGTTAAGTTCTTCTTCGCTAAATTCTCCCACCTCAGGGAATATTTTTTGAAGATCATCTAGACTATATTTTTGACTTACTTGGCCTAGCTTAATATCGACCAATCTATAAAATACTTCCTTCTTTAGATTTTCTTTTAAATTTAATTTAGTGACGTTAGGATTATTCTTTTGTCTTTCTTTATGACATGCAATCCACGCGTTCAATAACAGAACTGCATCATGGAATTCTTGTTGCCTTTTAACATATAAATCTACAACTTTATTAAAATCTTCGTCTACATTAGTTAATTGAAATTCACATTTTAAAATTCTTTCGAAGACTTCTCTAGAAGTATATAAATTTTCAATTGAGTAGCATGGAGTTTCGTATATTTTTGGATCATTAATTGATTCATCAAAGTCCCTGTCAACAAAATAGAATACTTTAGCTTCTAGATATTCTTGACTTTCAGATATCATCTTTACTAACCTTAAAACTCCATCTTTTCCAGAACATCTAAAGAAATGAAAATTTGTTTTATATGTTTGATAGATTCTTGGTCCGTAATATACACTGTCCTCTCCCTCTACAAAACAATAAAGATCATTTTTATTATCTTTGAATAGACTCACAAATTTTCGAAATACCACTACATGACTATCTCTTCTTTCTCTTAATTTATCAGCATAATCCATAAGGTTCCTCCGAAATATACGAACTTAGACCCTTTGCATATATATCAAGGTCATTTTCAAAAATAAATGGAGAATGGGTTACTACAAACATAAATGAACATCTCTTGGAGTTTAAAATATCAGGCAGTAATTGACTCTGCCAATCAATTGATAAGGAAAGTTCTGGTTCGTCAAACAAAATAATAAATTCTTTATTAGAGTCAAGAAATATTCTTGAAAATAACGATACAATTTGCTTTTCACCCGATGAAAGTTTACTTATGTCTATTTTTCTACCATTTTGCTTAATACTAATCTCTACTGAACTCTCATCATACTCAACTTTTTTCCCAACTAGATACTTATTACAAATTTCAGCAAATTGTTGGATTGCTTCATCTTTTTCCCGCTGCTGTTGATAAATTTTTATAAGATTTGAAAGAAAATACACTAATGGTTCATAAGTAGTATTACGTAGTAGATCATTTTTTATTAGGTCATCTATTCTTTCCTTGTACTCATCACTAATATTGTTACCAACTCTATCTAAGACAATTTTAAGAGCGTCTCTTTGGATACTGTTAATCATTTCTTCGGTTACATTAATGCCCGATATTAGTTGGCTCAACATTTCACCGTTTACCTTCGAAAACCATTGAATAGCTGAGTCTTTAATTTCTTGAGTTATTCTCTTAAATGCTCTTTCAACATCTGTCATTCCAAATTGAATTAATTTTCCATTATACTCCTCAATACCAAGTTTATGTAAGTCTTCTTCAATTCTTCGGTAAGTAGGGAAATAAAATATTTCACAGTTAAATTCCGATTCAATAATATTTTTAAAGTTGTTAATATAATCATTTGTTTCACGACTTGAGTCACTCGTTATAAATTTCTTTATCTCCTGATATACCTGTTTTTCATTTAAATCAGTTCTCCTAGCCAATCTTTCAACAAATATATGAGGAATTCTCCCCATTTCCTTATGCCTAAGTAAGTCATGCCACTCCCTATCACTTAAGTAATTCCGTAAATATTCAATATTCGTACTCGGAAAATACATTTCTAATTCCGACTTATTAATCTCAATATAATTGCCTGAATAAAACTCTAGTCTAATTGTCTCAAAATCAATATCCTCTAATTTTTCAAATTTACATGCAAGTGTATAATACAGAATATTCAAAATGGTCGTCTTCCCGATACCATTTTCTCCCACCAAGATTTTAATGTTCTCATTAAACGGAATTTCTATGTTTTTGTAACCAAACAGGCCCTTTATAGAAAAGTGCTTTAGTTTTAAAGTTTTCAAGTTAATCCCTCCTTAATTTCAGATCTACAATAAAATACTTACCAAAAAATTGCAATTATTTTTTCGAATACTGAAAATGCTGTTTGGAACCACGTAATTTCTGGGTGAAACCCTTGAGACCATACTGTGACCACAAGGCGTTTTCACCCCCATTTTTTGTCCCGACCACAAAATGAAAAATCAAAAACCCTTGATTTCTCAAGGGTTTCCACTACTTATGTATGGTGATCCGGACTGGGTTCGAACCAGCGACCCCCACCCTGTCAAGTAGCGATTGGGGTCCCGTTAACCCACCCCGTTTTGTCGCCCCGCTTGTCCATCTCCGGAAATCACGTTAGTCCAACGATAGTCCATTCGTTAGTCCCACACGCATGCTCATTCCCGTGACAATTATAGCGTATAGGACCGGATTACTGCAAATTTTAATGGCGACACCCATCGGTTTTCTCCTTCATCTTTCTTAGTCTTGATAACCTTCTTTCGAATGATGTCTCTTCGACGACACTTCGAGCGATTGCGTCTTCAACTACCAATATCGCAGACTCGATATTGCCAATCCTTTCATAAAGTAACGCCAATTCTTTAAATGCAGGATACCCAGGAAGTGTTCTCCATCCTTCCGCTTTAATTTTTTCATAAAAAATTTCGTGAATAGCCATGTCCTTTTTTAGACATTCCTCCAATTTTTGAAAATAGTTTGGATCTTGCTTCCACAACCGTTTATACATGTTCCACCACGCTAAGTATATATAGTGTAATTCCGCGTAGTCTCCCACTCTCACAGCTTCATTTTCCGCCATTTGAAATAGCGATTCCTTAAAATCCGTATCCATAGCTGCTGTTGCAAAAAGTCGTAAAAGGCTTTGCTTGCTCATTGTCGAATCCGAGATGTTGGTTTTATCCACAACATCAGGGCTGGAGTTTATTGCATACTCAAATGCTGATCTACATTGGCTTCTCTGATCATCCGTTAACGACAACCACCAACTTTCCATGCCCAAAAATTTGATATACCCCTTCGGCCTTTCCCTTTTAAAAGGGTTCCAAACCATAAGATCACCTCAGGGGTACTTTTCAACGGAAACATATTCAATTCCTTTATAAAATACCTTGACTAGCCATCTTCGCCATGAACACCGTATGCTGCGCGTCACCCACCCGTAACACATTGAGCGCGTGGAATCGCGGCATCTTCACGAAATCCTCCACGGTAAACGGCGCAAGCTCCTCCGCCAGCTCCCGGAACGTCTTCTTACTCGCGCGGAACACGTGATAATGCGGACCGGCGCTCCGAATAATCTCCGCCAGGTCGCCCGGTATCTGCTCCCACGAATGAAACAGCCACGCGTAGGCCACCCGCCATTTCCGCGATTCGACCGCCGCTGATCTCCACGTGCGCGCCGATCGAAGGAACTGGTGCGGCTCGTCAAACACGATGAAGAACGGGAATTGATCGGTTTCCTTCCGCAATATCATCGCAAGATCCATCTTGACCGCGAGAAGATTTACGATAAGGTCAACCGATTCGGCCCCGAGCGCTGCTTTTGGAACGTCGATGACCACCGCTTTCTTCTCGCTCATCAGCGCGACCATATCAATCGAGTTGTCGGACGCGAAACACTCCGCCAGATACTCGTCGCCCAGGATCGTATCGAGTCGGTTGTAAATTGGGGCCATCACTTGCGCCCGTTTGGCATCGGTCATCCGCGAAAAGTCTTCGAGCGTTGATCGATGGATCCCGGCGGGCATCTTCGATATCAACTCGTCACGGTACGCCGCGTCCTCAAGTATCCGCATGATTTCCGCTAGCTTCGACGTTTGCATCGCGAAGATCGTCGCGCGGAGATAACGGGCGGTCTGCGCTCCAGCCTCGTCGGTCGCCGTATTGAAGAACGAGATGATCGCGTTAGCCAACCGGTTCCTTGCGCGAGGTGATCGGGCGACTTCGCAGAAATCGAGAGCGAACGGGGTCATGCCGTCAATGCGTATCCGTGTTACGCGGTCACTCGGTAACGCGGCCGCCACCATATCGCCGATCTGTCCTTTCGCGGGATCAATCGCAAGGCCACCGAAACCATTCCGCACGGCCTCGACGAGCAGGTTCGCGCCGAACGTTGTCTTTCCGCTGCCCATTCCGCCAATCACTACGCGCGGCAAGCAGAGTTCATCGTAATTATCCGTTGGCATGTAGACCGTTTGCGCGACGCCCTTATGCGTTACCGTGCCCAACCGCAGGCCGCCCGCCGATATTTCCGCCGGTATTCCTGTTTCGAGTAGGCGGACGTTCTCGATGTGGTAGCGCTCTTGCAACGGTCGCGTCGGCAATAGGAATAGGCGCGAGACTTCCGGTATGCTCATGTAATTGCGCTGCAGACGGAGGCCCATCGTACGCTCCCGCATCTTCCGCCATGTACGGTCTGCATCAGTTTCATTCGCGACCAGGTGGTTGTCTCCGTCAAGTTCACGGAACGCCATCGTGACCATTCGCATGATTGCTTTGGCTCGCGATTTGTCCGCGCACACAACGCCTATGCGCACCGTTACGTCGTACGCGTCCCCTCGCGTCTTATTCAGTGTTTCCGACCGTAATTTGCCGTCGCGAAGGATGGCCGCGCGCTCTCCGCCGTCGATGTTGATGGGTTCCGGTTCCTCTCCCGTCATGAGTTCGGTTACGACCGAAATTGCGCCGAGGACCGTTTTCGTGGCGAGTTTTAACGCGGTCCGGCCAGCCGTCCGCTTGTTCAACGCGAGTTTCTGCGGCATCTCGCCCGCTTTAAACCGTTCGTATGCTTGCGCCGCGCCTTCGTACCAGTCCTTTTCGGCCGGGACCGCGAGCGTCTGCACGTACACCCCGTCAACTTCGTCAAGCGCGTTGATGGTTTCGAGGAGAGACGCCAGAAACGATATTTCGCGCCGGTCCACGCGAATCGCGAACATGTAATGGTAGTTCAATTCGAGCGTTGCCGTTATTTCAGGTCGCGAGGTAAACGGGTCGGCAATCTCCGTAATCGTTACGTTCGGCCACGTTGATTCGATGGCTTTCCGCGCCAGAGATTCGTATTCCCGTAGTACTGTAACGGTAAATGCCGAGTCCTTCCGCGACAATACGGTTTCGAATGACACAAAGGGCGCACGCTCAATTCGGCGCTTGGCCGGGTTCCATCGTTCGAGAGGCGATTGATACACGCAGAGAGTTTGCGCGAATTGCTCGACGGCTTCGTTACTCAAGCGTGCATCCGGTGTTATCCGCAGGTGGACTAGCGCGCCACCATCGCCTTGCCTACGCTCACCAGTATCTGCATGATCGCGGGCGCGAACTGAATCCCGATGTAGCCGATCGCCGCCCACTTCAACATTGCGAGTCCCTTCGACCGCTGGCCGATCATAATGAGCAGGAACCCTCCCGTGATCATGAGAAACGATATCGGGTACGCGAGCCCCTGGGTCAAGTCGATTATAGGATTGAACGCGTTGACGATCTTGTCTGCGATCCCAGACGCTTCCGCGTGCCCCAAGCGCAACACGTATGCCGCCGCTGTTCCCGCAAGGAGAGCGTTGATCGTTCGTTTTTGTCGCGGAGTCAACACACTCCCCATCTCGTCGAAAAAATCGCGCCACGGTATCACCTCGTATCGGTCGCGTTTAAATTTCGGTAAAGCAATCGTCAGAAACACGAATACCTCCCCTTTCCGTTGGGCATAATATCGTTCAAACACATTAGGAGGAATCTCGATGCCGCTTCTCGTTTACGCTGGCTATGCGCTCGTTGCCGGAGGAACCGGACTTCTCGCGCTGAAACTTATCGTTGATCTTACGCGTTAGTCGTAAATCACCGCATCCCCTTCGATTCGATACCGCACCCTAAATCGCTCATCGGCCCCGTACTGTCGCTGAACAAACTCGATGATGTTCGGATTGTTCACGCATAACCTCACGAGTTCTAGCGCCAGAGTCGTCGGATGCTTCTTACACGCGATAGATAAACGTATCAGTTTCGCTTTGGTGTCGTCATCCGGCGTTAGGCCAATCCGTTTGCCTTCGATCATTTCACCGCCTCCTTCCGTTTTTGTAACGAAGATACGCGAAGACGACGTGACTTATGCGTGTACCAAGTAAAAAACAGGCCCCTGCTACGGAATTTCTCCGCGGCAAGGGCCGTTATTTTCCGGAGGCCATACGTAGGGCCAACGCTCGCTTGCGCCTACGCGCTACGCTAGAGCGTATGCGGGAGGTCGCGAAATATGCACGTCTACTGCAAATGGTATCCTTATTTTACGCTGACCACCCGTTCAATATCGATCCAATGAAAGTCCCAGTCATTTACGATCTTTATCCGACGGTTTGCGGCATCTATACGTTGCACCGTGCCGAACACCGATTCAATTACGCCGAGGCCCCCGCGTACCGGCCGCCAATAACTCACGGTAATCGCGTAATCGTACTGGACCGAATCGTATATCCGGAAGTTCATTTCGCCGAACTCCTGCTCGTCGATGATCGGCTTCGGAACGAGCGTTTTGACGTATTCGTGTTCCTCTAATAGTGCGCGATGCTCCGGCAGCATAAATTTCATCGCGAATAAATCATCGAGTTTTCCCATCGATACCCCTCCGCTATAATACGAACATTTGTTCTTATATTATGCGCGAGGAATCCGAAAAGATCAAGCCGTCTCCGCCGAAAATTTGACGTACGCTACCGTAAATCCTCACCGGCAAATCCGGAAACACGAACGCGACCTCTCCGTTCGGTAACGACGTAACTATGTACTCCGCGCCCAAATTGGTTAGTTTGCGGCGGATGTCGGTGGCCTCCCGCCAAGTAACAACGTAATAAAATGACGGATTCACGACGTAACACGCTCCTTTCCGATAGGCCGAGCGTATCATGACGCGTTGGGACAAAAAAAATAAAGCCCCGGCGACGGAGTGTTTCCGCTACCGGGGCGTGAGTTATTCGTTTTTGGTGCGCTCTGCATCAACGTATCCTTCCGCGAGGATATACGCGACCACCGAACCGAGCGCGGTAATCATCGCGGTTACTTTCGTGATTGTGTCGGCGTCTGTACCGAACAGCACGAGGACGCTCGTTACAAAACCTGACAGAGCCAGCCACAGCTTTCTGGACGACAATTTCGCCTTCCAATCGATCATTTACCGGACAGCTCCTTCATGACGTATTCAATCGCGCGGTCGATCAATACAGCGGCTTCCGCGCGAGTCAGCGGATCGGCTGGTTTGAGGTTGCCCTGGCCGTCGCCTTTCAGCACACCCTTCTCGTACAAGGAATCAGCATGGGGCGCAGCCCATTCCATCTCCTTCGGGATATCTTTGAAGTATTTGCTCATGATCAACATTACCTCCGCTCTTGTCGGTTTCATGGCGGTGCCGACCTCCGCTTTGAACCGCGCCCACTCCGCCGGGTTATTGACAAACCAGCGGTGGCAGTCCTTCCAGCCGACAACTTCCTTGTGCAGCCACAGATCGTTCGCGGTCAGGCCGTATCGTTTCAACAGTTGGGCCGCCAGCTTGACGGTCGCGCGCCAAGTCTCTTTCGTCATCCGTCCGTCCCAATCGATGTGTGTACACTCGATTCCGATCGTGCAGTTGTTGGGATACGGTTTTTGGCCGCTGCGGTTCGTATTTAGCCGCGCCCATGCTTCCGGTGTGTAAATCTGCGTCGTCCCGGGCTTATACGGTAAAGACGAGCCAACGTGGTAGGCCATCTCCGCTTCAGGCAGGCATTGGACGACGGTTCCGTCCAAGCATACGATATAGTGCGCGGAACCATATCCGGACTTCCCGAGTTTTCGCCGCTCGAAGAAGTCTCGGTTGTTCTTCGCGGTGCTCTTCGGATTCGCGACCCAATGAATGACGATGCCCTTTACACAACTCAAACGAGTCCCAGGGCGAGAGTACGGATTCGGCGTCAGAAAATCAGATTGGACTCTCAGATCCACGATTGTCTTCCTCCTCTCGCGTGGACTCGGGATCTTTGCCGCGATTGAATATCGGGAGCTTCCCAATGCCTGCCACGACATTACGTCCGAAATACCCGCCAAGGATTACGAGCATCCCATACGAGTACGCCGCGAAGAAATCGACGTCTACGGACTTTAACGTGTCAGCCCGGAGCTTCCCGATGAAAATCCACGTTACATAGAAGTATCCTACGGCGAAGAGTATCGCGAGGACGTCCGTTATTGATAGACCATCATTGTCGTTCCAGAACGTTTTCATCGCGTTCCCTCCGTTCTACTTCGTCAGAAAATAGATCAGGATGGAAACGATAAACGTCGTCCCCATCCCGATAATCGCGCCCCACTTGCGACGGTCATCCGCTTTCATCTCGGCGATGTCGCGGGCGTTTTCCTGCGCGAGAGCCAGCGCTTCCCTTGCGCGTTCGTTCGCGCTGTCTGCCGTGGCCTTTACGTCCGCCATTTGGTCGAGTTTCGTCTCGATGCGGACCATGCGCTCGCGAACGTCCTGGACGAGCGCACGCAAATCTTCCGTCATCATACGTCACCTCTCGTTAGACACTCGTAGGGATGAGCGCAATGGTGTCGTCATACTCCGTTTGGTTGATCCATCCTTGACCGAGCGCGTAGTCGATTTCTGAGCGGAGAAACCGTGTTGCTGCGTACTCTTTTACCGGTGGATGATATTCCTCCGGGATGCCCTTGTATCCATCGCGCGCCGTGAAGCGTTCGTTGCCGTACAGGTAGATATTCCGCGCGTAAATTCCGACTTTAAACGTGAGTACAGCCATTACGCAACACCTCCGGACAACGCCTCGTCGATATATTCAACGAGTCCCTGTAAATCAGCGTTCGTAGACGCAAGCTGCTCGCGGAGCCTTGCGTTTTCCGATTGAAGCGCTGCGATCTGCTCCTCCATCGTTTCCTTGCGTTCCTCTTCTTCACGCTGGATCGGCGTGAGGTCCCATACGATTTTTTCCGTAACGGGATCGACGTGGTACGCGTATTGAGCGAACTTTTCACGGTCTTGCCCGAAAGGAATGCGGAGGCAGCCGACAGTTTCCGGTTTGCGACCGGAGAGTACCGTGTAAGTGGCGAAATCTTCTTCCGTTGTGGTTTCGCGGACGTCTCCTGCCAACTCACCGGTATCAATCAACACGTTACCGGTTGATTTATCAAAATAGATTTTTCGTCCAAACTTGTTCATAATGATCCCCCTTTTTAACCGAATGCAACCCATCTCACAGATCCGATCATCGGGCATATTAATTGAAAACCAGTATTATTTACATAGCCCCCATTATCGCTTACGTTTTTGATAGATATTATCTGGTTGCCTGTGTGTTGCCTATAGGTGGTTGAGCTGAACAACTCACAATACGTGACTGTTTGGACATTCGAATCTGTGCTCTCTATGATGATTATTTTTGGCTTAAAACTGAGGCTGTTAACTGTTACGAATCCGTATGGATTTACAGAGTTTGCTGTGCCGCTAGCGCTATTCAAAGGATTAAGGGAGCCAAGAACACCGAATATATTCACTCCGTTTTTAATATTCGCCGCGATTAAATCTGCATCCCCAAGAACTGTAATATCTCCGTCATAGATCCCCGCCTGCAATACTTGGCTCGCGGTTCCCGGCGTAATCGTCTGCGCCGACGTCGCGCGTACCGGCAGCGTCCCGACCTTATCGTTACCGTCCGCGTTACTAAACGTTTTTCCCGCGCGAACGTCGCTAGGTTGCGCGTCCCCTACGAGTTTCTTTCCAACGCCGATTCCGTGCGCCCGGAGTACATTCGTAATATCCATCCGTTCACCTCCCGATTAGCTTACCGCTGGCACCGCGTCGATTACGTTGCCGTCCGTATCGTATGTCAGCGTCCAGGTTATCGTTTTAATTACCGTTGCCCCCGATGCGTCATAAAAGCGCCAGGTGTCCGTTGTGTAGTTCGGGGATGTACCACCACTAAGCGTTGACTTCATATACAGTGTGCCGTCACCGCGCTTATAGTTGACCACCGTATAGATGCCTTTCGCATCTTTCGAGGTAACATCGATTTGCCTCCGGTAGTTCCCGAGCGCGGCGTCAATTGCCGCGAAGTTCTCGTTGAACTCTAGGCGGCTCACTTGATCCGTACCGGCCCACGTATGGAGGCCGAGATGCGTCGTTGTGTACGTACTCAACCTGCTTCACTCCTTAGAAGGTTGATGTTTCGAATTGATCCCACGACTTTGTTTCCGCTGTATTGAATGTAACCACCGCAGCGTCCAAATCGAGCCAATATAGTGATCCGAACGTGAAGGTCACCGCCAAGTGCGCCGGTACCACATCGCGAACAATCGCCTTGAACTCGTCGAGGTTTGGCGGAATCCCATTCGTGCCGACTCCGTTTATGATGATCTCGTAGTTCGCGGGGTTCTCTGTAATCTCCACGTTGTAATAGGTGCGCGCGAGATTGTACAGCATGTCGAGCGTGGTTGTTCCGGTCGCGCGCTGCCTCGCCTTGATCGCGGCCCGCCGTTGCTCGATTGTTTTCGTGTAATCCGTGGGGATTCCGTAAATCTTTTCCCACCGATCGAGCCCGTGCATGGCATAATCGACGAAGAACTGGTCGAGCACCGATTGGATTTCCGCGTTCAGCACCTGCAGTTCCCCGGCCTCGCGCTCGATCAAGTTTTCAACGACGGCCGAATCGGAGTAATATTTCGGCAAGTAATCGCGCATATCTCGGGCGATATTTCGCTTGAACGCGTAAACAGAACCGTCTGTTGTGACTTCGATGGTCGCGCCTGCCGTTCCGATCTCGACGCGAACAGCAGTCCCGGAAGTGGTAAACGTTACGGCCGCCGATCCTTGTCCGTTGAAGATCCCGATTTCGTCCCACGTGAACTGATCCATCGTGTCCCATACGAATAGGTCCGTGCGGTCGAACGTATTACCCGTCACGTAATCTGTGTACGGATATTGCGCGGCAATTGCCTGTGCAGTTGCCAAGTCTACGTTTGTTGGTAATGCGTCATATTGTGCTTGCGAGATTTTATAGACGCGGAAGGAATCTACGTTAAACTTGGCACCGGTTGTGCCATTGTGCAAAGCCCTTGGGTAAAAGTACGATACTCCGGGCGTTGTTACTGCCGTTACTTGCCACGCCCGAATGATCGGCACAAATTGCCCTGTTGTTGTAGCCGAGTAACTGGAACTACTGGTGGATGTAACACTTTTTACAACTTGTGTGACACCGCTGGTGAAGGCTGACATGTAAACGGCTGAAGCGAGGTTTTCACTATACAAATCAGCAATAGCAATGTAATATTCTCCAACGGCGGGGTATATGCGCTTTGGAGCTTGAGGGTCTACGGTAGTTGTAGTTGAACTTTTAGCCACCTTAATGCTATTGTTTCCGTTTGTTTTTCTCGTACTATCTAGCGCCGCTGTCCCGCCTGTGTAGGTGAATTTGCTTGTATCCTCACATTTACCGTCAGTTCCTAGCAGGTTGGTAAGACCCAAACTTCATCACCTCGCTAGCTCACTGTCACGGTCAGATAGCCGCGCGGCACCTTGAACTGGCCGCCTGCCGGGATCGTTTTGCTCGCGCTCCATTGTCCGTGAATCAGAAGGTTCCCGCCGGTGAGTGCGTCGTAAATCCCGTAATGGGTAATCGTGCCCCAATCCGTCGTAGAGATCGGAAAGAGGATGTCGGCGCTGTTCTGCGTCGTCCCGTTCACCGGCACGTCAAAACCGATTTGCTGGCGCGCATAAGCCCCGCCGGTCACTTCGTTACCCACGCCCGCATCCGTTGGGTCAGACGTGAACAACGCGAGATAGACCTGAGCTGGGGGCGTAAAGGCCATGCCGTTCAAGAGAATTTTGAGGATAAGTTCCTCCGTATAGTTACTTGCTGCGGACATTTATTGCCCTCCTTATGTCAGCGTCACGGTGCCCTTTACTGCAACCTGACCGTCAGGCACCACAATATTGCCCGTTCCGCCGTTGATCGTAAGGCTCGCGTAATCAATGACGCCCTCCGTATCGAGAATAATGTTCGCGATCCGGGAAAGGCGCACCGGTTCATCTTTAAACGCGATGGACTTGAGGTACTCGACAATCCTGGTCTCAATCGTCGGCTTCACGCCAGCCGCCGTGTATCCGCTTTTAAGCGTTAGAGTCGCGGATACATTGATCGGCAGTTCAACCGCGCCTTCCACCGTTACCGTCGCGCCGATTGGTCGAACCGATTCGATATATGCGGCCACGTCGTCAATGACCGTTTGGGGCGGTGGCGTTCGTTCCGAGTCGATGATGACGACCTTTACTGTGCCGTTCCCGTTCCATAACGGGTACACTTTCGCGTCGCCCACGCCCGGACGTTCGAGCGCCCATTGGCGGTAGGCCGCGGCGTTTCCGCTCGTTGCTGGTTTTCTCACGCGATCAAGATACCTCCCTAACAAATCCTCGTCGGACTCAGCGTCAATGCCCCCGTCAAACGGCTGCGGATTCGTTACGGAGGTGATTCCGGTGATATTACCGGACGTAAGCACGATTTTGCCTGCGGGGACATTTCCGGCCACTCCGCCTTCTTTCGCTTGGGCCGCGAGTGTGAGTGTTCCGTTCGTGATCGTCCCGTCCGAGGTGGTTACGAAATAGACCGGGTTCTCCTCCTGCGTGGAGAGTTCAAGGCCGACCGGAATATACGTGCCGTCCGTGCCCGTAAAGGTAACGGAGCCAACCGCTTTGACCGCTGGCTTGCGCGTGATCCCGAACTCAGCCGCGCGCCGTTCGAGGTACTCGCCGTATGCCGATTGGGTTCCGTCCAGTTTCAGCACGAATCCTTTATCGAGCACCGCGTCCAACTCCGAGTAAACCATTTCGAGTTCAATCGCGGCGGGCCCGAGCAAATCGTACGTAACGGAGCCTTCGCGCTTATCAATATCGGAGCGACTTGCGTCAAGCATCCGTTGGTGAATCGCTTCCTTCGTTTGGTTTTCGTATGCCACGTTTACACCGTCACCTCCTCGCGTAACGTGCCTTCCGCTGTGTCAACGAAAAAAGAGACGAACAGGCCGTCTCCTTCTCGTGAAATATCGAAATTGTAAACGCGCTGAATCCGGTCATCGATCATGAGGGCCTCGGTGATCACGCGCGGTATTTCCGCGTTCAAGAGTTCAATCGGAAGATCCTGGCCGATGAGGTCTTCGAGTTCGCATCCGTATTCGTGCGAAACCCCGTAAATTGGAAAGCGGAATCTCGCCGTCATAATTGCCTTCCGAATGAACTGGCGCACCGCCGACTCCCCATCGATGAGGCCGCCGACCTCGCCCGTTTCAAAATCGAGCGCATACGTCTTGGACGGCTGCACCTGCGGCGTGACGATGGTCGCGCGTTCCTCCGGTGGTTTTAACGGACTAAGAGCCATCGGAATACCTCACCACCCTGTCGAGTATCACGTACGTTTGCCCTTCGTTCATCGACGCGACAAGCACCCGATCGCCCTCTTTCAACACGTCCTCAAATTTCAATTCGAGATACTCCGTTCTGAAGTAGAGGTCGCCCTCCGAATCGTGATCGGTGGGCTTCGGGTTCATATCGCCAACATCACGCGATGTCCCTTCGTCATGCGTGATCGTGACAATTCGGGTGTGTCGCGTCAGGTGCTCCGCGACGATAAGATCGTCCGCTTCAAGTTCAATCGGCCAGTTATCGATTTTGACCTTCAAGTTCGGAGGAACGGATGTAACCGTAGCAAGATAGAGCTTGTCGAAATCGTTATATCCGACATCTTTAATCCACTGTTCTAATTGGCTTATTCCGGTCCCCTCATATCGCTCCAAATTTCTCGGCACGATTGAATCACTCCCCGAACTTTTCTATTTCTTTCAATACGTCAGATAGGTTCGATTTTTCATCGCCCACCTTTTTCGTCTTCCGGTCACCTGGCTCTTCGTATTCCAAGGCAGGTAAATCGTCGGTAGCGCTCAATGTCAGGCTCATCGTATGAACACCGTTCTGGAACGTATGCCTGTCAGCCGTGATGTAGTAACCTCCTATTATTCCCGTCATTTGCTCGCGAGCGTATATTGCAGTACCTGCTGTCACTGAATCATCACCGATAGCTTCAATAGTTGCCTCGTCGTCGATCGTGCCAAGGTCTTTAAGAAGTTGCTGCGCGAGTTGTTGCACCTGTGACGAAGTTGCGTCAGACTCCGCTCGTTCGAGATGTTGCATGATTCCGTAGCGCTGGATCAGAGTGTCGTTTTTCACGACTGCAATAACCGGATTTTTTTCTTCGTCTCCTCCGATTACCTTAACTTGCGTCCGCATTTCCTCGATCGACTGCGAATAGGACGCATCCAAAATGTTTCGCCCGTTTTCGAGTACGACCCTGACGATCTGTTCCTTACGCGGCGAGAGTTGGATCCGACCTTCTTTCGAGGAAATAAAATAGCGCCTCCCCGTCTGTTTTCTTGTGACGGTAAGCGCCGTAACCATCATATCCCACAAGGTTTTTTCATGGAGGATTAATTTTGGAATGACATATCCGGTATCAACGATGGTACCTGTAGGAATCCCAAAATCTGAACAAAGTCGTTTAATGATCGCACTCGCGGTCATATTTGCGAATTTTCGTGTGTCCTGGTTCTTCACAAGATAGATGTTCTCGTCGTATGCTACGACGTCCATATCCCCGCGCGCGTTGATGTTGAATGAAAATACGGGTCCTCGGAACAACTCACGATCGTCATTGACTAGTCTTAATTCCTTCCCGTGCTCGATCCGTGTTAATTGTGTCCTCCCATCCCGAGTATTTTTGAGCGAGACTTCGAGTTTACGAAATGGTTGTCGCGTTTCGCCCGACCAAGTAATGGACGTAATACCGAGAAGAGGCTTGCCGTCGTACACAACTTCAATGCTCATAGCACTAGCACCTGCCCCGGTTTAATCGTGTTCGGATCGGGGCCAATGGTCGTTTTATTTTTCGCATAGAGGTCACGTGCCGTCGTGCCGTAACGGAGCGCGATTTTCGTAAGAGTATCGCCAGATTTCACGGTATACGTGTTCGGTTTTTCTCTCGTATCTGGGCGCGTTGTGGTTGTGAATACCTTCGCCGTCCCCCCAGATACTTCTACACGTCTTGTGTCAAGCGCGACGTATTCTTTAAGATTGATCTCGTAATAGATTTCACCGGGATTTCCTGCGCGTTCCGGTTCATACTGGAAGTCTCGGATTGTTACGAGGTAGTTGATCGGGGTTCCCGTAATTGTCAGACGGATCGGTTTACGGGCGAGCATTGCGTTTTCAATGCGTGCAACTGCGCTCCATGGGTCCGGTAGTTCTTCGTATTCGCAGTATGTCGGATTGTACTCTTTCGGAAAGAATGACGAAAAAGAAAAATCTCGGAGTCGTGCGTCACCGATAACGGTGTACTCTCCGAGATTCACAACGTTTACTTCTTCGTATGTGTGCGAAGTGTTAATGCGGATAGTTTCCGGATTTACCGGAAGTTGCAATCGCGCACCGTCGAATGTTAACCAGAATTGAATGGGGTTGGAGATGGCGAATCACCTCCGGTAAGTTTATTGGCTTAAGGACTGTACCTTCTTGATTACCGAAAATTCAATGTCATTGTTGAGTTCGTCGATACGTCTGCCGATTAGGAATAAATCGACAAGCAGCCACAGGCCGATAGGAATAAACGAAATGAAAAAACCTGCTACCCAAACCAGGATCATGAGTACCCCTATCCCCGGATTACGAGCGTAAAACCTGTGCGCACCGAAGAACCCAAGAAAAATCAGTAGTAAGTAAGCAGCCAGTTTAGATTTTCTGAGTCTATCCAGTTGAGAATTGACAATCAACTGCTGTTCGACAGTGAGATTTTGACGTGCGTTTATAATGCCTGTTTGGATACCTTTTTCGGAATTGATGTACTCCTCATCGTAATCCAAGTCAAACTGGCGTCGGATTTTTTCAGAACGATCTACTTCCATGAAAAGAACCCCCACGCATTTTTCTTGATATTACCATTTAAGGGGTTCTATGAGCAAGCGCTTGTCGCACGATGGCCTTAGCCAAAAGATCGACTACTTTCGGATCGGTTACATCGCCACCTGCAGCATGGATATGGATTTCTCCGATAGAGATACCACCGCTAGAACCGTCATTATTGCGGTATGCCTCCGCTTCATCTCGCGGAAGAACCATTTCGCCTTTGTGGAGGCGTGCGGTATACCCATCGTACGGCACTTCGTCTAAGCCGTGATAGTGACTCGGCGTGTACCACCAACTCACTATTCGGTCCCAAACGGATTGTTCAGGTGCTGCAGAAAAACTCGATTCACCTTTAAAAACCGGCGTTTTTGACGGGTCCTCGCCCATCTGTTTCATTGCCTCGATTTTATCTTGCAATTTCGTTAGAGGGTGATCTTCAGGGCGAAGTCGTATCCCCTCCATAATGCCGCTGACAAGACCTTCACCTATAGCTTTACCTGCATCAAAAGCAACGCTAGTGATTTTTGGAGTCATGTCGCGGATGAGGTTGGTTAACTTATTGGACAGCCACTCACTCGCTTCTTGTAGTTTCTGACGACCGCCTGCGTTCATCCACTTTTCGAACGCTTCCATGATGTTTCCGAACACGAAATCAATCTTGGCGAAGATGTCCATTTTGTCAAAACGCGGATCGTTTAAAGCACGTTCTATTGCGTCTTGGAGTCCATTAAAAAGGGATGCAAGTCCTTTCCCAATATTCGCAAGGAGTTCGGAACCGATCTTCATAAGTTTATTCATGGCAGGACTGTTCAGAAACTTATTAAATTCTTTTAATGCAGGCTTTATCGCGTTGAGTGCTTCTGTGCCCATCTTTGCCCACGCGAGATTCAGTTTATCAGTGGCTTGTGTCCATTGAGCAAATCCCGTATCGTCGATGTCTTTCAGAAATTTCTCGGTAAGGCCCATCTTGTTGAGAAGTTTATCAAGCGCGATTAGTTGATCGTCGAAATCGAGTGCTTTTATTTGGTTCAATATCTTTCGCGGAATGTTAAACCGTTCCGCCAAACTTGTGGCATCCCCGCTTAACAACTCGCGAATTGCGAATCCGGCACCTTCCATCCCTTGATCTGGCTCTTTCATCGCGAGTCGTTCCGAAAGGGCCATGAGCTTTTCAAGCCGGTTCAGGTCTTTCGTCACAGGCAAGAAAGATTTGCCGACGGATAAGAAATCCTGCTCGCTGAAAATAGACTCAGCTGCGCGTTTTTGTAGGAAATTAAAGAATTTGTCCGCTTTCTTTTGGTCTTGCATAAGTCCGTGAATTGTTACAATCTCCATCTCGCGTTTGCCTGCTTCCTTTACCGACGAATAGAAGGCGGACAATGCGGTTTTCGCAAAATCAATGGACATACTAAGCCCGGCAAAAGCAGTTTTAAACGCTGCAATCGCAGGAAGGGCAACCGCAAGTCCTGCAATTAACCTACCTTTCATTGAGACAAATCCCCCGAGTGCGTCCGCAGAAGCAGATGTCTCAGACGCAATCTGACTCGTCGAGTTTCGGAATCGATTCGCTCCGTTTGTGGCCTTTCGGACCTCCGATGCGAACCGGCCGAGCGAATCCCGGAGGCGTCCATTTGCATCGCGAAAATATCCCGTTGCCTTCGTAACTCTTTCTGTAGCTGCGTTTAATTGCTCTACTTGACGAGTAACCCGCCGGAGTTTATCTGTAGCTTGGTCCTGGATTCGTATACGCGCGACTAGATCAAATGCCAATTATCTTCCCCCTCCCTTCACCCGACGTCTAACACGTTGTTGCTCCGCTTTTCGTTCCAGTTTCTTGCGTTCTTCTTCCTCCTTCATGAGTTGGATCTCCATACTCTTATACATGAACCGTTTCCAACGCACAGGAAGATTGTACACTTCATGTGGCGGGAGGCCGTGGCGTTGAAAGATGACATGAAGCATAAACGCCTCTCCGCCCGCCTCAATTAGTTTTTTATTTCTTCGGAATCGTCGTCGTCGAATCCCGACAGCGAAAGAATCTCGTTAGACAACTTCGCGATTTCACCAGCCAAGAGCGCTTTCTTCACGCAGTCCGCAGCGTCGGATGCTTTGTATTTTTCGAGAGCGCGCGGATCGCTAAAGTTAGGGTCAACACATCCCTCGGCTACGATCAGCATGTTCATTTTTTGGTCGTCGACTACTTTAGTTCGATTCTTTCCCTTACCGTCATACCATGTCGACCTCTCCTGAATCCGAGTCAGAGTATCTCCATCGATGGCCTTGACGGTAAAATGAACGCCTAAACGTTTAATATACACTTGTTTTTCGAGGTTTACGTTTGCACCGAGTAACGCCTGTAATGCGTCCATCTATGAATCATCCTCCATGGTTATTTTCGAAGTAAAAAGGGCGACGCGTGTCGCCCAGATTATTGCTCGTGGATTACATCAAGAAATTCGAACCCAGAAAAAGTAAAAGGCAGTTCCTCTTCGACGATGGAACCTGCCTGAAAGTTCATCAGTGGAATGGTATCGAATTGTACTCCCTTCAATCGAACACGATACGCACCGTAGGAATCAGGATCGTCCAGTTTCAGGACTAGCTCAGTCACAAAAGGTTTTCCCCGATCTTTGGCAACTTGGCTAATGGCTTCGACAAGATCAGTAGTCACCTTGTACCCGCTAATTGTCCCAGTCCCGGTCAATGAAGTTACCTTGTGACCAGTCCAACGCGTTCCTGACCGACGGATTTCTTCTTTCCCCACTTCGACTGAAGCCTCGGCGTGATTGAAATTCGTCAACCACTTCCCGTCCATCCATACCTCGCCAAAATCGCCATAGATAGTACGAGTTGGATCAAGAACTCCCATCTATTCTCACCGCCCTTACACGTTAATGGTCAGGAAGATACGTTCCATGCTGTCGATTTCAACGTAGGAAATCAGCAGATAGACCGAATCTCCGATGGATTCGTATTGCGGGTCGAGCGTAACGACCGGATCGGCCAAAACGTTCGCGTTCTCCAACCGTTCCAGGTACGCTTTCACGGCCGAGATGAGCGCCGCTTGACCATCGGCGTTGTTGTCGAGTTTACCGATGTAGTTGTCGGCCGCAGTCATCGTGATATCCGTCGAAATCGCCTGGCGAGCGCTGATCGTCCGGATTTTCTTCTTGCTCGTGGTCAGCCCTTGCTCGACCTTGACCTTCACGCCATCGTGAACGAGAACGAGCGAGCCCGCTTCCAGCGCCGACTTGATCTGCGAACTGGTCAGCCGCTTGCTCACGTCTTCCAACGGAACCTGCGCGTACGTGATCGAACGGTTTATCGGAGTGCCCGCGACGAGCCCCGCGATATAGGCCGCATACTCAGCGGACGTGTACGTGTTGGCCCCGAGCTTGCCGCCCTCGATCAAGTTGATTACGTAGTCGTCCGCATACATGATCGAGCGCGCGTTACCGATAGCCGGATCGGCATCGTCCGTTGCGCTGCCGCCGAACACGACGAAGAAGTGCTTGCCCTCGTCGCGGTTTCGTTTCACCCACGCAAACGCTTCGTCAAGTTGGCCGGACACTTCGCCGTCGAACACGAACACGTTGAACGGGCGCGCGTCGAACGCTTCGAACGCCTCGGCATACGCTTCATCCTCGGTCACATCCACGCCATCGATCGTCGGGAGCGTGTAAACGAGAACCTCTTTCGCTCCGCCCTGGAGCGCAAGCTTCACCGATTGGATGTTCGCAGCCCCGAAAAGGTCGTTCGCTTGCTTTTCGGTTTCCACCGTGTAGAACTGTTTCGCGGTCGCTGTGCCCGCGTATTGTTTCAGCGGGATCGCAACGATACCGCGCGGCCCGCCCTTAATTTGCGCCGCGGCAGCTTCAACGAAGTTGATATACAGGCCGGGACGCGTTGGTAAAGAGGTGGGGTCCCACCGACCGCCTGTTGCCATCTATGAATCACTCCTCGTAGGAAAATAAAAAGCGCCGAAGCGTTGAGCCTCAGCGCCTAAAGCGGCACGCGAATCGTATTGCGATAGTACACGTGCCATATCTTCTCGTATTCTTCTTGCGTCCGTGCCTCGCGAACCTCCGTCTGCAACACGCCGATGCACGCCGAAAGGCCGCTCTCGGTCTTGAATGGTGCACCGAAGTTGAATCCGTTGACGCGAATGTAACGCTGCGTCCCCGCAATCGGAATCGCCGTCTTCCCGTCCATGACCTTTCGCGAGATCGCGTCCATTTTCGTTGTCACAGCCAGCGCGTCAGCACCGTACGCGACGATCTGATACGCGCGGTCAATCCGGTAGTGGTATCGCGTCTCCGACTCGAAATCGTTGGTGATCGCGCGGACAACGAGGTTCGCTGCGACCGGCTGCGTCGGCACATCGTACTTGACCTGTGCGCCGGGCACCACGGACGCAACGAAGGAGGCGACGGACGCCAACTCGTCTTGAAGCGACAAATCCGCTCACCTCCTAAAAACCGGCTTTTATCTCATCCTCGATCATATCGAGCCATTTCTTTTCGTTCTGTTCCGCGGGCACATCGAGGAACTTCGCGATCGTACCGGGTGTGGTCGGGTTCTTGATTTCGCCTTTTACCTCGTGGAGATAATAAGCGTAGTTGAACCGGCCCTTCCGCGAGTCCTCGATAGCCACCGCGCTAATCTCCCCGGTCAGGTCGAGGCCATCGCCTTCAATCTGCGTGTCGATCCCGCGTCGCAATGTCCCTTTGTCCAGCGGTGCGACATCGGTTGCCTCCCGCCGCCAATCGTCGAGTGCGTCGTGGAGGCCCCGTTTGGCTCCGCGCGCGATCGCTTCGGTCGCTCCGTCTAGGGCGCGTATAAACTTCGTTACATCGAGTTCGAAATCGCGTGCCATTACACGTTCACCACCGTCAGCAACGCCTTACCGTTCAGTCCCCGCTTGATTTCGATTGATATGGGCGTATAGGTTCTGACGTTGCCATTCTCGTCGGTAAACGTAATGGTGTCGTTCATTCCGATATTCGGAGACTTATCGAAGTAAATCTGCGCGACAGAAACGACCTCTTGCGATTGGGCACCGTGGACTCCCGAGCCTGCCGACATCGAGCGAACGAGTTTCGTGCCCTCTTGCACGCGGCAACGGAGCGTATACGGGGTCCCCGCAATCGGTCGGTCCCATTCGTCGGTTCCGCTGGCGGGCGTGATTGTGACCGTTTGTTTCAACGGGATCAGGCTCATAACACCGACCACCCAACGTTCCGGCGCGATAATTTCGACAAGCCAGCGTTCGCGGGGTCCACCGAGATCAAATCGAGCGCCGTCTGCGGGATCAATTGCGCGAGCTCCCTCGGACCGTCCCGAAATGTAAACGAGGCCACCCCGGATAACGTAATCGATTGAACGCCGCGCTGCGCCTGGACCATCGTGTCGCTGTACCGCGCCGCGAACGCCGCTGCGGTCTCGTACACGGCCTCGTCCGGAATCGTATACGTCGGATACCTCGTGTAGAGCGTGCGCGACGCAACGTTTAGGAACCGTTGCTTCCTATCGGGGTCAGAATCCGTCCAATCTTCGTTATCGAGGACGTTCGCGCCGATATAAGCGTCGGCGTCCGTAATGTTCACCGCCACATGCGGTCACCTCCGTTCGTCACTTTCCGGAGGATTTACGCGGTGCTTTCGCTGCAGGGGCGGGTTCCTCCGTTTTTGGTTTCGGCTCGGCGGCCGGTTGCTTTGGTTCATCAACGCGGACAGCATCGATGAGAGCGTCGAGGACCGCAATTTCTTTCGGGTCCTCCGTTACGTAACGCCCGTTGCGGAACTTCCGATGCTGTCCATCTACGTAGAAACCAAGTTCTACGTAACGGGATTTATATTCAGCCACGTAATCACCTCAATAGAAATGCCCGCAATCAAACGACTGCGGGCGCTTATTGTTCAGTATTAGGACAGACCTTTCAGACGGCCGTGAGCTTTTTCTTGACGGAACTCGAAGGTGTACTCACCGACGATCATACCAGTCGTGTAGTCACCTTTTTGGCCGAGGAAGGTGTGCCCGAACTCACGAGATTGCAGAGGCTTGATAGCCATGCGGTTCACGTCAACGAGGAACAGTTCGTCCGGAGCCAGGTTGTTATTCAGTACGATTTCGAACTGGCCGAAATCGGTTACGAACATATCAACGGTTTGACCGCGGGTGTTCTCTGCGCGAGTCAGTTGGATTTTGTTCGCATCCAAGGCGCTCAATGCGCGTTTTTGTTTCGCGCCGACCATGATTTTGTAGTCGCCGCCGGAAGCAAACCCGCCTTTTTCGTAGATGGATTGTGCCAGGTTATTGATCGCGTCTGCAGTCAGCGCACCGCCCACGTTGGTTACGTTTGTCACGATCATGGAGCGCAGACCGGCCATTTGACGGATTTGACCGTTCTCGTACTTTACGCCGTTGATCAACGCTTTTTCGAGTTGCAGCGCTACCTCCAGTTGTTTCTTTTGCTTCTCGTACTCGTACAGGTCGTCAATACCGTACTGAGTTACTGCTTGTGCAGTACCGGAGATTTCGATAGTGTCATCGAAGATTTGCGTCAGGTTCGATTTACGAACGCGCGCTTTATAGCGAGCGCCGCGAGCATCTGCGCCCTCTACGCCTTCCACGAACATTACTTCAACCTTCGCGCCGTTCGCGATAGCAGCAGCAGTAGTGCCAGCATAACCGCGAGTAACGGTCAGGGTTTTATTGGCTGTATCAACAGCAGTTACGAGCAGGAGTTCCTCACCGATTTTGATTACCTGGTTCGTGCGGAACGGCTCAACATCTGTTACTTTCAGCGCGGTATCGGACGCGGTCAAACCATCAGCATCGTCAACGGTGGATTCATCCGCGAACATTTCATCCTCGAACCATACATGCTCAACTTGAGTTACAGGCTGAGAGAAGCCGAGCAGGTTGATCAACGGAGTTTGGTGCGGATTCAGCAGCAGGATTTGATCAACTACAGATTCACGTTTACCGATAAGAGAAGCGTCATAAACTTTTGCCATTAGTTACTTTCCTCCTAAATTTTGAAATGAAAAAGACGACCCGCTATCGAGCCGTCTCATTACAAACCAAGTTCTTTTTTCAACTGTGCGTAGGCCATGCGGTCCTCGATCCGACCGGTTCTCCGCGCTTTTTCCGCCGCCTCTTTCAACAATTGCTCTGCGGTCTTTTGCGCGGTTCCATCCGGGTTAGGATTCGAAGGGCCGCCGACTGTTTTCGGTTCCTTTTTCGCTTGCGCAAGCAGGAAGGGTTTATGTTGAACCAACGCCTCGACCGCCTCCTTGACGCCCTTAACGCCATCCTCATCGACCGTTACCGCGGATAGGTCGGCGAGTTTCAGCGCGTCGTCAATGTAAGCGACGTTCAGCGCGGTTGCAACCTTAATAAATTCGTTGACGATCTTCTCGCGTTTGATCGTTTCGCGAAGCTCCGTCAACTGCTGTTCGAGTGTTTGTTTTTCGGACGTTACCTTTTCGTAGTCCGCTTTGTAACGCTCAATCTCCGTCATTTCCGCGCGTTGCCGTTCCTCGCGCTCTTTCTCATACTCGGCGAGTTTCGCTTTAATGTCATCGTAGTCTGCAAATCGTTCGAGCTTCTTTCGTTCCCGTGCGATCCTTTCGAGAACAATACGGTCGACGTCCTCCTGGGTGAAAGTTTTTTCGTGAGCATCATTGACCTTCTCAGGAGTATCGCCTTTTTCTTTTCTGTACGTACCTTCTGTTCGCGCCAGTTGTTCGGCGCTAGTTACTTGCTCTTGTTGAATCGGTTCGCTCATTCGTTACCTCCACGTTTAAGGTCCGCGTAGACCGTAGATTTCCGACCGTTTTACGTCAGCTCGTAGGACAAGAGAAAAGCGCCGATCACTCGACGCCTTGGGGATTTCGTTTACCTGTCGCGATTGCCTTATCGCCCAATTCCGCTTGTCGTTCGGCTCGCGAACGAGCCGAATCCGGAAGTTTGGACGGGTCGCGTAATGGGGAAATTACGTGCCGGCAGTTTGGATGGAATATCTGATTCGTCGCGCGCAACTCCGCATATGTCGGATAGTTGCCGGGGGCGTCCGGCGAAAGTTTGATAATCCGCCCCTCATGATACCGACACGCGTCCGTTGCGCCATGACGTGAGATGATGCCGTAGAGGGCACCGCGTTGAATCGCTTCGTTGGTCGTAGCCTCGACGTGAGCCTCCCGCATCTTTGTACGAACGGCCATATCAACGTACACCTCGGGACGCCACCGACGGCCGGCCGCGTCAATGATCCCGGTATTCACGGAATCCCCGAGCTTCTTCCGAAGGCCATCGAGAATATCCCGGCTGATCGTGCGACGCCCGTTGACGCCGCGCGCCATATTCGCACGCATCGACTCGGCGGTTACCTGACGAACGGCCGCGCGGACCTTTCGTTCGACGTTCTGCGTCACCGCGAGGAGATCGCTTTGGGTGTCCGCGATCACCGCGTCGACCATCGCTTTGTTCATTCGGTTGAACTTCGCGATATTGCGGGCCTCCTCGATCGTTTCCGCGACACCTAGCGCGAAGATAGTCGCCGCCACTCCGTCGGTTGCCGCGATGGGTAGATTTCGTGTGACCCATTCCGTAGATGTCTCGTTAAGCTCCGCAAGAATACGTACGACTTCCGCCAAGGCCGCTGCGGTACTTGCGCGAGACATGTCCGTAATATCTAGGCGTTGGAGTTCGGCTGATATTTGATACATCGCTTTAGTGTACGCAGATACGAGTTTTTTGATCTCGTACTCGTAATTCGGGGCCGGGACCTCGCGAAAGTCGGCCATTAGCTATCGCTCCCCACACCGCCATTAAAAATGGACGAGTCGACGAATCCATTCGCCGTTTTCTCGTCCTCTTCAATCCGCGTCATAATCTCGCGGGCCTTATCGTCGTCCACTTCGTCCATGCGCTTGATTGCGCTTTGAACGTCTATCGTCGGCTTGCCGCCGGTGCGAATCTGCATAATCTCCGCGAGTTCTTTCTCATCGCGCGGGATCCCGTCTTTCCATGCGATTGTCGGATATACCGGTTCATATTTTGTGAAGCCCTCGACGCCTTCGTTGGCGAAGTTTTCGAGCTCCATTGCGGTCCACAACGCGTCACGGAACGCGCGGTCAACGTGTACGCGAATCCGCTTGATTTTCGAGAGGATCGGCATGAACCGCGCCTTGATCGCGACGCCATCGGTGTGTGACGTGCCTGTTCCGCCGCTATCGGGAGTCAACGTGGTCCCAAACAACCATTGCGGCGTTTCACTCATCTGGAACACGAGACCGATGAGGTAATCAAGCTCCTTGAACGCGCCGTCTAGCTGCGAATCCCACGTCATGTATCCGGGAGTTTGGTCGTCTTTTCCCACTGGAATATAACGGCCGGATATCCGGACGTTTATATCACCTAAATCGGGGCCGTAGGCCGTCGGGTCCGAATGTTTCCACAGGATGTAATCGATCTGCACGAGCCGGTCGTTAATCGCGGCCAACACGCTTTCCAGCTTCTCGATACCGCTGATTCCCTGCCAATCGTCGTCCGTTGTCTTATACGGAACGTGGAAAACCGGGATCCACGTCAGGCCCGTTTCGACGATATCGGAGTCGCGGTCGGTCTCCACCTGCTCGCCGATCGTAAACGTCTGGATCGGCGCGCCGTACGTATTGTCCACGTCTTTCGGTTGCAACCGATAGCGCTCGTACATGATAAAACCGGGAACGTGGCGCTCGACGTTCAGATACGGAATCTCATCGTTACGTGTCTCGACCCATTCGACCCATGCGATGTTCACCGCCTTGAACCGCTTGCGGGAGCCGCGTGAAAGCTCCGGGAACACGTACGAGGGGTCGACCGCCTCGATGATCGGTTCGGGTGCCGGGAGGTCGACGAGTGGCGTTCCGTTGTCATCCGTTGGGACCTCGGAGAAGTCACCGCGCCTGTCGTAGAAGACTTTGATCCACGCGTCACCTCGGATGCCCGCGCCAATGACGATCTCATGACCGATTTGATTTAAATCGTTCTCCTCGACTATCGAGTTGAGGCGTTGCTGTTGCGGCGAATCATCGGGCAGACCGGATTCGTAGCTGGGCGGCTCCCCAAACATCAGGTCGGCAGCTTTTGTTATGAGTACGTCGATGATATTGACTGCGATGTATAGCTTTTGTAACTGAGGGGCGTGCGGTGTCTCCTTGAGAAGTTCGGTAGCGCGTTCATAAACTTCGTACGGCTTTCCCTCGAATATTCGTCTACCTCGCTCGTATTTTGCTAGTCTTTCAATGGCATTAGCCGGAGGAAACTGCGCCCCCGTATCAAACAGCTTTCCCAACTTCATACCTCCTTTCTTGGCGAGCGTCACTTAAGACCTGTAACATTTTCTCTTTCTTTCGTTTCATCCCGAAAGCATCGTTTTGATACAACCACGCTGCGATCTTTGCGACGTCTTGTCTACGAGAAACCCTGTACTCGTAAACGCCAGCCCCTCTTTTATCAGCACTAATCTTGTTACCCCTGACGTTCAGTTCCTCCTCGAGGACTCTTTCAATTCCTTTGACAAAGTCTAGGGAACCGCTAACGATTCTGAATGATTGTGTGCGAGCCCCGTTGTCGGATCGAACACCTACAGAAATACTTCCGTCTCCGTCAAACACCCCTCGAATAAAGTCGTGGATAAACTGACGCGGAATGTTGGGAAATTTTATTGTAAGAGACTTGTTCGGAACAATCCCGTACCCCTCGAAGATTCCGGCTACTTCCTGATTGTAGAATGTTAGGGTGTACGTAGTTTTAGCGTTTTGGAATCCTGTTGGTATACGCACAAAGACTTTGTTTTTGTAACCGATCCTCTCTTTGACCCATTCGACCACATCAATATCGCACATGGTCAGTTTTAGTCCCCCATCCTTGGTCACGCACCCATCAGACGCCCACAGCCCTAAGATGTAAAAGAATTCAGGGGACTCTTGCTTGAAAAACTCCACATCGAAGTTAGTATTTCGTTTGAAATGTAGAGCCAATCCTTGTTTACTACTTCTCTTTCCAATCCCGTACTCTGACATTAACCTGCTGATGCTTCCATAACCACAACCACATAGCTTCGCGATCTCACCTATGCTTCTCCCTTGCTGAACATACAACTCTTCAAGTGTCTCTTTCGAAATTTTGTCGCGTAAAGTGACCTTCACTCTATGAGACCATCCCTTTCGTTCGTATCCCATCCCTTGGAAATTGAATGGACCGCCAGGCGTGGGATGGATACGCTTTTCGGGCGTCCCCTAGGCGGTCTTCGACGTAAACGGACATAAGAAAAACGCCTACCGAAGTAAGCGTTTTTTAACATCCATTTACATAAGGTGTAGTTGCGTTTATTGAAATAAGTCTATAGCCACGCTGGCTTGTCGATTACCTGTTTTTTACCGTCCTTCGCAACACGCACGGCCATTTCGAGTGCGTCCGGGAGGTCATCATGAGAGTTGCTTCCGTACCGTTCGAACTGTTCGAGAAGTAGCGCGTGCCTGCGCGAGAACTGAATGGTTCCGTTTTCAATGTCTGGGAGCAGCGCTTCAATGCGGAGCTCCTTTCGTTGTCTTTGCTTGATCTCTTTCACACGCGTATGCGACGGGTACCCCTTGGCCCGAAGCGCCTCCTTCAACTTGTGAACGAAAAACTCTTGCGCTGCCTGCGATTCGGCCGCGATTGCCGCCGGTTGGTAGTGCATGACCTTTTCGACGATAACCTTGAGGAATTCGTCGGGATGGACCCGTTCTCCCCACGCGTCGATGACATAGATGCCTCCGGTGTCCTTCCGTTTGGCAACCGTCACGATCGCCGAGTAGTCGCCGCGCGTCTTTCCCATCGCGAAGTCAACGCCCATAAAGATGTCGTATTCGTTGTGCGGGAACTTGCGGCCGGGATCGGTAGCGTCCCAATACGTAAATCGCTCGGGAACGAATACTTGGTTTTCCTCGTCCAGAGGTGTGTTCTGATACTCGGTATTGAACGCCTTGGAACCGTTATCCCATTTCCACTTCATCAGCGTCCATAACGGCTGAACGGCGGGCCACAGGACTACAGCGCCACGGTCCATCTCCTCTTTGTTCGCGAGGTAGAACGCCTCCGCGTCCTCTGCACGATTCGGGTTTTCGCGATCCGTATAAATCAATCGGCATTGTTCCCACAGGTCGCCCCGTTCTGGCGGCTCGATTACCGCCTTGAACAAACGGGACTTAAAGTCGGAGCGCTGCTCGATGATATATCGCAAGAGCGACTCCGGGTGGACCATCGTCCCCATTACGACGAACGCCGTTTTCTTGCCTGTCGGGTCACCGAGCGGCATCACTACCTGCGTAAACCAGTCGCGCATCTCTTTCCGGAGTTCCGCTGTGTTCGTGTTCTTTTTGCCCTCGAGATCATCGCAGATGATCAAATCCGGACGGTGCCCGTTCCAGTTCCGACCACGCAACGCCTGGCCGGTGGAGGCGGCCTCGACGCGCGTGAGAAGATGTTGCGCGCCCCCTTCTCTCGGCTCCCACGTAATGAACTCGGAGGAGTTATCCTTCGGGTTCTCTTGTTGTTTCGGGGACAATAAAGGCCCGAAATCCGCTCGAAGTTTTGCGTTGCTCTTGAGCTGGATTCCGAGCCATTCCATGTTCGCGGTAGACACCTGCGGCGTCTCCGATATGATGATGATGTATTTTCGCTTCCGGAACACGATTTCGTGTAACGGAAAGGCCTTTGAAAGGTACGAGGACTTCGCGTGTGAACGGGGTGCCGCCCATGCGATTTTCGCGTTAAACTCTCGGTTTGACACCGTGTTCATGATCTCGCATAATTCGTGATGAAACTCCGGGGCCTCCGAAATCGTTACCGGTATCCAGTTACCGGAGTTACCGGGATTATAGACCTCGCCAAAATACTCGTGCGCGAAGTAGAGGAGGTCGGTCTCGGCGCGGTGGATGCGCTCCAAACGCTTAAGCTCCGTTAACCACGCGCGAAGCTGTACCGCTTCGTCTGCGGTGATAGTCCCGGCGTCGAGTTTCTTACGGAGTTTGTCGCGTCCGAGACGTAGCGTGTCGATGAGTTCTTGACGGGAGTCCCGATCAAGCCAACGCCCGTTCACCCATGCCACGCTTACCGCCTCCCTCCGCCTTGTGGCCGAATTTCAACGATTTACACCGGAAAACGTATAGCTTGCCGTTAGGCTGCGTGTACTTTCGTTTGTATTCGTCTTCCGCGTCAATAAGCGTTTTATCAAGGATCGGATTATCTAGGTAGCCAATAAACTCGCCCTGTAGATAGTACTCGCCGCGGTACAACGGGTTATTAAAAATACGGTGTAATGTCGCATTGCTCCATTCACCGTTCGTTTTTGTTGGGATCGCCATCTCACGGAGAATCTCCGTAATCTGGGGCCACGTTAAATTGTCGATGTATCGCCATTTGTACATGAGACGTATTATCTGCGCCTCTTCCTCGTTTATGACCATCTCGCCGAATCGGTCGACATCGTACCCGTACGGGACTTTCCCCGCGCCCCATTTACCGGGGCGTGCCGCTTTAATACGACCTTCCTTAACGGCTTTCCCGTGTGATTCCCGGATTTTTAGGCCATGAACCTTACCGTGACACTCGCCGCAAAGTGTTGCGAGATTAGAGAGCACGTTACGCCCGCCGAGTGCTAACGGTACAATGTGATGAATGTGTAAATCGTCCTCTCTACCGCAGTTCTGACAACTTTTCGGTAGTTGCTCGAGAAATTGTCCGCGCAATCTCATGAACTCTTCGCGTGTGTTTTCGATACTCAACCGCATCTCTCCCGTTATCTTTTTGTCCCGTCAGAAGGTGAAGCAGGCGGTCCATAGCGCGACGGGAGATCGCTGTAACTTGCGGTCGCGAATCGCAAGCTGAACCGCCTTTAGCGCATAGAATCGAAAACACAAAAAGACCACCGATTAGGCATTTCGGTGGCCTTGCGTCTGCTCTCGATTCACTTTATCGCAATAAAGTCAAAGTTAATTTTTGATACGCGGATTTATCCGGGGCCTGACGACGGGACCTGCGAGGGGTGCCTTGGGGTCTGGCACTCCTCACCGTTCCGAAAACGGTCGTTTACGGGAAACCGTACAGCTCCGCGCTTGCCCAACGGTCTTATCGCATTCTCACCGCCCCATAACCCGTTCCAAAATCAAATTCCCGATATTGAACGACGACACCGTTTATGGTACGATTGGTGCATAAAGAAAACGGAGGCGATCGCGATGATCTTCGGATATGCCCGCGTTAGTACGCAAGACCAGAACCTCGACGCGCAGATTGACGTATTGAACAAATACGGTGTCGACCGGATATATCACGAGAAAATGACCGGTAAAACGAAAGAACGCCCGCAACTAGAGGAGCTTCTAAAGGTCCTCCGCCCAGGCGATAAGGTTGTCGTGTACAAACTGGATCGGATATCGCGCTCAACGAAACACTTGATCGAACTCGCCGAGCATTTCGAAAAGGCCGGCGTCGACTTCGTTTCGATCCGCGACAACATCGACACATCCACGGCGATGGGCCGGTTCTTCTTCCGCATGATGGCGAGCATAGCCGAGTTGGAACGGGACATCATCGTAGAGCGCACGCACGCCGGTCTGGAAGCCGCTAGAGCACGCGGTAGAAAGGGTGGTCGTCCGTCAAAGAATGCGGATAAGGTAGCTCTCGCGCTCGACATGTACGCAAGCAAACGGTACACCATCGAGCAGATAACGGAGGCGACTGGGCTTGGCAAGACAACGCTATACCGATATATCAACGCAAGGGCTCAGTGATGGGCCCTTTTCGTTTGTTTCGAAAATTTCCGGAGGGGTCGCGCGCCGGAGGCATGCAGCGGACAAAATTGCGGTCGTATGAAACGATACGCAACCGACCCAGCGCGAACCTACATTAATAGCGCGTTATTCCTCGTCCATTTCAGCGACCATCCGTTTGAGTTCGTCAAGGTCCGGTACCTCAGCGGTAGTCTTCGTTTCCACCTCGACCTTATCCGTAAGCAATCCAACTTGTTGCAGGAGCAATTTCGCGGCCGCCGCGTTCCCGTCTTTTATCGCGGTATCGAACATCGCCCGGTTGACGGCCGGAATCATATCGCGGACATTCCGCCTCATCTGCGCGATAAGCTCCCTCTCGAATGTCTCGTCATTCTTCCAGTTGTAAATCGTACGCTCCGATACTCCGCATTCCTTCGCGATCTCTGCGATCGTCTTACCGCCATTGTGCGGTTGTGCGAGATATCCGATTGCGATGTACTGTTCGGGTGATAAGCGTTTAGCCATCGTCAAATAGCGACCTCCTTCCGTCTTACTCTTCGAACACGAACCGGACTCTCCCGCCGCAAGAACACGTCAGACCGTAAACGCTCCAGTTCTCGTTTGATTTCTCTTCGTTCTTTTCCGGTTCAGCCCCGCATTTCTCGCACGCCATTTTAACGTCCATCAACGCCCCTCCTCCCGTAAAATATAAAAGCGCGGAACCTGGCCGGGCGCCGCGCGTTACAGTACCGTCAGTTTCGGCTCAACCAAACGGTAATGATTCGGTGCAAAACGCAGTGTTGATCCATTATACTTAACGGTCACATTGCGATCCTCATCTGTTTTATCTACGCGAAACACTCCGATATACGACACGTAAACAAGGTCGCCTCTTTCCGGCCACCTATCGCGTATCACTCGGTATTTCTTCTCTAACGCTTGGTAGCTTGTAATATGGTCGTGCATATTAACGGGAACCTCCCGGATTAAAAGATTAACGCTTCGGCCTATCGGCCTCGCGACCTTCGGCTCGTCGCTACGCTCCGCGCCTCGGTTACCCTGCCTTTCTCCGCGCAAGACATTCATGTATGATATTTCTTCGCGAAGAAGGGATGATGGCGAGGAGCCGTCAGGCGAACTCGCTCGGCGTTAGCCGATTCCTCCTCGGCTGCGTTAGCTTTACGTTGTATATAAGATAAAGAACGATTTTGCCCGTTTTGCCCCCGAAAAATCGCCGAAACCCTTGCGGCTGTAAGGCGGAAGCCACCTCGACTCGCGTGCAAAAAAGGGGACGTATCTGCCCGAAATCGTGCAAAAAAGGGGACGTATTTTTGTACGCCCCTAGTACGAATGCGCTTCGAAAAGTGCCCGGAGTGTCTCGTCTGGCTGCCCGTTCTTCCGATAAAACACATACGGATTGAGCACCGTTAGCGTCTCGCGTTTGTCCGTTCCCTTCCGCCACTCACCGACAATGCCCGCTTTCCTCAGTCGAGCGAGCGTCTCTTTCGTTTTGCTCTCCGCCATCCCAACGATTGCGGCGATTTGCCTCTCGTTAAGGAACCGGATGTCCTCGGGATTCTCCGCGAACGGGTCCGAACAAATCACGTTCGTCGAGTAGTGAACGTATGGCAACAGTTTATACACGAAACCGAAATCGGCCGCCGACATCTTGAACCGTTTGAGCGCGGTGAAAAACGTCTTGATCAGCATGTCGACGTCATCGCTCGCCTTCTTGCGGAAATGATACCGGTCGCTGATTTCGAACCGGCACCCGTGGTCAAATACGATGCTCCGCGCCTCCAACTCGCCCATGACCGTACGAGCCGTCCGTTTTGACACGTTCCATATCTTCGCGAGGTCATCGATCGTGACCGGTCGGCCGCTCGAATCGTCCGCGATCAATACGTTTGTCTCGTACTGGATATGCGGCTGCAGAAGCAGAATGTACCCGCAATATTTGCTCGAAAGGCCCTCGGTAATCTCACGGATATTCCGCATGTTGGTGAACGAGAATTTCCGCGTGTCCTTTCCGTGCTGTCTCCGACGGCGGATCGCTTCGACTTGCTCGGCGGACGAAATATAAAAGACGCGACCGAGTTCGTCGCGCCCGATATTTCCGTTGCCCATCGGCTGAATTTGACCGGTAGGCCTGCCGCTTTTGATCCTGGCGAGTTGTTGGTGTACGTTACTCATTCGCGGCCCTCCGATTCGGATTGTTCCGCTCGTACTCCGCGAGCAATCCGTTCAATCGCTCGTCGCGCCGGTATTGCCAGAATTTGCGCAAGGTCTTTTCGTGAAGGCCCGAGCAGATATATCGTTGGCCCCGCGCCTTCAAGAACTCGTGCAAATTCGGCGAGTAGCAGTAGAAAAACTCACGGGAATTGGCCGCGTGAGTTTCGTTAACAGTCGCGTGCTTACCGTTCATTTACCGTTGACCTCCGATTTCGACGTATTCTGGCGTAGCGTCTGGAATCACTTCCGCCTCAATGCGCAACTCGTACTCGCCTGGGCCCACCGGAACCAAACGCTCCTCCCATCGCAGTATTTTCACCCGCGATCACCCAACGGAAGGACCGCGATACTGGCCGGGCCCTCGATTCTGATTACGTTGCCATGTCCGTCGTCGATTTCGATATGGACACCGGGCGCAATATTATGTGTCTTTGCGCGATCCCACGGACCAATCGCGAGTTCCTTACGAATTTCCGCAAGGCATTGTGAAATCTCTCGCGTTGCCGTAAACGAGTTAGCAGCTGATAACGCAGTCAGCCGGTCTAGGTACGCGAGTAAGCCGCCTAGTCTTTGGTTGTCCATCGTGGGTTCTTCAATTCTCATCATCGTCCATCGTCATCCTTTCGTTAAATTATTAGCGCAGCAGTAAGCCGCGCCTAGCGCAATTGAATCCGTAAGGATAACGCAACCTAAATAAAGCTCCCAACCGCTAGGTCAGGAGCCCTCGTTTAGCCTGCGTTAATAATCGTCTCTCGCCGCGTTTCATCATCGCTTCTCGGAATTCTTCGATTCTGCGGCGAGTGTCATCGTATTCTTTTTCGAACTTTTCTTTCTCTTCGAGTGTTTCGCGGATACCGTCGATGATAAACCGTTCGATCTCGTTCATTCGGACACCTCCGGTCGGATGCGCGTTACTTTATCCGCAATCACATCGAACAGTTCCGGCCGATTGCTTACCGCGAACAGTTTCGTATAATCCGTGTTCGTGCGCCCTTCTTCCGGAAAGTGACGAGAAGAAGCGAGAACGGACGTATCCTCATCCGCGCAGATAACGCGGTGTAGTTCGCCTTCCCATTCGATGTATTCGCCACTCTGGAAGTTCCACGATTGCGCCCGCACCTCGTTTAACTCCCGCAGCGCTTTCGCCGCTTTATCAGCCTCGCGCCTCAACGCTTTGAGCCCCGTTAGCGCGTCCGATACGTCTACGTTGAGTGTGAGCGTGATGTCGCGTCCGGGACCGACTCCGGTTGTTGGAGCGTTAAGTCCGCCGTTATCTTCCGTAGGTTCCTTCGGCCAATACCCGTAAATATCGTTCGACTCGCGCGGCTCTTTCGTTTGATCCGCCATGTCACAACGCCTCCTAAATAAAATTAGCGCGGGTTGCCGCGCCCTAACGTAAACAAAAACGAAAGTCATCCGGTTGATTACCGGATGTCCTTTTGGTTGCGTTATGCCTGATTGTAAATATTAGGTCCGTCAATAAGGCCAATTGAGAATTTAATATCTTTTCCGTAATTGTATTTGTTAGTCCTTAATTCATACCCATCTTCATTTGGATTTTTTAGCTCGCTCTTTATTTCCTTAACAGTCTTTACTTTCTTGCCAGTCTCAGTTAGATCAATTAACCCCATTTCATCCGGAAGCTGGTTTAGGCACTCAATTAACTTCATAGCAACTCCTCCTCTTCGTTAAATCGCGTAGCCTTATAATATACCGACCCGTTATCCGTGTCAACAACTTTTTGACGCCTTATTCGTGTCATTTTATAATCGAATGCAGAGACATAAACTGAGGTGATCCCGATGCATTTGCGATCGAACCTTAAAACACTCGCGGACGCTCGGGGCGTGTCGATTCGAGAGATCGCCCGTGACATCGACTACCGCTTCGAATCCGTTCGCCAATTATACAACGATGAGATGGAGCGTTATCCGCGCGATCTCTTGGCGAAGCTGTGCGCCTATTTCGGTGTAACAGTCGCGGAGTTGCTCATCGCTGAGTCTGAAAATAAAAAGCCGCCGAATTAACGGCGACTATCGATCTTCTGCGCGGATGATGTCCTTCTCCTCACCAATCTCGCGTATAGTCAAGTTTCCCGGTGGTTTGTTATAACGACGGCCTTCTACCTCTTTTCGTTCGCGTTCTTTTTGGAAAAACAATGTAAGAGCTTGCTCCGAATCATATGCGAAAACTAATTGCATTTTGTTTTGTCCATACTCAATCAAATAGCATTTTTTGTATTCCATCTCCGCACCTCCTCCCCGCCGTTCCAATTCGATGGAGATTCGGTAATTCCTTCCAGCGTTCGAACTCCGATAGTAGCGCGTCGCCCATAGGCAATCCGCGCCGGAACGGTAAGATGTCGGAGTCCCAACGCAAGCTTACGAGTGAGCGATATTCTAACCGTCGCTCCCGGTAAGGGTATGCGCCATTGATTACGGCTCAACAGCGCGGAAAGCCGGGATCAATGATGTGCCTCATCCGCATATTTCGCAGAATCATCGGCTATGCCCTAACGGGTCCGGCATCTGACGGCTACCTGCTCCGTCCCCTTACGGTGCCTATAACGTGTTGTTACATTTTCGTATAGTTGTCGTTAACTTCACATGCAAACTCACGCCAGGCATTCCGTATAGCCGTCCGCCGCAGATCGATGCTCGACCGCTTGTCAGGCGCGGCTAAGAGACGGTCATGGCGTAGGCGCCGGTATGTTAGGCCGAACCAGTTGCCCGCGTTACGGAACCCGGCATACCGGCAGATTTCGCGGAGTTTGGTCGCGTACTCACGTTCGAGATCGATCCGTTCGTTTAGCGCGCGTTTCCACGCAAGGAGCGCCTGCGTACGTTCGGTCCGGCCAGGTGACGCGGTGAGATTCGCTACTTGGCGCGTGTACCATACGATGGCGTCAACGGTGGTCATCGTGGACAGGTCGGGGAAACCGTATAACATTCGTATCGCCTCCGTTTCACTCGTTATACTCGTATATTATCGCGACACGCTAACAGTGTCAACCACAAATTGACTCTTTATACGTGTCTGCGATATAGTATCGCTGAGAGGAGGCGATGCTATGCCCAAATTACGCTCCCGTTTGAAAGAAATCGTAGATTCACGCGGGCTCTCCATACGACAGGTAGCGCGAGACATCGACTATCGTTTCGAGTCGGTGCGTCAGATGTACAACGATGAAATGGAGCGGTTCCCGCGCGATCTTATCGAGAAGCTCTGCGCGTATCTAAACGTTAGTCCTGGCGATCTATTTCGTTTAGGTGATAACGAATAATCGGCCCCGGCGCGGTATCCTTCCGATATTGCCTACGTCTCTCCGCGTTCTTGCTCTTCGCGTAAATATCGACGAATCGGTTCTCGCGCACCGTCCGATGCCGTCGCGTTGGCGGCTTATAGGTGCGCCCATCCGTCGCGATCTCTTCCGCTAGCTTGATGTCGTACTCGCGGTTCTGTCGGACGGCAAGCTGCCACTCAGACATGAACGGATATTCCGGCGCGGTCAGTTTATTGCGGCGTTGATCCGTCAACTCCTCGTGCAGCGCCGCGTTCGCCAACCGTTCCAACTCGGCAGGGTCCGGGCGCTCGCCGGTCGACGCGATGTACTCGTCGATGAGCGCTTCGATCGCGCGGGCCCGTTCGGTGCGGTCCGGTATCGCACCCGATCGCACACCGTCGACTAGTTCGGTGACCGCGGCGGAGAAGGCGGATTTGTAGTCGGGGTTGCCTCGGAAATGCTTCGTGTCGTTATCGTTAGACTTTCGTTTATTGCGTCGACTCATTCGGTCGCCTCCATTGGTATCGTGTGAGCTAAGTCAGTCAGATGATGCCTCGACAGCAGTGCCGCGGTGAATCGAAGAGTCAAATACAACATCGAAAGTGTAATTGCTGGACTGCCCGTGATCCCATCTTGTCTCCGTTGCCTTTCCGATTCTGAAAACCCCCGGCTTTATCTCCTCGCCGAGTATGCGGATTTCTCCTGCGCAATAATGCTCGCTGGCCGGGTCGATTAGCACCTTGTCTCCCGTTCTAAACATTAGAACGCCTCCCCTCCACTCTCTATCGCTTGTTCCCACTGTTCTATCCGCGTCAACTCCCCGTAATTCCACCGCGCGAACACCGCCGCAATCCGATTCAACCCGGTAATAACGAGTCGGCTCGCGCGCTTCCGTCCACTTGCGAGGCCCATCCGCACGCCCACGTCTTCTAGCGTCAAATCCTCGACGTAATACAACCGCAGGGCCTCCCGTTGGCGAGGCGTTAGTTTAGCCGCCTCAATCGCGCTCGCCAAGTCGATCAGCACGTCACACGCCGCGTAATCGCCACGCTCGAACCTGCGCGCGCCCAACCGGTGAACGTCCGAGAGGAGTGCGTCCACTCCGTCGCGGTCGTTAAGCGCGTAGCGTACGGATAGTTCCCGGTGGCCTTTCGTTATGTCTACTCGGCAGACTCCGATGTTAAACCGCCTCCTCTTGCGTAATACTCCGCAACAATTCGGTCCATCCAATCGAAATCCCACGTTGACTCTCCGTTAATTTCCTCGCCGATCCCGAGCGTCATTTCGTTCCACATAAGAAGCGCAGTGTCCCGTTCTGGCTTGCGGAAGTAACTTTCGGCATCCCGTTGGCCCGAGCAACCATCCTGCGGGAACATATACGCTGTCACGCCGCCACCACGCGCCACCCACGACGGTTCGTGCGGATACAGGTTTTCGCGAACAAGGCCCCCGTCCGTAAACGCGTCGAGCAGTTCGTCAAGCTGCGTGAGGCCGTCGCCCCACTTGTCGGTCGAGTGCCCTTTCGCGTCCCATCCAATGTCGCGAACCTCCGCCATGAATACCGGAGGCTGCCCCTCGAAGAACTCCGCGTCGAGTCTCGTTGATTTCACGCGCCGGGCGTTCGGCGTAACCTTCCGCATGATGAGGATTTGCGTTGGCACCGTTGTTCCTACGTGTTGGAACGTTTCGCCCGGGAGCTGTATCGTCGCAATATGCCAACACGCATCGTACATGAGGCGGCGGACTTTCTCGGCCTGTTGCGAAAAGGAGATGCCTTTCGGAAGGATATACGCAATCCATCCGCCAGGCTTTGCGGCCCTTATCGCGAACTCGATAAACGCGTTCTCCGACTTGCCGCGCCATTTGCCTTTCGACTTGGATAGCGTGATCCAATCGGAGCCGTCCTCGACCTCCACCGTTTCGCCATATGGAGGGTTCCCGATCACATAATCGTAATAGTCCCGGCGATCGTGCTCGAGCGCGTTGCCCTCGATGATCTCCGCGTGAGGATAGATGAGTGACGACACTTTCGCGGAAGTCGAGTCGAGTTCAAGTCCGGTGATTTCGCAATGGTTCGGGATGTGCTCGATAAACACTCCGGACCCACACGACGGTTCCAGGACGCGGGCTCCCGGTTTGAAGCCGTCGGAGAGCCCCGCCAGCGCCTCGACCACGAACCGCGCCACGTGCGTCGGCGTAAAGAATGCGCCCCCGTTGAAGCCCTTCGGGAGCAGCCCGCCCATCGACGTGTAGTTTTCGCGCAGGAACTCGATGTCCTCGGCCGTGATCTCATCGCGCGGCTTGGCGACGATCTCCATCGAGCGGACATTCGCCTGCCAGCGCTTGCGGTCCATTTTCGCCAGTTAAACCGCCTCCTGTCGTTTGTATTGCGCCTTACAATCGAATCCACAAAACGATTTTCGTCGGTATTTAACGAAGAGAATTCCGAGCTTTCGTCCGCACCAATCGCAGCATTTCATCACACCGCCTCCTCCACGTTTTCATTCCGTATAACCTTCGTTAACTGTTCCCCCAGCGCCCGCCCGAGATACCACGCCACCCGCGAGGCCACCCCGTTCCCGACGATCCGATACTGCGCCGAGAGCGAGATGTCATCCGGCAGCACGTACCAGTCCGGAACGGATTGAATCCGCAGGCACTCGCGGACGGTGAAACGTCGTGGGAACCCGTTTATGCTCGTCACCTCATTCGGACACTTCGCGCGGTATTCGCAGATTAGCGTCCGAGCCGGATCATTACCGTCATTAACCGGGATTCCGTTTCCGTAGTTAGTCGTCGTTTTCCCATCAACAACGTTCTGGATGTATGCGGGTAGCTTCGTTTCCGGATCGTGATTCGGTGGATAGAAACAATTCGCACCTCCCGGCACATCATTCGCTCCGGCCACGATTGTTTTCGCGGGTTCGTCAAGACTTGACGCAGTGTGCCCCGGATATTCTTTTGCCGGGACGCCTCCGGTGTGATTCGGAACGTCCAGGATATTCTCCGCCTTCGCTCGTAGAATCCGCGATGGTTTGTCGAGGCTGTCGTTGTACCCGATTTGATGGTCGCGAGAGTGTTCGTATTGTGCCTGCGTCAGCGGATACGTTGAATGGTTCGACATCTGCCAATCAGGATGAGGATGAGGCATCGCACCGCCGGCGTCAGCTGCCACAGCAAGCGTTGGGGAGGGCTGATCCCAACTTGTCGGACGATAACAGAACCGATCTTTAAGTTCCCCAACGTACTTCGTTCCCTTGTGATTTGCGAACGTACCGGGCTCCGGCAAGTCCCCGATCACATCTCGCAGCACCTTTGTCCGGTAATCTTCCGGCGACGGCTCGGGAAACTCGAACGTGAACCCGAGGTCTTTGCGGATGCCGACGATGAACACGCGTTCACGCTTCTGTGCCACGCCGTAGTCCCAGGCGTTGATGAGCCGCCAGGACACGCGATAGCCGATCTCTTCAAACCTCGCGAGCAGCGCGTCAAACGTCGGGCGGTGCTTCTTCGTGATAAGTCCCTTCACGTTCTCGAAGATGAACGCCTTTGGCCGCTTCGCCTCGATGATCCGCAGGTACGCCCACACGAGCTTGCCGCGCTCACCGTTCTCGCCCGCGCCGGTCCCCGCGACCGAATAATCCTGGCACGGTGGTCCGCCGGCAATCACGTCGGCGTCCGGAATGTCGGCGGGATCAATCGCGGTAATGTCGCCGTGTACGATGTGGTCGCCGAGGTTGTGGCGATACGCTTTCACCGCGTTCTTATCGAAATCGTTTGCGTAAATCAGACGATATCCAGCGGTTTTCAAACCCACCGCCATCAGACCGCCGCCTGCGAACAGCTCCGCGACGGTCAGTCCGTTATCCGGCAATTGAGGCGTTACATTAAACGTCAAATGATCGACTCCCTTCGAGTGGATTCGCGCTAATCCTTCGTTGCAATATCGTTACTCTTTCGCGTATACTAACCGTAAGGGCCTTACGTCCGTTAGGAGGTTGATTCGTTATGCCTTTCGTTCCCCATAGCTTTGAACCGTACAATGCCGACGAGGAGCCCGCGATCACCATCGACAAGTTCGGACGCCTCTTCATCAACGCGGCCATGCGCAAGAAACTCGGATTCCCGGCGGGCCAACCGTTCAAGATGCACGTGGCCTTCGAAACGGAGACCGGGAATATTGGCGTGGCCCTGCCCGGCGATGTCAACGTGCCCGATACGGTCGCGCCCGCGAACTTCGATAAGCGCAGTTATGCGTCGGCGCGCTCGTTTATCAAAAAGCACAACGTCAAGGTCGGGAAGTACGTGTATTTTGATCGGAAGCACGGATGGTACTCGTTTCGCTTGGCTGACGCGGTGAATCCGTAAGGCCTATCGATCTTTCGTGAGGCAGGCGGTCGTCATACGGTTTTCCGTCCAGTTGGTCGTTACGCCCGTAAAAGTAACCCATCTGGTAGAAGTAACGGAGGTCATCGAAGTTGGCGGTGGTCATCAGTCGATCCCACCGCAGATTACTTCGTACTCGGACTCACAATCCTCGTCGGACATATCCACGAGTACCTCTTCGGGATAATTACATTCTTCGCGGAGAAATTTACGGTAGTCCATGGTATCGCCTTCCTTTCGGTTAATATCCACCATAATCTCGTCCACCTGCGCGTACAAATCCGCCAGGCTCCCGTTATTATCAATCTCATAATCGACCGCGAACGAATCGACGTGCTGCTCGGTATCGTGCGTGAGCGTATCGTCATCGAATTCGTCGCCTGCGTCGATCATGCGTTGGATTCGCGTTTCGTCCGAAGCGTTCACGCGGATGATGACGAAGCCTTCCGCGCGGAGGCGGGCATATTCGTTGGGCTGACGGAGGTCGGTGATTACGACGTTTGGTCCGTGATAACCGTGAGCTTCGTAATATCCGATTTCCCCTTCGATTTCCTCGAGACATTGGCGGATCCACACGTCCTCGTCGAACGCCCGCATCGCCTGCCCCACGCCTTGCAGGAGCGCGCGGGGCTTTCGGGCTTGCGCCATCTGGTCCGGGAACAACTCGCGGCAGACCTTACGGATGCCGTCGCCGAATGCGAACCGGGCGAATCCGTATTGGCTCGCGAGGTACGCCGCGACCGAATCCTTGCCGGAGCGCATCCGGCCGGTTAGGGCGAGCTTTAGCGGTTGGGTCATGCAGATACCTCCGTTTGTTCGCGTGAGTCGTCGATGATTCTTCCGATTTGATGACGGTAAATCCAATCAGACGGACACTCTGCATATTTGAACGAATTGTCGCCACGCTCCGCCGTGATCGTGAACGTTTCATCTGGCGTGTAAGCTCCGAAAAGCAAGCCGCCATTTACAATATCCCCCACGCGAACCTCCGTCGGCTGAGGCGCGTTCAGGTACTCGTCAGGCACCGGAAGCCCCAACGCTCGACGCAGCGCTATTGCCTTGCCGATGTGGACGTTGAAGCAATCGTTGGGCGCGCACTTGGCGATGCCGCGATGAATAACGTGGTTCTCTCCTAATTCTCGAACGAGCGCAACAACCGTTCTTTTCTCGCGATTAACCACGAACTCAACCCTGTCCGTAACGAAGAATCCTCCCCGGCGAGTGAAATAAACAGGCGGACTCAAGTGCTGATGGTTAGCGTCCAACAACTCCGCCACATCCCGTTTCGCTTTTTCGATGATCTCATCGCGGTGTTGTTGCGGGGATTTCGGCGCTGGCTGCGTAATCAGTTCGCGTATAGCCTTCTCGGGATTAAAATCGGCCAGCTTCGCTTTCAACGCTTCTGTTGCCGCTTTGATCGCGTCGTCAATACTCCCGTTGACCGTTACGTTGATCGTGACGTTGAATACGTCGGGTGTGGGCGATTGTTTCGGCTTCGGCTCGTTAGAAACTGGCGTGAGGACGACGTAATTTTCGGGATAGCAGCAAAGCTTCGCATGTGGGAATTCAACGTATTCAGGGCCAAGCGCGATCCCAACCTGACCAAAAGAATAAAACGGAGAATCCTTTCGAGTTGCCATCACTCGCTCGCCTTTCCGTGCCTCGCGCTTCTCCTCGCGATACCGCACACCGTCGACGATAACGATATCGGTGGGCTCGAGGACTACGTATTCATCCGCCTCGATATAACGACCGCACTGCGTAATGACATCGCCCTCGAATCCTTTGACTTCCTCATCAACTACGAAGGTGTCTCCGTTTTCGTACGGTCTTTCCGACTGTACATCCGCTGCAACAATCTTAATCCGCTCCCCCACGTTCGCCTTCCGCTTAACCTCGCGATACTCCCGCAGCACACCGTTTTCATCCGTCAGTACCGTTACCTTTTCGTTGCTCATCGTATCCCTCCCGTTTTCTTTCCGGCGTTTCCCCCTTCTACCGTATTAAACGTGCGAGTTCCGATTTCGCACAGATTGTTACGCTCAACTTCCGCCGCCCGAACCGGAGCGCCTCCGAGCGGTCCGCGATATACACGTCCAGCCTGCGCCCTTTGATCGCGCCGCCACGGTCGAGGCAAACGCGCTCGCCCACGCCTTCGATATGGACGCGCGTGCCGAACGGTATCTCTGGCGGGCAGGCGGCAGTTATGCCCTCGCGGACTCTCGCGCCGGATGCGGTAATACCGTGGGCTGGCGTGAAATCATCGCCGACCGAGTACGCGGTAACTTCGTATAACTCCGTTTCTGCGAGTGGTACGGACGTAGCGACTGAGATTGCGGTGAGCAATACGTGGATTAGCGTGATGCTTGCGATGATTACGTGCTCCTTTCGTTAGACAGCGACTTTGCCGGGGATATGCGGGTGCGGATCGTAGCCGACGATCTCGAAGTCTTCGAACGTGAAATCGTCAATGTCCGTTACCTGGCGCTTGATTACGAGTTGCGGGAGTTGGCGCGGTTCGCGTTCAAGCTGCGTCCGTACCTGCTCGATATGGTTCGCGTAAATGTGCGCGTCGCCTAGCGTGTGGATGAACTCTCCGACTTTGAGACCGGTTACGTGCGCGACCATATGCGTGAGGAGAGCGTAGCTGGCGATATTGAACGGAACGCCGAGGAATACGTCGGCCGACCGTTGGTAGAGTTGGCACGATAGGCGTCCGTTTGCAACGTAGAATTGGAACGCGAAGTGGCACGGTGGCAGCGCCATTTGGTCGAGTTCGCCGACGTTCCAGGCCGATACGAGCAGGCGGCGGCTATCGGGGTTCGTGCGGATTTGTTCGATGACATCTCGAATTTGATCTGTCGCATAATAAAGTCCGTCCCAATTTCGCCACTGCTTACCGTACACCGGACCGAGATTCCCGTGTCTATCCGCCCACTCGTTCCAGATCGTCACTCCGTTGGCGTTGAGGTACTTGACGTTGGTGTCTCCGCGCAGAAACCAAAGCAGCTCGTACGCGATCGACCGCCAGTGAAGGCGCTTTGTGGTGAGCAACGGGAACCCTTCGCGTAGATCGAACCGCATCTGATAGCCGAAGATGCTCAACGTGCCGGTTCCGGTTCGGTCGGATTTCTCAACGCCGTTTTCGAGAATGTGTCGGCAGAGTTCGTGGTATTGTCGCAATCAGCGTGCCTCCTAACAAATAATTCCCATTGTTTTGTCCTTGTGGTATTATTAGGACAAGTCCTTTCGCAAGGGCTCACAAACAGAACCAACCAATACCAAAAGGGTAAACCCGGCGCCATCAAAAGTCTGATGGGTGTCTTGGTGGGGGATAGTAGTGTGAGTCGTTTGTGAAAGGAGGTTTGTAGTGATGAAGATTAACATCGTCATCACTCCCGCGTTTCTACGGACTGTAGTTCAGATAGTTCCGTGGATCGGAATTTGGCTGCTGTCTTAACGGCAGCCTCTTCCGTTTACTTCGTACCCCTTCTTCTCACTCGTACCGTCCTGGCGTGCATGGTTCTCCGCGTTCTTTTCGCAGTACACGCGGTACACATCATCCGCAGTCAGTCCGACCTTTTGCGATAGACTGACGAGGAAGTGCCACAAGTCGATGACCTCGCCGCGCAGTTCGTCGTAATCAACCGGTTTTGGGTTCTTCCACCATTTCCAGTTGACACACGCGCGCACCTCGCTTATCTCGTCTTCGAGGGCGACCGTAAGGTCGCGCACCCATTCCTCCGTCGTCTTTTCGATACCACGTTCGTCGATAATTCGTTGGTCCAGCGCGTATTGCATATCGAAAATAGCGTCAAGTTTATCGTGAGTCATAGGCTCCCTCCGTTCGAATTTCGTTTTAATCCGCTCGCCATCGCGCAACCATTCGATAAGATCGCGTTGTTCTTGCGTGAGTCCGTACATGGGCGCGCCTCCTTTGTTGTTATCGCGAAATCTCCTGGACAACGAAAATCTTTCCGCGCTGCTCAACGATTTTGTATTTCGACGTGTCGAACTTGGACATGTCGGTGATGACGACTTCGTGATATGTCTCGTCGAGCGAGCCGGAGATAAACGCGTCACCCACATCGACTACGAATACCGCCGACAGAGCGCTTATGGTCGCGCAGATTGTTCCGAGTACGAATGCTTTGTCGCTGAAGAGGATCCACGCAAAACCCCCGAAAAAGATCGTAAGCACGATTGCAGCAATAACAAGGCCGCTCACATCCATTGTTTTCGTATAAGTGTACAAAATCTCCACGTTACCACCTCCGTTTAATCAAGCGCTTTTTCTGCGAAACAGATCACGGCCAGCAACATCGCAAACCCTGTGGTAAATGCCGGAATTTCTACGCTATACATCGCGTACGCAAAGAAATGTCCCGCCCATATCAAAGCGCAAATTCCGTTCAAAACTCGCAATGTCAAGACGACCACCTCCGTTATGATTTCGGCCGTAGCCGGGAGGAGCGCACGGGGCGCTCCCGTTTACTCCGCGAATCTATCGCATAAGTCACAGTAATACATGAAGCATCGAACGCTAATGAAATCTCGTCGCTCGCAATGCGGACACTTCGGTTTAGGAATCAACGCCACTAAACCCGCAATTACCAACGCAACGGATGCAAGAATTAAAGCAAGCGTAGGGCTCATCGAATCGGACACGCTCCCCCGACACATTCCGTTGAGGAATCAACGGCGCCTTCGTCTTCCGCCACAATTGACCCGCCGATAACCTCCCACGGCTTCGCCTTGATTCGCGCGACCATCTCCTCGTAGCGCTCCTTCGTAATCGCCTCGTATGGCATCTGCGGATACGTATCGGTCGCGTACGGAAGCAGCGACGTCGACTTAATCACGCCCTTGTACCGGTCGAGCACATCGGTAATCTCGTCGATCACGCGTTCCTCGTCGCGTTTGTCGATCTTGAGTTCGGGATTACCGAACTTATCGAGGAGCACCGTTCCGTCCGCGAAGTAGACCGGCTTCGGTTTCGCTTTGTGGAACGAGAGTGTCGCAGACACCGCGTTGTCGGACCAGTACGTGGCGAGCAACGCTTGGAGCGCGGCCTGTTCGCGGAGAGGCACGTCGCCGGCCGATTGGAGCTGCGGATGCTCGGCGGTCGGGGCCTTCACGGGGAAATCAACGACTACGGTGTTGTAGTTGTACACGTATGAGCCGTCCGGATTGAAGCCCTGGATCGCGGGCTCCACGTTGTACCCGCAATGAATCAAAACGGGGACCAACGGAGCATGCGTCGACATCCTCACGCGGCGAATCATGTACGGGGCCCAGTGATAGTGCTGACCGGGAGATACGCCCATCAGCAGCGAAATAGTTCCGGATGGCTTGACGGTCGTGACCTTGATCGAGGGGTTAGCGTCGAGCTGTTTCGCGTGTTCCTCGTTCGCGGCGCGCACCGCCTTGTACAGCGAATCAAGCGCGTTGCATACGTCTTGGTTGAAGATCGGATTGCCTTCCGCGTCAAATCCGAGGATCGCACGCTGACCAAACCGCATCAGCACCCAATCGGTGATTCCCGTGATGCCAACGCCCAGGCGACGGTGGCGGCTCACGACGTCGCGCGTAACGGCCCATTCGTACGGGCGGAACGTGATGCGGTACGCGTAACGAGTAGCCAGATACGCTACCTCGTCGTACAGCGTTTCGCCTTCGATTCCTTTCGTGATGTATTCGTGGATTCGCGGTAAGTTGATTTCGAACAGGTTGCACGGGGAACCGTTAGGTAACGTGATCTCCCCGCAGGGGTTAAACACTTCGACCTCGCCGTCGATGTTCTTTTGGAATCCGTCGATAATCCGGCCGAAGTTGCGCGAGAGATCGATATTCACATAACCTGGTTCGCCGTTATAGTAGATGTTCACGGCCATGTCCCGGAGTGTTTCGCGGTCTGTATCCGAGCCAATATCGACCGAGTTGTTCGAGGCCCAACGCCACTGACTCGCGGCTTTGTTCTTTTCGAGCGCGTAGTTCTTCGACTCGACGAATTCCTTATCCGTGTTGTCTCCGATGAAGATGAGTGCAGTACGGCGGACGTTACCGGCCACGACGCAACACCCGATGTTCTGGATAATGTCGCCCCATTCCGTCGGCGTCACGTAGTCATCCACGCGATTGTTGAGAATCTCGTTGACCTTCTGTAGCATCGCGACGAGTGGTGCGGGACCGGACGCAACGCCGCCGAATCCTTTGATATCGGCACCGCGCGGGCGAACGTCAGACACGTCGACGAACATTTTTGTGACGCCGTCGTAATGTGCATCGATTACTTCACGGAGTGCTTCCGCCCATCCCTCGCGAGAATCCTTCACACGGATAACACGGAAGCCAAAATAGGGAGCGTCCATCGTACACATCGGATTGTCATCAACGCCGAGTGGCTTCAATTCGCTTTCGTAGTCAGGGTGTTCTTTCTCGCAGACAAAACGCAGCCACAGATCGTTATTAACCTTCGGAATCTGGCTAACGTACTTGCGCTGTACGTTCACCCCGACGCCGCCGCCTTTCATCGCCTGGTCGAACGTGAACACCGGCGCGAAGGACACTTTCGGCTCGCCCCCGGGTTCGTACGGCTGCGGCCGCATCGATACGCCCCAACAGTTGTTCTCGGCGTCCCCGATCTTCTCCGCGTACTCGGTTCCGCTCATCCAGAGCCCGCGGCCCGGCGGAGACATTACGAGATTGAACGTCAGATGATAGAATCGCTCCATCTCGCGGTTGAGTTCCGCAACCTTCTCCGGGGTCAGGCGACCGATCTCCGCAAGCCGTTTCGCCTCGATCCGGAAGTTTCCCTCGGTAATCCGCCGCACCGTTTCGTCCCATCGTTCGAGAGTGCCATCCGGCTTCTTCCGCGCATACGTCCGTAGATAGATGATGTATCCGAGTCCCCCGAATCCCCATTTCGGTTGTTTACCGCGATATTGTTCGAGAAATTGTTCCGAAAGTTTTACGTCGTCAATCAGCGTCAATCTCATCGCTCCTTTTCACTGCCTCCGCTAATTCGTTTCTCTCCGTTTTCAACTCGCGCAATTTCCGCTCATGCCGCGCAATCTGCCGCTCGACCTCCGCTAACTCTTGCCGGAGATAACGGAGGCGGCGTGTTTCAAAAGGCGTATCCCAGTCGTCAAAGTGACGGGTCACTGTTTGGTCACGCGGGGCATTCCGCTGAACACGAGATTCGAGAACACGTCGATAAGCACAACGGAGGCGAACGCCTTCCAGAACCCGAACTCGACTTCGAACAGGAACTCGACCAAAATCGAGACGAGCCACGCTGTTAACGAGACAGTCGCGAACCATATGGCTACCGCGAGAATCACCGCTACAACAAACGCGAGGGAGTCTTTCATCAAAACGCCTCCCTTTAATAGCCGTCGAATTCCGGCATTTGGTCGAATTGCCACTTTTGCATCGTTTTTACTTCGAGTTCGTAATCAGGAAAGATCGGATATGTCCCGTCGATCCAATCTGAAACGGAAAGTACGTGATTCATAAACGCCGCAACCTTGTTTTCTTCATCGAAGGAGAAAGTACCACCAGAAGATTCGTTCATATCGTGAATCATATCAAGTAAAGCCTCGTGAGCGTTGGTAAAGGTTGGCCCCGTACCTGCAGGAATAATCGGAGTAAATGTTTTGATCTTCGTGCAATCCAGCATCAAAACGCCTCCTCAATGATCAATCAAATCATTCGCGATCAAGTACGCCAGTACCACGGCGCATGCATCGCTTTCATCATCGGTCGCGAACCGGTAATCTTCCGTGAGCCCGAGCAACCGCCGGACCGCCGCGGCGACCTCCGCTTTTTCCGCCTTGCCGTTGCCGGTCACCGTTCGCTTCACGCTAGATGGCGTTAGGTTTGCGTTAACCTCGTATCCGTATCGTGAAAGCGCCCGATCGACCGCCGACCACGCCCCGTGAATCTTATCGTTCTGCCGATAATCTCGCGCTGGCGGCCACGTCTCGCGCACGATGGCCTCGAACGGGCCCGCCCGTAGCTGCTCGCGCAAGAACAGGAGCGTGTACGCCTCGATCAGTTCGTAACGCAACGCTTGAGGGTCGTCAGACCCCGTTTTTACGTGCGCCGTCGTGATGAGGCGCGGCTTCCGGTCGGCGACCTCGATTACCGCGAATCCTGGCGAGGATAACGAAAGGTCGAGGCCGAGATATCGTAACGCTTTACTTTTTGTAGCCCTCGAAATTATCCGGCACCTCCCGTCCCATGCATGCGCCAGTACAATAACACGGACCGCTGTTTGGGCATGTCACCGTTCGTACCTTCGGGAAACATCCGCATGAATGTTGAGAGGGCGGCGGGAGGATTCCGTGCCAAATCGCAGGCGCATAGATTGGCGCACCACTTTCCCAACGTAATCGCCATAAGTCATATTCGGTGTATCCTGTTTCGGGGTTACCCCATCACTTTCGTATACTTCGCGGAGAATGTATCCCACTACGCAACGCCCCTTTCGCGCACCGCTTTAATAAACTCGTACGCTTCCCAAAATTGCGCCTTCTTCCACTCCGGAAGCCTCGACCGCATCATCGCGCGCGCCTGCCGTTGAATCTCCGCGTACTCCTCGTCAGACAACGAGAGGGCGCACGCGGTCTTATAGTTATTAAAGGTCCACTTGTCGAGTTCCAACGGTGGCGGCGTCCCGTCTTTCACCGCTTGCACCACGCTCGCCAATTCGTCGAGGAGCGCGGCGCGGTCGTCGTCCGTTACCGTGATATGGAACGCGACCAAATCCGGGTTCTTCGCGTACTCCTCCTCGGTCATCGCCCAATCCTTTTTCGCGGCGTTGACGTAGACGATGAGGTAATCGTCGAGTGGCGCGTACATTTCCGTATACACCACCGTTTGCACAACGTGCTTGCCTTCGGCCTCACGCATCGATCCGGTCTTGCCGGCTGTTGTCTGCTTGCTCTTCAGTTCCAGACCTACGCGTCGACCGTCCTTGTAGCGCAGGATTCCGTCAGGCTTGCCGTAGAGGGCGAACCGGTGGCCTCCGTGTTCAACGACGTGGAGGCGCGTGGCGAAATCCTCCCAGGCCGGGTAGCCTTCCGGCGTGCGCTCAACGGTGAATGGCGGGACCTCCCCGAACATCTTCTCGTAATGCTTTTCGATGAACAGGAGGTCGCGCTGGATCATCGCGCCGATCGCGGTGCCCAACCGGGTCCAGCGGCCCTGATGTGGCGGCCGGATCTGTACGTCCTTCTTCGCGCCGCGCAACTTTTCGTATAGCTCGCGTTTGCACGCGTTAGCGCTCGACGGGGAAAAGTACGGTTGCGATTTGAAATCGAAGAAACGGCGGGTCCGCAGAATTTTCGCTTGCTGTTCATGGATCAACGCGTCAAGTTGGTCGTCCCAAACTTCGGGCGCGGAATGATACCGGTCGAGCATCGCTTTGAAATCTTCCGCTAATTGAGAGATAAGGCATCGTCCTCCTCTTCGGTATTGAACCAGTCCTCCGGTTTTACTTCGCGCATCCAGCACGGTTCGATTACGGTGTCACACGCCAATGGAACAAGCAGATCCACCGTGTTCGTCATAATGTCGTCCAGTAGCGCGGTAGCCTCCGGTGTCATCTGATCGTTGGGCACGCTGAACTTCAACTCGTCGTGTAGCGTCAAGTTGAACTCCCAACCGCGTGCCAAAACGCACTCGTAATACGCTCGGATCATGCAGAGTTGCAGAATGTTAGCGCCCGTGCCCTGGATCGTATGGTTAAACGCCTGACGTTCGGCGCGACCCGTTTCACGAATAAGCTGCCAGAACTCGGTACATTCATCGCGGCTGAGTCGGCGAGACTTTTTCCCGAGGTCCGGGTCGTTCTTGCCATTGATCCCCGCCTTTTTCATCAACGCGCAGAGCCGTTTCCATTGCGCTACATATTGCGGGAACCTCCGTTTCTGACCCCATAAAGTCGCGACCCATCCGTGCTTCCGCAGGTGTTCGAACGTTGTCTCAACCATGCGTTTGAATCCCGGGAGTACCTCGTCAAACTTCGCGTAAGCCCGTTTCGCGGCCTCCTCGGACACGCCTCGCTTGACGGCCGTTTTCACGAATTGTTCAACGGCCTGACCGTACCCCTCCGCGAGAAACATATCCTTCATCAGCTTGCGGTAGGGAACCGCAGCAATTCCGGCCTTGTACGCCTTCTCTTCGCACAGTTCCCGCGACACCTCGAACAGAATGGCCGCGAATTCTACGTACGGGTCGAGTCCTTTCCGATACATCTCCGCGAAAATCTCGTCGCCGAACTCGGACGCCATTCGATGCGCTTGGATACGCGGTTCAATCGAGGAGAGGTCGCTGCCCAAGAACGTATAACCGGGTGTCGGTTCGAACGTCATCCGGACGCGCAGCCCCTCTTCGTTACGCGACGGGATGTTTTGAACGTTGGTCCCCTTGCTCACGCGCTCCTCGCACTCGACGAGCATCTTCATTACAGTGAGGTAATTCTCGTCTGTTACATATGCGGGCTTAATCTTGTTCGGCTTGCCCTTATAGCCGCTGGACCCGTAACGACCGGTCGAAACTGTTCGGAGCTGCGTATGAAGGCGGCCGTCCACGTCAATCGCATCCGGGATCTTTTCGATATACGTCCCGATAAGCTTCTCGTACTTCGAATACTCGGCCAGCGGCGCGAGCCCCGGTTCGTCTTCCGCGTATGCCTGCAAAACGTCGGATGACACCGCGCGTTCCTTCGTCTTGTCCTTGACGATTTCTTTCGTCCGGTCCGGAATGCCCAGGTAATCGTAGACGAGGTACGCGACGTGATCATCAGAGGACAGCTTGAACTCGCGGATAAAGTCCGGTGCGTTCTGCGGAATCGCCGCCGGTAGCTCCTCGGACTCGTACCGGCGCAAGCGTTCCTTCAACTCTGCGTATTTCTTCGTTTTCGGATTCGTGGTCGCGAGCTCTCGTTTGCAGCGCTCGATCATTTCGTGGCGTTTTTCGATGCGCTTTCGTTGCTCCTCGCACCACCTCGTGATCTTCTCGCCGCGGAGAGCCATCGACATCTTGTAGAGGAACGCGTCGTCGATCTTGTACGCTTCGAACAGTTTCCGGCGCGCCTCGTCGCGTTCCGGACGGTACTCCTCGCCGAGCGCCGCCAGCTTCACCAGGTTGACGTTGAACCCGGTACGCTCGATTGTTACGTTCACTTCAGGGAGGTACTGCCGTATCTCGAAGTACGGCCGGTAGAGGTTGTCGTGCGCGAGCATCATTTCGATTTGCCAACGCGTCAGATACCAACCTTTATGAACGTCCTTGATCGCGTAGATGCCGACAACCTCAATCGGGTGGAGCATCGGATTGGAGTCGCCGAACAAATCCTCGTAAGTGTAATCGTCGAACTCCACGTCGAACATCGACTTAATCGCGGCCTTATACTTCGTGACCAACGGTTTCAACGAGTACGATTCCTCGTGGTCGTAGAGGATGAACTGCGCATCCTTCGAGTCGTACCGGACACCTCGTGGTCGAAACCCATCATTGGTCAAAATCGACAAGTCGAACTCCGCGTTGTGGAACGCTTTGATGTGCCGGGCGTCCTCCATAAACGCCCGGATCACATCTAACGCAACCGATCGGGTACACTGCTTCTCTCCCGTCAAATGCCCGTAGGCGACGTAATAACCTTCGTCGAGCAACGGGAGCCAGAACGAGTAACCGCCGGAAAGATCGATCATTTTGTCGAGTCCGGAGGTTTCCGTGTCCCACGCGGTAAACGATTGGACCAACGGGATTTCGATACCGCGAGAGAGGAGTTTGCGCCGGATGTGTGTATCGTTGAATAGGCGGAACACTTTCCGGAACCAGGGGTCATCTTTTTGGCGGCGCACCTCCTCGCGCAGCCGGTCCATCATTCGAGCAAGATCACGGTCGTCCGTGATAATGTGATAGTTTGCGGGCTTGGTGCGCAAAGTCTCGGCGATTCTCTCTTTACGGAGAGCCTCGTCACGTTGGCGCATGACGGCGGCTCCCATCGAGAGCACTTCGCCCTTCGTCAGCTTCTTACCGGCGTTACTCGAGCACCTGCCTATCGTGCCCGAGAAGAACGCCTCCTTCGCCGCGTTGTACAGTTCGCGCTCCTTATCCGTGAGTTTCAACGCGCCGATCCGTTCCCACGCCTGCTCGATCGTTTCCTCGACCGCCGCCTTCTTCCGTTGGGCCTCCGTTATCCGCGCTTTCTTTTCGGTGTCCTCTGCGGTCGGCGAACGGAGATTCAGACGCAATTGGACGTTAGGCCTTGTGGCGTTAGCCAATGTTGTGTCACCCTTTCAGGTTTACGACGGACTCGACGGGGGCGACGAGTTCGTATTGGTGGGAATACAGTTCTCCGTTGGCTCTAACACGAAGTTTTTCGAGTCTGTTGTCCCATTCGAGGATTCCGATGGTACCAACGGGATGACCTCCGACATCATCTAAAGTCTTTACGATATCCCCGACCTTAAACTCGCCAGGCTTGCGGCCGATCTTCGCCCACTTTTCCGCGTTATCATCGCGTTTTGCCTCCGCCAACTGCTTTTCGAGTTCCTCGAGTTTCGCTTTGGTCGCGGCCAGTTCGGATTCGAGCGCGGCGAGGTCGGCGGTTACCGGTTCGATAGGCTTAACGTGGCCCCATGCAATCGGACACCAGCGCCTATCGCCGCCGTCATCGATGAAATACAGGCCGATGTAATCTTCTCGTACCTGATATACGTTGCCTACTGTTACATCCCCGCTCTTGACAACTGCCACAACCATGTCCCCATTCCGTACGTCACGATCAACCTTCCGGTACTTCTTCCCTTCGTGAACGATAATGCCGTCCTTGAACGCAGTCATCAAACCGCCTCCTTCGTTTCTTTTCGAATCCCCACGGTCAACTTCCGCCACTTCGCGTCGATATTGTCCGGCGAGACCCAATACTCGCCGATCTCCCGGTTCTCGATCACGTACACCGCGTCGTCGAGCACCCCGATAAGGTAATCGCAGTCATCGCGCGTGTACGCCTCGCCATTCGTTCGCGTCGCGTATACCACGTACGCGTTCCGGTCGGGCCGGTACCTCGCCGTCTTGACCTGGTACGTGGCCCATTCGCCGGTCACCGGATCGCGCGCCGCCAGGTCGTACGATTCTGCCGCGAGGGGCCGGGCCACTTCGTAGCCAGCCGCCAGCAGCGCGGTCGCCGCGACCAGCTCGGAATGGGCGCCGATATTAGTCGATTGGTTCGCCATCCGGTTCCTCCTCGTCGTCAAGATCGATCTCTACCAGGTCGCTTACCACTTCGAACCCCTTTGCATGCGTCCCGAACCCAATCGGCGGCTTCTCGTCCTCTTTCGGCGCGTTAACCCCGACGTGGAGGTCGATGTCGTATTCGTCCTCGGCGTCAAGCGTGTCGAGGAACATTCCGATATATACGGCCGTCTGCGGCAGTTCCTCCGCCTTGTTCACGTTGATCGCGAGCGTCAGCTTCTTTTCTCGTTGGATTGCTTGCGCCACCAGACCGCCTCCTTAGTCGGTAATCTTATCTATGAAATCCGATGCGAGGTAACCGACCACCACCGCAACGATAGAGCGCGAGTAATCTAATCCGGTAATAAAGGAGATAAACACCGCGAGTAAATTAAACATAATTACCGCGATGAGAACCTCGATTATTTTCGCCATTCAACCGCCTCCTCTTCGTTAGAAATTCAACAGCACCGACTTGTCAACGTGACCGTCCGTTGCCTTTTCGAGGATCTCCCGGATGTCGGCCTCGTCGCGGAAGTTCGCGAGCTCCTCGTAATTGATCTCGGGGCTGCCGATGAACGCGCGGGCGGCTTCAAGCGTGGCCTCGTCAAGTTCCCCGGACTCCATCGAGTACGACTTGCCGTCCGCCGTCTTACGGATGACTACCGCATCTCCAACCAACGTATAATCCTTGTTAAACTTTTTCGCGGCCTTCTCGAGCTTGTCGTAGTCGTCGATCAGTTTGCCCGCGTGGAACTCCTTCAAATCGAGCACGCGCCAGGTCCCGTATTCCGGATCGTACACCGGCAGCATGAAGTAGAGTTTCCGTTTTGCCTTCGCGCGGCACGACAGGCATACGGAGCCGTTCGGCTTCACGTACTGGTCGAACAGGTCCGGCGACTCCTCTTTCGACGCTGGCGCGGCGTGCGGGCTGTGCAGGCACGTATGCTTCTGTACGTACACTTCGCGCGGGGAGAATTGGCCGTCCTCATGCACGTAGTAGAAGAACCACATGTCGGGTTCCGCGAGGGGCACGAACGTCTTCCCGTCCTTGAGTTCCTGGCCGAGTTTGACGTACCGCGTGACACCTTCCGGCAGGCCTGCGTTGATTCCTCCGCCAGCCCCTTGCGCCGCCTTGTCGCGTGCCTCTTCGCGTTCCTTCAATTTGTTGCGGATGCTCATCGTTTCACATCGCTCCTTATCGTATAGATTTCGTTCGAGCGCCGGACATTCCCGCGCCCGCGAGACGGCATCAGCGGGGCCATCGGGTTGATCCGTCTCAACCGTCCGATTATCCCTGCGCGAGTCGATCGGTCTCAACTAGCGCCGACACCGCCTTGCCGACGCGTGAAGCGCCGGGATTACAAGACCCCCACATCGCCGCGTGTACGATGTCCGACAGATAACAGTCGATCACATCTTCTGATTGATGCGATGTGCTGCGATGCCGAGTCGATTTTCAACGGTACGAGGAACTCTTCCGCGTCCCAACCGACAGTTAAGAAAACCCTTACCATCTGATAACCTCCCTTCACATATACGCAACCACCGTTTTCGCCACCGCTCGCTTTTCGTTTTTGACCGCGAGCAGGTCTGCGTCAAGCTGCGTAAAGTATTCGTTAATCGCGTTGATCCTCGCCTGGCACGCGAGTTTGGTCGCCAGGCTTCTCGCGCGGAGCAGCCGGAGTTGCAACGCGGCTTTTTCGATGTCGAGATCCGCCTTGGTCAGCGCGATTCGACGCTCAAGTATCGACTCCTTACGTTCGATCTTGCGGAGATCACGGGTGACCATTTCGTGAATCTTATCGCGTACAGACGCTTTTGGCGTCGCAGGGTAAACGGTGATTACACAGTCTTCATGCGGATCAACCGCGAAGGCAATCCCGTTATATCCGAAAAGGCGCGTTGGCTTGCCCTCGCCCGATATGATGTTCGCGATGAACCGGGCCTTGCGGAAGTTCAACCGGACCCACTCCTCGGCGGTCTGGCGCGGGACTCGGAAATCCCGCACCGCCTCGTCGATTGCGTGTTGAGTGACGGTGATTTTCCGGGGCGTAACGTTGGCCCCAGCGGCAACCGCGAAGCTCATGCGATCCTCACCGCCTGGATCACGCCTCCGCGCGGAAGGTAGTCGGCCGGGTCCTCGTCTGGTCCCGGAGCCCCGTTGTAATCGAGCGTTGCGTTTTCGTAGATTCGCGAAACCATTTCGTAGTCATTTCGTATAATATCGTAAATAGAGATTCGTCTCATGAATATATCGCCTCCGATTCGTATAACTTTCGTGTAATTGTCGAAAATTTCCGTGACAAATACGCTTGACAAGTAGATGCCAAACTAATAAGATAATAAACGTAGTTGTTTTTATCTGGAAAAAACCTACAATGTGTTGATTATGGTTATCAACGTTGGTTATACTTAGTCATGAGGACGGAATCGACGCGTGATGCCTAAACGCGCCAATTCCTGGTCCTCGAAATTGTCAGGCTGATCCAGCCAAGACAGCCTGACAATATGATCTGAAGCGTGTAATGGTTCGTCGATGAGATTCGGATTTACCTCCGTACTGTTGCGCCAACAACAGTGCAAGTTCCGAATCGTTATCAAATCCGATGAGCCAAGCGTTGAGGATCGTGGTCTTTTTGGGATCGCCCTTCGCCAAAAGGGCGATTTTTTCTTGAAGCCTTTCTCTCTCACAAACCATCGACTCGATGTCCGCCAATACATCTTCAAATTCGATGGTTCTTTTTCTCTCTTCGTCAACATCTGTTCGCCCAGTAATAAATTCGTACGATACTTGTATTTTTCGTCGTTTACTTCTGTTTTTAATAAAATGCCTTCGTGCGTCCCTGAGTCTGATTTCAATTTGCCAGCGCAGATTGCCTTTTGACTCGTCATACTTCCGGATTGCTTGTTTGATCAGATTATAGCAATACGCCTCAAATGCAACTTCGTCGTCAATCAGGTGTCTGATGGTTTTTGAAATCCGCTCGATTACTGGCATGAATCGTAATAAGATATCGAGCTCGGATTCTGGGCAACCTCTCTGTGCCATCAAAGCGAGGGTATTCAGTTTGTCAGAGTTAACCATCTCATCACTCCTTTTCTTTGTTCCTAGTTATATACGCACAGCAAATTGCCATTTTGGGACATGTGCGCATAATTTTTTTTCTAAAAATTATCCTCCTTTCACAAAAACAGGTTATAATGACATTATATACCTCATATCTATGTTTGTGAATGAGGTTTTGTGCATGGATGGAGGTGAATTCTATATGATTAGTTACGAGCCTCTTTTCCGCACCCTAGAGTCGAAAAATGTGAAGCTCATGGATCTTGTCCGAGATTGCAAACTAGCATCCGGTACTGTTGCTAAATTCGCAAAGAATGAGTCCGTAAGGTTAGACATTATTGACCGGATATGCCGCTATCTTAAAGTACCGATAGAAAGGGTGGTGGAGATAAAATTAGAAGACGTGGTTACCAATAAAGATTAAGTCTGATCAACTAACACGGGGGTACTTCCGATGCCGTTTGTAGCCCGGAAGTCCCTGTTGAAGCGCCGCCTCAAAGAAGCGAAAAAGACGCAGGCTGCTTTGGCAAAGTGGCTACGCGTATCTAGGCAACGCGTCAGTGACTGGGCGAACAATCGACGCCCTATCCCCTTAAACACACAGAAGGATATCGCCGAATTTTGTAGCTGCCACATCGACGATCTGTGGGAGTGGGAATGGGTTCCGAGGGCGGAAGAAGACAGGGACATGAACGAGTAGACTTCGTTCTACTCCGGGCTTATTGTACCCCAAATTTGGGTACATCGTATGGCTTATTTTAGCAAATCTTTGTCGAATCTGTCCCGCGAGACTTGTCGACTTGTTGCGACAAAAGAGGAAACTTGTACCAATTGACAGGAGCAGCTCTTTCTATGTACCCACGCAACTCGTCCAAGTCCGTGATCTCGTTGACGTCCTTATACGTCTCCGGAAACTCCACCGACAGCAACTCGCAGTATCCCGTCATCTTCTCGATTACCTGCTCTCGCAACTTCTTTCCTGCCTCATCGTTGTCCGTCGCGATGAGCAGCCGTTCGATCGGACTCCTCCGGATGACCTCCGCCTTCTCCTCGCTGAATAACGCCCCCCCGACCGCAACCGCCGGGAAACCCGCGGTCATGACGTACATCGCGTCAATTTCCGCTTCAACCAGGACGGCCACCTTCGCTCGTTTTCGGTAGATTGCGTCTATTCCGTAAACGAGCTCGCGAATGGGCCAGCCTCCTTTGACGTACCAGAACGCTTTAGAATCGACGCGACGGAACTTGACGTTGCCAAGTGAACCGTCCGGAAGGAACCACGGAATCGTTATCGCCTTTCTTTTTATATCGTATCCGACCCGCATTTCCTTCTGTACCTCCGGACTTATTCCGCGTAGGCACAAGTATGGATGTTCGCAGTCCCATGCGTTTAGTATTCGTGGGTCCAACGGCTGCCTCCGCTCAGGCAATCGGAGGACTCCCGATAGGTCTAACGTTAGGTTCTCGGCGTCTCCCGTTGCCTCCCCGTACTTCCATCGTAGATACTCCTCCGTTTCCTCCTCGGTTTCGTTACGCAGGAACGCGAGGAGCTTCACGATGCCACCGCGTCGGTACTCGGGATCGGTCGCGCCGTAGTCGCCCCAATCGCCAGCACGCGCGCCGGTTACGGGATTGTTCGCGAGCCATACGTAGAAGGACGGCGTGCCGTCGTAGCGAAACGGGGAGGCCGCGGTTAACTTGTCGGGTGTCCATGTGGCTCGTTTCCACGGGAAGGATTCGAGTTCGGCACGGACATCAATTTTCAGATTCGTCACCCCTTTCCGGTGGGTTGCCGAAGACTCTAACCGCGCCGCTATAGGTGACAAGCCATGTACCGCCGGATTTACGGGCCTCTTTATCGGTGAAGATGCCGCGTTGACAGTACACCTTAGTGGTACCATGTGATTTTCCCCACTTCCTGTCTACCTCTGCCGCAGTTAGCACTTCTTCAATACAATCCTTGTACATCTTCATTACCTCACCATAGTTTCTAATAAGGAACTTTGTCTACATTGTAACTGTTCCCAATTAGGAACGCAAGTGGTTAATATCAAAAAATGCTAACGAATTGTTTTGCCGCTTCCTCCCCCGTTTCTATCTCGCGAACAATCCCATAGTTTGGTAGGTATAATACTTCGACTCGTATTCCCTCGCCGCCGTTTCGCCCTTTGTTCAACTGGATAACACCGATACCATCCAGCGTGTCGATGCCGAGCGTGAGCGCGGAATCCTCCAGGAACTGTTTGCTTTTCTTTAGTTCTGCGCGAGTCGGTGGCCGCAATTCCCGGTTTCCTTCGTCGTCTTTATCATCGCGAACTTCATCCGCTTGCGTGATGCCGTGAATGACCGTCTGCGTCCTCCCGGCCAGCGCACGTAATTTCATCGACGTTGCTGCCGCATCACCGCCCGCTGTTTTCGACGTGTTCTTCTCGTAGTGCATGTAATAGTACGGGTCGATCACGACGATGTCTGCCTTCGTCGCGAGAATATCCGCTTCTAGGTCGCGTACTCGCCGCGAGGTGAAATCCGGATGATCGGCCGCACGCAGAACGATGTTTCCCGGAATCATCTCGTTTAACTCCGCAAGAAATTCTTCGAAGCCTTTCTCGAACTCTTCCGGCAGCTTCCCGGTCAGCAACGCCCGGTTCTCGAAACCGGCTTCGTAGTCCACTCCGTCGATCTTCGCGATGCACTTACCGAGTCGAGCAGATACTGACGAGTAAGCACGCGCCAGCCATTCGAACCACGACATCTCCATCGCCCACACGAGAACGGTTGCGCCCTGGAACGCGGACTCTATCGCCTCCTCCATCGTGAATACGGACTTGCCGCGGCCAGATCGACCGTACCACGTATACATGTTGCCGGAAAGGTACCCGCCTATTTCGCGGTTGATTGTCGGAAATTTCGAGCGCCAAATCTTGAACGAACGTCCTTCCTTGCGTTTGCGATATTCGTCAAGAAACGCATCCGTGTCCCGCTTGATGTCCGTTCCCACTCGATTACGAACACTTGTTCTCATTTTAACGCTTTGGACTTCCGAAATCAACCAGTCCGAAAACTCTTCCGGGGACATTTCCGTGAACTTCTTCCCGAACTCATGGCTCGTCAGGAACTCGTGAAGCTGCCGTTTACCCGCGCCCTCCTTCACCTTCCGCGCCAGGTACTCGACGCTATCGCCCACTTCCGGCATGTACGTGAACCCCTTGACTTCCGCGACGACCGTCCGATAGTCCGGAGCGCGCCCACCGTTCACCTCCGCATACTCGCGGATAAACCGGTAAGCGGAGCGCTCGGCCTCGGTCCCGAAATGTTCCTCGCGGATATCGAACCGGATAAGGGCGGCAGGGTCATTCACGTCAATAATTTTCGAGAGTAACTGTTCGCCGTATGCCATCGTTTATTTCGCCTCCTTCCGTTTGTGTAATTCCGCCATGATCGCGTCCGCCCTCCGTTTGTACACCCGGCCACCAAACGCGCGGTCCAGCGCCATGTAATCGGCGTACATTTCGATGAGCTCCTCGGGCGTCATGTTCGCGTAGTCTCTGCGTACATTTCGCGTATCGTTTCCGTTTATATACGCCTCTCGCCTGTCCGCATCGGAGATGATCGATTCCGGCGCAAACGTAAACGTAATAACGTAATCGATCGGCTTCTCGGGAAAGAAGTACACGGCACTTAGATCGGGCGGCCCAACGAGCGTCATGTCCTCTTCGGCGGCTTCGATCACCTCGAACACTCCGATAATGTCTACTGGTCCCACATCGTAATACAATTCGGTTATCGTTCCGGACGCGTCCGTATATTCACTGACCGTGTACCCGAGGACTTCGTATACACGATTACCGTAGCCTTTGACGGTAACACGGTCGCCGATCTTGAAGCGCGGCTCCATCCGGCCACCTCCATCATAACACGGGGTTTTCCTTTCATTTTTACTAAACTCGTTTTTCTATTCCGTTACATTCTGTCTTTTTCCGTTGGATTCGGTTTAATTGTGTCTAGTGTGGTGATTTTTGTGAAAAAAGTGCTTGACAAGTTTTCCGTTTAATTAAAGCGAACGGCGCAGCGCGTGCCACTCGATCCAGTGGCGCGTGAACTCCTTTTCGGCCCGGACTTGCTTGCGAACGGCGCGTCTCATGCGCCAGCCGTGGTAATGTAGTAGGATGGCGCGTATCATTCGGTAGCCTCCACCGCCTTTATCGCAACGTTGCAGATGGCTTCTTGGGCAGTTGGTGCTGTCGCTTCATACTCATCAGCATCGTACCTACCGACATAAAATCGCCACTCTTCCCCTTCTTTCATCAAGCAAACAGCATCAAATTCTTGTTCCAGCTTTTTCACAATCATCCACGCATCGGCTTTGTTTTGGAGTGGGTTCCAGTTCCCTCTACGACAGATGACTTTCCCGTCGTGATACCAATAGTCCAGCTCTTGCAAGTCCCGTTTCTCCCACCCCATCACCTTCGTTGCCAGCGTTTCAATGATCTGCTGTTCGGTCATTTTCGAACCCCTCTTTTCGATTCGCCTTTAAACGTCACGACCGCGCATTGGTCCCGCACCCGATCCGCCAGCCGCGCGTCAAACACTTGCGCGAGCTCATCGATTGGCACGTTCGAGGTATAAACGGTCGGCAACCGATTCGTCACCCGATGGTTGATTATCGCGTGTAAGTCCCCGCGAAACGCATCGGTCGCGTCCCGGACGCCTATATCGTCCATCACGAGAAACGGCGCGGCCTTAGCGTGTTCCATCGAGCGGTAATACGCATCACTCGCTGGCTCCGCGATATGGTCCGGGACCCTCGGCCGATTGAACGCGTTGAACAACGTCTGCCACTCGTTTACATCGAGGAAGTATACCGGCCGCTGCAGCGGCTGCCTATCGCGCTTTAATCTGCCGATATAGTGCGCGATGAGATACGTGTTGGCAATCGCGGCGGCCGTCGTCGTCTTGCCGGTACCAGGCTCGCGCGAATAGAGGTATAGCGACTTAATCCGCCTGTCGGCGGCTTCTGGTCCGCCCGCGTCCGGTTCAAACTGGCGGTCGAACGTCGCGATATACCGGTCCACGATCGCGTAGGCTGCCGCTTGATCCCGGCGCGCGACCGAGGTGGCTACCGTTACATGGCGGTAGTCGGACGGGATGTTCGCGGCACTCACTCTACCACCTGCGCCGGACGCCCCGTGGAGGGCGATGAAGTGCGGGCAAAGGCGGGTGCATATCGCAGGGTCATCCGCTGTTTTACACGGGCCGCGAAGGATACATGCACTTGCGTTAGTGCTTTGCGTCAAGCGCGATCACCTCCGAAAGGTAATGTACATCAGAAAGGGAAAATCACACGCGCTTTTCGGATTGAAGCAGCTCCGGGTTCTCGTAGATGTTGCCGATGACTTCTAAATCTTCATGAGGAACAAAAGCAGTTATCATCCCTTTACCTATCCGTATAAATCGAAATCCTGGCTTCTCTGAGGTCCAACGAACGCCGTCTGGTGATTCAGTAATTACTGCTTCTTGATATATCACCTTTAATATCTCATCACCGTAGACGGAGACCCTTCGATGATTCCTTACAAGATCCCCCTCATAAATCTCCCGACCGTTCTTGTCGTGGAGGCCGGTGAATTGCATGACCGTCATCTCGCGCCAGTCCGGGTCTTCTGTAGCGACAAACAGCTTCCCGTAAGACAGTCCAGTGATCAGGTCATGTTCTTCGATTGCGTCACCATCAAACATTCGTTTCTTTTCCTCGTCCCACGCCCGAAACTTGATTTCACGCATTCTTATCGCTCCTTTCGTTCTATAGCCAATCAGCCAATTCTTCCGCCGTCATCTCATGCCTTACATCGTCGCCCCGATTCACACGCGCCTCCGCCAGCACTTTCGGCAGCACCCGCGCCCTCATATACGTGTACATGAACGTGAAGTTAAGACCGGGATACTCGCGCTTTGGCTTATACTCGCGGAAACACTCGTCAATAAACCGTTTGACCACTTCCGGACCGTGCTCGGTGATCTCCCGTTTAATCATGCCTTGCTCGGCCCGCCAACCGCCCCGGCCCGGCACGTACGGGATGCCGTAGAGTTCCGCGTGGCGGTCGGACAGGTACGCGCAGAAGGTCGTCGTGTTCCAGTCCGCCACCTCCCGTTCGCGCCACGCTTTGGCGGGCGGGAGGTTACGTTTAGCTTTCGGCACCCTTTCTCGCCCCCTTTTCGATGATGGCGTGAAGCCTATAAATTTCCGCACGCAACCGTTCTTTCTCGGCATCCTCCGAGTAAATGACGTGCGTTATCGTTTGAATTTCCGATTGCAACCGCGAGTTCTCCGCTTCCAACTCGGCCACGCGGTCGTTCGCCGCTTGACCGTGCCGTGCGGTTCTCTTTGCGCGCCGGACCAATTCGTCATAAGTCGGACGCTCCTCGCCTTTCTCCACGCGGTCGAAATACGCGACTACACGCTTCCAATACTGCGTGTTCTCATTGGTCATCGGCGGTTGCCTCCTTTCTCAACGCCATTTGCGCCATTTGACGCAAGGAATGCGGGGATTCCACGAAGCGAAATATCGGGCTGACCGCAAAGTATTCGAGAACCCCGCGCAACCGATCGACTTCCGACTCCAAGCGCTTGCAGTTCTCGTCAGCCACCACGTACATATTAAACGCGAGATCCCGTTCATTCTCGGCTTTCAGAGCCCTCTCAATCGCGTGAGGCCATCCGGTGCGGGCTTCGGCGAAAAAGATTGCGTCATCATCGGACTTAAAACGCGCAATTAACGCATCGTCCAACGTCGTATCTACATACTCCGTAAACACTTCGTATCCATCTGTATTGAGAGGACCCGGAGTTGCCGCGTTGCATATTGATAAATCGTGAAGGAGATCACGCTTATCAATGCGACGAGACGCTATCGCCGAACATTCTTTCGTACAATAACAGGGTTCACCACTTTTGGGACAATCGAGCATGAAATCGGTCATTTCACGACACCTCTGATCGTTTCCATGATTTCGCGGATCGCGTAGTATTCGGGGTTGACCACGTGAAGAATCCCCGAGCCACCTGCGGTAAGTACGGTACCGAAGCAAACTACAATAACTGCCAGAACAACTATTCGAAGATCATCCCATTCGTCAAAATAGCGAAATGCCAATCGGATCAGCCAAATCGCTAGAGCGGCGAATACAAAAGCCACCAAGATCGCAACGACCCCTTCCGCTAACTGCTGCCGCACGAGCACGCCATAAACGTGTTCCGCCGCGACCCCGAGTTTGACCGCCATTTGTTCGAGGTATTCCGTGATTTTGTCCGTGGTCATTGCACATCACCATCCTTTTTCGATTCCGAGTTCTTTTAACGTAGCGCTGGCGCGTTGGCCGCCATCTTCTTCTGCGACCGAAACTACTATTTCGGGATACTCAATTCGCGTCAAACGCCCTTCGGTCCAGTTGTCCGTTTTCGCATACCAACGCAACGCATCGATCAACTTGCGCTCGCGTTCATACGCCGCCTCCAACGCGTCAAGCAATCGCGGAATGTCCGTGCGGGCGTGGGCGATGAATTCAGCGTCGTGTTCGCCGTTTTCGTAGGTATCCCCGAACATTATTAGCGTGTCTGCGAGATATGACCCCTGCGGAACGAAATCGTACTTACCGTTTAATACCTTCGCATTACTCCACCGCCACGGCCCCGGCGTTGCCCTCTCGGCGCGCTCGCGGATCGCGGCGATCACCTCCGGCGTCGGCCGATCTTCTCGCGTCATATCGTCTCAACCTCCCCACGCCATTCTACCGTTTTCAATTCGTCATCTTCGTAATACGCGTCTAAATCTTCGTAAAATACTGTGCCGGATACGTGAAGAAGTTTCCGCGCGGCAAGTTCGATGGTATTCTGTAATCCCGGCGTTGATGAAAATTCCGCAACATATTCGTCAATTGCCGCAAGAGACTCGTTAATCCCGTTCAAAATCCGTAAACGCAAATCGTCTCTCCGCTCCACCCGCTTTATCTCCGCCGTCTGTTCCGGATCAAACAGAACGTAAGGGCGACCGCAGATGATCGGCGGTTTCGTTGTCATTTCGCAACACCTCCGTAAAGTTTCGCGGCATGTTGCGCCGCCTTCGACTGACTTAACGGGGCGCCCACATGGATGCATTCACGAACAAACTCCGGGTCGCAATCGCTACTCGGAATACCGAGCGAATGCAGCCGCCAGTGGACTAGTTCGTGCAGAAGGTTACCGAGAACTTGTTCACGCGATAACTGTTTGTTCATGTACGAGTTGAAGCGTATCTCACGGAGCCCCGTCCTGTCCGACCACACGTAGTATGCCATCCGACGACGCCAGCGTCCGGGCATAAGTCGAATCGTGCCCGTATAATCCACGCCCCAATGTTTACGGCACATTTCGTTCGCAGCCGCGTACAGTTCGTCTAGCGTTAGGTTACCGTTGGTCATTTCGTTACCTCCTCGTATAGTTATCGTCTGAGACCGTCTATACGCCGCGTAGAGCGTTTGGTTTACGTGAGGGTACACGTAATATACCCGCGAGGCAAACGCGGCTTATAGGGCGGTTCTAGCGCGTCTGGCGATGTGTTTGCGAAGCCCAGGCGTGGAGTAGCCGCAATTTGGTGCGCGGGGTGAGGCGACGCCAGGTTCCGGTGAGAATGCGCATTGGGATCGGCTCCTTTCGTTAGTGAAGTGCCTCGTACCGTTCAACCTTTTCGGCAATCTTGTGGAAATCCAACCCTAACGTATTGATTAAGTGCGCGATGAAACCTTCAGAGAACTCTCGGGTAGCTGCACGTTTCAGCTCAAGCGCGTTGTCGTCCTTATGCTTCTCTCGGAGTGACGGCTTAATCAATCCATCGCTAACGTCATACGAGACGCGATCCGCTTGGTCGATTAGTTCCGTGATAAACGGCTCTCTACGCTGAAAGTACGGAACATCTCTCCACGCTTCGATGATATAATCACGGAAATTTACGAACTCACCCGCTTGCTTAATCGCCAGTGGATCACGAACATCGACACCAAGCGCCTTCATTGTCGCGTCAAATCGTTTATTTTCTCTGCTGAACCGTTGTACTAGCGCTACTTCCGTGGCGATTCGGGTGTCATCACGCATGTCTATACCGGCGATAAACGCACAAAGCGCGCTTTCTGTCAGGGACGCGTCCTTGAACGCGAAGTAAAGGTCCACATCTTTCTTTCCCTTTTGTTGAAGAAGAGCACGAACACCAGGGAAGTTCCGCAGCGCGTACTCGACAACAGCCGCCGCCCGGTTATGTGCGTTGCGCAAGTCAAACTCGTACAGTTTCCCGATGGCATGTGCGTACTCCTGGGCCGCAAGATTCGCCGTAAATAACTTAATCAATCTTGCATGCTCGCCCTTACCAACAACGCCACTTTCGTAAATCGGGGTGGTCACGTACGACGAATGAAGCACTAAGTCGGCAGCGCGCTCCTCCGCGATTAATGCCTGAGACTTCCGTTTGTCGCTTTCTACCCGTACTTTGTAGCGTTTGTAAACCGTTTTACCAACATTCAGCCTATTTCTCATCGTCGTATTCCTCCTCCATCATTTCGACTTTTCTGATGCTTTCCTCCGATTTGGAGTGCTCAAACATCTGTAGTGACGCGGCATATATTGCGCGCTCGGCTTCTCGCATCTCGTAGCGTTCTAACAACCGCAGTCCGCACTCGACCAACAACTTCACCTGGCCCATGTATGCAGAAACGGTTTCGTCGTCGGACTGATCGAGTAACTCGTAATCAAACGCGAGATGGCGAACGAACGTGGGCATTTCGTGCTTGACCTTGTGCCGGATAATGTTCGCGGGAGTCAAGCTACTTTCGGAATCGTCGACTGGCGGCGCGGTGTCTGCGCGTTTCTGCGCTATTTCCGCGGCTTCTTCCGCTAACTTTCGTAGGTCTTCTCGTGGTTTTTGCGTAGATTCACCGTTAGCAATCGCCTCGTCGCGTTTCATTTGCGCGTAAACGGTGCCGATTTTCACCTCCTTGCCGTTTTCGTCGTAGCCGTTGAAGAGGCGTTGATAAAGGTCGGGGCGTTTGCGTTTGATGGTGATTGCCTGTTGGACGGGTTTGACAGAGATTCCTAGTCTGGCAGCAATAATCTCTCGTGTCTCCTTCCTACCCTCCGAACCTGGGTTCGTAGGGTCGGTGGGTATTCCCGCTTTCATTCGCAATTCTGCCTCCTCAAACAACCCCTCGGCCTCCGCCCGGTTAATCTCGATACACACCCGCTGCCCGATCGTCAGTGTGTCGTGTTCGAGCTTGTCGGCGATAATCCGGGCAGTTACTTGTTCGTCCGTTAGGTCTTCATAAATAACGGCAATCTCCGCGAGGCCAAGTTCGCGTGCGGCACGAAACCGGTGCTTTCCGTTGAACACGCGTCCATCAGGGAGAGCATAAATCGGGTAGAGTATCCCGTCGCGTGCCACGTTATCAAACCAACTTCTCCAACGCGCCTCGCACATCCAGGGCGATAATTTTTCCTGCAATTCGTGCTCCCTAAGCTGCGTTACTCGTACCATCTGAATCGCGGTCATACCACCTACCTCCATTCTTCGCGCCCTCAATTACACTTACGTAGTGGTCATTCAATAGTTAATAGTGACGGCGCGAAGGATATGAAATATCCTGAGCGCTATCTTTTATCTAGTTAAAAGATGGTTCTTGTTTAAAGATGGTTCTAGTTAGTGTCAAGTAGAGCCATATACGGGTCGAGCCGTGTCGGCTCCAGCGGACATGGACCCCGCCTCCCCGTCAAATATCGCGAGTTGACTAACGGGAAGCACCGTATACCGCGTGTTCTCAAACCGCTGCGTCCCGTCAGCCCGCGCTTTCGTCGCGACCACCAGCGGCCGCCCCCGCCATCTGTACGCGAGTAGCGATTTGATCCGCTTTCCGGCCGCCTGCCGAGATACGCCGAGTCTTGCCGCGATATGTTCCTGCGACGGGTAGCAATCACCGTTAGCGTCCATGAACGATGCCAGTACACAAAGCGTCTGCCATCGTTCCGCGCCCATGTCCGCGATCAAACCGGAGTTTGCGGCTTCGACGTACATCTTGACGAAGATACGCGTTTCGCGGCGGCCGGTTGTGACGGAATATTCCGACTGTGTTTCGACGGAAACGAGGTTTTGTTCTACCTCGGACATTTACGGCATCACCTCCGTTCGAACCGGTACAATTTACGGGTTCACTTATATACGCACAACAAATTTTGAAATTGGGACACCACCTCTTACATTTTTTTTCACTTCTACTCCATTAATCGTACGAAAATCTATTTCGCACAGGTTGATCTCAAATTTTCGTAACTTCCCCGCAGGTTTTGTTCGTATCTACTCACTAAAGACGCACCCCATTTTCTTTTCGCACACTTTCGGTCAAAAAAAAAATAACGCCAGCCCCGAAGGACGAGCGTTATGCACATATCAACCGTAATATCCACACTATTCACACTTTACCTGAGTATTTTCCGTTCCTTGTTCAGCTTGCCTACAACTTCATTCAACGGGGAGTATTGTTCATGCTGGTTTTTAAGCGATGCCTTTGATAAGTGGGTATATCGCATAACCATTCTCAAATCGGAATGACCGAGTATTAACTGTAAATGACGCAAGTCTCCTCCCGCTTCCAGGAACATCGTTGCTGCGGTGTGCCGGAAAAGATGAGGATGAACGCGAATAGGAAGACCTACCTGTCGAGCGTATTCCTTTAGTCGATGACGGAACTGACCGTCTCTCAGCCTTTCGCCGTAGTTCGCGAGGAAAATATAATCCGAATCAAAGTCGGTGTTCTCCTTGATTAACTCTTGTATCAGTTTTACAGTCTGGCGCTTGAGCGGCGCCATGCGGGATTTCCTGTTCTTTGATTCTTCCGCCCGAATCGTCGCCATCCCAAGATCGAAGTCAATATCCGTTTTCTTTAAAGAAAGCGCCTCATTGATCCGCAAGAATCCGTCAAGGAGCACGTTCATGAGCACGTAGTCACGGAACCCGCTATACCTACGCTGATTTGGTGCGGATAATAGCTTCTTCAATTGATCAATCGTCATAATCTGGATTTCATTATTGTCTTCCTCTACACGCTTGACTTGGTCGAACGGGTTCTCGTCGATAAGGTTTTCTTCTATTAAATATCGGAAAAACGTCCGGAGTGTTTTTAACCGTGTGTTCACGGAAGTCGCCGATAGTCCAACCGTTTGTTCCGCTTCCGATTTGAATTTGTGACCGTCGAATCGCACCTTCTCATTAAGCATCCACACAATATAATCGCGGATTAGGTCTGTAGTTACCAGCCTAACATCGTGACCATAACCTCGTAAGTCAAGGTACTTCACGAAGAAGCCATAATTTTCCCGATAACTGTCTAGTGTCCGGTCCTTTCTACCCTCTGCTACCTTCGCGTGATAAAACCGCTCGAATAACGCATCCAACGAATGATCTGACGTTACCGAGAATCGTTCGGTCTTCTGTCGTCTGCCCTTACGCTTGTCCAAATTAAAAACGCTCCCTTCCGATATTTTTCGGAACGAGAGCGTGTGGGGAACGGATGGTTCAACGTAATCACCTGCGACACCCTGCAAAACCTACGGGCAACACCCTGCGGGGTTTGTCATCGGATTGTCCATCGTACAGTCCATCGGTGAAAACGTTGATCTATCGCGGTTTTTACGGTATGGTGATCCGGACTGGGTTCGAACCAGCGACCCCCACCCTGTCAAGATGGTGCTCTCCCAACTGAGCTACCGGATCATGTTGTGAATTTGCCACTTAACCAGCTTTGATTGGTGGGCCCTGTAGGACTCGAACCTACGACCAATCGGTTATGAGCCGACCGCTCTGACCAACTGAGCTAAGGGCCCTTGCTATGCATGGTCGGCGTGACAAAACTTACTATAACCCATTTCCGGACAGATTTCAAGGGGAAAATATAGAATTTCACAAAATCCGTATAAAAAATTTTTTCACGGCGCTTATTTCCATGCCATCAACCATTGCCCAAGCAGTACAGAGCCCGATACCACCACAACAGACAGCCCCCACCCGCTTGCGATGCCGGTCATGAACCGCAATCCGTTATGGCTGACTCTCCATCCCCTTCGCTGGGCATATCCGTCCAGCACCATCGGCACATTCAACAGAATGCCCACCTATACGGGACGTACGGAAGGACAAGCGGCCGCTGGGAATGGATCGCAGCATGATGATATCCCCACTTCCGCCAGAATCAGCACTCCCCCAAAACCAAGAAAAATCCCCGTGCATCGGGCGCACAGCGGAAAAGTTTTCCCTCTCCAAAACAACGTGCGGGCGTGCAACCGATGGCAGGGCATGAAACGCAGGGTGACGATAATGGCCATGGCAATCACAATCCGGGAGCAGGTCACCATCCGGGAGAGCGCCGCCATCGCAATGACAATCGAACAATCGGTGCAGTCCTTCCAATGCCGTTTTCTTCCTGAACATGCCAGCACCCGCTTGGAGGGGCATGGCGGGTTCGGGAGCTTGGATGGGCATGCGGTTTTGGGAGCGCTGATTCTGCCGGCAACCATCCAATTTTACCGACCGACGCTGTAGATCACCCGATTGATCCCTGCTCCACCCACGACAAGCGAACCAACAAGCATCACGAAAATCATGCCGCTGCTTCCCTGCAACGGCCATCGTGCGAAATATCCATAATTTCATTTAGTTTGCAAACGGAAATGGCTCCGCCTCCAACAACCTGTCTTCCCCATAGCTTGTTGGTTTCAGTGGGCATGGCGGTTTTGGGGTGCTGATTCTGCCGGGGACCGTCTTGTTTTACGCATCAGGGCTGTTGATCACAAGATAGACCCCTGCGCCACCCGCGACGAGCGAACCAACCAGCATCAAGAAAATCATGCCGATGCTCCCCCTGCGACTGCCATCGTCCGAGATATCCATAATATGCAGACGGAGATGGTTCCTCATTCATCAACTAGGCTTCACCATGCCTTGATGTGTTTGTAGCCCAAACAGGCAAAGACCATTCCCCAACGAACCCGCAGAGAATGGTCTTCCTCCATGGTACGGCACATCTGATCAACCCGCTTGTTCGGCAGAGTCATCTTCGGCGGCCTGCTTCATATGCTCTGCCAATGCCTCTTCTTCGTCGCGCAGGCGGTGTGCCATGCGGCTGGAGGCGTTGGCGGCTATGCTGCAGACGAGGTCGTCGAGGAAGGTGTGTACTTTGCCGCTTGATTTCGTATCCAGGCGTTTGATTACGCCGACCTTTTGCTTGTCCAGATGGCCGAACGTGGTGACCGCGATGCTTCCGTATCCGAAAACCGAGCCGAGTGCCAGGGTTTCGTCGCAGCCGAACAATCCCTCATCGGAGGCGACGAGCGATTGCAGCGGCTCGGACAGCAGGCCTTTTTCCGCCAGCACGTCCAGCTCGACGCCGACCAGGATGGCATGCTGGATTTCACGTTTCTCCAGTACCGCTTCGACGCTGTCAATGCACTGCTGCATCTGAAGATCGGGATGATAGGGCGATTGCATCAGATAAACGATTTCAGCGATATCCTGAACCGATACCCCGCGTTCGATGAGACGTTGGCGGGCGGCATTTTTCACTTCGCGGCTGTGCACCTGTTTCTTCATCGTTTGATACATCCCCTTCCACAGGTAGGTGAAGACGTGTGCTTCTATAGTACCACACCGTGGGGAGATTTCGAGCAATTTTCGCAACATCCCCAAAATTCCCGCGACCGCCATCCTGACTATCTCTTCCGACTGGCGATCCTGTATAATGAAAACCATATGGGAAGATACCCTGGCGTATGCGCCGATCATGAGGAGGGAACCCGCGTTGTCATCCGTCGAGACTGAGAAAGGGACCGTTCGTGAAATCTTGCTTGCCAGCCGCCATCTGGGCACCCGCGAGCGTATGCTGATCTATACACCGCCCCGCTATTCCCTGCTCTATTCCTACCCGGTCCTGTATGTGCAGGACGGGGACGACTACCTCTCCCTGGGACGTTTGGCCACGCTGCTGGATCAGCTGATCGGCAGGCGGGAGATTACCGGCGTGATCGCCGTCTTTCTGCCCATCGACAAGGAAGAGCGGGCAAGCCGGTACCATCCCGCCGGGAGCCAGCACCAGGCGTACAAGCGGTATCTCGCCGAAGAGGTCGTCTCCTATGTGGACACCCATTACTCCACCCATCCCCTCGGTGGGGCGCGCGCCTTGCTGGGCGAATCGCTCGGCGGGGTCGTCTCGCTGTTTACCGCGCTGACCTACCCGCATACATTCGGCTCAGCGGCGTCCCAGTCGGGGGCGTTTGATGCGGAGCAGGTGGATTATGTCCTGCACGCCCACGGGGTTAACCAGCTGTCGCTTTATCTGGAGGTGGGCGAACAGGAAACCGCCGTGGAAACCGCACGCGGGATCCTCGATCTCTATGCAGCCAACCGCAACATGCGGGATGCGCTGCACAAAAAAGGGGCCACCCTGCGGTTTGAAACCTTTGCGGGTGACCATACCTGGAAATACTGGCAGGAGACGCTGCCGCGCATCCTGCGCCATTTTTACGGATAAACGCTGCCTCATTCGTCTTGCTCCGCTTCCTCGCCGGTTCGTGCCGGGGACAACAGCGTTTCCTCAAACTCCGCTTTCCGGATTGCCGTGAGCACTGAAAACGTAAGAAAAGAGAGAAACAATAAGATCAGAAAAATACAGGTCATCAATATGGCCATCTTCACCATCGTTATACCTCCCGTTACTCCATTCTTTCCCGGAGCGGGAGGAATATACGAGGGAGGGTATAAAATTACACAGGTGGCGAAATTTCTGCTAAAATAGATAAAGCGTTTTTGCTTCACAGGATCGTCCGCCTCGTCAGGGGACATGCAGAGGGTAATACATTTAAGGAGGGATTCCGTATGAAGTACAGTATTGTTGTTTTCCCGTCAAGCAAGGTACAGGAAGTGGCCAACTCTTACCGGAAACGGTATGATCCCGCCTATGCGTTAATACCTCCATATATCCGTTTAAAAGAAACGTTTGAGCTGGAGGAAGCCAAGCTGCCGGAGCTTGTCTCCCACCTGGAAAAAGTGGCCAGCAGCACAGACAGCTTCACCACCCATTTCCACCGTATCTCCAGCTTCCATCCCACCAGCAACGTGATCTTTTTTGCAATCCAAAACAAGGAGCCATACGAGACCCTGCATAAAAAAATCATGGAGCACTGCGTGAACCAGCAGGAGACCTACGCGTATGTGCCCCATTTGACCATCGGGCGCGATTTGGCCGACGATGAGCTGAAGGACGTGACCAGCCAGCTGAGCATGGTGAAGCTGGACCTGTCGTCGGAGATCGACCGTTTTCACCTCGTCTATCAGCTGGAAGACGGCATCTGGAGCGTCTACCAGACCTTCCTGCTGCGCAAGTAACGCACGGTTCGCATCCAATCCTTCCACGCTGTGGGAGGGTCGTTCTCATTTCCCGTTGAAAGGATGAATCCCATGCCCAAGACGTATGAGATCCGTCAGGTCCAAACGGATCAAGAGAAGCGGGATGCACTGTCTGTCCGCCGCACCGTCTTCATCGAGGAACAGCAGGTGCCGGAAGAGCTGGAGATTGACGAACATGACGAAGCCGGGACCCCGACGCTGCATTTCGTCGCCTATGCGGGAGACATTCCGGTTGCCGCCGGCCGGCTGCGTCCCTACGCGCCTGGCGTGGGCAAGGTGGAACGCGTGGCCGTCCTCTCCGGGGAACGCGGGACTGGTCTTGGCCGCCTGATCATGCAGGAAATGGAAGAGGCTGCAAGGCAGAACGGCTATCGCAAGCTGAAGCTGAATGCCCAATGTCATGCCCGGCGTTTCTACGAAAAACTGGGCTATGCCCCGATCGGCGACGTCTTTGAAGAAGCAGGGATTCCCCATATCTCCATGGAAAAGCCGCTCTCCTGATCAAGCAGGAAAAACCGGGCTGTCATGTTGACCATGCAGCCCGGTTTATTTTTGGACAGCTGTATGGATCTTCTTCCCGCCGGATGCTTCGAGACCGCTCCTCATGCTTGTCTGAGCCTGGCGATCCTGCGCAGTTGATCCAAGGCTTCCGTCGGGGCAGTCGAAGCGCCCAGCATGGCGTGAAACGGCTCTTCGCCTCTCCAGCCATGAAAATCGGATCCGCCGGTCATCACCAGCCCGTATTCTTCCGCCAGGCGGATATAGCTTTTCCGGTCGTCCTGATCATTGTCGGGATGCCAGACCTCGATACCGTCCAAGCCAAATACAATCAGCTCTTCCACCAGCTCATCGTCGTCATACAGCCCCGGATGGGCCAGCACGGCAACCCCTCCGAAACGTTTGATCAGCCGGATCGCGTCCTGCGGGGAGATCCGGGGCGGATTGACATACGCAAGCCCCCCCTTGCCCAGGTACTTCTCGAAGGCTTCCTCCATGGAACCGACGACGCCAAGCTCCATCAATACCTCCGCCATGTGCGGGCGGCCGATGGTTTTGTCGGTTCCTTTCTTGCGTTCGTACACCTGCTCCAACGTGATATCGATTCCCAATTCCCGCAGCCGGGCGATCATCATTTGATTCCGTTCGTGGCGCGTATCCCGCAGCTTCGCCATCTCCGCTTGAAAAGCCTCATCCCCGTATGGCACGAAATAGCCGAGTACGTGGATATCCTGTCCCTTGGCCGCCGAACTGATTTCCACGCCGGGCACCACTTCGATCCCAAGGCGCTCGCCTGCTTCCACCGCTTCCGCAATGCCGCCTACCGTATCGTGGTCGGTAATGGCGACGGCGGCAAGCCCCGCTTCCAGGGCAAGACGGACGTTTTCCGCAGGGGGGCAGGTTCCGTCCGATGCAAGGGTATGAGTATGCAAATCAGCGCGTTTCTGTTCCATCCTATCCTCCTCATTACGAATACGTCTGTTTGGTTGCGCGTTTACATATACATAATGGCAAATGAACCCCCAATCAAGGAGGACTGCGCATGCAGTTGAAAAGCAAATCGTTAACCGGTGTCGTCCAACCGCTCTCCTATGTGGACAAAATGCTGCGGCAGCAAGGCTTTTACCGAGCCGGCGGCGAAAACACCCCGACCTACGATGTCGTCATCTACGACTCTGCTACCTCCACCTCTTACTTTCTCCGCATCCCCACCAGCTACACCCAATCTCCGTCCGGCAAGGGGGAGATCAGCGTCCGTTTGGGCCAGCCCTATCTGGAAGCCAAGTTCTACATGCACCTGGCGGATGAAGAGATTTTGTACATTCCGCAGGCGATCAGGGAGGCCGCCCTCCACAAGCTGGCCGAAATCGCCGACTATCTCTCCTCCCCGCCGCCAGCCGAGTAAACGCTGTCCGGTGTCTGCGTCCGTATGTTACGTCCGTTTCCGCCACAGCAGCCGGTTGGCGTCAAAGCGATAGCAGATCCGCTCTTCCCGCAGAAGCCCTGCCAGATACCCCATCAAAGCCGTCCGGTACAGCACATAGCTTGTCATGTTCCCGATGGAAATCTGCAGTTCCCCGCACAGTCGGGCAAGCAAGTGTTCCAGCGTACATTCCTCCTCGGCAAGCATCTCCTCGATCTTTTCCAGAATCCGGCGATGCCAGCGGATATTCTTCATGACGGTCTGCTCGATGGAACGCTCAAACGGCCCATGTCCGGGCACATAGCCCTCGTAATGCGTTTTCAGCAGCTTGTCCAGGCTGAGAAGGGTCTCATGGGCGTCAACGAGAAACGGCAGCTTGTGCTTCTCCAGGGTATCCGCGCCAAAATAGCCGTCTGCGGCAAAGCAGATGTTGTCGCAGACGATGCCCACCTGCTGCCAGCTGTGGCCGGGCAGAGGCAGGACGTCAAGCTTCAGTCCGTCGATCTCTATCTCCCCGCTGGCAGGCAGCAACCGGTCAACCCGGGAGGCTTCCGCCAGCAGAAACTTGTTTGTCAACTCTTCAAACGGCACGGCTCCCATATTCAGATAAACGGGCTCCAGAATGGGATAGCGTATAACGGCCTCTTCCAACGGCGGCGCATAGACAACCGCCTCCGGAAAAACGGTTAGCAGATGAGCGTTTCCCCCGAAGTGATCCGCATGCGAATGGGTCTGAATAATCGCACGCAAGGGTTGGGCAAGCTCGTCCAATCCTTTTCTTATTTTTTTGGCCGTCTGCGTATCAAGGCCGGAATCGATCAGGATGGCGCCGGTATCGCCCAGCAGCAGCCCGATGTTGACGCTGCCGGGAAAATAGCCGATATGCGGTTTGATCATGACCGGTGCAGCATTGGTCGGCACGGTTTACTCCTCCTGTTTTTCCATTTCCCATATTTTCGCCATCCACCGCCGGTTACCTTCTTGGCGGTCGCACGATTTCCCATCTGTCCTTCGGTTTGCCAATCCGGCTGAAGGCATGGGTAGCCGCCGCGACGGCCATGATCGTGATCACGGAAAAGACCATTCGGTAGGTGCCGATCGCTTCCCACGACCCCACCACAATCACCCCATCGATCAGCAGGATCAGGAGGGCCACCGGAATGCCGGTGCGATACGCCAGGAACTGGGCCAGCAAATCCGTTCCGCCCGTGTTGGACCGATAAGCCAGCATGCTGCCGATACCGGCCCCGATCATGACCCCGCCCGTCACCGCCGATACCTCGATCGGGAACGGGTTCCACGCGCGCAGCGGCGACAGCAGGTCGATAAAAAAGGAGGTGAGGAACAAACCGTGAAAGCTGTTGTAAAAAAGGGAACGGTCGTAGAGAAAGACGATCCCGTAGATGGGGATGCTGACCGCCAGCATGATCAGCCCGGGCGAGAGCTGCAGATAATACTTCGCCAACAGCCCGATGCCAATCATCCCCCCATCCATCAGCCGGTGGGGAATGAGAAGCCAGTTGACGCCCACCCCGACAAGCACGCTGCCGAGGAGAACGGTTACCGCCTTGTTTATCCCATTCATGCGCTCACCCCATTTCGGATCATGATGCCGTCCATTTCCTATCCTATGCGGGCAAAAAAGAGGTATGTCCTCCCACGCGCGCGCTTCACCGCTCAGGAACCAAAGAAAAGGAGGTCACCCGCTCTATTTCCGTCAGATCGGTTGCCAGCCAAATCGCACGGTTTTGACTCTTTGCTTTTTTACCTGCTATACTATTGTGTAAACGAGCGAAGCGGCCGTCCGAACGGTCCGCTGTCGTTCACCCATCAACGCTAAGACACAAATTGAATGAATGTGGGAGGTGAATTCTCCTCCTTTCACTCGAAAGGATGGAGATCTACTTGGACGAGAGTATAGGGGAGATCTTGTTAAAACTGCTGCTTGTTGTTTTTTTGGTTCTCCTCAACGGTTTCTTTGTCGCAGCAGAGTTTTCTTTGGTGAAAGTTCGCCAAACCCGCCTCGCCCAGCTGGTAAGCGAAGGCAATCGAAGAGCCGCATACGCGCAAAAAGTGACGCAGAAGCTGGACGCTTACCTGTCCGCTTGCCAGCTGGGGATTACACTGGCCTCGCTTGGCTTGGGTTGGGTTGGGGAGCCAGCGGTTGGACACCTGGTGCATCCGCTTCTCAACTGGCTGGGGATGCCCGAATATCTGGTCACACCGGTCTCGGTGGCCGTCGCATTTTCGTTCATTACATTCCTGCATATTATCTTTGGGGAAATGGCTCCCAAATCGCTTGCCATCCAGAAGGCCGAATCCGCCTCTCTCTGGACGGCCGCGCCGTTGATGTTCTTCCATAAGATCAGCTACCCGATCATCTGGCTGTTAAACGGCACATCCAACTTCTTCCTGAAACGCATCGGGATCGAACCGGCCGCAGAAAACGAATCGGCCCATACGGAAGAAGAGATTCGGCTGCTCGTCAATGAGAGCCACAAAAGCGGCCATATTGACCAGACGGAAATGGCGCTGGTGGACAACGTGTTTGAATTCTCGGAACGCCTTGCCCGCGAGATTATGATTCCGCGCATCGATATGGTGTGCCTGTATGACGATAACACGTTTGAGGAAAATCTGGAGATCATGCGCGAGTCGCGCCACTCCCGCTTTCCTGTCGCCCATGAGGATAAGGACCAGATCATTGGTTTTGTTCATACCACCGATTTCTACCTGTCCGCGCTGACCAAAGGGGAAGCCAATCTGCGCGATTTCCTGCGCCCCGTCCTTACCGTGCCCGAGTCGATGGAAATCAGCCATGTGCTGCGGCTGATGCAAAAGCGCCGCTCCCAGATGGCTATCGTCATCGATGAATACGGCGGGACTGCAGGCCTGATCACGATGGAAGACATTTTGGAGGAAATTGTCGGGGAAATCCAGGATGAGTTCGATGAAAATGAGCGTCCCGAGATTGAGTCAACCAACAATGTGTTGTCCGTCTCCGGAAAAACGCTTCTTACCGAATTGAACGACTACATTCCCGTTGAGATACACTCGGATGACGTGGATACCATTGCCGGCTGGCTCTACAGCCAACTGAACGAAGAAGTGGCCAAGGGCAAATCGGTACAGCATGAAAATTATCTCTTTACCATATCCGAGCTGGATAATCACCGCATCACCCGCGTCGAGATCACCCAGGTGGAGGAGAACAAGCCGCAGGGGGATGAAGATGACGTGCTGATGAAAGCCCAGTAACTATATGAAACGCCTCCGTTCATGGGAAACGGAGGCGTTCTTGTTTGTTCTTCATGGTGGGGAGATTTATTCGTTCAAGGCGGTTTTCAAGGCTTCCAGGTTATTTTTCATGACGCCGATGTAGTCCAGGTTCTTTGCTTTTTCCTCATCGGTCAAGCCCTCGATCGGGTTAAGGACGGCTGTCTTGGCGCCGGTCTCCTTCGCTACCGTCTCGGCTACTTTCGGTGCTGCCAGCGTTTCAAAGAAGATGGTTTTCACCTGGTGTTCCTTCACAAATTTCACGATGTCAACCAGCTTGGACGGCGACGGTTCCTCTTCCGGCGACAATCCCGAGATCGGAATCTGGGTGAGTCCGTAACGTTTGGCCAAATACCCGAAAGCGGCGTGCTGTGTGACGAAATCTTTCCGCTTTGCAGACGACAGCGCAGCGGAAAATTCCTTGTCCAGAGACTGCAGCTGCGCGATGTAAGCATTGGCATTTTTACGGTAGTCATCCTTGTGGGCGGGATCAGCCTGCTCCAGTGCATGCGCGATGGCTTCCACCTCTTTTTGGGCCAGAACCGGATCCAGCCAGACATGCGGGTCCAGATGGCTGTGATCTTCCCCTTCCTGGTGCTCCTCCTCTTCTTCTTCCACGCCCTCCATCAATTCGATGCCCTTGGAGGCTTCCACGACCACAAGATTCTTGTTTTGGACGCTTTTCAGCGCATCTTCCACCCAGCCTTCAACGCCGCCGTTATACACAAACACCTGGGCGTCAGCGATCCTTTGGATGTCTTTGGGGGTAGGCTCCCAATCGTGCGGCTCTACACCTGCGGGAACCAGCGCGGTCACATCCGCATGCTCACCTGCCACATTTTTGGCGAAATCGTACATCGGATAGAACGTGGCAACGACGCTGATTTTTTGCGGGCTGTCGCCGGACTGGCTGTTTTCGCCCTGACTGCTGGTGGAACCGCATCCAGCCAGCACCATACTGGTCAGCAAAGCGATCCCCAGCGCTTTTTTGAAAGATTGAGGCATCTCTTTCTCACTCCGTTCGTAAATAAGAATAATTACGATTTGTTCTTTGCAATTATAGACTATACATTTTTTTGAGGAACTTGTAAATACGGTTCTTTTTTCACGGCTTGTATTCTATACTTTCCAGCAAGTATGATTAGAGGGACCGAATGTGGTAAGGAGGGATATTCTTGCTGCTCAGGCTGCGTCATTTCGTCATCGATATCATCGGAGCCCTGCTTGTTGGCATAGCGGTATTCTTTTTGCTGTCCGGAAACAACGGCCGCTTCCCTTTTTCATCCGTTTCGCTTTCTCCTCGTCTGCTTGATGTAAAAACCCTTTTTCTCAGCATCTTGTTGGAAGCGATCCCCTTTGTGCTCCTCGGCGTTTTTTTCTCCGCGCTGATTCAAACATTTGTGAAAGATGAACAGGTGCGGCGCTGGACTCCCCGAAACGTTTTCATCGCCCTTCCCTTCGCCGCTTTGCTGGGATTTCTGTTTCCGGTCTGCGAGTGCGCCATCGTTCCCATTGTAAGGCGTTTCATTCAAAAAGGCATGCCGGCCCATATCGGGATCGTCTTTATGCTCGCCGGTCCGGTCGTCAATCCCGTCGTGATGGCCGCCACTTATACCGCGTTTCAAAGGCAGCCGGACATGGTGATCGAGCGCAGTCTGCTCGCTTTGGTCGTCGCCATGCTGACCGGATTGCTGCTGTGGATGTTTCACCGTCAAAACCCGTTAAAATTGGGGGTTGACAGGCAGATCCAGCATGAGATCGCACATGCGGAAGCACGATCAGCCGGCATCGGGGCCACTTTCAGGCATGCGGTGGATGAATTTTTTGATATGGGGAAATTCCTGATCTTCGGTGCATTGGTCAGTTCCATTCTGCAAGTCTATTTCTCCAGAGAAACGCTTGCGTCCATCGGGCAAACACCGCTCACTGCCCACCTGGCCATGATGGGACTTGGCTATGTGTTCTCGCTCTGCTCGGAAGCAGATGCGTTTATCGCGGCGTCTTTCGCAGGAACTTTTTCCAAAAGCTCGCTCCTTGCTTTCCTTGTCTTTGGTCCGATGATTGATTTGAAAAATACGCTCATGCTGTTCAGCGCTTTTCGTTTTTCGTTTGTGGTAAAGCTGATCGCCATCGTCACGGTGCTGGTGTTGCTGTTCACCTTATGGCTTCCCCTGTAGAAAGGAGTTCAGGCAATGAGTGAAACCAAACATTATTTGCTGCGGAGTCTGATCCTGCTGGGATTCTCATTTTTGCTGGGAAAGCTGCTGCTGACCGGCGAGATCAATTATTATCTGGCACCCCGGCTTCAGGGATTGACCTATGTCACGCTTTGCATCATGGTGATCCTCACGATTTCCTGCTTCGTGCAGGCCCTTACCGGTACCCGCCGTGCGGAATGCGACTGCGGGGAAGCGCATTCCCTGCCGAAAGGCTTCTGGAAAACGACCATCGTCTATGGGTTGTTTGTGCTGCCTTTAGCGATGGGCTTCCTGCTTCCCAATAAGCTGTTGGGTTCCGCGGTGGCGGAGATGAAGGGCGTAAACCTGCTGCAAGGGAACGCGAAAGAGTTGATGGCAAACAGTCCGTTAAAGGAGCAGATCAAAAAATCGCAGCCGGAAAAGACGGCGGCTCCCCCTGCTGCCGCCCCGACACAACAGGCTGCCGCGCCCAAAACGACAACGGAAACGGACAAATCAACCAAGCCCATGACCGAGCAGGAACTGCGCAAGATGTTTGATCAAGGCTTTGGCGACTTTTATACCGACATGGCCGTCTCCTTTTATAAGCAGCCGGTCATTGAAATCAATGACCAAAACTATCTGGACGCCATGACCATCCTTGATATCTATGTCAAGGAATTTAACGGCCGCAAACTGGAGACGATGGGTTTCGTCTACAGACAGCCCGATTTCAAGGCGAACGAGTTCGTGGCGGCCAGGTTTTCGGTATCCTGCTGTACCGCGGACGCTTCGGTCACGGGGATCCTGATCCAGTCCCCCGATGCCAAAAAGTTTCCCAACGACAGTTGGGTCAAGGTAACAGGCACCTTGAAGCTGACATCCCTTGACGGAAATGAATTTCTCATGCTGGTGGCGGACAAGATAACGCCCGTAAAACCGCCGAAGACGCCATACGTGTACTACAATTACAACAATGTCGGTCAGTAACCGGTCGAATCACGGTAGAGGCCACCTTGGAAGAACTGGAACAATTCGAGTAGACATGGGGACAAATGTCCCCCCTTATTGTTCGTTCCTGACGAACGATCTGGCTAGAAATCTCCACCTTCTTCAAGTACTCACCAGTTATTCGCAAGCTGATCTACACAACCAATGTCATCAAGAGCTACCATCGCCAACTGAGAAAGTCACCAAAGGAAAAGCCATTTTCCCTACAGACGAAGCCCTGCTCAAAATGCTCTACCTGGCAACCATGGATGTGTTACGAAAGTGGACGGGGAGAGTTCAGAACTGGGGCCAAATTCTGTTGCAACTATCCGTTCAGTTTCCAGAGCGAGTTCAACCATATCTCCGCTGAGCCTAACGGCTATTGGAGTTTACACAAAATCATTGACAGACCCTTGACAGACCCAATCCTGCGGGTCTTTGACCGTTCATTTCTTTACTTACAGCATACTTCAATGATTATTTAGACGAAACACCATCATTTTAGACAAATTCTTCTGAAGTAAGACAAGTCCCTATCTATCGAAGGAATTTTGAGTTGAAAGAGAAAGCATCATACACGTGCTCATATGAGAAAAAAACTAAGTAAAATACATTAAATTCGGAAATTATTAGATCTCATTATCGAGATCGACAGTTTCGTTAAACACTACACTACAATATAGACTACTTGACCATAGTTGGGATTAGAGCAGTATTATGTATCTAACCGATTACCTAGCCAGTCTGAATTAATTCTTCTATCTCATTATCGTTTAGATAGCTATTTAAGCGAATATATTCACTATTCAAAGAGTAAGCCAATCTAAAAAACTTCTTTGACTCTGAAGCAATGCCCAACGCTCGATATAAATGCCCTAAAAGAAAATATTTATAGTAGTTATTATAACTATCCTTAAACACTGATTTTTCTATCTTACTAATCAACTGTTCTATTCTTGTTTTATCTTTGGTGTCAATAAATAGCCAAGGAATAAATTCTGGTTCACCATGTATTACAATTCGTTTTCGCACACTATTTATAGTAGTTAACAAATCGGTCTGTAATATTTTTAAAAACTTCGGCTCATCGACAACTTTTTGAGGTAAGCTGAAAGTAATTTTTAATTGCTCTGGAGACATTGCTAAAATTAGCGAATAGCTTAATTCTAAATTTTTTGAGATTAGTCTGGCAAACTGATCTATATTATAATTATTTGCTAAGAATTCAGTAAACGACTTACATAAAGAATCGTTATATATTTTTCTCAAGATTTTTTTCAATTCATTTTTGTAGGCTTGTCCTTCAGTTTTAACCACCAGATCAATGATGTCATTAAATCCAAGATATGCAATTGCTTTGTGTTCTCGACAAATCTGTGCTCCCAAATCACCTGTGGAGCAGGAAAATGCAAAAATAAAAGAGTGTTTGCATCGATGAAATTGTTCTAAAGTTAGTAACACAGCTTCACCTGATACCTCTTCTCCAACAATGTAATCAGGATAACCGTGAGCTGTTATTACTATAATGTCAGTATAATATATTCTTGAGTCAAGAATTCCATAAAAATCTTCTGTTCTAGAAAAATGGTTATACAATTCTTCATAGTTAGAATGCAAGAAATCTTTAAAACTATCCAGAAACCCTAATGCCTTTGATTTAGGAAAAAAATGTATAATTCTCATCATTTCCCTCTGAAAGCAATATTGTGTAATATCAAAGATCTAGCTAGGTTACTCTTGTAAATTTCACCAATAATATCGTCATTTCTAATATGGTTAATAATTTCTTCAATAGTGTATTCAGATCCGTCAACAATAATTTTTTCATCACTAATTAGATCGCTGTACTCAACAAAATATCTCTCTAAAGAAACTTGAACATAATCAATATCTTTAATTGCCTCGATTATAGCCTCAACTCTTAATTGGTGGGTTCTTGAACCAAAAGTGTCAAAGCTATCTGTCTCAAGTTCTTTTGGGAGAAACTTATAGACGCCACAGTTGAAGAATCTAACCATATCTTTACGATCAGGAAATAAGTCATCTAAAAATCCCATTGTATAGAAAATTATCTTGCAATGCTTATTGATTCCTTTTCTTATTTCTCTTACCAGTTCTATACCATCTTTTTCGTTTCCAGCAGTAGATAAATCGTAATCAATTAATAGAACATCATAGACATGCTTACTAGAACTAATTAATGCAATTGCTTCTTCATATTTTGGAGTACTCTCAAAAGAAAGATTATAGTCCAAACCACGCGCTAATTTTAATTGTCTAAAAATCGACTCATATTGCTGAATATCTCTCCGTAAATTTTTTGAATCATCCACAATCAGTACATTTCTCTGGATATCCAATGCCTTTTTCCCTCCTTTACCTTATCCTCCTAAATTAAAGCTCAACTGAAATGTTGCACCTGGTTCATTATCAACCGGCTTTATAAGATTTATTTCGCCATTGTTGGTTTTAACAAGTTCATCCACTATTGCAAGGCCCATACCGTATCCATCAGTTGTAGTATAAAATGGAGTAAAGATATGTGAAATTGCATTTTTTTCAATGCCTACTCCATTATCTTTGAAAAAGATATTCAATTTGTAGGCAGTAACCTCAAACTTTACTTCAATTTCTCTAGGTCTATCATGAACTTTTGCCAAAGATTTTTTTGAATTTGATATGAGATTTTCAAATATTACTTTAAAATCATTTAAATCAAATTTCATATTTATTGACTGTGATCCTATAATAGTATAATTTATTTTTTCATTTTCAAGTGAGTGCTTATGAGCATTGAAGACTTTTTGAAGTTGATCATAGAGATTAATTGTTATTTTTTCACGTTTTCTTAAGATATAATTTCGTGCACTTAAGAGATAATCATTAATTTCCTTTGTAGTGGATAGAATAAAATCTTGAGACTCCTCTAGAAGATCATGTAAATCTGATGGCAACTCGAATTTGGAAACATCATCACGTTGATTCCAAACTGCAGCCTCGACATTTTGCAGTCTAATTAAAACCTGATGTATTATGCCATGAAGTAATGTTTCTTTGCTTGCTATTCTTTTATATACTTCTACCAACTGCTGTTGATTTCTAATAATTTTATCTTGTTTTTGATTATTTTCTTGAATAATTTTCGTCAATTCTAATACTTGCTGAGCTTTTTCTGGTAATGTTCTTTTCAAATCTTTGGCAATAGCATTCAAACTTTTAGTTGCTTTTGTGATATCTTCTCTATTACGTACATGTTCTTTTTCCTCTGTTTTGAATTTTTTAAGAAAAAAGTACTCTTCTAACTTAGGGAGAACTTCCTTTCTAAAAAAGGTGCGCAAATCTTCTAACGCCTGGTTTTCCTCTAATCCTTGCCTATTTGTGGCATCTATAAAATCTGGATTATGCTCCCTATATATTTGTATATAACCTATTAGATCCCGTACACCCAAATTACGGAAGACACCTTGAGCTTTTCTGATATCAATCCCTAGCCAATCGTTGTCATTTTCGCCATATGGGTATATTTGGAAATAATCTCTATAAATTCTAATATTACCGAAATTTTTAACGTGCTCATTAAATTTATAGTAAAATGATCTTTTATCATTTTCATTAAATGAATATACTATGAGTTTAACAGGACCAAAATTATACGGGTTTGGATAAGTTTTTTCTTCTATAACTACACCGTTCCTGTAAAGTGAATAACTAATGCTTGTCGAATCCTCTTTGGTAATTTTCATATCAATCCATAAGGAACTTATATCTTTCAAGTTATAGGGTTCTAATTCTTTTGAAACGTAACCGAACTTTTTACAATCTAGAATAATTTTGAAATCATTATATGTTTTAGGAAAGGGTGAAAGTAACCCCCGTAGTTTTCTCTCTAAACTCTCAATTTCTGGTTTGCTCCAAATATCTCTTAAGCCCGAGATAATTAAATCGACGCCTTTATCCCTAGGCGTTTTTAGAAAAACATATTCAATTTCAATCTGATTCAGATTAGTATCTTTCTGATCCTCAAATCGTTGCCAATCAAACTCCATCTTAATTGTTTCTCCATTTTTGCCAGTGGAAGATATTAATGTTAAATATCTGCCAAGCCTGTCAACCGAAAATCTTCCAATACCTTTTTCACCATTTATAGGTCTTCCTTTCTCAGTGTAGTTAACACCCTTTTTATTATCAGTACCAATTACCATCCATTTTGTTTTTATGTCGGAGAGACTCATTCCTTTTCCATTATCCGAAATAGTTAAGGTATCATTATCGATATCTAAACTAATCGTAACTGACTCTGCATCTGCATCAAAGGAGTTCTTTACTAACTCGAAAATAGCTGAAATCTTGTTAGTTACAAGTCTCCTACCAACTAAGTCTTTTATATTTGTTGAAGATTCAAAGTGTAAAAAGGGCATAAGATCATCACCTCACAATATATTTTACTTGTTCAAAAAGAGGACAACAAAATCTAAATAGTGATTAGATACCTATCGGATGGTATACTATCTTTATTTTCGTTTCTTTTAAGTGCTTCCATAATCTTTTCGGCAATTGCTCTTGCAAACAATGGAGGAACTGCATTGCCTACCTGAGTATATTGTGGTGTTTCAAACTTTCTCTTATTTCCTCCAGTTGTTCTTTTTCCTTTAAACTCAAAGCTATCATCAAAAGATTGTAACCTTGCAAATTCTCTTACAGTTAATATCCTAGGATTATTTTCATCATAATGAACAATATCGTCAGGAAGCGTCAATACAGTCGGTGAAATAGAGTCCTTATTTAGTTTTGAGCATCTGTACTTTTTTGTATAAAAGTATTTGTATTCCTCTGATTCTAAACGCTCTAACAACTCTCCAATACTTTCTCCTGGTTGTAACTTTTTAAATCTTTCAACGGTCTTTTTTTGGTGTTTTGAAGCTTGATGATTTTTTAGAACGTTTGCCTTTATAGTTTTTCCATTAATATCTGGTGTCAATCCATTCCTTAACATTAACTGATATTCCGTAATATTACAATTTATTGCATATTTTTCTGAAACTTGCCCATTAAGCAAGAAACTTAAGTCAGAGATGGCTTCTTGTACAGTAACGATTTTGCCTTTTTTTTCTGGAAAGTTTGGTTGTGGTACTTTATCTTGAACTCTTCTCCCTCGTTTTTCGAGTAGATTTCCCAAAAAAATGACTCGCGGTCTGTTCTGTGGCACACCATAGTCCTTTGCATTCAATAACTGATAACGAACTCGGTACCCCATTTTAAAGGATTCTTGTTGGATAACGTCAGGAACCAGCATATTTTCATAGATTGCCCCAGAAATTCCCTTTATATTTTTTAGACGATACGATAATATTCCTTCTACATTTTCCATCACAAAATATTTGGGTCTAATTATTTTTATGATTTTCAAAAACTCCATAAATAACAGATTTCGAGGGTCATCTTCATCTCTTCTTCCTGTAAGACTAAATCCTTGACAAGGCGGGCCACCAACAACCACATCAACATCGGTACCGTTCAAAAAGTCTAATAAGAGCGATTTTTTAGAGAGTTTAACAATATCATCATCAAAAAAATTCAATTCATATCCTAATTGATTATGCCTATGAGTATAGGTTTCTTTTGCTTCTTTGCTATAGTCACTTGCAAAAGGCACAAGAAAACCTGCTTGAATGAATCCCTCCGACATGCCTCCAGCACCACAAAACAAGTCAAGAACAGTGTATTTCTTCTCTTGTTGCATCATAGATATCACCTGTTACCCTTATTCTAAAACCAGGATAACACATCAAATTACATTTGAATAGGTAAAAATGTAAATATTATATAATATCAACAATGCTAAGCAATAACAAGCTTTTTAATTAAACTTTGGTGTTGTTGTGCTGTGATAATGTCACTGTATAAGTATTCTGAGATAATGTCACCATGGGACAGGAGACAGTGACATTGACCAGAGCAGAACTGAAGAAGGTACTTGTAGTGGAGAAGATTCTTGACGGACGAATGACGAATCAGGAAGGAGCAACGGTACTCGGACTGACAACACGGCAAGTGATTCGGCTAAAGAAGAAATATCAGGAAGAGGGAGGGCAGGCGATGGTACATCGCAACCTGGGGAGAAAGCCGAAACACGCCTTAACGGACGAGGTGAAGGAACGGACGGCAGCGCTATACCTGACGAAGTACCAAGGCAGCAACAACTGCCACTTTGCGGAGCTTCTTGAGAAACACGAATCCATCCAACTCAGTCCATCCAGCGTGCGGCGCATTCTGCTGGAGAAAGGGATCAAACAAGCCAAGCAGCGGCGGCGCAACAAGACCCATCAGCCACGCCAGCGTAAACCGCAAGCCGGGATGCTCTGGCAGATTGATGCAACCTCATACGCCTGGCTGGAGGATCGGGCGCCCGCCTTCACGCTGCATGCTGCCATTGACGATGCGACCGGCACCGTTGTCGGCGCCGTGTTCCGACCCACGGAATGTCGAGAAGGCTACTGTCTGGTTATGCAGCAGGGGATCCGGAAGTACGGCGTGCCGCTTGGCCTGTACAGTGATCGACACACCATCTTCCGTTCGCCAAACGAGAAGCTGACCGTGGAGCAAGAACTGGCGGGCGAGACGAAACCTCTCTCCCACTTCGGTAAAGCGATGGCGGAGCTTCAGATCGAGCACATCAAGGCCATCACACCGCAAGCCAAGGGACGCGTGGAGCGACTGTGGGTGACGTTCCAGGATCGCCTGGTTATCGAGCTAAGGCTGCTTGGCGTCACGACGATTGAGGAAGCGAATGCGGCGCTACCCAAGCTGCTGGAAAAGCATAATCGCAAATTCGCCGTTGCGCCGAAGGAGGTGGAATCGGCTTACGTACCGCTCGATCCTTCCGTCAACCTGAACCATGTCTTCACGATTCGGGAGTACCGGCAACTGGGGCCCGGTAACACTCTCTCGTATAACGGAACCGTCTACACACTTGCCAAGCCTGCTCCATTCCGATTCGACGCCAGAATGACCGTTGAAGTGCGGCAGACGCTTGACGGCGAAGTGTTCTTGTGGCACCAAGGTCAGCCGCTACAGCTGAGGGCGATAGAAAAACCCAAGCGCAAGATCGTCGAAACAAAAAAGGCGGAGCCTGCGTTGCCACGCAAACCTGCCGCCAACCATCCATGGAGAAAACCATGGAACCAAAACCAACTTCAGAATAACACAAAATCAACGACAGTCCAAGCCACCTGACGGTGGCTCAAAAACTACTTCGAAAGTGACATTTTCTCGGACGAGTTAAGGTGACATTTTCTCAGACGATTGACAGCTTTTTAATTAAACTTGTTTTTCCTAACATAACTTACTATAATTCATCCCATGAACCGTGCTAGACATTGAAAAAACGCAGATATTCCTCTATTGTGTGAGTTGTCCAGTCAACCACTGAAAGAAGGAAATCTGCATTGTGCCTTGTTTTAGCACAGACTTTATTTGACTTTCATTGTTTCGTCTCTCTTATTCGCTGAAGAAAACGGAGAGTTAACATTTCGCATTACCGTTGCCAAGTGGAACCAACCATCACGGTTTCTGTTGCCGCTCGATGTCCCTTGTGCGCTTCACTGATGACCATTTTCACTCAGTGTAACTCTCTTGCGATCACGCTTCGAGCGTCTCCACGGTGGCTTCACCGGTGGGCAGCGGGTCAGCAAAGGCAGACCAATTCGCCTGCATTTCCGCCTCCGACAACAGACACGCATCCAATGAACGAATGATCTCCTCCTTATCCATGTCGATGCCGATAAAGACCAGCTCATTGATGCGGTCGCCATACTGCGCATCCCAGTTTTCCAGACAATCCGGGTATTGCGCCAATGCAAGCCGCTTCTCCTCTTCCGGCAGTGCAGCGATCCAATATCCGGAGGCGCCGATTTGAATGGATGGCCCCGCTTGGCTGAGCGTTATGATCCAATCGTTTCGCGTGGCAATCCAGAGAAAGCCTTTGGCTCTTACCACGCTCTCCGGCCATTGTTCAAGCCAACGGTGCAGCCTTGCGGGATGAAAGGGCTTGCGGCGGCGATAGACGAAAGACGAGATTCCGTATTCTTCCGTCTCCGGCGTATGATGCGCTTTTTGCAGTTCCTGCAGCCATCCTGCAGATTGGCTCGCTTTTTCAAAGTCGAATAAATGGGTGTTCAAAATCTGCTTCGGATCAATCTTTCCGTGACTTGTCCGGATAAACCTGGCGGTTGGCTGCAGCTTCCGCAGCACTCTTTCCAACTCGGCAAGTTCCTCTTCCGCCACCAGATCGCACTTGTTCAGGATGAGAACGTCACAAAACTCAATCTGGTCAATCAGCAGATCAACCACTTCCCTTGTGTCCCCTTCATCGACAGCCTGGTTACGTTCCAGGAGACTCTCCCCCGATGAGAAGTCATGCCAGAATCGATAGGCATCCACGACCGTTACCATGGTATCCAATCGGCAGATGGCGGACAGGTTGATGCCGTTTTGTTCATCCACGTATGTAAATGTTTGCGCCACGGGGACAGGCTCTCCGATTCCGGTTGACTCGATCAGGATATAGTCAATGTTCCCTTCGTTTACGAGCCGTTCCACTTCCTTCAGCAAATCTTCACGCAGGGTGCAGCAAATGCATCCATTGGACATTTCCACCACTTTTTCTTCCGTCCGGGAGACACCGCCGCCCTGCTTGATCAAATCGGCGTCGATGTTCACTTCGCTCAGGTCGTTCACGATGACGGCAACCTTCAAACCCTCCCGATTGTTCAACACATGGTTCAGAATCGTGGTCTTGCCGGAACCAAGATAACCGCTCAAGACGGTAACCGGTACCTTTTTTTCTGTTGTCTCCATCTTCTGCTCCTCCTGTTCAAATCGTAATTATTCTTATTTATCATTTTCAAGCCTACTCCACTGTCCGCCACAAGTCAATATAAATCATAATAATTACGATTTAGGTCGGAGAAAATCGGGCAGTCACGGGACGCCGCCATCGTCTTCATGCACGCCATCCGCCTGCTTTCCAAATGGGAGAAAATCCCCCGTCAAGCCCTTGCTTCTGCCGCTGATTCTGATAGGATAGAAGGGACGTTTTGTACGAGGTGTGCCATGAAGTTCGCAGTCATCAACGGTGAAACCATCCTGCTGCACGCGGATACATACGAACGCATCCCCGCTTGGCGTCTGCTGGCGGCCCAAGGGAAGATTCGCTGCCCCGGATGCGGGGACGCGCTCACCCTCATCGCCGGCATCAGCGCCGATCCCTATTTTCTCCACACGACCGTCACTCACTGCCCCTTGCAGGGAGCCGAGCAGCCGTCGGAAACGGCAGAAGCCGTCCACACCGTTTCTTCCCTCCCTTCAGAAGAAGCGGCGGCAGCGGTGGAGTTGGGATCATTCCGGCTTCCCCAGCGCCGCCCGATCAGCCAGACCATGGCAGAATCGGCCATGCCCCGACCGGGATACCGGGAACGCTTGAACCCCAAGCGGATGATCCCCGCCTGGACCGGCCGGAACGATGATTGCCTGCACCCCGAGCAGCAGCGGGCGGTCCATACGACGGAAGGGCCTCTGCTCATCCTGGCCGGGGCGGGCAGCGGCAAAACCAGGGTGATGACCGCGCGCTGCGCCCACCTGATCGGGGAACAGGGCGTGGATCCCCGTACCATCATGGTGGTCACCTTCACCACCAAAGCGGCGGAAGAGCTGAAGCAGCGGCTTTCCGCCCAGCTATCCCGGCAGCAGGCGCAGGCGCTTGTCAGCGGCACCTTTCACAGCATCTTTTACCGGATCCTCACCCACCATCAGCCGCAGCGGTGGGCTCCGCATCGCCTCCTGAAGCAGAACTGGCAGAAACGACGCCTGCTGCTGGAGACGGGCGCGCTTCACCAGGCCCAGCAGCCTGACATGAAGGAGGCGGAGTTGGAGGAGGTGCTTGCCATCATCAGCCGCTGGAAAAACGAGTATCTCCTGCCTGCCGACCTCTCCTCCCTTCCGTTCGCCAGCGATGAAGAAGAGCGGGCCCGCCTTCTCTATCCGCACTATGAGGAAGCGAAGCGCCACCACGGCTGGTTTGACTTTGACGACATGCTGTGCGGCTGCTATGAGCTGCTGCTGCGGGAGGAGGAGGTACGGCGCCGGTATCAGGAGCGGATCCGGTATGTGATGATCGACGAGTTTCAAGATATCAACCGCGTCCAGTACGAAACCATCAAACTGCTGGCCGCCCCCCAGAACAACCTGTGCGTGGTCGGGGATGACGATCAGTCGATTTACGGCTTTCGCGGCAGCAGTCCGGCATATATCCTCGGCTTTACGAAGGATTATCCGGATGCGAAGACCATTACGCTGGAAGTCAACTTCCGTTCCCGTTCCACCATCGTGGGGCTCGGCTACTCCTTGATCGGCAACAACCGTGCCCGCTGGAAAAAGGAGCTGAAATCGTTTCATACCGACGAGGGGGAAAGCTTTCTGTTTTACCCGGCCGATGAAGAAGAGCAGGCGTCCCGCATGGTTGACGAGATTCTTCACCAGCGGGCGTCCGGCGCTTCCCTCAGCCAGTTTGCCGTCCTTTTCCGCACCAGTGAATCGGCGCGGCCCATCCTGGAACGCATGATGGAAGCTGATATTCCGTTCCGGTTTATCCACGAGGATGAGCCTTTTTACGAAAAGCAGGCCGTTCGTTGGGCCCTTGGCTACCTCCGCCTTGCGCTCAATCCCGACGACGCGGGGGCCATGCGGGAGATCATGCCCACCCTTTACCTGGCCCATGAGCAGTGGAATGCGCTGCGCAGCCAATCGATCCTGGATGATAAGCCGCTGCTCGCTGTGCTTCCCCGTCTTCCCGGCCTGAAGGGATACCAGCGCCAACACCTGCAAAAGGTGGGCGAGATCCTGGCTGCCGTGCCCTCCTGCTCGCCCGCCCAGGCCTTGGAGCTGATCTATGAAGACGGCAGGCTGCGCGACTATGTCAAAAAGCGGTCCAGGGAGGGAGCCGGCCAGACCCGCACCCGGACGAGCGATGATCTGCAGCAGCTGCTCGCTGCGGCCAAGCGCCATGCCACCATCCCCGGCTTTCTCGCCCATGTGGCGGCGATGACGGACAAAGAAAAAGCGCGGCGCACAAGTGCGCCAGCGCTTGGAGAAAGTGTGCAGGTGATGAGTATCCACCGCGCGAAAGGCTTGGAATTCGATACCGTTTTCCTCCCCGATCTGGTGGAGGGGGCGCTTCCGCACGAATTTGCCCTGGAGGAGCTGCGCAGCGGCAGCGCGAAGGCCCTGGAGGAAGAACGCCGCTTGATGTACGTCGCCATTACCCGGGCCCGCCGCCAGTTATTTATCGGCATCCCCCGGGAGCGCTTCGGCAGAACGACCCGCATCTCCCGCTTCATCGGCGAGATGGGCCGCTGACGCCCCTTCTTCTGAAGCCAGCGGTGGCATCATGTCGTTGGGACGCCCCAAATAGTACAACAATTCGTCATACGACGTAATGATCGGATACATAAGCAAGGCTCCTTTCCAGACCGTTTTTTTCTAACGTGCCCGGAAAGGAGCCTATTATGCGTGGCTTCCCGCTTAGCGGCCCATGATGCTGTAGCCTGCGTCCACGTGAAGAATTTCCCCGGTAATGCCGCGGGAGAGATGGCTGAACAGGAAAAGGGCCGTATCCCCCACGTCGGATTGATCCACGGTCCGGCGAAGCGGCGCTTTCTCTTCGATTTCCTTCAGGATCGAGTTGAAATTGCGCACGCCTTTTGCCGCCAGGGTGCGGATCGGTCCGGCGGAGATGGCGTTTACGCGAATGTTCTCTTTGCCCAGATCGCTCGCCAGATAGCGGACGCAGGCATCAAGCGCCGCCTTGGCAACGCCCATCACGTTGTAGTTGGGGACAACCCGCTCTCCGCCGAGGTAGGTCAGCGTCACAATGCTGCCGCCTTCTGTCATCAGCGGACGGGCTTCGCGTGCAACAGCCACCAGCGAGTAGGCGCTGATATCCTGCGCCAGCGCATAGCCGTCACGGGAGGTGTTGATGAATTCCCCTTCCAGCTCTTCCGTCTTGGCGAAGGCGATGCAGTGTGCCACGCCGTGCAGCACGCCCACTTTTTCCTTGATTTGGGCGAAGGCGGCGGCAACCTCTTCATCCTTGGTCACATCGCAATTGATCAGGATGGTTTCCGGCTGGTTCAAGGTCGCAGCCAGTTCGGCCACGTTTTCGCGCAGTCTCTCCCCCTGATACGTGAAGAGCAGGTTGGCGCCCGCTTTCGAGAGGGATTGGGCGATTCCCCATGCAATGCTGCGGTGGTTGGCTACGCCCATGATGAGAATATTTTTTCCTTTTAACAAGGTTTCCATTGGTTTCTACCCCTTTTCCATTATTCTCCCCTGCCATTATAACCGATCTTCCGTCATCTTACGAGGACAAGCACGGGGAATTGGTCAGAAAAAGGGGAATCCGCTTACTCTCCCTGCTGCATGCTGTCTGCCAGCTTGTCATCTGGAGCCGCCGCCGCATGGTGATCGAACGCCCACGCCTCCTCCACCGGATTGAGCGGCGTTCCTTCGGTCGGCAGCTCAGCCTGCATATGTAACGGCTCCCTTTTTTCAAAAAGCGGTTGACCCATGCCGATCGACTCCTTTTCCTTGGATTGCACAGTTTGTTCATAGCATGGGACAAGGAGGCCGGTCCTATGCATGGGAATGAACGCCGGTGTAACCGAAGAGAGAGAGGAGCAAGTATACCAGCATCGCGGCAAAAAAACAGAGTCCGGCTTGAATCCGGCCGCTGCTGCGGACAAAGGGAACAAGATGGCTCGCCGACACATAAAGAAAGACACCGGTGGCAAGGGCCAGGACAGCATGAGACCAGCGGGGCGACAACCAGCCGGCCCCCAGCAGCATGACCACTCCCCCGAACAGCGTGGCGAGACCGAGCGACCCGGAACCAAGAAGCGCCAGCCATCTGCTGCGCGTGGCAGCCAATATGAGCGATGCCAGGGTAATGCCTTCCGGAACCTTGTGCACCAGCAGCGCCAACAGGAGGGAGAGCCCCAACTGCACATCCACCCGGTAGCTGGCCAACAGCGACATGCCTTCCATAAAGGCATGGGTGAACATCCCCAGGTAGACGCCGAGCAGCCCGTCGGCTCCCTGTCTCATCCCGTTTCCCTGCAGCAGCTCCATCATCAGGAGGGAGGCGAACCCCACCAGGATCAGCGGCACGAACGATCCCCGTTCGTTCCCGATGCTGTGCGGCAGCAGATCCAACACCGTGATGGCGAACAGCATCCCGCCCCCCGCACCGATCATCATGGCAAGCGCATGCTGCGACCAGCTTCTGCGCAGGCAGATCAGAAGCCCTCCCACTCCGCTCGCCGACAGGACCGCACCAAACAGTATCAGCGATGATGCATGCAGCAACTCCACGCTTCAAGCCCTCATTTCCTTCCCGTGAATGGGACAGCTTTCCTTCCCATTCTACGCGCCCCCTGCCATCGATATGAGAACGAATCTCCTTGGCCGGTAACCCCCATTGACCCGGAATCTCTCCAGGGGGCACGGCAAGCTGCAGCGTTTCCCCCTCTTCCGCATGATTTGACAAAATGCGGTCAATCTGTCCGGATTGCCCGAATCACCACTACTTTTCAGAACCTTTGTCGATTTTCCATTACCGGGAAAAATTGGTGCTATAATGGGCGTAATTCAAACTCTCACAGGACTCTCGCAAGGAGTGATTGGGATGGATGTACAAGTATGGATGGCTTCCAAGGAAGTGGCCGATCGTCTCGATGTGCATGTCCGCACGCTGCGCAACTGGCTGGACATGTTCGTGCCGGAACAGGAACGGGTGAAGAATCCCCAGGGGCATTATTTGATCAGCGAAGTCGGCTTTGCGCTGCTAAAAGAGGTAAAGGAACGGAAAGACGCCGGCAACGCCTCGCTGCGGGACATCCAGCGCCAGTTGGTGGAAGAAGGCAAGCTGCCGGCAGAGATCCTCTCCGCCCGAGAGATTGCCGCCGGTGATGAGCATGACGCGGCAGCCGGACTGGACAGGCACGGGCTGCAGACCGCCCTTCACGAAATGGAGATGACCGTACAGGAGACACTGTTCCAATTCCAGAAAGAGATCGCCCAGCTATCCGCCATGAACCAGCTGCAAAGCACCATCCTGCAAAAGATCGCCGATATCGAGGAGATGCAGGAGTCGCTGCGTCTGGAGATGAGACGGGTTACCTTTGAAATGGATTTGATGCATCAGCGGCTCACCCGCCGCAAGCAGCGATACGAGAAGCATCAGCCGCGCTGGTCGCTCAATCCGTTCCGCTGGTTTACCCGCACGGATCGCACGATGTCCATTGAATAGGGAGGCCGCGCCGCCCTGCCTTCTTCGCACCCCTGCCGTCAATGCTTCACCGCGCAGGCAACGATACAGTTCGTACAACCGGCCCCGGCCGGTTTTTCTGTTTTCGCCGCTTCAATGCGGGCAGATGGTCCATTCCGCTACCGCCCTGTCGGGGAGGGTTGTTGTTGACAAGCGATTTCAGTATGATGGTAACGAGGAGGGTTGTCGAAATGCCAAAACAATTCGTGATCGAAGCCGTCATGCTGGCCATCTATGGGGAACTGATGACCCCCGCATGTCCCGTGGAATACCTTATCCCGGTTTCGACAATCTACGAACTGGATGAACTGGTTCACCTTCCCGAACCGATCATGCAGAACCCGGAAGATGATAAACATGTACGTCTGGTCATCGAGCAGATGATCCAGTTTTTCCGCGATCCGTTTAAAAGGAAGAAAATGGAGAAACATCTGGTGGCGCCGATGTCCACCGTCACCTTCCCTTTTCAAAACGGCGTAACCCTGACGATCGTCAAAGTGGATGACAACGCCATGTGGGGCGAATTGTTCGATCCGATAGAAACGGAACAGATGCTGACCGCCATGCATTTTGAAGCGCCTCTGCTGACCGATCAGCCCGATTGGCAGGATCGGATGCTGGAGTACATGATTCCCATCCAGTTTTATGATATCGAGGACTTTGAGTTTGCCGTGGAAGAAGGCATCGCGCTGGGGGATCTGCGGGATGTGTAAGCAAGCGATCAGGAGACCGGTTTTTTCCCAAAACCGGTCTTGGCTTTTTTTTTACCGCCAAATTGGCTCTTTTAAAAATGGCACCCGCATCGTATATTGATAAAAAACCATGCTGCGATAAAGAGGCGAAATTATGGGACGCAGACCGATTTATCACAAAGTGTACCATCAATTGCGCTATCAGATATTAAGCGGCGAGCGGCCGATTGGCTCCCATATGCCTCCGGAACGGAAATTGGCCGAAGAGCTTGGGGTGAGCCGCAACACCGTCGTGCGAGCGTATGATGAGCTTGAGGCGGAAGGTTTCATCGCCGGCCGGATGGGCAGCGGCCGTTACGTACAGCCGCTGCCTCCCGCTTCTTCCCTGCCCCGGATCGACTGGCAAGGGGGTCAACAGTTGGAGACGCTGATCGACTATCCTTCCCATATGGCCGATCTGTTGTCGGTCTTTGTCCATCATCCCGATTCGTTTAACTTCGCCCACGGGGAAGGCGGCAAGCATACGGTCAAGACGTCCGGTTTCGCCGAGTACCTGCGTGCCACCTCGGAGCGGCTCGATTCCTACTATTTCACTGCTGTTCAGGGATATCCGCCGCTGCGGGAGCAGATCGTCAAATGGATGGACGTCGAACAGGTCTCTTCCCCGGAACAGGTGCTGATCACGAGCGGGTCGCAGGAGGGGCTTTATCTCATCGCCAGACTGCTGGCGCGGCCGGGCGATGCGGTCGTGACGGAGATGCCTACCTATTTCGGGTCCCTGCAATTGTTCCAATCGCTGGGCATGCGGATCATCCCGATCCCGATGGACGCGCACGGCATGGATACCCATGTGCTGGAGTCCGTGCTTGCCCGGTATCGGCCGCGCTTTCTCTACACCGTTCCCACCTTTCACAATCCGACGGGAGCCACCCTTTCGCTGGAGAGAAGAAAGCAGCTCTTGTCCATCAGCGAAAAATACCAGCTCCCGATTGTGGAAGATGACGCGTACCGCCATCTCCATCTGGAAGAAGAAGCGCCTCCCCCGCTGAAACAGCTGGATGACAGCGGGCGGGTGATTTACCTGAATACCTTTTCCAAGATTCTTTTCCCCGGGCTGCGCATCGGCTGGATCGCCGCCACCCGTCCGATCATCCGGATGCTGAGCCGGTTCAAGGAATTGTCGATTACCACCAATACATTGGGGCAGGTGGCGCTGGCCGAGTATCTGCGGGATCAGCGTCTGGCACCGCATCTCGCCCATGTGCGCTCCTTGTACCGGGAACAGGCCCGGGCGATGGAGATGCACCTGGCCCGTTTGAAGGAACTGGGTATCTCCTACGAGAAACCTTCCGGCGGGTTTTACTACTGGGTATCGCTGCCGGAAGAGATCCATGCGCGTTCCTTTATGAAGGCTTGTCAGGCCCGAGGCGTCTCCATTACCTGCGGGGACATGTTTCTCCTGCGGGAAGCGGAGCAGCGCTTTATCCGCCTGTGTTATACCCATGAATCCTCTTCCCTTATTGAACAAGGCATGTCGATCCTCTCCGAGGTATTGCGAAAGGAGCTGTCCCGATGAAATCCACTTCGTACCACACATTGCGCCAAGGTATCCTGGATGCTCTCCCCATTACGGTCAGCATTATTCTGTTCGGGGCGATCTTTGGTCTGCTGTCGCTGCAAACGGGCCTGTCCGCCTGGCAAAGCGTGTTGATGTCGCTTACCGTCTATGCCGGGGCTGCCCAGTTTACCGCGCTCTCCATGCTGGGGGAGCATGCCAATCTCTGGGCGATCGTGCTGGCCATCTTTTTGCTGAATTCCCGCCATTTTTTGATGGGCTTGTCCATGGCGCCCTATTATCAGTCGTTCAGCCTGACGCAGGTGAATACGCTCGCCTTTTTCCTGACGGATGAGCAGTACGCCATCACCCTCAACCGCTTCCGCAGCCATCCCAGCGATGTTCCCTATATCGTCGGCGTCAGCCTCTCGCTGTACATCGCCTGGTGCGGAGGGACCTGGATCGGCACCGTTGCCGGCCAATGGATCCCCGATCCCGCTTCCCTGGGCCTCGGCTTCAGCTTCACCGCCATGTTTCTGGCTTTGGCTTACTATCAGCTGTACTCGCTTCAACGGATCATCGTTTTTCTGCTTTGCGGACTCCTCGCCACGGGACTCGCGCTCGTTCTCCCGACGGGGCTGCATCTGCTGGCGGCAGGTTTGCTTGCCTTTGCCATCGGCTATTTCCTTCCGGAGAAGCGCAAGCAGACATCGGAAGAAGGACCCGCACTCAAGGAGGTTGAAACTGCATGACCACGCTGGACATGCTGCTGCTTTATGCGGGAGGAACCGCTGTTACCTATCTGGCGCGCCGCGCGTTTCTGCGCCTGCCCGACAACTTCTTTTCCCCGCGCTTGAAAAACGGCTTGACGTTTATCCCCATCGGCATCTTCGCGGGGCTGATCTTTCCTTCCATTTTCGTGCAGGGAGGGACGCTCGTCTGGCAGCCGCTTTTTCTGATCGCCAGCGCGGTCTGCGTAGGGACGATGATGCTGTTTCGCAATGTGTTTGTCAGTTTTGGTGCTAGCCTGGCCCTTGTCGTACTGGTATCCTTATTTACATAGACAAGGAAGGTGAAATCCATGGATCGAAACAAATTTTCGGCAATCGCCTACCGAAACCACGTCTTCAGCAACCCGATCAACGAGGCCAAGCTGATGAAAGCGCTGCAATTCCTGACGCTTTCCCCCGGAGATCGGGTCGTGGACGCCGGGGCGGGCAAGTGCGAACTGTTGATTCGGCTGATTGAGCAGTATCAGGTAAAGGCGACGGCGATCGAATACGATGCGGGAGCGATTGAAGAGGCCAAACGAAGAGCCTCCGGCCGCATACCGGAGGGGCACCTCACCTTTGTGAACCAGGATGCCAAGCAGGCGATCGACTCCCTGGCCAACCGCGAATATGCGTTAGGCATCTGCATCGGCTCCACCCATGCGCTCGGCGGCGTAAGCGAAGCGCTCAGCGCCTTGAAAAAGTGCGTCAAACAAGGCGGATACATCCTGATTGGCGCAGGCTACTGGAAGCAAAAGCCCTCCCAGGATTATCTGCTGGCGCTCGGCACGACAGAATCGGATCTGCACACCCATGAAGAGAACGTCAAAGCGGGGGAAGACCTGGGCCTGATCCCCTTGTGGTCGATTGTCTCCAGCGACGACGATTGGGACGAATACGAGTGGCTGTATTCCATGTCGATCGAAAACTACTGCTACGAGCATCCCGAAGACCCGGACTGCCCCGCGATGCTGGCCCGCATCCGTACCTGGCGCCGCACCTATTTGAAATGGGGCCGGGATACCCTTGGCTTCGCGCTCTATCTGTTTCGCAGCCGCGGGTAACCATACCCGACAGCAAAACAAACACGATCCCTGCGATCGTGTTTGTTTAGTTTGCGCCGCCACTGGCGAGATAGGTGTAGTTGACCCAGATCATCTCCTCGATGCCCAGGATCTCCTTGAACAGATCAACCGAATCGTACAGGATGGAACTTCCCGATTCCTCATCGAAATCCGCCAGCAGATTGATGTCAAACAAGGAGCGCAGCTGCTGGGCCTGCTTGGCGGAAACGAAACGGGAGAAACACTGGTGACGGAAACGGGCGATTCCTTTGGACAATTCCTGGCGAAACTGGACGGAACGGACCACCTGTTCCAAAATCTCGTCATAAGCTCTGCGCAGTTCTTCCTGTTCGCTGATCTCGTCGATCGACTGCACGGCCGGAAAACGGCGGGCGAATTCGGCCTCGGTCATCTCGATATCCAGCGAATACGGGATCGTCGCCGAGGAGACCTCCATGCCGCCGTCAAACAAGCGAAATCCCCAGCCGCTCTCTTCCGCGTCGTGAAACCAGAGAAGCGGCACCGGCTGCGCGGAGAGCTGCAGCAGGAACCGGAGGGTGTCGGCGCGCTCCAACCATTCGTCCTCCAGGAAAAAGGCGTTCCAGTGATCGTTGACATTCTGATGAAAATAAGGCTGCCGGGATTGGGGCAGCATCTTCAGCACACTGGGCTCGTATTTTCGCGGATACAAGATTCCGGTAGTAAACTCACTCATTGAATTCCCACCGCTTTCCGGCAAAATGACATCGTACCATTTCCTTACCCGGTTTGTGTCCGTCTTGAAACCTCGCTTTGTTACCAGTTTATTCAGGAGCGGCGATTACTTGCTACCTACGTGACAGATTCCGGGCCGGAAAACGCGCTGGAATGCAGGATTGTATGGACGGCGCCTTCCGGGCGAAGTTCGGAGCGGTACAGATGGACTTGTTTCACCTGCCAGCGCGGCGCAGGTTCCGTCAGCAGGCGGCGATCCCATTCATCAAGCGGGAGCGGCTGTCCCGCCGGCTGGGGGCCGCGCGCCAGCGTGATGTGGGGCTGGTATGGCTTGCGATCGATGGTCAGCCCAGGGTGGCGCTGTAACCGTTTGCCCAACAGCAAATGAAGCTGCTTCAGCGCCTCCCGTTCCCCCTCTAGTCCGATCCAGAGCACACGCGGTTTACCAGCATGGGGAAACGCTCCGAACCGGCCGGGAGCCAGCCAGAACGGGGGGAGAATGGCGCTGATCATCTCCATATCCTGGCAAATGGCAGGAAGAAGAGATTCCTCCACCTCCCCCAAAAAATGAAGCGTCAGATGCAAATTGCGGATCGGCTGCCAGCGGTCTGCGCGGATCTCCCGCTTCACGCGCTGCTGGAGCCGGTCAAGATAGGCGGCAACCTCCTCGGGAAGGTCCAGTGCCACGAACAGACGCATGCTTATCCCTCCATCAAAAAACGGCCCACCAACCGGATGAGCCTTGGTTACATCTCCACTTGTGGCAGAAAGCAGTCAAGCGGCTTAGCGGTAAGGATTCGCCTTCTCCTGATTCCCCGCCTCGGCTTCGTACAAGCGCGCCAGCCGCTCCTGCGTCGCTTCGCTCAGTTCCAGATGAAACAGCTGTCCCGCCTCATAGCGCAAGATCGGATACGCGCCCACGGCAAGCGGAGCCTCTTCCGTTGTTTCCCTGTAGTCGGGAAGTGCCAGCAAAAACCGGGAGAACGGATTGGCTTCATCCGCCGACATATGGATCACTTCAAACAAGGAAGAGAGATCGGGGGTCACCATCAGCAGCAGGCTTTTTTCCTTCTCCCCCGCCCAGATGGTGAAGCGGCTTTCCCGCACCTCGCTTCTGGCATGGCGCCGGATCACCAGCATCGCCTGGTGCAGGGTGCTCATCAGCAGATGCTGCGCTTCCTCCTCGCCGTATCGTTCCCGCATCCTGTCAAAAGCGAAGTGGTAGGCGGTCCCCTTCTCCCGCAGGATGGTGTCAGACAGCACATCCGCCGGAACGGTGGCGATCTCCGCCTCTTTCACCTCTTCTGCCGCCGGTTCCGCCTCCGTCTCCCATTCTCCCTCAAACAGGCGGCGGATCAGTTCTTCTCCCCGTTCGCGCTCCCGGTGGGAGAACGTGACGGCTTCGGAATAGATGTGGATCAAGTTTCCGTCATGAAAGCCCAGGTAATGAATGGGCGTATGCTCCTGTTCCAGCATGCGCAGCGCCATGAAGCGATCCTCCGCTTTCCCGATGTCAAACGCCAGGGGAAACCCCAGCGGTTCCTGGGGATCGGACAGCGTCCAGATCACCGCGAGCAGCTTCTGCCGGTAGGTTTTGAATTCGATGGATACGGCGTCCCGCGTCGCTTCGCTGAACGCGTCGATGCTTTCAAACACCAGGTACAGCTCGACGTCGCCCGCTCCGTTCAAGCGGGCGAAATACGGCAGCCCTTCCGCTTGCGCCAGATGGTAGAGATCGGCATACTCCCCTTCGTTTAACACATCCCCCATCGTCGCTTCCGTCGGCGAGGCTAGCGAAGGATCCGGGGTGATCCTCGGCCGAAACGGCTCTGTCATCTTCTCTCCCCTCCTTCCCGCTAGGTGGCTGGTGCGAACCAGTCGTTGATCCGGGGCAGCACGGAACGGTCGGTGGCATCGATATGTACGGGCGTGATCGTGATATATCCGTCCTTGAGCAGACGGTAATCGTCTTCCTCCCGGTGGGTGAAATCCTGCGGGTAGTGGCGGGTGAGCCAGTACCCCTCCGCTTCCCGGTTGTACAAATCGCGATAGTGGTACAAGGAGAGCACAGCCGGAGCGATTCCTTTGATCTCATCCGCTTGGCGATGGGGGAGATTGACATTCCAGAACACCTCGGCGGGAAGATCGCCCGCTTTGGCCCGGGTGAGAAACCGATCCAACAGCGGCTGGACGATCCGGGTGACATCCCCGTAATTCTCCTGGTCCTCCCAATTGTCATAGGAAAGCGCGATGCCCGGAATGCCGTGCAGAACCGCTTCCCGCGCGCCGCTGCATGTGCCGGAATAGTACACGTCCCTGCCAAGGTTGGCTCCCACATTAATGCCGGAAAAGACGATATCCGGCTTCTTCTCCTGCATAAACAGCAGATGATAGGCCGCTTTCACACAGTCGGCGGGGTTGCCGTTGATCGCCCACGCTTTTACCGGCAGTCCATAAAAGGAATGCGGGACGGGCGCAAGCGCTTCACGATAGGTGACGCCGTGTCCCACCCCGCTTTTCTCTTCGGCCGGGGCGACCACAAATACCTCTGTATCCTCCAGAGCGAGAAGCGCTTCCACCAGGCGGCGGATGCCCTGCGCTTCTATGCCGTCATCGTTTGTTACCAAGACTCGCTGCATCGTTTCCTCCTCCTCACCTGCTTCCCCTTTATTCTACCAGAAAAAGCGGGAAAGGACCCAACGGTTCATCTGTGCAGCATCATCCGCAAAAAAATAGCCAGCCGGATTGTTCGCCGGCTGACTCGCACGAAACGCCATCAGGATGCCGGTTGGTTGCGCGGTTCGCCGGAGTTCTTGCCGATTCCGCGCATGATCCTGCGATTTTTGGCCGCAAGCGACAGGGCGTACATCCCGGAGACATGGGCTGCCGCCATCGATGTGCCGTCCAGGATGCGGTAACGGTTCCCCGGCCAGGTTGATTTGATCCCGACGCCGGGCGCCACCATATCGAGGCCGCGGCCGCGGGCACTGAAGGAGGCCAGGTGGTTGTCTTTGTCCACGGCGCCAACCGCCACGACTTCCCGATAGGCGGCCGGATATTCCAGCGCCCCGCCGTTGTTGCCCGCAGAGGCGACCAACACAATGCCCGCCCTGGCTGCCCGTTTGACCGCCTGGCGCATGGCGTAATTGTCTTCGCTCACGCCAAAACTCATATTGATGATATCCATCTTTTGCTCCACCGCCCAGTTGATTCCCGCCACCACATCGGCTACCGTGGCATTGCCGTCCGCTCCGAACGCCTGCACGTCGTACAATTCCACATCCGGCGCTACGCCTACGATCCCTTTCTGGTTGGCCACGGCGGCAATCGTGCCGGCGACGTGGGTCCCATGGCCGCCGATCTTTCCTGCCTTCCCCCCGCCTGCGATGATGACTCTCCCTTTTACCCGACCTGTCAAGTCAGGGTGTTTCGCGGAAATCCCCGTATCGATGATCGCCACCTTCACCCCCTGCCCCCTGGTTTGATTCCAGTATCTCGGGGCTCCAATATACTCGACCCCCCACGGAATCTCGTCGGCATGAAGACGGACGGTCACATTTTCGGACACCTTGTGCTTCCGGTTGCCGATCAGTTTGCAAAACGACTCATAATCGTCGGCAGGCACAGCCAATATTCCCAGGGCAGCGAAAATTTTCGCCTTCTGCTTGATGCCATCGTCCTTGGTCAGGCAGTTGACGCAGTGATGATACGTCTTATTCGGTACGCTGATCAGTTTGTACACGCACGAATCCCTCCAGAGAAATCACCTTTCCCTGTCATCGTATGTGCGTGACAGCAGCGGAGAAATAGGCCATTCGCCTATTCTCCGACGATTTCCTCCCAGCGGTTTCGCCAGGAGATTCCTTCATAGATCCATTCTTCCACCTGCCGCTGCTTTTCCTCCGGGATATCCAGAAGGCAGGCGATCCGTCTGATTTCCCGCTCTTCCGCTGGAGACAGCTTCCGGTCAATCAGCGCGATTTGATACAGCTGGCGCAGGATGGTCAGCTTCTCTGTCGGCGTCATGCTCATCCCGCGGACAATCGATTCCGGCGATTTGGGGTCGTCCAGATCGCTCATCAAAATGCGCCTCTCCTGCAGGGTGAAATGCTTCCCCTCCACCAGCTGATAAATCCGGTTGACTTCCTTTTCTCCCATATATCCATCGGCATGGCCTACGCAGATCATCAATCGAATCGATGCAAATAACAGCCGTTTTTCTTTTTCGGTACTGGCCTGCAACATTTACCCCTCCCACAGTTGTCCTCTTTGTTTATTGTATTATACGAACGTAAAAGAAAGCGGTTGCAAATTCTTTACATTTCTTTTCCCGCAAAAATAACCGCCCGGCATCGCTACATCCGTACCGGGCGGGGGTCCGGAAGTTCGATGCGGACCACGCCGAGGGAATCGCCCTTGATCTTCCCGCACAAATCGGCCATCAGCTGCACATATTCCCCCAGATAGCCGTACAGATTATGGAAGGCAAGCTTGCTCTCAAAAGCGGAAGAACCCGCCGCCCGCTGCCGGAGGAAGGCCCTCCTGTCTTCCAATATTCGTTCCAACCATGCCAAATGATGGTTTTTCCCCCGCATCACCCGCTCCTGAGTGCGCGCAACGGCGATCAGCGCTTTTTGCGCAAAGAGCGTTTCTTCATCCCGCACATGGATCTTCTGCATTTCCTTGGCGATATCCCGAATCCGCTCCACCATGCTTTCAAAGGTGCGAAACGCCGTCTGGATGTGTTTGGCCGGCATCTGCCCGAATGCATGATCCTCCATAATCAGCACCGACAGTTCCTTCCCCTTCTCGATATACTGCCGCACCTGATCAATTTGATCACGCAGCTGTACATACGGGGTAACCGTCCCCTTCAGCAGATCAAGCTGCAGATAATGCAGCAGCGATTGCAGCATCGCTTCCGATTGGCGGAAAAGCGCTGCCGCCCGCTCATGATGAATCGGCTTGCGGCAGAGATTGATCAGCGAGCCGTATCCCACCCCGATCAGGACCAACGCAATCTGATTCAGGGCCGATTCCCCGAAGAAGCGGCTCGAAGTCCCCATGGTGTTGATGGCAACTACGACGGATACCAGGAGGGAATTCGTTCGCTTCGTCTTCACATGCAGCGTCATCAACAGAAACGTCACGATCCCCATCACCCAAAAGGAGTTCCCCACGGCGAAGAGGGCGCAGGCTCCCACCGCAGCGCCCAGCACGGCGCTGATGATATGCTGGATGCCGTGGCGCAGGGAACGGTAAATGGAGGGCTGAACCGCCAGCACCGCGATGATGCCGGCAAAATGGGGAGTGCCCAGCTCGAAAATCCTCGCGGTGAGAATGGACAGCAGCACGGCAACCGATGTTTTTATCACACGCGCACCTACCAAACCCTCCACTTCCTCTCTTATATGTAAGATTATCTAACATAAATGTACCGTTGTAGGCATTATAAACAAGGGAAAAGAAAAGAACAAGAGAAAATTATGTAAGTTTTTCTAACATAAAAAACCTCTCCCTGCAAGGTTGCGGGAAAGGTTAAGGATCGGCGGTTTGCGCCGCCATTTTTCTCACCTGCACGCGCGTGATCCGGAAATGATCCACCTCGGCCACGATAAATTCATGATCGTCCGCCCGTACCTTATCGCCCACTTTGGGCGGATGGTCGATCTGCATGTAGATCCACCCTGCCAGCGTATCCACTTCCCGGTCATCCAGGGAAATGCCGAGATAATCGTTTACCTCTTCCAGCAGAACGCGCCCGTCAAAGGAATACGTGTCGTCCTTCCGCTCGATCTCCGGCCGTTCGTCATCGAACTCATCCTGGATATCGCCAACGATCTCTTCCATGATGTCTTCCAGCGTGACCAAGCCGGCGGTTCCGCCATACTCATCGATCAGGATGGCCATTTGGTTGCGCTGTTTTTGCAGCATCGTCAGAAGCCTGCTGATGGAGATCGTCTCCGGCACGGTCAGCACCGGGCGCATGATCGCCTCCAGGCCTCCTTCTCCCCCCTGCAGCACGTGGGTCAACAAATCCTTGATATGCAGGCTACCCACGACATGATCCTTATCGCCATCCACCACCGGATAGCGGGTATACCGTCCGTTTTTCACCAGATTGACGCTATGTTCAAAGCGATCCCGCAGATTCAGGACGATCATGTCCGTACGGGGGACCATGATCTCCCGGGCCATCGTCTCCGAAAAGTCAAAGATATTGTCCACCAGCATCAGTTCTGTCTGATCGATCAGGCCGCTCTTGTGGCTTTCGCTGACCAGAATGCGGATCTCTTCTTCCGTATGCGCCTCTTCATGGCTGTCCGCTTTGATCCCGAACAGCCCCAGGATTTTGGCTGCCGTCCAGTTGAGAAACGCGATGAACGGGTACATCACCCGGTAGAACAGGCGAATCGGCCTCGCCACATGCAGGGAAATCCATTCGGAACGCTGGATCGCCAGTGACTTGGGGGCAAGCTCGCCGAGGACGATGTGCAAAAAGGTGATGATGGAAAAAGCGATGAGAAAGGAGATCGTCCCATTCCACGGTTCTCCGATGTTGAAATAGGTGAACAACGGCTGAAACAGGCGGGCGACTGCCGGTTCTCCCACCCAGCCAAGCCCGAGCGAGGCCAGCGTAATCCCCAGCTGACAAGCGGACAGGTAGGCATCCAGCTGATCGATCACGCTCTCTACCGTGCGTGCCAGCTGGTTCCCCTCGGAGACAAGCTGGGCGATGCGGGATTCCCGAACCCTGACGAGGGCGAACTCGGTCGCGACGAAAAAGGCGTTGAGAAAGACCAGAAACAACACGAGAACCAGGTTGAACAGCGTGTTCAGCGCCGTCATGCCCGTCAAGCCCCTCCTTCCCACGGCCCGTCTCCCTGCCCCGCTTCGCTGCAGGACATCCGGGCCCTTCGGGTACTTCCGCCCATTCTCCTGTTTAGTGTAACCCATGCAAAAGCCCTGATACGCTCTTCCATGAAGACCGCTCAGGGCTTGCTTGAATATGCGTCGCTATTCACTTTTGCTTGACTTCCTTTCCTGCAGGCGTCTTGAGCGTTGTCGGAAAACCGATTGTCGGAGCCATCACTCCTTTCACGCCATGATGTGTCTCTCGCCGACGTCCGCCCTCCTCTTTCCGTGGTGCTGAGCGATTTCCTCGCTGTAGCTATATCTTACACATCATTCTGAATATTGTAAATAATCATGACCAAAAATACTTTCCCTCGTTTTTCTATAAATACCCATCACTGCGCATCATGTCATCGTTGAAGTTATTTGATCTCGACCGAACGCGTAACACTCATTGGATATGCAATACCGGACATGAAAAAAACCGCGAGCATTTTCCGGAATAAAACAATCCACAATTTCAATCACTCCTGGGACCCCAAGAGAAAAATCTTTATTTTCGCCGACTTGAACATCAAAATCTGCCATCTGAATCCCCCTTCCCCATACACAAGTCAATCTATGCCGCTTCTCATTTGACTGCACATCATATGTGTCCAAGCAGAAAGCCTGTTTTTCAAAAAAATAAAAAGGGACGCCAGAACAACACCCGTATTGGGCGAAGATTCTGACACCCTCCCGTATCCCGGTATCAGTCACGGATGATCCATGTCTTGCTTTCCAATTTGCTCGATGGCTCTGTGTGCTTGTCTTTCGTTTGCCTGATTCTCAAACCAATCAATCAAACGATCCAACTTTTGATTCCGCTCTTGATCAAGCTGATTTTTCCTTTTCATAAACTTTAATACGCTTACCAGGAAGTAGATGACGAACGCATAAAACAACAGAACGGGAATGAAGAACATCATCTGAAAAAGCATGGTTCCCCATTCCAATGAAACCGTACCAATGTCAAGCAAGATTCACAACTCCTTTTCCATTGTATCGAAATCGCTTTCCGCCCCCGATCACCTGCGATTCTCGGCATACACTTGGGAATTGGGCATATCTCCCCTGTGTCGATTTGGGCGGGAGTCTATGCAATGATCTGGGTGAACGCATAGAAATACATCGTGCTGATATGACAGGAGTACAGAAAACGAGGCTTCAAACGGTTGGCCCATCGTTTGTTCTGTACGAACACTACAACGCAAAGGGGAGGCGCCGTATGGCAGATGCTTTTGTTGTCAGGTCGTTGGATGAAATCAGATTTTGGTCGAGAATCATGAAAGAACATTCTCTCTTCCTTAAATTAGGGTTTCATTGTGACGATACACAATTGATTAATGAAGCAAATCGGTTTTACGCCATTTTTGAAGACATTGAAAATCGGGCCCTTTCTTTTTCACCCGATGCAGATCCCCAACGAATCTTCGAATTTAACAACATTGTCCACAATGCGGTTTGTCACATTTGGAGCTTTAAGCGAAAAGTGCTTGGACTGATCATTCGCTGCAAGATTGGCGGAAACAATTTCCCCTTGCTGGTCGATCATGTCAGCAGGGAAGCTGCCTATTTCATGAAGCGGCTGGAGCAGTTGAATACCGGCACCCTTGATCCCTTGCCTGATGCCATCATCAACGAGAATGTCTTCTTCCTTCGAATCATGGCCGACCACGCCAAATTTATTAACCATCTGCTGGATCCCTCAGAAAGAAAACTGGTGGAACAGGCTCGTGAATTTAGCCACGACTTTGATCAACTCCTTTTTCAGGCGATTGACCTCGATTCCATGCGGCCGCAATCCCAAACTCCCCCTCTGCTTGATCAGTTTGTGGACCAGAATCGTATTTCCGTGCGCCAATTGCGCGACTTCAAGAAAACCGCGCGCGATCTTATTGAGGCATGCCGCATAAAAAGCATTATCCCGCCGCTGCTCGCCGATCATGTATTCAGAGAAGCATCGCGCTTCCTTGAAATATTGGATGCCTTTGACGCGGCTTTGTCATCTTCGACATAACACGTTCGATTCGACTCATGTATGTACGTTATGTTGTTTCCTGCAAGGATCGTGCAATCCCTTTCAGCAACGTTTGCGCGTCGTTCACAAGCGTCCAGGGACCTCCCCACGCCATGTGCGGTGTAAGGATAACATTGGGAAGAGTGATAAGCGGATGGGTTGTAGGGAGGGGTTCCTGCGCAAACACGTCAAGGGCCGCTCCCGCAATCCTTCGTGTTTGAAGGGCATGTATCAGTGCCTCTTCGTCAACCAAATTTCCCCTGGCTGTATTTATAAACAACCCATTTTGTTTCATCCAAGAGAACTCTTTCGAACCAATGCATTTCACCAGATATGGCGAACGAGTGGAACATTGCCTGGAATGACCATCCAAGAACTGCCTTGTCGCACCGCCTGATCTGCTTCAGGCAGCTTTTTTAACAAAGCCAGTCTTCCATTCGGCAAGGCTCTCCCATGGACCAAGCCCTGCGCGTAGTTGACCGTCGTTCCCGTCAAAAATAAGGACCTTATTCAATGTCATCTTCCCCCCTCGACGTTTATTCCACTTCTTTACATACATTCATAATAACATAACATTTTTGTGTAGAAAATTTGTTTTGTACGCATCATGCACCATGAATGACAGGATCGGTATCCCGGCGTATCTCAGTGGACAGGTTTTCCCCTACAAACATGGAACAAATTGGATTATAATATCAACATCCATGTTTCACCCTTTGGGCTGGTGGGAAAATCGTGAGAGGAAGTTGAAATCTGTTAATTTGACATATGACGCACCGTTATTATTTCGTGATTCATATACCCGAATGAATTTAGCTTTAAATTTTATGTCAATCTCAAAATTTTTTCCTAACTGTTTCTCCATCATTTCCAGTTCCTTAATTGAATTGCCGTGATAAACAGTACCTATTGTAAGATGAGGCGTATATAGTTCTTTTTCAAAATATTTCTTAATCATCTCTTCTGAAGTTGAAATAATATTGACAAAACCATAATGGAGATGATAGATCTCCTCCGATATGCCGCTAAGATACAATACTTCTTTTCCAAACCATCCTGGCTTACCTATGGTAACTTCAAAGGGTGATAGATGTCCGCATAACATTTCGACCTTTTTCAATCAGTTTTTATCCACGGTTAATCCGCCCTGCGCCTTAACAGTGATGTGAGGTTCCACGATCTTTGTGAGTCGATTGTTTGGGTATAACATTTGAAACTGGATGATTCTCTTCACAACATCTTCAGGTGGAACAAGGCCAATAAAATATTCCTCTCATTTCCTCCCTTCAGGCTTTTCCACTTCTTATCGAGCCAATGATATGCATGTTCTTTTTCAAACTTCTCTTCATTTTTTACATAAAGGAGTATTCGTCCAAAAACGGGAGTGTGCCATGAAAAAGAAATTCATAGGAATCGCCATTGCCATCGCAATACTTTTCTATTGTATACATCAGTATCATGAGGAACCTATTAGCCAAACGAAAGCTGTTGAATTAGCCAAGATTTATGTTGAACGCACCAATGAACATATGAATTTGATTTACGATTCCTCCCAGGTGGAGTATGTTACCTACAATACCAATCCTTTAAAAGAACTTTTGAACACGTCAACATGGGAGATTTTTGTGGATGGTATTTTCGTAAAAATCAATGCCCATTCAGGACAATTTGTTAAAATGGTTTTTCCAGCGGATGGCGTGATAACCTACGAGGAGCATCCCGAATGGTTTGATCTCACTGCCTTCCCGCAATAACCGCTTTTCACCACCACTTTTTCCCCCATTCCCCTTTTTCCCCTTTACCCACGGATGCCGTTTTTCTTCCCGCGCACAATTGTGTTACCATGGAACTACTTACATCTGGTCGAGGTGTTCACCATGTCCTTTCAACCGCACCTGCCCCTCATCGTGCAAAGCGACCGTACGATTCTTCTGGAAGTGCAGAATCCGCTTTTTTCGGAGGCCCGGCAGGCTCTGTCCGGCTTCGCCGAGCTGGTGAAAAGCCCGGAATACATACACACCTATCGGATCACGCCCCTCTCGCTGTGGAATGCGGCGTCCAGCGGGCTGACGGCCGGGAAGGTGATCGATGCGCTGCATGCCTACAGCAAATACGGCGTGCCTCCTGCGATTGCCGGGGAAATCCACGATGTGATGTCCCGCTTCGGCCGCATCCGCCTGGAGAAATGGGAAGAGCACCTTGTCCTGGTGAGTGAGGACAGCGTGCTGCTGGCGGAATTGGCCGGTTACAAAGAGGTGGCGCGCTTGCTCGGCGACAGGCTGGGGCCTGCCGCGTACAGGATCGCGCTGCATGCACGCGGCCTGATCAAGCAGGAGCTGATCAAATTGGGGTATCCGGTGCAGGATGTGGCCGGTTATTCGGCCGGAGAGCCGTGTCACGTGGAACTGCGCGGCTGCACCTCCGCCGGAAAGCCGTTTGCCCTGCGCGATTACCAGCAGGAGGCCGTCGATACCTTCTATGCGGGCGGTTCGGTCTATGGCGGGAGCGGCGTGCTGGTCCTGCCCTGCGGAGCGGGAAAGACGATTGTGGGGCTCGGGGCCATCGACAAGCTGAAAACCGCCACCCTGATTCTCACCACCAACGCCACTTCCGTACGGCAGTGGATCGCCGAACTGCTGGACAAGACCACGCTGACAGCGGAGCAGGTCGGCGAATATACCGGCGACAAAAAGGAAATCAAGCCGGTAACCGTCGCCACCTATCAAATCCTGACCTATCGGCCTGACGCCGCAGAAGACGACTATCCGCACCTGAAGCTCTTGACAGAGCGCGACTGGGGATTGATTATCTATGACGAAGTCCATTTGCTTCCCGCCCCCGTTTTCCGCGTAACCGCCGGCATCCAGGCCAAACGGCGGCTCGGTTTGACGGCGACGCTCGTGCGGGAAGACGGCCGGGAAGGCGATGTCTTTACGCTGATCGGCCCGAAAAAGTTCGAGATGCCCTGGAAAGACCTGGAGGAGAAGGGCTGGATCGCGGAAGCGCGCTGTACCGAAATCCGGCTTCCGATAGATCCGCTCCTGCGCGAACGGTATGCCTATGCCACCCCGCAGCAGAAATATCGCATTGCGGCAGAAAACCCTCATAAGCTGGAAGTGGTCAAAAAACTGCTGGAGCGCCACCGGGAGGACCGCGTGCTGATCATCGGGCAGTACCTGAAGCAGCTCGAAGAAATAGCGCGTGCCTGCGGCATCCCGCTGATCACGGGCAAAACGCCGGAACGCGAACGCGAGCGCCTGTACACCCTGTTTAAAAATGGGGAACTCACGCGGCTGATCGTCTCCAAGGTGGCCAATTTCGCCGTAGATCTGCCGGATGCCAATGTGGCGATCCAATTGTCCGGGACCTTTGGTTCCCGTCAGGAAGAAGCCCAGCGCCTGGGACGTATCCTGCGTCCCAAACCGGCGGACAATACCGCCCATTTTTACACGCTGGTGACACGGGACACGCGCGAACAGGAATTTGCCCTGCACCGCCAGCTGTTCCTGATCGAACAGGGGTACCGCTACACCATAGCCCAAATGAAAGATTTTCTCGCATAAACGGAAACAGATGAAAGAGAGAGATCGTCTGATAAAGGGAAGGGAGGCCGGAGATTGATGCATTCCGATGCTGAAATCATCCAGCGGATCATGGAAGGCGACGTGGAAGCGTACCGCGAACTGATCCAGCGATACCAACACATGATTTTCGTGTTTATTTACAAAATGGTCAACAATCGATCAGACGCGGAGGATCTGACGCAGGAGGTTTTCGTCAAAGCGTACGAGAAGCTCTCCACCTACCGGGGGGACAGCCATTTCTCCACGTGGCTGCACACGCTGGCGCGCAACAAGACGATCGACTTTCTGCGCCGGCGCAAGTATTACGATTCCGATGACCAATTGGCCTATATCCCTTCGCAGGTCCGGGATGAATCCCCGCAGGAATCGCTCCTTGGCAAGGAACAGCGCCGGGAAATCCAGGAAGCGTTCGCCAAGCTGTCCGACACGTATCGGGAAGTGATCGTGCTGCGCTGCACGCATGAATATCCGTTTGAAAAAATCGCCGCGCTCCTGGGCGTGGCTGAATCAACCGCCCGCGTCCGTTACCTGCGCGCACGCCAGGAACTCGCCAAGATCTTAGGTCAACAGGAAGGAGGGCTCGTTCATGAACTGCCAGGAATTTAGACAAGACTGGATGCACGATGCGGACAACGCCGACCTGACTCACATCGAAACGTGCGATGATTGTCTGAACTGGTTGGAGGCGAACTTCACAAGCGACGAGGAGGTCATGTTCATGAAAGAGTATCCGCAGCCTTCCGCGCATTTGGAAGACCGCATCATGCATGCCGTCTATCAGTTGGCTGTCCCGTCTTCCCCTGCTACTGCAACCGTTATGTCCCCTTCCGCGAGAAAACGGTTCCCGCGCCGCTACCAGCAGCTTGGTTGGATCGGGGCGGCTGCCATTCTGTTGGCTGTCGGGGCATTCAGCCTGAAAGAGATGCAGGGCGGACTGCAGGAATCAGCCCATCATTCGGCACTGCAGCAAGCCGCCGGCAATGCGGCACCTGCCAGCCAACCGCAGTTGGCGATGGCGACCGAACCGCCCAAGCAACAGGAAGCGGCGCATGTGGAACAGGAAGAGACGCCGGTGAAGCATGGGGTACCGGTGATACAAGAGGCACCGGTGGAGAAAAAGAGATCGGCGGAGCAGCCCGCAGCATCCGGAAACACGGTTCCACCGGCCGATGCCCAGCCAAAAAGGGCGTCCAGCCAACCGAAACAGCAGGCACAGGATACGCCATCCCCTGCAGCGCCTGGCACACAGCAGCCCGTCAACGAAAAGGCCATTACGACGCTGCCGGTGGCAGGCCCTCCGGCCGACATCGGAAAAATGATCGCGTCCCGCGACACCCGGTCGGCAGCCGGAAACGACAAGCAGGCAGCGGGACAACCGGCGGCGACAGCGGCGGTTCCTGCCGTTGATGCGAAAACGATGGCGGATGCGGCCGCAGCCAAGCAGCCGGGAAATACCGTCCAAGGCATCGCCAGCATCGGGGAGCATCCCAAGGATACGACTGCATCCCAGGACGGCGGTCAAAACAAGGCAGCAGTGGCAGCGGAACCGCAAATTACGCTGTCCACCTTTACCGATGTGGAGACGGCGGTACGCGCTTCCGATATCCCGATCCCGTCGATCAGCCAACCGCCGAGCGGATTCGCCCTTTCTTCCGTCTCCTTGCGGTATGAGTCGGAAACAAGCCAGCGGGTGACCCATGTGTCGCTGATGTATCACCGCAACGTCGATGCCATCAAGATCGAAGTAACACGCAGCAATCCGGGGCCGCACAACTTGTCCGTGCCCGGCACGTTCACCGACACGCAGGTATTCCAGATTGACGGTGAGCAGGCCATCGGCGTCACTTACGACCCGCAGGCGGTCCCCGCCGACCACGCAGGGGCCCAACACGCCGTACATTTTTATGCGACGAAGGCAAACCATTCCCTCTACGTGGTGATGACCGCAAGCGGCATCTCGTTGAATGACCTGACAGAGTTGGCCAAGCAGCTTACGTGGAACCAACCATAACACAACAGGAAGCCGGGCATGCCCGGCGAAGAGAAAGAGAGAAGCGAAGTTCACCTCAGCTTCTCTCTTTTTCTTTTTCTTCCAATCTCTGAAGCCGCTTCTCGATTTCTGCCAATCTTTCCTGCTCTCTTTTGCCCGACCATCCCCGTCTTACGCTGGCAATGGCGAGAACCACAACAATTGCAAACAACGCCAGCACCGAAAGCAGGATCAAACCGGGAATCCCTATACTGCTGCCCATCTTTTCCCTCCTTGTTACGATGTGACATCGCGCCGGATAAACACGGCATAGGCCACCAACAGGGCGACAGCCCCCCAAACGCTCAGAACCGCGAGGGAAAAAGGTAGGGTCATGCCCTTGATCGGCGGCAGCGTGCCTGCCAGGTAATCGGTGATTTGCAGATTGACGACGAACAGGTACTTGGCCGATTCCCATGAGGAAGCCATCTGCGTCAGGATCGTCCCGCTGATCAGGGCGGCCATCATGATTCCCATGCCGGCCGCGGCGCTGCGCACCAGCACGGAGACCATCAGGGAGATGATGCCGACGATGACGCTGACAAACCAGCCCAGCCCGTACTGCATGAAGAGATACTGCCACTGCGGAACCATAAAGACCCCGGAAGTATCCAGTTCGCTCCCGACGATGCGAAAGCCGGTGAGCACCGGCAAGTCCCAGCCGGAGTAGCCAAAGACCAGCCCCGAGATCAAATAAGCCATGATCAACGCCGCCAGGACGGTCAAGGAGACGAAAAGGATCAATGTCAGCAGCTTGCTCGTCAGCACCTCCCACCGCCGCACCGGCCGGGTCAGCAGCAGCTTGATGGTCCCTTCGCTGTGCTCCGCCGATACCAGATCAACGGCCAGGACCACGATCATCATCGGCAGGAAGAGGGAAACGGCCTGATCCATGAATCCGCGGGCGAAGGAGGGGCCGCCGGGCGCATTCGGGTTGATGTCGTGATCCAGATAGTACTGCTGCTGCTGCACCCGTATTTTCAGGAACTGCCGCCATTCCTCAGGCAAGCGGCTGGAAGCCAGCCGATTCTGCGTATCGACGATCTGCTGCTGTAAAAGCGCCCGCCAGTCCGACGTTCCCAGCCGCTCCTGGGCCGTCTGCACCGCCCGGTACTGCGCATACGTGAAGATCGGGATCAGGACGGCCAGGATCAGGAGCACGACGAGAAACCGGCGGCGGCGCAGCAATTTCATCGTTTCATTCCGGACGAGCCCCAACATGCTGTGTTTCACGATCGGCACCTCCCCCGGTAAGCGTCAGGAACAGATCCTCCAGCGTAACCGTCCGCGCGGCGATGCCAAGGACGGGGACACCGGCTTCCACCAGCGCCTGATTGGCTTCCGCGATACGCTCCGTATCCATCCGGCATTTTACCTTCCCCTCGACGGACGGCCATACCTCCTGCACAAAGGACAGCGTCCGCAGCACTTCCACGGCACGCGCGCAGGCGTCCGGGGCGAACGTCCATTCCACCCGATCGGCGAACTGCGCCATCAAGGTGTTGACCGCCCCGACGGAGATGACCCGCCCCTTGTCGATGATGGCCACCCGGTCGCACATCATCTCGATCTCGCTCAACAGATGGCTGGATATAAAGACCGCGAGCCCCTCCTCTTCCGCCAAACGGCGGATAAACCGGCGCAGTTCCCGAATCCCCGCCGGATCGAGGCCGTTCGTCGGTTCGTCCAGAATCAGCAGGCGCGGCCTGTGCAGCAGCGCCTGGGCAATCCCCAGCCGCTGCCGCATGCCAAGCGAATAGGTTTTCACCTTGTCGTCGATCGCGTGGGTCAGTTCCACGAAGCGGATGACCTCCTCAATCCGCTCCGCCGTCACATCGCCGCTCATCCGGGCGAAGTGCTCCAGATTTTCCCGCCCGGTCATAAACTTGTACATTTCCGGATTTTCCACGATACACCCCACCTGCCGGATCGCGTCGGGAAAACGGTCGAAAAGGGAAATGCCGCCGATGCGGATCTCCCCGCCGTCCGCGGAAGCCAGTCCCACCAGCATGCGGATCGTGGTGGTTTTCCCTGCGCCGTTGGGCCCGAGAAAGCCAAACACTTCCCCCGCCATCACATCGAACGTAATGTCATGGATGATTGTCCGCCGCCCGATCGCCTTCTTGAGGCCGGAGACAGACAGCACCACATCCGCCATGCGCTTCTCACCTTTCCTTCTGAAGCCTGCCAACATGCGAAATTTATTTATGGTACACTACGTATTGAATGGCAAAGCATTACCATTATACCATGAACGCTTGGAAAGACCCCAATACAGACGAGGAGGGATGCGGGATGCATCTTCGCACCGGACAAACGTTATGGCGGACCACCTTTACGATCTCGGTTCTCTCCCTGCTCCTTTTCATCGCAGGATTTCTGCTCGCCCTGAACCCCTTCCTGCTCCGCTCCGGCCAAGGGATGGCGCCATCCGCCGGCAGCAAACCGGTTGCGCCATCCGCCCCCCTGCCCGAGCAGGGGAAGCTGACGGTCGTGGCGCTGGGCGACTCGCTTACCAGAGGTGCGGGGGACGCCAGCGGCCTCGGTTATGTCGGCCTGGTACGGGAAGCGCTGGAGAAACAGCGCCATCAATCGCTCATCCTGCACAATCTGGCCATCAACGGCCAGCAGTCGTCCGGCCTGTTGGCCCAGCTGGAGCAGCCCCAGATCAGGCGGCTGGTGGCCGATGCCGATCTGATCGTATTTACGATTGGCGGCAACGACTTATTTCAGCAGAGCGGCGGCGTCTATCAGCTGGATGAAAAAAAATTGGACGCGGCCATGAACAGCCTGACGACCAATTTCGGGAAGATCCTCTCCCAACTGCGGGAGCTGAACGGCAAAGCGCCGATCCTTTATACGGCCCTGTACAATCCTTTCGGCGATACGGAAGCGGCGCAGGAGACAGCAGCCCCCGTTCTGGCCTGGAACGGGAAAGCCGCGGAGATCGCTTCCCGCGTTCCGGGCGTGATGGTGGTCCCCACGTACGACCTGTTTGTGCAAAAAGAGAATAAGTACCTGTACACGGATCATTTCCACCCGAATCACGCCGGATACCAACGGATCGCGGACCGGATCATGCAGGCGCTGGAATAGCGGGATGCTTATCCGGCGTGCCTGCGGGAGATATGGTGACCGGTGCGCAGAAAGTAGGCGCGGTCGCCTGCCCAGTAGAAAACGCTGCCGAGCATGGAGATCGCCGCCACGGTCGTGAACAGCACGGAACCGCTGTAATGCGCCAGCAGGATGCCCCCCAGCCACGGCCCCACAAAGTGACCGATGTTGCTGAAGCTTTTGGCCCCGTAGTAGGCACCGCGCATCTCTTCCGGAGCCAGGCGGTCGATCATGACATCGGACGAGGTAAACGTCAGGATTTCCCCCAGGGTGAATACCGCCATCGACAGGATGAAGAGGATCCAACCGTCGGCCATCGCGTAACCCAGATCCCCCAGCGCATACATCAGGTTGCCCACCAGGATGCTCTGAATGGGCGTCCTTTTTTCCGACCATCTGGCACAGGGAATCTGCAGCAGCACGACCACGATGGCGTTGACGCTCATCAATACCGCAAACAGCTTCATGCCGTCGGGTACCGTCATCTCCACGAACTTGGAGAGCGTGCTTGACATCTGGGAATACCCGATCGCCCCGAGGATTCCGCCAATGATGTAAAAACGGAAAGCCGCATCGTGGATCACGACATCCCACGCTTTTTTAAAGGTGATCTGCTCCTTCTTCTGCCCTTCGATCTGCCTGATGCCGAAGAAATGGAGCAAAAACTGCAGGCTGATCACATACAGCAGATAGATCGCACCTGTCAGCAAAAAAGGCAGGGCATCTCCCTGCAGCGCGAGGAGCGCGCCGATGATCGGGCCGACAGCCACCCCCAGGTTGATCGCCGTGTAGCGCATGGCGAAGACGCGGTACCGTTTATCCGGCGGCGTCAAATCCGCCATCAATGCCTGCGAAACCGGTTCATAGAAAGACCGGCACAGCCCGCTCAGCACATTGAGCAGGAAAAAAAACCACGGGCTTTCCCCGTAGGCAAAGCCAAAAAAGACGAAGACCCACAGATACAGGGCGGCCAGCATGACGCGGCGCCTGCCGATGATGTCGGAGAGCGTCCCGCCGACAAAGCCGCCCACCGTCCCCGCCAGCGAACCTGCCCCGATGGTTAGCCCGATGGTTGCCAGATCCATGTCGGTGTTTTTGGACAGATAAATAAACAAAAACGGCATGCTCATCGAGCTGGCCGCACGTACAAACACAGTCCCCGCCACCAGGGAATGCACAATGGGGTGATACTCGCGCAAAAAGGATTGCAGCCTGCCCATCTCTCCGTTCTCCCTCGCTCTCAACCCCTGCTTGAGGAGTTTCTATCTATCGGTGCCTCCTATTGTAGAAATTGGGAACTGCTACGTCAATCATTCGTTAAAAAAAATTTAATAAATTTTTCACCATGAATCACAATTGCGACAGATACCCGGCCAACAGGGAGGGGAGCCAGTCGCGGACATGACTTGGTGCAAAACCGGCCTGCTTGATCTTGTCGATGCAAAGCGACCACGAACCGGGCATCGCGTACGGGGAATCATGCCCGGGACCCGCTTCGGGAACGAGGATCGCTTTTTTCCCCACCAGTTCCTCGATCATTCCCACCAGCTCCCGCAGCCGCATCTCCCCGTGGGAGGAAGCATTAAACGGCCCGACGACATCGCTTTCTCCCAGCCAGGCCAGCGTCCGGGCCGCGTCTTCAGACGAAATGAAGTCGACGTAATTGTCCGGATTGGAGATACCCATCGGGATTTCCCGGGCGATATGTTCCACATGGAAACGAAGACGGTTGGTGAAATCGTCGGGGCCGATGACCAGCGGGAAGCGGATCGCCACAACCGGAAAAGCCGGATTGGTCAACAGCACCGCTTCGGACGCCCGCTTGGCTTCCTGATAGCCGGCCACCCCTATGTAGGCGCGTCTGTCACCCAATTTCCCGACAGCGTAAGCGCGGGGATCAAAATCTTCTTCCCTCTTGCCGCTGCCATGGTCGTAGACCGCCATGGTGGAGGTAAAGATATACCGTCCTATCCGCCCGTCCAGGATCTCTTTCGTATCAAGAGCCTCTTGGGGCGAATAGCATGTTTGGTCGTACACCACATCCCAGCTTCTCCCCCGGAAAGCAGCCTCCAGCGTCTCCCTGTTCTCCCTGTCGATCACGAGCCGTTCCACACGATCGGCAAACGGATCGGCCGTTCTTCCCCGGGTCGCGATCGTAACCTCCATTCCTTGCTGCAGCAGCTTCTCCACCAGCCGCTTGCCAAAAAACATGGTACCGCCCATCACCAGCACTTTTTTCATGCCCGCCACCTCTTATTCTTTAGAAAAAATTTTACTGATTGCATTTATTTTAATAAAAAAGGGAGGATTTGTCTTTCGTTTTCAAAAAAGTCTGTTAAAAAAGATGGTGCAATCAAAAATTAGTACCAGATACTAATACTTAGTGTTATAATCTGGTTATCATTTCTAAACGAGGTGATTTCCATGTACAAGGCTTGCATTACCGGGATCGGTTCCTATGTTCCCGAGCACGTGCTGACCAACGCGGATTTGGAGCGCATGGTCGAAACTTCCGATGAATGGATTGTGACCCGAACCGGCATCAGCGAACGGCGGATTGCCGCCCCCTGGCAGGCAACGTCCGATCTGGCCTATCATGCCGCCGAGGCTGCCATCGCCCATGCCGGATTGACGGCGGATCAGATCGATATGATCATCGTGGCCACGTCCACTCCCGATCACCCTTTTCCTCCCGTTGCCTGCCAGCTCCAGCACCGGCTGGGTTGCCGCCATATCCCGGCCTACGATCTGGGGGCGACCTGCGTTGGCTTCCTATCCGCCCTGGAGACGGCAGCGCAGTTCATCGCCACGGGCAAGCACAAACACATTCTTGTTGTCGGTGCGGATACGCTGTCCCGCGTCACGGACTATACCGATCGGACGACATGCATCCTGTTCAGCGACGGCGCGGGCGCGTTTCTTCTTTCCCGCCAGGAGGAAGGGCGCGATCAGGGAATCCTGCATACCGCCACGCATGCGGATGGCGCCCATTTCCCCCACCTGTACGTTCCCGGTGGCGGAAGCCGGCATCCCCAACCTGTCGCTCCCGACACCAAAGCCAAAATCGTGATGGACGGACGAAAAATCTTCAAGCTGGCGGTCACTTCCATGGCCCAAACGGTGCGGGAAACGATCCAGGCCGCCGGCATTGACGCCAGTGACATCGACTGGCTGATTCCGCACCAGGCCAACCAGCGCATCATCGACGCCGTTGCCGAGCAACTGGCTTTTCCTCCCGAAAAGGTAATCAGCACGGTCAAGCACTATGGCAACAATTCCGCCGCCACGATCCCGCTTGCCGTCGACCAGGCGGTGCGTGACGGCCGGATCAGGCGCGGCGATACGCTGCTGTTGGTCGCATTCGGCGGAGGGCTCGTCTGGGGTTCCATCCTTCTCACCTACTAGACACAAGAAGAGGCACCTGCTCTTCGCTACAGGTGCCTCTCGCCAATTTCCACTTTTTCGATAATCTCTCCCGCCTCGTTCCATTTCAGGGCCCGGTACAGCGCATCATGATAAAAGCTGAACCAGGCCGAATCCTTGATGCCTTCCGCTATCCACTTCTCTTTGGCAAAGATGGAGGTCATGGGATAATCATCATAGGCCATCACCCACAGGGGATTCTGGTGGGCATGGGTCGGCAGCAGGTCGGCCAGATGCAGCAGCACCTCTCCCTGACTCTCCATGCGGATGATCGCGTGGCCGTCGCTGTGACCGCCGGTGTGATGCATCACGATGCCGGGCAGCACTTCATGCTCCTTCCCGAATGTTTCCACCTGCTGCTGGATCGGCCGCCAGTTCTCCTCCCAGTATGTGTTGCGCGACCGGATATTGGGGGCGCGCATCTCGTTCCACTCCGTTTCCTGTACATAAATGACCGCATTGGGAAACGTGGAGGTGAGCCGATCTTCCACTTTCGAAACAAGTCCGTTGGCATGATCGTAATGCATATGCGTCATCATCACGATGTCGATATCGCCGGCAGACAGCCCGAGCGCGGCGAGCGATTCATGGAGCAGCGATTCTTCCAGCAGCCCGAAGTTTCGTTTTTGCTTCTCCGTCAGCCGATCCCTGCCGAGGCCGGATTCAATCAGCAGCCGTTTGCCGTGGGCTTCCACAAGGATCGGGTCTGCCCGCAGCGGAATCTGGTTGAGCTCATTGTTCGGATAGCGCTTGCTCCACAGCGGTTTGGGAACCACCCCGAACATCGCCCCTCCATCCAGTTGGCTGATGCCTCCATAGAGCCAGGTTAACGCAAATTCTCCCACCCGCAGCTTGTCCATCTGATCGTCCTCCTTAGTCGCTTGATCTGCCGCACAACCTTTTCCGCGCAGGCCGAAAAAAGCACCCCATGGGGGGGTGCTCGTCATTTTTCCGACACTCTGACCATCCGCGGATAGGGCATGATTTCCAACAGCACTTCGCTTGAAACCGCCTGAACCGTCAACTCGGTCTCCAGGCGCCGATACGTCAGCAGCAATTGCGCCACTTTTTCCTTTTCCTGATAGATACTGACCAATGTCTGTATCGGGTTGGCACTCCCTCCGGCGATCAGCTTGAATCCGGAGGCCAAAGTGAACGTCCATCCTTCCACCTTGATCGTCTGATCCGTACTGTACAGGAACTGACGCTTCCCCAAAAGTATGCCGTTATCGCTCATCGCGATGCCCCCCAACATGATCATCCGATTAGTTCGATGTGTTACTATTTTGCAACGAATCTCACAGAAAGGAAAGCGTTTCGACAAAACATCCAAAATTATTACATCGCTTTTTCTCATCATACACCAATCGCCTTTTTCTGAACAGCCGCAACTTTCCCGCGCTTCACCCCCGCCCTCTTTCCTTCTTTTCGAAAACTTCAAAATATATTAAACTAGTAGTATTCGATTTTGCTCGGAAAAGGAGGAACGCCATGGAACAGGTATATACCCCAGGATCGACCGCGATGCGCTGCATGACGTTAACGCATCGTGTCGACGGTTCCGTGATGCGTTTCCACCGCTTTGCGTGGAATTACTATCATCAACAACCCATCCGCGATCGCCTGCAGCAGTGGCAGAAGGCAGCGATTGGGAACCGGTTTCGCAGGATTGCAGACATCAGGGAGGAAGAAGACGAACTGTGCATTTATCTTCCTCCTTTGCCGCCGGGCTGCTTCCCGCTGAGCGCCTGCCGTGACCATCTCTCCGAGGATGACCGCATCCGGATTCTTGTCTCCCTGACGGAAGCGTTGGAGCAATTGCATCAGCAGCGCTTTGTCCTGGGGCTCTTCATTCCCGAACAAATCTATTACCGCAAGGAATCGGGTTCTGTCATCCTGGATGTACAGCCTTATCCCAACACGTTTCCCATGGTAGACAAGGTATTGGCCGAGTATCCGTTCGCCCTGCTTTCTCCCTATTCCCGCCATCATACCATGCCGCGCATCGCCGATTTCCAAGGGATCGGGCTGCTCATGCATTGGCTGTACCTTGGCCGCTTTCCGTCGGAACCGTGGACCCTGACGGATGAACTGCCGGCGGCTGTCCATGGGCTGTGCAAGCAGTTGATCGGTTCGCCGGAGACATTTCTGAGCGCGCGGGAAATCGGTGAGCGTTTGGTGACGGCCGGCACAGGCCGTGCCGTTCCCACCCAGGACGGGCACCTGTCGGCAGGGGTGGAGCAGCTGCACCCCATGCTTCCCCCAATCATGCCGGATGAACAGGCAGCGCTGCGGGCGTTTTTGCGGCGGGAAGGCGGCCGCCTCATCGGGCTGATCAGCCAGGATGATGCCTCCCGTTATCACATCTATAACCAGCATTTCAATGAAGTGATGGAACGCCATATCTTCATCATGATCAACTGCCGTCCGTTGCCCTTCTCCACCCTGCGGGAACTGAGTGAACGGACGATTCAATTCGCAGCCCGGATGAACCCCCGGATCGCCCCCTCGCTGCAGCGCATGTGGCAAAGGTTCGAGCGTATTCTGAGCCAGCATTACACGGGCCGCGAGATCGTTCATACGCTGGCAGAATGGCTGTACAAGCTGTATCGGGAAGTGCAGCCGGTGACGCAGCCGCTTCACTTTTTCTATACGTTGGAAGATTGCGAACTGTGTGATGAAGACTCCCAACGCGTCTTTCTTCATTTCTGGGAAACATATGGCGAAGAATTGCACCAGCCCTACGTCCTGTTCAGCGGCAAACAGAAACCTGCCATCATGACGGGGGATTCCATCCGTTATCTGGAGTTTGGGCAGAAGACGGCCGCGATGTATCGGCATGTTCTTCTTTCCCAGCTGGGGCGGGCGGACGACGCGCTGGTGGAGAAGCTCGCCCGGTGGTTTTGCGAGCAGCAGATTGATTTCGCCCATACCCGGCTGATTCTTGAGTCTCTTGTGGAGAAAGGACATCTTGTCCTGACGCCGGCTGGCTGGCGGGACAACGGCATGCCGGAGCTGGATATTCATGCCCCGTCCACCCTGATCGCCAGCAGGCTGGCGAAGCTGTCGCCAGAGGATCTCGATCTGCTTCGCACATTGATATGTTTCCCTCATCCGGTTCGGGCCGAGACCATCTTTCGGGCAAACGGTGCCGACACCGAGGAATTGTGGATGGCCCTGTCGCGCTTCGATCAATGGGGGCTGGCATCCGTCTACAGTCCGAACAGCGTCTATGTGCCGGTCGATGTGGCCAGGCAGGCCCTGTACGATCTGCCGTACGCCGAACAGTCCTCCTATTATGAACGGGCGCTGCAGATGCAGCAAGCGTTCCGTCCGACGGCGCTGCCGCAGCTGATCGAACTGGCGCTGCTTGCCGGCAACAAACGGCTTGAATACTTTTATCTGATCCGCTATTACCGGCAGATCCGCAGCAAGCTGAAGCTGGATGGGCATAAAACCATCCTGGAGAACCTGAAGCGCCTGCAGCATGAACTGATGCGCAGGCAGATTCTCTGCTGGGATCGCCTGCTGTATCAGGTATATCTGCGGCTCAATCTTTATGAACAGGCGGAAGCAACCGCTCGTGATCTGTACAAACGGACCGGCGAAGCATACGACCGCTTTTGCCTGCTCAGCGTCCTGCTGTTTACCCAGCAGCTTGACCTGCCAGCAGCGAAACAGGAGCTGCTCACATATCTCGAGGACAAACGAAACCGCCTGAGCGATCGGGCGCGCGCTGCCCATCTGCTGTGCAGGCTCAATCTTTTTTCCCCCATCACCAGGGAAGGCGCCGAAAAAATCGACCGTTTTTTCAGGGAGGAGTTCTATCCCAGCCGCGCTCTCCTGTCCCGCCGCTTGTACGCTGATTTTACGCTGTTCTACGTGATTTTGGCGGCGGACTACTTTCAGGAGCTGGAGGAAAGAGCCAACGCGCTGCGCCAGTCGTTGGAGACCATGCTGGAAACTTACCCGTACCACGACCTGCTGCTGGATCTGTATAATTCCTACCTGTTTCAACCGAATGTCAAGATCGCCCATATGTACAACCAGCGGCAGCTAACCCTGTCGCGCCGATTCGGGTTTACCACCAAGGAACAGATCAGCTACCTGAACGGGATGGAAATCGCCCTGATCCTGGGCGATCCGGCCGAATACCGCTATTTGCTGAACTGCCTCCTGCAGGCCGGTGAACTGAAACGCTCGGATCTGCGCGAATATTTTCTGCAGCATCAGATGCTTTATGCGGTCGAATGGATGCGGTGGGAACTGTATCAGCAGGTGGAAAACGAGCTCCTGCAGCTCAATTTGAGCGACGCCGCCTTTACCGAATGGGAAATGGTGAGCAGATACGCCGCCTTTCGCCGTGGTGAGCCGCTGCCGCCCCCGACCGTTTGGCATCAGCAGAATGATGCCACCCTGTTCATCGATGCCCTGTACGAGATCGAACGCGGGGAGACGGAGCGGGCTGTTCAGCTGTTCAAACAGGCGATCGCCTCAAACGGATACCGCATCTACCAGGGATGGGCCATGCGGGAACTGATCGCGCTCCTGCTGAGGGAAGGCTCTGCAGAGGCGGAATACTGGCTGGAGCAATGGAAGCATTACCTGCATGCCTATGGATACGATCTGTTTTGGCCCGATTATTATCGTTTCATAGCGATTTGGTATCTGCGCAGCGGTGACCGGAACCGGTCGCTTCTTTCACTGCTGCGGGCTGCGAATATTTACCAGCTGATCGAAAAAGAGGAAATGTACCACGAGATCATGGCGGAGATTGAACATCTCATGAAACCGGCCTATCTGGAGGGTGATCCTGGTCTTCGCGAGCATCCCCAGGTCCAATGCCTGCTGCAGGAACGCCAGCAGCTGCTGCATCACTCGCTGGACCTGCAGATTATCATGCAGCTGAGCGAACAGGTAACGGGTGCGCTGGAAATTACCCGGACCCTCCATCGTCTGACCCATGCGCTGTTCGAATATTTTCCGGTTACGCTGCTGGCGGTCGATTTTCAATTGTTGTTCCGCAAAGAGAAGATCTATTACCGGGCTTCCGGTACGGTGATCGACAACGTGCAGATCAGCTATACGACCGAGCGGGAGGGGATCGAAAAATACGTGTTTCCGCTGTATCAGCAAGGCAGCCAATCCATCATGCTGGAGCTTTATTCCCCTGCGCTGCCGGATACCAAACGGGCGCATATCGAGCATTTCCTCTCCTTTATCAGGCCGCACATCGCCAACGCCGTGCTGTACATGGAGATGATGATCGACAATCTGACCGGCTTCTACCAGCGGCGTTATTTCATGGAACGCTTGCAGCAAGAGTTTATTCTGGCCAAGCGCTACGATCTCGATCTGTCCGTGATCATGCTGGATATCGACAATTTCCGGCTGATCAATGAATTCGGCCATCAGGAAGGAGACAGGGTGCTGCGGGAGCTGGCGGACATCGTGAGAGGCATCCTGCGGCAGAACGATGTCCCCGGCAGGTATGGCGGCGAGGAACTGCTGCTGGTTTTGCCCAAAACGGACGGGCAGACCGCCTTGAAGATCGCCCGGGAGATCCGCAAGCAGATAGAAGAGGGGTTTGCCGCCCGAAATCCCTACAAGGTGACGGTAAGCGTCGGCGTCTCGACGCTCGCCCATTGTCAAGCGGAAACGATCGATGATTTGATCCGGCTGGCGGACGATGCGGAAATCGCGGCCAAAAAATCAGGCAAAAACCGTGTCGTCGCCGCCTGGTAATCCCAAAACCCCGCCGACTTAAGCTAACGCTGGTGTCGGCGGGGGCCCCAACCTTTCTCACTTCACTTTAGTGCTTTAAAACCCTGGCAGTTTCGCGCATGCCAGGGTTTTCGTCTCTTCTATATGTTGCGTGCGACCAGCGATCCTTCCAGAATGGCGCGCTTGGCATCCAGTTCTCCCGCCTCTTTGGCGCCGCCGATCAGATGCACCGGCATTTTCCCTGCCAGGTCGCTGTACAGGCGGTTGTTCGAGGTGGCGCCTGCGGCGATGATCACCGTGTCAGCCGGAAGCAGGCGCTTCTCCCCTTTCTCCAGGATGCACACGCCCTCAGGGGTGATCGCTTGATACTCCACTTCCGTCACCATCTCCACTCCCTGCCGCTTCAAGGTCGCAAGCACAGCCCACCGCGTCGTTTTCCCCAAACCGGTACCGACATGTTTGCCGCGGCGCAGCATGGTGATTTTGCGGCCGCTGTGCATGACATGCTGGACGCCTTTTGCATCCAGCACGCGCTGTTCGAGCAGGTAGCGGCTCGTTTCCGCGCTGATCCCGCTGTTGTGTGCAAGCAGATGGGACAGGTCGCAGGCGATGCCGCCAGCCCCGATGATGACGGCGCGGCGTCCGACGGCAGCCTGCTTTTCAAATACCTGCGTATAGCTGATCACATGCGGAAGATCGATGCCCGGGATCTCCGGCCTGCGCGGAATGACGCCAGTAGCCACCACCGCCTCCTCGAAGCCTTCCGCAAGCAGCAGCGCGGCATCCACCTCCACGCCGAATCGGATCTCCACGCCCAGCCTGGCAAGCTCTGTCCGGTAGTAGCGCAAGGTCTCCCGAAATTCCGCCTTGCCCGGGACCTGCTTCGCGTAATTCAGCTGCCCGCCGATCTTCTGCCGTTTTTCAAAGAGCGTCACGCGGTGACCGCGCTCCGCCAGCACCCGTGCCGCCTCCATTCCCGCCGGTCCGGCCCCGATCACCGCTACCCGCTTCACCACTTCCGCCGGTTGCAGGGCGAGGTCCAGCTCCCTGCCTGCGAGCGGGTTGACCAGACAGGAAGCCGGAATCCCGGAAAACACATGGTCCAGGCAAGCCTGATTGCAGGCGATGCAGGTGTTTACTTCGTCAAAGCGCCCTTCCCTGCTTTTGTGCACGATATGGGAATCCGCGAGAAACGGCCGCGCCATCGAGATCATGTCGCACAGCCCCTCCGCCAGAATCTCCTCGGCAAGACGCACGTCATTGATCCGATTGCTGGCGATGACGGGGATGGCAACCGCTTCCTTCACCCGCTGCGCTACCCACACGTACGCTCCCCTCGGCACCATCATGGAGATGGTCGGCACCTGCGACTCATGCCAGCCGATGCCGATATTGAGGGCGTTGACGCCCGCCTCCTCGAGCATGCGGGCAAACCGGAGCGTCTCCTCCATGGTGGTGCTGTCCGGAATGAGATCAAGCCCGGACATGCGGAAAATGACCGGAAACCCGTCCCCCACGGCAAGCCGTACCCGCCGGGCGATCTCCACCCCGAAACGGGCGCGGCGCTCAAAATCGCCGCCCCATTCATCCGTTCGCCGGTTGGTCACCGGCGAAAGAAACTGATTGATCAGGTATCCTTCCGAGCCCATGATCTCCACACCGTCAAACCCTGCCCGTTTGGCCCGGACGGCACCATCCGCAAAAGCCTGGATGGTTTGCTCCACTTCCGCCGGACTCAGCTCCCGCGGGGCCGTCCGGTTGATGGGCGCCTGCAGCGGGGAGGGAGCGACGGGGTCAAGACCAGTCGCCTCCTTGTACGCGTAGCGTCCGGCATGAAACAGCTGCAGGGCGATTCTGCCGCCAGCCCGATGCACTGCCTCGGGAATTGGCCGCAGCTTGTCGATGTGTTCGTCGCGGTAAATGTTGCAGTAGGCCTCGCCCATTCCTCCCTCCGGACTGACAGCGACCCCGCCGGTTACGATCAGGCCCGCCTCCCCCTTTGCCCGCTCCGCGTAAAAAGCAGCCAGGCGGTGAATCCCGTTCTCCATCTTCTCCACACCCACGTGCATGGACCCCATCATGATCCGGTTGGGCAGCGTCAGATCGGCCAAACGAATCGGCGTAAACACATGCTTCAGCTCCAAAACGATCCCTCCCATTTTGCGAATGAATGTTCATTCATTTTGTCTGTACAACATTCTTTCTCCCCCGGACAAAATCCTGCAAACGGGTCTAAAGCTGCACCAAGCGCCCCACATCTTCCGCGAAGCACTGCAGGGTTTGGAGCAGCCGTTCGTCCTCTTCTTCGCTTTGCGGCATCGACAACATGAAATGATAGTCGAGAACAAGCTCATGTTCCGCCAATCGCTCGGGCGACAGGAAACGTTTTCTCTCCGTCAGCGAGACCTCCTGCACGATCTCCTGCGCCTGCTGCCACAGCATGCGTGCATCCCGCTGCCCGCCGTTCATCTGGTCAAACGTGATCTCCACCTCCACCTCGCAGGTCAACTCGTCCAAAGGAAACAGGTGGATGGCGGCGATCGGGTGTACCTCTTCTCCTGCGCTGAAATAGAGGATCATCTCCAGCTGTTCGTCCGTTTCCTCCCACGAGCGTTCGGTGCACAGACGCACATGGGTAATCTCGCCGTGGCGGGAAAGAAGTGCCTCCAGCCATTCATAGCATCGTTCGATCATAGGTTCCTCCGGTCATGTGACAAATGGCTTCGCTCTCAGTATACCACAGAAAAACCTCTTCCCTAGGAAGAGGCCAGCGTGTAGACAAAGTCCTTTTTTGCATGGGTAATGGTTCCTGCTCGCTCTCTTGACGACCCGCGCAGAAGTTGGCTTTTGTCCGCTCCGAAACGCGACGCGGGCAGGGGGCTCAACATCTGGGTGTCTCAGGGATGTGAGACTCACGCCCCCTGTGGCCCCCGCGTCTTTGTTTCTTCGCTGAGTCGGTCGTCAAAGGAGCTCGCTTGGCCCCATTCCCCCGTGCCTCAAACAGAAGTTTGTCTTCAGTCTTCCCTAGGAAGAGGCTGATGTGTTCAGGTTTTTATTGTTCACAAATTCGCTCAACCATGCCCGCCGCACCTCTTTGTTGGGGCAGAAGCCGAGGACGTAGCTTTCGCCGCGCATGTATTTTTCCTTAATCCATTCCTTGTGCTTGCGGAAAAAGGCCTGTTGAAAATCAAGGGGCATCTGCTGGTACTCTTCCAACGCAGAAGGATTTTGGAGGAAGTATTCTTCATCGTAAACGATCTCATCATGCTGTTGTCGGCTCAAAAAATACAGGAACAAGATCACCAGAAACATGTTTACCAAAAAGAGCGTCATCCCTATCCCTCCTCGCGAAAATGAGAGTCACCAGTCCCAATTGTCAAAAGTATCTGTCTTATCAGTATATTATTATCATACCACGTTTTCGGTGTTTGCAAACCTATAGTTTTATACATGACCGCCGTAAAGAGAAAGAAACAAACAGAGCTGTCTTCCGCGTGGCAAGACAGCTCCCTTGTCGTGTTTACCCGCCGCTGGCCCCGGTCACCGGTGGCTGCTCCCCTGCCGCCGGGGGAACTTGCTCCACGATGTCCGGCGGCGGGGTTGCCTCCCCATCCGCCTCGGGAGCAGGTGCAGGCTCGGTGCCAGGCGCAGGCAATTGGCTGTTATCCGTACCGCTCTGCTCGGGTGGGACGATGTCCGGAGGCGGCGTTTCCTGCGCGGGCTGCTCTGGCGGCGTCTGCTGCTGATCCTGCTTGGCTGGCGCAGGCGGTGCGGCCGGAGGCTTGGCGGATTGAGCCGGCGGCGCGGCTGCTTCCGAGGTCGTCTTTTTCTTTTTTACCGTCCTTTCGCTGGAAGCCGTTTCGACCCCGAGCGATTCATCCACCACTTTCTCGTTCAGCTGGGCGATCATCTCGGGCGACAGTTCCATTTGCGCCTGCAGCGTATTGCGGATCTCCGCCAGTTTTTCCTTGGGCAGATAGGTGTAGCCCGATTTCCAATACGCGCCGTTATCCAGCGTGGTGATGGCGCTGGAATTGATCTTGATGAAATCCGCCGCAAGGCCCTTGATCTGTTCGGGCGACAGATCCGTTTTGACGTGCTCGGCCCCCACGTCGATCAAGGAGAAAATCTTGGTCATGCCGTTGAAGGAGGTCACCTTGTCCACCATCGCCCGGATCACTTCCTGCTGGCGGCGGTTGCGGTCGAAATCGCTGGAATAGTACTTGGTTCCCCTGTTGTCATGGCGATGGCGCACATAGCCGAGCGCCTGCTCCCCATTCAGCAACTGCAGGCCCGGCTCCAGATGGATGTGGGTGCCATCGGTCGGGTCATCATACACAAGCTTGCGGTCAACGTTCACTTCAACGCCGCCGAGCTCGTCAACGATCGCCTTGAAGCCTTCAAAATCCACTTCCACATAGTGTTCTATCGGGATGCCCAACAGTTCCTGCAGGGTCTTCTTGGTCAGGGACGGCCCGTCTTCCTCCGCCACGCGGCCGTTCGCCTCGGCGCGGCGGCGCTCCGCCTCTCCCGTCGCAAACACGGCATTGATCTTCTCGTAGCCGCTGTATCCCGGAATTTTCACGCGCGTATCACGCGGGATGGAAACCATCGTCACCTGCTTCGTCTTCGGGTTGAGCACCGACACGATCATCACGTCGGTCAGCATGGTTCCTGTTTCCGGGCGTGTGTCCCGGCCAAGGATGACAATTGACAACGGTTTGTCCGCATGGTAGGTGGGGTCGAGGGCGGCGCTGGACGGATTGGACGCCCCATTGGTTTGGGTGCTGATCACATTGATCGCATCGTCTACCTTCCACGCGAGGGCACCAGCCACTCCGCCGATCAGCAGCAGAAAGCAAATGCCGAACAAGAGCAATAACCGGCGTTTGTTCCGCCGCCGGACCGGTTTTTTCAGTTGTTTTCGCGTATATCTTTCGTCGCTTTTTACGCGCAGTTCTGGCATTTATAATCAATCTCCTTAACCGTCGTCGTTCATGACTACTGTATGTATGACGGACGACTCTTCATGCTGTTTCGATTCGACAAACATTTCCAATAAAGGTGAATCGAAAAAACTCTGCTCAGTATTTTACCATATCGATGTACGGTTTTGTAGAAAAATGTTGGAAACAGGCCCTTCCCAATGGAAAATCCTTCACCGGTAGGAGAGGGTGAAGGATTTTCGACCTACTTACTGCAACCCTTTCGGCGCCTGGCTGAACCCCTGCACGGGCCCTTCCGGGGGCTTGCGTGTCGATCGGTGGGCGTCTCCGCCATGCCGGATGTGATCATCCCGGCTGCCGTTGTTCGATTGTTTGCCCATGTTCCTCCTCCTTTGGCTGCGGCTATGGTGTAGTGTTCAACAAAAACAGCCCGCCCATACGACAGGAAAAACAGGAACCGCCCCTCTGTTGTCGAACTATTCTATCCAATCCATGCGCAAGGAGGCGTTCCGTGTTGTCATTCGTTCCCTTTTCGCCGTTTCAATTCTGGCTGCCCACCCGGATTCTGTTTGGCGAGGGCCTGCTGCAGCAGGCGGGTGCCCTGATCGCCGAGCATGTGCCGGGGAAGCGGATCTTCCTCGTCACCGACCCGGGCATCGTGATGGCCGGACTGGTTGATGACGTGCTGGCCAGCCTGCACCGGGCCCACTATGAAACCGACATCTTTCAGCAGGTGGCTCCCAATCCCAAGGATGTGGACTGCGAGCTAGGTGCCGAACAGGTTCGCTCCTTTCAACCCGACCTGATTCTGGCGATCGGCGGCGGTTCGGTGATCGATTCGGCCAAGGCGATCGCCCTTCTCCATACACACCCCGGCCGCATCCAGGATTACGAGGGGCGGGGGAAGGTGGCGGGGCCCGTCACACCGCTGGTGGCGATCCCGACGACCGCCGGCACCGGTTCGGAAGTGACGCGCTCGTCCGTCATTACGGATACCGGACGGAAATGCAAGATGACGGTCAAGGACGTGAAGCTTGCCCCGCTGCTTGCGCTCGTCGATCCGGAGACGACGTACAGTCTGCCCGCGCCGCTGACCGCGGCCACCGGCATGGATGCGTTCGTCCATGCCATCGAGGCCTATACGTGCAAATTGGCCAATCCGATCAGCGACGCCTTTGCTTTGGCCGCCATGGCCCGCATCTGGCGCGCGCTCCCTGCCGCCGTTCACGAGGGCGGGAACCGTCTGGCGCGGCAAGAGATGATGCTTGGGTCGCTCATGGCAGGCATCGCGTTCTCCCATGCCGATGTGGCCGCCGTACATTGCATGGCGGAAGCCTTGGGCGGACGTTATGACACTCCCCACGGAGTAGCCAACTCCATCTTCCTGCCAGTCGTTACCGCATTCAACGCCCAGGCTGATCCGGAACGGCATGCGCACGCTGCCAGGGTATGCCAGCTGCCGGTGGAAGGTTTGTCCAGCGCCGAGGCATCGGCCGTATTGGTCGAGGCGCTGTTTGCGCGGGCACGGGAGATCGGCATTCCCCGTTTCGCGGATCTCCCCTATGTGCGACGGGAAGATTTCCCGTCGCTTGCAGCCGTTTCTTATGCCAACGGCTCCACGCCGAGCAACTGCCGTCCGATCACGGAGAATGACTATCTCACCCTTTTTGAAGAGGCGTATGCGGGCGCAGCACGGGCATGAGGAAGTGTCATATGCTGGTCAAACACGGATGACGACCTTTCCCTGGAGTGGTAAATTATTGGTAACACGAGTGAGAAACGGAGATGAATCAATGTCGTCCTCGAATGCAACCGTATACCGCATCCTGTTTTCCATCAGCATTGTTCATTTGCTCAACGACAGCCTGCAGTCCGTCATTCCTGCCCTGCTGCCCATTCTGAAAAACAATTTGTCGCTCAGCTATTTTCATCTGGGCGTGATCCTGCTGGTGATGAACGTCACGGCTTCCGTGCTGCAGCCGTTTATCGGCTACTTCACCGACAAGGCGCCGCGCCCCCTGATCCTGCCGCTTGCCATGCTGATTTCCGGTACCGGCATGGTGGGCATCGCTATGGCAGAGCATTACTATACCGTGCTGCTGGCCGTGGCGCTGGTGGGAATCGGTTCCGCCATCTTTCACCCGGAAGCTTCCCGTGTGGCACACATGGCTTCAGGGCCGCGACGCGGTCTCGGACAGTCGATCTTTCAGGTGGGGGGAAACACCGGGCACTCCCTTGCTCCTGTGATGACCGCCCTGATTTTTGCGCCGCTTGGGCAGGGCGGCGCCTATTGGTTCGTGATTCCTGCCGGGATCGGCCTGTGCGTGCTGATGTACGTGGCATACTGGTATGCAGGGCAGCAGCGTGCCGGCAAAGCCAAATCCGGCGCATCCGGCTATTCCCATCGGTCCCGGCGTTTGATCGCCTTGGGGCTGCTGGTGGTGATTGTCAGCGTCCGCTCCTGGATCTATGCGGCCTATCAGAGCTTCTATCCCCTGTTTCTGATCGATGTGATGGGGGAATCGCTCTCCCATGCCCAGGTCTACACGTTTCTCTTCCTGCTCGCCGGAGCGATCGGCACGTTCTTCGGGGGACCGATCGCCGACCGTTTCGGCAAACGGAACCTGTTGATCATCTCGCTTTTGGGGGCGTTTCCCTTTGCGCTGCTGATCCCGCATGTTACCGGTTCCCTGGCGTATCTGCTCCTGTTCCTTGACGGGCTCATCCTGCTGTGCAGCTTCTCGGTGACCGTCGTTTATGCGCAGGAGCTGCTGCCGGGCCGCATCGGCACCGTGTCCGGGCTGATGATCGGGCTTGCTTTCGGGATGGGCGGAATCGGTGCATCCGTCCTCGGCCGTCTGGCTGACTGGCAGGGCCTGTCCTTCATCATGCTACTCTGCGCGCTGATGCATATGGTCGGCCTGCTGGGCTTCCTCCTGCCGAAAGACAGAACGCTCGCAGATTGGGAAAAGGAAACAATTGTGCATGAAAAAAGCGTCACCGTCTAGCCGGTGACGCTTTTTTCATACAAGAACAGCCGTCGGGACGCCGAGCATGCGGCTCACCTCGGGCGGATACAGCCAGGGTGTCCCGAGCAGCCGCCAGCAGCCGTCGGCGGTGCGGCCAAACAGGCCGAACACGATCCAGTCTGCCGCGAGCGCCTCAGCTGCCTCTTCGGGCATGTGCAGCTCGAGATGTTCGCCGCTGCTCCGTCTGCCGAGCCACCCGTGCGGACGCCGTTCCAAAAGAACCAGATGCTCTTCGACCGTTTCCTGCAGCCCTGCGCGATGCTCGGCCAAATTGAGATGCGCCTCTTTCTGCAGCATCGCACGCAGCCGGTACGCTGCAGCCAGGTCGTCCTTCAGCGCGGTCAGCAGCGGCTGCATGACATCGGCCCGTTCCGTATTCGCCCGTTTGTCCACCCATTTGAAAAAGGCGGCCAGTACGGACAGCAGGTTGCCCGCCAGCGTTTTCGTCAGGGATTCGGTCCGCTGCGGCACATCATGGACGAGGAAGTAGGCCACTTCCTCGGTCTGCAGCTTTTCCCACGCGAACGCCGGGCCAAACGCGGCCCTGACAAACGAACGGAACAGATTCATAGCCTCGTCGTACTTTTTCACGGTCGCTTCCGTTTTGCCCTCGGTCATCTCCGTCACGAAGGCGGCAATGTCCGCAAGCGTTTCCGGCGCAACGGCAAAGCCGCTTTCCGGCGCCCCTTCGATCAGCGGTCTGCGCAGCAGGTTGCCGATATGAAGCGCGTCGTTGGCAAGTCCAAGACGCGGCCGGAGCGCATCGATGCGCATGAATCGCGCCACCCCTTGTCCCCGTTTCCCTTCCTCCTCCATGGTTTTCACCAGATCGGCCAACGCCTGGTGAAGCGTCGGCTCTGCGGAAGCGGCGGCAAGGATCGGCGGCTGCCCGTCCAACGCCTGGTGCGGGGTGGTCAGCCACTTCTCGGCAAAATAGGTTTGAACGGCCCACTGCAGCACTTTGGACGGCAGCATGGGTTCGCTGGTGATAAACAACGTGCCGGGAGTAAGTCTGGCTCCGGTCGAGGTCAGCTGATTGATGGGCGTCTCCTCATATGCTTGCGGCAGCGCCAGGGCGGACGCCATCTCCTCCGCGCGGGCAGGCGGCGCTTCCACCGCCAGCGTGCCTCCTTCGACCAGCACCTCCCCGCCCACTTCGTGGAGCTCCAGGAGCGCATTCCGCAAAGCGGGGAACAGATGGGCTTCCTTGCGCTTGGAGTAGACCCAGATCTCCCGCTGTCCATCCCGTTTCTTCAACTCGAAGTCGTGATGGGCTTCCAGCACGCTCCGCAGCTCGGGGAGTTCCACTCCGCGATAGAGGCGGCGCACCAGCGGTTCTTGGCCGGACTCCCTCCGGACACCCGCTTGCACGATCAGGCGGTACAAATCAAGCGTGAGGGCCGACCGTTCTTCGCGGGGGTTCTTCCGCAGGAGCTCCATGATCGGCGCCTTCAAGACCGGTTTCAGGATCATGCTGCCAGGAAGCAGCGTCCCGCGTTGGCCAAGGGAAACCATCCGGCCGAGCAGAATCTCGCCCGGCTGGGCTTCCACCCCCGGCGGGAGGAGAAGGTCGCAGGCTTCATCCGCAGCAAGCTCCCGCACGCGGACAGCCACTTTGCCAGCCTGCTCCACCTCGTAGGCGCCGATGCGCAGCTGCTCCAGCTCCCGTCGGATCTCCGGCTCGATCTTGCGCCCGTGTTGCTGAAGGAACCGGTCGATCTCCCTTGTACCATTCTTTTCCAGATCAAACGTGTACCAGTTCAGAAAATGGAGGAACCATTCGGACCCAAGCGTCTCTTCTTCCGCGATGCCAACCGCCGAGGCAAACCGCTCCCGGGCAGCCTGCAGCTCTTCCGCAGTGACATGCGCTGCGACGAACTTGTTCAGGCGCTCCATCCCTGCGTTCAGTTCCCTGCGCAGCTTCTCTTCGCGCAGATTCCGCGCCTCCGCGATCGTCGTGACGATTCCGCAGCACTTTTTGTATTTTTTGCCGCTTCCACACGGACAAAGCTCATTTCTTCCGACTGACATGGGGGAATGAAACTCCTTTCGGCCGTTTGATAGCCAACCTTTGGCCATAACAGTTATCTTATCGGTGTGTAGTCAAAGTCCGTCCTATCATGGGTAATGGTTCCTGCTCGCTCTCTTGACGACCTGCGAAGTAGCCTGCAATGTCCGCTCCGAAACGCGACGCGGGCAGGGGGCTCAACATCTGGGTGTTTCAGTGAAGTGAGACTTACGCCCCCTGTACTCCCGCGTCTTCGTTTCTTCGCTGAGTCGGTCGTCAAAGGAGCTCGCTTGGCCCCATTACACCATGCCTCTACCAGCTTTGCCATCAGTTGATCTTATGTTCGTTTGGTTTCGTGGTCAATTCCACTATGCTCCATCGTCTCCCAGCGTGCCACGAACTGTTCCAGCTTGTGGATCAGACGGACAATGCGCTGCTTCTCCTGTATCCGTTCCGAAATGGCGGCTAAATGATTGGCGGCAAACAGCTCGACAACCTCCGCTTCCATCGTCTGCAATCGAAGCCGGTAAGCTTCGATGATCTCGTGCAGAATGGCAAAACGCTGCTCCAAACGGATAAGGTTCTGGTCGCGGTTCATTGTTCATCCGTCATAGTCAGCAGTTGGCGCAGGCCCTGCACGATCTGTTCATTTTTGTGCTTCTCTTGCATCAGTTCTTCGATCGCCTGCAGATTGCTTTGTTGAAAAAAGGACACAACCTCCGCTGCCATTTGCTGGTTCCTTTCTTCCAGCCGGCCCAGCGCCTGGCGCAGGAGTTGGCTTACTTCCGCAGCAGTCGATTTGGTTTCAAGCGTATTCACAAAGATTTCCTCCTCAATGCTTTCTTGTTTGGTCTTCCATTCGGGGCTGACGGTGGCAGCGGCTTCTGCTCTCCCTTCCAGCGGCATGGGGGGATGCTCCTCAGGGCCATGCGCCTGTTGGAGGCTGTCATGCCCGTCCATGGCGGGAGGCGTGTCCGCCGCTTCCTCCACGATCATCAGCGACTCTCCCTCCAGCTGAAAACGGTCGTCCGCTTCCGGCAGGAACAATTCTTCCCGCAGGGATATCCCCACCTCATGCTCCAGAAAATAGGCAAGGGAGCGCAGCGAGATCTGTCTCAAACCGTTGGTGCGCATGAAGTCATAGACATGATCGTTCGCCACTTTCCACTCGGCCAAAAACCAGCGCGGATCGCCTTGATATTGAACAAAACGCGGGTCCCGTTCCAGTTCGAGCAGGCGCGTCACCTGGTTCCAGGAAAACTGCGTCTGCCGGCGAAGTTCGGGCACGATTTGTTCAAACTTTTTGGGCGTATGGGTATCCCGCAGGAATCGGTACGCGAGATCGAACAGCTGATGGGGTTGGTACGTCAATTCGATAATGGCCTCCGTATGTCCGACCCGTACAGGCGATTGCTTCATCTGCAAAATCTTGGCGAGCGCTGTTTCGCTGTCAAGCTCGTACCCATAGGCGGTCAGAAACTGCTGAAGCCGTTCCTTGATCTCGTGTCGCGGCAGCGAACGCTCCCCGGGCCGGAACACCTTTTTGATCAGACTGGACAGGGTGTAGGTTGGCCGTTTCATGAACCTTCTCCTTACTGTATGGCTGGTACTTGTCCAATTTCCCGGACTATCCATAGGTATTCTACACGGTCGGCGAAACTCCTACCTGAACCCGGAGTTGAGAAAGTTGCAAAAAGAAAAACGGTTCCGGCACCTCTACTGCCGAAACCGTCCGTTTTCAAAATCCGCGCCAGATCTTGCGACGCAGGGCGGGGGCTTGCCCCCATTCCTCGTCTTCCCCCATCTCCGCCAGCGTCTGGGAAAGGGCATTCATCTTGCTGTCGATCTGGTCGAGGTAGTGGAAGATGACCGCCGTCGGTGTTTTCCCCGACACGGCGCTGCCCCAACCGTTTTCCACATCGCCGTGATGGCTCAGGATACAGTGCTTCAAGTGGAGGATCTCGCTGTGATCCGGCGAAATCCCGCACCTGCGGCACGCTTCCGTCACCAGTTCCACCCCCATCACCAGATGGCCGATCAGCTGGCCCGGGGTCGTATAATCGGGCGCGATGGCGTCGGAAAGCTCGTACAATTTGCCGATATCATGCAGGATGCAGGTGGCATAGAGCACATCCCTGTCCACCTGCGGATAGAGCGGCAGCAGCCGTTCGGCGGCCGCCAAGAGAGAGACGATATGCTCCAGCAGCCCGTGCACATAGTGGTGATGCATCCTGACGCCGGCAGGAAACGAGCGCAGACGCCCGCTCACTTCCGGATCGTCCAGCAGTTCTTCTACCACACGCGAGAGCACCGGACTTTTGATCTGGGCCGCATAGGCCTTGAGCTTCTCCCACATCGCCTCCGGCTGTTGGGACGATACGGGCGCAAGCGACTCCACGGAGACCTCATCCGCCGGGGCAGCGAGCCGGATCCTGTGAATCACCAGCTGCTTTTTGCCGCGGTATTGCTGCACCTGGGCATCGATTTTGATCACCGACTTGACCTGGATCATCGCCTTCATCTCTTCCGTAACATCCCACAGCTTGGCCGTCATGGTGCCGGAACGGTCGCCCACTTCCAGATTGAGATATTCCGTCTGATTGCTGGCAACGCCCACTTCCCTGCTTTTCACCAGGCAGAACGTGATCACCCGTTCCCCTTCCGCATAATCAAGCAAATATTTCATTCTCCGATTTCCTCTCACCGTGATTCTGTTTATTTTTGTCTGTGAAACAGCACCGCTTCCAGTTTCTTCAGGATTTTCTTCCCGAGCAGGTCGTCGGCCGCCTTGACAACCCGCGTGATGGCACCCAGCAGATCTTCATCCCCGCTCCAATGCTCCCGGACGATGCGCTCATCCACATCCACGAGGATTCTGCGCAGGGCATAAACGGCCAACACCACGTCGTCCAGCAGGCCAAACGCCCCGGTCACGACCTCCGGGATGAAGTCGAGAGGGGTGATGAAGTAGGCGACAGCCGCTCCCGCGATCGCTTTCGCCTGCATGGGTACCCGCTTGTCCAGCATCAGGCGGGCCAGGACAACGAACAGGTCGGGCGCCAGCAGCACATAGCTGGCAATTTTGTCGCTTACGCCCTTTTCCCGAATGAAAGCCTGTATCTTTTCCCGCAGCCTGTCGTAGAATCTGCGGTGTTCCTCCGGCAGTTCGAGGAGAATCAACTCTTTCTGCTGCTGCACGGCAGGCACATTGGTTAAGGGAGCTTCCTGTGTCCGATTTTCTTCCATGTCCATCATGATCCCTCCTGCTTCGGTTTGGACAACAGCTTGCGCCGCTGATAAAAGGAAAGCGCGATGACCGCCCCAAGCACGATCGTAAAGAAGACGGCCAGATTGCGGGAGATGATGCCAAACAACTGCTCCCAGCGCTCTCCAAGGAATTTGCCCAGCGTAACGAAAAGCACGCTCCAGCACAATCCGCCGATATACGTATACAGCATGAAAGACGGAAAGGAGAGCTTCGTAATGCCGGCGAAATAGGCGGTAAACTGCCGCACGCCCGGGATAAAGTAGCCGACGGCGAGCGCCCATTTGCCGATGCGGGAAAACCATTCCTCCGTCCGCTTGTATAAAGTATACCCCAATCCGAAGCGTTTGCCGTACCGCTCGATGAACGGCAGCCCAAGCGTCCTGCCGATCCAGTAGGCGGTCGTCATCGCGCTGATCGAGCCCAGGTAGCAGAAAGCCAGGGTAGGGAGATAGCGCAATTTTCCCGTTGAGACCAGAAAGCCGGAGAAGACCAGCAGCGTTTCTTCCGGCAGGGGCATCCCCAGGATCCCGAGAAAAAACAGGCTGTACAAAGCCGCATAACCGTAATCTGCGATATATCCGCCGAACATGTCCATGAATTCCTGCAAGCCGATTCCCACGCTTTCTGCCTTGAATGAAGAAAGGATTTACTCCCATTATGCCAAATGACAGCAGGAGACAAAAGTCCGTATCCTCCTGCCTGCCAGATACGAATGACACCGGAGACAGGTTTCAGTTGGCAAATGTTGATTTCTGGCGAAAGCTGCGCTTCTTGCATGGCTTTCGTCAGCGGTATCGGCTATAATAAAGGAAGATTGCAGAGAATGAGGGACAAGCCGACAATGTTCAGAAAATTGATGCGCAAAGCGAAATATGAATACTACAAGCTGATCCGGATGAAAGGTGCTCCCTCTTTTATCGCAAGGGGTTTCTCCGTCGGCATCTTTATTGAATTCATCACGCTGCCCACTTTTGGCTTGGCATTTATCCTGCTGTATCCGATGAACCTGTTGTTCCGCTCCAGTTTTTCCGCAGCCCTGATCGGGTTCGTCATCGGCAAGCTGGTGCTGCCGGTCTTCATGATCCTGAATTTCAAGCTGGGCAATACGATTATCGGCAAACCGCTCAAAGAGCATATTGAGCACAATCACGGCTCCTGGAAAAACTGGATCGCCTGGATGAAGCAGAACGGGCTGGCCTATTTCACGGGCAGCGCCATCATGGGCGTCATCGTCGCGATCGGCAGCTATTTCCTCGTTTATGCCGCCCTGCAGTGGTACCGGAAAAAAAAGGGGCATCGGCGCCTGGGGCAGGAGAATTCGTGACCGATGCTTCCCCACACTAAAAAACACCGGCAGCTGCCGGTGTTTTCCACTTCTTCGATAGCCGGGCCCATCCCCGAAGGTTAGCCCCGCTTGGCAAAAATGCCTTTTTCGCGCAAAATATCCATGATCTCGCTGACGGTATATTTGCCGTCCAGCAGGGACATCACGTAATCCACGTCTTCCCACGACATGCCGTTTGCCCACAAGCTTTCGCGGATCAGCACATGGTTGGAACGACGGTAATAGCTTTGCAGGGTCCGCAATACACGCCCTTCAAAATCGGTTTTCAGCATCAGTTCGGTTGTAGACATCTCGATTCACCTCTCTCCAAGCGTCATCAATCACGTAACTTTTATTATCGCGCAAAACGCGCGCAGAATCAATCGTTCGCCCGGGCGCGGGCCGCTTCCCGCCAAAGCCGGCCAACGTTTTCTGCGTGCATCCGCACAAGCGCCGGCGAGATGTTCCGGTACCGCTCTCACGGCCATTCCCTAAATCTCCGGCATCGGTCTGCGCTTGTGTTCGGAGATCCGATGCAGATACTCGATCCGTTCCTTGGCTTGGGGAGTCGTCTCCCCGGTGATGAGGTAGCGGTCCAGCTCTTCATAAGTGAAGCCCATTTCCTGTTCATCCGTTTGTCCCGCCCACAGGTCGGCCGATGGCGCCTTGGTCTGGATCGACTCCGGAATCCCCAGTTCGCGGGCGAGGAGGCGTATTTCATGCTTGGTCAGGCTGGCGACCGGATTGATGTCGGCCAGTCCGTCTCCGCCCTTGGTCATGTAGCCAACATAGATTTCACTGCGGTTGCAGGTGTCAACCACCAGGTAGCCTTTCTGGTTGGCGATCGCATACAGGGTCGTCATCCGCAGACGGGCTTTTGTATTGCCTTTTGTCTTGTCACCCAGCGGCAGCACCTTTTCCAGCTCCGCCGTGATGGCGTCGTACGCCTTGCCCAGATCGACCGTGACCAGATTGAGCCCGATGGCGTCCGCCAGCTTCGCCGCATCCTCGGCATGGATCGCCTGGGAATACGCCGGCATCCACACCCCGATCACATTCTCCCTGCCGAGCGCCCGCACGCACAACGCGGCCGTCACGGCGCTGTCGATGCCTCCGGAAATGCCGACGACCGCCCCGCCTACGGACTTGCCGTCAATGTGCGCGCGAATAAACGCCACCCGCTTGTCGATATCCTCTCTGATCTTCTCTTGATAATGGCTCAAGTGCTCTTGAAACTTGTCCATACGATCCCTCCATTCCACTCTCTCATCGTATCACGGTCGAAATGTTTGTGGCAATCCGAGCCGATCCGGTCTACACTAATGAAGAGAACAATCGAGGTGAAAACGATGATCCATGTGAAAACACCCGAGCAGATCGCTCGGATGCACGAAGCGGGAAAACTGCTTGCGGCCTGCCACCGGGAGATCGCCAGCCGGATACGGCCGGGCGTCACAACCGCCGACATCGACCGGTTCGTGGAACGTTTCCTGGCACAGCACGGTGCGACGCCCGAGCAAAAAGGGTATATGGGCTATCCCTATGCCACCTGCGCTTCGGTCAATGATGTCATCTGCCATGGTTTTCCTTCCGATCGCCCCTTGCAGAATGGCGATATCGTCACCATCGACATGGTGGTCAACCTGAACGGCTGGCTGGCCGATTCGGCCTGGTCCTATCCGGTGGGCACCATCTCCGAGGAAGCCCGCCGCTTGCTGGAAGCCACCAAAGGCGCCCTGTATGCCGGCATCGAGAAAGCGGTGGTGGGCAACCGCATCGGAGACATCTCCCATGCCGTCCAGACCTATGCGGAACAGCGCGGCTACGCGGTTGTGCGGGATTTTACCGGCCATGGCATCGGGCAGCAGATGCATGAAGATCCGCTCGTTCCCCATTTCGGCAAACCCGGCAAAGGTCCCCGCCTGCGGGAAGGCATGGTGATCACGATCGAACCGATGCTGAATACGGGCACGTATCACGCCACGATCGACGAGGACGGCTGGACAGCCCGAACGGCGGACCGCAGCCTGTCCGCCCAGTATGAGCACACCATCGCGATCACCGCCCAGGGCCCGCTGATTCTGACCGACCAGACCATTTTCCAAGCCTAGGTTTTCCCCTCATGCACAAACAAGGCGGCAAGCTGCATCAATCAGCTTGCCGCCTTGTTTTCCGTCTTAGCGGGAAGACTTGTTCGAACAGTGAACGACCATTTCTTCAAGCGCCTGCACGTCTTTTTCCAGCTCGCGGATATCTTCTTCGATCAGCTGCTTGAGGTGCTGCTTTTCGCGCAGCATTTTCCGCGTTTTCTCCAAGCGCTCGTTCATGTCAAATACGCCGAGATACACTTCTGTTCCCTCCCTATGTAAGATCGTTCATCACCTTACATCATATGCCGGAGGGGTACATTGTTGAATCCATTTTCCTCGTCAGGCCTGCTTGTATTTGGCCAGTTCGGCGCGCAGGCGGGAAACCTCCTGCTGCAGCGCCCGTTTCTCCAACCGCTCGATCTCATGGTCCAGGTCATGGTAATGTTGGACGCTGTCCGGGAAGGCGGATGCCCAGTACGGTTCCTTCGGCACAAGCAGCGCCAGCAGGAAATAGAGCAGAATCGGAAAGCCGGTGAACATGGTCAGCAGAACGAGCCCGATCCGCACCAGCGTCGAATCAATCCCCAAGAAATGCGCAATCCCCCCGCACAAGCCCGTCAGCTTCCTGTCCGTTCGGGAACGGTACAAGCGTTTTCCTGTCATCAGCGAATCAATCCTTTCCTGTATGCCGGATAATAATGGTTTGTATCTCTACGATATCCCAGAAGTCCATGCTCGCAAAACTGACCGCAGCGGGATTTTGTCTCCGTCCCGAGGCGGAGACGAGCGGAATGGCAGCAGGAAATCCAGGCAACGCTAAGGGAGAGGTGATCCGGATGCCAATGATTTTCCTGATGTTGATCCTGCTTTTGGCGGGGTGCCAGGCCACTCCTCCTGCGGCCGATCCCGCGGTTCCTTCCGACCGCAGCGCCTACCTGCTGCAAAGCGATGTCCATCCGCTGGGAGGGGAGCCCGATTTCACGCCGTACGGCACGCCGACCAATATGGGGACGAGTTCCGACTACAATCGCAGCATTCGGATTGATGCGGTCTCCAACTATTGAAACATGCCCGCACGCTCGCCGTTCCCGCAGAACGGAAAAATGCCCTCCGGTTCCCGTGCATGGCCGAAGGGCTGGCTGATGCCCGCTTTATTTCTTCTCATAGACGGGGCGCGGACGGTCGAAGATGTCACCGATCGTCCCGTAGGAATGACCAGCCAGCCGGCTGACCGCCCCGAATGCCCGCGGGTCCACTTTTCCGCTGTCATACAGCTCGTCAGCAATATGCACATGGACCACTTCCCCGATAATCAAATCGGAGGCGGCCGGCTCGCCCAACGTCACGACACGGTGCAGGCGGCATTCGAAGTGGATGCGGGATTCGCCCAGACGCGGCGCTTTCACGGCTGCCGATGGGAGCATGGTCAAGCCGAGCTCCGCCACTTCGCTTACCTCCGGCGGGTAATCGGCGGAAGATTGGTTGACCGCATCCACATTGTGCAGATCCACCATGTTGACCACGAAATCGCCGGTCTGCTGGATGTTGCGGGAAGTGTCCTTCAGCACGCCTCCCGGCCGGCGCGCGACCGCCACCGAGATCATCATCGGGTCGATGCAGGCCACGTTGAAGTAGCTGAACGGGGCGGCGTTCACCACGCCATCGGCGCTGACCGATGTCACCCAGGCAATCGGCCGCGGAATTACGCAGCCGATCAGCAGCTTGTATTTCTCCTGACGCTCAATGGCGCCGATATTGATCTCCACCATACAACCTCCCTATTCCTTTGACGGCAGCCAGCTCGCCATGTACGCTTGATCCTCGACCGCTTCCGCCAAGCTTGTCACGAACAGCGGATGGAACGTATCCAGCATCACCGCCAGCTCCTGCGTCTCCTTTTTGCCGATGCTGGCTTCGATCTTGCCGGGGTGCGGCCCGTGCGGAATCCCCATCGGATGCAGCGTGATGGAGCCCTCGTGGATGCCTTTGCGGCTCATGAAGTTGCCGTCCACGTAGTAAAGCACCTCATCACTTTCCACGTTGCTGTGGAAGTAGGGCGCCGGAATGGCCTGCGGATGGTAATCGTACAGCCGCGGCACAAACGAGCAGATGACAAAATGTTGACCGGCAAACGTCTGATGGACCGGGGGCGGCTGGTGGATGCGGCCGGTGATCGGCTCGAAATCATGGATGCTGAGCGCATAGGGATACAGATACCCGTCCCAGCCTACCACGTCGAACGGGTGGAAATCGAAGAAATAGCTGTACAGGGCGTCCCCCCGCTTCACCCGCACTTCGAAATCGCCGCTTTCCACATGGGTATCCAGCCGCTCCGGCGGACGCATGTCCCGCTCGCAAAACGGCGAATGTTCCAAGAGCTGGCCGTGTTCGTTGCGGTAGCGCTTCGGCGGCACGATCTCGTTTTGGGATTCGATCACCAGAAAACGGTTCTGCTCTCCCTTCGGCACGATCCGGTAGGTGGTGCCGATCGGAATGACCAGATAATCCCCCTGGCGATAGGTGATGGTCCCGTAGATCGTCTGCAGTTCGCCCTCTCCCTGATGGACGAACAGCACTTCATCCCCGTCCGCATTGCGGTAGAAATAGTCCATGGGCTCGGTGGGCACGGCGACGCCGAGGACCACGTCCTTGTTGCCCAGCAGGTACTGGCGGCCAAGGATCGGGTCCCCGCCGGCCGGCAGATCAAACGTCAGGAAGTGGCGGTGTTTCAGCTCTTCCTGCGGGCGATACTCGATGCGGCGATCGGCATGCTTCCGGGTCTCCCGCACCTGGGTGGGCGGGTTGTGATGATACAGAATGGATTGGATGCCGGAGAAGCCTTTCGTGCCCATCACCTGTTCGCGGTACAGCCCGCCGTCCGGCTTGTAAAACGTGATATGCCGCTTGTGAGGAATCTCTCCCATGCGATAATAGAATGGCATTGACGTTCCCCCTTTATGCTGTCGTCAGGAATGCATCTTCCTTCTCTTGGCGGTGACGCGGTTGCGCAGAATGCCGAGCCGTTCCACCTCCAGTTCAACGGTATCCCCCGGCTTCAGCCACGCATAACGCTCCGTCCCCAATTCGAGAATGCAGCCGGTCCCGACCGTCCCGGAGCCGATCACATCGCCCGGATAGAGCGGGCAGTCGGCGGAAGCGCGGGCGATCATCTCGGCAAACGTGTAGTGGATATCGCGAAAATTGCCCCGCGAATACTCGATGCCGTTGACGCGCGCCACCATGATCAGGTCATAGCGGTTCCCCTTTTCCCCCGGTATGCGGCGGTCCGCCAGCTCGTCGGGCGTCACCAGCCAGGGGCCCAGAGACGTGGCAAAATCCTTTCCTTTGGCAGGCCCAAGCCCCACCTTTACCTCTTCGCGCTGCAGGTCGCGCGCGCTCCAGTCATTGAGGATGCAGAAGCCGGCGATATGATCGTCCGCCTGCTCCACCGGGATATCCATCCCGCCCTTCCCGATGACGCAGGCGATTTCCAGCTCATAGTCCAGCCATTCCGTCGCTGCCGGTTTGACCACCTCTTCTTCCGGCCCGACAAAGGCGGCCGCATTGGAAAAATAGAAGACGGGAAACCGGTACCATTCCGGAATCATGGGGAGCCCGCGCCGTTCGCGAGCAGTTTTCACATGCGCCTCAAAGGCATAAAAATCGCGGAAGCTGGGCGGTCGGGGCAGCGGGGAACCCAGGACCGCCTCCTCGAGCCGGACGATCTTCTCCGGGGCCGACGCGGCAGCGGCGCCGGCCAATTCCTCCCGCCAGCGTTCCCATTCCTCCAGCAGCCCCAGCACGGTCCCGGGCGCATCCGGCAGCGCCCGCTGCACATCCACGATCCCCGCTTCTGTCAACAGCCCTGCCCGCCACGGTTCCTGCGGCGCTTCCCGCCTTTTGAACGAAACCACTTTCACTTGATCCACCACCTTTCTATCGCCCGGCCGCCACAAACGAAACGCCGGTGTCGGCCGGTGGCCTCACCCTTCCTTGTGTCGTTCCAGGGTTTTCTTGAGCATAACCTTTCCTGCATGCAGCAAAAAACCCAGTCTGCGCATCGCCTTCCTCATGCCGGGACAAACCTGCTGCAAGTGCGGCAGACTTGAAGAAGACCGAAGCGTAAACTGGGTCGTGTCTACTACCATGAAAAAAGACCTTGGGGGTCCTTTCCCCATAGACCGCCAGCGGCTTAAGCCTATGATGTTGGAGCGGAGTGGATTCCTTCTTTCATGATAACGTAAGCGCTCTCATTTTGCCAGTGAAAAATGTTGAAGTCCCGCCTTACAGGAAGCGGGACACCAGGCGCGCCATGTCCTCGGGCAGCGGTTCCGTCAGCGCCAGAGGCTGCCCGGTGCGGGGGTGAGCAAAGGACAGGGCGGCCGCGTGCAGGGCCTGCCGTCCGATCAGCTCCCGGCTGCCGCCGTACAGATCATCGCCCAGCAAGGGATGGCCGAGGTGGCGGAGATGGACCCGGATCTGGTGGGTGCGCCCGGTTTCCAGCTGCAGCTCCACCCAGCTCATCTCCGCCGTCTGGGCGAGCACCCGATAGCGCGTTCGGGCAGGCTGGCCGTCGGGCCGCACCGTCCGTTCGATGATCGAGCCGTCGGCAAGGCCGATCGGCGCATCGATCGTCCCCTCGGCTGGCGCAAGCCGTCCATGCGCGATGGCCTGATAGGTTCTCCGGAGGGTGCGCTCCTTCTGCATGCGGGCGCACTGTTCGTGGGCCCATTGGTTCTTGGCGATGATCATCAGGCCCGAGGTATCTTTGTCGAGCCGGTTGACGGGCCGGAAGCGGCGGCTCTCCCCTTTGCCAAGGTAGTAGGCGATCACCCCGTTTGCCAGCGTGCCCGACGGATGGGTCCGAGTCGGATGGACGACCAGTCCGGCCGGTTTGGCCAGGATCAGCAGATCGTCGTCTTCATACCGGATCGCAAGGGGCATCTCCTGCGGCTCGATATGCTCCGCCTGCTCCGCCGGCAGCGTAACCGTCACCACATCCCCTTTGTGCAGCCGCTGGGACACATAGGCCATCTGGCCGTTGATCCGGATCTCGCCGCCGTATTTGGCTTTGACCAACAGCCGCCGCGATACGCCATGCGCGTTTTGCAGCACTTCCCGCAGCGTCCGTCCCTCCTCCTCGTCACCGGCTGTAAACCGCAGCAATACCTCTTCCATGCTGTCTCTCCTTCGGTTTTTTCCGTAAAGCAAGTATAGCAAGCATCCGGTTTCAAGAAAACCTGGGCATCGACGAAACTTGGCGTGAAGTTTCTGCCAACACCGTTCTTGATCAGGAACCATACATTAACAATATCCCTGTTACCAAATTAGCAGATGCGCGAAAGTGCGCATTTCCGATGATTGGTCGAAAGTACAGTCATCAGCGAGAACATGATGTGACGACCTCCGTTCATCGTGCAGGAAGGGATCAGGCGGGCATTGATGATGCAAGATACGGCGTTTTCCCGGATTAAAGCGTATACATTGTGCAATCTCGCTCCTCTCCGTTTGCTCAATGATGCAGCTTCACTGGCCGGTTAAGATAGGGAACCAACGTAAAATTCAATTGGAGTGACATGAAGTGAAAAGCATACCGTTACGTGAAATTGTTCAACAAATCGGTGGCCGCATCATTCATGGGTCTGGCAATCCGATTATCATGAACGTAAACTATTGGTCGAAGGACGAAATCGACGATCATACCCTGGTCTTCCATCTGGACAGAGAGCCAATCCATGGAAAGTATTGGAGCGTGAAGAAGCCGGTCGCGATTATTTCAGATGAACCGGATCTTTGCATCGATTTGGGGGATTCGATCATTCTCATTCAGGTTGAACAGGTAGAGCAAGCTTTTGAGCAGTTTGTCCGGTACTATCGAAGCCTTTTTCACATCCCGGTGATCGGCGTCACAGGTACCTGCGGCAAAACGACGACAACAGAAATGTTACGGCAGATTCTCGATGAAGATTTTACACTAACGGCCACTTGGAGGAGTTTGAATGACATTTGGCACAATGTGGATTGCTTGCTCGACATGGACCAACAGACGGAAGTGGCCATTTTCGAATTGCCGGTCGTTCATCCGGGCTATTTGAGCACGACATGCCGGTCCTTCCAACCGCAGATCCGCATTTTGCTAAACATCGGAGTGCACCACTTGGCCTATTGTGAAACACCCGAAAAGTATATGCTGGCCAAAGCGGAAATCGTGGAAGGATTGGACCCTGTAAACGGAATCCTCATCTTGAATGATGATGATGAAAATATTAAAAAAGTGATCGATGTCAGCGGATTGCAAAGGGTGCTCTACTTCGGAAAAAGCGATCGCTCCCATTTTCGTGCAAAGAACGTCGTCTATGCTGACAAAGGTATGAATTTTGCGCTGGAGCATCAAGGCAAATCTTATCAGGGTTACGTTCCCGGCTATGGAGAACACAATGTGTATAATGCGCTTGCAGCGATCGCAGCAGCGTCGTGTATCGGAGTGGAGATTGAAACAGCGCTGCGTCGGTTAGCCAGCTTTGAACAGGTGGAGGAGCATTTGGAGGTAAAAACAGGCGTCAACGGCTGTACGATAATAGACGATACATGGAATTCTTCTCCGCTCGCAATGGCCACCGCGCTTGAGGTGCTGAAGGAAATTTCCCAAGGAAGGAAAAAAATCGCTCTTCTCGGTTACATGCCGCAGTTGGGAGAAAGTGAATATGCGCAGGAGCAATATGCCAAGATGGGTGAAAAGGCGGTGGCGACCAATGTCGACCTGTTGATCGTCGTCGGGCAAGAAGCGGAGGAAATCGGTCTTAGCGCCTTGAGACAGGGGATGAACGAGCAGTGCGTTTATTTTTGTGAGACCGGTTCGCAAATTTACAAGATTTTAGAGCCTCACCTTGATAAAAGCACGATTATGCTGTTGAAAGTTACCCACCGGGTGATGGAGAGAACGTCCTTCAAAAGCTTGATGAGCAAGCTTATCCCCGATCAGCGGAAGGCGGAAACGGATGGACAATGACCGACACGAGAAAATGACAAGGCTTATACCAAAAAAGCTGTTGACCATCACGGCCAACAGCTTTTTCGTTGTGTAGCAATGTTTCCCGGCTACATCATCCGGGTCAATTTTCTGGAAAGAAGCAAAAGAAGCGCACCTATGCCAATTGTGGCAAATCCGATTACTGAAAATACTTCCAGGTATCCGAGCGATTCCGTAAAGGCTGCCAGCTGTCCCGCCAAGATATTGGCAACCCCCGTACCAGCCAGCCAAACGCCCATCAGGAGGGAGACGATGCGGACGGGAGCCAGCTTGCTCACCATCGACAGTCCCACCGGAGAGAGGCACAGCTCGCCCAATGTGTGCAGGAAATACGTGAGAATGATAAACAGCATGTTGGCTTTCAGCGCGATGTTCTGTTCATCGCTGCCGGTCATAAGAACAGCCGGAACCAACACGAGAAAACCGAGTCCGAGCAGCATCATGCCGAGCGCCATCTTGGTGGGGATATGCAAATCACCCCGTTTGGAGTTGGCCAGTCTGACCCACAGCGCGGACAAAATCGGTGCCAGAATCACGATAAACAGCGGATTGAGCGACTGGAACCAGGAGGTGGGCACTTCCCATCCGGCGACGTTGCGCTCAATAAACTTGTCCGTGTACAGCGTCAAGGAACTGCCGGCCTGCTCGAACCCTGCCCAGAAGAAGACCACGAAGCAGGCCAAAATCACAATGACGGCCGTACGCTGCTTTTCTTTTGCCGTGAACGGAGCGCGCTCCACTTGGCTCTGCGCCTTCTGCACGGGCTTGCCTACCGGCTTCTTCCCGATGTCGCCCAGGTATTTGGACGCCAGGCTGTTGAACAGCACCTGGCCGATCACCATCCCGATCGCAGCAGCCAGGAACCCGTACTTGAAGCCGTACTGAACGACGCCGTTGACCGACGTTTTGAAATAATCTTCCGCCAGGTACCCGCACACGAGCGGCGACAGGAACGCCCCGATGTTGATCCCCATGTAGAAAATGGTGAACGCGGCATCCCGGCGCTTGTCATTCTCCTCGTACAACTCGCCGACCAGCGTCGAAATGTTGGGTTTGAAGAAACCGTTTCCAATAATAAGCAAAGCCAGTCCGAGATAAAGCCCTGTCTGGTTATTCATCGCAAACAGGCAGTAATTCCCCAGAGCCATCGCAATCCCGCCGATTGTAATGGCCCATCTTCTCCCCAAGAATCGGTCGGAGAGAAAACCGCCGAGAATCGGGGTGAAGTAGACCGCTCCTGTAAAAAATCCGTAAATGCTGAGCGCATGGCTTTTGTCCATGCCAAGCCCGCCGCTCACAAGAGCCGTCGTCAAATACAGCACAAGGATGGATCTCATGCCGTAGTAGCTGAATCGCTCCCACAACTCCGTGAAAAACAGCAGATAAAGTCCGCGCGGGTGCTTCACTTTTTCAGATCCCGCTTCTTCGTTGAGACGACGTATCGTTGCTTCCACTACATATCCTCCTTACTTGAAAATACTCTGATCATTTTATTCGTAAATTATTTGCAAGTCAATAAAACTGGATTATTTCAGAATTATTGCCCGTACACAAAAATTAATCCACATAAAAAACATTGAAAGATAAAAAAACATTCCAATGTAAGGAATTTTCCGAACACAAAAGGGAGACGAATGGCCTGCGCCGCGTTTCGCAGCGGACACGGCCCACTTCCTCGCGGGTCATCGAGAGAGCGAGCGGGAACCATCCCCATGATGGCCGGACTTTGCCTGCAATACAAAAACCTCTTCGCTCCTGAAAGCGAAGAGGTTGTGGGTGTCTTGCGGGATTGGCTTATTTCGCCGCTTTGGCCGCTTCAATCGCCGCTTCGTAGTTGGGGTGCTGGCCTGCTGCCGGCACATACTCGGCATAGACAATCGTGTCGTTGGCATCAACCACGAACACGGCGCGGCTCAGCAGACGCAGTTCCTTGATGGCTACGCCGTAGGCCAGACCGAAGGAAAGATCGCGATGATCGGACAGGGTCTGCACCTTGTCGATTCCGGCGGCGCCGCACCAACGTTTTTGGGCAAACGGCAGATCCACGGAGATCGTCAAAATGGATACACCTTCCAATTTGGCTGCTTCTTCGTTGAAACGGCGGGTTTGCGCATCGCACACGCCGGTATCGAGAGACGGCACCACGGAGATGATGCGAACGGTCCCTTTGGAATCGTCCAGCGTAACTTCAGTCAGGTCATTGGCCACCACGGTGAAGTTGGGCGCTTTGTCCCCCACTTTCAATTCCGGCCCGAGCAGCGTTTTCGGTCCTTTAAGATCAAACGCGCCTTGACGTTCAACAGCAGTCGTCATACCAAAATTCCTCCCATCAATTGGCAGATCAAATCTATTACATGTCTCATGATAACTCATTTTGCGGGGATTTTCACTATCGCGATGGGGGAAAGTGCTGTTGAATCAGCAAATCTTTCATTTGCAGGCGCTCGACAGGGCTGATCCGCTTCACTTCGTGCTCAAACTCCCAGTCGCTCTTGCCGTTCAGTTCGTGGCAGCGCAAAAGCGCATGGTACAGGGCAAACGCAAAGCTGACCCGCGAGAGCTCATAGCGCGTAACCATGGACTGGGGGGCGATGGTATTGACGATCTCCACCAGATAATCGGCCTTCTCGCCTGTTCCGCTGGTTGGCACCACATACCCCATCCGTTTCAGGATGCAGCCGTAGTCAAATTCGCCGTTGTCGTCAAAATCGTACGTCTCTTCTGCGGTAGCCAACAGGTCCAGCAGCTCGCCCAGCCCCATCAGCTCGCAGCCGGCCGGTTTCGGCATGGAGATAACCGAGCCGTCGCTGTTGACAAAGTAGATATGATCCCGATAATGGAAAATCAGTTCATCATCAGGCACCTCTTCCGGAAACAGCCAGCAGGAAGACGGAATCAGCAGGCGCCAGATGTCAGCGGGTGCGGCATGCAGCAGCTCCACCGTACTCCCCCCTTCTACCCACATCGGTATGGAATCCCCTGCAGTGAGGGTACGCTACCATTGTGGGCAAAAAGGCGGCGGCGTATTCGTGCAGCCGGCTACTTCCGCGAGCCCATGAAGCCCCGCCAGTCCCCTTCCGGCACGGGGATGCCGATCTGTCGGGCAAGCCGCTCCTGCTCTCCTCTCTTCACGTAGATGAATGCCTGCAGCTCTTCCCCCGTATCCAGCCGGGTCACGGCCACCATCTCCCGTTCATATTCATTGCGCGGATCATCGGGGCCGTAGTAGGTTTCCAGCTCGTCCAATCCTGCGAGAACCCGGGGATACACGTCAGCCGGAATGAAGACCACTTCGCCGTACACCCAGGATGCGTCCGCCTCTCCGGCTTGCAGAACGGCCGGATACCCACTGACAGGCAAATGGTAGAGAAGTCCCTTCGCTTTCGCCGGATAGGCTTCGTGAGGATATGGAGCCAGATACAGGCGGTGGTTGCCAAATCCATGCCGCAAACTGCCGTAAACAAAGACCGGTAGCTGTTGGTTCATCGCTTTTCATCTCCCAATCCCCAGAAAAATAGTCGGAAAAAATATTTTATGCGTGTAACCGTATGCGCTATTTTGTATATTTAAACTATATGAAAATGTAAGAAACGGCAAGTAGAAAAGGGGGAGAGAATCATGCAGCAAAGAAAAATCAAGCGCCTGCTCGTTGCCAACCGCGGCGAGATCGCCATCCGCATCTTCCGTGCGGCGACGGAGTTGGGCATCCGCACCATCGCCATCTATTCCGAACAGGACAATGTCGCCCAGCACCGGTTCAAAGCGGACGAATCGTATCTGGTCGGGGCCGGCAAAGGGCCGATCGAGGCGTATCTGGACATCGACAGCATCCTTGAGATCGCCAAGCGCAACGATGTGGACGCCATCCACCCCGGCTACGGCTTTTTGGCGGAAAACGCCGAATTTGCCCGCCGGTGTCAGGAAGTGGGCATCATCTTTATCGGACCGTCCTCCGAGCTGATTGAGAAATTTGGCGACAAGGTGGAAGCGCGCAAGCTGGCCGTGGAAGCCGGCATCCCGGTCATTCCCGGCACCCCGGAGCCGATCGAAACCCTGCAGGACGCCATGCTCTTCGCCAAGGAACACGGCTATCCGATCATCATCAAGGGCGTTTCCGGCGGCGGCGGGCGCGGCATGCGGATCGTGCGCAGCCAGGACGAGCTGCAGGACGCGCTGGACCGCGCCCGATCCGAAGCGCGTTCCTCTTTTGGCAATGCCCACGTCTATCTGGAAAAATACCTGGAAAAACCCAAGCATATTGAGGTGCAGATCATCGGGGACGCCCACGGCAATATCGTCCATCTCTTCGAACGGGACTGTTCCATCCAGCGCCGCCATCAGAAGGTGGTGGAGGTTGCCCCCAGTCTCGCCCTGGACGAGAAGCTGCGCGAGGAGATCTGTCAGGCGGCGCTCACGCTGATGAAGCGGGTGGGCTATACCAACGCGGGAACCGTGGAGTTTTTGCTCACGCCTGACCGGAAATTCTATTTTATTGAAGTAAACCCGCGCATCCAGGTAGAGCATACCATCACGGAGCTGATCACCGGCATCGACATCGTGCAGACGCAGATCAGGGTGGCGGAAGGATATGCCCTGCATGATCCGGAGATCGGCATCCCGGTACAGCAGGAGATCAAGCGCAGCGGCTATGCCATCCAGTGCCGCGTCACGACGGAAGATCCGGAAAACGGCTTCATCCCGGACGCCGGCCGCCTGCTCGCCTGGCGTTCGGGGGGCGGTTTCGGCGTGCGTCTCGACAGCGGCAACGGGCATCCGGGTGCCATCATCACGCCGTACTATGATTCTCTCCTGGTGAAAATCTCAACCTATGCGACCACGTTCGAACAGGCAGCCCGCAAGATGCTCAGAACCCTTCGCGAATTCCGCATCCGCGGGGTGAAAACCAATCTGCCGTTCCTGGAAAACGTGGTGACCCATCCCGACTTTTTAAGCGGCCGGTACGACACGTCGTTTATCGATACCAAGCCGGAGCTGTTCAAGTTCCCCGGCAGACAGGACCGCGGCACCAAGCTGCTCAACTATATCGGCACGACCATCGTGAACGGCTATCCGGGCCTGCCGAAAAACGAGAAGAAACCGCGCTTCGAACCGCCGCGCATACCGAAAACGCCTTACTCCCAGCCTTATCCGGAGGGCACGAAGCAGATTCTGGAGCGGGAAGGGGCGGACGGCCTGGTGCGCTGGATCAAGGAGCAAAAAAAGGTGCTCATCACGGACACCACCTTCCGCGATGCCCATCAATCGCTCTTTGCCACCCGGGTGCGCACCTACGACATGGTGGCGATCGCCGAGGCGACCGGCAAGCTGGCCTCCGACCTGTTCTCCCTGGAGATGTGGGGCGGCGCCACCTTCGACACCGCGATGCGGTTCCTGCGGGAGTCGCCGTGGGACCGGCTGCAGCTCTTGCGGCAAAAAATCCCGAACGTGCTCTTCCAGATGCTGCTGCGCGGGGCCAATGCGGTCGGCTACACCAACTATCCCGACAATGTGATCCGGGAGTTCGTCCGGGCAGCCGCCGAGCACGGCATCGATGTGTTCCGCATCTTCGACAGCCTGAACTGGCTTCCGGGCATGCAGACCGCCATCGATGCGGTGCGCGATACCGGCAAGATCGCGGAAGCGGCCATCTGCTACACCGGCGACATTCTCGATCCGTCGCGAACCAAATATACGCTGTCCTATTACGTCAATCTGGCGAAGGAGCTGGAAAAAGCCGGCGCCCACATCCTGGCGATCAAGGATATGGCCGGCCTGCTGAAACCGTATGCCGCCTATGAACTGGTGCGCGCGTTGAAGCAGGAGATCGGCATTCCCATCCATCTGCATACCCACGACACCGCCGGCAACGGGGTCGCCATGCTGCTGAAAGCGATCGAAGCCGGCGTCGATATCGTCGATGCCTGCGTCAGCTCCATGTCCGGCCTTACCTCGCAGCCCAGCCTGAATGCGCTTATCGCCGCCCTGGAGCGCACCGAACGGGACACCGGTCTGAACGCGGCTCATTTCAACAAGCTGGCCGATTACTGGGAAGATATCCGGCCGCTTTACCAGAGCTTTGAAAGCGGCATGAAAGCGAGCAGTACCGAAGTATATGTCCATGAAATGCCTGGCGGCCAATACACCAATCTGGAACAGCAGGCAAAAGCCGTCGGGCTGGAAGGCCGCTGGGAAGAGGTAAAAGCGATGTACGCCACCGTCAACCGGATGTTCGGCGATATCGTCAAGGTTACCCCTTCCTCCAAGGTGGTCGGCGACATGGCCCTCTTCATGGTGCAGAACGGCCTGACGGAGGAAAACATCATGGAGAAAGGGCAGCGTCTGGATTTCCCCGACTCCGTGATCCAGTTTTTCCAGGGCTATATCGGCCAGCCGCCGGGAGGGTTCCCGCAGGAGCTGCAGGCCCTTGTCCTCAAGGGACGCGACTATTTCACCACCCGTCCCGGAGAGCTGCTTCCGCCGGTCGATTTTGCCGCCGTCAAAAAGGAGCTGGAAAGCAAAATCGGCCGGGAACCAAGCGATCTGGACGTCCTGTCGTACATCATGTATCCGCAGGTCTTCCTGCAGTATGACCAAAGCCTGAAAGAGTTCGGCGATCTCTCCTACCTCGACACCGCCACCTTCTTCTACGGCCTGCGTCCGGGCGAAGAGACCGCGGTCAGCATCGAGCGCGGGAAGACGCTGATCATCAAGCTGGTGGCCGTTGGCGACCTGACTCCTGAAGGCAACCGGATCATCTACTTTGAGCTGAACGGCCATCCGCGCGAGATCATGGTGCGCGACCACTCCGCCCAGGTAACCGCACAGCGCCGTCCCAAGGCAGACCCGCACAATGCCGGCCATCTCGGCGCCTCGATGCCGGGCAAGGTGCTGAAAGTGCTGGTGGAAGTGGGCGACAAGGTGAGAAAAGGAGAACACCTGCTGGTCACCGAAGCGATGAAAATGGAAACGACCATTCAAGCGCCGGCTGACGGGAAGGTGAAGACCCTCCACGTGAAGACGGGCGACTCGATCGAAGCAGGCGACCTGCTGCTGGAACTGGAGTAACAGACGAGACCGATTGCGAAGGCGCAGCTTATCAGGCTGTCCAAAAAGTCGGCAGCCATGATGATATCGAAGCGCTCTCCTGTTGCCCGCAGATGGAGAGCCGTTATCGGCATTCGGCAAGCAGCGGCTCCTTTTTCAACCAAACGTTTCAGGCGTTGGACGGCACCAAGCCGTTTCTCCGTGCGCGGAGAAACGGCTTTTTTTCATGCTGGCGATGCCCGATGCTTCCCCTTTTTCGCCCCTCCGCTTCCCATTCAAAATTCCCAAGAAAATTCTTGCAATCCGGGGAAAATCGTTATATGATCTAAGCATTAAATTCCGATAAATTTAGTATGATTTTATCCTCAAAAAAATCGCGGTCAATTTCCTGATCCGATTATTCGGGTCTACTTACTTTTAAAATGGAGGTTGATGAGCATGCCCTACCAAGCAACCTGGGCCAAGACGCCGGAAAAGTTGAACAAGACGGAATTGTTGAAACTGGAGAAAGACGGTCTCGATATCATCGAGGATATTTACCGTTACGCAAAGACCGGCTACGAATCCATCCCCGAGGATGACAAGAGCCTGTTCAAATGGGCCGGCATCTATGAACAGCGGCCGAAAGACGGCCATTTCATGATGCGCGTCCGCATTCCGTCGGGCCGGCTGAATTCGGATCAGGCCCGTGCGCTGGCAGGGATTGCCCGCGACTACGGCCGCGATCTCGTCGACATCACGACCCGTCAGGCAGTGCAGTTCCATTGGCTGCGCGTGGAACAGTTCCCTGACATTTTCGACCGGCTTGCCAAAGTGGATCTCTCCTCCTTCGAGGCCTGTGGAGACTGCCCGCGGACCATCGTCGGAAATCCGCTGGCAGGCATCGATCCGCACGAATTGTTTGACACGACCCCCTACGTGAAGCAATTGTCCGACACCTTCTTGCTGAACCGTGACTTTTCCAACCTGCCGCGCAAATACAAAATCTCCATTTCGGCGAGCATCTACAACTCCGCCCACGCCGAAATCAACGACCTGGCCTTCACCCCCGCAGTCAAGGTAATCGACGGTCAGGAAGTGGCCGGCTTCCACGTCTGGGTGGGCGGCGGCCTGTCCGCCAAGCCGTATCTCGCCAAGCAGCTGGACATCTTCGTCGTTCCGGAACGGGTGGTCGATGTGGCCGTCGCCGTCACCAGCATCTTCCGCGATTACGGCTACCGCGAGAAACGGCATAACGCCCGGCTGAAATATCTGGTCGCCGACTGGGGGCCGGAAAAGTTCCAGGAGAAGCTGGTGGAGTTGACCGGCGAACTGCCGTCGCGCGGCGAAGACAAGATCATCGGCTGGAACGCCGGATATTTCACCGGCGTGCATCAACAGAAGCAGCCGGGCCTCTCCTACGTCGGACTCTGCGTGCCGGTCGGCCGGTTGAGCGGCACGGAACTGGAGGAACTGGCACGGTTGGCCGATGTGTATGGCGATGGCTCCCTGCGCACCTGCAACACGCAAAACATCGTGATCGCCAACATCCCGAACGAAAAGGTGGAAGCCTTGCTGCAGGAAAAACTGCTGGAGCGCATTACCCCCTATCCCAAGCATTTCACCGCCTTCGCGGTATCCTGCACCGGCACGGAGTTCTGCAACCTGGCCCTGGTCGAAACCAAGGAACGGATGCGCTGGTTGGCCGAATATCTGGATCAGGAAATCGAGCTGGACGAACCGATCCGGCTGCACATGGTCGGCTGCCCCAACTCCTGCGGTCAGCGGCAGATCGCCGATATCGGCCTGCAGGGTTCCCTGGTGAAAACCGGCGACGGCATGAAAGAAGCGTTCGATATCTATATCGGCGGCACGCTGGGACCCAACGCCCGCTTCAATGAGAAGCTGAGCGGCCGCATCCTGGCGGACGACCTGCCCCGGGTGCTGGTGGCCTTGATCGGCTTCTTCAAGGAAACAAAAGAACGCGGCGAAAGCTTCCTGCAATTTGTACAGCGCGTCGGCACAGCGGCGTTTCAGGAGCAGCTGGATGCGGTCCTGGCCCAACTGGCGGACGCCAGATAGCTCCCCCGAACAAGCCCTGGTTTGGTCGGGCAGCAGCATGAAAGACGCGCGAGAGAGGTGTTTACGAGATGTTTCTATACCGGGTGGAGGTTACCTATACAGACCGCTCTCGGGCGGAAGTGATCGTCCTGCAGGAATCGGAAGAAAAGGCGTTTAAAAGCGCCGGAGGGCAGATTGAGCATCATTACCTGCCGCCGAAGAAGGTGCAGGAGATGGTGATCGTCGAGAAGAAACCGGCTGCAGCCGGGAGGGGATTTGTGATCGATCTGTAGTCTCACCATCCCCTGATCAATCTCCTGCTGGCCCGCAGTCCCGGCGTCGCAGCCGCCATCACGAGCGCGTTCATCGCGACGCTGGGAATGACCGGCCTCGCCCGGCCGATCCGGCGGGAGACACAGGCATCCATGATCAAGGAGGTGGGATGTGATGGCCCAAACCGCCAATCCGTATACCTACGAACAGCTGACGCCGGAGGATTACGACCGGCTTAATGAAGAGCTCGCGGGCAAAGACGCTCTGGATATCGTGCGCTGGGCGTTTCAGCAGTACGGAGACGATCTGGTCTATTCCTGCAGCTTCGGCGCCGAAGCGATGGTGCTGCTCGATCTGATCAGCCAGGTGAAGCCCGACGCGCCGATCGTCTTCCTGGATACGAACGTTCATTTTCCCGAAACCTATGCGCTGATTGACCGCGTGCGCGAGCGGTATCCCCGCCTGCGCATCGACATGGTGCAGCCGGAGCTGACATTGGCCGAACAGGCGGCCGCGCACGGCGAGGCCCTCTGGGATCGCGATCCCGATCTGTGCTGCCAAATCCGCAAGATGGATCCCCTGCGCCGCGCCATCACAGGCAAAACGGCTTGGTTTTCCGGCCTGAGACGGGAGCAGTCGCCCACTCGGGCCCATCTGCGGTACGTCAATCCGGACCACAATTTTGCCAAGGTAAAGATATGTCCGCTCATCCACTGGAAGCTGGACGAGATCTGGATGTACATCCGCACCTTTCAGCTTCCCTATAACCCGCTGCACGATCAGCACTATCCCAGCATCGGCTGTATGCACTGTACGCGGCCGGTGCAGCCGGGAGAAGACGAACGGGCGGGCCGCTGGGCCGGCCTGAGCAAAACGGAGTGCGGCCTGCACAAGTAACGGCTGAAGCAGCCGCTTATTCCCCGCCCGGCTTGAGCGATCGCTTCGCCGGGCGGGGGCCGTTCGCCTTTCTATCTAGGCTTTCTGATCCAGCAAGAACCCTGAAAAGGAGAGAACATCCATGGCTTTGAGCATCCCGCACGGAGGCACCTTGATCAACCGCATCGCGGAACACCAGCAGCCTCCTTCCCTTGACAAGCATGTGGAAATCGACGCCATCGCCTTGTCCGATCTGGAACTGATCGCCACCGGTGCTTACAGCCCGCTCACCGGTTTTCTCGGGCAGGCCGATTATGACAGCGTCGTGGAGCGCATGCGCCTGGCCGACGGGACGGTCTGGAGCATTCCCATCACCCTGCCGGTCAGCGAAGCGCAGGCGGAAGCCCTTCAGCCCGGCGACCGCGTGCTGCTGACGCATCGCGGCGTCACCTACGGCCTGTTGGAACTGACGGAGATCTACCGCCCCAACAAGGAACGGGAAGCGACAGCCGTCTATCGCACCGCCGACCTGGCCCATCCCGGTGTCGCCAAATTGTGGGAGCGCGGTCCCGTTTATCTGGCCGGACCGATTACCCTCTACAAGCGAACCGCCAAGGAATATCCGGAACATCAGTTTGATCCGGCGGAGACCCGCCGCCTCTTTGCCGAGCGGGGCTGGAACAGCGTCGTCGGCTTCCAGACGCGCAATCCCGTCCACCGCGCCCATGAGTATATCCAGAAAGCGGCGCTCGAAATCGTGGACGGCCTGCTGCTTCACCCGCTCGTGGGCGAAACGAAGGCGGACGATGTTCCCGCCGCCATCCGCATGGAGAGCTACCAGGTGCTTCTGAAGGAATATTATCCGGCGGATCGGGTGCAGTTGGCCGTCTTCCCGGCCGCCATGCGCTACGCCGGGCCGCGCGAAGCGATATTCCACGCCATGGTGCGCAAGAACTACGGCTGCACCCACTTTATCGTCGGGCGGGATCATGCGGGGGTAGGCAACTATTACGGCACATATGACGCCCAGCTGATCTTCCGCGAGTTTGCCCCGGAGGAGTTGGGGATTACTCCGCTCTTTTTCGAGCACAGCTTCTACTGCAAGAAGTGCGGCAACATGGCTTCCACCAAAACCTGCCCGCACGATGCCGCGCACCATCTGGTTCTTTCCGGAACCAAGGTGCGTCAGATGCTGGCGGAAGGGATCGCGCCGCCGCCGGAATTCAGCCGTCCGGAAGTGGCGGAGGTCCTGATCCGCGGCGTCCGTTCCGTCGCCCGCTAAGTCCGCCGGTAATCGTATCGAGGAGGTCACGTCATGAACAATCTGCATCTCGTTTGGCACAACGCCACCGTCAGCAAGGCGGACAGGCAGCGGCTGCACGGACATAAAAGCGCGGTGCTGTGGTTTACCGGCCTCTCCGGTGCGGGCAAGTCGACGCTGGCCAATGCGCTCGAACAGCGCCTGCACGCGGAAGGGATGCGCACCTATCTGTTGGACGGGGACAATATCCGCCACGGGCTGAACCGCGATCTCGGCTTCAGTCCGGCCGACCGCACCGAAAATATCCGCCGCATCGCCGAAGTGGCCAAACTGTTTGTCGACGCAGGCACGCTGGTAATGACCGCTTTTATTTCACCTTATCAGGCGGATCGGGAACTGGCGCGCAGTCTGGTCGAACCGGGCGAATTTATTGAAATCTACGTCAGCTGTGCGCTGGAGACATGCGAAAAACGCGACCCCAAGGGGCTGTACCGGAAGGCGCGGGCGGGAGAGATTCCCGAATTCACCGGCATCTCCGCTCCCTATGAGCCTCCCGTCTCCCCGGAGCTGGTGGTGCACAGCGACCGGCAGAGCCTCGAAGAATCGGTGGAGCAGATCTACCGATACCTGGCGGCTCAAGGCTATCTGCGCGCCTGATCCAGGGGTTGATACACAAAAAAGCTTGGCAAAACGCCAAGTCAGACTGATGACTAACTGTGTTTGGGGCATGGAGGAATGGGGCCAGGCGAGCTCCTTTGACGACCGACGCAGCGGAGAAACAAAGACGCGGGGTCCCAGGGGGCGTGAGTCTCACTTCGCCGAAACGCCCAGATGTTGAGCCCCCTGCCCGCGTCGCGTTTCGGAGCGGACACGGCCCACTTCCTCGCGGGTCGTCAAGAGAGCGAGCAGGAACCATTACCCATGATCAACCGACTTTGTCTGCCCACTGGCTTGGCAAAACGCCAAGTTTTTTGTTTTTTTATGACGGACTGTACTCGATCAACCAACAATCCTTCAATTCCCCCTCATGCATTTCGTGTTTCGGAAGAAGTTTCACCTTTTTAAAACCGCAGCTTTCATAGCAGCGAATCGCACGTTCGTTCCAGGATTGCGGATCCATCACCACCTTGCTTGCCCCTTTGCCATGGATCAAATACTCTATCACAGCCCTGACGAGAAGCTTTCCGATGCCACGATTCCACAATGCACTTTCACCAATAAATTGGTCGGTTCCATAAATGACCTCGTTTTCATCATATCCGTAGGCCTGTTTAGTCTGATGATCCAACGGGTAGAACTGAATATACCCGATTGCCTGTCCATCCAATTCAACCATGCAGCGGGTTACTTCATCATTGCGGTCATAGAAGTGTTGAGTTACTTTCTCAATGTCATGAGGATTGTCCCTTCCTTCATAAAATTCCAAGACAACCGGACTGGTGAGCCATTTGACAAGCAGCTGCTTGTCGTCATAACAGAAAAAAGGCGTGTCAAAACTGAAGTCAGTTTCACACGCCGTTTTATCAGTCTTTACATTCTGCATTAAGACGGAGCCTGTCCCCCTCAACTGCCAAACCTCTATTGGCGCTGATTAACTGCGCTCCATCAATTCGTCCAGATCCTGTTCGCTCGGATCGGTGATAATCTCCGCCTTTACATGATCGTTCCTGCCTATCATCTGCTGTACCTTTTCCACCACCTGCGGGACGGAATCGAGGATCCGGTCATACAGATGCGTGGAGTTTTCCAACGGGATGGAACGAATCCCCTGTTTACCGACGATCAGGAAAGCGACCGGCGTGATGGAAACCCCTCCCCCGCTCCCCCCGCCGAAAGGATGGCTGATCGCAGCGGTATTTCCATGACTGTACTCAAATTCGCTTCCCCCGGAAGCGAATCCAAACGCTACGCGGGAAACGGGCAGGATGACGCTGCCGTCCGGTGTTTCTACGGGTTCCCCGATGATTGTATTGACATCAACCATATGTTTTAAATTTTCCAATGTCGTCTTCATTAATCCCTGGATGGGGTGGTCTGCCATGTGCATTCCTCCTTTATGTGCAGCTCAAAGGTCTTTCTGCTTTATTTAAATTACCCCTATTGGCGAAGGAGTATGTAGTACATTTTTGGAGGATCACCCCAGCCAGCTCATTCGCGAATCGGCCAGTTTTCGGGTTATTTCATGGCGCTGCTTCCCGTGACGTCCTGCCGATCAACGGGTTTGAGTCCATTAATGGACTTGTTCATGGAGAAGTTTCGCTACCTTTTTCATAATCCTGCTCACGCTCATCTGCGAAATGTTCTCCTTGACGGCTGTTTGGGATTGGTTTAAACCGTCGATTCTGTGCCGCAAAACGCGAAGCTCTTTTTCCGATAGGGCATGGCGCACCTTGCTTAAAAGCGACTCCACGTACACTCTGTCAATAACTTCCTGTTCCACCCCCTCACTGTCATCAATAAGATCAAACAATGTCATCTGACTGCTATGGGGATCCTTCGCTTTTATCGGCTCATCCAGATATTTCACACTTTGTCCAATCTGAATGGCGCGGGTAATCTTTTCTTTGTCCTCGTTCAGGAGTTCCGCCAAATCGCTGATTGGCGGTAAATACCCCAGTTCTTGCTCTATGCGGTTAATCTTATTGATTAACTCATTTGCGGTTCGTGTCAGACGGATAATGCTCGCTGAGTCACGTAGGAAACAGCGGATTTCCCGAACAATAGCCGTCACTGCGAAGGAGGAGAATTTTACACCTCTCGATACATCGAACGCTTTGATGCTCTTGATAAAACCAAATCTGCCAAGTTGTAAGATGTCATCCTTATCGATACAGTTGTTCTTAATGATGACTTCGGGTTTCCCGATGTATTTATGGACCGAGTGCCAGATGAGGTTCTCATTAACGATCAGCACTTCACCAAGGTAGTCGTCGTCTTGCTTACAGCGCATGATATTGTCCATTATATCCAATGAATAGTAATCCTTATTCTTGGACAGATTGCGCTGTATATATTCTGGAAACTTGTTCTCCACCAAACCGCCCCCTTTTCGTAAACGTAAAAAGGACAGGCAGCCTCCAATAAATTCAGAAACCCCTGTCCCTTGGGTTTAGGCAGTATTTTTACTTGCCTTGAATCCGCTGTTTCATCGTTTTTGTCATCTTAACTACCACCGTACGGGTAGCTTCAATCATCAACGGCTCACCCGTGTGCGGATTTTTCGCGTTCTTCGCCGCACGCTCCTTGACGAAGTAGTTGAAGAAGTTTGCAAGCTTGACGTTCTGCCCATTTTCCAGATGAGAAGCAATCAGTTCAAAAACATCGTCAATCCGGCGTTCCGCCTCAACTTTTGTAATTCCTCGCTTTTCAGCGTACTCGTCCCTCAGGTCACGTTTGAAAACCGTATTCATGACAGAAACCTCCCTCGACTGCAGGCAGTGACTCATAACGATCGATTGTAGGTTTTGCGATATACCTAACGCTTTGAGCCAATTCGTTCGTCGATTTTCCGGGTCATGATGTCGTAGTGCTTGCGAACAGCTTCTAGGTAACGCTTGCTGTACATTCCCTTGTCAACATTACCTAAGCCTTGATTATAGGCTGTTATTGCTAATTGTAGGTCTCCGTTGTAGTGGTCTCGTAATTTCGCGAGATATGTAACCCCAAGCGGGACATTTACTTCGGGTTTGAATAACTCGCTCCGACCGACTCCAAACTCACCCTTTGCAGTCTTGGGCAAGATTTGCATAAGCCCCACCGCACCGTGACTCGATACAACATCGGCATCGAATTTGGATTCCTGAAAAATCATGGCTAACAACCACATTGGGTCGTCAAATCCTTTCTCCTCCGCAGATTTTTTCACCAATCTGTAGTAAGTTTCTGCGGATTCACGGCTTAATGCTTTATGAGGAGCGGCTAACTCCATCATCACATCGACAATGATTTTGTCTTTATTGGGAGACTCTTGAGGAGGTTCCGAAGGGGCTGACAAGGCTTGGACTTCGGGCTTAAGTTCCAATAACTTGCCCGAATCTTCTTGCTCTTGCGCCTGTTGAACCGTATTGCTTTCCTCCCTTTTCCCTACCCCTTGCCCTGTCTCTTGTAAACGGAGTCCTACATAGATACCTGCCGTAGCGACAAGTGCTAAAATCAATGCTCTCGTTCGGGTATCCATGCAGCCAGTCCTTTCGATGTCGGTTTGAGAAGAAGGGTCAACTCTTCAAACCGCTTTATAATCCGTATCAACCACGGTCAGCGTTACCCAATTCGTCTACCTCCACTGGATTGACTGGCAGGAGCGGAAGAAACACTGCTTGGCAAACCTTATCACCCGGATTGATGACGGCGGTTTCCTGCGTGACGTTGATAAACTCGGCCCCCCACTCATCGTGATCACCGCAGAACAGTGAATCGATCACCCCAACACTATTGGTCAGCATGACCTTCCACTTGCTAAATGTGGATGAGCGTTGGAAAAGCAGCCCCACTGCAAAGGGAGGGATTTCGGTCGCCACATTGAGCGGGATGAAAACTGCCTGTCCTGGCTCTACTGTCATCGGCATTGGGATGCGAGCAAACAAGTCAAACCCTGCGTTACGCACATCCTTCCTAAATAGAGCGGGGATTTCTTTATCGAAACGCTTGTAAGGCAAGGGGATTTTCTTGGTCATTTCCTCGTACTTAGCAAGGTTGCGGCTTTTTTTCTCCAGGTGCTTCTGAATATCATCGAATTGTTGCATCAAGAGTCCACCCCTGGGTTATGACTTGGCACAAACTCCTTAGCAAGCCTTTTTTGCGATGTTTCTCTCAGCATTTGCATGGCGTGCTCACCTCCTCATTTGCCTTATACGAAGTACTTTTCATCCAATCCAGTTCAGACCAAAAGTGTCACCCACAGAGGGTGACTTCGCGTTCAACAAGTTCACAGGATTTCTCGCCACCGCTATCACCTCGCTGATAAATTGAAAGCTCCGTCACCTGCCTTATACGAGGTGACGGAGCTAGAATCCAATTACTCATCTGCATTTTCATTTTCATCGGAACCATCTGATAACTCTTCCAAAACCTCAAACTTGATGCGAAGCATTGGGTTTACACGGGGCATCTTTTCCACATAGAACAACCGCCCGCCCAGGTTGGGAGAGTAGAAAGTCTTGAAACAGCCGGCTTCGTCCATAGCTGTGTCCAGAAAGAACTCGACAACATCAGGACCAACCTCATCAACAGACTTCTTCACAGCCTTATCGGAAAGGAACAGTTTAAGCAATTTGCTCTACCCCTTTTTTCTCTTATTGACAGAACCAACTATCGAACTGTCCGTGCAAGCACTAGAACTCAACTCCGTTCAACTCTTTCCAAAGGCTCTGAGCCTTAAACTTTGAGTTGTCTGTAACCTCTTCTCCAAACCACGCAGGAGGGATAAACTGCTTCGCCGTCTCTGCGTCAGGGAACTCCTTCCCGATGATGTTCAATTTTTGGTCGTAATACATATCAACATTGAACTCTCCGACAGTTTCTTCTTGAATCACAAAACGGTCTTTCAGCAGAGCGTTGGTTCCTGTTATGGCATATAACCACTCGAAAGTTCCTTCTGCAATTTCAACCTCAGTCTCTTGCCGTACCAACCCCATCTCTGATCTAATGGAGACGAAGAATTTTTCCTCCCCCGTCTTGAGGGAAGTTTGCTTAAGTATCCGGACTTCCATATCGCTAGCCATTAGGTAGTTTTGGATAATGGAGAGGCAGTCCTGAAGGTTCATGCCTTTCGGAACCGACTCCCAGTTGCATAACCACTTGCGCGCAATCTTTGTATCCAATGAAATTTACCCCCTCTTCATTCTGTGGATAGCAAGGCGGTATGTCACATTGAGGTCTTGCTCCGTCCAAACCATGTTGTAATGGCCGGCAGTTCGGAGTTGTTTGCCCTATCCTTCTCCCCCTCCTATCTGCCCTATACGAAGCGAATGAACGTGAATCCAATAAAAAATTCCCGCTTTCTCAGCGGGATTCCAGTGTGCAGGCAAAGTTCGTCGGATCATGGTGGCTCTTCTTTTACCGGATCTATATTAAAGGGTTTCGTATTTAACGACGATACTCTTCCAAATCTGTTGGACCCTTGATTTACTTACGCCCACCATCTTCGCAATTTCCTGGTACTCATACCCTGCGGAACGAAGTTTAAATACTTGTCGTTCACGGTCATTAAGACCCATGTTTTCCATAATGTCCATCAAAACTTCACAATTTTCAAAACCCCTATCTTCGACGCCAACATGGTAGCAAACCCCTTCTTCCTTAACTTCAGCCTTTATCAAACCTGCGATGTCGATTGCGTTTACAACAGCAAGGTTCTTACCGGACATAGTGGACTTGTAGCAGTCCTTAATCATGTTGTCGATGACGGAGTTTAAGAAAGTATTGATCTTTGCAATACTGCTGTCGTACTTATCCAACACTTTATAGGTTTTGAAAAGGACTTCTTGGACAACATCTTCGTGCTCCATTCCCGCGAACCGTTTTCCTTTTAACTTTATTTCACACTTCTTTTTAACCTTTGCCAGTATCTCTTCAACTTCATCCATCGCATATAGCTCATCGAAACCTGCATTTACACTTGTACCCATTTACCGTCCCCCCTCGAAAAAAATGACCGTATGATGAATTGCTGCATTCATCTTTATCGCTGAGAGTGAAGAAATCAGATTGTCCGATTTCAGAGTACACTCAACGCCGTCTTTGTCATTATCGAAGAATAGAGTTACCGTTTTTAATCCTTACATAGTATAGGCCATATACAATCTCTTTCTTATCAATATTCATCTCATTGAGAAAGCCTTTATGGTCTCTTATTAATGAACCTTAAGCTACCGTCCGATGTCCGAACAGGGAACGTCACGGCTCGGATTTCTTCATCAAACCCCGCTTCATCCTTTCGAAAGGCCGGTTCTGAGAAACCCCGCTCCGACGTATAAGTGTGACGTTTCCTGGTGTACTTCCCTGCCAGTTCATCAGGTAATGTTCGCTTATGGTCTTTTCCCCTTTCGTCTGGTATGCCCTCGATGTTAATTGGAGGACGGCGAGAATTGGTAATGCTTTTGCGCGCTCAACAGCATTAGGGTAGTCAACCCCTTAATCATGAAACTGTACGACCATAGAGTACCCCCATTTTACCAAAATGCGAACATATGTTCCACTATCTTTTGGTTTAATTCACCATTTTTTTACCAACAAAATCCAACAGAAGTATGCTTAACCCTATCATTGTTAAGATCTTCGCTGGACCGTACTGCTTCTCCAAATACTGGATAGCGTGTTCGTAGGCCCCGAGAATGGATTCAGACTCACAGGTAAGAATCTCGGAAATTACTTCCTCCTTATCAAACGAATACGTCAACCGATACGTCATGTTGTACGCCCCCTTAATTAAGCGTATGCCTCTTGGGTTTTACCCCCAGAGCTTCCACAATACCGTTTTTCTTCTTCATATTGGTTCCACTCGATTGGGGGCTGAATTGTGTATCGTCGGGTGCATTATGTACCTCAGCGGTGACCGCCTCTTTTCCTCCCTCAATCTCGGCAGCATCCAGCTCAATGTACTTTACTTCCGTCATATCGATGAGGTGAATTTTTCCGTTTACGTCCTGAACGGAAAAGGCTTTCCCTTCGTTCTTATAGTTGACCAGGAGCTTTCGGTACTCTTGCTTTACACCTTCTACAGTCAGCGTAATCTCCCGAAGAACCTCATCACTATCTTTCTTCTTCTGAATAATCTTCGGGTTCTTTTCAACCCACGAAAGGCTCACTGATTCCTTGCTGCTTTTGTAGCAGAATTTCGCCGTCAGCTTTATCTCCATGCTTATCCTCCTTATTAGACCATTTCTTCCTTCGGAGATTTCCTCACGGATACCAGGTGCTGGTCAGGAGCTGCCCCCCCGGTCTTTCTGCGCCTCCCCAGCATACTCACGACCTACCCGGGCAACTAGCATTGTCGGGGTCTGTGCAGAAAGGTTCACATCACGGAACCATTCGTCACATGAACGATCCGTCACCCCAATACTCTCTTCCATAACTTCACCCCTTCTTACCTTTCACGTACCTTATACGAAGTGATTTCACGAGAATCCAATGAGAGGCGCATGTCATTTGAAAATTAGAAAAACTCGACTTATCGCCAAGTCTTCATGGCGAAAGCCGAAGTTTTTCTTATACTTTCATCCTTTATCGCGTTAGCGAAATTAAACTTTCTGAAAGTGGAACCAAAAGGACCCGCCTTGTAGGTGGGTCCTTTACAAAATGTAAGCGTATGGGTAATCCGTGAGAACCTCAATGTTACACTCCATCTGGCTCACTGACCTTACAAACGTGTGACCGTCAAGATTCGATTCCCCATTTCTCCTTACCTCAATATGACCATCCAACATTCGCGTTATCCATACATCTATGCAACCTGGAAGGGCGCTGCTTTCATTTCTGCGAACCGAGATATCCCCGTCGAGGTTGCTGTGCTGGTATACGGATATAGAGGACGGTAACTGGCTGACTGACCTTACAAACGTGTTGCCGCTCAGATCTGATGTCTCCGTTCTCCTTACCGTAATACTGGAATCTAGGAATGACCTTCTCCAAATTTCGATGTACGAAGGAAGCTTGAAACTGGAATCTCGCCGTACTGCGATATGACCATCAAGGTTACCATGCTCTTTAATATCGAGCGTAGCAGGTAGCTGTGCTCGGTCCCATCTCCGAATGTCGAGCACCGAAGGGAGGTCAGCTTTCTCCCAAACCCTGACAGAGATAGTGGAGAATAAGCAGGACTCCCCAAACTGCCTAACCGTAAAACTACCGTCAATCTCGGAGTATTCGGTTCTTCTGACCTTACAGCTCATGTACAGGTCGGATTCTCGATACTTCCGGGCCTGGATGTTACCGTATAAGTCAGCCTTGTCCCAAGCTCTGACTGTAAAGCTACCGCTCAAGTCATCGTCGTCCCGCACTCTTACCACGATATGGGATGGAGTCTCTTTCCACTTATTTACTCTGATCGCAAGGTGAGAACCTAACCAACCTGACCTCACCCCATTTTCGGATTCCAGGTCGGCTGCGGCTTTTACCCTCACACTAAGGTAGGAGCGTATTTCACTGTTCTTATGGAATGGAACAGTTATATGACCTGCCCAATACTGGGACAGCACCGTAATGCTAGACGGGATGTCCTTCTTAGGCGGAATGTACACGCTGGAAGGCAAGTTGTCTCTGCTCTGAACCTCGAACCCAGAGTCGAGTGCCGATTCTCCCCACACCCTGACGGCAATCGTGGAAGGCATCTCCGAAATGTAGACGACTTCCATGCAGCCTGGAAGGTAATCTTTATGAATGACAACGCTACCCGGAAGGCTATCATGATACCTTACAAAACCTTCTACGGGGAGGTTATTCTCTTGCCAGGACCGTACAGACAGTTCACCGTCTAAATTGGACTTCTCCAGTACAGACAGGCTTCCTTCCATGAAGCCTCTGCTGATTACAACGTCAGACTCCCAATCCGTGAATGCCTCCACCCTTACCCCAATCTCACCAACAGTATCAGCCCTGTTAACAGTAATACTGGTCGGGAGTTCAGGGAACGGCTTACTCCAACGTCTGACCGCAACATGCGAGAATAAGTCTCTCCTGTACAGCACATACAGATTAGATGGCATAATCTGCTTGTTTACAAGGATACTACCTGCAAGCCACGATGCATCTTTCTTGGAAGCAGTGATACTACCATCCAAGTCGCTGTAAGCGGTTCTTCTGACACTCATCTCGGAAACCGTGCTTGCCCTGTTCGCTGTCATGTAAGAGAACAGGTCACGCGGGTTATTGGCAAAAATGTTACCCGCTAATTCAGCACTACCCTGGAACGAGCGCACATAGAAATGTGATGGCAGGTCGGCTACCTTGCTTTGCCTAGCAGTAATCTCAGACAAGATGCTGTCCCTACCGAAACTGTAAATATGAGTGTCGTAGTAGGTGATTTCAAGCATCGGTCTGAACGACTTCTGCTCCTTGGTCAAGAAGTGTACGACAGAGTTCTCGGATTCATCCAACGCTTTCATGATGAACCCGAAGTTAGGTTTTATCCCTTCGTGCCACTTCCTGATTGCTTCCGTTACATCAATAGCGATGTATCTTGAATTTCCGCCCACATCCATAACGATGTTTATTCCGTCATAAACAGACGTAGGTGAATCGAAACCAAATGGAAACGGTTGGTTCTGCCATGTGATTCCGTATTCTGTCCAGTCCTGTGTAGGCTCAATGACTTGGACACTCTTGGTCGGTTCATTCAAACCGTCAAAATAGAGCTTCAACTCGGCCTTCTTGATGGTAGTGTTTGTCTTAGGGATGGAGGCCGAATCCAAATCGAATCCTACAAATGACCTGAACCGCTCTGATCCGCTGTATCCCGCATACATCTGTTCTTCGATACCATAGTTAAGTCTCGGTACAGCTTCGCGAACAAATGCGTCCTTATTCGGGTAGAGAGTCACACCGTAAACAGGCGGCTCAATGACATCGTACTTAACCGTCATACTGTTGTACGGCGAAACCCTGACGAGTGACGGGAGATCGCTTACTTCTCTAATGGTGAAACTGGACGGCAAATCGCCGACGTAGATACCCAGAATGTTGTAACGCGCAGTAACCTTGGCGTAAGACGGGATCGACAGGCTTGAATCAAGGTTGGCTGTAGCCGTAACCCTCAATTCCGACTCAAGGTTCGCCGTACCGCCCAATACTACCGAGTATCTACCTACCAACCTGTTACGTGTAGAGACTTTAATGTTACTCGGCAGGTTAGAGGTGCTCGTAATCTGCAACGATGATGATAGGTCACTTGACCCTCCCGTTATCATGCCGTACTTGGCCCTTAGTCTTGCATGGGAGTTGACGCCAACCGTAGACGGTAACTGCGAAACGGAAGCAATTCCAAGGCTAGACGGTAAGTCAGCAACCTCAATCCCATTTAGCCTGTATTTAGCAACCAAATTACCTGTAATATTTACCTTGATGTTACCAGGTAAGTTACCAGAACCTTTAACCTCAATAGACGATGTTAAGTCACAGACTGACAACGGTTGAACTTTATACTTGGCTATCAGCCTGCTACTAAGCGGAATCGCCAGTCGCGCAGGTAAAGACCCACCCTGAATAACAGCCAGTGACGACTCTATGTCATCTGCGTACAGCGTCTCGATTCTGTATGCAGCAGTTACATTCGTGTGCGGATTTACAGATACACTGCCCGAAATATCATTTGTACGAGTAACACTGATAGAGCTTTCGAGGTCGCTACTTTCCGAAGGTATGGTGCGGTAACGCGCACGTAAACTTGTGTTCGGATTTACATACGCGCTGCCTGGGATGTCGGATGTTTTCTTGACAAGAATATATGATGTGATGTCAGAGACACCACTGGGAATAATTCGATAGCTCCCCTTCGCGTACCCACCAATGCCGACTTTGAGTGAACTGCTGAGGTCCTTTCGTTCAGGCACAGTAATGCGAGACGGGAGATTAGATACGTCCCTGTACAGTACATACCCTGCCAGATAGTTCTCTCCAACCTCATCCATTGACAATGCCCTATCGTACAACCTTACTACTGGAACAGCACCACGGAACCATTTCGTGTCATCCGTGCTGTTTTTCCCGATAATAAGGTTTGTAGGCGGCGCGGAGAACGTCCCTGACGTTGCCAATACCCTGCCTTGGGGAGCACCGTTTAAGTACGCACTCAAGTAACCGGTGGTATCATCATACGAACCTGCAATATGATACCACGTAGTTCTGCTCAGGACCCCGAAATTAAATTTCGCTTCCCTCGTTGCGGTTTTTACATGGATTTCGAGTTCCCCTGCGTCATTGAATGCGATAGCTACACCTTGGTTATTCGGTAGATGCCCGCCAGAGGTAAGGACCACGTACCCTCCGACATAGTAGAACCAAGCCTCAAATGTGACACTTGCGGTAGGCTTCAAAGAATCAGCACTACCGCAGTCCACATAGTCATTAGTCCCGTCAAAGTAAAGAGAGTATGGGTCGGTCTGAGAGTTGTTGCCGACCCACCCGCTTTCTGGGACATAATCGAAACCGTAAAGTATGCCGTGATTGCCTTTTTTGCTTAGGTCGTACCACTTTACCGTAGGGGCTTCGTTAGTACCTTTTACGAGACCTTTATCGGCTAGGGCGGCGTGAAGGGAAAGGACTAGCCCTTTCGTTACAAACATTGTGATCACGCCCTATTCCATTGTATTGGAACGCCGTTATACAGGACTAGCTTTCGCACGTAAGTCGAATGTGCCACCTGTTTTAACGGATATGTCAGAACTTATTCTCACGAAGAATTTAGCGGAGGACCCTCTCGAGTAAGTACCGCTAAACGTGATTTCATTCGACCCGATAAACGGGGTCTCAGAGATGCTCAGTTCTACCGTCATCCCTGCCGCCACAGTAGCAGGATCAACCCAGACCTTCATGTTATTTACAGGGAAGTCGGCATTGTTCTGCAACCAGACAGCTTTCGGAAGGGAAGTCTGGCTCGCAACCAAGGTGCCGAAGTCAAGGTAGCGAAGGATTTGACCCGTGTTGTCCGTATAGTACTTCCCGAACTCATTCCTGAACCCAAGGATCGGAGGGTCGAGCGGACGTAATTTGGCGAGAACAGGGTAGCCACTGTTGTACTTCGCATCGAGTGTCCACACATTCGTGAAATCCCACCCTGCGGAAGCTTGATATGTCGAGGCGTGTTTCATCTCTGCTGTTGTCTTTCCGACTGCCCCGAAACTACCGTTTGCAGTTGGGTTTATGGTCCTATCAAAATAGTTTTCAGCCCATGCGGTTGGAGTTTCGAATGAGGTCTTTCCGTGTAAGAAACCATTCAGACCACTGGAAGCATACCCTTTACCATACGCTACGCACCGTCTGACAATGAAGTTTTGGTTGTACCTGTCTACGTAACCGCCAAACAACCCAACCTCTGTTCCATTAAGTTCGGCATTAGTAAAACAATCCTCGATCAAGGCTGTAAGACTGGATTCTGCGTATCCGAAGAAACCTGCCAATTTTCCGCCCGTATTCTCACCTTTTCCTGACGCATAGCACCTACGGATGATAGCGTTTCCTCCAACACCGTGTACGAAGCACCCCGCATAGTCGGTACTGGATACGGTGACATTTGATGAACAATCCTCAATTACAGCACCAGATACAGCCCTTGATACAAACCCTCCCACATACCTGCCTGTAATTTTACTTCCATTAAAGGAGTCAGTATGGCAGTTAGTAATGGTGGCGTTTTGCACAATACCGAAGGGTGAAGGAAAGCCCGCACCAGTGATGTTCGCATCAATGATGTCTAAGTTCTTAATCCACCCGCCGTAGATGAACCCGAACAAACCAACGTAATCAGAAGTTGTCCTGTAGATAAACAGGTTAGCTACACATCTCCCATTACCGTCTACATACGCCTTGAAGTACTGCTCCTTACCCACTAGGTCGAATCCCAGAGGGTAAAAGCCGTTACCTGTCTGATTGTTGACCATTTTTACATCATCTTCAAACTTGAAATAATAGCCATGTCTCCACCAACGCATCTGCTCTACATCACGTTCGGAGTTAATGATGAAAGGCTCTGCTAATGTTCCTTTACCATTTCTGTAACGAACGAACTGCCTATGCTCTGGGTAGCCTTCATTGTACTCGTCACCGTTCATGTACCAGTAAACTTTGAAGTTCCAGTTTGCATACGAGGCGGGATTCTTCATATCTGCGGTCGATAATCCAGTACCGCCGCCCGAATTAGCGTACATCTTGGATTTCTCCATGTCCCAATACGAGTTGTTCACTGACCAACCTGTACTGTCCCCGATAAGACCGTTCAGACCAGTCCTATCCTTAGCAACAGTAATGTCCTCAATTAACCCTGTAGAGTACAAAAAGTCCATGTAAACACCAGAGTAGTAGAAGGTGGTAGTTTTTCCTGCAATACCCCCCGCGATATTTCCCGCAGTTCTGACGTTACAGTTCAAGTTGTAACAATATTGGATAGCACAAAACTGACCATACGCTACGCCGCCGCCATATCGGGTGTCACCGTAGATGTAACCTACAAGACCACCCACCGTTCCTCCCTGCCCTGTCACAACACCGCCAATCACGTTGCAGTTGTACAGCTTCGAGTTGTAGCCGCCACCTAAAAAAGCACCAGTGAACGCTTTTTTGTTAGTCACGTTAGGGTCAATGAGTCGGAGGTTACGGATAGTACCACCTACTGAGTATCCAAATAACCCAGTGTAATCCTGATCGGCATTTATAAAAAGGCTCTTAATATAGTAGCCATCGCCATCATAGAGTCCTGTGAACGCCGCACTAGGAGTTCCAATAGGACTAAAACCTGCACCTGTCTGAAAGCTACCCATAACGATGTCCCTGTCTTGTCTGTACCAGGCACCGAGATTGTTTCTGACGTTATTCAGGTCAGCCTCGTTGGACACAATGTAAGGGTCTGCTTGCGTTCCCCCACCACCGGAGAAGTGGTCCACGTAGATATAAGTCTTTCCGTCCCGCTTCTCGTAGTATGGTCTGACACCGCCTGTCTCCTCTTTTGTTTTAATAAAAGTAAGCTCCGCGACACTATCTTCGTCCGCATCGCTTACCACATAAACATCAGAGTAGTCGTCGTAAGGGAGTTCGATGATCCCACTGATGTTTGAAGCACCGCGTACATATGCGAACTCACGAACAAAAGGAATCTCTGCACGTTGCTCAGCTTCCAGCACGTGTTTAACCCTGTCCCTGCTCACAACCTCAATTCCGCTTGGGTCAGCCGTATCGAAGATGATTCTGGAAGCGATTTTGTGTTCGTAGAAATGGTCAGCCAGATCTCTGTACTCCATGTAGAGCCTTTCTTCTTCTGGCGTAAGTTGGTATGTCGGGTCGTTCGCCTTCGCCATAATTGACTTGAACTCTTCCTCGATGTTCAACCACCCATTGGGCGTTAACACTTCAACTGGATACGGGTACAAAGTAAAAATGGACTTGTTGTTCTCGACGTCAATTTCAATCGTATAGTTACGGACTACTGAATTAGCCAATTCAACTCACCTCCCACGTTCGGTTCCAACGGAGCGTGAAACTCACTAACAACCAGTCCATTGACCCGAATTTGAAATTTTCCGTTGAGCTTGGTGTCAGCTACCAGTCTCAGGTTCATATAAGCTGGGGAATTAAACGGAATGTGACACAAGACCTTAAAGTTAAACTTAACGCCATGAACCTCTAACACAGACTTGTAACCGAAAGTGAACTGAGTAATTGACCCGTTTCCTGCAAACCCGCCCTGGGTATGAGGGTCATGGAAGCTCGCAAGTCTGGCGACAGCATCTTTGTAAGTAATCGGATCCCGGCTAAAAGTAGAAAAACCGCTTGTTAAGAAGAAGTCATTCTCTGACGTCGAGTAAATGAAATCGACTACTCGTCCGGAAATATTGAATCTTCCGTCAGCTTCATAGAACATTTTATGACCGTGACCGATCAAACCAAACCGAATCAACTTATCTTTCTGTAAAGAATAGAAGCTATTTTCCTCTTTCGTCACGAAGTCAAATTCGGCCAGGTGAGTACCGTCTACGTACTCACCCAACCAAATGAAATCTTGAGCAACAGGAGAATAGCCGTTAGTTTGTGAAAACATGATAGTCCCTCCATTGTATTGGATTAGGTTTATTAAACGTACTGATAAGCAACGCGGGTCAGGAAGTTTACGTTACCTGCCGTTGCCGTAGCAGGTACGTTTGCCTGTAATGTAACTTGTGCAAAGTTACCTTTAGAATTTGCGATTGAACCGTCATTAGCCACGCCCAGAATCTCCTTTGTGTTAGGAGAGTAAGTACCTGTCGCATTGACCGTGTTACCACCTGCTTGAATGGCTTTCGTGACCGATCCGCCGATTTTGGTAAAACCTGTCTCACCCATACTATCTACGCGTACCTCAATCCAGGTGTTGGTAACAAGCTCTCCCGTGTCGCCCCCTGCGCTATCCTTTGTGGTAATCGTACAGTTGGTCATTGTAGAGAGATCTGACGTACCTCCACGGTTATTCCAAATGAGAACTCCCAATGCGGGAGAGGTAGAACCTGCATCAATCGTCCCGATTTCCCATTTCGGGAGTGCCGTTACGTTATCCGTTTTATACCAAGAGACCGCTGGTGCTGGCATATTAGATACCTCCTCACAGAACGAATCTGTTTATTCACAACCCTTAGTATAGAACCGTCCTATATTTCCTTAACGCCAACCCTTTTTTACAATGAGAAAACCCTCCGCAGTGGGAGGGTTACTCATTTACAGAATCTTCTTGTACTTCACGAACAGCACGTCAGGTACGCCGTCAGGGTTCTGAGCGGCACCTTTCAACGTCTCAGGCGCGAAGTTGAAGCCTGTAATCTGGTTCTGAGCGTTGCGAGTGTACGCAAAGTTGATGCCGGGAGCTTGAGCCGCACCGTTGACGAACAACAGAACGCTCTTCTCCTTCGCTGGACCGTTAACAAGGGTGTAAGAAGTCTCGCCGCCAGTAGCTTCGTAAACTTCTTCCTCATCTTCGGCATCAATCTTGTCGAGACGGTCCTCGAAACTCTTGAACTGAGCATCAGCTACTTGCTCAATGTCGTTGAAACGTCCTTCAACGTCAGTAAACGTCTGGGCAGTGAAGTAACCGTTAGTCGTACTGACATCACGGGACCGCGCATTGTCAATCTCGGTTTCACGGTTCTTCAAGCGGAGTGCAAGGTCATCGAGGACATCTTGGACAGTAACGCCCGTGTAGTTCGTGTTAGGTACCACACCGACGATGTCAGCACCCTGGTTAGCCGCCGTGGACTTGATCGCATCGATAAAGTTATTGATACGCTCAAGCACAGAGACGCCGTAACCTTTGTCATCAGTCAGGTTCGAATTGCCGTCATTGTCAGCAGTACCCGTTGCACCATACAAGTCTTTCACCAACTGTTGGATATTCAGGTATGCTTTACTATCCGTAGCACCTTCAACAAAGGACCCGCCGCCATTGATAATTGCGTCTACAGGGATGACGGACATGTTCGTGCGCAGAACGAATTTATAGTCGATAGTCATACCTGCGGGCATCGTAAACGGCACGTCATCATCGCTGTAGAAGCTCAGAGTAAACGTAGGGGTAGGTCCAGCATTTTGGGTAATCTTACCGTAAACAACATCACCGTTGCTGTCGTAAACAGGCGTATCAGCAGTGTTGCCTTGACGGAGAATGACTCTCTGGGACAGAACAACGCCTTCCGAAGTGTTAGAGCCATCAGAGATTGCGTAACCGCTGATAACAGAGGTTACGTCAACGGACGATGCACCACCTACAGCAACATCATTGACTTGTACGAACACGTCAACTTTCGTATCTTCCAAGATTTCGCGGTGTGCGCGCCAATTGATGTCTACTTTATTCTCGTTAATCTTGTTGTTCACATCAAAGTGGGTATCGCGCATCAGTCCGTTTTTAAGCTGTTCACCGCGAAACTTAGCAATACCTCTCGTTCCTGCCATGCCAATTCAGCTCCTTTCTCATCCTGAAATAAGCAGGGAAGCCTCCCCGCTCTAATAGAGTAGAACGGAGAGGCTCCTCCTTAACACCGCTGTAGCAGCAGGATAAAATGGAATGGTCCATCAAACATTTATCACCACTTCAACCGTAACATCCTCCAACCCTGTCCCCAACTGCAACACATTGACTCGGAAATGGTCATTGGGTTGGACATCGGGTATCCCAATAACGGGCTGAGCGGCGGCCGTTCGGGTAGACTTCTCCCCCGCGTCCAAAATGAGGTTGTGGGAGAAGATATTCTGCCAACCAAAAGGAGCAGGCGAAAGGCCATCAAAGTCATCCTGGGAGATTTTTTCTACAGCAAGCTCAGTAGGGGTTGAGCCTGGGACTCTGCACGATGCGTAGACACCGGCAATCGTGCCCTTGAATGGGAACCTAATCTCCACTTTTTGGACGCCAGGCTTTACCTTGCTCGGGATAACATAGACAATAACCTTCTGACTCACTTCAGCCAGGTTCTGTTGTATGTGATCCAACCTCTGGTCAAGGCTACCGAAATCGGAATCGGTTTCAAGGAGCTTTCGCGCCTTCATGATCTCCTCTTCCAACTTGGCGAGTCGATAACGGTCAACACTCGACCCAACGCCACCAGTTGAACGGAACCAGTTACGGATATGAATTTCATCACCTTCCTCCAACTGAACAGGCAAACCGGTTGCGGGGTCACGCAAGTCAAGGCGAATGGTGTACGCATCAATCTCTTCATATCCTCCGCCGCTTGCAAGCCACTGGCCGTTAAGGTGTACATCCAGCTGATTCATCCCTACTTCGTAAGCGTGGTCCAGTGTGATATACAGGTCATGCCCTTCAGGTCCGACAACTATCACTTGGTCAACAAAATCCTGTTCCTTTGACCCGTACCTATTTAGTATCATCTTTGTACCTTTTGCCACATCGACCACCTCCTACAGATGTGTGATATCCAATATGAAATCCGCAGGGTCTAACTGGAAGATCGGCTCTAAACGAGTAACCTTTACCCAAATGTATTTCCCTTCTTGCGGTGCCAGGTCTCCGATGTTAATGGTGTCAGCGAACTCCCCGGGCAGCCCGCCGACATCAGGAGCGACATCCACCCACTCGTACCCGAACTCATTAAGATACTGCATGACAGAAACCTTAATGTCCTGAGCGTATGTTGCAGTCGTTGGATTTCTCACTTCCATTTGAACGAGGATCTGATTGTCGTACATAGTACCCAAGTACGTTGAGCTGTCGATACGAAGTTCCTTCCCGTTCCACCACACTTCAAGATCTGTTCCCAAAACAAATACGTCTCCGCCATACATTACTGTGGGACCGATGCTTGATAGGAACGCGTTGCCGACACCAAAGACCCGAATCATGCCAGTGAACGGGATTGTCGGAAGTTCAAACTCAACGCCAGAGTGTTCGGGAGGGACAACGAGCGACTTCACTTCATATCCGTTCTCATCACAGAGATAGACAGTGTACCCAGGCCCGAGATTTCCGACACTTACCTTCTTACCCCGGCACAGAATCACACGGTCCAGTCTTAACGGTTCGTATCCGTCCTCATAAGGATTCTTGAGAATAATCCCCGCCTTCGTAGCATCAAGGAACGCTGCATCAAATAATTCGTACCCGCTCCCTCTATCGGCAGAGAACTCCCATCTGCTTCCTATTTTATGTGCCCGCCACTGGCTGTACTCTTTCGTGGTCGTGTCCAGGCTCTCAAGAAACTCCAACTTGAAGTATCCATCTTTCCAGACAATGATCCCGCCCTCGTCTCCTGCCTTCGCCGGTATGTAGTCTGCCGTTACTTGCATCAGAAGTTCGCGCTCCTGCGGCAAATCAAACAGAACCATTGTGTCCGAGTCAGAGTGCGCCATTACTAACTGGCTGACGGTCGGAATCGGCGTAGGCTCCGCAGGTGTTGAACCTGGTGGATACTGTACATCTAAATAAACCGCAGAGCTAGGTGACAATTGCCACCTAGCATGTAATTCTGCGAATGTATCATCAAAGATCAGACCGCTTTGCTTGCGATAAAGCCCCATTTTCTCACCTACCTTGTTTTCTTCCAGTTCCACGGACTCCAAGAAGCTAACTTACCCATCATGAGCCAAACCTTGCCAGGGTAAGGAATCGGCGTTGGCGGTGTCGGGTTTGATGGGGGCGGATACTCTGGCGGCGGTGATGTCGGCGGCGTGCCGGTAGCCGCTCTATCCTTATCAATAACCCCTTTAAGAACCTGCTTCATGCGGCTCGCATGCTCCTGCTCATCCAATTTCGCTTGAAGGATTTTCCTGGAACGACTTGCCGTTTCTCCTTCTTCGAGACGAGCTTTAAGTACCTGTCTAACCCTGCTCGCCGCATCACCAAAATGAAACCGGGCCTTGTACCTGTTAACCAACCTACTGGCAGGTGTGAGCAGTTCAATAATCGCTCCCTCTTCGGACTTGATATTCTCCAGCCATTGAAGGTTACGATCATCCACTGCGTCAGCATTTTCCCCACTAACCATAGAATAACCAATATTCCCAATATTCGCTTCACGGTTCAGGTAGGTGGTAGTGTACATTTCTTTATCGTTATCGCTCACAAACGCTCCTTCGTACGTATCGGTGATTGAATAAGATTCCTGGACGGCCACATCAGCTTCCATCGAGATGAACCTCAGATTTCCTCCCCCGCCCAATCCCTCCGCAATTGAATCGATCGAGATTGATGATCGGCTGTATACCTCCCATCGGAACCTATCATTCACTTCGACATCTGTTTGGGAAAGGAACAAAGAGGTAAGCTCAGGTGTTTCAACAACCCCTTCGTTCGTACCCCCAGTAAAGTTAGACAACTTAGCGTACTCGACCGCCACGTCTACGCCCTTGTCGCTAACTGTGGAGAGGTAAGTGTAGATTACCGCTCCCTCCCTAAACGCATCAATTGAGTCAATCAGAGACGGCCGGATGACCTCCCCGTCCATTGGACTGCCGAGCAACGATGTCAGCAATGGGAACTGCATATCCCCTTCAATAAATGTCGAGATGAACGAAGTCCGTACAGGAAACTTCTCTACGCCTTCAAATGAACCCCCGATAATGAACGCAAGGGCTGGAACTTCCACACCACCTTCAACAGAACCCCCTTTGAGCAAGGCAAGCTCATGGGTTTCCACGCCCCCATCAAGCGATCTCCCAATAAATGAAGCGATACCTGGGGATTCTGCCACTCCTTCAAAAGAGGCTCCAATAAACGAAGCGAGTTCAGGAACTTCCGTAACTTCTTCAAAGCAGATCCCCAAATTTGAAGCAACAACAGGAGATTCCACGCTCCCTTCAAGAGCTGTGCCAATGAACGAAGCGGAAATCGGAGACTCAGGCTCACCTTCAAAGGAGATCTCACCGGGTACAGCGTGGGAAAGAAGCTCTGTCTTACCCTCGAGGGAAATCGCAGTGAGCGAAGCCAGTTCATCCGTTTCCCAAACACCTCCTGCAGCTGGAGAAAAGAATGAAGCGGCAGACAGAAGCTCTGTAACTCCTTCGGTAAGAGTTGCAGTAGATAGAGCAAAAACCGGAAACTCCGTAGCAGCTGCAAAATCGGGACTTATCGTCGAAGCGAGCAGTGGAAACTCTGTTGCCCCTTCAATAACTGAGCCAATGTACGAGTACAAATCAGGAAGCTCTTCCACCCCTTCAAACGATGGTGCTCGCGACGAGCCAAGAACGGGAGTCTCCCAAACGCCGTCAAAAGAACCACCGATGAGTGAAGCTAGTACAGGAATTTCCGTAAAGCCCTCAACGATCGAACCAACGAATGATGACAAAACCGGCAATTCCACGATACCTTCCACGGATTGGCCCGTCTTCACAGCAGGTGAAGGTACGTAACCTTCAGCATCGAAGGACGATTCGGTATTGACAGCAAATGGAGGATGTTCGATCACAGCCTCGCTGGTTTTACTGATGAACTCGAACATCTGAGCGTACTCAACAGTACCTTCCACATTCGTATCGACAAATGTAAACATTGGATGAGATTCGACTGTCGATTCGACACTCCGATTGGTGTGCTTGGCAATCATGCTTAACTTTTCTGTCGCAGTCTCACTGAACGTACTCCGGTTCACAGCAAATTGAGGAAAATCCTCAACCGCTTCCAGTCCGTCTGAACGGTACACCTGTCCCTGGAACCCAACGTCCTCTACTGACTCGCACTCTCTCAAAAATACGAACGCCTCTAACATAGGCTCCTCGGTGGCCTTTTCGTAGCTGTTAAAACTTATCGCAAGGTCAACTGCGTCATCTATCTCAGCCTCAAAATCCATACTCATGAACACGGTTACCGTTGGTTCCAAGAGTTCTGCGTCAAAAGAAGGACTAGCGGAGGAGGTTGACCATCCGATCGTGAATACTTCCGTTTCATAGCTGTCCTCTACGGACACAGCCCGCTCCCACTCATCTGTGTGCGCCAAGTTTACTGAACCAATATTACGGGATGTTTTTGGACGCTCGACAAAGAGTTCATCATAAGTTTGAGCATGGTTCATACTGAAAATGGCATGATTGAGCAAAGGCACACCATCCGTATAAAGCTGGACATGGTCAGTAGTGTGGACAACCAAACCGTCCTCATCAAGCCGCATAGCTGCCGGACCAATACCCGAAACTACGGAAAGCAGTACCTCATCTTGCCTGCCAGAATCCAAAAGAAATTCAATTTCGACCTGCTCGTCTGTATCAACGAAATGCGCTGTCCCTTGGTAAGAAAGTCGTATCCCATTTATGGAAGCAACATCCCCGCCCATTCCAAGCGATTGCGTGATGAAATCGAATGAGCCGCCAGTTTCCGAAACAAGATAATCGTCCGAATCAACATCGAATTGTCTCTGGCTAACCGTGGACAATACAGGGAACGCTGACATACTCTCCCCGCTGCGGCCTAACTCAGCGAGACGGTACTGAATCTCATCTCTTACAGAGGTTCCAAAGGCAATCTCCATAAGGCGTAGCATCGACTTAATGTCAGGGTCGGACTCTGCGATTGTTTCAAACATCTCGAGGTAATCAACACTCACATCGGACTTCCCATTTTCCCCTTCGGTCAAGGTCAGGGAAATGAAGTCTGTATGGATTTCGACAGAAGCCAATCTCACTTCTTCGATGGCTCGACATTCGACGCCTGTTGAAAGAACTCCTAATACCTGTTTCTCCGTCTCAGCTACGAATGATGTGTCAACCAAACTGCCAGACCCTAACCTATCCGTTAATGCTGCACCATCTACAGTCGTAAATCCACTTACTCCATCTCCTGCAACCGTTGATTCAAGAACCGGCTCTGATACAACGCCTGCTTCAAGTTCGTGCGAAACGTCAAGTACTCGGCTGGTTTCTCCCCTCAAGAATTGCTGCAGTTCAACATTAACCCCCGTCTCGCCTAGATACCCCTCAACTTCAAACACGCTATTCTTCACGTTTTCTACTGCTTCGGTGAATTGCACACCGAGGTCCTTTACGTTCTCTTTTATAACCGCGCCGACTAAATCGGTGATATCACCGACATCAGGCAGTATTTCAGAAAGGAATAATCGAAGTGCCTCAGCAGACTTTCCCACAATGGAATATCCGTCAGCAAACAACCGATGAATGACATCATCTGTTGTCAACTCAATAACGCTCTGAACATAAGAGAATGGCGTAACGTCAGCATTCTCTGCACGATATACCTTGTCCGCACTGCTTACCCGCTCCACAAAAATATGGTCGCTGACGCTAATAGCTGTAACGTCACGCTCAACATGTACTTTGTCGGTAACGAGAACCACTTCCCCGTCCTCACCAGTAAACCTTATTACAGTGCCATTAAGTTTAACCAGGGAAGCGGTAATATCGTAAATAGGTTCCCAATCCTGTGAATCGCCCGCCCTAATTCCTGAGAAGGACTTGTAAACTTCCCCAAGCAAAGAGATAACGATCTGCTTGAAGTCAGACACTTCTTTAGGCGTGTCTGCTTCTGCGACAGCCTCCCCGCCAAAGAGCATTTGCTCAACCAAACTGTAGCCTTTCGTCTTTCTGGCTTCACGCATCGCTTGCTCGATCGTACTGCTAAAGGTACTCCAGACGGGGAAGGAGAGATGCCATTTCTGGTCTACTGTCTGCTCGTAGTTATGAATGTTGAAGGATAAATGATACCCCTTCTCAGAAAAAAGAAGGGCGGTGAATGTCAAAAGGTACTGTTTACCTTTCATCTCACCGCCATCCCCTTTCATTTATGGTTACGGAGTTGGTGTCAACGGAGCCAAGGTTTTCGTCTCCTTCAAGATCGCCAACCCAATCGGAGCGTAAGGCACACCATCTTCCAACTGCCACGGTGATACTTCGGTGTCAGGCAGCGTAAAGCGGTAAACCTGCTTAAACACATACTCGGCGTGAATGATAGCACCCGCAGGTGGAGCCGTGTTGAACGTGATTGCCTTCGTCTCATAATCGAAGGTGAAGTCGGTCGTCTGAACGCAATTGACTTCAACAACCAACTTAATCGGCTGGGCAGTAAACGGATTCGCCGTGAAGTCCGTTCCGTCTGGGTAAGACGGGGAGTGCGTCAGCCAGAACACCTTTCGGGAACCGTCCCCTACCCCAATCTCCTCCTTCAATGGGTTGTTTTCTCTGTACTCGATTTCAAGCTCATCAAGCTGAGCGATATTCTTCGGATGAACGGCGAACACGTCATCGAGCGTACCTACAAACCCGTCATTGGGATGAACAATGTAGAACGGACTAATGTGGTATTTCCCGCTGTAGACCGAAGGATTGAGGCGAGCTTCGCCGTTGTCAATCGCTTTGTCGTGTGTGATGAACGCCATGTAATGCCTGTTGTAGTTCACACCGCCATAGGTTTGTTGCAACTGAATACCATCATTACCGCCGGTTGTGTTCGGTCCGTAGTCCACAATGTAGTAACCAATCTTCATGCCCTTAGCATAGGTCGGGATGTCTTGTTTCCGCGTACCTGCCGCGATTACAAGATTCCGTCTCGGAGAGTTTTTCGTCGTACGCAGACGACCGATATACAACGGAGCAAAGTAAGTCTCTTCTGGTCCTACGGATGGGTCTGGGCGCATGAACAGGATAATCCTGTCCTTGTTAATGTTCCCCCAGTAGAAAATACCCGAATCCCGCCGCCAAGTATTGCTAACATTGTCCAAAGGAGTAACGGACAGCGTCGTAGGGAAGGACGGTCTCAGGAAGTAGAGTGTCGAATACACTGCCTTAAACACACTCTTAATGTCATTCGGATCGAAGTTGCGGCCCGCCTCAAGGTCTCCCAGGTCAATCACGCCGTCCAACTCAGTGCCCGTAAGAATCTTGATATACTCGACGCGCACATCGACACCCGGGGCAGGAGCCGTATGGAAGTGAATGGTCTTCGTTGCAGGGTTAAACGTATAGCTTCCACCGTCAGCCGCCGCGCCCTCTTTTTGCTTGATGCCGTTCAGATAAACGGTCACGCCCTTAATCTGGTAGGTGGTGTTAATGACATAATCCGTAGTGATCCCATCGCCATCCGGAAGGACGGACTCGTTATCTTCGTCGTTCGGGTCAAAAGACGGAACGACCAGACGCTCCAAACGGACATCATCGAAGGTGAAGAACCCAAGACGCTTTACCGGTTTTGGCGCAATCGGAGACGGGATATATGTCGCCCGTAACGCTTCTCCCGTTTGCGGAATGTAAGCAGAGCCAGCGTTGAATACCAACGTGCCCTCATCGTAGTTGATTGTGTACTCTGTCGATGGGACCTCGACCTCCGTTCCGTCAGCCCGGTAGATGTAAACAAATACCGAGTCCCTCAAGACAGGGAACACCTTAAAGGTAAAGGAGCTGTTCACTCCATCAATCGCTCCTTGAAGAACGGCCAACGAAGAATGACGAGAGATTGTGTCCTCTGTATTAAGGACGGAACCGCCGTTCTTGTCTCCCCCGTACCCGAACACCATCCCGAAATACCGGATCTGCTTGTCGCTGCCGACAGAACGAAAGATGCGAACATCAGCAAAACGGTCCTCTGTGGTGCCCCTTGGCTTTCTCCACACACGGTACTTGATATACAACCCCCAACCGTTCTCCCGAAAGTCTTTCGTCAGGTAGTCGGGCAGTTCTTGCATTGTCGAGAGCTTATCAATGAACATCTATTCTCACCTCTCCATTAGTTGACCAGGTTACCGTCTTTATCTTCGACATGGGAGAAGATCCCGACCCCCGCAGGACGGAACGGAGTACCAGGTCTCTTGGTTAACGGGCTAACCCCATCCACAACTGCGTAACGGTACACATCGTAACGCGGGTCAGCACAATTCCCGTCTTGACGAACTCTCAACTTCTGAGCGTTGAAGTTGATAGCGGGTAGAGCGAGAACCTTCGTCAGCGATCCCCGAACGCCCTCTTCCGGATGCACGACATAAATCTTCGAGGTATGAACCTTCCCGGTGTAAAGGGACGGATTAAACTGGTACTTGTAAATGTCCGTCTGGAAGTTTGACGTCGCTCTCGGATAGTCTTTTGAACCGTTGGAACGTGAAGGCGGCATGTTGTTTGACGGAGCGTTCCAAGACAAATAGTACGCCTGATAACGGGCGCCTTGTTTGGACCGGCTCAACATCACCTGTTCAATTCCGTTAGCGGGATATGCAGGATAGTTTTTCATCACTGGGAAAATTGGGTCAAACTTAATCGCCTCATCGTCATAGTTGAAAGTAGACACGTCAAGTACCCCAGGAGGAACGCTGCCTGCAAACATGGCACACGCTTTGTCGTTCGGGTCAAATGGGTCCAACCTTCCGAAATAGAACGGGATGGATGGCACCTTGTTCAACTCAAATGCAGGTACGTTATCAGATTGCATAATCAGGAACACGGTCTCCGAATCTACATATCCGCGAACAGAGATTTCTGAATCGTACCACCAGTTCGTGTTGTACACGTTCATTTTGAGTGCTTCGTTGTAGAAGTCCTCCAAACTGGAGAGTCGAAAACCTGCGGGAACGATCGGGGACTGCATCCGATAAGGGTCATACCCATCGGGCTTGACTCGCCATGTTTGAATCCCGTCGACAGGCACCCACTCTGTACCAGTAATCTCGATGTCGAGAGCGCAATTTGTCAGACCAGTTTCACTACTTTGGGTCCAACTGAGAACAAGGTTGCCCTCTGCATCAAGTTTTGTCTCCAAACCTTTCAAGTCCTCAAGGACATAGAAGTATAAAGTACCCCTCTTTTGGAAACCGTTGGAACGGTCAGCCGCCCACTTCCCGAACTCTACCATCGAGTTATGCGGCTGTGATGCTACAGGAATCAGCCCGTACTCTTCTGTCCAGTAAGCAAGCGTAGCAACTCCAAAATAGGTTTTGTCAGCAGCGGAAGCCGCGCCACTTTCAAAAATAAAATGCTCCCCGACAGCGATTGACATAAAGGAATTAGGGTCAGGAATACCGCCGTATGCGCCAGGAGCAAACTGGCTAGGGATACAAACTTTGTTAAAGTTCACTTTCAGCGTCCATCCAAACTTCATCAGGATGTTGGCAAGGTCACTGGCAAAAAACGCCTCCCTAACCTTGTACACGCCGCCGGAAGGATTTTCGTTGTTGATGTTCAACATCGTATCAACGTAAGGCATACCCTGTCACACCTCTCTTTTTTGTGTCACCTGTAACTTGGACTTCTTCACTCCAACACCCGCAGGTCTGTATGGGGTTCCTGGCCGCTTTGTCAGAGGAGAAGCACCTTCAATCAGGCAGAAGTAGTAACGCCATTTGTCATTGGAACATAGAACTTCTTCTATTTCCAACTCATCTCCATTTAGTATAGACAGGGGGTTGCATAGTATCACGTTCCTCAAAGTTCCGTGCACCCCGTCCTCCGGGTGTACGAGATACGCTTTCGAGACATGCACCCTGTCATCGTAGCTGGACGCATTGAACTTGTAACGGTAAGCATCGGAATTGAACTGATTCCAGGCTCTCGGATGCTTGTCTCCACTTTCAGCGCTCTCCCTTTCAGGAGGTATTAAGTTAGAGGGAGTATTCCAAGAGACGAAGTACTCTTGATAGTACGCGCCGAATTTTGTACGCTTCACTTGGACAGTATCCACACCGTTACTAGGGAACGCGGGATAGCCGGAGACGCTGCTTCCACTCTTCTTCTTAAAAATCGGGAAAATCGTCTCTCTAAATCGGGTCCTCGACGGGTTGTCGAAATCAAAGCTTCCCTTATCAGGAGCATACCCTGCGAACAGACAGCACTCATAAGGTCCTTGCTTGACAGAACTGGTAACCGTAACCTCCAGCCATACGCGGGCTGCAATCGGAGAAAAAGCGTTTACAGACGGGTCAGACTGCGTGTAAATATTGAGAATGGTCTTTCCCGCCACGTCTTGCAGAGCAAACTCGCCGGCATAGTAAGCCTGGGCTTTCTCTTCCACAGGCGATTCCTGTACGCCTGAACGAACGCCAATCTGCTTTGCTCCATCAATGCCTACATAGACGAATTCTGTTGTTAAATCCATGTCCCCCGAAACCCAAATCTTTACTGTAGCACTCTGAACCGGCAAGGATGACACAATGGTCGAAATCTCGGTTGCCCCGCCAGGAGCAAGATCCACCTTAAAATGACGGGTAAACGTCTCCGTCTGATTCAATCCATCTCCAACCAAATCAAACTGCCCCATATAAATGGGAATGGAGGGGACTGCATTGTCTTGTCCCTTCATTGGGGCAGTATCGGAGTTAAGCACAAGAAATGCAGTATCCGCGTCAATGCAGCCAAGCACCTTAATGATGCTGTCATTCCACCAGTTTGTCATCTTGTAGTCGATGTCACCACGAAGCACCCACTGCTCCAGTGTGGGTCTGCGGTGGTTCGCTTCGACAATTGGTCCTTGCAGGTTATGGTCCGCATACTCCTGGGTAATGCGGTGAACGATGTCGCCATGTTCGTCAGTGACCCAGGCAGTCGTATAAACCTCCATATCAAGCGCGGCACGCTTCACTTCATCCTCCGTATCCGACTCGCTACCGATGATGTGGGTATATACACGGGGTTTTTCGGCAGAAAAGTCTTCCATCTGGTAGAGGTACAGCGTATGTGCCTCCATATACTTCGACTTTATTTCCGTTTGAAGGGTATCGAACATCGAATAATCCTGCGGCTCCAAATCCGATTCCCACGTCCACGTTCTATAACCTGTCGGCGGTATAAAGAACGGCAAGCTGTCTGGGTACCCTTCGAGATGCCGAATCTTCTTTTGCAGCTTTCCTACCCGCGCGATACCGAAAAGATTCCCGCTCGCGTTTCTCAGTATCAGATGATTCGCATAACAAACCGTCAGTAAATAATCCGGCTTGCCTGCAAGGGCGCTTGTCCAACAGGTGATCGTTACTGGTGAACCAATCGATGCTCCGTTATCCGCCCCATGAAACCACAACGTAACCGAATGGTCTGTCTCCTCCTGCCTGGAGACGGTCGCCCCAGGGCTTCCATCGGTGTAGAGATGGTAGGCGTTAACCGCGCTCTTTGGAATTGTAATGGCCGATTCCTGTGTGTCACTTGTTAAGGTGACAGAATAGACTTTCGGTTCCGTAAATTCTTTAGGGAAAGCGAGCCGATCAATCCGGTCGACGACCTCCCACCCCGCCATGGAAAACTGATTAGCGAGTGCGTCTAGCAGATTCCCCTCCGTAAATTGATTGTCGATCCACAACACGCTAATCACCTACCTTAAAAACTGATAGTTCCACCAAACAAACTTTGCTTTACCGCCGTTGTTTACGAACTCAAAGGTTAGCTTACTGCCTGCACGAACCGGAATCACTGCCAGGAAAAACATTCCCTCAGGGACATTCTTGGTGTACACTGTCTCACAGATGATGTCTCCGTCCAGGTAAACATTCCAGTAGTCCTTCGGTTCATAAACCGAGCACCCCACCGCCACCGACAATAACTCCCCGTCAATAGGAATGGGAGTATCTTTACGATAACTTCCCATAACCGAAACTTGAAGAGTATCGCCTTTAATAAACGGCTTCACCTTTGTAGGCATAAACGGAGGGTCTAACCGACCACCTGCCAGGTAGCCAATTCCAAACCCGGACACTCCAATCACCACCTAGATCTCTGATAGGCTCTCTGCGACTTTGTCAGCCCATCTTGAAATTTCGCCCCGTGTACTTCTTGGCGGCACTCGCAGCACCCCTGTTGGTTTACAGTGAAAGAGGCTCACCGCTCAGTCTGTGCACACTCGTAGATTCGAGTAAGCCCCGTTTATCATAGTTTAGACTGATGCTATAAATGGCTACTGCCTCGTTCTGGGGATTTTTCGCCGTCAGCTTAACTTCGGTCAATGCCCAAGCACTGCCGGTCTGAGGGTGATACCCAAACATTGGCTCCCATTCAACCACCCAATTGCTCTCATATACCATCGTGGCTTTGGATAGCATGACCCGATAAGTGTCGTTTGGTTGGTTACGTTCGAGGATGACGGAAGGTATGCCGCTGAACGGGTCAAACAGAGACGAGGTACCGCCCCCGTCCCCACCTTCCCGAACCGCATCCCCTGCGATTGATGCTTTTCGAATCTCTTGCCTGATGAGGTCAAGTATCGGAAATATCAGGTTATCGTTGATCATGAACCAATCACCGCCCCGCTGTTTATCCAGGTCAGGTCAAGGATTTGAGAATAACCACCCTCGACGCTGTAGGATGTTCGGATTCCCTTGATCGTGAAATATCCCCTGGTTGCTGTGTTGGGACTGTAAATGTAAATGAGGTCCAAAATGTCTAACGCAGGGTTTCCAGGAATAACAACCTGCATCGTTCTGCACAGGCGTTTCAAGTCCCAGAACATCCGTCTGGCCACGTCAGCCTTCTGTTTTTTCGTTCGCGCCCACGGCACGTTTACAACAGCCGACCGAACTTCACCTTTCAACTCCGCAAGAATCTCAGGGTCTATGAAGTTCTCATACTGCCCCTGGTCATCATAAATAACAAGGTGGCTCCGACCTCTTGAGAAGTCGATACTCTTGCCTACCATGACAAGGTTCTCATTCTCGGTAAAGTAAGCAACGCAGTTTCCTGTGTACCTGATTTTCTCCAATCGGTAGGTTCCGTACCTATCGCAGTACGAGCGATAGTTCGTATCTTGCATCAGTTCACGGATGCAATCGTTTATCTTGTATTTGTAAGACTCGAATCTCGTCGGAGGTTGAACGAAGGGATTCAACCACCCGTTTACAGTCGGAATTGACTCGATGTCCTTCTCGATAAACTGCCCTTCTTTGTCAGGAGCCGCAACAATAACCTTGCCTGTAGCTTGACTCGCTTCAATCAGGTACGACTCTTCAATGACCACATCAGGATAGGCTAAATCCTCGGAAGTCACCCTCCATCCGATGAGTCCGGCTTTGTCTACCAGGTCGTGTACGATGGCGGATTTCAGCCACAGCTTACTGGCCTTCGCTTTCTCAGTGTAATCCTCGAAAGACGGGGTAACGCCGCCTCCCGTTGTCGTGAAGTACTGTGTAGTATACACGGGGTTGTTCGGAATCATCTGCGAGTAGGCTTCCCACACATTGTCCACCCAAACTGGACTGGAGTTGTAACGATAAGCTGTTCCTTTGTCTCCGCCTTTTTGCAAATAAGCAATTGCTTCTCTCGTTATAGGTCTGTCCCCTAACGCTTCCCGGATACGCTTTGCCACGTAGTAGCATTGACGGTCGATCCCTGCCGCCCACGACTCCGCGTTGTTAGGACCGTACACTCCGTACCCACAAATGTATCCACCGGATTCTTCTCTCCCCGCTCCCGTAGTTCCCATCTGGGTTTCAGCTTGAGCAATGGCCAAGATCAGCTTGTAATCAATGCCAAACTGCTGACCATACTGCTGTGCCTTGTACACAATCTTCCTTGTTCTGTCCAGGCTTTCGTAGTCGGTCTTGTTCGGGGAAACGTCTACAATTTGCTCATGCCCCAAGTCCCGCGGATAAGTCAAATCTTCGGTAAGCACCTTCTCCATAATCCGCTTGTACATATTTCGGCAGGTAACGGTGATGGTCGAATCGTTGGAGTTAATATCAACCTTATCGATCAACCCGGTGAACACCCGCATCATATTTACCCCATATCCGAGATAGACTCGGATCGGGGTGTTTTCACTGAGAACTCCGATGGTCGCACCGTTTATCTGATAGGAGAACGGGGTTTCCATATAATTCTCAGGAAAAAGAGCAGGGTTGTAATCAGGACTATAGAATCCGTCTGGATTAGCAAGAACTAAGGTCAGCTCTGAAGCTTCCTGCTCGAAATTCTCATTCATATTGATGCTGACGACGTTATCCAGCGTCAACGTATCCATATAAACGAATGAGCCGACTTGAATATCAACGGTTTCCCTGCGGGTATTCAGCATAATGTCAGACACTTCTTCCTCCACCCAGTAACCCAAGCCATTTTCCTTGTTTAGTCCTGCCGTTAGGTTGGAGAACTCCGACACTTCAGAAACTTCCTGTATTTTGAAGCTGTGCAGCAGGAACGTCATTGGTGTTGAACCATTCCAGTACACCTCGAAGCGAATGGTAGTGTTCCCCCTGCCAGGAATGTACTTGTCACCTGTGGAGATGATTTTCCCTACTCCCTGACCGGACGTGAACCGCACCAGCGTCTTGCCGTCTACCTTGACTCTGAACGCTCCGTTCCCGCTCATATCCGACGAGAAATCAGTAACCAGAACAACAGGGGTGGACAATGTCAAAGTGACATCGAATCCCCAGACTGCCCCGCCCGCCGTATCATCGGAAGGTTTAAAATCAAATCTCAGCGCGGGGTCACTTGGTACGGTCGTCTTGTCTATTGTCGTGATATATTGGAGTCCAGGGTCAGCTTTATACTGAGATTTTTGATACCAGTTAGCGGAGTCGAAAGCCTCAGTCAGCACGATTGCGCCTTTAACAACATCAACATTTCCCTCCTCCACCACCGAACCGGTATTGGTTGAATCGTTGTACATCTTCTTCGCCCCGGAAAGGTATGGGTACGGGTCAATGTCCTTGCCGTCAACCCAAATTTCAAAATGAAGATGTGCCCCATAACCTTTCGCGCGAAGCGAGTCAGGGTCGTCATAACTCCCCGTTATCTCCTTCCCGCTCGACATAACATGACCCGAGTTGCCACTCAGCCCGATAACCTGTCCCTGCTGTACTTTCTGCCCAACCTGACATTTCACATAACGAAGATGAAAGTATTTGGTCACAACCCCATTCGCGTGCTGAATTTGGACTTGGATACCTGCGGGTTGCTGAACAGCTTTTGGTCCATCATCGACTTTTATAACGGTTCCCGACCAAGCCGCTACAACGGGAGTCTCCATCGGACATGCGATATCAATTCCCCGATGGGTCGGTCGGTCCTTTGTTCTCCAATGAGAAGATACATCGCTCAAACTGTACCCCACGACAGGGAAAGCCATGTCCTGCGCGTTGGCAACGGTCTCTCCGCTCTCAATCCAACGCCGTTCGATCGATTTCACCTCTTGAACGGAACCGGTAATGAAGCTCAACTGTTCGGTTCTACCCGGGATAAAAGCCAACCTGTCAACCTCTACCCTGCAGACAGGTTTATCTTGGACACCGAGCTTCAACTTCTCCCTGACGGCACGCTCGAACTCTTTGTTTAGAAATTGCACGCACTCTCACCTCACAGCTTGAACTTCTGTATTCCCCAATGCCTGAACCTGTTAAGGAGTGATACAGCTTCGGCTCTTGTCATAAAAGCGTCAGGGACCAGCAGGGCATCATCTTCGGTTGCCACCCTTCCCGTCAACAGCCAACGTCTGCCTGCCTCAGCGTTGTAGTACTCCATCTCCAACGCAATGACGTGCGGGTAGTACCACGCTGTATTTGAAACATCTGAAAACTTGGAACGGTTCTTCGCAAAAATGAACTCTACAACTTGACCGTCCTTCAATGGCTGGGCAAGCAGAACCGTGCGGTCATCTATGATCGTGTACTCTCCCTTTGCTTTGGAAAGGATTGCTGCGTCCACCCTTACCACCAAGTCAGTTCCGTCCGTATTAAAGGCACCGTTTACCCGAAACACTTTCTGTCCCGTGTATGCAATTTGGATATCGTGAAACGAGCCTTTTGGCGGCTCGGCATCCGTAAATCGTTGATAGAACGATTGGCGTAACCTGTCGAGAAACGCAATCCCTTCCGCTCTGGTCATCTTCGCGTCTGGGAAGAATCTATCGTTGTACGATACCGAAGAGGAGGTGGCTTTCAGCGTACCCTTCATGAGTTTGTACGACCCGTTAGACTTATCATGGGCTGTATAGACGAATTGGAGAGAAACGTTGTTCAGGCTGTACGGAACATAGACAGTCCCAGTGTTCGGGTCTACCGCATAGATGTCATCGCGGTACCCGATGTACTTCTTTAACAGCTCCTGCTTATCCGCGTAGGAAGTCCATTCCGCTGCTTGGACATTTGCCCTCTTTAACGCCCGTCCGAACGCATAGAGGTACTCAAGATATTTCATGTCAAACGGATTGTAGTAGTATTCGAGATTGGCGTTACCACCGAAGTTTAGCGTGTAACTAGGGTAATAGTAAACGCCTCCTGCACTGACTGGTCTGCCGTCTGCATCCAGGGCAGGCTTTCCAGGCATGAAGAAAGAAACGGTAGAGCCCACTTTCGGTGCCGCGTATAGTTCGACCGTATTCCCGTTAACCGATTTATAGATCGTCTTTACACCGTCAATAAAGACATAAAGCGGGTTATCGCCAGTCGGGGTAACAGCTTCAGGCAAGGTAAAGGTTGCTTGCCCCGCCGCCTGAAACTCCTCATAGATTCTTGGCGAATCAAACTTGTCATAAGTCATCCCTGCTACGAGCGGTTCTCCATCTTCAAGATAGTAATTGGTCGCTTCCATAATCTCGTTATAAAACCATTGGCCCGCATGTATATCAACCCAACGCTTCCCCACAGTTATCACCTCATTTGTAGTATAGACAGAGAAAAGGAGCAGACCACGAAAGTCTACTCCCTGATAATCTGCTCCATCAGCCGCCGGGTCCGATTTAAGAACGTGATATACTCTGCTCTTGTAATGTAGTCATTCGGTCTGAAGTAGAGAACCGGCTGTCCGTCCCGCGAGATGATTGCGACGAGACCCAAATCGGCCATTTCTACAATATCGTCCTTACTCCAATGGCCGTCACCCGCCGCGTTGTCGAGATCTTGAAACTGATTAAGGTGTTTTTTGTCGTAAGCGTCTTTCTTGATCAAAACCAGGTCAATCTCAACAATGTACCTCTTTGACGTTTCCACTGCTTGCGGTTTGATCGACTCAGCCGCCCCCAGGTAAATGCTGCCCTTCTCGTCGTAAAACTTGTGAGTCCACCCCGACCACAGCATGTACGCGGCAAAGTCATCTTTGCTATCGAATAGAAGTCGAAGGTGAGCTTTGTAGGAAGCAATACCTCTGTGCTCAAAGTTTGAAGGGGCATGGAGGAGCTGGATTTCCTTGAGCTTGTTTACAGGAGAAGGAGGGGAGTAAGGCTCGATGATACGAGCCTTTACCTCCATGAACTTCCCGCCGGTGTCTACAAAAAGACGCTTTTTGTAATGATCACTGGCTTTGCCAAAAGTGTACTGCTGTGTCATCTCTCATTACCTCCCCAAATCAAGCATCGAGGTGTAGTTCTGTCCCGTTCCCGTCTTTACTTGCTGAGAAAGCGAGTTGGCCACGTTAACCTGGACGTTCTTGACCTGCATAGCAATCTCGTCGGCCATCCTCTTCGCTGTTGAGGGGTCGCCGTCCATATTGCCGATCGTGACATTGACTGTCACATCTCCTTGTCTCAAGGTGACGTTGCGGTGAGAGTTGCTAGACGTTACATAATCCATGTAGGAGACTGGCTCAATACCAGACGGCAAGTTAAAGGTTGCTTTACCGCCCAACTGCTTACTAATATCAGCGAAGAGCTTCTTCTGTTCTGCCTCGGTTTGCTGAATAGCCATCCAGATCGTTTTCCACTCTTTGTCGCCCTGATTGAACGTACTCAACAAGTCGCGCAGTTCTGCTTGAGACTGTTCGATTCGGCGGCTCAACTCGTTTGCCTTCTGCCTCTCCAGTTCACGAACGACAAGGGAATCTTCACTTGCCCCACCAATGATAGCCTCCGACTCCTTGATGTCGTACTTGTTCGCAATCAGGCTTTGATCCTCTTGCAGTTTGTTCATGATCTCGTTGTATGAAGAGAACCTGTTCTCCCGCAGTTGGGCCTCATTCTGCCTCATCTCAGCTTCGAGCCCAAGCTGTAGAAACTCTAGTTTTTGATCGGCTTCTTTACCAGGGACCAACTTCTCTCTGCGAGCTTTGATCTCGTTCAATTGCTCTTGAAGAAGCGTAATGTTTTTGGTCAGATACTCTTCCATCAGTTGACGCATTTCATTCGAGTCCGTGCGCACACCTTGGATGCGGAGCTTAGCTTGGTCAATGGTGAACTTGCTCTCGTTCCGACCGGTACCCTCCTGGACTTTTTTGCGGATTTCCTTGATGATTTCATCGACCTCCTCTGGTGCCAAGTTCATGCTACCAGGCTCGATTCCCTCATCAATCTTTCCGTCGCCATTTTTGTCCATTGGGTCCTTGGTTCTCTTCAAATACTCTTCAGAGGCGATTCGAGCATCAGTCAACAACTTGCTGACACCAAGCTCTTTTTCCAACGCCGCCTCAAGGTCTTTGCCTGAAAACCGGTTGAGCAATTGCCACGCTTTCCAAGACTCGGAGAAGGAAGGTGCATTTCCGCCGAGAAAGTGAGAGATTCCGTTAAGACCCATGTCCCACCAGAAGTTTGCTACCCCCAACCCTTTAGACAGCCAGTTCTGGCTCTGGTCTATGGCTTCTGTGTTCTTCGCAAGGTCTTGTAACTTCTCTGCTCTCGCCATCATTTTTTCATGGGGCAGCATCGTAGCGGCGGTACCAACATCCCACGCCACATTGAAAAGGTCGTAAGCAAGCAACGCTTCTCCTAATACCGGTATGGGTTTGCCAACGACTTTAAGGAATCTGCCGAGTTTAGCGAATCTGCCGAGTTTAGCCGCTTCCTTACTGAGCCTGAGATTCTGACCATGCTGACGTATCTCGTTGCGAAGCGCACTTAAACGCTCCTCGCGGTCTGAACCTTGGTAATTAAAGTAGACATCCTTATACCGCTGAGTGGCATCACGGAGTTTTGCTCTATTTTCAACTACAGCGCGATCGTTCTCGCGGTTGTTCTCTTGCCCGTCTTCGCCATTGCGACCCAGTAAGATCTCCTTGAGGTTATCGTATCCATCGACTACGTCGATGGTCTTTTTGAATTCATCCCGTCTATCCTTTTCCGTCCGCTCCTGGTTAACGCCAATGGCCGTGCTTTGTTCGAACTTCATTGCGGCGGCAATCTTGCTCAACAACGTAATGCCGGTAGCGATGCTGTCAGCATTTTCGCGCATGATACGGAGGATTGAGAGTAAATTGGTATTCACCTGACCGAACCCGTTCTTTAGGCTGTCGATAACACCTTGGGACCACATTTCCATAATCTGAGGGAGCATCCGAACAAATTCAGCGGAAGAGGAACCAATCTGTCCAGCCAACGCCCCAGGTACACCTGCATGCAAAGATTGGACATTGAACGGTACTGAGCCGACATTTGAGGGCTGTGTGGCCAGTTCTTCGAAACCGTTGTTCATCCTGGTCAGTTCATCGCTTGTGAAGGTAATCCCCAGTTTGCCTTGAAGCCCTTGAGCCGCTTCAAGGATCGCATCGTGCATAACACGCCCAAGCGTCTGGGCGCCATCACCGGGAATGTTTTGAGTGTTCAAGGTGATTTTCAGATCACGAAGAGTATGACCGATTGCCGCAGGAATGCTATCAAGTAAGCCGACAATCTTCTCTATCAATTGCGCGTATACTTGAACGATCTTCCCCCGTATCGCCGCCTGGTCGATGGAAGAAGCGGGAGTCTCATTCACCTCCTTGATTAAGGGGGAAACAACGCTTTTCGTCTTGTTCAGCAGAATTTTCTGGAGGTTAACGATTGTATCCGTAACGTCCTCCACACTCTGTTCATTCCCGGAGATGGCAAACTGCTTGTTCAGTACTTCAGCAAATTGGACAATATGACCAATCCCTTTCACAAGACCTTCGCTAAGAGAGTTCACTTGATTGGCTGGTTCATGTACCTGAGCTACCTTCTGCACTTCAACGCCGGCAGCTTTTGCCACCTCAACAATCTCAGCCTGCAGCTTCTGGAACGCCTCTTGGAATTTCTCCACAGGTTTGACTTTGGAAAGCTCGGCCTTAAAATCTACGGTACCTTTAGACACAATCTTCTCCATCACACTGGTTTCGAAAGACTTGATGATGTTTTGCAAACGGGAAGCATTCATATCGTTGGCTTGAATCCGCTTCATGATGTCGGAGCCGTCCACCGCAATCCGGGTATCACTGCCTCTCCACTCTTTGATCGCCTCTGCAATAGATTCCCCGACTCTGAAATTGAATGTCCGCACCTCTTTTTCTGTTTTTTGAAACTGCTCATCTATTTTCTTCAGCTTTTCCACGAAAGTGTCTGCGTCTTTTGAAGCTTGCGTGAAATCAAATTGGAGTTCAGATATGAGGGAGTGTTTCTCCTCGGCCATCGTCTCACGCCCTTTCTCAATGAAATAACCGTTACTACCTTAGAATAGGCAGTAACGGTTATTTTCCACTGAGAGCCGCCATGAGTTCGCCTAAGTCATCCTCTGTAAGCTCCCTGTACCCATCTGCGTCCACTTCGCCATAAGAGCCTCCGCCCCCGTTTGCGGAGCCGCCGCCCGTTGCGCCGAACATTCGGCCGAAGGCACCTACCCTGGTCTCGACCTCGAACTGGATGTGGCGGTTGGTGGCTTTTATCAATTCAGCAACCTGGGGCAAGGTGTACTCCCAAATCTCCCACTTGTTTAAGTTGCAATACCTATGAAGCAGGAAGAATATCTCGCCCCAGTGTAATGGCTTGCCGGTTTCAGTGTCTCTTATTTCGACATTTTCTGGTTCCTTATCGTCGGGGATCTCTACTTTTTTAAGCCATTCAACCCGATCAGAATCTCGATCGTCTTACGCGCAGTGTCCAAATCCATGTACTCATCGAGATACTCCCTGGTGATGTGCTTATAGCCTTTGAAAGCCATCATTAACACTGTGAACAGGTCATCCTCACGACTTGCGTCCACTGCATCGTCGCCAGAAGGAACAAAATTGAGGATTATCGCATCCACGTTAATGGTGCGCAGCTTTTTCATCAGAATCCGTGCGTCTTTCAAACTGCATGGAGGAACTTTGTAGGTTTTCCCGTCACGAAGCCTGATCTCCTCATCATCCTCGAAAAAAGCCCGCTCCACCTGTTCCGCTTGCTCCGGAGTCAACTCTTCCTTCAAACGGTTAACAGCCGCCTCATTCCGCTTTTGCAACCTCTCCATGTCTTGAGGTGACAATTCTTGATTTTGAGCGTGATCTGCCATCACCGATTCCCCCCTGTCATGCGATTCCTTTCCCCTGTAAGTGAAGAGATAAGGTAAGCGGTTAGCCCAAGGGAAGCTAACCGCCGTAACTCCTTGCCAAGATTAAGCCGCCTCAAAAACCTTGATAGAACCGAGCCGTCCATCCGGACGTTCAGGGTCAATCAACTTCAAGGTGATGGAACTAGACGAAGCGGTAGCACGTTGAGCATCTAAGCTGAACTGACCGCTTGGGCGGCAAGCATAAAGCTCGGTTTCGATACCGCGCTTCGTACCGCACTTCTGTACATAGTAACCGTGATGCACGATGGAAACCGTAATCGGAATCTCGTCCTTTTGCAAGAACAGTGCTTCAACAGTTGCTTCGTACATGTAGTTCACATAAATGTCCGAACCAACGTGATTGGAACCAACCTTGATTACCTTGGCAGCGGGGTCGTATATGAACTCATCTGCACCGGGAACAGCGTTGGTAGTATAACGGAGCAGTCTACCGGACTTTACGTTACGAACCACCATTTCACTTTCCTTGCCAGGCTTCACATCATGTTTCAATGCACCGCTTACACCGCTCGCATCGGTGTTTTTCAACTCATTCAGAGACCAGAGGTAAGCATCGTCACCGCTGGAAACATCCGTAATGTTGCCCCCCATGAGCAGTTGAACAGCCGCAAGGTCGAACTTAGCGTCAGTAGCCGTAACCTCAATGGACTTGGACTTAATGATTTGGTCGATAGAAAACAAGCCGTCACCGCCAAAAATGTCCTCAACTTCAACATTCAAGTCGATACGCAAGCTCTGCAAGGTACCGAGAGTAATGAGTTCCTCGCCAGGAGTAGGGCTGTCGCAGTTGACCCGCTTCGCCATCATAGTACCTACGCCTTTGATGATGAGTTTCTTACCCATGTGTTGTTTTCACCCCTTGAAATGATCAATTAGCAATCATCCGTATCAAGAGATACAGACATTTGCATGACAACTGTGAAACAGTAGGCATTTTGCAGACCAGAGTCGGACTCGTACATCGTCACGAACTTCGACTCAAAATTTTCCATACCCTGAAACGGCATCAGCTTGCCCTCGAATAGAGCAACGATTCTCTTGGCAATTTGATGCGCTAGATTCACGTCATCATTGGTATAGATGTCGAATCGAAACGGTGTATTGTAGACCAACTCATTTCCTCTCTCCCGTTCCCCGCCAGGAGGCGCATAAAACGCAATAAGAGGAATATGGTCAACGATATTGAGAGGCTTTGCTCTTTTTTGCAGATGCATTTCCTTGGTTAAGTCATTTGCACTTGCCCCTATGCCTAAATAGTTTAGAACGTCCTCATCATTTGCTAACACACTGTAGATGTTGTTGTACAAGTCCACTGCATCCATCAGCGGTACCCTCCTCGCATCACTGTCACAGGTTCCCCTCTTATGAATGATCAACGTGGCGCTCTTTGGTTACCACATCACGGCAACGCGTTATCACTTTATAACTTCACTGGAATCAGGCATACAAGACGAATGGGTACATGCCATAGTTTGCCAACTCATCCACACAAGCAGCGGTATACTCTCGGTTTATTTGGTTTGCAAGAAAGCTGGGTACCACGTAAACAAGCCGGCAGGTAGGCTGCCAGGCTGTTTGTGTTGCCTTCGGGAAGAGTGTGCACCCTCTTCCCTATATATCAACTCCTGTACAGTAGGGACAACACATAGTATAGACACTATTTAAGAAAATGATATGTCACCGTCACATTGTTCGGCGCGACACCGTGAAACGTGAAATGGAACACCTCTCCCGCTTTAACAGGGTGAGCTACCATGAGTTGGAGTCCCTCTTCCCAGTCCAGCGTATGCACAGTTTCCACAAGCTTATCCCCCCCGACAATAAGTTCCCAGTAGTCCTCGGCATAAAGCGTCTCCGCTTTAACGTGTATGGCAACGAACTCCGTGTCATAGTCCAGATGAAAGCTGTCACTCACTACGCCCGCCGCCGCAAGCTCCACCTGCCGCCCGACAAAATGGTCATTGAACTTCGTCGGATAAAACGGCGCATCAAGCCGCCCGCCCGCTAGATTGTGAAGCAATCCGCAACACCTCCCGCTCCGTTTCCTCCACATCATTTGTCTGCGCATATCGTGAAACGCATCTGCGATTCTCCTTTTAGAGTAGACAGCACCTTCCGCACTTCCGCACGCACTGCTTGAAACAGCCCTCCCCCTCCTGTGCGGGTCAAGCGCCGTATATGTAACAAGATCCCAGAAGTGTAAATTTTGTGCCAACGTCACGGTGTTGACCTTTCATCTCCTCTCACCTACAATAAGTAATTAACAAGCTTATGCTGTCGTTAATCTTCTTGTGGGCTTACTAGGAACCTGAGACGCTCTATGCGAAAGGTAGGTTGACTAATGGAGCTTAATGAAAGTCAGAAAAGAACGATTGCATATCAATTTCGAGATAAATTTGTAAATGGTGACGCAGAAGGGTATGAAATTGTTATTGCTCTCATGGCCATGGTGAAACAGGGCAAAATTGGCCTTGACGATGTTAAGCCTATCCTTACCATTGTTCACATGGGGAATCTGGAAGGTGTAATGAGGTCTCTACAAAGAGCGCATAGCATTATTGATGATGATTTGATAGACTCCATTCTGAATTGAATGAATAGATACGGACATGAAAACCGACCTTCTGTATGCAGGTCGGTTTTCCCGATTTCTGCCAAAAACACGGTTTCACCTACGCTCGCGTTTATGGTGTAAGACAACTGTCATAAACTAGGGTCAGCAAGGTAAGGAGGAACGATAGATGGACAAGAAAACCAAAGCCTTGATGATTCTAGCTCTTATGGACGTGTTATTTGACCACCTGGCAGGTGAAGCCGTCGATATGCTGGAAGTGGAAGACGCCCTTGAACAGTTGGGTATTGACGGCCAAGTGTTTTTCCAGACCCACCCCGCCATCGCCTTGCAATGGTTGTGTCGCATGTACGCTGACTTGGAGCTTGACGAGCAAACGATTGCAGCTTTCGGTGAAGTCGATGGGTCAGGAACGGTTTGATGATTTGCAGGGCAAGATAGGCGGGCTCTCCATGGCTTGCCATCCAAAAGAGCAGGACAGTAAAGAGTAAAGCAGGGGCGAAATTCCCCTGCTTTTTTGCTTGTTTTAGATTTTAGAGCGACTTTTCGTCTTCATCGCCCTCGATGATCAATAGCGGTGCCTCTGCTGATTTACCATCTACGTAAGCCTCGGCAATCATGTAGACGACAACCGAACCAATGGCTCCAACAAGACCGGCAATCTTTGACGTCATGTCACTCCCCGCTCCGATAATCACGGAGATACTCGTAACTACCCCCGCAATCAAGCTCCAAAACTTCCGACTGCCAAGTTTGCGAAGCAAGTCCTCTTTCGTCATGATGGTGTTCCTCCCTTATTGAGAACGAGTAACTTCGTTGTCACAATCAAGCTCAGCCAGGCAAGTTCAGAGTTCGTCATTTGCCCGCTTTTCACTTTATCAATCCACATCGGAGCGCTGTTAATGATGCCTTCTTTACCCAAGGTCTCCAAAGCAGTGATAAGCATGGGTACTTGATAAGACCCAGGCAGTTTCATGGTTTCATCATCCTCCTCTTCCACTACTCCGGGTTTCGTGCAGTCGTTGTACTCCCATTGAACATCGTTGATGAACTTCTCCCAGGTAATCCCCATCTTGCTGAAAGCGTTAATGGGGTCTGTTTTGCGCTTCGGGTCAAGTTTATAGTGACCGGTAATGTCCGTTGCAGGGTCTAGGTTGAATGTGTAGCACAAATAAGCGATATACCAGACATACCGTTTGTAAGCCTCAAGGCTGCGGCGTTTCCTCTCCTCTGGACTCAGTGAAGACGGTTTTTGATAGAAGTAGCACAGCTCCACACCGATCGCCACATCGTTTGCATCATCCCCGTATACCTCATTATCTGCGGTGACGTTGTAGATGACATGCCACGCTTTTTCGGGTGTACCCGTTGCGGCGGGGATGCACTCAATGATGTGTTCATGATCGACAAACGTATGGGCAGATGCTTCAATATGTGGCGTATCTGCGTAATAACCGATATTTCCGGGTGCCGTACTCCCATCGTTACCAGTGTCGTGCGCGACGATAAATCTAACCTTGCCTAACGGAATGCCTGGTCGCCGTCCAACTTCAACCAGCGGGAGATAGTTGGTTTCAATAGGGTACTTCATCTTAAACCCCATTCTCATCTCCCCCTTCTGAAATATAGGTTAGACCCTTTCATCGAAAAGACTCACGTTTTCTGGGTGATTTTTCGGTTCAGAATTTGAGCCCGCGCCGGATGGTCCGTTATTGTCCTCCTCTGAAGGTGCGGGGCTGCCGTCCAAGTCCTTCATGGCATTCCCCATATTCTCGATTGGGTCGGCAATACCACCATCTTCTTCAAGCACCTTGCTCTGTTTACGTTTCAAGAAGAAAAGGAACCATTCCAGGTCCTCATGCCCTGCATCAATGAGGTTTTCGATGACGCTCTGTGACTCCCGTAAGAACATGATTGAATACGCTACCGTTGCAATGAATACGGCGACCGAGGTCAACATCGTTACACGGACGGAAAGACCGCACAGAACCATAATCACGAGATAGCTGATCAGTTTACGCTGTGTCCCTTTCCACAAGGAAGCGGAAGAAAGTTTCCGCGTTCGCAGGGCTTCTCGAAATCCCCCATTATTCACGCACACCGCGTAATATTTTGTGATGATGTCCAACAGCATGGCCGAACCGACTGCGATCGAGGCGGGAACAAAGGCATCATCGGGAAAAAGCACGTAGTTCACAACTGACATCAACGCAACCCAAAAAGGTTTTACGGATGATGCCGCTTTGGTTAGATAGGTTGATACATCAACAGTTCCGTTGTTCACATTTTCTTGCCCCCTCCCCGAACTCTCTTTTTAGAATAGACCGAAAAGAGGGATCGTATCTTCCCCTTGAAGCAAGGAAACACCTGCACAAAATAAAAAGCACAAGGACTTCATGATTCGTCTCTTGTGCTTCGAAAAATTTCATCATTTCCTCTAACTATGTAACCTTCTGCCGACAATTCAGTCTTTGATTACGAACAAGGCCGGCTGTTATGGAATCGGTCACGTCTAAACCAGCTGATCGGCGAGTCGGCAAACCCATTGATGCTGCCAACAGCCCGGTAAAAATCCAGTAGGCAATGCTCTATAATATACTTGAAAAGGAATATATTGAATTGCATGATCGTTCCCCCGCCCCTGGTTTGATGACTCCACGGCGGGGGTACGGATCAAGCGGTAATTTACGCTCCGGTTGGCGTGGCTGCCCATCCGGGCCGGCGCTTTTTCCGGTACCGGACCAAAAGGCGCACCCCTGCGATCATCGCGTGCCCCAGCATAAAACGGAGGCTGCAGCGAAAACGGGTCCGCACGATCAGGCTGTTCCACTCCGGCTGGACGCTGACGCGGGGAATGGTGCGCATCGTGAGGTAGTGGGCGATCATGGAGACGATCATGCTTTTGATTCCCCAGGCAATCCCGGTTAACGCCCCCGTGGCGGCCGCCTCCCCGATGCCGATGGTGGTTTGCCATTCCAGTTGCTCGCAGCGGATATGCTGCATCATCCGCTGCATGACCGGCTGCAGGTCGTGGAAGCGCTCCAGGACGTCCTGAAAACGCCGGTACGCGTTTTTCAGCTCCGGCGTTTCAAGATCCCGTTTCTCTCCGTCCGCCCCCTTGGGACCGGTTTTCTTCAGCCTGACGAGCAGTTTCGGCCCTTCCCTGTCCGTCCTCAAAGCGATCATCGGCAGCTCATACCGGAAACGAAGCAGTCGAAACCATGCCGTCACCTCCACATGGAGCCGGTCGTTTTCCCCGACGCGGCCGTAAACGATGACAATGCGCAGAGGCGTGAAAAACGCCAGGCATCCCAGCAGCAGGATGATGCCCAAAAGTATCCAACCGAACAAAAAAATCCCCGCCTTTCCTACTCTAGTATGGGTAGGAAAGGCAAGGAATACACCTAGTCCAGAATATATACCTTGGTGTCCTTTTGTCTTCCATAAGCAAGGGCGGCTTGAAGGGAAGGCAAAAATACATCAACGTGTTTCTCTTTGACGGCGCTTCCGATATCGGCGGCGACCGCATAACCGTACCCTTCGATATACAGGTGCGTGCCGAGCGGTATCACCTTCGGATCGACTGCCACAATCCCCTCGCGCAGCGGCCAGCCCAGAAACGCTTTCACGTTGGTTTCCGCGTAAGAGGTCGTTTGCACCGTCATCACTTGTTTGTAAGGGATCTTCAGATCGCCGAGACGCGGCAGCGCTTGATGCCCATCCGTCAGCAAATTGTGGTAGGCGAATATGGCCGCTTCCGCGCGGGTCATCAACTTCGTCGGTTTCAGGGTTCCATCTTGATACGGGCTCGCGATCTTGTTCAACAACGCATACGCCACGGCCTTCTGGTGCCATGTTTTCACGTCCTGCTGATCCGGGTAGGGGAGCAATATCTGGTACGCCGTGGACCATTTCAGGGCGTCCGCCCTGCCGATTTCCCCGCTTGCCCGGAGGACAACGTCAATCATCTCCTGCCGCTCGATCGGCTGCTCCGGATGAAAAGCGAGCTTGCCTTCCTCTTCTCTGCCGTGGAAAAAGCCCAACCGGTAGGCGGTTTCCACATAAGGGGAGAGCCAGCTGTCCAGAGGCACATCCGCGAAGTGGGAAACAGGCGCCTTGACGGGGGTGATCCCCTTGGCTCTCAGAAAGAGGGCCGCCAGTTCGCCGCGGGTGATCGGGTCATTTGGCCGAAACAGCCCTGATCCGTTGTCCTTGATCGCTCCCCCGGCGTACAGCTGCTCGATCTCCTTTTGCGCCCAATGGTCTGTGATGTCTGTAAATGGTGAATTCGCGTTCGTTTCCTTTTCCGCCTCGACGGCCGGTGTGCCCAGCAACAGCATGACCGCCAGCGAGGCCAGCAACAGCTTCCTGATTGTCATCACCCTCCTCGTTGAAATGTGACCAATGTTTTCGCGTATCCCGCAATCGATGGAAAGCGATGCCAAGCGAGGTTGAGACCTCTTTTCCATTTTACTGGACAACCCCGCGCAAACAACCCTTAAAATTTACCAATCGAAAAAGGAGAAAGCATCGCTGCCTTCTCCCATCCATCGTATTTGGTTATTGACGACCAGCCAGCTGCTGTTCGGCAAAACTTACCAAACGTTTGGTGATTTCTCCACCGACGGAACCGTTTTGACGAGAAGTGGTATCTGGTCCCAACTGAACACCGAACTCTGCGGCAATCTCATACTTCAATTGGTCGAGAGCTTGGTTCGCCTGCGGTACCAGAAGATTGTTGCTGGATCTGTTGCCTGCCATCTGTATCACCTCCTCGTTTTTGGTACCCTTAATATGCGTGGGAGGCGGGGAAATCATTCATACTTTTCAGCGATGTTATCCTTCCTTTTTATAGATGTAAAATCAAGTCCGCTGTGCGATAAGCCGCATCCGGACGGGCAAACGGCCGCATGCGCGACGCCAGCTCGCTCCGTTCGTCCTGCCTGTGCTGCCAGCGCGCCAGCAGGCGGACGATCTCTTCCACATCCCGCGCTTCTTCCGCAATCTGGTGGGTGCGCAAAAATTGGCTGTTCTTTCTCTCCTGTCCGGGCAGCGGCCGATACAGAATCAGCGGCGTCCGCATAGCCAGCGCCTCGGAGCAGGTGAGCCCGCCCGGTTTGGAGATCCAGGCATCGGCCGCTCCGATATACGCCCACATGTCCTGCACATAGCCCAGCAGGTGAACCGTATGCGGGGAAGCGATGCCGGTCAGGCAGGCCGCCAGTTCCCGAAGAAGCGCCGCGTTTTTGCCGGTCGCCACGATGATCTGCAAGGGCTTCTCCATCTGCAGAAGCCGTTTGACGACCGGCCCAATCTCCCCGTATCCCCCTTCACCGCCGCTGATCAACACCGTAAAACGGTCGGGGCGCAGGCCCACCTGTTTTCGCCATTCATCCTTCTGCCGATCGTTCTCACGGGCAAACGGCGGCCGCAGCGGGATGCCGTATGGATACACGTTCTCCGCCGGGACGCCAAAGCGGCGTACCGCATCTGCGGCAATCTGTTCGTTCGCCACCACATACGCATCGATCTGCGGATGAAACCAGAAATGATGGAAGTGGAAATCCGTACATACCCCGACCAGCGCGAACGGCTTGGCCGCCCGTTTCTTCGCTTCGGCCAGTGCCGCCAGACAGTAGGCATGGGTGGCGACAACCACTTCCGGTGCCGTCTGTTCGATCACGTTTTGCAGCAGACGTTTTCCCAGCACCATCCCCAGGGGCTTTTTGAAGGCGCGGCTCCACAAATGGTCGCGCTCATAGAGGCGGTGCCACACCTCCGGAACATAGCGGAGGCTGCCCAGATACGCGGCCCGGGACAGCCGCTTGAGGAGCGGGCTGGCTGTGTGCAATCCCCCGATCATCTCCACACGGGCATCCCCGCCCCTCTCCCGCAGCACCTGTTCCAGGGCGCAGGCGGCCATCCAGTGCCCGCTCCCTGCCCATTCTTCGGTCACAAGGAGGATGTTCCTGCTCATCGGATGGGTTCACCCGACTCTTCTGCGGGCAAATAACGGCGAAACAGCTCTTCCTTCGACATATAGACCCGTTTGAGCGGCATGGTGTGATCCCACTTTTGCAGCCGTTCTTTGCCATCGGGGTGAATCAGCCGCAGCATCAGGCGCAGATACCAGCGTTTATAACGGAAAAACAAGTTCATCGGGACATCGGAAACCGTGAAGCCAAGCGGTTCCGCCCCTTTGTGCAGCATGGTTGTTCCGACGATCCCCTTGACCTCCTTCGCTTCCGGCATGGCATACAGGCAGCGGGCAAGCTCGGGAAGCGACTGCACGATGTGCCGGCGCAGGAGCAGGACGAGACGGGTCTCATCCTTTACCCCCCGGCACATGTTGGCGAAAAAGTAATTGTGGATGTGCAGCTTCACAATCAGATCGCCGGAACAAATCGTCTGCCGGTCTGACGTCACCAGCGTTTCTCCCCGGTAGCGAAGCAGGACGATGCGAAAGATATTCTTCCCTTTCTCCACATAGCGCAGCCTTGTACAGCGTTGATACAAGGCATCCCATACTCCCCACAGAAGCAAAATGCCAGCGTTCATCTGCCATCTGACCTTTCCTGGTTTGTTCTTCTTTCCCAGTATTCCCGACCCAACGGAAAAAGCTGCAGATTCGACGAAAAATACGTCCAACCTGCAGCTTCAATGCGCCCGTTTCCACCTGCCGAGAAGGATCACCAGCAAGGCGGCAATCACCGGTGTCCAAGCGTGGTTTAACAAAAGGCGATTGGCAATTTTCCATACATACGGATCTTCCAGACACATTTCCGTTGCCGTATAGGCAAGTATGCCTCCTCCCAGATATACAAGGAATGGAAACCGCTCCATCAGCCGCGCGATCCAGGCACTGCCCCACATCAGCAGCGGAATGCTCAGTCCGAGGCCAAACACCACCAGCAACAGATCGCCGTGGGCCGCTCCCCCCACCGCCAGCACATTGTCCAGGCTCATGATGAAATCTGCCAAGATAATGGTTTTCACCGCCTGGCCAAGGCTGGAGCTGTACGCAACGTCGCTCGTCTCCTCCTCCATCCCGGCCAGCAGTTTGACGGCGATCCACAAGAGCATGCCCCCGCCGAGCGCCTTGATGAGCGGAATATCCAGCATCCAGGTGGTCAAACCGGTTAAGCCGACACGCAGGAGGATGGCCCCCGCGGTCCCGTAGATGATCGCCCGCTTCTGATCCTTTTTCGGCAGCCCCCGGCACGCCATCCCGATCACAAGGGCGTTGTCCCCGCTTAAAACGAGATCGATCAGCATGATTTGCAAAAAATGAATCCAGAATTGGCCGTCCATTCCACTCCCCCGCTTGTACGCTGTCCTTTTACTTGTATGCAGGGGGAGGGCTCCTCATGAAGAAAACCCGTCCAATCGAACCGATCGGACGGGCCTTTCCCTGTCACAGCGGATGTTTCCACAGATACTCGATCACTTCATGCATCAGCCGCGGAACCATCTCCAGCGAATACGTACACTCCAGCCGCTCCCATTTCTTGTGGGCGTCAAACCCGTACGGACCGATATTGACGATCGGCACCTGCAGGCGGCGGATCTCTTCAAACGGCACATGATGCCGTCTTCCCCAGGCGGGCATGTTGGCGGTATACCCTTCGATACCGTCCGCATCATCGCTCAGCGTGACGAAGCTCATGTCGGAAATGTACGGGAAAAACCGGCGGATCACAATCGGATGACGATAGTGCGGCTGCACCTGTTGGACCGCATGCTCGACCGCCTCTTGCAGCCGTCTGTCCCGCGGATCATCGTCCGACAGGGCCACGCGCGGCGAATAGAGGGAGGAATAGAAGAGAATGCAGACCGGGTCCTTGTTGGGGTCGTAACGGTGAAGCTCTTCAACCAGACGGCAGCAGAACCAGCGAATATCCAGCGACTGATCCTGCATCAGCTCCTCCGCTTTGCGCGCCATCGCCTCTGCCAGCGAATCGCCATGCTGTCCCCGCAGATAGTCGTAGTACTCGCTGTACGTGTATACCCTCGGTGTCAGGCGAACCGGTTTTGCCGCCGTCCCCGTGCGTTCACAGTACGCCTGGTACCGGTTCCTGTACGTTTCGATCGCCCGTTCAAACGCTTTTTCCGCCCGCGCCCGCAGCAACTCCAGCACATCGCGCGGCGAGAGGGAATGGACGAGGAAATTGTAGTACGCAAATCCTGCAAGCGGCGTTTGCACGTCATAGTACGGTTTCAGATCGGTCTGTTTCAGGCTGACCGGCGGCGGCGTCACTTCCCCGTACATCTCATCGCACAGCTCGGGATTGTAGTCGATCTCGCGCGTGATTTCTGCCAGCAGCAGATTGGGATCAAAGCCGTCAAACGCCTGCCCCACATGCGTTTCGTTGCCGCTGACGTAGACGCTGGGAAGAAGCTTCCCCACGGTTCCCAAATAGATGTACCGGTTCGGGTCCCCCTCATGCCGCGCCGTGACAAAATCGCTGTTGATCGCGGCCGTAATGGCAATGCCCTGTTCTTCGGCCAACCGGTTCAGGAAAGGAACGGCTGCGAGAATCCCGTTGGAGCTGTCCTCCTCATCGCACTCCGCCACCAAGATCAGATTGCCGTTCATGGCCGCGGTATGTTCGCTGTAATATTTCAGCACGGCGAGATTGGCCGCCACGCCGCTTTTCATATCCGATGTCCCGCGTCCGAACATCCAGTCTCCCTCGTCCAGATGGCGTTTCACCGCTGCCGGGAGATGCGCCTGCTCCTGCAAAACCTTGCGCAGCACATCCGGATGGGTCGCCACCTCCTTCCACTGGCCGTAATCATCCGTGCCAACCGTATCGATATGGCCCAGCAGCATGGTGGTCTCTTTAATCTGTTGATCCGCCTTGACCAGCGCGATCACATTATAGCGCTGATACGCGCTTTCTCCGGTTGGCTGCAGCCAGAGGTGTTCTGGGTGCTTCTGAAAATACGGCCATGTTTTCAGTTCGTCGAAAAGACGCCGGGCCAATGCCGCCTCTCCCGGGGTGTTGACGACGCTTTCCATGCGCACCAGCCATTCCGTCCACTGCTTCAGTTCCTGTTTGTCCACGATCACGAATGTTTCCCCCTTTGCGGTGTATCCTCTCATGTTTTCGTCGTTTTGCGGAATCTCCCTTCCTGCCAGAAGGAGATTCCGGTCGTCCCCTTCAGCGATTTTTGCCGAAAAATGGTCGGCCGTTTTGTAAATATTAGGAATTTCTTACCTTGAAAACAGGGACAGACTTCCCGTACGATATGGTGGGGGGAGGTCTATGCCGGAAACTGCTACCATGAACTTCGAGGATATTGCTAACAAAATCATCGCGCTGTCAACGACAATCACCGCACAGTGGCTGGATGAAATCGAGGAAACCGCCGTTCTTCCGCTGTCGTTTCCTCAGGATTACGCCGAAAAACGCACCATTCTGATCGCGCGCTCCCTGGTGGAGGATGTCCATGCCGACATGCAGGCCTGGGCGCTGGAAATCAGCGAATGGATGCGTTCGCAGCGTTTCCCGTTTTCGGGTATTTTGCGCATCTACCAGTTGTATCGCAGTGTATTTTGGGATTGCCTGCGTCCCGCCCTCGCCGACTGGTCGCTGAACGATGAGGAGATCGTCTGCCTGGAGGGGCGGATCGGCCAGGCCATGGACGAGAGCATCTATTGGGCGGTCTATCATTATGAACAATTGGTAAACCGGGAATTGCTCCAAAAAGAAGAAACGATCTCCTTCCTGCACAACGACAAGCTGACCATTCTCGGAAAAATCGCCGCCAACATGGCTCACGAGTTGCGCAATCCACTGTGCGCCATCGAAGGGTTTCTGAAGCTGATCGGGGAGTCGACCCGGGGCCAATCCCAACTGCAGACCTATATCGATGTGATCATGCATGAGTTCGACAATCTGCACCGCCAGATCACCGGTTTCCTTAGTTTTTCCAAAAAGCCGATTCTCGACGAGGTATATAAGGAAGTCAGACTGGACAAGCTGCTGTTTGAAGTCGAAGTGCTGATCACTCCCCGTCTGGTGGGGGAAGGCATTCTGTTCGACAAGCAGATCCCGCCCAACTGTACGCTCTATTGTTATGAAGAGGGGCTGAAGCAGGTGCTGCTGAATCTGCTGAACAACGCCATCGATGCTGTTCAACAGAAGGCGGACAAACAGATCCGGATCCAGGCAAGCTCCGGCAATGGAAATGTGGTCCTGGCCGTGGAAAACAACGGCGACATGATTCCCGCCGAGATTCTCGCCAATCTGTTTCAGCCGTTCTTTACGACCAAGCACAACGGCACCGGCATCGGCCTGTCCATCTGCAAAAACATCATCGAGAAGCATAATGGCACCATTCACTGTGAGTCCACGCTCAAAGCGACACGCTTCATCATTACGCTTCCCGTCGCCCAAAGCCCGTCCGTTTAGAAAAATGCCTCCTGCAAGTGATTGCAGGAGGCGAGGCTAGAGAGATCCGCTGCCTTACGTAAGCGATCTAGCCTTAGATTACAGAAAAACATATGTTTCTACTAGCAATATTTTTAGACATTTTTCGACAAAATCATTCCAATTACAATAGAAAGGGTAGCAGCATAATGCCGCTACCCTGTTGCTTATGGATGGAGCGGGTGATGGGAATCGAACCCACGCATCCAGCTTGGAAGGCTGGAGTTCTACCATTGAACTACACCCGCATGATCGCTTGTTGGTGCCGAGGACCGGACTTGAACCGGTACGGGAGAAACTCCCGACAGATTTTAAGTCTGTTGCGTCTGCCTATTCCGCCACCCCGGCTCAGATGGGCCTGCAGAGTCCTTGATGGTCGGGAAGACAGGATTCGAACCTGCGACCCCTTGGTCCCAAGCCAAGTACTCTACCAAGCTGAGCTACTTCCCGACATCACCCACCCGCCTGTGCAATCGCTTGGGGTGGGACGTTCACAGATAAGATGGCGTGCCCTGAGAGATTCGAACTCCCGACCTTTTGATTCGTAGTCAAACGCTCTATCCGGCTGAGCTAAGGGCACAAAATAGATGGAGCGGACGACGGGTCTCGAACCCGCGACCTTCGCCTTGGCAAGGCGACGCTCTACCAATTGAGCTACGTCCGCATGAGTCTGATGAAGTTTATGGTGCGGTCAAGAGGACTTGAACCTCCACGGTGTTGCCACCACTAGAACCTGAATCTAGCGCGTCTGCCAATTCCGCCATGACCGCATGTAAAATTCTGGGGCCCCCGAAAAGTACTCGGAATAAACACGAAGCAAAACGTCACTTTTTGGGGTGTAATACTGGTGAGCCATGAAGGACTCGAACCTTCGACCCTCTGATTAAAAGTCAGATGCTCTACCAACTGAGCTAATGGCTCATGCTGCGATGGATGCTGTGAAGCATGGTGGGGAGAGACGGATTCGAACCGCCGAACCCAGAGGGAGCAGATTTACAGTCTGCCGCGTTTAGCCACTTCGCTATCTCCCCATGGTATGGTTGCCATGGTGCCGGCGATAGGAATCGAACCCACAACCCCCTGATTACAAGTCAGGTGCTCTACCAATTGAGCTACACCGGCGCTGATTTATTATTATAACAGATCAGACCTTGTATTTAAACAAGACGTTGTTGAGAAAACTGGCGGAGCTGACGGGACTCGAACCCGCGACCTCCGGTGTGACAGACCGGCGTGAACTCCAGCTTCACCACAGCTCCAGCTTGAATGTTTGGTTGCGGGAGCAGGATTTGAACCTGCGACCTTCGGGTTATGAGCCCGACGAGCTACCGGACTGCTCCATCCCGCGACGATCGGATGTCACCTCTTATGGCTGACCATCCTGAGGAAAATGGTGGAGGCTGACGGGATCGAACCGCCGACCCTCTGCTTGTAAGGCAGATGCTCTCCCAGCTGAGCTAAGCCTCCCCAACATCCCGCAAAGCAACGCTTCGTTTGGAAACGCATTTCGAGCGCTTTGCGGGGAATCCAATGCTTGAAATGGTGACCCGTAGGGGATTCGAACCCCTGTATGACAGCGTGAAAGGCTGCTGTGTTAAACCACTTCACCAACGGGCCAGGTTTCAGGGGCCCCCGAAAAGTATCGGAATATGCTGCAACGCACTTCGCCACTTTTCGAGGGACATGTATGGTGCTCCCGACAGGAATCGAACCTGCGACCTCTTCCTTACCATGGAAACGCTCTACCGACTGAGCTACAGGAGCATGGCTCCTCGGGAGGGACTCGAACCCCCGACCGATCGGTTAACAGCCGATTGCTCTACCGACTGAGCTACCGAGGAATACGTGAAGGTTTGCCCCTTCAAAACTGGATACGCAAGATTCTTGCTGAAGGCTTGCTGTGGATAAGTCCTCGACCGATTAGTATTCGTCAGCTCCACGCGTTGCCGCGCTTCCACACCGAACCTATCAACCTCATCGTCTATGAGGGGTCTTACCAGCTTGACGCTGTGGGAAGTCTCATCTT
>NZ_JAALGD010000005.1:15628-242304 GCF_011059135.1 Brevibacillus sp. SYP-B805 | reverse complement strand
TTGCATGAACGGATCTGCTTGATAACAGGCACAGCAGCCCTCTGGATAATGAATGCTTGAAAACCTTTCTTTTACTATGATATATTGTAAAAGAATTTGAAAAATAATGTCGCACAAGTTCAGTTGTGCGACATCCATTAATGATAATATTATTATCATTATCCGCATGAGTGGTCTGCCATACATGAAGAGCAACAAAAACCTATACCAATTGAAAGCTGGGACTGATTGCGAAGCAAACCCATCGCTATGCTATATGTGCTTTTTTTTATTCGTTTCGCGTGAAAACGTTTCCTGCTTTAGCTGAATCAAAATCCGTTTTTCCCCGCGCCAATCTTTCCTCGACAAGCCAAAAAACACTGCGCCGATGCGCAGTGTTCAGTGTGCCGAACGACTGACCCCCATTCCCACTCTCAATCAAACCGGAAGCAGATGTAGCTCAGCGTGCCGAGATCATAGCTGCGGTGCAAAAGCGCTGCCTGTTTCCGACCATCTCCGCTGCCCATCGCGAGAAACAGCGGAACGAAGTGCTCCGGACGCGGCACGGCCAGCTTGGCGTACGGCGCTTGTTCTTCATAAGCAAACAGCGCATCCGTCCGCCAGTTCTCCACCGCATCGATCAGCCAATCATCAAAGGCTGTGGTCCAGGCCTCCGGTTCCTGCTGCCCCCACTTCAGCATGCGCAAATTGTGGGAGGTTGCCCCGCTGCCGATGATGAGGACATCTTCTTCCCGCAGCCTTCCGAGCGCTTTGCCGATCCGGTACTGTTCTTCCGGCGGCAGGAAGGGATTGACCGACAGCGCAATGACCGGAATATCAGCCTCCGGATAGATCAGGCGCAGCACGACCCATGCCCCGTGATCCAGTCCCCTGACCATATCCCTCTGAACAGGAATCCCCTGCTCCTCGAACAGGCGCACCACTTCCTCCGCCACCGCCGTCGACCCTTTGGCCGGATAGGTGATCCTGTACAATTCATCCGGGAAGCCGCCAAAATCATAGATCGTTTCATAGGTGTCGTCGGTATAGGTGAGGGAAAGCGTCCGGCTCTCCCAGTGAGCGGAAAAAACCAGAATCGCTTTCGGTTTGGCAAACGTTTGGGACAGCCCGTTGAGAAACCGGGTGTAGTCCGTTTGTTGGATGGCGATATCGGGAGCGCCATGACAGATAAAGAACGAAGGGGTCATCTCGTTTCACATGCCTTTCTTGTCATTTTCCTATCGGTTGGCTTATGGCCGGCGAGCCGTTGTCAGCTTCTTCGGGAAAAGGATTTTCTAACCAAAAATAAGTCACTTACTATTTGTAATTTAAAAATAGCACCGCAGCGATGTGCTGTCAATCGTAGAGCCGTATTTCCGCATCAAACTCTAACTGCTGCGGCCGGTATTTTCCAGCCCCGAACACGCTTTAGTATAAATCTTCTGTTGGCAGGATCCCCAGGCTTTTTGCCTTTTTAATAACCTCAACCCGTGAACTGACATGCAGCTTTTGGAAAAGCTCCGTCAGACTGTATTCCAGGGAGCGCTGGCTGATCATCAGCGTTTTTGAAATCTCCTTGTTGCTCTTCCCTTTTGCCAGTTCCCGAAGCAGCCTGTCTTCTTCCTGGGTGATCGTCGTTTTCTCATGATCCGTTTCCCCCTGCACCACAATCTCCTGCCGCCTGAGCTGCTTGAGCAGCTGCATCGGGACAATGGCCTCTTTCCTCGCAGCGCAGCGGATCGCCTGGATCAATTGGTCCCGGGTGGATGTTTTGGCAATGAAACCGGAAACGCCTGCTTCCATCAGCAAATTGAAATGAGGTGCGATTTCAAACCCCGAATAGATCAGGATCACGGCATCGGGAACATAATCGAGAATTTTGCGCGTCAAATCGACGCCGTTCATATTGGGCATGTATAAATCCAACAGCATGACGTCAAACTTCTTGAGGCGCACCAGGTCCGGCACGCAAAAAACATCCGTCTCAATCGTGACATGCATGTCCGGCTCGGATTCGATCAGCATCTTCGTTCCTTCTACGACCGACCTGTGGTCATCAATCAACAAGATTTCCATATCCATCACCTTCAGGCTGAATTTTGGGGAAAATGAATATTGACGTGAAACCCTTGCTGCGGGGCAGATTTCAATTCCACTTCCCCTTCCAAACTGAGAACCCTTTTCTCGATGCCTGCGATGCCCATATGTTGAAACGAGCCTTCAAAAGCGGATAAATCCATCCCGACCCCGTTGTCGGAATAGGAAAAAGAAATGTGATCTTTCGTGCTTGTCAGCGCCATGGTCACCTTAGTTGCCTTGGAGTGCTTCGATGCATTGTTTAACAATTCCTGAACGATTCGATATACCCCGAGAATCTGCTCCTCATTTAACGAACCATCGAACTGCTCCGCCGAAAACTCGATCTCGTAATTGGCAAACATCCGCGTATATGCAAATAAACTTTTCAAGGATTCGACAAGCCCCATTTTCAGCAGAAAAGGGGGGCGCAGTTCGTTGCAGGTAATGCGGATCTGGTGAATGGCGTCAAGAAGTCCCTCTTCGATTTGAATCAGTTCACGCTCTGTTTCCTGATCAAATGCCGCTTGGGAGCGTAATGATTCCAGCTTGCGATACCAGATAATCAGATCCTGCAGCACCGAATCATGCAGGTCGCTGGATAACGAAGCTCTTTCCTTTTCCGACAGCTTAAACAAGAGTCTCAGCATCCATTTGGGCGTGTCGTTGTTGCTTACCATGTCCTCGAGGCGCTTCATCAGGTCTTCAATCAGCTGGAGATTGTCGTAGAGGAGCGTGACATAATGAACGGCGGTTTCAAGCCATTCTTCCTCAATCTTTAGCAGGGAATGATCCATGCCGACCCGTAAATAGACCGGCTGCTGCTTCTCTCCGATTTTCACCCAGATATCATGCGGGTTTATGGAAACAGGTTCCTGCCCTCTCGGCACTTCTTCAATGGATACATGGGTGACCTGCAGGACCGTCCTTATTTCCTCCATTAACCGGTTCTCCAATTCCGATACTTTCATCACGTTGGCGAGGTCGTTGGAGAACCGGTTTAAACTTTGCTGGAGGGTTTTGTATCTTTCTTCGCTTTGGATCAATTCTCTCTCTTCTCTTTTTCGTTCCGTAATATCTTTGATAATCCCGTGCACACCGTTCAGCTCCCCTGACAGGAGGATGGGGACAAACGTAATATTTACCATTCTCTCAATCTGTCCTGCTTTCATGATGTGGCATTCGATATCCCTCGGCTCTTTCTTTTGGGCCACATGGAACAGCGCTTCATATACCGACGCGTGATCCTCATCATGAATCAACCCCATAAAGCAGCGATCGGACAGATTGTCTATCTGGATGCCTGTAATCTCCTCAAATGACCGATTGGCATTGACAAAATACAGCCTGTTCAAATCAATGGAAAATACGCCGTCCAGATTATGTTCAAACAACGACTTATACCTTTGTTCACTCTCCTCCAGCGCCAACTCGGAACGCTTCTTCTCGGTAATATCCAGGATGATGCCGTCGAGTCGTTCGACAGCACCCGCATTGTCCAGATAAGGATGGACAATCAGTCGGCCCCATCTGGTTTCACCTTCAACATGGATGAAACGAAGCACCTGGTCGACCGGTATGCCCATATCGAGCTTGTTTTTCACTTCCCCCATAAGAAGCGCGTTATCATCGGGGTGGATATGGTCATGCAGACGAATCGGGTTGGCCATGATTTCCTGCCTCGGCAATCCGGCTATTTTCTCGATGCTTTCCGAACAAAACGTATAATGGGTAAAATCCCTGTCGGTCGACCAAACCGCAGCGTTTACATTATCCAAGATGTTTTGCAGCAACTGCTCGGTCTTTTTCCGTGCGGTTACATCCCTCACAACCGCTACCACGTACTTTACGTTACCATCCACGTCCAGAACCGGCTTTACCCGTGTTTCCACATGAACCGTATGGCCCTGCGCATGGATCACCCGATACTCCACATCCACCGGCGTTTTGGATTGGACAACATATGCATTGGATTGTCGAACGCGTTCCCTGTCATCCGGATGAATGAGCTCAAATGCATCCATCCCTTCGTACTCTTCGATGTCGTAACCCGTCAAGGTCTTGATGGATGGCGATACATAACACACAATCGCATTGGTATCGACGAGCACAATCGTATCCAATGTATTCTCAGCGATAATCCGGTACTTTTCCTCACTTTTGTCCATCTCGATGGCCGCTCGCTGCGCCTGATCCTTATCCATCACCAGATTCTCCTTGTCTTCATCTGACCTCACAGGCATTTCTCAATCCCGTCTAAGACAATTTTAATGGAATCTTCTGACGTTGGCCCGCAAAAAAATGGGGGGCGGCCGCAAAATGTGCTGAACGGCCAAAACGGGACGGGCAGCTGCGAAGGGGAACCACTCGCATGGCTCCCCCTCATCGAAACCTACGCCCCTATTTGGAAGAAGTTTAGCAATGTTTCGAGGAAGCAATCTTGCCGATGATGAATCGTCTGTCAATATACCTTGCCAGCAGCACGGATATGACAGTCAACAGGAACAGTATGCCGAAAGTTTCAAAAGAGAATGGTTTGCCTTCCAGTTTCAGATGCGTTGCACGGTATTCCAGCCGTTTGGCGCCATATTTGGCGGTCAGAATATCCTCCTGCTTGGCCAGGTCTTCCAGCGGCGCATCGAAGATAAACCTGTCTGCCGATTCGCTGTGGATGAACTCCGGCTCCACTCCCGTACCCTTGTCGTTCCACTGCTTGACAACATCCGCCGCCATCGACTTTGCCTCCGACCCTGTAACGAACATTCTTTCTATTTTTGGGGCATCCGACATATCGTATCGGGGGATGAGATTCAGATGATATTTGGTAACGATCGGCTGTTTGGAACTTGCAATGGTGTAAACCTTTGTCGTGCCGGAAGCGGCATACGTATCAAATATCGTGGTCAGTGCTCCGTCATCCATGCCGTTATACAGCAGCACGCCCGTCTTTTTCCTGTTCCACTGAAATGCTTGGTTGAAATTATAAATGGCTTCGCTCCAATCAATATAATACGGTTCCACCTTCGGATTTTTAACGAAGTGATAAGAAGGGTAATTCATTTCCTGCGCAATTTTTTCCGCCATCGGTTCGCCCAGTTGTTGGGAGATGACGTAGAGGACAGCGTCAATGCCTGATGTCAGACCAGCCGAAGCGACAACGTTCCCGTCGTGTACATAACGAAGCCCCCTTACCCAGTTGGCGTCAGGATACATCTTACTGAACTGGGTGAACACCTGCCAATGTGTCGTGATGGATTTTCCTTTCGCCAAACCGGCGTCAGCAATATTGGCCGCGCCGCCACAAATGCTGAGTATCTGGGTATTGGCATGTTTTTGCAGCCATTCACGGACCGGTTTATACTTTTCCTCATCCACAATCGGAATAAACGGAACCACGATCAGATCGGGACTTTTTCCCAACATTTGATCTAATTCTTGAAATGAATAGTGCGGGGCCAGATCCAGGCCACCCGTTAAAGTCGTCACATGATGATCCTGGGCAACCGCATACACATTATAGGCATCTGTCATCACGAACATTTCGTAGGGAACCATGAAATCAAAAACCTCTGTGGTTGGATTCCCCAGGACGACCGCCACCGTCGGTTTGTTTGGATCATAGGCAGGTTTTACCAAACCTTGCAAGGCAGGTACCGGCTGTTTGCGGCCCGCTGTCCAATAATCCTGCTTTTCACGCAGAAATCCGATGAGACCGATCCCTCCCACAAACACAACGAAAATACAAAAATAAACAACGATACGCCATAATAACCTTTTCATTTGATGCTCCTCCTCAAAATGAATTCGTACCTTACACCTTGGTCGGTATGAACACATCATAAAGCAGGAGAAGCCATGCAAACGCGCAAACGATGAACCCTTCCCCGCAAAAATTTGCGGACTCCGCGCAACAATTCATGATTTTGCCAAAGCAAAAGGCCGGTATTGCCGGCCCAGACTAATGACAAACTTCTTTATCTTTCATGAAGGTTGAGCCCCCGGCCGGCTGCCGGTCGGGGGTTGCTGGTCTGTCCTGGCGGAACTCAGCTTTCGCCGCTCTTTCGGGGAAGCTGGTCCAGTGCTTCGGGATTCATCAGGCTCGACGTATCCCCCAGTATCTCCCCGAGGTATCGCTGCTTGATTAACCGCCGCATGATTTTCTGCGTACGCGTTTTCGGCAGATCGCGGACGAAATGAACCTCGCCCGGCTCGTACGGCTTGCCGAGCGCCGCCGCGACATGACGCTTCAATTCATCCGCAGCGAGGCTCGCCCCCGGCTTCAGCACGGCCAGCAGAATGATCTCTTCCCCCTTGAACGGATGGGGAACCCCGATCACCGCCGACTCCAGCACGGCGGGATGCGCATTGGCGACGTCTTCGATCTCCCCGGGCCCGGTTCGCCGCCCCGAAACCTTGATCACATCGTCGGCGCGCCCCAAGTGGAACCAGTATCCATCCTCATCCACCAGCACCATGTCTCCCTGCCACCACATCCCCGGCCCGAGCGGGAAGTACGTTTGCAGGTACCGCTCCGGATTCTTCCAGAACCCCCGGGTCTGCGCGGGCTGCGGCAGGGTAAAGACGAGATAGCCCGGCTTGCCGGGCGGGACGGGCACGCCGCGTTCATCCACCACCTTCGCCCCCACGGCGGGCGTTCTTCCCAGGCAGGTGGGCTTCTGCGGTTTGATACAGACCGACGAGATGATCTCCGCAAATACCTCCGTCCCGCCGCTTCCGTTGATAATGGGGGCTTTGCCGTCAGTCCAGGAGAGAAACCAGTTCCACGTCTCCGCATCGATCGGCTCTCCCGTATGGCCCAGGATGCGCAGGTGGCTGAGGTCTGCCGCCTGCCGGAACCGTTCGGCATAGGTTTTCAGAAGGCGCAGCGCCGTTGCCGGAGCGCCGAAGACCGTGACGCGGTATTTTTGCAAAATGTCGTACAGGCGGCCGGGATGCGGGTGCAGCGGACTGCCCTCGTACATGAGGTAAGGAGCCCCCACCGTATGGGCCGAGAAGAGCGGCAGCTGTCCCATCATCCAGCCAAAGTCGGTAATCATGAAAAAGATGTCTTCGGGATGGGTATCGTAGACAAACATGCCGACCTCCGCCGTCTTCACCGCGATGCCGCCATGCACATGCACGATTCCCTTCGGCTTGCCGGTCGTGCCCGACGAGTAGCTGACCATGCAGATCTCTTCCGCCTCGGTCCGAACCGTCTCAAATTGGTCGGAAGCCGCTGCCACCACATCGCCCCAGCGGTAATCCCGCCCCGTCAGATAATCCGCACCGGTACCCAACCGCTCCACCACGATTACGCTTTTCACCGTCGGCGCCTCCTCCAGCGCCTGATCCAGCACCTGTTTCAACCGTACCTGCTGCCCGCCCCGGTAAAACCCGTCAGCCGTGATCACCGCCTTGGCCTCCACATCATCCAGCCGGATCGCCACCGCCTCCGGTCCAAACCCGGAAAAGAGCGGAACGGCGACGGCTCCCGCCTTGTAGATGCCATACAGCGCGATCACCGTCTCGGGAATCATCGGCATGTAGAGGGCGACGCGGTCTCCCCGCTCCACCCCAAGGGCTGCCAGCGCGTTGGCCACGCGATTGGTCTGGCGGTACAGCTCACCAAATGTATAGCGGCGGGACTCTTCGTTTTCTCCCTCCCACAGGAGAGCCGTGCGTTCGGCCGTGACCGGATCGCCCGCCCATTTGTCCAGGAAGTTGTGGACCAGATTGATCTTCCCGCCCGGAAACCATTTCGGCCAGGCCAGCCCGCCGCTCAGATCCACGACTTGGGTATACGGCTCATAAAAACGGATATCGGCAAAACGGATAAATGCCTCCCAAAACCAGGCGATATCGTCCTCCGAACGGGCCAGCAGGGTCTCGTAGTCCGCGATCCCCTCCGCCCGCATAAAGCGCAGCAGATTGCTGTTCTCCACCAGCTCTTTCCCCGGTTCCCACGCAATGGAGCGTCCCCGTGTCATGCATCCCCCTCCGTTTCGTTCCTTTGTCCATCGTCTTCATTTTCCGACTCGGGAAGAAAGTTGTCAATGTTCGCAAAATTCAACATTCGAACAAACAGACATGCATGCCCGCATACCCATAAGGCAGGAGGTGTCATCGGGATGCAGGGAGAGGAGAAGGAGATCGTCGTGAATCCGCCCGGCCGGGAGGCGCTCCGGCTGGCCTATGACTTGATCGTGGCGCATATCCTTCCCCGGATGCTGGGGGAAAAGGAGGGGGATCAAGAGTAATAGCAGTGTAATCACTTCTCTGGTTTAAAACTGATAATCCTATGTAAAAAAGCTGGCCAGCAAGCAGCAGTATTCCCCCCTTGCTGGCGCAGCTTTTTCTCTTTTCTCTCAAAAAATCTTGCGGACGGTTTACCACTCAGGATCGGGTGAGTTGATGACGACGCTTGCGTTCTCATTCTGAGCCGCGAATGTTACGGGAGCGATCGCGAGTGTGAACAGAAGAGCAGAGAACAACATTGCAGACAGCAACTTTTTCATCGTACCCCTCCTCTCATATCATCTAATCCTATTATCTATGATTTGGGTAATTTTTTCCAAATATTCGATCGACAAATTCTTATGATTTTGCCTGTGATACTCCAAAATGTGACAGATGCACTCGGTGACTCTTTCATGCCTGCCAATCTGTCGATAATAGGACAGCGCCTGGATCAGGCTGTCAATTCCCTCATCGACCTGTCCGACAGACAGCAGGCACATCCCTTTTCGCTGATAATACGCAGCCGTATTTTTCACCTTGTTGGGATGGTCGATATTGCCCAGAGGCAAAAATGTATGTTCCGACTGGATCAACTCTTCGATGATATCGTTTCTTCCTGTTTCCATACATACCTCTAATATATCGTGGGCAATGGAAATACGGCCTAACTGGGTGGCTTCCTCCATACTTGCCTTGTACAGATCGATCGCCTCCTCGTACCTCCCCTTTTTCGCCAAAATAAAGGCCCGAAGGTGTTTCGCACGGAAATCGGCGTAGGCGCTGCTTTCATACTGCGGCAGATAATAGTCCGCCAAGATGAGATCGCCCAAATAAAGATAGGAGCTGATGATGGTGATCAAAGCCGAGGCTTTCATCTTGCTGTCCTCTTGATCTTCGCGCAGCCCTTTGCTGCACAGTTCGATGCTGTCACCGTAATAATCCAGCACATAGGCATGAATCCCCAGGCGATAGTAGGCGGCGATGCGCTCATCCGGCTGCAGATACTCGATATAGTGCAGCAGTTCCTTGCCTTTCCGGTACGTCTCTTCCAACCTGCTGAAATCATCCCGTTCAGCCTGATACTGCTCGAAGAGGGCTTTGGCCAGATAGAAGGGGATGCCGTGCTTTTTGGTATATTCGATGATGACGTTCAGCAGGGAAAGCTTGATCTCCGGCTTTTCCGTCTCCCGGGCCAGCTGCAGCAGGTAGTCCAGGGTCAAGAACGAGTTCATTTTGGGCGTTTCCAGCAGCTTGAGGGCGGCTTTTCGCACAATGTCCCTGTTGGTATGGAGGACCGCTTCATGCAGCAGCTTTTTCAACGTCTCTCCCCGCTGGGAGTTATCCAGATAATATAAAATCACCTGCTCGTAGGGGATGGCCAACGCCGACGCGATAGCCCGGCTCGTCGACAGCCCGGGCCGCCTGATATCTCCCGATTCAATGCGTGACCATACGCTTCGGTTGATCCCGGTTCGCAGGGCGCATTCGGTTACGGTAAGATTTTCACGTTCACGATACCTTCTGACAACCTCGCCAAACGTCATCAACACACCCCCCAATCGAAATAGATGGTCAAGCACTTAATATTTTCCATATAATACCATAAAACATTAATTTTTGTAAATCTTTGTATAAATGCGTCATGCGGCAGGCCGCTTGCCCGCCGCGTGTTTCCTGATGAGCATGGCGCGTTCCGGCCTATCGGTCGCAGCTCCACACATTCATCGGGCTGCGAGCGAAATGCTGTGCGCCCCAAAAACGCTTTCTGAAAGGATAAGAAATCCCCGCCGACTTAAGCGAACGCTCCACCACTCGGCAATAGCTAACGCTTTGCCGAGCGGGGTCCCTTGCTGTTGTCGGCGGGGGCCCCCAGCCTCTCTCCCCTCCTTTATTTCTTTAAAGTACTTAAAGGTTCCGATATACTAAAAAGAGCTGCCGTTGCTTGACGGCAGCCTGCACAAGTATTTCGAGGTGCTCCGCTTCATGCTCTTCCTGCGCTACGGCAAGGCATCGCATGCGGTAATCACGATGTCCAGATGTTTTGACAAATCGATCTCATAGGGAGCTGACAATTCTTCGCCCGCTTCATTCTGCAGAATACGGACAACCGGTCTGCCCGGCTGCCCCCGATTGTAATCCACCACCACGCCGGAAACGCCTGTGCTCAGCCGGACGGAGAGGCCGATGGGATACATCGCGATGGTATCCCGCAGCGTTTCCACCATGCTTGGCGCAAACAACCTGTCCGCCCCGCCGTACAGTATCTCCATCGCCTCGTGGGGGAGCATCGGTTTGCGGTAGACGCGAGGCGTGGTTAATGCGTCAAACACGTCACAGACGGCTAGGAGACGGGCGTACGGATGGATCTGCTCCCCTTTCAGCCTGCGCGGATAGCCGGAGCCATCCATGCGTTCATGATGCTGGAACGCGCAGTGGGCCGAAAGCAGCGGGATCTCGTCCTGCTGGCGCAGCATGTCGAAGCCGATCTCCGTATGCGTCTGCATAATGGCGAACTCTTCTTCGGTTAAGGTGTCCGGTTTGTTCAGGATGTCAAGCGGGATCGCCATCTTGCCGATATCATGCAGCATCGCCCCCAGGCCGATCTCCAGCAGCTCTTTCTCGTTGTAGCCCGCTTTGAGCGCAAGGGCCGTCGAGTAGAGCGCCACGTTGAGCGAATGGGAAAAAATATAGTGATCGGCGGCGCAGACGTTTCCCAGCAGGTTCATCGCCGCGCGGTTCTGCTTCAGCTCGTCAATCACCTGGTGCATCACCTGCCGGAACCGCCGGCCCATCTGCTGGTCGAGGATGCGGTGCCTCCACTTTATCGGTTCATCCTGAATCTTCCGGAACGATTCAAAGATAAGGCCCATGGCCTCCCGCCTGGTCTGCTCGGAGATGGCATCCTGTGCCACCACGTCGCTGGTGCGGGAATCCCGGATATACACATTGGTCACCTGCATGGCGATGAGTCTGTCGATCATGCGCTGGGTCAGTTCGACCCCTTCTCCCACCAGCACCGTCCCGTTGTCGAGGTAGACCGAGCGCGCCAGGATGGCCCCCGGCCGGCATCGCCGTACGGATACAAGTCTCATGTTCGCTTTCGTCGCCTTTCTCTTCCTCTTTTCTGATGATGCCATCGACGTGATTCGTCATTTTTCCAATCATACCACAAAAAAAAGCTTCCGTCTGTTGGAAGCTCTCAAAACATTTTACGAACGGCATCGCGTCCGATCATCCCCGGCGTGATTCCTCTCTTCTCGGCCGTTGTCGTCACCGATTCCAGCGGCGCGTCCAGCAATTCCTGAATGGTTTTCACGCCGACCGCCCGGCCTGCCAGGATCTCGCGGCTGGCGAGCCGTTCGTTCAACAGTCCGATATCCAGCGCCCCGCACATGATATAGCCTTGATCCGTTGTCACAGCAAGCAGCGTGGTTTTGGGCAGCCGCACGGTGACGGCGAGGGCGGTGCCCTCCGGGAAATGAATCGGCTGTACCTCGATCATCCTCATTCTCCTTTCCAACCCATGAATCGGGGGCTACCATAACCTATGGAGCCAAGGGGGAAAAGGTGTCGCGATTACTGCAGGAGCATGCCCGGCCGCTCATCGTCCATGGCAACCTTCCGCTTCATCACTTCGATCATGTAGGTAGCCAGCATATGAAACAGTTCCTCGTCATCCATCCCGTCGATAATCCGGTACAGATCCATGCGCGTCTGTTCCTCCAGAATGCCGACGACGATGGCGACGATATCCTCTTCATCCCCGTTGAAATGGCCGCGATACAAGGCATACAGTTCATCGACAAAACGCATGGCGCTTCCCCCTTTTCCTCTTATCCTTCCCATTTGCCGGAAAAGCTACCGACGGTTATCCGCCGCCATGGGCAAGCTCCCAGCGCGGAAGGAGGCAGGATTGCAGCAGGACGCGGTCGTTCAGCAGTTCTGCCGCGATCTCCCGCAGCACCTCCGGCAAAAAGAACTGCATGTCTCTCCCTTCCAGCAGTTCGGGGAACATGCGGTTAAAGACGAACATGTCCACCGTTCCCACGCGGTATTCCCGCCCGTTCTCGAGGGGGACATCGCCCACCAGCACCTGCAGGATCTGCGGTGCAGGCTCCAGGGCATAGCGAATCTTCAATCCGTCAACGCCCAGCCAGCCAGCGATCTTGCCGCGGAAGCCGAACCCGCGCAGTTCCCTGTGCACCACTTCCGGCTGAATCGCCCGGGTCAGGATCCCAAGAAGCTGCTCGCCCGTCAGCGTTACCGCACATGGATTGATCGGATGGGGCAGGCACTGCAGCAGATCCTTGCGGGTAAGCACACCGCTGTGAAGGGAGGTGAGCAGCAAGCCGCTGTTGGCCAGCCCGATCTCGGCCCCCGTCCATTTGCGGATGCAGGCAGCAAGCAGGGACCCCAGCGCCGTCTCCCGCTCCCAGTTCACCGGCCAATCCTGTTCCAGCCGGGCCACAGGCGCAGACAGGCGCTTCTCGGCCTTCACCCGCTCGTCTGCGATCAGCTGCACAATCTGCGGATCATAGGGATAATCGGCCGCCCGCAGGCATTCCGCTTCGGCGGCGACGACCCCTTTGCTTCCAAGGGTCAGCCTGACATGGCCGACATACTCCCCGAATTTGCCCGCCTGCGCGATCAACGTGGAGCCGACCTGCTCCCCGTTCTTCAACAGCTCATGGGTATGGCCGCCCAAAATCACATCGATCCCCGGGATTTTCCTGGCCAGTTCCCGATCCGCCCGCAGGCCGAGATGGGAGAGCACGACGATCGCGTCCACTTTGGGACGCAGCATCCGCACCTGCTCCGCCAGGATGGGCAGGGGATCTTTCGCTTCCCATCCGAGCAGCCGGTAAAACTCCGCAAACGGCACGGTCGCCCCCAACAGCGCGACACGCAAGTCCGGCCATTCATGAATCGCAAACGGCACAGCCCATGGCAGGGGGCCGTCCGCACCCGCTTCCTGCAGATTGTTCAGCACGACGGTAAAGCGGGCATCGCGGTACAGGACGTCCAGCTTTTCCTTTGGCAGGGTAATCCCTTCGTTGTTCCCGATGGTCACATACTGATAACCCGACCGGTTTAAGACCTCCACATTGGACCGGCCCCAGGTCGCTTCCGTCTTGATGCTCATCCTGTCCAGATGATCGCCGACGTCGACGGTCAGCACATGTTCCCCCTGCTCTTCCCATCTGGCCCGGTGCTGCTTGAGGCAGGACGCGATCTGCGGCATGTGGGCAAACTGGCTGTGCAGATCATTGGTATGTAGAATGTGCAGGATTCTCGTCACGTTTCTCCCCCCCTCGCGCCCGCGACAATCCCGTTTGAGCTTTTTATTCAAGGATGGCTTCGCCGATCATCTGTATCGCGATTCCCAGAATCAGGACGCGCAGCACGAGGACGACCGTTTTTCCTTTCAAGCGTGCCGCAATCTGCGCCCCGGCCTTGCCGCCGAACCAGGCGCCGGGGGCCAGGCAGGCAGCATACAGCCAGTCGATGTGGCCGTGAAGCGCGTTGGTGACCGAGCCGACCACGGCCGACAGAAAAATGACCAGCATGGAGGTAGCCGTCGCCACGTGAGGCGGAAAACGGAACAGAATGATCATGGATGGCACCATCAGGATGCCGCCCCCCACGCCAAACAGCGAGGAAACGATTCCGACGAAGAAGGCGATGGTCACAGCCAACCACCGCTGATAGCCGTATTCGTATTCAATGCCTTCCGCATCGATGAAGGTACGCTTCACATCCCACCGGAGCGTACGCGGCTTGATGCGGTCCCTCACCATCAACAGCACGAACATCCCCAGTTGAAACAGCCCAAAAAAGAGGGAAAACGATTCAAAATGCAGCAGCTTGTTGAGATAGACCCCGGCGACCGCCCCCGGCGCGCTGCCGAGGAAAAACAGCAGGGCTGCCTGCGTATCCACCCGCTTCTGCTTCAAATAGGAGAGCGACGACGAAAGCCCGGTTACGGCGATCACCGCCAGGGAGGTGGCGGCCGCCATCTGCGGCGTCATCGTGCCAGGCGCCTGCTGATTGACAAAAAACAGCAGCGCCGGGACGAAAAACATGCCTCCGCCTATCCCGACAATGCTCCCGGTCGCTCCGGCAAACAATCCGATGATGATAAAAAGCAGGATCAATCCAAACATGATTCCCCTCATTTCGCATTGGCTCGATGTCAAAAAAGCTCCAGCTGTCTCGGATGCAGGCCGCTTGGCTGAATGCCGAGCATCTGCATGAATTCCTTGGCATTGCCCGCCGCATGCTTCCCCGAATTGTTGTTAAACAGGACCAATACCTGCTCCGCCTGCCGGGCCAGTTCCTGGACGCGCGGCACCCATTCCCGGAGCTCCTCTTCCTTGTAGTGGTACAAGTAGCGCACGTCCCGCCAGTTCACACCCTTGCCGGGGTCGCGCCATCCCTTGACATTGCGGCCGTGGAACCGGACGAGCGCCAGCTTGGGCTGGGTGACGGCGACCACGATCGGCACGCACCCCACCCCCGCCTGCGGTTCGTCGCACACGGTGTGGATGGCCCCAAGCCCCCGCAGAAACGCGAGCGTCTTCTCCCGGTACTCCGCTTCAAACCAGCTGCGATGGCGAAACTCCACCGCCACCGGATAGCGGGAAAACGCCTCCGCGCAGCGCTGAATGTACCGCACATGCTCCCGCGTGCAGTCGAACCAGGGCGGGAACTGAAAGAGCAGGGCAGCCAGCTTCCCCGATGCCGCCACCGGCTGGATGCTCTCCTCAAAACGGCGGAACAGCTCGCTTCGGTCTTCCTCCTGCCCGCCGCGCTGATGGCCGGTGATGGCTTGATGCGGCTTGATCACGAAGCGGAAGGATTCCGGCGTTTCCCGCACCCAGGTCTCATAGTTTTTTTGTGGTAAAATAGCGTAAAACGAGCTGTCGATTTCCACCAGCGGAAAATGGCTGGCATACACCGACAGCTTCTCCCTGTCGCGTACACCGGGAGGATAGAGCGATTCATGATCTCCCCATCCGCATAATCCCACGTGGATGCTGCTTTTTGCCATAACAACCTCTCTGCTAAAAGGGGGAACGGACATGCGCCCCGATCTGTTGGGAAATCCTTTTCGGAATAAGCATACCAGACTGCAGATAGATGGAAAAGTGGTGAAACGCCTCTGCGCAGATGGAAGAGAGGCGCTTCCCGATGAATATTCTGCGCTTTTGGCCGGACATGGCTCCGTCATTACGCACTGTTTTCCCCATCCTCCCGAGGGAAGATACCGCCATGCCTTCGCCTGGGAAGGAGAGATCCTTCTCCGTACGCTGCGCGCCATCCGGGAAGCCGGCCTGCAGTGGCTCGGCGTGCTCCACACCCATCCCGCCACACCGCCCGTCCCTTCCGCCGCAGACAGGGATGGCTGGCATTACCCGTCCCTCGGCTACTGGATCCTGTCCTTCGCAGGCGGGCATCCTGATCTGCGCCTGTACCAGATGGAGGACGGCCGCTTTCATGAGCGGGATTACGACGTGCTGTGACCGGTATTGATCGCGGGCTCTACGAGTAAAAAATAACATTGGCGTTGACGCAAGGGCAATCGTCACATCTCATTGCATTCTTCACAAATTAACAAAATTATACATTTTTGTAATTTGTGTATTATACTTCTCTTTAATGGAGAACAAGGAGGTAATGATGTGAAACGATTTGCCCTGTTACTTGTTCTTTCGCTCATGATCGCAGGCTGCAATCAAGCGGAAGAAACGCCGAAGCAAGTGGAGAATCAGGCTGCTCAACCGGATGCAGCCGGCAAGGAAGCAGATTTGGCTGCAACCGGCATACAGCCTTCCGCTTCCGGCTCGCCTGGCAGTTCCCCCTCTTCCGCTCCAGAGCAGCAAGGAGAGGCCGTTTCCTTTCAAGTAGTAGGCAGTCCCGAAAACAGCGTTCGACCGGATCAGGGAAACCTACAGGTGTCCATGCAGGCAACGGTCGAAGAAAAGGATGGCTATCTGGTTGTCAAAGGCACCAGCAACCTGCTGTCGGGCGCCAAGGTAAGCGGAAACGTGGATGCGGAGGGATATGCCATGTTCGGATACTCGGATACGGCGGAGGTCGACCCGGATGGCAGTTTTCAGCTGTTCATCAAAAAACCGAATCTGAACCAGCAGGTGGAATTGACCGTTACCTTCAACCCCAAGATGCAGATTCCCGAACTGCAGCAACATTACGGCGAAAACGGTGACAAGCTGCAGGGGGACGCCGTCTATCAATATCAGGATGATGACAAATCGATAAAGAAAAAAGTGGAACTGAAAGGCTATTTTCACCCCAGGAAGGATCATCCGCTCAAACTGGCTTTGGAGATGCCGAAATGGGAAAAACCGGCCGATTACGGCAGTCCGGAAGTGTGGATCAAACCGGAGCTGCGTAAAGACGAGCGTTTGATCTATGTGCATGCAACCAGCAATCTGCTGGAAGGTTCACAAGTAACAGGCGGTGTCGAGATACCCGGTTATGTCACGTTTGGCTATTCCGCCACGAAATACGTCAATCCCGACGGCTCCTTTGATCTAAGCATCCCTTACCCGAAAGACAGCAAGAACATGTATGTGGAGCTTGTGTTTAAACCCAGGGAGGACGCCTGGCAGACCGTGAAAGAGAATTATGGCGAGAAGGGAGAAAAGCTGGCCGGCAAATGGGTCAAAACGGATAGCGACGGAAGCAAACAGATTTATCTGAAACTGAAATTGGACACGGGTGAATAGGTCGGATCATCCCTTGTTTTCCGACTTGGTTCAACCGCTGTCAGAAAACCGCTCCTCCTGATGTCTATGCAACAGGCGTTTTTGCATGAAAGGAGGATGAGAGGCATGGGCACCACCGCGTACATCGGAAACGGCGCCTATTGCTATGCCAATTCAACCGCCATGCTGCTTCACAGCATCGGAGAAAAAATCGCCCCTTCCCTGATTGAAGTGTTAACCGGGGTAGGACTCGGGGCCATGTGGGAGGAAGCGCTGCAGTTTGCCTGGTTTAACGGCCGGGTCGCACCCGATGAAGGGATTGGCCGGGCACTGGACCTGTTGGGGTTCACCTTTCTTGCACAAGGCTGTGACACCACATCCGCACCGCCTGTTGAGGATTTGCGCACCCACCTGAAAGACGGACCTGCCGTCGTGGGCCCCCTTGACATGGGCATGCTGCTGTACCATCCGAACCATTCCTATTTGGGCGGCAGCGACCATTATGTGCTCGTTTATGCGGCAGATGACGAGAACGTATACCTGCACGATCCGGCCGGCTACCCGCATGTATCGTTGGCGTGGGAACCATTCGGGCTGGCATGGCGGGCGGAGAAGATTCCCTATCGCAGGTATCCCTATCAGTTCTGGACACGGCCCTCCCGCCAGCGCACACCCGCGGAACAAGAACTGTTCGGGCAGGCGATCCGCTACTTCCAAACGGTGTATCGGGAAACCGAGGAAGAAGCCGGTCAAAAGGGCCTTCCCTGCTGCGAGAAAGCCATACGAGCCTTCGCCGACGCGATCGAACAGGAAACGATCACCCCGGAAGGCCGCAATCATATGCGCTATTTCCTTTTTCAGTTGGGGGCACGCAGAGCGCTCGATTACGCAAACTTTTTCGCCCGGCGTCTGCCAGGTTTGGCCCGCCTGAAAGAACGGCAGGCGCAGTTGTTCGGCACCTGCCACGTACACGCGGTGGCGGATAACCGGCAGGATCTTGCGGCCGCTCTCAGAGCGCTGGCGCATGCGGAAGAGCAGTTCCGGCACGCATTGATGCTTGTCGATCCCGTATGAACATGCTCTCCAAAAAACATCCCCTCCCGCGACAGGAAGAACCTGTCAGCACAGAGGGGATGTTTTCATGTTACCCAAAAAACGTCTGGAACAGCAGATAGGCGTTTAACCCCATAATCACGATGGCAACCGTCCATGCCAGCATTTTCAGCCACGGCGGGTTGACGAACTCGCCCATCTTCCTTTTGTCGCTGGTGAACTGCACAAGCGGCACCACAGCGAAGGAAAGCTGCAGGGAGAGAATCACCTGGCTCAGGATCAGCAGCTGGGCCGTTCCGCTCTCGCCGTAGAGGGCGGTCACGATCACGGCGGGAATAATCGCGATCAGCCGGGTGAGCAGCCGGCGCAGCCAGGGCTTCAGGCGGATGTTGAGGAAGCCTTCCATGACGATCTGTCCGGCCAGGGTCCCCGTCAAGGTAGAGTTCTGCCCTGCCGCGAGCAGCGCCACCCCGAACAGGATGCTGGCTGCCGTTGTGCCGAGGACGGGCGTGAGGAGATGGTACGCATCCCCGATCTCCGCCACATCCGTCATCCCCGCCCGGTGAAAAGCTGCCGAAGAGAGAATCAGGATCGCCGCGTTGATCATCAAGGCGAAAAGAAGCGCGATGGTCGAATCCATCGTCGCATAGCGGATCGCTTCCCGTTTGCCGCTGCTGGTTTGTTCATACCGGCGGGTTTGGACGATGGAGGAATGGAGATAGAGGTTGTGCGGCATCACCGTCGCCCCCAGGATCCCGATGGCGATGTAGAGCATCTCCGGATTGCGGATGATCTCGGCGCTGGGCACGAATCCGCCCAGAATACCCGTCACATCCGGCTTGGACAGGTACATCTCCACGGCAAAACAACCCGCGATGGTGGCGATCAGGGCGATCACAATCGCCTCAATGTACCGGAATCCCTTGTTCTGCAGGAGCAGCACCAGCATCACGTCGAAGCTGGTCAGGATGACCCCGTACAGCAGCGGGATGCCAAACAGCAGATTCAGCGCGATGGCGGCGCCGATCACCTCGGCCAGATCGCACGCGGCGATGGCCAGCTCGCAGAGCACCCACAGCCCCATCGCCACCGGTTTGCTGTAATGATCCCGGCAGGCCTGGGCCAGATCCCTTCCCGTCACGATTCCCAATTTTCCGGCCAAGGCTTGCAAGAGAATCGCCATCAGGTTGGAAAGCATAATGACGGACAGCAAAGTATAGCCAAAGAGCGATCCGCCGGCAAGGTCGGTCGCCCAGTTCCCCGGGTCCATATAGCCGACAGCCACCAGATAGCCGGGACCTGCGAACGCCAGAAACTTGCGCAGCCATGATCCCGATTTGGGCACACGCAGCGAACGATGCACTTCCGGCAGGGACGGCTGCTTGGGGGCGTCATGCCATTCCCCTTTTTGCTCAAGAGCCACACTGCTTCCATACTCGGGTGTCATCAGTCTCACCTCATTTACGGTCATTTTATGGAACAAGCTAACTATTTTGCGTTAGCGCAACTTTTTAGGCTAAAAAAATGCGCCTACACCCATAGGTATGACATGGAAGAAAAAATGTTCCTTAAGAATTTGTCTAAACTATAATTTTTGCCTCGGGGCAACTTTTGTTTTTATTTTATCTCCACCTGCACGAAAATGCAATGCTTATTTCCTGGAACCCAAGCGAATGCACCCGGCTTCAGGCAAATGCTTTGCGCCTGAAATGCTCCCCCGTCACTTGACATGAAACCAAAAGGTGTTATATAGTACAAAACGAAACCAAATGGTTTCACAAAAAGGAAGGGAATGGTCGGCGGCATTGTGTATTCGCCGCCAGGACAAAGGGAAAGCTGAAAAATCAATCATATCGGAAATGGGAGGAACGACAATGGAAAACAACAACCACAGCACGCTGCCGGATATACGGCGAACCCTTGTAATGAACGCGCCGATTCAAAAAGTATGGCAGGCCGTTGCCACATCGGAAGGCATCGCCGCATGGTTCATGCCGAATGATTTTCAGCCTGTAGTGGGCCACGAATTTCACTTGAACGCGGGGCCGTTTGGCATGTCCCCCTGCAAAGTCACGGAAATCGATCCTCCCCACCGCCTTTCTTTCCGTTGGGGAAAAGATTGGACCATCACGTTTGAACTGAAGGAGCTTGACGGAAAAACGGAGTTTACGCTGATTCATTCCGGCTGGGATGCCGACAAGGTGACGGAGTTCGGGGAAGCCCATACGATTGTGCGCGACCGCATGGACCAAGGCTGGAGCGGGATTGTCAACAAGTTGGGCAGCTACGTCGAGGGTTGACATGGCGGCTTCATTACTGAAACATGACGTTTTTCAGGCCATCGCCGATCCTACCCGCCGTCAGCTGCTGAGATTGCTGGGCGAACAGGAAATGCCTGTCACCGCCATCAGCGGCCACTTTCCGATGAGCCGGACGGCCGTTTCCAAGCATCTGCGCATTTTGGCGGATGCGGGACTCGTCAAGCCGAGGAAAGTCGGCCGGGAGACGCGCTACCGGCTTGAGCCGGAACCGCTGCTTGAACTGAAGCGATGGCTGTCGTATTACGAGCGTTTTTGGGAGAACAAGATGTCCGCGCTCCAGCGTTATGTCGAGTCCGACGAGTCGGATGGCGCTTAACCCTGCTCCATCCTGACAAAAAAGGGAGGCGTGTGCCTCTCTTCTTGTTTTTTTCCCGACAGGGCGGCTGTCACATGCAGGCGGCCATCCCCATACACTGTTAGAAAACCGACAGCCAGATTTTGATGGCGGATGCCGTGATGACGACGACCAGCCCGTAGCGCAGAACCCTGACATTGATCTTGGTGCTGAGGCGTGAACCGATGGGGGCTCCCAGCAAGCTGCCGATCACCGTAAACACGGTTGGCATGAGCGGAATATGCCCCGCGGCGATCTTTCCTATCACCCCGCCGACAGCCGAGATAAAGACAATGGCCAGGGACGAAGCGATGGCCACCCTTGTCGAGATCTTGAGCACCGTCAGCATGATGGGAATCAGCGCGAAAGCTCCTCCCGCCCCAACGATTCCCGATACCACTCCCACGACGAACGCGGCCGCGGCCGCCGTGGGCTTGTGGAACGCCATCTCGTGAGGTGCAGCCTGCGGGGTACCTTTGTTCGGGAAAAGCATCAGGACAACCGCCACGATCGCGACCACTCCATAGACGAGATGGATGGCCTCCCCGGACAAGTATGTCGAGCTGATGCCCCCGATGAGGCTGCCGAGGAGGATGCTGGTTCCCATGCAGCGTACGAGCCCTTTATGTATGAGCGCGGGCCCGTTCCTGACATGGCTGCGATACGCCAGCACCCCCGCAAGCGCCGAAAAAAAGACCTGAAACATGCTGATGGCCGATACCTGCTGGGCGGTAAAGCGGGCTATCCCCAGAGCGGATGGAATGAACAGCAGCAGAGGATAATGGATGATGGCTCCCCCAATCCCCAGTAAACCCGAAAAAAAAGAGCCGATTCCCCCCAGAATCAGCATCACGATGAACAGGTTCCAATCCATAGACGTCCTCCTTGGTCCGACTCCCTGACAACGTCGATTATACACCTCCTCCTTTTGCGGTAAAATACCGAAAAACCCTCTGTTCGAAGAGGGCATAGAATCGTATAATAAAAACCAAGTAAATGAATCGGAAAATGGTGATTAACATGTTCGCTTTCTTGAAGAGCATGCTGTCGGCGAACTGTCCGCTGTGCCGTCATCCGCTGCAGGTGGAACATACCCGCTTGTGCAGCATTAAATCGTGCCCAAAAGGCCATTACACGGAAGAAACCTACAGCCACCTTGGGGTAAGCGTGGTTTACGACGGGATGGAGTGAAGCATGCGAACAGGCGGGATCGAAATCCCGCCTAATTGTGCAAACAAAGTCCGTCCTGTCATGGGTGATGGTTCCCGCTCACCATGCCTCAACCTTTTTCAATCACTTCGTTTGATCCCTTCGTTCCTTCCGCAGCCGGGGCATGCTGCGCCGGCTGCTGCTTCATGAACTCGGCAATCATCTGGTTCACATCCAGGCCGGAGACGTCTTTCAACATCTCGGGCAGCTGCGCCATCATCTTGGTCACATTGGTGCTCAAGCGGTTGACGCCGTCTCCCTGGCCGCCGCCCGTATCGATGATCGTCACCTTGTCGATCGCCTTCATCGGCTCTGCCACTTTGGCCGCCAGTTCGGGCAGCATCTTGGCGACGATGTCCAGCACCGCTGCCTGACCGAACTTCTCGTAGGCTTCCGCCAGCTTCCGTTTCCCTTCCGCTTCCGCTTCCAGCTTCAAGCGGGTGATTTCGGCTTCGGCCGTCCCTTTTGCCTTCTCCGCCTCGGCTACCGCCAGGCCTTCCAGGCGCTTCTGCTCCGCCAGCGCTTTCGCTTCCGCCTCGATCCGGTATTTCAGCGCGTCTGCCTCGCGGATTTTCTTCGCTTTCTCCGCTTCGGCCGCCTGCTCCACCGCATAGCGGTCGGCGTCCGCCTTTTTCTTCACTTCGGCATCATATTGCCGCTCGCGGCGCAGGATCTCTTTCTCTTCCAGCTCGATCTGCTTCTGCTTGCGGACGATGTCGATCTTCATTTCCTCTTCCGTTACCTGCTGCTTGATCACGGCTTCCTGCAGCTTGTACGCCTGGTCGGCCGCCGCTCTGGCCCGATCCTGCTCCTGCTTGAAGGCGGCCACCTTCAGTTCCTTTTCTTTTTCCGCTTCGGCGATGTTGGTCTCTTTCAGCAGCTCGGCCTTGCGGGCTTCCTCCTCCGCCTGCGCCTGTCGGATACGCGCTTCCTTGTCCGCATCCGCCTGCGAGATGGTGGCGTCCCGCTTCACCGCCGCGATCTGCGGAATCCCGAGCGCCGCCAGATAGCCGTTCTTGTCCCGCACATCCTTGATCGTGAAGCTGACGACGGACAGGCCCATCTTCTTCAGATCCTTGGCGGCGACCGCCTGCACTTCCTGCGCGAAGCGTTCGCGGTTTTTGTAAATCTCTTCGACGGTCATGCTGCCCAGAATGGCGCGCAGATAGCCTTCCAGTACTTCCTGCGCCTCCGCTTTCAGGGCCTCATCCGTCTTGCCCATAAACTGTTCCGCCGCGGTGGCGATATCTTCTATCGAACCGCCCACCTTGATGATGGCGACCCCGTCCGCCATGACCGGCACGCCCTGCTCGGTATACACTTCCGGTGTGGAGACATCCAGTTTATGGGACATTAAACTCAGGAACTTGGCCTGCTGAAAAATCGGCAGAATAAAAGCGCCGCCGCCCCGGACGATCTTCATTTTGCGGCCGGATTCGTCGGCCAGCACGTTTTTCGACCCCAGGAAGCTGCCCGTCACGATCATCGCCTGATCGGCGCCAACCGTCTTGTACCGCGCCCAAAACGCGATGCCCAGCACCAACAGCACCACGACGACGATACCCGCTATCGTCAGTGTTGACAATCCGCTCATACCACACGCTCCCCGTTCTCTTTCTCAAATGGCACGACATACAGGACATGGTCCTTCACTTCCACGACGACTACCTTCGTTCCCTCCGGAATGGGCTTTTGTTCCAGACTCGACGCCATATGATGGGTCGTGCCGCTCACCATCGTCACCAACACTTCTCCGAGGCCGGACGCGGGGATGGAGGTGGAGACCAGGCCAAGCCGGCCGGTCAGCTCCTGCATGGAGTACCCGGTGGAGGACTCCGTTTTCTCCATCGGCTTGATCCAGAAAAAATAAGAAAGCACGGCCAGGATCGCTCCGCCCATCAGCGACAGCAGCAGCACGATTCCGGGAGCATACGCTGTCAGCCGTGACAGGAGAATTCCGCAGCCGCCGAACGCGGTCACCCCGCTTACCAGGATCACCGGCTGCAGGACAGGGATGTGAAAATTTCCGGACCAATCGCCAAAAAACAGCAGCAGCAGAGAATAGATGATGCCGATCCCGATACAGACGACATAGAGCGTCTCAAGCCATTCCAAACATGCACCCTCCTTTCCAGAAACTGTTTCCGTATGTATTACGAGGAAACCAGGAAAATGTTTCAAATTGTCGAACGACGAAAAAAAAGCCGCGCTGACATCGCGCAGCCACGGCTCTTTACATCACGTTCCCGATGTACCCGGGAAGATAGTTTGCTTCCTTCAATGCTTTCAACACCTGTTCCCGTCGTCTGTCGTTATCAAACGGCAGGGTATGGAGCTCCTCCAGACTCACCCACCCCGCCCAGACGATCTCTTCGTCCTCCAGACCGCCCGGAATGGGGGTGGTCTCCTCCCCCACCAACGCGGCCAATACGCCGACACCAACGGTATGCTTGCCGTCCCCGTTCCTGTCGATCCTCTCATCCAGCCACAGCATCTGCTGGTAGGCTACCAGCACGCCGGTCTCCTCCCACACCTCCCGCCGGGTCGCCTCCGGGATTGATTCCAGGAACTCCACGCCCCCGCCGGGCAGGCTGTAGGCCAGCACACCGTCCGTCACTTCCTTGATCAGCAGAATCTTGCCGTCATGGACCACCACGACGCTCACGCGCAAGCGGATCTGATTCATCACATTCACCCCCGTCCACGGCAGAATGGCGCAGAAGATCAAGGGCATTTACCTCCTGCTGGACAAATCTCTCTACCAGCGCGTCCCATCCCTGTGAAAGCAGGCAGTGGTACTCGGCTTCCGTCACGGGAAGCAGCATCAGGAACCGGATCACGGTGTCCCCGTCATAATAATACCCGAATCCCTCCTGTTCGAAAAAAGGAGGAACCGCCAGCAGCCGATCCAAAGCAGAGCCGGGTATGATCGGACCGGGCAGCGGAAACAGCACATGCTCCGCAATGCCCGTCCCCTGGGCCTGAAAGATGCCCTGCACGTCGTCGGCGATGCGGACCAGATGGGCGATCATGGCCTCATCCCGCTTGTATGAATAGAGCAGCAGCTCCGTCTGGCCCCGCCGGTGCAGTCCGGCTGTCGCATACGTCCACCAGCCCCGTTTCCGCGTTGGTGGGAACACCACGATGGGTACCGCAAGATCGTCGCGTTCCACCCTCTCCCCTTCCACCGCAAAGAAGGAGCGGTAATGGGCCAGCACCCCGGGTGAAAGCGGCAGCGGCGTACGGAGAGACGCTGGCACTTCCGGAACCTCTGGAACTTCCGGATGCTTCGGATCTTCCGGTTCTTCCGCCCCGCCGGCTGCGGGAGGTTCCGCTTCCTGCCGCGCATCCGGATCAAGCGCCCCTGTCAAGGCGTCCAGGAACAGGGGATAGGTAGGACGCTGTCTCTCCTGCACCCAGCGTATGATGAAGAGAATCGTCAAGATCGCCACCATCGCGACGATTCCCCAGCCGATCATGTACATCCGCTCTCCCCCTTGCGCCGGAAGTGAAAAAAGCATGCCCCGCAAGGCATGCTGCTGTTTTGATTAACCGATTGAGCCTTCCATCTCGAACTTGATCAGGCGGTTCATCTCCACGGCATACTCCATCGGCAATTCCTTCGTAAACGGTTCGATGAAGCCCATGACGATCATTTCGGTGGCTTCTGCTTCGGACAAGCCGCGGCTCATCAGGTAAAAGAGCTGGTCTTCGGAAACCTTGGACACGGTCGCCTCGTGTTCGAGCGTGATGTTGTCGTTCATGATTTCATTGTACGGGATGGTGTCGGAGGTGGACAGTTTATCCAGAATCAAGGTGTCGCACTTGATGTTGGACTTGGAGCCATCCGACTTGCGGCCGAACTGGGCCAGCCCGCGATAGGTCACCTTGCCGCCGTCGCGCGAGATTGATTTGGAGATGATCGTCGACGTACAGTCAGGGGCCAGGTGAATCATCTTGGCGCCCGCATCCTGATGCTGCCCTTTGCCCGCCACCGCAATGGAAAGCACGGTGCCTTTGGCGCGGGGACCTTTCATGATGACGGCCGGATACTTCATGGTCAGCTTGGAGCCGATGTTGCCGTCAATCCATTCCATGGTGGCGTCGGCATAGGCAACGGCACGCTTGGTCACCAGGTTGTACACGTTGTTGGACCAGTTCTGGATGGTCGTATAGCGGCAGCGTCCCCGCTCCTTCACGATGATCTCCACGACTGCGGAGTGGAGGGAGTCGGTGCTGTAGATCGGCGCCGTACAGCCTTCCACGTAGTGGACGAACGCGTCTTCATCCACGATGATCAGGGTGCGTTCAAACTGCCCCATGTTCTCCGAGTTGATCCGGAAATAGGCCTGCAGCGGCGTCTCCACCTTCACGCCCTTCGGCACGTAGATGAAGGAACCGCCGGACCATACCGCCGAGTTCAGGGCAGCGAACTTGTTGTCCGCCGGCGGGATCACCGTGGAGAAGTATTCTTTTACGATATCGGGATAAAGCTTCACCGCAGAATCCATGTCGGTGAACAGCACGCCCAGCTTCTCCAGGTCTTCCTGCATGTTGTGGTAAACCACTTCGGATTCGTACTGGGCGGAGACCCCGGCCAGGAACTTCTGTTCCGCTTCCGGAATCCCCAGCTTGTCGAACGTCGCCTTGATCTCTTCCGGCACTTCATCCCAGCTGCGGCCCGTTTTTTCCGATGGTTTCACATAGTAGGTGATATCGTCGAAGTTCAGATCGTCCAGATTGCCGCCCCATTTGGGCATCGGCATTTTCAGGAAGATATCCAGCGCCTTGAGGCGGAAATCAAGCATCCACTGCGGCTCGTTTTTCATGCGCGAAATCTCTTCGACGATCTCGCGGGACAAGCCCTTTTTCGTACGGTAGACCGACACATCCTTGTCGTGAAAGCCGTACTGGTAATCCTGCAGCTCAGGGGCTTTCTTGGCCATCTGCGCTCACGCTCCTTTTCCTCTACTTCTTTTGTATTATTGCTCGGCTTGTTTGATACCCTGCTCCAGCGCTTTCCAGGCCAGGGTGGCGCATTTGATCCGCGCGGGGAATTTCGCCACGCCGGAGAGCGCTTCAATATCGCCAAGATCGATCGACTCGTCCGGCTCCTTGCCCTGCATCAGCTCGGAGAACACCTGCGCCAGGTGGAGCGCTTCTTCCACAGTCTTGCCCTTCACCGCTTCCGTCATCATGGAAGCGGAGGACATGCTGATGGAACAGCCCTCGCCCAAAAATCTGGCGTCGGCTACCCTGCCGTTCTCCAGCTTCAACGACAGGGAGATGCTGTCGCCGCACGTCGGATTGTTCAGATGTACGATAAGTCCTTCCGCTTCATCCAGTTTACCACGGTTGCGCGGCTTTTGGTAATGGTCCATGATGACGCGGCGGTAGAGATCATCAAGAGAAGACATTGCCGAAATACTCCTTTGTCTTCTTCAATCCGGCGATCAAGGCATCCACGTCTTCCTCCGTATTGTACAGGTAGAAGCTGGCACGCGCCGTGGCCGTCACACCCAGCCAGCGCATCAGCGGCTGGGCGCAGTGATGTCCGGCCCGCACCGCAATGCCGTAGCTGTCAAGCACGGTGGCCAAATCGTGCGGATGCACGCCTTCCAGATTGAAGGTGATTAGACTGCTGCGGTTCTCCGTGGGACCGTAGATGGTCAGTCCCTCTATCTCCTTAATCTGCTCCAATGCATAGCGCAGCAACTGCTTTTCGTAGCGCTCGATTTCTTCCAGCCCGATCTCGGTCAAAAAGTCAATCGCCGCACCGAGGCCGATCGCCCCTGCGATGATCGGCGTGCCGCCCTCAAACTTCCAGGGTAGCTCCTTCCACGTGGAGTCATACAGGTCGACAAAGTCGATCATCTCTCCGCCGAATTCCACCGGTTCGGTCTTCTCCAGGACAGCGCGCTTGCCGTACAGCACGCCGATGCCCGTCGGCCCGCACATCTTGTGGCTGGAAAAGCAGAAGAAATCGCAGTCCAGCGCCTGCACGTCGATTTTCTTGTGCGGTGCGCTCTGGGCACCGTCGACGAACAGGACCGCCCCGTGCTGATGCGCGATGGCGGCGATTTCCTTGATCGGGGTGGTATCCCCCAGCACGTTGGAAATATGGTGAATGGCGACGATCCTGGTGTTTGGCGTAATCGCCTCCTTCACCGCGTCCACCGTCACGGTCCCGTCCGCTGCGAGCGGGATGAACTTGAAGGTTGCCCCCGTCGCTTTGGCTGCCTGCTGCCACGGGATGAAGTTGCTGTGGTGTTCCACCACCGTGGTCACGATCTCGTCTCCCGGCTTCAGCGTTGCACGGGCATACCCGTAAGCAACCAGGTTGACCGCCGAGGTGGTGCCGCGCGTAAAGACGATCTCGGCGCTTTCCCTGGCGTTGATGAAGGCGCGAACCTTTTCCCGCGCGTTTTCATAGCCGTCCGTCGCGCGGGAGCCGAGCGTGTGGACGCCGCGGTGCACATTGGAGTTGTACTCCTTGTAGTATTTGTCCAGCGCCTCGATCACCTGGACGGGCTTCTGCGACGTTGCCGCGCTGTCCAGGTAAACCAGCGGGTGCCCGTTCACCTGTTGATCCAGGATGGGAAAATAACGGCGGAGTTCTTTCGCGTTCATGTTAGGCCAACTTCCTTTCCAGCGCCTGACGAAGCCGGTTCTTCACTTCTTCGATGGGGATTTCGGTTACGACGGAATCAAGGAATCCTAGTACGATCAAGCGTTCCGCTTCTTTGCGCGTAATGCCGCGGGACATCAGGTAGTAGACGCTCTCCTCGCTGATGCGGCCCACGGATGCTGCGTGTCCTGCCTTCACATCGTCTTCATCGATCAACAGAATCGGGTTGGCGTCGCCGCGAGCCTTTTCGCTCAGCATGAGAATGTTTTCCGCCTGCTCGCCATTGGCTTTTTCCGCTCCCTTTTCGATCTTGGTGATGCCGTTGAGAATCGCCGTTGCTTCGTCCGTCATCACGGCTTTGCTCAGCATGTCGGACTCGGAATGGGTGCCGATGTGCTGAACCTGCGACGTCAGATTCTGCCGTTGGCTGCCGGTTCCCACGGACACCGTCTTGGTGTTGACGGCGGAGCCGCTGCCTTTGAGCACCGTGGTGTTGTTGGCAACCGTGTTGCCGTCGTTCATCTCGCCCAGAATCCACTCCATCTTGCCGTCGCGGTCAAGGATGGCCCGGCGGAACACGTAATCGTGCACCTCGGCGGAAAGGGACCGGACCGAGGCCATCTGCACGGACGCTCCCGGGCCGACAAACACTTCCACGACGCTGTTGGCCACCATGGAGGTTCCGGCCGAAGAGACGTAGGTGTCCACATAGGTAACCTTGCTGTTGGCTTCTGCCACGATCAGCACGTGCGGACACAGAAGGGCACCATCACCGGCTACCTGGAAGACGGCTTGCAGCGGTACGTCCACCTCCACGTTTTTGGGCACGTAGATGAATACGCCGCCATTGACCAAGGCTGCGTGGAGGGCCGTCAATCGATGCTCGTCTGCGGCGACGGCCTGCATCCAGTATTTTTTCACCAGGTCGCCATGCTCGCGCAAAGCGGTTGCCAGGTCGGTGAAGATCACGCCCTGCGCTTTTGCTTCCGCCTGCTCCCGGTGGAAAATGATCGAAGCGTTTTTTTGCACCAGCAGGCTTTTGACCGCCGCCGCGTCGATTTCCGCCTTGACCACGTCATCCAGCTGATCGGCGCTCGCCACTTTGGGCTGCGTCAAAAACGGAACGTATTGGTCGATGTTCCATTTATCGATTTTGGTTTTTTCCAAAACCGGCAGCTCCAGTTGGCTACAGGCCTCGAATGCGGCGAGACGGCTGGCAAGGAACCACTCCGGCTCTTGGTTGGCTTTCGAATATTGGGTAATCGCTTCACGGTCGAAGCGGAGTTGCAAATCGACACTCATCTTGGGATGGCCTCCTTCTCCTACACGTTCGCGTTTACGGTTTCATCCACGATGCCGAGCTCTTCCTTGATCCAGTCGTATCCTTCCGCCTCGAGGCGTTCGGCCAGCTCGGGACCGCCTGATTTCACGATGCGGCCCTGCATCATGACATGGACGAAATCCGGCTTGATGTAGTTCAGCAGGCGTTGGTAGTGCGTGATGATCAGGAAGCCACGGTCAGCGGTGCGCATCTCGTTCACGCCCTTGGCCACCACTTTCAACGCGTCGATATCGAGACCGGAGTCGATCTCGTCGAGGATGCAGATTTTCGGTTCAAGCATCATCATCTGCAGGATTTCATTGCGCTTTTTCTCACCGCCGGAGAAGCCTTCGTTCAGGTAGCGGTGCGCGAAGGATTCATCCATTTCGAGGGTCGCCATTTTCTTGTCCAGCTCGCGGATAAACTTCATCAACGAGATTTCGTTGCCTTCCCCGCGGCGGGCGTTGATGGCGGAACGCAGAAAGTCGGAGTTGGTGACGCCGCTGATCTCGGACGGATACTGCATGGCAAGGAACAGACCAGCCCGGGCGCGCTCGTCCACGGCCATCTCCAGAAGATCCTCCCCGTTCAGGGTGACGCTTCCCTCCGTCACTTCATACTTGGGATGCCCCATCAGCGTAGAGGCGAGCGTGGATTTCCCCGTCCCGTTCGGCCCCATGATCGCATGAACTTCGCCTCCCTTGATCTCCAGGGAGAGGCCCTTGATGATTTCCTTCTCTTCAATGCGGGCATGAAGATTGTTTATTTGCAGATGTGGTACAGCAGTCATCTTACTTTCCCTCCAGTATGCATATCGATTGTGGAATGGCCGGTCTGCGCACAGGAACGTACTTCCTCTCTTCCCATCCGGCATCATTCTCAATCCATTCTCAATTACCATCTTATAATAATTCTTATCTTAAATCAAGGATAGAACTATTTCAGCATTTTTTAAACTCTTATGTTTATTATGTATGGCTCCGAACGCGCCTTCGTGTCTGGTGCAGCATGGAAAAAACGTAGAAAAGAAGGCTTTGCGCGAAAGCCTTCCCCTATCTCCACGTGATCGGTTAGCCGTTCAGGACCTGCATGATCGCTGTCCGTTTCGCCTCATACTCCTCATCGGTGAGCACCGGGGCAAAATCGCCTTGACCAATCTCCTGCAGCAGATGGTGCCAGGATTTGCATCCCTTGTACGCCTCATCAATCGGAATGGTCACCGGCTGGGCCAAGCGGTACACCCGGGCAAACAGGATGTGCAGCGGCTGCTTCTTCTTCCAGTGCAGGCGCACATCGGCAAAATTGTCGGTCCAGATGTGATACGGCGCCAGCGCGCGCAACTTCGCTTCATCCATCAGCTCGATGTCGTCCGTGATGTGGGCGAAGTAGCCGATCTCGACGGTCGTCTTCTCCGGGCTCCACCCCGCCAACGTCGCCTCCAGCATCGGATGGTATTCTTCCTTCACCATTTCCGGCTTCTGGTGTTCATACGTCGGGTAAAGATAAAACGTGTCGTTCTCCAGCCTGAACTCCCGCGTCTCTTCGTACAAACCGCCTTTGCGGACGGTAATGATCTGCTTGCCTTCCCCAAGCGCCTTGACCGCAACGGCCCATTCCTTCAGCGCCAGCGTGGAAACCGGTTGTCGAACGGAGGTAATCATCGTACCCAACCCCTCTCTGAGCAAAACGTGCCTTATGGATAACAGTACATTATTATAGCATGAAACAGGTTTTCAAGCATACCCGTCCCAACAGTTAAGGGAGCACCCGGTGAGGTGCTCCCTGCAGTGTGCCGACAAAGTCGGTCGATCATGGGTAATGGTTCCTGCTCGCTCTCTTGACGACCCGCGAGGAAGTGGGCTTTTGTCCGCTCCGAAACGCGACGCGGGCAGGGGGCTCAACATCTGGGCGTCTCAGCGATGTGAGACTCACGCCCCCTGTGACCCCGCGTCTTTGTTTCTCCGCTAAGTCGGTCGTCAAAGGAGCTCGCCTGTCCCCATTACTCCATGTCCCAAACAGAAGTTTGTCATCAGTCTGAAGGGAGCACCCGGTGAGGTGCTCCCTGCAGGATGGCTTTTATTCAAAAACGGTTCCAGACAATCGTCTCTTCCACCGGGAAGCGATTGCTCGGACGGCCGGGCTGCGCCGCTTTGCCGACGGTGATCAGCATGACCGGCAGATAACGGCTTGGCACACGGAATTCTTCCACAAATTTTTGGGCGTCGAATCCTCCCATTGGGCATGTGTCCAGCCCTTTGGCCCGCGCTGCCAGCATCAGGGTCATGGCTGCCAGCGACGCATTGCGGATTGCCTCGTCGCGCGGCACGGTCGGAATCGTGTAGGCGCCGTTGATTTGGGCGACAAGATTCTGCTTCACCTCGGCAGACATGAGACCGGCTGCCACGGCAGGGCCGAAAACCGCCTCCGCATTGCGATTCGCTTCCAGGTCGCCAAGAACGGCGATGACGGCGGAAGCATCCACCACCTGCTGCTGGCCGTAAGCGATGGGCAGAAGGCGCTGTTTCGCATCCTGATCCGTAATCACAAAAAACTTCCAATGCTGCAGATTCCAGGAGGAAGGAGCACGTCCGGCGATTTCGAGCAGTTCCTTGAGCTCCGCCTCGCTCATTTGATAGCTCGCATCGTATTGTTTAACGGCACGCCGGGATTTCACCACTTCGAAGAAATCGGTTGACGTGTTGGTTGGCGTTGTGTTCATCATGTCAAATCTCCTTTGCTTTACATTTGTTAGCAGCAATACATAGTATAGTTGTTTTTCTTGCCCAGCGCAACAGGGGCGGAGATCCGGAAATGTACCCTGCGCTTATCTTTTGCAGCATGTCCGTTTCCGTCCGCTGACAAAATCAAGAAGCCTGGCCCTGTGCCAGGCTTGCGGTGTTTCCTCATTTCCGCGGCGGAATCTCCACCTGCCAGTCGACGTTGCGGTCGAACGTGCTTACGGTTCGCAGCCGCAGGGTGATCGATTGAGTCTTCTGCGTCAAGCCTTCGACGGGAAGCTGCACCTTGATCCGGCGCATCATGGTTCCGGACTCCGGCTCGCCCAGCTCGATCTTGCTCTCCTCCTCTTTGATCGGCAGCACGTTTCCCGCTTCATCCAGCACCTCGAAATCGCCGCCCATCGTCGTAACCTCCTGCTCCATTTCCAGGATGCTGCTCTCTTCTCCGTACCGGATGCCGGTAATGGCCGCGCGGAAATCCTTGTAGGCAAATGAGGCTTGTTGGTTCTCCAGGTCTTTCAGGTTTACTTTCCACGCCTTCATGGGCCGTTCCGTCCGGGCGATACCTCTCAACACCAGCTTATACGTCTTGTTCCTATCCAGCGGTGCAAACGATTGGCTGACGATGGAAATGCTTCCCCGGGAACGATCATTCGGGTCGATCTCTTCCTGATGAAACAGTTCCCCGCCTGACTTCTGGTAGGCTGCCGGGTCCGTCGTCGCCACCACCTTGCCCGTCTCATCCACCACATCGTAATGCACGCTGTGATAAATGAGCCGATCCCGTTTCTCATCGACAAAATACTCGGGATGGTTGGCTCTCATCTCCTGCAACGCTTTCCCTGTCCACTCGGATCGGATCCTGAACGTAGTCACGGTCGGCGAATAGGTGACATCTTCCAGTTCGATCACCAGCCCGGACGGAGTCGTATAGGTGGCGTTCACCGGAACCGTCATGGTCGCGGCGATGCTTTTTTCCAGGTCAACCGGCACCTTGAGCGACCATGTGCCATCCACGCCGTCCACCTTTTTCAACAGGATGTTCAAATAAATCTGCTTGGGCGCCACATTGGGCTTCAGATAAAACGATACATCCGCAAACCTGCCGTCGTGCGGGGTGACGCTGCGGAAGCTTTGGGTCACCTTTTGGCCGGAAAGCAGTCCATACGTGATGCTTTCGGAGACCACATTCCCCTTCTCGTCGGTAAGGTAAAAATTGTTGCGGTCCTTGATGTAGTAATCGGTATAGCGTCCGTATGTTTCCTTCTGGAAGATGGACGTGGGATCAAGCGGGGTTCCGTCCGTTTTCTCCAGGCTGTACGTGAAAATGAGCCGTTTGGTGTCGGCCAGCACTTCCATCACTTTCAGGGTGATGCCCTGATCCGTCACCGCCGCCTGCGGCAGCTGCGAGAAGCCCTGCTGGGCAGCAGCCTGCCATCCTTTATCCAGTTCGGGACGCGTGAAGAACGACTTGATCCATTCGGCAAACGTCGGGGATACATAGGTACCGGCGGCCAATCCGGTGACGATGACAGCAGCGGAAGCGGCGGCCAGCAGGTATTTTTTGGATCGGGAGAACGGCTGCCGGGGCTTCACAGGTACCCTGCCGTCCCTCTCCGGCAGGTTCTCCAGCATCCGCACCAACGCTTCGTGAAATGCCCGGGGAACGCTTTCCTCCTGGGACTGCGCAGTCAGTTTCAGCCATTCGTCCACGCGTTGTTCCAGCCTATCGCTCATAGATCACCCATCCCCTTTCTCCGTCATCAGACAAAAACCAGCTGGCCAGTTTGGTCCGGGCCTTCGCCAGGCGGGATTTGATCGTCCCTTCGGCCACCTGCAGGATCTCGGCCATCTCCTTCACCGTAAACCCTTCCAAATAGTGCAGCTCGATCGCCAGCCGCAAATCCTCCTCCAGCGCATCCAGCGCCTCCCGCAATTCCACATGGGCCTCCAGGCTGCGCTCCGTTTCCCGCCGCTCTGGATCAGGAAGCAGAACCACCTTGGTTTTCTCACGGGCCATCCGGTAGCAGACATTCATCAGAATCTGGACCATCCAGGTCTTGAAAAAGCGCGGCTCCCGGAGCGTATGCACGGCATGGTAGGCGTTCAGCACCGCTTCCTGCACGGCATCGACGCACTCGCTGTCCGACTTCAGAATGGACCGGGAGACCCGGTAGAGCGTCCGCTCCATGCCCATGACCAGGCGGACGAACGCTTCCTTTTCTCCGGCGACGGCCCGTTCGGCGTCTTCCACGAAAGCTGCATCCATCTTTGATGCGCCTCCTTTTTTCGTTTCTATCCTGTTAGAGGCGAAATCGGCCGTTTTGGTTGGCGGCAAAATGATCTTTTTTTCAAAGACGCAAAAAAGCCCTCCTCCTGTTCGCATCGGAGCGAAGGAGGAGAGCTTTCCTATTCGGCATGTTCCCTTAGTTTACCTGCGGACCCGCTTTTGCGATCTCTGCGGCATCCGGGAATTTCCGGGAGAAGTTGTCGGCAAAACGGGCGGCCAGATCGCGGGCCTGCCTGTCGTATGCCTCCTTGTCTTCCCACGTGTTGCGCGGCTGCAGCACCTCTGCCGGGACACCCGGGCAGGAGGTCGGCACCTGCACGCCAAACACCGGATCGGTAACGAATTCCGCATTCTCCAGCTCGCCGTTCAGCGCCGCGGTCACCATCGCGCGGGTGTACGCCAGGTTCATGCGCTTGCCAACCCCGACCGGGCCGCCGGTCCAGCCTGTGTTCACCAGGTAGACGCGCACATCGTGCTCCACGATTTTCCTGCCCAGCATCTCGGCATAGACAAGCGGCCGCAGCGGCAGGAACGGCGACCCGAAGCAGGTGGAGAACTCGGTCTGCGGGGTGGTTACGCCCCGTTCGGTTCCCGCCATCTTGCTCGTGTAACCGGAAAGGAAGTGGTACATCGCCTGTTCGCGGTTCAGCTTGGCGATCGGTGGAATGACGCCGAACGAGTCGGCCGTCAGAAAGATGATCACCTTCGGATGTCCGCCCACCCCGGGAATGACCGCGCCCGGAATCATTTCAACCGGATAGGCGGCACGGGTATTTTCCGTATAGGCGTCGCTGTCATAATCGGCAGTCCGGGTAAGCGGATCGATCACGACATTCTCCAGCACCGTGCCGAAATTGATCGCTTTCCAGATCTGCGGCTCCCCTTCTTCGGACAGGCGGATGCACTTGGCGTAGCAACCGCCTTCCAGGTTGAAGACGCCGTCATTCGACCAGCCGTGCTCGTCATCCCCGATCAGGAAGCGGTTGGGATCGGCGGAAAGCGTCGTCTTGCCGGTGCCGGAAAGCCCGAAGAAGAGGGCCACATCGCCGTCTTTGCCGATATTGGCCGAGCAGTGCATCGACAGGACGTTGCGCTGCGGCAGCAGCAGATTCATGACGCTGAAAATCGATTTTTTCATTTCGCCGGCGTATTCCGTTCCGCCGATCAGCACGGTTTTCTTTTCGAAGCTGATGATGATGAACGTTTCCGAACGGGTGCCGTGCACTGCCGGATCGGCTTTGAACCCGGGAGCCGCGATGACGGTAAATTCCGCCTGATGACCCTCCAGTTCGGCTGCCGTCGGGCGGATAAACAGCTGGCGGGCAAACAGATTGTGCCAAGCGTATTCATTCACCACGCGAATCGGCAGGCGGTAGTCTTCCGCTGCACCGGCGAAGCCGTCGAAGACGAACAGTTCCTTCTTCTGCAGATAATCAAGCACATCCGCATGCAGGCGGTCGAATTTATCCGGGGCAATCCGTTGATTCTCGGCTCCCCAGTTGATTATGTCGCGGACAGAAGCTTCGTCCACAATAAACTTGTCTTTCGGGGAACGGCCAGTAAATTTTCCTGTCAGCGTGTTCAGGGCCCCTTTGTCCGTCAAGACCCCTTCTCCGCGCTTTACAGCTATCTCGACCAGTTGAGCAACCGGCAAATTATAAAAAACGGTGGTGGCAGCCAGTACGTCAGCCAGTTGTTTAACCGTTTTGGTTTCCATTGTGAACGAACTCCTTCCCCTGATCATATCCCAATAAAATTTTTCTAATAATCGCTTGGTATGAAATTAGTATATCACATTTAATGAATTAAGCTACATGATTTTTGTGCAAGGTGTGAAAAAAATGTGAAGGGTTGTCCAGGGGAAGTCTTCCCAAAAAACAACCGCCTGGATACCCAGACGGTTGCAAAAGGGGTAGTTGTGTTGCTGTCCCTTCAGACGCGGACAGGATTGTCCAAGGTTGCAGAAGTTTCTTCAAATGCGCGGATCACCACGCGCGACAGGATCGCCACCCCGTCCAACAGCGCTTCCCGCTTGAACCGCATGTGCGGATGGTGCAGCCCCGGCTGCAGGTCACAGCCGAGCGCCAGCATCGTCGCCTTGAGATGGGGCCTTTCCACGGTATAAAAGTGGAAATCCTCCGCGCCCGGACTGACCGGCGCCGGCCGCAGGCCCTCTTCGCCCAGCACGTCGACGATCGCCTGTTCCATCAGCTTTTTCGCTTGCCCGTCCACTTCCGCCGCCACCATGCGGGAGCCGGTTTTCAGCGTGATGGTGGCGCCGAACATCGCTTCCACACCGGCGATCACCTTCCGGACACGGCTGAGGAGATCATCCATCGCCTGGTTTGTCTGCGCGCGCAAATCAAGCGCAAACGTCGCGCGGTCGGGAATGATGTTGTAGTTCTCTCCTCCCGCCTGCAGCATCGTCATCTTCACCGTGGCCGGCACAACCGGATCGGTATGAACGGCGCCCAAGCCATGCACGATGGCCGCTGCCGCTTCGATCGCGTTGATGCCCAGGTGGGGCCGCGCGCCATGTGCGGCTGTTCCGGCTATCTCCCCTTCGAGAAACATGGCTGCTCCGTTGTAGATCGCCGGTCCGGCACAGCCCGCCTCCATTTCCTGGATCGGGCGCAGATGCACGCCGAACAGGTAGTCGATGTCATCGACCACCCCTTTCTCCACCAGCTTCAGGGCGCCGGTCCCCTTTTCTTCCGCCGGCTGAAACAGGACCTTCAGCGTGCCTGGGGGCTGGAAGCCGGACGATTTCAGCGTCTCGAGCGTTTCCAGAACCAAGGTCATATGGGCATCATGGCCGCAGGAATGGTTGGCCCGCCAGGTACCGTCCACCTCCTGCCACAGCGCATCGATATCGGTGCGCAGACCGATCACCGGTTTGCCTTCCCCCCATTCCGCCACCAGACCGGTGCAGTCGTCAAACGTCGTCACCCGCAGCCCCAGGGCACGCGCCCGCTCCGCCAGATAGCGGGTGGTCTCCACTTCCTTCCAGCTGATTTCCGGATGGGCATGCAGATGGTCAAAGGTGGACATGATCTGCTCCCGCCGTTTTTCCACCGTTTCCTTTATCCTCGATGTATTCATCTACTTCTCCCCTTTAACGGCTGATCTGCACCTGCGCCAGGCGGCGGATTTCCTCCTGGATGGGCAGGTGGTACGGACAAGCCTGCTCACACAGCGGCTTCTCCCGGCATCGTTCATGTTCCAGGCATGCCGCGAATTTGGCGGCCGATTTCTCCCACAGCTGTTCGCCCGCTTCCAGCAGGCCGAACCGTTCCCGGTAGCGCGACGGGATCAAGGTATCCGGAATCCGGATCCCCAGCGGACAGGAGCAGTAGTTGCAGCGGCGGCATCCGTGCGCATCCAGCCCTTCCGCCAGGGCGAGCAGGCTCTGCCGCTCCTCGGGCGTGATGTCGCCTTCCATCGCCGCCAGGTTCATGTCCACTTCCTCCACGCTTTTCATGCCCGACAGTATCACATGAGCGGATGAGCCGGCCGAATAGCGGATCGCCTCCCGCACATGGGAGAAAAACGGGCCGGACAGCGGCTTCATGGCGATCATGCCGACCTGCTCCTCAAGGGCGGTCGGCATCAGCTCGCGCTCCGCGAAGGGCTGGGCCATGTTGAGATGAAACAGCACCGTATCAAACGGATAGTCCTTCAGCCAGCGCGCCAACAGCTCCGGCCGATGTCCGGTAATCCCGATATGGCCGATGTAGCCTTTCGCTTTCAGCTCTTCGGCAGCCCGCAAGGCCCCCTCCGGCCCTTTCACCTGTTTGTATTCCTGGACATAATTCACGTAATGAATCTGGATAATGTCGATGTAATCCGTTTTCAGAAGACGCAGACTATTTTCGATCTCCGCCTTGGCTGCCGCGTAATCCCGCTTCTTCGTCTTGGTGGCCAGCACGTATTCCGCCCTGCGCGCGGCGATCGCCCTGCCCACCTTTTCTTCGCTGTCTCCGTACTCCGCGGCAGTATCGATATAAGTAATGCCGCGGTCGAGCGCATGATGCAGCACCCGTGCGGCTTCCTGTTCGCTGACCCCCTGCAGGCGCATGGCGCCAAAACCGAGATGGGAAACCTCCAGACCGGTCCTGCCCAGTATGTTTCTCTTCATTATTCCATCCACTCCCAGGTGCATTATACCATACCACTTCCGATCCGGTGGGCGTTTCTTTGTTCCGCTTTGGCGCTCCGCAAATGAAAGCGCCTCCTTTCCATACCACCATGAGCCTATATTAAAAAAGGAGCATTTTTGCAGGGCTCTCCCGACGGGCCCCATCCGTCGGCACGGCTGTCACTTTGCCGCGTCACCGGCGGCGGCCAGCCGGATCAGGGCGTCCAGCTTCAACTGGTCCCGCACCGACCCTGTCGTTTCAATCCGCGTTTTCACATGCAGATACGAAAGCGTTTCTCCGGCAAACAGCGTAAGCAGATGGCGTTCGGCGCCGCGAAGGACGAGATCGGGCGTAACCCCTTCCGTCCACGGCACGATTTCCGCCTTCCCCGCCCGAAACCACAGCAGGCAGCAGCGCTGTGCCTCTTCCTCCGTGATGATGCCCACTTTCCGTTCCCATCCGTTGAGCAATACCGCCACATGCGGTTTGCGGTGCAGTGCTTCCACGAACGCGTGCAATCGGGCAGCCAATGAGAGCATTGCCAACACCTTCCTTCGCTGCAACCATGTTCGGGCAGGGGCGCGTCGAATCCTTTCGCGAGCGGTGGAAGGCTTTGTCGGCTGCTGTCAGCCGGAGGGAAAAATGTTCGACAATCCGTGCGCGTACAGGTAACTTTTCCATGTCGGCAGGCGGCCTTTCTATGGTATTGTTGTAGTGGTGATACCCATGGAGAGTCAGAAACGCTATACAGCCCGAAAAATAATCGGCAACAACGCCGTCCTGGCGGTGGATGACGCCGAGCAGGAAGTGATCCTGCTCGGAAAAAGCATCGGCTACGGACGGAAGAAAAACGATATCATCCGGCACGATGAAGCGATTGAACGGGTGTTTGTCCCTTCCTCGGACAGCAGCAGGGAGGCGATGCTGCTGCTGTTTGCCGAAACGGAGGAAGAGGTGATCCGGACCATCCAGGAATACATTCGTCATGTAGAGAAGGCCCTCAACCACCCGCTATCGGAAGAGTTCGCCTTCTCGTTCATCGATCACCTGTCGTTTGCCATCAAACGCCTGCGGCAGGGCATCCGCATCTACAACCCTTTTTTGCATGAAGTGAAAAGCTTGTATCCGGCGGAATACGCCATCGCGGAGGCGATCATTCCCCTGGCGAAGCAGCAGCTCGGTCTGGAAATCCCCGAAGACGAGCTGGGGTTCATCACGCTTCACCTGCGCAGCGCGCAAACCAATCAGACCATCGCGGCCATGAACCGCTTTTCCAAGCTTATCGCCCTCCTGGTGGAGCTAATTGAAAAAGAATTGTCCATTCGGATCGACAAAACCTCTACCGACTACGCCAGGCTGGTGACCCACCTGCGCTTCGCCATCGACCGGGCGGAGAAGGGGCAGGGCCTGGGGGAAAATCACCCATTAAGCACCTTATTGCAGAAAGAATATCCCGTATGCTACAATCTCAGCTATAAACTCGTCAAAATCATGCAAAACGAGTTGAAGCTGCAGATGCCCGAAGCGGAGGTCGGCTATCTGACCCTGCACATCCAACGGCTTGAAAGCCATTTCAAAATAAATACCGGACCATGTGACTGACTCGATCAGGCATGAGTAATGACCAGCCGGCGCATCCTGTGGAAAGCGCGCCTGCTTCCTTGCTCATGCCTTTTTTTGTTTTTTCATGACCACTTTCAGCAGCAGAGGTGATCACATGTTCCACAATTCGTTTCGGGGTTTGCAGCAGACAGGCCGGGAAGCGGATGAGGAAGCGGTCGACGCTGCCCCCGCACGGACAGGCAGTCTCGCGGCCAACGTCCTGCAAGCCCTGGGCGGCATGGAGAACCTGACTGTCCTGGATGCCTGCATCACCCGTCTGCGCGTATCGGTGAAAGAACCGTCCCGCGTGGACAAAGCGGCGTTAATGCGTCTCGGCGCGGCCAATGTTCTGGAGATGGGCAACCGCTTTCAGGCGATTTTTGGAACGCAGTCCGACTCGCTGAAAGAGCAGATCAAGGCTCTCATAAACGGGGAGGCCGGGGCAGCGGCCGAGCCGGTGATGGCGGAAAGCGCCCCGCAGGCTGCAGCGGAAGACCTCTTCCCTGCCTTTACCGCCATCGTCGCCCCCATGAGCGGCGAGATCGTGGACTTGGCGGACGTCCCGGATCCCGTCTTCGCGGAAAAAATGATGGGAGACGGCTTTGCGATCAAGCCGGCGAATGGCATGGTCGTCTCGCCGGTGAAGGGGAAAGTGGCCACCCTCTTCCCGACGAAGCACGCCATCGGCCTCGTCACCGACTCCGGGCTTGAGCTTCTGATCCACGTCGGCATCGATACCGTCAAGCTGCGGGGAGAAGGATTTGAATCCCTGTGCCAAGAAGGAGACAATGTAGAAGTAGGCACCCCGCTGCTGCAGGTGGACCTTGGCTTTCTCGAGGCACAGGCCAAACCGACGATCACACCGGTTGTGTTTACCAATCTGAAGCCGGAACATCGCCTGTCCGTCACAAAAGGGAAAGCCGCAGCCGCCCAAACCGAAGCGGCAGCCATTGAAATCCTGTAACATCTTTTCAAAATAAAGGAGGAACCTCATTATGGAAAAAGTATTTACCGTAAAAAACCCGACTGGTCTTCACGCCAGACCGGCAGCCAAGCTGGCCCAGACTGCCAACTCCTATCCTTGTGACATTTATCTGGTGAAAGACGGCAAACAGATCAATGCCAAAAGCGTCATGGGCCTGATGGCATTGGCCGCCAAGCAGGGCGAGCAGCTTACCGTGATCACCAGCGGCGAAAAAGAGGCGGAAGCGCTGGAAGCCGTGGGAGCCGTCATCGAAACCATCTTCGAATAGAGAGCAGAAAAGAGGCGAAGCATCATGCAATGGAAGGGAATTGGGGCGGCCCCCGGCTATGCCATCGGGCCCGCCTTCCTTTTGCTGGAGGAAAAAATCGAGGTGCAGAAGCGGACCATTCCGCAGGCGGAGATTGAACGTGAGGTGAAGCGCTTCTCCGATCATACGTCGCTCGCCATCGAGGAGCTGGAAGCGCTCAGGGAATCCACCCGGCAAAAGATGGGGGAAAAGCAGGCGGAGATCTTTTCCGCCCACATTCTGCTCCTGCAAGACCCGGAATTCATCGGCGCCATCGAAGCGAAGATCCGGACCGAAGCCGTCAATGCCGAAGCGGCCCTGCAAGAGGTGGCGGACAGCTTTATCGCGCTGTTCGACAGCATGGATGACGAGTATATGCGGGAGCGGGCCGCGGATATCCGCGACATCCGCAACCGGCTGCTGCGCAAGCTGACAGGGGCGAAAACCGCGTCATTGGATGATTTCAACGAACCGGTCATCCTGCTGGCGCACGACCTTACCCCCTCCGACACCGCGCAGCTGGATCGCAGCAAGGTCTCCGCGTTCGCGACGGACATCGGCGGCCGTACCTCCCACTCTGCCATCATGGCCCGGTCCATGGACATTCCCGCCGTGGTGGGGCTGAAGGAGATCACGGCAAACGTCAAACCGGGAGACATCCTCATCCTGGACGGCAGCGAAGGGCTTGTCTACGTCAACCCGTCCCCCGATCTTGTCGCAGCTTACAAGGCAAAAGCCGAGCGGGAATCGGCCCAGAAAGTACTGCTGCAGCAGTTGAAGGACGAACCGTCCGTGACGGCTGACGGCGCAAGGGTAGAGCTGGTGGCTAACATCGGCAATCCGCAGGACGCCGTGCTGGCGAAAGAATATGGAGCGGAAGGCGTCGGCCTGTACCGGACGGAGTTTTTGTACATGGGCAGGTCGGCATTGCCCACCGAAGATGAACAGTTCCAGGCATACAAGGCGGTGGCCGAAACATTCGGCGGCACGCAGCCGGTCGTGATCCGGACGCTGGACATCGGCGGGGATAAGGAGCTTCCCTATCTCAACCTGCCGAAAGAGATGAATCCGTTCCTCGGGTACCGCGCCATTCGCCTCTGCCTGGACCGCACGGAGATGTTCAAGACTCAGCTGCGCGCCATCCTGCGGGCCAGCGCCTTCGGCAACATCAAGATGATGTATCCGATGATCTCGTCCCTGCACGAGCTGCGCCAGGCCAATCAGCTGCTGGCAGAAGTGAAGGAGGAGCTAGCCCGCGAAGGCATCGCCTACAACCCGACGATGGAAGTGGGCATCATGATCGAAATCCCGTCTGCCGCCATGATCGCCGACCAGTTGGTGAAAGAGGTTGATTTCTTCAGCATCGGCACCAACGACCTGATTCAGTACACCATCGCGGTGGACCGCATGAACGAAAAAATCTCCCATCTGTACCAACCGTTCCATCCGGCCGTGCTGCGCCTGATTCAACACGTCATTCAGGCGGCCCACAGCGCAGGCAAATGGGTCGGCATGTGCGGCGAGATGGCAGGCAACCTGACGGCCATTCCGCTTCTTCTTGGCATGGGGCTGGACGAGTTCAGCATGAGCGCCTCTTCCATTCTGCGTGCCCGCCACCTGGTGAAGCAGCTTGACAAGGGCCGGATGAAAGAGATCGCCCGCCATGTGATGACCCTCGACAGCAGCGAAGCGATCGTCGCCTATCTGCAGGAACATGTCATGGACAAGCTGTAATCTCGGAAAAGTTGTCATGGACGATGGTTCCTGCTCGCTCTCTTGACGACCCGCGAGAAGTGTACCATGTCCGCTCCGAAACGAGACGCGGGAAGGGGGCTCAACATCCGGGTGTCTCAGCGATGTGAGACTCACGCCCCCTTTTTCCCCGCGTCTTTCGTTTCTGCGCTGAGCAGGTCGTCAAAGGAGCTCGCCTGGCCCCATCGCCCCATGCCCCCATTCCAGCCCCCCTGCAACCATAAAAAACGACACCCGCATCAGGTGTCGTCCCATTCATCCTTGTCGAGGCGCACTTCCAGATGATGCCCCTCCGGCGTTTCAAAGTACAGGTTAAAGCTTTCGGGCCGTTCGATCGGGCCGCGATAGCAGATGTTCTCCGCTTCCAGCTTGTCGACCAGATAATCAAGCTCTGCCCGGGTGGAAACGGAAAACGCGATGTGATCCATCTGACCGATGCCGTTGCGCCCTTCTTCCTTGGCGGGATGCAGCCCGATTCTCGTCTGGGGGCCGACCATAAAGTAGATGGGCTCTCCTTCCACCGCCTTCTCCAGCGGGACCGGCACCTCCAGAATCTCTGCAAAAAAACGGGCCACCCTCATCACATCGCGGCAGTTGAGCGCAATATGATGAACGCCTTTCAAATAAAACATGAATCCAGCCTCCCAAGCGACGACGATTCGCAGCCATTAAGCGCTTCGCTGTGAAATCTCCTTGCGCTTATTGTACTTATTCAGACGTTCGCTTAGTCTATGCAAACGGTCTTTCAACTCCTGCCGCCACTCGTCGTCCTCCAGCGCTTTCGCAACGCCGAGAAGATCCAGTGAGATGTCGATCTGCTGGCGCAGCACCTCCCCGAAGCCGGTGCCGTCATCCACCATCGTACAATTTTCAAACAACTCTTGTCTATGTTCAATATTGACGAAATCGCTGAAATCCACTTCCGGAGACCGATCCCCCTGGGCGTACTCCACCAGGATCTCGTACTCCATCTCGATTGAAGGATGCACGTCGATCCGGTCGCAGGCAGGGCAGTACAGGATCGGCACATTGCGGATCAATGTCCGCTGATGTCTGACCGTGCCAATCGATCCGATCATCCCCGCACCACAGCAATAACTCATACGCTCTCCCTCCTTGCGTGCAACCTCCTGCTGTCTCATCTGCTTTTTCGTTGCACCTATTGATTGTACCGCAGACGCTTCCGTCTCTTCCATGCGCAAAAGCTGCCAACACATCCAGCCAAATCATGGGGAGCACTTTTATTGTACCGAAAACCGGACGCCGGCGCCATTTTTTCAAAGTAATCCGACAATTAAAAAGGCATCCTTTTCCTGTCAGCCCGAACCGCAGGGCCCCCGCACTCATGGAAAGCAAAAAGCTGACACCTGTCGCATCGCGGATGTCAGCCTTGGTCATGCCTATTCTTTTACCATCGCCGCATACTTGTCGGCATCCAACAACTTCTCCAGTTCGCCCGGATCGGACATTTCGACAACGATCATCCACGCCTTGTCGTACGGCGAAGAGTTGACCAGCTCAGGAGCAGACTCCAGCTCGCCATTCACTTCGATAACCTTGCCGCTGACAGGCGCATACAGCTCGGAAACGGTTTTGACGGATTCCACGCTGCCAAACGGTTCATCCTGCTTCACCGTCGCGCCGACTTCCGGCAGTTCCACGAACACAATGTCCCCCAGCTCGGATTGGGCAAAAGCGGTAATCCCGATATATGCCTTGTTCCCTTCGACGCGTACCCATTCATGCTCTTCGCTGTAGCGAAGCTCTTTCGGAAATTCCATTTCTGCAGATCCTCCCATCGCATTCAATCGGATGATTACCCTCTTAGTATTGGACAAAACTCCTAGGATTCCTCTTCACTCCCCAAAATTCTGTGCAGACGTTTTTTCAACAGATTGAGCCCTTTCTCGCCAGCCTGGAAGTGGCGCAGCTGCAGCGTTTCGTCAAAGAGGTAGAACGCCGGCACATACTCGTTCTGGAAGGCGTCCGTAGTCTTCATGCCATTGTCGATAGCGATGGGGTGAATCAGATTGTACTGGGCGATCGTATCCTTGATCGCCTGAATATCGGTATCCGCTTCGGAGCGCGGCATATGTACGCCGACTACTTGCAGACCGTTTTCCTTGTATTTATCCCGCCATTCATTGATTTGCGGCAAGGATTCCTTGCACATGTAGCAGCTGACCGACCAGAAATGAACCAGCACCGGCTTGCCGGCCAGATCCGCTTTGGTCACCTGACCGTTTACCCATTCCGTAACCCCCGGAAAATCAGGCAGCTCTTCGCGCAGACGCATGTTCTTCCTCCTTTGTTATGATCAAAAAGGGTCTAACGCCAGAAAGTTAGACCCTTTTCCATGCTTGCGTGTAAACCGATTACTTCGCTTGCAGCAGCGCTTCACCCGGACGCCAGTTGGCCGGGCAGAGACCACCGGCTTGCAGCGCCTGCAGCACGCGCAGCGTCTCGTCGACGGAACGGCCGATGTTCATGTCGGTTACCACTTGGTAGCGCAGAATGCCGTCCGGATCAATGATGAACAGACCGCGGAACGCTACGCCGCCTTCTTCATCCAGCACGCCGTAGCTGCGGGCGGTGGTTTTCAGGATGTCGGACGCGAGCGGGTAGTTCAGGCCGCCGAGACCGTTCTTGTCGCGCGGGGTGTTGATCCATGCGCGGTGGGAGTGAATCGAGTCGGTGGAGACACCCAGAATCTCTGCATCCAGATCCTTGAAGTCCTCATATGCGTCGCTCAGCGCGATAATTTCCGTCGGGCAAACGAAGGTGAAGTCGAGCGGATAGAAGAAAAGAACCAACCATTTGCCTTTGTAATCGGAGAGGGAAACCTTGCCGAAATCCTTGCCGTTTCCGAGAGCGGTTTCCATTGTAAAATCTGGTGCCGGAAGACCAACCAAACGTTGTGCCATAGGTGAGAACCTCCTTGGAAAGTAATTTTGCTTTACACAGTTATCACTATATCAAACCGCCCAGTTTATAGTCAATACAATATAGGAATAATTTCAACCTAGAAGCGCATTTGCGCCATCAACATCCTGCCCCGCTCGCGGGTTCTTTATACATCCCGCTCTGCAGAACGCGCCTGCAGGACGCCGCTCTCGCCGATCCTTCTCGCCGCCTCGGCCAGAACATGCGGTTCCTGAACCAGCGCCATGCGGACGTAGCCTTCCCCTTGGGCGCCGAACGCATTGCCCGGGATCACCACGACGCCCGCACGCTCGAGCAGGGCAAAGGCAAAGCTGCGCGAGTCCCAGCCAGCCGGGATGGGCGCCCAGACGAACATCGTGGCCTTCGGCGGGTCGATCCTCCACCCGATTTCCGCCAGCGCCTTCAGCAGCACATCCCGCCGTTCCTGGTACAGAGCGCCGGTGGGATTGGGAAAGTGCCCGCTGCGGTCCGCGCGCAGCGCCGCGACCGCCATCTCCTGGACGGCGGCGAAAACCCCGTAATCCACATTTGACTTGACGATGGCCAGCGGCTTGATGATCTCGGCATTGCCGACCACGTAGGCGATGCGGCAGCCTGCCATATTGAAGCTTTTGGAAAACGAGTTGAACTCGATCCCCACCTCCATGGCCCCCTCCGCCTGCAGGAAGCTGGGCGGACGATACCCGTCAAACGCCATCTCCGAATAGGCCAGATCGTGCGCGACAATGATGCCGTGCCGTTTGGCAAACCGAACGACCTCGTCAAAAAAAGAGAGCGGCGCCACCGCCGAGACCGGATTGTTCGGATAGTTCAGCACCATGAACTTGGCCCGCCGGCAGATCTCCTCGGGAATGGCGGACAGGTCGGGCAAAAACCGGTTTTCCGCCACAAGCGGCATGGGGTACAGCTCCGCTCCCGCCAGATATACGCTTCCCGCATAGATGGGATAACCGGGGTCCGGGACGAGCACCACATCGCCCGGATCCGCCCAGGCCAGGGCAAAATGGGCAAGGCCGTCCTGAGAGCCCATCAGGGCGTGGACTTCCCGCTCCGGATCCAGCGCCACGCCGAACCGGTGCCGATACCAGGCAGCCACCTCTTCCCGGAAAGCGCTCGATCCTTCCGAACCGGGATAGCCGTAGACATCCGGCCGGTTGACCGCCTGGGCGAGCGCTTCCATCAGATGGGGGGCAGGCGGTTTGTCCGGACTGCCGATCCCGAGATCAATCACGTCCCGCTTGCGGGCCACTTCACGCTTGCGCTGCGCCATTTCGGTAAAAATCGCCGATGTCAGATGCTCCAATCTGCGCGAAGGTGTTGGCATCCCCATCTCACTTTTTCCCCCATGCTTTGGCAAGTTCGGCTTCATCAAAGCCGAGCGTCACCGTTTTCTTGTCGCTGATCAGGGGGCGCTTGATCAGCTTGCCGTGGGAGGCGAGCAGTTCCAGCATCTCATCTTCCGACATCGTCGGCAGCTTCTCTTTCAGCCCCAGCTCACGGTAGAGCTGTCCGCTGGTATTGAAAAATTTGCGCAGGTCAAGGCCGCTTGCCTGCCACATGGCGCGCAGCTCCTCCTTGGTCGGCGACGACTCCACGATCGGTACCTCCGTAAACGGAACGCCTTCCCTGGTCAACCACTGCTTCGCTTTGCGGCAGGTGCTGCATTTGTCATACAAGTAAGCTGTGATAGTCACTCTGCATCTCCTCGCTTTCTCTCTTTAAGCATATCATGGCAAAAGGGACAGGCTCAAACCTATTCGCGGTACGCATACGTTTCGGTGAAACGGACGCCCCGATCCGCCGGGTAATCTGCTTCCAGCAGCAAATAATCGTTGATCAGGGAGGGATCGGCCGATTTGCCAAACTCATAGCGATGGTAATCGACATACATCTCATTTGCCCAGATGCCGATATCCTCCACCTCAACCGAATCCGTCGGGCTGGAAGATGTTTTGAGGAGAATGTATGTTTTTCCATCCTGCGTGGTAAACGCTTGCTGCCATTCCGGTGTCCCCAGCAGCTTGCTCGCCCACTCCTGAACCGGTTGGGGCGCATCCCCCATCTTGAGGGTACGATAGCGTTGAACCGGATCGAGATTCTCCGATGCTGGAAAGAGATTGTTGTATCCTGTCACCGTCCAGATCTGGTCGTAATTGCTCCATTTTTTCATATGAATCTGCAGCGCTTCATGATCGGTAGTCATCACCAGTACTTCGCGCGGATTGAGGGTGCGGCTTGCCGTTTGAAAGCTGGCGATCTCCTTTCCCAGCGCTTCGCTGACGAAACGCTTCAACACTTGTTTGTAATCCCTGTTCTCCGGGTTCTGCGTCAAGGCGAGAAGCTCCTCGGGCGTATGCTCGATACCGACGCCTTTGTCATCCGTCGTCCGGAACCAGCGGATTAACCCGTCATGGTCCTGGACGGCCACATCCCCCTCCTCTCTCTCAGCCGCATTCTTCCGCAACTGCTCCACTTCCGTCTGCAGGGCGGTTATTTTCTGTTCAAGCTTAATTTTCTCTCCCCTTGCACGGATGTCTGCGCTGTCATGTCCCATCAGGAAGCCTCCATAGCCTGCAGCAGACACCAGCAGAGCGGCCACAATTGCATAGATCCACCCTTTCATCGCCATCCTCCTGCCCCTTGGAAATGCAATGTTTTTCCAAACCATTCTACCATTTATGAGAAAAAAGCGGCCAGCCGGTATTACCATGCTGCCGCTTTCTCCGCTTCAGGGAGTCTCCTGCTGCCCCACCGTATCCGACGGGTCGATCGCTTCCGCTCCCGGATTCACCTGCCACATCTGCTGCAGCGGGCTGTACGGCACGCCGAGCGGATCTTTTTCCGCCGCTTCGGCAAGCGTGCCGGTCAGTTCATCGGTGTACTCGATTGTTGGGTCCATCAACGTCTCTCCTTCACCTGTTTTCTCTCAGTGTGAAGTATGGAGAGCATTCTTATGCAGTGACGCTTACCTGATAGCCGGCGTGCTTTTTCGCATGGAAAACGCCGCAATCGAGAATCAGGTACTGGGCCTTGACGCCGATCAGCCTGCCGCTGATGCTCTCCTGCTTGTCCAGCGAGAGAGAATTGATCTTGCCCGCCGACTCCAGCACCGGATAGGTAATGTCCACCCACTCGTCTTCCCGCAGGAAAAATGGCTTGAACGCATCGGGAAAATAACCGTACACCTCCTCGCGCAAGACGAGCAGATCCACTTCATTCACCTCGCCTTTCAGCATCTTGCGCCAGTTGGTCTTGTCCGGCAGATATTGGCTGAGGTGGGCCTCCAGCTCGCCCGCCATCCGCCGCGTCGGCAGCTCCGCGATCGGGATCGCCCGCACCGCCCCCTGGTCCACCCACCGTTTCAGCTGGTTGTGCTTGCGGGTGAGGCCCACTTTCACATCGCTGGACAGGGCCAAATAGACGTAATGCGGGATCATGCAGTGCGTCTCCCCGAAGCTCTCATCCCGACAGGTGCCTTTGTCAAAATGGCATTCGTGCGGTTTCACGATGCACAGGTCGTTTTCCGGCAGTTTGGTAAAACACGGGTAACAGTACCCGTTGTTGAACGTTTTGTTCGTCTTGCGGCCGCAGGCGATGCAGTTCTTCTCCCCCAGAAACGATAGGGTCAGCTGCCCGCCCAGAAGCTCGTTCAGCGGCATTTTCTCTTCATTTATCTGCATAAAATAGGAAACCGGTTCGTTCTTGTGCTCGTAACGATGGACAAGCCCATGCAATACACCGCGGAGTTCCACATGCGTCTCCCCTTTGTTCATATGTATGGTCCCATTGTACCACAATCGTTCCCGGCGCCGGGAGTTTGCCGACTGTCAAAAATTTCACGGAGAACCGGCTGTCGGGGAAGCATGTTTTGTTTCTCCCCGGCCAAGCTATCTAGATGAAAAACGAAAATGAGGTGGTCTTCTTGCGCTGTCGGGCGCTTTCCTTGCCATTGGTCATCGCGTTGCTCTTTTCCGTGCCGCTGCCTGCCTTACACAGCCACCCCGCCTACCAGCCGATCCACCGGATCGACACGCAGAAAAAAGTGGTGGCCCTGACGTTTGACGATGGGCCCGATGCCCGCTATACCCCGCTCATTCTGGAGACCCTTCATCAAAACGGTGTGCCCGCCACCTTTTTCGTGCTGGGCGCGCAGGTGGACAAATATCCGAAGGTGATGCAGTGGATCAAGAAAGCCGGGCATGAGATCGGCAACCACGGCTATCATCACTGCGATTTGCACAAGCTGACGGAGCAGGAGATTTACGATGAGATCAAACGGACGGAGCGATCGATCTACCGGACAACCGGCGTGCTCCCCCAATATTACCGGCCGCCGGGGGGCGTGATGACCCACGATGTATGGAACGCAGTCCAATCCTCCGGCTACGACCTGATTCACTGGTCCGTCGATCCCCGCGACTGGTCGTTGGAGCGGACCGCCTCCGTGATTGCCAACAGCGTGAAGAAAAACGTCTCTTCCGGCGATATCGTGCTGTTTCACGATGGCGGACTGAACCAGCGGCAGACACTGGCGGCTCTGCAGGAGTTGATCACGGATCTGCGTGCCAGAGGCTACAAGTTCGTCACGATCAGCCAGCTGCTGGAAGCGTCCAGATAGCATGCCGCAGCGGCGCGACAAAGTCCGTCCTGTTCAGGAGACCGCTTCCATAAGAAATCCCCGCCGACTTAAGCGAACGCTCCACCCACTCGGCAATAGCTAACGCTTTGCCGAGCGGGGTCCCTTGCTGTTGTCGGCGGGGGCCCCCAGCTTCTCCACCTTGCTTTATTGCTTTAAAGTACTTAAACATTCCAATATACGAAAAAATGGCTGCCGACTCTATCGACAGCCTGGCCCTCTCTGTTAGGAAAGGGCCGCCGTTTTTCCCAAGACGCTGCTCAAAAACGAGCGCAAGCGTTCGTTTTTCGGATTGGTAAAAATCTGCTCGGGTGTGCCTTCCTCCATGATCACGCCGCGATCCATGAAGATCACGCGGTCTCCCACCTCCCGGGCAAAGCCCATTTCGTGGGTCACCACCACCATGGTCATGCCTTCCTTGGCCAGCTGCTTCATCACGGCCAGCACCTCGCCCACCAGCTCCGGGTCGAGGGCAGAGGTAGGTTCGTCGAACAGCATTACCTTCGGATTCATGGCCAGCGCGCGGGCGATGGCCACGCGCTGCATCTGGCCGCCGGAAAGCCGATCGGGATACACATCCGCCTTGTCGCGGAGCCCCACTTTCTCCAGCAGCTCCAGGGCGCGCTTCTTCGCATCTTCCGGCGCCATCTTTTTCACCTTGATCGGCGCCAGGGTGATGTTTTCCAGGACGGTTTTGTGCGGGAAGAGATTGAAGCGCTGAAAGACCATGCCCACCTCTTCCCGTACTTTATTGATATCGGTTCTCGGATCGGTCAGGTCTTTACCGTCGATCACGATGCGGCCGCTGGTTACTTCCTCCAGCTGGTTGAGGCAGCGCAAAAAGGTACTCTTCCCCGATCCGGAAGGACCGATCACGCATACCACTTCCCGTTCCGCCACCTGTGTGGTAATGCCTTTCAACACTTCAAGCTTGCCGTAGTTTTTATGGAGATCGGTTACCTGGATGATCACGTGACTGAATGCCCCCTTATCCGTCGTTTCTGCTTGTTCCATTGTATCGCAGATTGGGCAAAAAAGCATGTTCTTTCTCCTGCCAGTTATTTGGACAGCTTCAGCTGGCAGGAACCCGCCGGGCAGTGGCAGCTGGCACAGCCGGCAAGCGGTGCGCCGCTTTCCTTGCGTTTTTTGTCCGTTCGGGTCAGGTATCCGATCAAACGGGCGGAATTGAGCACCACCAGCACCGAGGTGGCATTATGGACGAACGCCCCCATCACCGGTCCCATCACTCCGGTCATCGCCAGCAGAATGGCTGCGGCATTGATCAGGGTGGAGACAAGCAGATTCTCCCGGATCACACGCAGCGTTCTTTGCCCCAGCTTCACCAGGTCGGCCAGCTTCGACACATCCTCGCTCAACAGCACGATATCGGCGGCCTGTGCGGCGATTTGGGTGCCGCCTGCGCCCATGGCTATGCCGACATGGGCGGCCGTCAAGGCGGGCGCATCGTTGATCCCGTCCCCCACCATGCCGACGACGAGTCCCCGCTCGCGATATTCCTGTACTTTCTCATATTTGGCCTGCGGAAACTGCTCGGCATACACGGTGGCGATCCCCGCCTGTTCCGCCACATGACGCGCGGCGCCGTAATTGTCCCCGGTGAGGATGGCGATGTCGCCGACCCCATGATACCGGAGGCGGCTGATCGTCTCCTTGGCCTCGCGACGGATGCGGTCGGCCAGCGTCACCATGCCGGCGATCCTGCCGTTGACGGCAACCAGCACGCCCGTGTGGCCAAGGCGTTCCTTCTCCAGCAGAATCTCTTCCATTTCACTGATGTCCACGCCGGCTTCCTGCATCAATCGGCGGTTGCCCGCAAGCACGAATCGGTCGCCCACGCGTCCCGACACCCCGCTGCCGGCATGCACCGTAAAGTCTGCCGCTTCCGGCAGCGCCAAACCGCGCTGTTGGGCCGCTGCGACGATCGCCTGTGCCAACGGATGCTCCGAATACTGTTCAAGAGCGGCGGCCGTCTGCAGCAGCCCGTCGCCCGATTCGCCCGCCGCGTGCGCCACGCCGGTTACGTGCAGCCTGCCTTCGGTCAGCGTCCCCGTCTTGTCGAACAGCAGCGCGTTTAACAGGCCCACCTGCTCCAGGGCAAGACCGCTTTTCACCAGAATCCCGTGTTTGGCCGCGCTGCCGATGGCTGCCATGATGGCGGTCGGCGTAGCCAGCACAAGGGCGCACGGGCAAAAGACGATCAGGATCGTTACCGCCCGCACAACATCGCCCGTCAGCGCATACACCAGGAGGGCAAGGGCGAGGCTGCTCGGCACGATCCAGGCTGCCCAGCGGTCGAGGACCCGCTGGACAGGCGCCTTGTTTTCCAGCGCTTCGGCGACGAGCTTCGTCACCTTCATGAAGGTGGTTTCCTCCCCAACGCGCCGGGCTTCCACTTCGATCATTCCGTTGGTGCTTGTGGTACCGGCGAATACCTCATCCCCGATCCGTTTCTCAACCGGCAGCGATTCCCCCGTTAACGCCGCCTGGTTGACCGCCGCCTGTCCGGCCACCACCATGCCATCGACGGGGATTTGTTCGCCGGGCTTCACCAGAATCAGCTCGCCCTCCTTCACATCGGAGAGTGGCGTTTCCACCCATTCCCCGTCCCTTTTTACCCGGGCCACTTCCGGAACAAGCCCGACCATCTCTTCCAGAGCGGACGCAGCCTTGGCCACGGTGCGATGCTCCAGCCACATGCCGAGCATCATGATGAAGGCGACCTCGCCGGCTGCAAAGGTCTCCCCGATCGATACTGCGGCAATGATGGCGATGGTTACGAGAAGATCGCTGTTGATGTTGCGCTCCTGCCACAGCTCCTGCAGAGCCCCCCAGGCGATCGGGATTCCGCACAGGAGGATGGCCCCCCAGGCCCAATCGATTCCCGCCACGGGTCCGTACAGCCAGCTGATGAAAAGCCCCAAGGCCGACACAGCCATCGCAATTGCTTGAAACATGCCCATCACCCTCCGTATCCATTTTCACTGAGAAAGAGAATCAACCTTATTTCATCCCTAAAAACGGCGATTGCTGTTACCCGCAGGTAACAGCAACTTCAATTGATAATGATTATTATTATTTTTCAGGCGGTGAATTTTTTTGTGTAAAGGAAATATTATTAAAATCATTCTAAATTGATAACCGTTAAACGTCAATCCCCAAATTGCGAACCGATCGCCCGGCAAGGTTTCGGCCGCACCCATCGATGAGTAATCCACGCCGATTGGGCAAAAGCTACCTCCAGGAAGCTGCTTGGTCAATACCTGCTACAACAGGAAGGAGACACACCCATGAGTCAGGATGACAACAAAGAGATCGAGATGCCCGAGGATTTTCTCAACACCGATGCTGCGGCACTGACAGGCGCCCGTGCACGGTCGGGCGGCCCCACCCCTGATGGAGCGGCGAACGAATCCCACAGGTACGCCGGCTTTTGGATTCGGGCAGCCGCCACGCTTGCAGACACGCTGCTTCTCGTCGGCCTCAGCTTTCTGATATTCAACCCGTTGCGCCGCATGGCCGGTTATGAGGCAGTAGCCTTCTCTCCCATCGATTGGATCGAGATGGTGGTCGACTTTTTGTACACGATTCTCCTTACCTGGTGGACAGGGCAAACCTTGGGCAAAATGCTTACCGGCATCCGGGTGATCAGTGCCCGCAACGGAGGGGCACAGGGCAAGCTGACGCTGGGTCAGGTGATTTTACGCGAGGTGGTTGGCAAGCTGCTGGCTGTCATCCCCCTCGGCCTCGGTTACCTGTGGGTGGGCTGGAGCGACCGCAAACGGGGCTGGCACGACATGATCGCCAAAACCTATGTGGTAAAAGTACGCCGTTCCAAAACGTGACATCCCGCAAAGGCCTTCTCTTCCGGAACGGCCTATGGCTGTTGGACAAATGACGTTTTTCTCCAACATCAGGACAAACAACCAAAGCAACACTCCCTTGTCCCACATATTGTGATTATGTGGGGCTGGTCGCCCCACGAAACTGCGGTTTCGTGAGGGGGTGTAGCAAATGTCCGGTAGCTTTTTTAGAGACAACTTTTTCTTGACATTGGTCCTGTTCATTCTGCTGGTGATTGTCCTGGAAGCAGAGAACTAAGGAAGGCCCCTTTCGCTGGACGCAAAAAGGTCGTTGACATCTGTCAACGGCCTTTTTTACGAGGGACAAGCTGCCGAGCCTATGACAGCTGGCCCGTATTCATTGATGCGGAAAGCGTGTCGCCCCGCTCTTCGCCGCCCGGCCTTTCCCGAAACAACCCACCTGCCAAGACGAAGAGACCGAGCAGAACCCCCATCAAGGCAAAGATCAGCCCGGGGGGCAGATGATCCAGTACATAGCCGTTCAGATTCGGGCCTAGGATGCTGGCAACGCTGAAATTCATCGCTGCGATCACGCCCACCGTCGGCATCAGGCTGGAAGGCAGGATATCGGCGGCGTAAGCAAGCCCCAGCGAATAAAAGGAACCTACTGCAGCACCGGCCGCAGCCAGGATCAGCATCATCAGCCAGACCGATTGATCCGCAAGCGGAAAGAGCAAAAAGGCGATCGCCCCGATGCCGGCGCAAACGCTCATCACCTTTTTGCGGCCGATGCGGTCGCTCAAACTGCCGATGGGCAGCTGCAGCAGGATGCTGCCGATGACAAAAGCGGGGAGGATGACGGAGACGGACTCCACGGATAAGCCCACCCGCAGCGCATAGACCGGAAAGCTGGCGTTGAGCGACGCTTCCATATACCCGTACAGGAAGGAGGGGAGCAGCGCCCACCAGCCGAGGCGAAACACAAGCGCATACCTGTTATGGCCGGCGGAGGGGCGGGATGACTCTTCCGGATACGCATTCTGCAGCCGGGCCATCATCAGAAAGGCAATCGCGTAGGCGGCCAGCAGCGCGGCAAACGGCGCCCAGGCACCGAACGGCAGCAGATTCAACCCGAGCGGCCCGACGCTGAACCCGATCCCGTAGGCCAAGCCGTACATGGAGATATCCCGCCCGCGCCTGTCCGGAGGAGCGATGGCGGTTACCCACAGCTGGCTGGAGAAGTGCAGCGCGGAATCCCCGATGCCCAGCAGCATGCGCCAGACAAACCACAGTATCAGATGATGGGACAGGGGCAGCAGAATCGTAGCCAAGGCCATCAGCGCCAAGCCAATCAAAAGGGTCGTCCGGAACCCCAGACGGCGAAGCGGGATTTCCAGCCAGGGAGAGACCGCCATCATGCCGATGTACAGGGCGGCTGCGTTCACGCCGTTTGCCACCGACGACACGCCCTGCTTTTCCAGCAGGACGGCCAGCAGCGGCAGCGTCAGCCCCTGGCTCAATCCCGCGATCGCCACCACGACGATCAAGGTGTAAAAGGTTAAGCGTGAAGCAGGCATCTCTCTTTGTCTCCTATCCATCCTTTGTCTGAGCGGGCAGCTCCGGTCCTCTCCCGGCAGCCGATCCTGTCAATGAGGAGAGGAAAGCGCATCCGCAAAAGCCTCCCCCTGCTGCAGCAGGTACATTTTCTGGTAAACGCCGCCCAGGTTCATCAATTCCTCATGGGTCCCCCGCTCCACCACTTCCCCGCGGGAGAGGACCAGAATCAGGTCCGCATGCTGAATCGTGGAGAGCCGGTGCGCGATGATAAACGTCGTCCGTCCCCTTGCCAGCACCTGCAGGGCCTCCTGGATGGCCGATTCCGTCTCGCTGTCGATGCTGGCCGTCGCCTCATCCAGGATCAGAATGGCCGGATCGGCCGCAAGTGCCCGCGCGAAGGAGATCAGCTGCCGCTGACCAGCCGAAAGCGTGGAACCGCGCTCCACCACCTGCTCCTCATACCCGCCCGGCAGCTGCCGGATGAAATCATCCGCCTTGACGGCAGCGGCTGCTTCGACGACCTTTTCATCGCTGACGGCGTCATTGTAAAGCCGGATATTGAAGCCGACGGTGCCGGTAAACAGAAACGGATCCTGCAGCACCAGCCCGACGTGGCGGCGAAGGGCGCGGGGGGCGATGTCGGCCATATCGATGCCGTCGATGGTGATGCGCCCCTTGGTGACCGGATAGAAGCCAAGCAGCAGGTTCATCAGCGAGCTTTTCCCCGACCCGGTGTGGCCGACGAGCGCGACGGTCTGTCCCGGCTTGGCTGTGAAAGAGACGTTTTTCAATACGTACTCGTCACCGTGATAGGCAAACGACACATTTTCGAAAGCCACCTCTCCCTTGGGCCTGGGAATGGCGTGCCGCCCTCCCTCCGCTGCGTCGGCAGGTGTGTCAAGAATGTCAAACACCCGCTTTGCAGACGTCACCGCCTGTTGAAGTTGGGCAAGGCGGTTCATGATCATGTTGATCGGCTCAAAGAATCGCCCCATGTAGTCCACGAAGGCGAACAGCGCTCCAAAGGAAATGGCGCTGTGGAACGAGCGGGAGCCGAAGTACCAGACAATCACGGTCAGGGAGATCTTCCAGATCAGGTCCACCGCCGGCCGCAGCAGGAGCGACTCCAGGTTGTTTTCCTTCAGGCGGATCTTGAAGTACTCGTCGTTCACTCTGGCAAATTCCTGCTGCACCCCTTCTTCGCGGCGAAACGCCTGCACGACCGTCATATTCTGGATCATCTCGTTGATCGTGGCGTTCATGTCGCTCAAACGGCTGCGGATCATCGCGTAGTAGCGCGAGCTGTAGTACCGGTAGGTGACAATCAGCACGGCGATCAGCGGTACCGTCAGACAGCAGAACAGGGCCAGTTCCGGCTGCATGACAAATAACGCAACGAGAATGCCGATCAGGTAGATGCCGTTTTGGACAAACGTCGCGAGCACGCTGACGTACAGTTCGCGAATCGCTTCCGTATCGTTGCTCACCCGGGAGACCAGCTGGCCGACAGGCGTTCTGTCAAAGAAGCTGATCGGCAGCTTTTGCAGATGGGTAAACAACTTCATCCGCATGCGCTGGATGATGCGCTGCGCAATGGTTTGCAGGGTGATCAGCTGGATGTAGTTAAATCCGGCGCTGAGCAGAATCAGCACGGCGTAACCGGCTGTCAGGACAAGGATCGGCACCACGTCGCGGCTGTAAAGCGCGAATACCTGATCCTTGGTCAGCTGTCGGTCCTCCACCTTATAAACCGTGCCTTCCATGACGATTTGCACGACTTTTGCCTTGCCCGCATCCTCCGTCGGGGCCAGTGCAGGCAGCCAATCCTCCCGCACGTAATAGGCATCGTCAATCGCTACGCCGACAGGCTGTGCCTCCTGATCGACCGGTTGGTGATCAAACCGGTACCACTTTTGCTGAATGGCGAGAATATGGTTATCGATCATGATTTTGGCCACAAAAGGACCGGCCAGTTCGGCACTGGTGCCCAGCAGCAACAGCAGCAGCGCGCCCAAAATATGCCGGCGAAACGGCATGGCGAAGCCCGCCAGCCGGCGCCAAACGCTTTGCCCGCTCATGTTTCTCTCCTCTCTATGCCTCACCGGCCACGATTTGTTCCATTTTCTGACGACGGTACTGCTCCGCGTACCAGCCGTTTCGCTCCATCAATTCCTCGTGGGTCCCCCGCTCCACGATCCGTCCCTCGTCCAGCACCAGAATCATCTGGGCATGCTGGACGGCAGACAGACGATGGGCCGTAATAATCGTCGTCTTGCCCGCTCGCTGCTCCCGCAGATGGTGCAGGATTCGTTCCTCCGTGCGGGCGTCGACGGCGGAAAGACTGTCGTCGAGGATCAGGATGTCGGCATCGAGCAGCAGGGCCCGCGCAATGGAGATCCGCTGTTTTTGTCCCCCGGAAAGGGTCACGCCTTTCTCCCCCACCATTGTCTCCACCCCTGCGGCAAACTGCGACAAATCGCTGCCCATCTCCGCCTGTTCCAAGGCCTTCAGCACCTCTTCCCGGGAAGCGCCGGGTTTGCCGAATACCACGTTGGCTTCAATCGTGCGGGAAAATAACAGATGTTCCTGCGGCACGTAGGCAATTTTTTGCCGCAGCGCGGATAACGCGATCTTTTCCATCGGGACGCCGGAGATATACAGCGCGTCAGGTTCTACCGGGTACAGATGCAGCAGCGCGCGGCAAAGGGTGGATTTTCCGCTCCCCGTACGTCCGACAATGCCCAGCGTCTCCCCTTCCCGCAGGAAAAAGGTGATGTCCGTCAACGCCGGTTTTTCCGCACCGGGATACGTAAACGTAAACCGGCGGGCCTCCACCGTGCTGGAGGGCAACTCTGTGACCGGCTCCGCCGCATCGGCCACATCGGGACGCTCGGCGAACAGCTCTTGCAGCCGTTTATGGGAAGCGCTGCCTCGCTGCAAAATGTTCATCAACCAGCCGAACGCAAACATCGGCCAGATCAACAGCCCCAGATAGAGATGGAAGGCAACCAGATCCCCGAGAGAAATATCGCTGTGAAACACGAGATACGTGCCATAACCCAACCCGATCAGGAAACTGAAGCCGATGATGACGGCAATGGTCGGCTCAAACAGCGCGTCGATGCGGGAAACGCTGACGTTGCGCTCCAGGGTCTCCTCGCTGACCCGCCGGAACGCTTCCACGTCCTTCTCTTCCTGGACAAACGCGCGCAGCACCCGCACGCCGGAGATGGACTGCTGGACATGATCGTTCATCGTCCCGAACGCTTGCTGAGCCAGGTAAAACCGTTCGTGCAGAAGCCTGCCGTAGTAAGCGGTGGCCCAGGCAAGAAACGGCATCGGGACCAGGGCGGCGAGCGTCAAGCGCCAATCGATCGTCACCATCATCATCGACAGCGTCAGAAGCGTCATAAACAAAGAATCGACCAAGGTCAAAACACCAACGCTCGCTGTCTGTTCAATCGCCGGAATGTCGTTGGTGGCAATCGCCATCAAGTCCCCGGTGCGATGGCGGTGGTAAAACGATGGCGTCAACCGCGTCAGGTGGGCGAACAGCCGCTGCCGCAGCGTCCGTTCCAGAATCAGCGAACCGCCAAACAGCAAATACCGCCACAAAAAGCGCATCAGGTACAGCACAAGGCCCAGCCCGAGCAGAATGAAAACCGTAGCGCTCAGACCGGCTGACGTCAACGATCCGTTGCGGATCCGGTCGACCGTTTCCCCGATCAGCCGCGGCGGCCACAGCATCAGCACGTCAATCAGAAACAGGAAGGCAACGCCCAACGCATATCGTTTCCAGTACGTGCGGAAGAACCACGATAATTGCAGCAAGGTCTGCATGCTACTCACCCCAATTCCGACAACAAAAGAAAGGGATGCGTCAAACGCAACCCTTTTCCCACGAATTGTAAATGACCTGCATTTTTTTGTCAATTGAATCTCAAACGCGCCTCTACTCCAGTGTCAAGACAACCCGGCCGTTAATTTGCCCTTTTTCCATGCGGCTGAAGACCTCGTTGATCTTTTCCAGGGGCTGGGTCTCGATGATGGTTTTCACCTTGCCCCGTGCCGCAAAATCCAGCGCTTCCTGCAAGTCTTTGCGGGAACCGACGATGGAGCCTCGCACCGTCACGCCATTCAACACCGTGTCAAAAATCGGAATGGGCAGTTCGTCATTGGGGAGACCAACCACGACCAGGGTTCCGCCGCGCCTTACAGAACGATAAGCTTGTTCGAACGCCTTCTTGGTTACGGCTACGCTTACGGCCGCATGAGCCCCTCCGACCTTCTCCGCAATCTCCTGAACCGGGTCGGCAGCCCTGCTGTTTACGGTAAGATCAGCGCCCAACTCTTTGGCCAGCTTCAGCTTCTCATCCTGGATATCGACGGCAATCACATTGAATCCCATCGCTTTTGCATATTGAAGCGCCACGTGCCCCAGTCCACCGATGCCGTATATCGCGACCCAATCCCCCGGTTTCGCCTCCGTCACCTTTAACGCCTTGTAGGTGGTCACACCGGCGCAAAAGATGGGGGCTGCCTCTTCAAAGCTGAGGTTGTCGGGAATTTTGGCCACATAAGCGGCAGGTGCCTTGCAATACTCGGCATATCCGCCGTCCACGGAGTACCCGGCGTTCAGCTGGCTCTTGCACAGCGTTTCCCATCCCGTCAAGCAATACTCGCATTCGCCGCAAGCGGAGTACAGCCAGGGAATGCCAACGCGATCCCCCACTTTCAGCGAGGTTACACCCTCGCCGACTGCATGGACGACGCCCACCCCTTCGTGGCCGGGGATCAACGGGAGCTTCGGCTTGACCGGCCAGTCCCCGTGCGCAGCATGCAGATCGGTGTGACACACGCCGCACGCTTTAATCTTTACCAGCACCTCGCCATATCCGATTTCAGGAACAGGTACCTCCGTGATTTTCAGCTCCTGATGGAATTGATTGACAACCGCTGCTTTCATCTACCAAACACTCCTATCTAATATATTAATCGAGATTCATCCAAACGGCTTTTACCTGGGTATACAGTTCCAGCGCGTAGCTTCCCATTTCGCGTCCGAATCCGGATTGCTTGTAACCGCCAAACGGAACGGCGGCGTCAAACGCATTGTAGCAGTTTACCCATACGGTCCCCACTTCCAGGGCATGCGCGACCCGATGAGCCTTGCGCACATCAGACGTCCATACACCGGCAGCCAGCCCGTATTCGCTGTCGTTGGCGCGGCGGATGACATCGGCGATCTGTTCCTCATCGTCAAACGGGAGGGCTGCCACAACCGGCCCAAAGATCTCCTCCTTGCTGATCGTCATGCCATCCCGCACGTTGGTGAAGATCGTAGGCGGCACAAAGTACCCCGGACCGGAAAGCGGTTCTCCGCCGGTGAGGGGAACGGCCCCTTCTTCCTTTCCTTTTTCGAGATAATAGGAGACCCGGTTAAACTGTTCCTCTGATACCAGCGGCCCGATTTCCGTCGATTCGTCCAGCCCCGGTCCCTGTTTGATCTTCGCGGCGAAACTGCTCATGTCGGACAGGAAGTTGTCGTACACTTTTTTATGCACAAACAAACGTGAACCGGCACAACATACCTGCCCCTGATTGAAGAAAATCCCCATCAAGGCGCCGGGAATGGCTTTCGAGAAATCGGCATCCGGGAAGATGATATTGGGCGATTTTCCGCCAAGTTCCAGGGAAACCCGTTTCAGGTTATCAGCCGCTTCCCTCATGATGGTTTTGCCGACTTCCGTGGAACCGGTAAACGCTACTTTCCGAATCCGCGGGTGTTTGACAATGGCCGCACCCGCCGTCGGACCGAAGCCTGACAAAATGTTGACGACGCCATCTGGGAACCCGGCCTCCCGGATCAAGCGGGCCAGGTACAAGGCGGTAAGCGGTGTTTGCTCGGCCGTTTTCATCACGACCGCATTACCGGTTGCCAGAGCGGCCCCCAGCTTCCAGGCCGCCATCAGCAGTGGAAAATTCCATGGAATAATCTGGCCGACGACACCCACCGGTTCGCGGCGGGTATACGTGAACATGTGATTGCTTACCGAATTTTCAATCACTTCGCCATGAATCTTGGTTGCCCATCCGGCATAATAGCGGAAATGGTCAATCGCCAGCGGCACATCGGCACTGCGCGTCTCGCGAATCGGCTTGCCGTTGTCGAGGGTATCCAGCTGCGCCAGCGCTTCGGCATGTTCCTCCATGAGGTCCGCCAGCTTCCAGAGCAGCCGTCCGCGTTCGCTTGCCGTCAGCTTCGACCAGGGACCCGCCAGCGCCCGCTCAGCCGCTTGCACGGCCCGTTCCACATCCGGTTGGTCCGCTTCATAGACGTGCGCCAGCACTTCGCCTGTCGCGGGATTCAGGCTGTCAAACGTTTTTCCCGAGATTGATTCGACAAATTCACCTCCAATGAATAATTTTTGGATACCGCTTTCAAGAAAGGACTGGACGCGTGGATCAAGTTCAACAGCAGTATCTGTTTTCATGACAACTCCCCCCATTCTGGATTAAAATGTGACTTTCACCTGCCAGAAAAAAGCAATAACCGTGCCAAGCTGAAACCGCTTACAGAAACCTGCTTTTTTTCTCCTCTCTCTCCTTTTCGTGTTCCATAACGGCACGGGCGCGTTCCATTTTGGAACAACCTCACTGGCTGCATATTTTTCTCCCCCCATCAGGAGAACAAGTATGTTAAGGTAATAGTAGGAATATTTTGACAGAGGTGATGGATATGTTGGCACCCATCAATCCTTCATTGAAACTGTCTTGGGAACGGAGCAGAATGTACGGGGTCAATCCGGCAAAATCGGAAGAAGCCATTCTGGAAGCTGCGGAACTGGAACGGTACCGAAAAGAGCGGCGGCAGTTTTTGCACAGCATCACCCCGACCCTGGAACGGTTGTACGGCTGGTTGAAAACCTCCCATTCCATGGTGCTCGTCTCCGATTCGTCCGGGTACATTCTGGAAAACATGGGGGACCCTGCGTTTGTCAGCGATGCCCAAAAAGTGCATTTATCCAAAGGGGCATGCTGGGCCGAACAGGTAAAGGGAACAAACGCAATCGGTACGGTCATCGCCGAGAAGCAGCCGCTGGCCGTCTTGGGGACGGATCATTATTGCGAGGAGAACCGCTTTCTGTTCTGTGCAGCCTCGCCCATTTTCGACCCCTCCGGCGACCTGCTCGCGGTTCTGGACATAAGCGGATACCACAAGGAATATCACCCCTCCGTGCTGGCCATGATCGATGTGATGGCGCGCAACGTCGAGGATTGGCTGCTGATCAACCGTCCTGACCGGCAGGTGGTTCTCGCGCTGTATCCGGAACAGGATAACCGCCATCCTGCGCTGCTGGCCGTCAATGAAGAAGGGGTTATTACCGGAGCCAACCGGGAAGCCCGCTCCTTGTTCCATCTGCATGCTGCAAAGCTGGCGGGAAGGCCGCTTTCCGAGCTGATCACCGGTGCCGAACTGCTGCTGCAAAGGTCGGGCAGCTGTTCTTCCCAGGAGGTGCATGTTATCTGTAAGGCGCATGACCGGACAAGCAAATTGGTAGGATCGCTGCTGATGGATACTCGTCCTCCGCTCATCGCCTACCGTGAAGACAGCGCCAAAAAAGCGGCAAAACCAGCGCAAACAAGCGGGAACAGCTCGATCAAATATACGTTTGCCGATATTTTCGGCAGCGATCCCGATTTCCAGACCGCCCTTCAGCTGGCGAAAAGGGCGGCCGCAACCGAGTACAGCATCCTGATCACCGGGGAAAGCGGAACCGGCAAGGAGATGGTCAGCCAAGCGATTCATGCGGCAAGCCCCCGATCCGGCAGGCCTTTTGTCGCACTCAATTGCGGAGCGATTGCCCGAAGCTTGATGGAAAGTGAACTGTTCGGATACGAAGCGGGCGCCTTCACGGGAGCAAAGCAAACCGGCCATCCCGGAAAGATCGAGATGGCCAACGGCGGAACCCTGTTTCTCGATGAAATCGCGGAGATGCCCCCCGATGTACAGGTTGCTCTCCTGCGCGTGCTGCAAGAATTCACCTTGACCCGGGTCGGCGGTGTCCGACCGATCCAGGTGGATGTGCGGATTATTGCCGCCACCCACAAGGATTTATGGCAGGAAGTGCAGGAAGGCCGGTTTCGGGCGGACCTGTTTTATCGTCTGCAGGGGATCAATATCGTGCTGCCGCCCCTGCGCAAACGGAACGATCGTCTGGTGTTGGCCGAGCATCTGCTTGAAACGGTGGCGAAGGAGTTGGGGGGCGTGGCGCTGTCTCTCTCCCAGGAAGCCAAAAAATTAATTGAACAGTATGAATGGCCGGGCAATGTGCGGGAATTGATCGCCGCCTTGAGGCAAGCAGCTTTTCTGTCTCAGGGAGAGTGCATCGGGATCCGCCACTTCCCTCCCTATATTCTGAACAGCCTCGCCAAAAATGGCGAGAAAGCGTCTCATTCTCTCGAAGCGGTTGAACATGAAACGATTCTTGCTGCCCTGAAGGCAGCGGATGGAAATATTGCGCAGGCGGCCCGGATGCTGGGGATCGGCCGCAATACCCTGTATCGGAAAATCAAAAAAATCACGTAGGATGTGCTAGCCGTTCGTGCGCCATTCTGACGCGAGCAGCCCGTACACGGCATGGTCGACGTAGTGGTCGTAGAGAAATTCGTTGCAGCGCAGGATGCCCTCCAACCGGAAACCCAGCCGCTCGGGAATGGCCCTGCTTTTCCGGTTTTCCGTGGCGGCGGCGATCTCCACCCGGTTAAGCTGCCAGCGGCCGAACACCAGGTTGTCCAGATAGGCGGCCACCGCTCTCGTCATCAATCCCCGTCCCTGAAACTCCTCCCCGAGCCAGTATCCGATGGCGGTGCGCCGGTTCGGCCAGTTGATGGCGTGAACGCCCAGGACGCCGGCCAGTTCCCCCTTGTACCAGATGCCGCAGTGGATCCCCTGCTGTCTGTGACGCTGCTGGATCGTGATGTCGATAAAGCGGGCGCTATCTTCCAGACACGTGACGCCATCCACCCAGGGAAGCCATTGCCGCAGGTAGCTCCGGTTGCGGTTTGTCAGGCTGTACATGGCCCGGGCGTCGGATCTGTCCAGCACCTTCAGATAAGCGTCGGCGGCGAAGCTGATGTACTCCATTTCCACCCCTCCCTCAATATGGAAATAACGTATTTCCCGTACTGTAGCACCTCCCCCCTGTTTGCGCAAGCGTGAATCCGGAAGTCGGGGTCAGACGCAAGGATGCGGATGTCCATTTCGCCACCGGCGCATGTTATCTTGACACATATTATAAATACACTTATTATAAGCACAAATATAAAATGATGAATGGAGCGATGCGGCATGTGGAAATTTGCACACAGCGTAACGACAGCGGCCAAAGCGGAAACCATTTGGAAGCTTTATCAAGACGTCCATACGTGGCAACAATGGGATGAAGGCATTGAGAACGCTGAACTTTTTGGAGAATTCAAAGAGGGAACAAAAGGCATGTTGCAGCCGAAAGGACAGGATGCCCTGGAATTTGTCATTGCGGAGGTAAAGCCGCTGCAGCGTTTTTCGGATGTAACGGCCATTCCCGGAGCCGGGATTACGATAACGTTCACACATGAGCTGGAGCCGCTGGAAAACGGTACACGCGTGACGCACACGGTGCTGATTTCCGGGGCAAACGCCGAGGCGCTCGGCCCGCAGATCGGCGAAGGGATTGCCCACGGCCTTCCTCATGCCGTTGCGGCACTTGCAGCGATGGCTCAACAAATGGAACGGACAGGCAGGGGAACGATGTGAACTCCGATGGCGTTCGTTTCTGGATCGGCGTCGTTTCGAAATCTCATGTCCGAAAGGGCGTGGAAGGCGGCTTTGCCCAGTTGTGCCATGGGAAGGCCGCTCCCTTGAAGCGCATGAAACCGGGAGATTGGCTCATCTACTATTCCCCCAAAACGGATCTTCACTCCGGCCAACCTTTGCAGGCATTTACCGCGATTGGGAGAGTTCGGGATCATGACGTGTACGAGTTCCCCATGAGCGCATCGTTCATTCCCTTTCGCCGCAACATCGATTATTATGCATGTAAGGAGGTTCCGATCCGGAACTTGTTGGACCGCCTCAGCTTCACCAAGGGGAATCCGCATTGGGGATACCGCTTTCGCACGGGGCACTTTGAAATTGATCGGGATGACTTCTTAATCATCTCACAGGCCATGGGGATTGACGTTGGAGGAATGTATGGACTCGATTTTTGACAAACCAAGTGAAAGTCCCGGTTTTCTGCTTTGGCAGGTGACGAATACCTGGCAGAAGCATATTCGGCATGCTTTGCAGCGTGTGGATCTCACCCATGTTCAGTTTGTACTGCTGGCTTCGTGCTGGTGGCTCAGTGGCCAGAACGAGAGAATGGGCGTTACCCAGGTCCAGTTGGCCCAGCACGCCAAAGTGGACGTGATGATGACCTCCCAGGTGCTGCGCACGCTGGAGAAGAAAAACTATATCAAGCGAACCCCCCATCCGAAAGACACGCGAGCCAACCTCATTACCCTGACCACCCAAGGGGAACGCATTGTTTCCCAAGCGGTGAAGATCGTGGAGGAAGCCGACCTCGCCTTCTTCTCCAAGCTGGAAAATGAACTACCCCGGTTTGTTCGATTGCTGAACCGGCTGGTTGATGAATGATGCGGAAACGTCCGTCTTCCCCCGGGAAAACGGACGTTTCGCTGTGTCGCTCGTTATTTTTTCGCCTGCGCGATCTCTTCCGGCTTGTAAATGCCGGTTTCCGTCACGATGGCCGTAATCAAACGGGCGGGGGTGACGTCAAACGCCGGATTGTACACCTTGATCCCCTCCGGAGCCGTCTGTTTGCCGAAGCCGCGGGTAATCTCCTCCGCGGGACGTTCTTCAATCGGAATCTCCGCACCCGTCGGCGTTTCCAGGTCGATGGAAGAGAGCGGGGCCGCGACATAAAACGGAATCCCGTGCGCATGCGCCAGTACGGCTACGCCGTAGGTGCCGATCTTGTTGGCGACGTCCCCGTTGGCCGCCACCCGGTCGGTGCCGACGATCACGGCCTGCACCTTTCCCTGGGCCATGACCATGGCCGCCATGTTGTCGCAGATCAGCGTCACATCGATGCCCGCCTGCTGCAGTTCATATGCCGTCAGGCGCGCTCCCTGCAGCACCGGCCGGGTTTCATCCGCGTACACCTTCAGGTTCCATCCGCGCTCCTTCGCCAGATAGAACGGGGCGGTCGCCGTCCCATAAGCCGCCGTCGCCAGCGCGCCGGGATTGCAGTGGGTCAATACCCCCATCCCGTCATGCAGGAGGGTTAGCAGATGCTCGCCGATGCGGCGGCATACCTCTTCGTCTTCCCGCTGGATGGCCAGCGCTTCGGCGAGCACCGCCGCCTTGATCTCCGCCACCGACTTGCCTGCCTCCTGCCGCACCCGCTCCTTCAGGCGGTCCAGCGCCCAGAAAAGGTTGACGGCCGTCGGACGGGCGGTGGCCAGATATGCCGCCCGCTCCGCCACTTGTCCCCAAAAGGATTCAAACGTCTCTTCCCTGCTGTCCCGGATTCCGAGATACAGGCCATAGGCCGCCGCCATCCCGATCGCGGGGGCGCCGCGCACCTGTAGATGACGAATCGCCGCCCAGACCTCCTCGATGCTGGTGAGGGACAGATAAACCGTCTCTGTCGGCAGCAGGGTTTGATTCAATAGCAGCAGTCTGTCCTCGTCCCACTTCACGGGAGTCAGACGGGTCGTGGTTGTCATACCGTTGTTGCCTCCTGATAAAAGCGTGCCGTCTCCCGGCGCACGATCTCAGTGATGTCAGCCGCTTCGCTGAGCGTTCTGCGCTCCAGAATCAGGGCCTGCCCGATTGCCAGCGCCAGACGCTCCGCTTCCGCCCGCACCCGCTCATCCGCGATGCTGTTCAGATCGGCGACACCGGCCAGCCCGATGACGCGGCGCAGGATCTTGCATCCGGCATAGCCGGCGGCATCGGCGAGCAGCCTGTTCACATACGACTGCCAGAAGCCTTCGACATGGGCACTCCGCTCTTTCGCCTGCTTGTGCCACAGCTGCACGAACTGGGAGACGAATTCGTTCCATACGTTTTCCACCGTCTCCAGCAGGTAGTTCCGGTACGATGCGCGATCCTCGGGATCGGGCTTCAGGCCGTGCTGACCGGCGTAGTTCAGCAGCAGGTTGGCGATCACGGCCCCGATGTCGAACCCGATCGGCCCGTAGTACGCAAACTCCGGATCGATCACCTTGGTGCTGGTCTCGGTGACAAAGATGCTGCCTGTATGCAGGTCGCCGTGCAGCAGCGCTTCGGCCCGTGTCAAAAAGCCGTATTTCAGCTCGGCGATCTCCCGCTTCAGCGCGGCATGCCGCCAGATCTCCTCCACCTGCGGACGAATCAGCGGGTTGAAGTTGTTGGTCGGCGCATCCTCGTAAGGATCGGTAAAGACGAGATCTTCCGTAATTTTGCACAATTCCGGATTAATGAATTTTCCGACCAGCGCTTTTTTCTCATAGGGATGGGCGCCTAGATCGGATGTGAAAAAGAGCGTATGGGCCAGGAACCGGCCGATCTGCTTGGCGAACAGCGGATACCGGTTGCCCTGGATCAGTCCCTTGCGCATCAGGACGTGGTCGCTGACGTCCTCCATCACGGTCAGGGCCAGTTCCCCGTCGAAGGCGTATACCTTCGGCACCAGATCGGGCACAAATTTGGCTTGCAGGCGCAGCGCCTCGCTTTCGATCCGCGCCCGGTCGACCGTCAGCGGCCAGGATTCCCCCACAACGCGGGCATAAGGCAGGGCCTGCTTGACGATGACGCTTTTCCCCGTTGCTTCCTCCCGGATATGAAACACCAGGTTCAGGTTGCCGTCCCCGATCTCGCGACTCGTCAGCTCCGCTCCCTGGTCGAACAGATCGGGAATGCCTTTCACGTACGCGACCGCCTCTTGCTCCGTTAATGCACGATACGCCATGCTCTCTATCTCCCCTCTTGCATCGGTTGCAAATGTTGGATGTGGAAAATCAAAAAGACCTCTTTTCCGTTGAAGAAAAGAGGTCGTCTCTTACGCGCTTGCGCTTTGTCTCCCCCTTATCTTCCAGAACTTTTGTTTCTGCAGGAATTAGCACCGTGCACAGCGCTCCTGCCGGTAGCGCGTGTCGGTTGCCGGGTTTCATCGGGCCAGTCCCTCCACCTTCTCTGGATAAGGTATCCAAGCTTATGCGGTTTTTCCGGGACCCGAACGGCAGCGTACCAGGGTCTGCCGTTCGGGTGCTCATGTTAGTTTGAATCATACATTCCTGGCAGACGGCTGTCAACACCCTTTTTGCGCCCAAAGTGTTTCCCGGTGAAAATCGGGGTTGACTTCCCATTTGGGGACGTCATATGATGGGGGTAACGCAATGCAGTGAGCTTCATATCGAAACGAAACACATACTCTTATCGCGAGATGGCTGAGGGACTGGCCCGATGATGCCCGGCAACCGGCGTGATCCGATACGGATGACGAAACGGTGCTAAATCCTGCAGCGATCACTTGACGGGTGGTTGGCTGAGAGATGAGAGGAGAACTGACAGCAAGCAGCGCAGCGCCTCCTTCTCGCAGGGAGGCTTTTTTACTTGGCAAGGAGGCCTGTTGGGCATGAGCGAAGAACGCATTACCGTTACCTATCTGACGCAAGCAAAAGACCTTTCCAAAAAAGCGGAAGCCATCGCCGTCGGCATGACCGTAGGCTCCTGGACCGATCTGCCGGCCGCCAAGCAGGCGGAACTGCGCCCTTACCTGGGCGAAGCGGTCAAGGCGGAACCGTTGGAACAGCTGGGGAACGGGGAAACGCGCGGCCTGATCACCGTCAGCTACCCGGTGCGCAACTTCACGCCGGATATTCCGTCGCTGTTGACCGGCGTCTTCGGCAAGCTTTCCATGGACGGCAGGATCAAACTGGTTGACATTCAGTTCCCTCCCTCGTTTTTCACAGCCTTTCCCGGCCCCAAATACGGGATCGACGGCATCCGGGAGCGCCTGGGGGTATTTGACCGTCCCCTGCTGATGAGCATCTTCAAAGCATGCCTCGGTCTTCCCTTCGATGATCTGAAAACGCAGTTCCGCGCCCAGGCGGAGGGCGGTGTCGATCTGGTTAAAGATGACGAAATTTTCTTTGCGGATGATCGGGCGCCGTTTCTGGAGCGGATCAGGGCGTTCAGGCAGATCGCCCGGGAAACCCAGGAGAAGACCGGTAAACCGGTGCTCTACGCCGCCAATTTGACCGGCCCCGTCCACGAGCTGAACGACCGGGCGAAACGGGCGGTGGAAGCCGGTGCCGACTGCCTGTTGTTCAATGTGCTGGCGTACGGGTTCGATGCCCTGCACCGGCTCGCGGCCGATCCCGATGTCACGGTGCCGTTAATGGCCCATCCGGCGCTGGCGGGCGCTTTCTATCCCTCGCCGGATTACGGCATCGCCGCGCCGCTGCTGTTGGGCAAGCTGACGCGCCTCGCCGGTGCGGACCTGGTTCTCTTCCCTTCCCCCTACGGCAGTGTGGCGATGGAGAAGGCCGAGGCCCTGCAGTTGGCCGGCAATCTGACGTCGACCGACATCGGGCTGAAACGCTCGTTCCCGGTGCCGTCCGCAGGCATTCATCCCGGTCTGGTGCCGCAGCTGTACGCCGACTTTGGCAATGATCAGGTGGTAAATGCGGGCGGAGGAATCCACGGCCATCCGGGCGGCGCGGCCGCCGGCGGGCAGGCGTTCGTCGCGGCGATCGCCGCAGCGGTTGCCGGCAAGCCGCTCGCGGAAGCAGCGGAGAGTTCCGAACCGCTCGCCGCAGCCCTGGCCAAGTGGGGTGGCGGACGGTGAGCAGGAAGCTGGTCCTCTTCTGCGACTTCGACGGCACCATCACGGAAAAAGACAACATCGTCGCCATCATGCGCAGGTTCGCTCCGCCCGAGTGGGAAGCCCTCACGGAACAGATTCTCGGGCAGAAGATCAGCGTCCGCGAAGGCGTGGGCAAACTGTTCTCCCTGCTCCCCTCTGCGCTGAAAGACGAGATCACGCGATTTATCGTGCAGGAAGCCAGGATTCGCCCCGGGTTTGCCGAGTTCGTCCGCTTTTGCGACGAGCGGGGGATCGAACTGTTGATCACCAGCGGCGGCATCGACTTCTTCGTCGATCCCATCCTCGCGCCGTTCAATCTGCGCGGCCCCATCTACTGCAACGGCAGCGATTTCAGCGGCGAGACCATCACGATCACCTGGCCGCACGCCTGCGACGAGCACTGCCACAACGACTGCGGCATGTGCAAAACCACCATTATCCGCCGTTACGATCCGGACACCTGCTTCCGCGTCGTCATCGGCGACAGCATCACGGATCTGGCAGGGGCCAAGATCGCAGACTTCGTCATCGCCCGCTCCTTCCTGGAGAAAAAATGCGCGGAGCTGGGGCTGCCGTACAAACCGTTTGCCACATTCCACGATGTGATCGCGATCCTGGACTCCCTGCACGCCGGACTGGAGGTAGAAACCCGATGACGCCTACATTGGAGAAGCGCATCGACGCATTCAAACGCCTGGACGAGGTGAAGCTCGCCTTTGCCAAACGGGACTGGTTCCCCGGCACCAGCGGCAACCTGTCGATCAAGCTGGCCGACGATCCGCTGCTGTTTGCCGTCACGGCGAGCGGCAAGGATAAAACAAAGCTCACTCCCGAAGATTATCTGATCGTGGACGGCGACGCCAAACCGGTGGAGCCGACCGCACTGAAGCCTTCCGCGGAGACCCTGATTCACGCGGTGGTGTACAAACGCATCCCCCAGGCCGGCGCCTGCTTCCATGTGCACACCCTCGGCAACAACCTGATCTCCGAGCTTTACTTCGGCCAGCGGGCCTTTACCATCCAGGGGCAGGAGCTGATCAAGGGGCTGGGCATCTGGGAGGAAAACGCCCGCATCTCGGTGCCCATCGTGGAGAACTATGCCGACATCCCCAAGCTGGCAGACGCCATCGGCAAGGTGATTACGCCGGAGATCCCCGGCGTCCTGATCCGGAACCACGGCATTTACGCCTGGGGGGCGAACGATTTCGAAGCGAAGCGCCATCTGGAGTCTTTTGAATTTTTGTTCGAGTATCACCTGCGTTGGCTGCAGCTGCGCCACGCCGCGGTGCCTACCATATCTTAATCATTCAGAAAGGATGGGATGAAAAATGGCAAAAGTACGTTTTCACGACACGAATGAGTACATCACCGGCAAGGAGGAAGTGGAGGCATTCCTGAACTCGCAGGAAGTCATCTACGAGCACTGGGGGGTAGACCGTCTGGATGACAATCTCCGGAACAACTACAACCTGACCGACGAGGAAAAACAGCAGATCATCGAGGCGTTCAGGCCGGAAATCGACGACATCAGCGCCCGCCGCGGCTATATCACCGCTGACATCGTCGTACTGTCCGAAAACACCCCCAACCTGGATGCGCTGCTGAAAAAGTTTGACCACGAGCATCACCATACGGACGACGAATGCCGCTTCTGCGTGGACGGCCACGGCATCTTCGCCATCAAGGGGAAAGATGGCCGCTACTTCGACGTGGAGCTGGAGCCGGGCGATCTGATCTCCGTACCGTCCTACTACCGCCACTATTTCACGCTGATGGACGACCGGAAGATCAAGGCGATCCGCCTGTTCGTCACCCCGGCCGGCTGGGAAGCGATTTATGAACCCGTGAACCAATAACTCCTTTAGGCAAAAAAATGGATAGAGCAAACAGCGTTCGGGCTGTTTCTCTATCCATTTTCTTTGCTAGTGCTGCAGGATCATGTCGCAAGCGGCAAACGCGCTGGAGAAGGAGAGCTCCGACAGCTGCCCCTGCCCCTGGCACCAGTCTCCCGCAAAAAACAGGTTGCGGTATTCGGGGAAGAAAATCGGCATGGCCTGCTGATGCATCGTCCACTTGATCTCCTGCACCACCGCGCGCTGCGATATCCGAGGGACAACCAGTTCCTCCCGCCAGCCCGGAAAATGCTTGTCGTACAGCTGCTCCATTTTTTCCTTGCAGGCTTCCAGCACGTCCTTGTTTCCCATGTCTTCCTGGCGAAGATAAGCCGTCGCCTGCAGCAGCTGTCCGCCCTCGGGTGTGCAGCTGGTATCATAATAGGAAATATCCGTGATAAACATGTTGTTTTGCTTGTCGTAGATGTAGGTATATGGGCTCTCGATCCGCCTTTTCAGCCCGATATCGTACACCATCACATAGGTGGGATCGTATTTGGCGTAATGCTTCACAATCCCTTCCACTTTGGAGCCCTGCATGACCTTGTCCAGCTCCTTCGGCGGTATGCACATGATAAACTGCTTGGCGGAAAAGCTCTCTTCCCCCGCGTGAACCGCCGTGATCCGGTCGTTCTCAAAGGAGACGCGTTCCACCTTGGTTTTGGTAAAGATCGCGCCGCCGTGTTCTTCAATGACCCGGACAAATTCCTGGATCAAGGCCTGCCAGCCGCCCCCGATATAGGCCACCGGCTTATTGGTGAGGAACAGCCGGGAGTAGTAGCGGAAAAATACATCGGACGGAATGTTTTCCGGTTCCTTGGTAAAGAAGTTGGAAGATGCCAGCGTCAGCATCATTTCACGCACATCTTCGGCCACTTCCTTTTTCTCCAGCCACTTCTGGATGGACAGGTGCGGATGACCCGTCTCCAGTTTCAGCATGGTTTTGAGAATGTTGAACGTGAAGGAGACCTTGTCAAGCCCCATCAGCAGTTTCGTGCGGAACAATCCCTGTATGTTGGCGGGCACATCCGTCACTTCGTCTCCCAAATCGTATTTCGCCTTGCTTGGCTGGAAATCCCGCCAATCGATGGAGAGCCCCAGTTCTTTTTCAAAGTAGCGCAGCATGGAAGTATCGCGCCCATAAATCGCATGGGCCCCAAAGTTAAAATGAAAGCCTTTGATGGGCAGCGTAACGGCCCTGCCTCCCAATACCCCGCGCTCCAGGACGGCAACCTTTTTTCCCTTGTGTGACAGGTACGCGGCCGCCGATAAACCGGCCAGCCCTCCTCCAACGATGACGATGTCAAAGCGATGTTGTTGAGCAGTCATAGGAGTATCCTTTCCTCATTTGGTAGTTTCCCTAAAGAAAAAGAATATCTCAATTCTTTTCATGAATCAAGATCATTAATGTACCCGGTATATAATTACATACAAGTGATTGGGCCTGCCGCAGCAGGCCTCCACACACCGGTCGGATCAGTATCGATCAGTATCCCACTTCCACCGCTGCGATCACGACATAGACCAGGTCGTTTTTGTCTTCCTTGTCTGCCAGTACAACACCGCTCGTGGTCAGCATGCCTCCATCGATCACCTCAAACGATACCTGACCGTAAGGCAGCACCGCTTTCACGGCATCCAGGTCCAGCTTCTCCTTGTCTGCCGGCACGGCCAGCCTGACATGCACTTTCATGTTCCGGATGTCGTTGCCAGGAAGTACCGACCGTAAGCCAGGCATCGAGTTATGATGGATCGCGTTTTGCACGGCCCTGACCGCCGCCTTCGTCACATCTTGTCCATGAAGATCGATTCCCATGCCGATTTCGATAAACATGACCTTGTCCATCCCTGCTCACACTCTCCCTTGCACGTGGTTGCCACTCCATCTTACCATGTTTCACAGCACCGATCATGTTGATACAGCAGCCGGACAAAACCCCGCCGACTCAAGCGAACGCTCCACCCACTCGGCGATAGCGATGCTTTGCCGAATGGGGTCTCTTGCTGGTGTCGGCGGGGGCCCCAACCTTACTTCGTCGCTTAAGCTCGATAAAGAACTTTCTTCTGTGACAAAGCAAGCCAGCCGTTCTTCTCCCGGAATCGGCTGGCTTGCGTTTATCCCACGTTATCCTTTATTCGATTGCAGGTCCTTCCACTGGTTCATGATCAGGCCAAACAGCGGCGAGTCCTGGGGAATTCCCATATAGGTGGTGATGGTGTGTTCGATCCCTTGATCCCGGATGCTGGCGGCCAATTCCCGGGCCTCCTGATCTTCCGGATAGTCAAATTGCAGCGCGGCCGCAATCCCCATCGCCAGATGTGTCGGCTGTATGTGGTACGCAAGCGCCTGTCGGGCGGGGCCGACCAACCGGTCATCCGGGGACAGCTTGCGCAGCGGGGATCTCCCGACGCGTGTCACTTCGTCCGATATATATGGATTTTCAAAGCGGCTCAGGATTTTTTGAATATAGTGCTCATGCTCGGTGTGATCAAAACCGTGTTTGGCGACGAGCATGGCACCCGACTCTTCCAATGCCCCCCGGGCCGCCCAATAGACAGATTCGTCCCGGATCGCCTGCGCGATGGTTTCGTAGCCCCGCACATAGCCCAGGTAGGCAATCATCGCATGCCCCGTATTGACGGTAAACAGTTTTCTTTCGATATAAGGGGTCAGGTCGTCCACAAAGGTGACGCCGTCAATCGCCGGTACGTCTCCCTTGATCTGCGCCCGATTCACCACCCATTCATGATACGGCTCCACCGTCACCATGAGCGGGTCCTCATGCTTTTGTAGCGGGACGATGCGATCGACAGCAGCATCCGGGAATCCGACCAGACGCTCCGCCCATTCCTGCTCCCGGTCGGAGAGCAGTGCAAAAACATGCGACTTCAACTGCGTGCTGCCGCCAATCATGTTTTCACAGGCGATCACGTTGAGAGGTTGCTGATTCTCCTGAGCGCGCCGCGCAATTCCTTTCGCGATCACCGGTGCGATATGGCGCAGGATATGGGGGCCGACGGCGGTTGTCACCAGGTCCGCCCGCGCGATGGCTTTGGCGACTTCTTCTTCATCCTGCCCATGGATGGCCCCTATGCCTGTTACGGTAATCGTCTTTTCCCCTTCTTCCGCCAGACGGATCACATATGCTTTCTGACGGTTGATCTCATCGACCAGGTCTTTATTCACATCGATAAAGCATACCTCGTAACCTGCCTGATGCAGCAGCTGCCCGATAAACCCTCTGCCAATGTTCCCGGCTCCAAAATGAACGGCCAGCATCGTTATTCCCCCCTTTCGAGGATTGCGATAATCTGCTCGGCCGAGGTGGCCTGCACGATCTCTTTTACGTTCTCCTCCTCCGAGCAGACAACCGCAATTTTGGAGAGGATGTCGAGATGTTCATCGCCTACGCCGGCGATGCCGATGATCACATGCGCGATGTTGCCGTCGCCGAAATCAACGCCTTTCGGAACCTGCACGATGGAAATGCCGCTGGATTTGATCAGCTGCTTCGATTCGTTCGTCCCATGCGGAATGGCTACCCCATTGCCCAGGTAGGTCGTCAGCAATTCTTCACGCTCCAGCATTTTCCCGATATAGTCAGGTGCCACATGGCCATTTTCCACAAGCAGCTGTCCGGCCAGCTCGATGGCTTCTCTCTTGTTTGCCACGTCGGCGTTCAGCTTGATTTTGTCAGTCGAAATGATGTGTTGTGCCATGGTTATTCCTCCACTCTCATCCTGTTGTGCGTATAGTCTCTCAGTGTTTCTGCCAAATAAGCATGCATTCGTTTTTCCTCGCCGGAGCTGAACAAGCGAATCGCCTCATCCTCGATGAAGATCGAACTGATCTCGCTCAGCACTTCCAGGCCTTCTTTGGGCATCGTCTTCGGCGCCAGCAGGAGCAGAATCGTCTTGACGTCGATCCACTCATTTTCCATGGAACGGATCCGGAGGCTCTCAGGCAACTCAAATACGCCAAAAAAAGCATCCTGGACCTGATCGCTGCGGCAGTGAAACAACGCGAGCCGCGTCCCGGGAATCCCCAAGCCGCCTATCTTTTCCCGATCCAGCAGCTGCTTGACGACCGCTTGCCGATCGGTAATGATCCCCTGCTGTTCGATTTCCCCGCAGATCTCATCCAAGGCAGCTTCCAGCCCGGCGATGGGAGGCCGAATGCGCCGATAGGCAAACCGCTCCAGCAGCCCCAGAACAAACGTCAGGACAATCTGCAGGGAGCGCAGCTGTTCAAAGGTGCGAACCGCCTGCTTGTTCCTGCTGGCCGCGGGCAGAGACTGCCTTCTCGCCAGCCCTTTCAGAAAAGCCTTTATCTGATCGATATCTTCTTTCGTCAACAATGGATTGACCAAAATGTATTCATCCTGGTGAAAGGGAAGCTGCACAGTCGAGATGATGAGATCGTATTCACTCTTGGGAACGCTGCTCACCTCAAACAGGGAGACGTTGCGCAGCCCTTCGATCTCGGGAATCTCTTTCTTGATCCGGCTGGCCAGGATTTTGGATGATCCAATGCCGGTTGCACATACAATCAGCGCGTCATAACGGGCATGCTGCCGGTGCAATCGTTCCAACGAGGCCCCAAAATGCATGGCCAGATAGCCGACTTCCTCCTCCGGCACGTGCAGTTCGGGAAATACCTGCCGGACGGCATCCGCCAGCAATGCGAACAGGTCGGGGTAATTTCTTTTGATCTGATCCAGCAGCGGGTTTCGGATCCGCATGCCCTGCATCAGCCGGTACAGGGCCGGCTCCATGTGGGTCAACAGATCGTGCCGCAGCGACTGATCGTGTTCGAAATCAACACCCAGCTTGCTGCCGCAGTATGCAATCAACTGCTTGACCTTGGACATCAGCTCCACATTGTCGGACAAATAGTGATCCTGATAGGAATTCCTGACCTTCGCCCCTCGCAGGTGCATGGTAATATAGCCGATTTCCTCCCTGGGGATCTCCATCTGAAACAGGGTCTCCAGTCGGCGCAGCAATTTTTCCGCCACCTGATACTCCTGCGTGTCGGCGAGTTGATGCAGGTATTCCTGATGGAAATGGATCTTTTCCCCTTTTTCGACCCGTTCGATGGCGAGGGCAAGATGAATTACCAGGCCGATAAACGCACTGTCCGCCAGGGGATAAGGCAGGTCGTCCTTCAAATCATGCAGGGCGCTTTCGACCACCAGCAGCTTCTCTTTTTCAATAAGGCCCAGCAGCCGTTCCGACACCGAATTGGTTCGGTGCTGTGCCTTTTGATGAATAGAGTCCTTGAGGGCCGCAATCAGCTCGTATTCGTTGAGATTTTCGGAAATCAGGCTGGTGATCGCCAGCCTTTTGGCGGTCTCGCTTCCCTGCAGTTCGATGCCGTATCCCCTTCTGCGGACCAGACGCAGACCGTACTGCTTGATCTTCTCTTCCAATTCGTCCAGATCGTGACTCACGGTTGCCGTCGTCACCTTCAGCTCATGCGCGAGCGAAAGCAGCTTCACGGGCTCGGTCGCTTCCAGGAGGGTACAGAGGATGATGATTTTCCGTTCATGCGGCGTCAGATCATCCGCTGCCGCCTTCTCAAGATCCTGGCGCAGCGCCTCCTTGGCCGCCGCCTCTCCCTGAAGCCGAACCCCGATGCCGATTTTCCTGATCAGCTGCAGCCGGTAGCTTTCCAGCGCCGGCTCCAGTTCATCCAGCTCGCGATGGACCGTCCGCGTGCTTACATCAATCTCTTCGGCAATCTCCCTGACGGTGATTCCTTGAGGTTCCTGCAGCAGTTTGGCAAGAATCATTTTTTGTCTGGAAGAGAAACGCATCGCCATAGCCCCTTACGATAAAAAAGAATGGACGCTAGTTTGCCCGCAAACTAGCGTTTGGTCCCCATTATTTTAGGCGCTGCACAAGCCGATCATACTCAGGGCTGTTTAAAAAGTTCTCAATGGAGATGTGTTCGGCATGAGGAGCTTTTTGCTTCGCGCGCTCTGTCAGATTCTTGTGCGTGACCACGACATCGGCATCATCCGGAATCTCGTTGATGGCCGTATTGATGACGGTAATGTCCAGTCCGGCATCTTTAAACTTCTTGCGGAGGGTGGAAGCACCCATCGCGCTCGACCCCATTCCGGCATCGCAGGCAAAGACCACTTTGTTCACTGTCCTTGCAGGAGCTGCGGCCGTTGCGGAAACCTCTGCGGTTGCGGGAACCGCTGCCGCCACGTTTTGGGTCCCCTTCAGTTCCTTCATTTTGGCGGTTGCCTTATCCAGATCGCCTTCTTCCGCATCCTGCTTGCTTGCTTTCAGCAGGAGAGCCGCAATGAAGAAGGAAACCGCAGCAGCCGTAACCACGCCAGCCAATACCGGCAGCAGGCCGCCTTTGGGTGCCATGGCGATGAAGGCAAAGATGCTGCCCGGCGAAGGAGGCGCAACCAACCCTGCATGAAACAGACTAAAGGTGAACACGCCGGTCATACCGCCAGCCATGACCGCCAATACCAGACGCGGGTTCATCAGAATGTACGGGAAGTAAATCTCGTGAATCCCGCCCAGGAAGTGAATGATCACCGCACCTGGCGCAGATTGTTTGGCCGATCCTCTACCAACCAGCCAGTAAGCCAGCAGGATTCCCAACCCCGGGCCCGGATTGGCTTCCAGCATGAAGAAGATCGATTTGCCCGCTTTGGCCGCCTGTTCCACACCCAGCGGGCTGAGGATGCCATGGTTGATGGCGTTGTTCAGGAACAAGATTTTGGCTGGTTCGATGAAAATGCTGGCAAGCGGAAGCAAGCCGGCATTGACGATCACCTGCACACCGGCAGCAAGGGCCTTGCTGAGTCCGGCTACCACAGGACCGATTGCCAGAAAGGCCAGCAGTGTCAGCAGGCCGCCGATAATCCCGGCGGAGAAGTTGTTGACAAGCATCTCGAAGCCGGAACGGACTTTTCCTTCGATGGCCTTGTCAAACTGCTTGATCACCCAACCGCCAAGCGGTCCCATGATCATGGCTCCCAGGAACATCGGAATATCCGTGCCGACGATAACCCCCATGGTGGCTGCGGCACCGACGACCCCGCCCCTGGTGTCATGAACCATTTTACCGCCCGTATAGCCGATCAGCAACGGCAGCAGGTAGGTGATCATCGGTCCTACCAGCTTGGCAAGGTTTTCATTGGGAATCCAGCCCGTCGGGATAAACAAGGCGGTAATGAATCCCCAGGCGATAAACGCCCCGATATTGGGCATTACCATACCGCTCAGAAAGCGGCCAAACTTTTGGACGCCGACGCGAACGGAAGAATCCGCACTTTGTTGCATGTTCGCTGCCATTTGTAATACCTCCCCCTTCGATTGATCGAAAAACGTATGAATGCGGTTACGATATAAATATAAAGCGGTTACATAAAGGGGGACAACAAAAGGAAAACGCAACATCGTCACATGTTCAGTTGACAAAATTAGATATGCGCATGGAGGGGGCGATCATGTGAAAGAGGGGGCCGTTTTCATTGCTCCGCTTCGCTGCCCGCCCAGCAGGGCTTTTCTCTGTAACGGGCAGTACTGCTCAATACCCATTTTGAATTATTGATCAAAAAGGTTTTATTATGATATTATTATGGAAATTTATGGATATTTAAGGGGGCTAAACCGTGAACGGAAATCCCATTTTGCTTTCATTTCCAGAAGAATTTGAAACTGTCGTCTAATAATTCGCGCTCCACAATGGGGAGACGGACTTCTTGTAAACGAGGCTATTTGTGAAAGTGTAAATGAGTTGCGACCATGGTTACCTTTTGTAAAAAACATCCTTTCGGTTGAAGAATCAGAAGCATATGTACGGAAAGCTAGGCTTAACTTTTTAGAGCGTTCTGATTTAGTTTTTCACTTGATTGATAAGTTTACGGGTGAGTTTGTAGGAAGTAGTGGACTCCACCGTTTGGATTGGAAGGTTCGCAAGTTTGAAATTGGATACTGGCTTAGGACATCACGTACTGGAGAGGGGCTAATGACGGAAGCAGTTAACGGTTTAACATCCTTTGCAATTAGTGAATTAGAAGCGAACCGTATTGAGATTCGTTGTGATAGCCGAAACACCGCTAGCATTCGGGTTGCAGAGCGAGCTGGTTTTACATTTGAGGGAACATTGCGTCGTGTTAGCTTGGATGAATCAGGTGATTTAGCGGATATAAACGTATTTTCGAAGGTTAGGGGCTACGAATATTAGACGGATTTATTAAGCTAACGGGGATTGCAGCCGCTCCCGAAACGGCAAACCCTTTTCAAGAAAAAAGGTCAACCGGTATGTTCCGGCTGACCTCTCAATACGAAACGCCTTCATTTTTCCGTCCTTCCACCATGCTGCCCGGCATGGGCGTCGAATCTGGCGATCAATTCCTGCAGGGCGGCCGCCCGCTCTCGCAGCCGCTCCACCACCTGCACGTATTCGTCCATGATCGCGGCGGTTTCTTCGGTAGAGGCTGCCGCCACTTCGATGTTGGCCATGGTCTCCTCCGTCTTGCTGCGCAGGGTGGAAATGCCGGCCGCCAGTTGGTTGGCGGAGGCCTGCTGGGCGGCCGCATCGCCCGCTACGCCCTGCAGGAGGAGGTGAATCTCCTCCACCGCCTTGCTGATCGCCTGCAGCTTCTGCCGGGCGTCCGCCGAGATGTCCACCCCGTTTTGCACCACGGCGGAGTTCTCCTCAATCGTCCGGTTCACCTGCTGCAGATCCGTTTTGACCCGTTCCGCCAGGCTGCCGATCGCTTCCGCCGCTTCCGAGGTCTGTCTGGCAAGCGCCTGTACCTGCTCGGCCACCACCTGGAAGGTGCGCCCTGCCGTACCAGCCCGCGCCGCTTCAATCGAAGCATTGATCGCCACAACCGTCACATTTTTGGCAATATTCGCAATCTGATTGCTAAACGTATTGATCGCTTCGGTATGACCGGTCAGCAGCCGTACTTTTTCCGCCGTTTCCCGCGACTGGTCATCCATCGTCCGAATGACGGCGACCATCCGTCCGACCACCTCTTCTCCGGCGGCCGCCTGCGCCCGGACCTGGTCGGTATGCAGGACCACCTGCGACGCTGCCTCGCCGATATGAGCCGCGTTGGCCACCTGCTGTTCCACTTGGGCCTGGTTATCCAGCAGCACCTGTTGGGAAGCATGGCTGCGCGCGATGATTTCATCCGCCCCGCTGGCAATCTGGGCCATCGCCAGCCGCGTTTCCTGCGCCACCTGCATCATCTGCGCCACCACCCGGCCCACTTCTTCCGCCGTATCTGCCACTTCCTTCATCAACCGCTCATTTTCCTGCTGCAGCCGCACGTTTTTCCGGATCTCTTCTTCCGTCTTGGCGATGATGGCACGGGAGCTTCCGACCAGGGAAATCATCCGGAGGGCGATCAACAGCATCGCGACGCTCGCCATCGCAATGTCGCTGACCGATGCACCCCCTGTATAGTACGCTTCCAGCGGCGCTGTGAACAAGACGAGAAGCGTGACAAGCAGCATCGAGCCGCGATGGGCATACAGCCCCGCATAAATAATCGGGAGCAGCCAGATGGGAAAGGTGGCAATCGGCGCGTGGAAACAGTAGTTCCCGATCGCGACCGTTACATACAGTTCCAGCGGAAAAATGTAATGAAAATGGCTGCGGAAACGCGGGATGCGATAGAGCAGAAGCGTCACCGCATAAATCGAATACGACGTGGCGGTCGCAATCGACAAATCCCCAAAACCGATGTCAATCAACCCGAAATAGCTGAGCGCAAAGCTTAAGCCGTAAAGAATCGTGATCCCAATCCCGCTGACTTTCACCAGAAGCCGGTTTACATTCACCATGTTTTCCTGCAATACCTTTGAATGGTTCACGGCAGCCGCTCCCCCCCTCATTCGCTTCTCGTCTCTCCACCCCACCATGACTTTTATCACCCGTTTCCCGTTTGCAAACCGTCAAAAAGAAGCTGAGGAGCGTTCCCCAGCTTCTTTTCCGGTTGTCAAAGCGGCGGATGATTACACGACGTAGCCGTCCGCTGCAATCACACGCTCGGCGATCGCCCGTTTCAGATGGATGGTGTTGAGCGGATTGCGGCGCGTCAGCTTTTTCAGGATGGAGAGGCGCAGGCGCAGATCGTCGCCCTCTTCCATGGCGGCCAGCGCTTCCTTCGCCCATGCTTCCACCCTGTCAAACGCTTCGTGCACATAGACGGCGGTCATATCCAGCTTCTGCTGCTCTTTCTCCAGACCGTTCTTCGCAATGGCCTTCTCGGTGCGCTTCACCATGCTGTCCATCGCGTACAGCTCGATCAGCATGTCTGCCGCAATCGTCAGCAGTTCTTGCTCCTGGGCAATGGCCTGCTGGTATTTCATCAGCGCGGAGCCTGCCACCATCAGGATGATCTTGCGTGTCATCTCGATCAGATGTTTTTCTTGGGCGAGCGGCGCATCCTCGATCTCTTCCGGATAATAGCTCATCAGCTCTTCCTGCAGGCCGGCAGCCGCTTGCAACAGCGGCAGTTCGCCTTTCATCGCTTTCTTCACCAGCGTATCCGGGATCAGCAGGCGGTTGATTTCGTTGGTTCCTTCGAAGATGCGGTTGATGCGGGAATCGCGGTACATCCCTTCGATTTCATACTCCTGGATGAAGCCGTAGCCGCCGTGGATTTGGACGCCCTCATCCACGCAGAAGTCGAGCACTTCGGAAGCGAACACTTTGTTGATGGAGCACTCGATGGCGTATTCGGCGATCGCTTTGGCCACTTCCCGGCCGTCCTCCGCCTTGTCGCCCAGTCTGGAGAGCGCGGCGTCAAACAGGCCAACCGTGCGATAGACGGAAGATTCGGCCGCATAGATTTTGGTGGCCATATTGGCCAGCTTATTTTTGATGATGGCAAAGTTGGCAAGCGGCGTTTTGAACTGCTTGCGCTCTTTGGCATAAGTGGTGGCAAGGTGCAGCGCGTGCTTGGCGGAGCCGACCGTGCCAACCGCCAGCTTGTAGCGGCCGACGTTCAGGATGTTGAACGCGATCACATGGCCCTTGCCAGGTTCGCCGAGCAGGTTCTCGACCGGCACCTTCGCGTCTTCGAGGATCAGCGGGCGGGTGGAGGAGCACTTGATCCCCATTTTCTTCTCTTCCGCACCGACCGAGACGCCCGGGAACTCACGCTCTACGATAAAGGCGGAGAAATGCTCGCCGTCGATTTTGGCATAGACGATGAACACATCGGCGAAGGCGGCGTTGGTGATAAACTGCTTGGTGCCGTTCAGGATGTAATATTTGCCGTCTTCCGACAATTTGGCCGTCGTCTTGGCGCCCAGCGCGTCGGAGCCGGAGCCTGGCTCGGTCAGGCAGTAGGCGGCAATGCGCTTGCCGGTCGCGAGGTCAGGCAGGTAGCGCCGCTTCTGATCTTCATTGCCGAAGTAGACGATCGGCAGGGATCCGATGCCCACGTGTGCGCCGAAGGTGATGGCGAAGCCGCGGGCCAGGGCGAATTTTTCCCCCAACAGCGCGGCGCTGATCTTGTCGAGGCCGAGGCCCTCGTATTTCTCCGGCACGTCTGCAGCCAGGAGGCCCAGCTCCCCTGCTTTTTTCAACAGTTTTACGGACAGGTCAAAATTTTGGTGCTCCAGCTCTTCCATGTGGGGGCGTACTTCGTTGCGGATAAAATCCTCGGTCGTATCCGCCATCATCTTTTGCTCATCGGTCAGCTCTTCCAGCGTGAACACGTCGTCGGCCGAACCGGCGTCGATCAAAAAGCTGCCGCCGCGAATCAATGCTTGGGTTTCGGACATCTTTCAACACTCCTTCTAAGGAATTTTTTACACCATTTCAAACACGCCTGCGGCGCCCATCCCGCCGCCGATGCACATGGTGACGACACCATACCTGCCGCCCCGGCGCTTTAATTCGTTCAGCAGAGAGACGGTCAGCTTGGCGCCGGTGCAGCCGAGCGGATGGCCCAGCGCAATCGCCCCGCCGTTTACGTTTACCTTCGCCGGGTCGAGGCCCAGTTCGCGGATGACCGCCACCGACTGGGAGGCAAACGCCTCGTTCAATTCGAACAGATCGACATCGGCCAGGGTCAGTCCCGCCATTTTCAAGGCTTTCGGGATCGCGACGACCGGCCCGATGCCCATCACGTCCGGGTCCACCCCGCCCACGGTGAAGGAACGGAATCGGGCGATGGGCTCCACGCCCAGCTCCGCCGCTTTCTCCGCCGACATGACGATCACGGCGGCCGCGCCGTCGCTGGTCTGGGAAGAGTTGCCCGCAGTGACGGTGCCCTGCGGATGGAACACCGGCTTCAGCTTGGCCAGCGCCTCCATCGAGGTGTCGGGACGCACGCCCTCATCCGTATCAAACGTAAACTCCTTCACCTGCACCTTGCCGCTCTCGTCCACGGTTACCTGTTTGACGGGGAAGGGAACGATCTCGTCCTTGAACTTGCCCGCCGCGATGGCCGCAGCGGCGCGGCGATGGCTTTCCACCGCGAAGGCGTCCTGGTCTTCGCGGCTGACGTTGTAGCGGCGCGCTACCTGCTCCGCCGTATGTCCCATGCTCATGTAGGCCTCCGGCATGGTTTCCACCAGCGTCGGGTTGAGCGCCACCTTGTGCCCGGTCATGGGCACCAGGCTCATGCTTTCCACCCCGCCGGCGATGATGACATCGGCGCCTCCCACCATGATCTGCTGGGCCGCGTAGGCGATCGTTTGCAGACCGGAGGAGCAGAAGCGGTTGACCGTGATGCCGGAAACATTGGTGGGAAGCCCGGCGCGAAGTCCGATCAGGCGGGCAAAGTTCATGCCCTGCTCCGCTTCCGGAACGGCGTTGCCGATGATCACGTCTTCAATTTCCGCCGGATTCAACTGCGGCACGCGGCGCAGCAAGTCTTGCACAACTGCGGCACCCATGTCGACGGGATGGACATCCTTCAAGCTGCCCCGTTTCGACTTGCCGACGGCCGTGCGCGCGCCGGCGACGATGACTGCCTCTCTCATGGTTACTCCTCCTTTTCCTAGTTGCGCAGCGGCTTGCCCTTGGCCAGCATGTGCTGCATCCGCTGTTGCGTTTTCGGGGTTTTGATCAGTTCCAGGAACGCCTTGCGCTCCAGCTCGAGAATATATTGCTCGCTTACTTCGGTACCCGCCGGGACGCTGCCGCCGGACATCACGTAGGCGATCTTGCTGGCGATCAGCTCGTCGTGTTCGCTGATCAGGCCGCCGATCCGCATCGCGTAGATGTTTTGCCGCAGGGTGGCATAGCCGGTCTCGCCGATCACGCGGATCTTGCGCGGCCTGCGCGGCGTGAAGCCTTCCCTATCCATCTGCAGCACAAGCTGCTTCGCGTCGTACAGCAGGTGATCCTGGTTGATGCTGATGCGGTCGGTGGGCCGCAGGTATCCGAGGCTGATCGCTTCCTTGCCGCTGGTCGATACCTTGGCCATGGCGATCGTCTCAAAGGCGCGTGCCACGAACGGGAACGGGTCAACCGGCACGGTGCCGCCCTCCGGCACGTTTTCCATGGCGCGGAACAGCATTTCCATGGTTCCGCCGCCGCCAGGCAGCAGGCCCACGCCGACCTCCACCAGACCCATGTAGGTTTCCGCCGAAGCCTGCACGCGGTCGGCCAGGAAGCATACTTCCACGCCGCCGCCCAGCGTCATGCCGTGCGGTGCGGCCACAACCGGCCGTCCCATCGCGCGGAACGCCTCGCCGACCTTGTGGAAATTTTTCACCATCATTTCGAGCTCGAACCAGTTCTCGTCCTGCGCTTCCATCAGGGCCATCGCCAGGTTCATGCCGACGCAGAAGTTCTTGCCCTGGTTGCCGATCACCAGACCCGCGAAGTTGCGCTTCACTTCTTCGGCGGCGTAGCTTGCCATCTGCAGGACATCGACCCCGAGGGCGTTATGCGGGGAGGTAAACTCCAGGCAGGCTACGCCGTCGCCCAGGTCGATCAGCGCGGCGCCCGCATTTTTCTTGATCAGCTTGCCCTGCTCTTTCAAGGCCGCCAGGTTGATCGTTTCCTTCTTCTCTTCGACCTCTTTGTAGGTGCCGCCGATGGCGAATGCGGAGACACGCCCTTCGTTTCTTTGGTAGAAAGAGGTTTTGCCGCTGGCGAGCAGCTCTTCCACCAGGGCCGGGATCTTCTCGCCCTCCTCTTTCATGCGGGCGACCGATTTCTCCACGCCGATGGCATCCCAGGTCTCAAACGGGCCGAGCTCCCAGCCGAAGCCCCATTTCATCGCCTTGTCGACCGCGACGATATCGTCGGCGATCTCGTAGGCTTTCTCCGCCGCGTACAGCAGCACCCGCTTGAAGACGCTCCAGAGGAATTGGCTGCCATTGTCCTTGCCGTATACAAGCGCTTTCAGTTTTTCCGGCAGCGTTTTCGCCGTCTTGGCCGCCTCCAGGGAAGGGAATTTCGCCTTGACGCGCGGTCTGTATTCCAGAGTGTTGTAGTCGAGGACCAGGATTTCCTTCCCTTCGGCGCTCTTCACCTGTTTGAAGAAGCCCTGTCCGGATTTCTGGCCGAGCCTGCCGTTTTCCACCATTTTCAGCACGAAGGCGGGAACCTCGAACACCGCTTTTTCGGCTTCGTCCCGGCTCTTGTTTTTCACGTTGTTGGCGACGTGCACGTACGTATCCAGCCCCACGACGTCGAGCGTGCGGAAAGTGGCGCTTTTCGGGCGGCCGATCACCGGTCCGGTCAGGGCATCCACTTCATCGACGCCAAGGCCGAGCCGCACCATCTCCTGGAGCGATACCTGCAGGCCAAACGTGCCGATGCGGTTGGCGATGAAGTTGGGGGTGTCTTTGCACAGAACCGTCCCTTTGCCGAGCACGAATTCGCCGAAGCGCATCATGAAGTCCACAATGGCCGGATCCGTGTCGCGTCCCGGTATAATCTCAAGAAGTTTCAGATAACGCGGAGGATTAAAAAAATGGGTGCCGAGGAAGTGCGCCCGAAATTCGTCGGAGCGGCCTTCGCACATCTCGTTGATGGAAACGCCCGAGGTGTTGGACGAAACGATCGTTCCCGGTTTGCGGTGCGCTTCCACCTGTTCGAGGACTTTCCGCTTCACGTCCAGATTCTCCACCACCACCTCGATGATCCAGTCCACATCACCCAGCAGGTGTAGGTGGTCTTCCAGGTTGCCCACGGTGATCAGATCGATGTTGGCCTTGTCGTAGAGCGGCGCGGGCTTCTCCTTCATCAAGCGCTCCTTGCCCGCCTGCGCGATGCGGTTGCGCACGGCCGGATCAGCCAGTGTCAGCCCTTTCCTGCTCTCCTCCTCTGTCAGTTCACGCGGTACGATGTCGAGCAGATAGGTGGGAATCCCCACGTTTGCCAGATGTCCGGCAATCCCCGCTCCCATGACGCCGGAGCCGAGAACGGCCGCCTTGCGAATTTTGCGTTCCATCAAGTACCCTCCCCTTACGTATGGCGCTGTTTGGGCAGTGCTCCATGCGCTGTTCACCTTCTACCTTATTTTGGTACAGCCCGTCTCATGTGCACCCGCCCTCTTTGAATGAATACTCATTCATAAACCCGGTGTAAAAAAACATCCCACGCAGCACTGTTGTGGAATGTTTATTTGTTCCGCTTCCAGACCGGAAACTGAATCATCGTTCATTTTTCATTGTAATCGAAACGGGGTGTGCTTGCAATCTCAAATTCGCCTTGTGCGGCGCGTCGATCACCGTTTATGTTTGCGGTACGAAGCTGCCGTCCCGGAGCATCGTCAGCTCACCCATGATAAAGGCAAGATCCTCGGAGTCTTCGAACTTGCCGCTCTCCTCCAGCGCCTCCAGCCGCCGCAGCAGAATGTTGGCGAAGTCCTGAATCTGCACCGGATGCCCTTCCATATCCGCTTCGTCGATGATGTCAAAGCCTGTTGCCCCTTCGATGTGGGTCAGGATGCGAAATCCGCCGATCTCCCCCAGAAATTCCGGTTTGTTGAAAGACGAACGCTCCAGCTTTTTCAGCATGCTGACCACGTCATTGGACACAATGCTGGGGAATGCCACCAGATAAAAGGTCCGGTTCCGCGCCTCATCTGTCTTGATCAGGAGGAAATCCGTTCCCTCCAATTTTTTAGCTTTTTTGCCGAATCCAAACATGGTTTCACCTCTGCGATCGGACAGTATTTATGTTCTTTTTGATAGTAATCGATCGACAGGAAAGAGACAAGTCACTCTTTCCTGTAAAGAGGCTCCCCTGCCATGGAAAAAGTTAACTTGGCTTTCCGCAGCGGTTGAGACGCATGCTATTTCTATAAATAATGCCGATTCCATGCGAGGTGTCCCTTATGAAAAAATGGCTGGCGCTGCTTGCGTTCTGCCTGCTGATTACCGGCTGCGGCGATGGCAAGCAGGCCGGAAAAGCAAAAACGCAGGCGAAGCAGCAAAAAGAACGGCAGCTGAAGAAGACGGCCATCCACAACATGGCGGCCAACAAACGGGACATTGTGCTCTTCCTGAACCGGGCCGAGCATTTGATCGAGGAGCTGCATTACGCCGCCGCCTCCAATCCGGGCGGCAAGAAGGTGATCGAGGACGGCATGGTGTTCCGCGAGCTGCCCAAGCGCTTTGACAGCAAGAAGAAAATCCTGGCATATTTCTCCCGTTTCTGGAGCAGACCGATCGCCGAAACGATGTACGACAACCTGAACATCAAGCTGGTCAAGGGCAAGGCTTATCTGGCCCCTGACCGGACCGATACGCCGGTCCTGATCTCCACGCGGAACACCTCCGTCACATCGGACGCCACCGGCATTACGGCTACCGTCAGCGACATCACCCTTCCCTCAATGGCCGCGAACCGGACCGTCCGCTACCGGCTGGTCCGCGACAAAAAAACCAGGCAGTATGAGATTTCCAAGCGGATCGGCGCTTACGGCAGCGAAAAATACAAGTGATGCACCGCTTGACGCTTGACATTTTTATGCAGATGATAGCATAATTATTGAAACATCAACCCGATACCAATGAAAAGCGTTGAAGGGAAATAGTAGGGTCCTCTTTCCGGAACAGAGAACGAAATCCACCGGCTGAAAGATTTCGTCCGCGAAACGGCCCGAACCCGTCCCGGAGCGGCCGGGGACGACCCGGACAGGTTGCTTTCTCCTGTTATCAAAGAAAGAGAGTGGACGGCCTGAATGAAGCGGGCAAATAGGACCGAGAATTTCAAGGAGCAGCAGTCGCGAGCAGCGGAGCGTAGATTCTACGTGAGCAGCGGAGCGACAAGGCGACGCGGAAAGTCGACGGTCATATTTGGCCGACTGCCGTCAAGTAAGGTGGTACCGCGAAAGAGATACCCTTTCGTCCTTATCGAAGGATGAAAGGGTTTTTTCATTTGGAGAGGAGGGATTCGGTGATGAAGGAAAAGATGCGGATTGTCATCAAAGCGGGGAGCAGTACGCTGGCGTTTCCACAGGGCGGCTGCGATCTGCGGAAAATGTCGCGCCTGGTCAACGCCATCAGCAAGCTGAAGGCGGATGGCCACGAGATCGTCTTCGTCTCTTCCGGGGCTGTGGCGAGCGGTTACAAACTGTTGGGGTATCAGCAGCGACCCCGCACGCTTGTCGCCAAGCAGGCGGCGGCCGCGATCGGGCAAAGCGTCCTGATGCAGACCTACTCCACCCTGTTTGCCGAACACAACCTCACCATCGCCCAAATCCTGCTTACCCGCAGCGACTTTTCCGACCGTGAACGCTACCATCACGCCTTTCAGACGCTGTCCCTGCTGCTGGCCAAAAACATCATACCGGTGATCAATGAGAACGATACGGTATCCGTGGCAGAGCTTACCTTCGGGGACAACGACATGCTGGGCGCATTGGTGGCCGGCCTTGTTCACGCGGATTTCTACATCATCCTGACCGACACCAACGGTTTGTACGACAAAGACCCCCGGAAGCATCCCGATGCCAAGCGCATCTCTTCTCTTCCGGCCATTACGGAAGAGATTGAACAGCTGGCAGGCGGGGCTTCCCGCCTCGGCACCGGCGGCATGCGCTCCAAGCTGCTGGCGGCCAAAACGGCGCTGGCATTGGGCGTCCCCAGCTTTATCGGGCAGATGGAGAGCGACGACGATTTGCGGCACATCGTGCACGGCGCAGGCAATGGCACCTATATAGGCTTTTCCCGGGAAAACCGGCAGCCGGGCTTCCTGCCCAAGAACAAGCAGTGGATCGCCCTGCACTCGCCGGTTCACGGCAGGATCAGCGTGGACGACGGGGCGGCGGAAGCGCTGCTGGCCAAACAGCGCAGCCTGCTTGCCGCCGGCATCAAGGAGGTGGCCGGCAGCTTCGCGGCGGGTGACGTGATCGAAGTGTACCACAACGACAGGTTGATCGGACGCGGGGTAAGCCGCCTGGCCGCGAGCGATCTGGGCGCCCTCCTTGCTTCCGCCGCTGCGGATGGCAAACGGGGCAGCACGGTGATTCACCGCGACCAGTGGATTCCTGCCCTGGCCGTCGCCGCCGTCAACCATGCGTGATAGACAAAGGATGGGAGGAGAGACGATGAGAACAACCGCAAGCGCTTTGCGCGAACAAGTGGAAAAACAGGCCAAGCTGGCGAAACAGGCATCCCGCCAGTTGGCTCGCCTGAGCAGCGCCGACAAAAACAATGCCCTGCTTGCCATTGCCCGACAGCTTATCCATGATCAAGCGGCCATCCTGGCGGCCAACGCGGAGGATGTGGAACGAGCGAAAGAGGCCGGGCTGCCTGCCAGCTACCTCGACCGGCTGCTGCTAACCGACCGGCGCATGGAAGCCCTGGCCGCCAGCCTGCAGGAACTGGCTGCCCTGCCCGATCCTGTCGGGGAAGTGATCACCTCCTGGCAGCGTCCCAACGGCCTGCAGATCGAACAGGTCCGCGTGCCGCTCGGGGTGATCGGCATGGTGTATGAAGCGAGGCCCAATGTGACGGTCGAGGCAGCCGCCATCGCGCTGAAGACGAACAATGCGATCGTCCTGCGGGGAAGCCGAACCGCCCTGCGCTCCAACCTGGCGCTGGTCGAGAGCATCCGAAGCGCCCTGAACTCTCTGAATCTTCCCGCAGAAGCGATTCAATACCTATCCCAGACCGAACATGAAGCCATCGACATCCTGTGCTCCCTGAACGGTCTCGTCGATGTGATGATACCGCGCGGCGGCGCCGAGCTGATCAACCGCGTCGTGCGAAGCTCCAGTGTCCCCGTGCTGGAAACGGGCGTAGGTAACTGCCACATCTTTATTGATCAAAGCGCCGATTATGACATGGCGGAGGCGATCGTCCTGAACGCCAAGACCAGCCGCCCCGCCGTCTGCAACGCGGCGGAAACCCTGCTGATCCACCGGGAGTGGCCCCTCGCCCATCAGCAGGCGCTGCTGCAGCGGCTGCACGATGCGGGTGTCGAGCTGCGGGCATGCGAGCAGACGCGCAGCTTGCATTCCGCCTTGTCATCGATTCTCCGCCCCGCCGATGAGCAGGACTGGGATACGGAATACCTCGACCTGATCCTGGCGGTGCGCACGGTTGGCGGCGTGGACGAAGCCATCGCCCATATCGCCGAACACGGCACCGGCCATTCCGAAGCCATCATCACCCGCGATGAGCGCAGTGCCGAACAGTTTCTGGCCCGGATCGATGCGGCCGCTGTCTATCACAATGCGTCCACCCGCTTCACCGACGGCGGCGAATTCGGCTTCGGCGCGGAGATCGGCATCAGCACGCAAAAAATCCATGCGCGCGGTCCCATGGGGCTGCATGCCCTGACATCCTGCAAGTACCTGATCCGCGGCAGCGGACAGATCCGTTGAACCATCACCACGAGAAGGAGGCAAGAGACATGGGAATAACAAGCGCACGCGATCGGCTGCAGTCGATGCGGATGGCTTTTCTAGGCGCGGGGTCAATCGTCGAGGCAATGCTTGCCGGCATCCACAGCCAGCAGCTGCTCTCATCCGACCGGATCCATGTGACCAACCGTGCGGACGATGGCCGCTTGCAGCAGCTGCAGGAACGCTTCGGCGTCCGGATCATGCGGGACAGGAAAGCCCTGGTGCAAAGCTGCGATACGCTGATCCTCGCGATGAAACCGAAGGATGCTGCGGAAGCATGCACCTCCCTGCGCGGGCTGGTGGGACCAGAGCAGTTGGTGATCTCCGTGATCGCCGGCGTTTCGACCGATCTGATCGCAAGCTGGCTGGGGGTTGACTGCCCAATCATCCGGACGATGCCCAATACATCAGCAGCGATCGGCCTGTCCGTCACCGGTCTTGCCGCCGGCCGTCATGCCGGGGCGGAACACCTGGAGATCGCCACCCTGCTCTTCACCTCCATCGGAACCGTCTACCCCGTTCCGGAGCAGGAGCTTGACATCATCACCGGCCTGTCCGGCAGCGGCCCGGCTTACATCTACTATCTGGTGGAAGCGATGGAAGGGGCTGGGACCAAAGCGGGGCTTCACCCGCAGATGGCGCGCCAGCTTACCGTGCAGACGCTCCTGGGGGCAGCGCAGATGCTGCTCGCAACCCGGGAGGAGCCGGCCGTGCTGCGCCGCAAGGTAACGAGTCCCGGCGGCACGACCGAGGCCGGACTGGAAGTGCTGGAATCGTTTCGCTTTCGGGAAGCCGTCACCGCGGCCATTCTGCGGGCTGCGGAAAGGGCCCGCGAGCTGGGGGAACAATACCAGCATGTCGGCGGCGGTGCCTGAACGGACCTGCTTACCCGCCGGAGCCTCCCCGTGCTATACTTGACGTACGTGACCAACCTCAAGCAACGGGAGGTGTCCCCCATGCGGATTTACGCCTTGTACGGCACCAGCGGTACCGGCAAAAGTTCCAGCGCCCTCGAATTGGCCCATCGCCTGCAAATCGATGCCATTCTCGATGACGGGATTTTGATCTATCAGGGGCGCAAAATCGCGGGTACCTCCGCCAAATACGAAAAAACCAGGATTCAAGCGGTCAAACGGGCGATCTTCCATTACCGCGACCATGCGGAAGAGGTGCGCCGGGCACTGGAACGCCTGAACCTGGAACGGCTGTTGGTCCTGGGCACGTCCCGCAAAATGATCCGGCGCATCGTGGAAACGCTGCAGCTGGACGCCCCGATTGAATATATTCCGATCGAGAGCATCAAACCCGCCAAGGAGATCGAAGCGGCCCGCTATATCCGGGAGACGCAGGGCAAGCATGTGATTCCGATCCCGCGCGTGGAAGTGGAAAAAGACCTGATCCAGCGGTTGATCGCCTCCGCCCAGAAGATCCTCTCCCCCAAAAAAGAGGTGATTGGGGAAACCACCGTCGTCCATCCGACCTTCTCCGGCGGGCGCATCCAGATCCATGAACAGGTTCTGCGCAAAATCGTGCAGGCCGCCTGCTCCCGTTTCCCGGAGGTGGTCCGCGTGCACAAGACGGTCTACTCCTTTGAGGATTTGCCGCGCATCACCGTGGCGATCACGCTGCGCCTTCCGTTCGGCTCCTCCATCCGCCCCGTCGTCCGGGAACTGCAGGAAGTGCTGTACGAAGAACTGGGCTACTGCCTGAATATCGCGCCCGCGAGCATCGATGTCCACCTGCTCTCGATCGTCATCGACAAGCATAATTCCTGACCGGCTGCTCATGCTAATGGGTGTAGGATTTTTCATCAGAAAGGAGTTACACCCATGCAAGCAACCTTGACGCCTGCCATGCCGCAGGCCCAGGCGAAGCCTTCCATGCAGGTTCCGCCGCGTGTCATTACCAACAAAGATTTGCTCTATCTGAAAGATGCACTCTCCTGGGAGCTGAACGCGTTCAAGAAGTTTCATTTCTTTGCCCAGCAGGCGTCCGATCCCCAGATCAAGCAGGCCCTCGACAAAGCCGGACAAATGCATCAGCGCCACTACCAGAAACTGCTCACCCACCTGCAGGTGAACAACAACCAGGCCATGGCCGGCGTGCCGCGGTCGCAGTAAGGGGGAGAGCGTAGATGTTTCCGATGCAGAATCAGACCCAAAGCCAGAATCCGAACCAGATTGCCAATCCCGAATCCGGCCAACTGCCGCAGGTAAAAGGTCCGCAGATGAACGACCGGGATTTCCTCAATGACGGTCTTTCCACCTGCAAGTATCTGACGGACAGCCTGAATGTGGCGGTGCGTGAGGCAAGCCACCAGCAGCTGCACGCCGACATGATGCAGATTCTGAACGAGACGCATCAATCCGCCCGCGAGCTGTACAATCTCATGTTTCAAAAAGGCTGGTACAAACTGGAGGCGGAACAGCAGCAAAAGCTGGATCAGGCCTACCAACAGTTCAGCGGGTACGCGACGCAGTTTCCGTACTGACCAATCAAGGGACGCCCCCAATTGCAGGGCGTCCCTGCTCAGTTATTTCCGCCTTCACCGTGTCCACGGCGCCGAACAACGCCTTTGCATCATACCGTTGGCCGTCTGTCTACCATCATGATGACCAGCATCAATGCAAGCCCAACCATACTGATCACTGCACCGGCAGCAGGGCCCCGCGGAGGGCGAAACCGGTTTGAATCACCACCCCGCCAAGGGCCACACCCAGGGCGTTTCCAATATTGAAAGCGGAAATGTTGAGCGACGAAGCCAAATCGGCCGCTTCCCCCGCTTTTTTTAGCACAAGCATATTCAACGGGGTCACCGTCGCAAACCCTGATATCCCTCAAATAAACACGAGAATGACAGCCCAAATGGGATTACTTCCCACCCATGCGAACGCCGCCATGGTCATCAAGGGGAAGAGTTTTCAGCAATGCAGCCTGCTCCCCCTTTTGATAGCTGTCCCTTTCGTAGTAAAGAGAGAAGCTCTTCAAATATGCCAGGATTAGCACAAACGATTTCTTCTCCGCATAAATCAAGTGGAATATCCGCAGGGACTGCTCCAACGTGGCCAGTAATTGCTCCAGCTTCACGAGCGATGAGACCTGCTGCTGCGACGTCCCACGGAGCTAAACTCTCTGTATGCGCGTCCAGACGGCCGGATGCCACATAACAGATATCTATTGTCGGAGCAGCCAAACGGCGGATGTCTCTGCAATGGGTGGTTAAGAGATTCACTCTTGCAAGCGCCGGGTGTACTTTTTCTTTATCATGGGGGAATCCCGTACCGATTACCGCTTCCGATAAGGCTTCAAAACGATGAACATGAAGCTTTTCACCATTACAATGAGCTCCTCCTCCTCGAACACCTACATAGGTAACACCCAAATCTGGAGCATGCACAGCACCTGCCCAAACAACGCCATCTACTGCGATGGCCACGGAGATAGCAAAATGAGGAAGATAACGTGCATAGTTTACCGTTCCGTCCAACGGATCAATAATCCAAAGAGGACCTTCGAAGATATCTTTCGCCCAGACTCCATCGGTGGTTTCTTCAGAGAGAATACCATGTTTCGGATAAGTACTAGCAATTGCTTCACGAATCATCTGATCAGAGGCAACGTCTGCTGAGGTGACAAGTTCTCCGGCGTTCATCATGTTTGGAAACAGCGGAAGATTTTTCCTATCCACCTTAATCAAAATAAAAAAGCCTCACCTAAAAAGGATGAGGTTCTGTCGGCCATCCCGAGAGCTTGTGGTTCGATTCGCCCGAAGGTTTCTGTTCAACTCCAAGACTAACTTATTGCCCCATGAATTGCTCAAGGCGAAGCTTTACTTCCGGCCACTCCCTGTCGATGATGCTGTAATAAACGGAATCTCTGACATAACCATCCGGTAGAATCATATGGTTTCGCAAAACACCCTCTTTGACAGCACCAATCCGTTCAAGTGCCCTTTGAGATCGGATATTCCGACTATCCGTCTTAAATTGAACCCGTATCGTCCCCAGCGTTTCAAAGCAATGCTTCAGCAACAAATATTTGCATTCGGTGTTGACATAAGTTCTCCACATTGCAGGGGTAAGCCAGGTGGAGCCGATCTCTAAACTTCTGTTTTGAACAGAGATATCATAGAACCGCGTGCTTCCCACAATTTTTTGTGATTCCTGATCAATAATGACAAACGGAAGCGCATTCTTTTGTTCCAGTGCCTTCCTCACATACTCCCTCGCGTCGTCAAGGGAATCGATTCGTCCTTGTGTCACCGTCCAAATATTCGGGTATCTTCCAGCCTCGTACAAAGACTCCATGTGGTTCATTTCCATTGGAGTCAATTTGACCTTTTTGCCCATTAGTACAACCGGGGTTATCTCCAAAACTATCTCACCCTTCGTTAACTTTCGTTAAAATTCGCACTGTTACGATAACATAATTCCATTGGTTTTTCATCGATAGCAGTGCCGCATGTGAGATCACTCTCGAAAACGATGAGGGGCTTCGATATTCTTTTTTCGGGTGAGCAGAGGACGTTTGCCCGATGCAGGCATGTGCCTACTCAATCCCGCATTTTTGATAAGGTTCGTAGAATATAAAAGGCAAAGCGAACACTTGGACCTACATACCCTACTTTATTGAAAGTGCCGATGATATACACATCCATAACCGGATTGTAATACATAAAGGAACCGGTCGAACCTATATGTCCCCAGAGGTTATACTTCTGAATAAATGGCAGCATCCGGACCCTCATGAGCCCATAACCATAGTCAACGCCCATCCACATTTTTGTCCATTTCTGCATGGTTGCAAGTGATTCCGGCTGGATGAGCTGATTTCCTGCCAATGCTTTCATGAATACAAGCAAATCTTCGGACGTGCTGACCGTTTGCCCTGCTGCATACAAACTGCTGAAACTGCGGTAGTTTTCCACGTTGATGGGGCCATCCAATGAATACAGACTGGCTACAGGGTACCTGCTTTTTACTGCGGGCCCCGAGTACTGGGATAAATAGGAGTGCTTCATGTTGAGTCGCTGAAAAATGTACTCATGAAGCACTTGATGATAAGGCTTTGATGCAATATTTTCGATTATCAATCCCAAAAGGTTAAACCCTGTATTGGAATAATGCAGGCCATTTCCTGGTGAAAAACGGGGGCGGAGATATTGTTTTGACCATTGGATGGTTTCTTGCGGGGTCCAGACTCGTGAAGGTTCTTCAAGCAGAATCTTCAGAAAATGTTTGCCGCCTTTCGGTATATCCTCATAATAATCCGGCAGTCCTGATGTATTGCTTACCAGATGTTCGATACGAATTTCACTGGAATAGTCTCTGCCTTTATAGAGATGCAAGCCCTGTATGATATCTTCCGGTAGATACTTTGCGATGGGATCACGATAGCTTATTTTTCCTTCTTCAACGAACATGGCAATAATCACGGCAGTAAACGTTTTTCCAATGCTTGCCGTATGATAAGGCTGCTCCGGATTCGCAGGCTGATCGCCTGTTTGCCCGTGAGCCATATTCCAGTGAATATGAAGTTTATCTGAGTGGACCAGCAAATAAGCATTAAGGAGTTTTGGATTGGAATCAACGGTTGCGTTCAGCTTTTTTTCAATCATGATTTTCGCTTGTTCCTGGTTCATGATTTCCCCCCATTCAAAGTCCGCGAAAGGTTCCCGCTATCACGGATGTTACGTTCGGACCCTCATTTGTCTGCCGATCTCTTCTACCGGTTTCATGTTCATATTTTTTCTGTAGCGAAACGATTAGGACACAATAACCCTGTCGCCTTTAGAGGTTGGTTGGGAAATCACCAAAAACTCAACTTCATGATTCGACCTGTTAAACACTTGATGTGGCGTTAAGGGCGGAACTTCTATTCCCTCTTGCGGAGTTAAAATGAACTCCTTACCATTTATCTCAATGGTCGCAACACCAGATAAAACAAAGAAAAATTGGCGTGCACGTTCATGATAATGTCTTACTTCCGAAGTATTGGCTGGCATGCGTTCATGAATGACACTTAAATCTTGATTTTTGACCAAATGCCATCCATCACAAATCTCCCCCCATAAGTAATGTTCAGCATTATCCTTGCTGATTTTCATTTCCATAACCTCCAGATTGGATATCGTGCTATGTCATAGCAAAAATATTTGTTGATTATCCTGGATATCACGGTTTCACTTGCTTTTGTATTTTTTTAGGTAATTTCTGAAAGACCAATTCATAGGAATGAAAAATCAGCTTTTCCCAGATTTCATCTGGAATGTTCGCGTCAAAATAGATTGAGATCCAGTGAGATTTATTCATATAGTACCCAGGAATTACCCCAGTGTAATTTTCTCTCAATTCTTCAGAGCGATGTGGATCACATTTTACAGTAAGGATAGACTTTCCTGCGGGATCGCAGCCGATCATCGCAAATATTTTGCCTCCCACCTGATACCGATCGGCTTCCCAATCCGTTTGGTAATCATGAACGGAACCAGGAAGATTGAGACAGTAGGATTCAAGCTTTTGTTTGTTCATGTCCTCTCCACCATTTTCCCTTCCAGATATTTCTTTGGACAATTCAACATCCATTGCTCTCTTTCCTTCATCCGAATTTGCGAATACATCTACTGTTCCTGACAAACATGGCCGTTATGGTGCATGGTTGCAAATAACCGCCTCCTGACCAAAATAAAAACCTCACCAGTTACGATGAGGCATGTTGCATCTATTTCTAGTATGGCGAACAACTTAAGCAGACCTGGCATCTGCTTTTGTTTCATGAACCGTACCATATGGATGCTCAGGCGGCGCATAGATAACGTAAATTTTAAGCGGTTTATTGCCTGTATTGGTTACATTGTGCCATTTTCCGGCTGGTATCATGATGGCGTAGTCATCATAGGCCATTTCCTGAAAATCCAGTCTATCTTTGCTATCCCCCATTTGCACAAGTCCCTGGCCTTCTTCGATACGAATGAATTGGTCAGTTGTCGGATGGACTTCCAAACCGATGTCATCCCCAACATTAATACTCATCAGGGTCACCTGGAAGTGTTTCCCTGTCCACAAAGCGGTGCGGTACGTATTGTTTTGCTTGGCAGCTTGGTCAATATTCACGACAAATGGTTTCGATCCATAATCTTTCAATACGATATTTCCATAATAAGGATACCAATGGTTGTTGGTCCAATAATAGCAATAATGTGGATTCCACTGATAACTCCAATTGCTGCTGTGCACTGGATGATACCATTGATAGGGATGGCTTGATTGGCCGTACATATTCATTCTCCTCTCATGCTTTCATTCAATTCCCTCCTTTTATCCTATGCAGATACCTATGTACGGGAATGCAACTGTGCCATAATGGGCGGGAGCCTACGGCCGGATCACAAGCGGCGGAACGCCAGCGCGCGCACCAGTTCGGAGATTCGGTGGATGCCGCTCCACAGCTGCTGCGGGTCCGCATACGCGTAGGAGAGGCGCAGATGCCGATCGGCGCTTCGATGGTATACATGGCCGGGATTGAGCAGGATGCCTTCCGCCAAGGCCATCTCAAACAGCTGCCGCATGGAGATCGGCTGATGCAGTTTCACCCAGAGATAAAACCCGCCCTGCGGTACACGCCAGCTGGCCAGATCGGAAAAGCAGGCGTCCAGTGCCTGCAGGGCGATCGCCCGGCGCTCCCTCAGTCCCGCTCGCACCCGTTCCAGACGCTGCTGATGGACGCCGCTCGCCAGCCACTCCGCTGCCGCCAGCTGGGACAGCGCACTGGAGCCGTAATCCGTCTGCATCTTCACATCGGCCAGCCGGTCAATCACCGGCTCCGGCCCGACCACCCATCCGATCCGCAGGCCCGGGCTCACGCATTTGGACATGCTGCCCACATAGAGGACCAGTCCGTTTTTATCCCGTGCCTTTAACGGCGGAGGAACGGGCGCATCCAGCCACAGCTCGCGATAAACATCATCCTCGAGAATGGGGAGCCGCTCCTTTTCGCACACGTCCATCAGCTGCCGCCGCCGCTCCTCCGTCATCACGATGCCCGTCGGGTTGTGAAAGGAGGGAATGGTATAGAGCAGCGCCCCGTTTTGCAGGCGTTTGTGCCGGACGATCCACTCCGTCTGTATGCCGTCATCATCCATCGGCACGCCAAACAATCTCATCTCCGTCGATTGGAACACATGCAGCGAATAGAGGTACGAGGGTTTCTCCACAAAGACGGTGGAGCCGCGCTGCAGCAGCCCCACGGAGATGAGCTGCAGCGCCTGCAGGGCACCGGAGACGACCAGAATGGCGGACGGGGACGCCTCGATCCCGAAGCCGCGCAGATGCTCGCTGATCTGCTGCCGCAGGGCGTAAAGTCCCTTGGGCTCCGAGTAACCCAGATTCATCATCTTGCGCGGCAGCCGGCGAAGGATGGTCTCCAGCAGATCCACCGGCAGGAGATCCGGCGACAGCTCACCCGTTCCCAGCCTGATGATGGCGGGGTCATGTTCGGCCCTGTTAATCTCCTGGATGGTGGGCAGATTGGGCTGATGAATGCCGGCTTCCACATAGGAGCGCCAATCCGGCGGCATCGGCGACAGTTTGGCCGCCCACGACAGGGGGGACACCCGCGTGCCGCTCCCCTCCACCGCTTCCAGAAGCCCTTCCGCTTTCAGCTCCTCCAGGGCGGTGATCACCGTGCTGCGATTGACGCCGAACGCCTGGGCAAGCTCCCGCTGCGTCGGAATCCGGCTGCCCACCGGCCACTCCCCGTTGGTGATCTTGTTCCGAATATACCGGATGATCTGCCGATACAAAGGAACCGGCGCGCGCTTGTCCGGCTGCCAGTCCGCCATCCACTGCGCCATGCCCATCCCTCCTCCGCTTATTTTTCGTCTATTGTACAAATTGGTTGGGGTCCTTGCAAACCAATTGGCTGGAGACAGCGGCGGCCATTTTCTTTAAGCTGGGAAAAGAACCTTTGCCTGGAGGGATACGCGTGTTGGAAGCATTCATACATGGACTCGTTCTTGCCTTGGGACTGATTCTGCCGCTCGGCGCCCAAAATGTGTTTGTCTTTAATCAGGGAGCCGCACAGCCGTCCCTTGTCCGGGCAATGCCCGTGGTGATTACGGCGGCATTGTGCGACACGCTCCTGATTCTGCTTGCTGTGATGGGCGTCTCCCTTGTCGTGCTCACCTTTACGTGGATCAAGACGATCCTGTTTGCGGCGGGATTCTGTTTTCTGGCGTACATGGGCTGGCTCACCTGGAACAGCAGGCCCGGCATCAACGGGGAGACGCATGGCAGCTTTTCGGCCAAAAAGCAGGTGGTGTTCGCCGCCTCTGTCTCCCTTTTCAACCCGCACGCCATCCTGGATACCATCGGCGTAATCGGAACCAGCTCGCTTGGTTACGGGGGCAGCGAGAAATGGGGGTTTACCATCGCCTGCATCCTGGTCTCCTGGGTCTGGTTCTTCACCCTTTCCCTTGCCGGCAGAACGGCGGGAAGGCTGGATACATCCGGCCGCCTGATCCGTTCTCTCAACCGTATCTCGGCGGTGATCATCTGGCTGGTCGCGGTCTATATGGCAGCCAACCTCCCTTTTCTCCCTTGACGGCTGAGGCGTCTCCGCAGCGTGTGAAGTGCCCCCCTTTCCGCAGTCATGGAAAAATAAAGCGGGCACCCCGGGCAGCATTGCGCTGCCGCCGGCGGTTACCCGCTGATCTGCTGTGCATAGATCCCATCCCTACGAATCTTTGGATAGTACGGAAGCCATGGAACGCGAGTAGGCGATGCCCCTGGTCTCCGGGGTGAACAGGCTTAATGCCAGGCTGATGGCGATGCCTGCCATCATGAATCCGCCAAATATCCACGGCGATGGACCGTACGATTTCGCCATGGATGTCCAGATCAGCGGTCCGAAACCGACAATGGCGGCCGCGATCTGATAGCCGACCGATAACCCGGTATAGCGGACTTTCGGCGGAAACAGTTCGGAAAAATAGGTTCCCTGCGTGGAAAAAATAGCTCCCCAGATGATTCCAAGCATGACCACCTGCATGACATACAACCAGCCGGCCCCTTTTCCGATCAGGGAAAAATAAGGAACAGAGAGCAGGAAGAGCAGCATCAGCCCTCCGATATAGATGCGCTTGCGCCCGATAAAATCAGAAATATATCCGATGATCGGGATTGTGACGAGCATGGTGGCACACCCGATCGTCAATGCATTCAGGGCAATATCACGGGAGTAATTCAGGTAAGCGGTCGCAAAAGTAATCACATAAGACATCGTGAAGACGTTGAGGAACCCGTCGCCCAGTTTCAAGCCGATTGCACGCAGCACGTTTTTCCAGTCGCTGCGAATCGTTTCAATGATGGGCACCCGCGCGATATCGCCGCTTTCCTTCTGCTCTTGAAAAACAGGGGTTTCCTCGATGCCGCTTCGGATCCAGATGGCCAAACTGACGAGCACGATACTAAAGAGGAAGGGAATGCGCCACCCCCAGCTCAAAAACTGCTCGTTGGTCGTCCAGTGGCTGATCAGCGAAAAGCTTAAGGTCCCGGTAACCAACCCGATCGGCACCCCCAGCTGAGGAATCGAACCGTACAGCCCGCGAACTCCTTTTGGCGCGGATTCTGTCGCCAACAGGATGGCTCCCCCCCATTCGCCGCCCAATGCGATTCCCTGGATCAGCCGCAGGAAGACCAATAAAAGGGGGGCGATCAGACCGGCAGTTTCATAGGTAGGAAGCAACCCAATCAACGTCGAACTGACTCCCATGCCGACAAGCGTATAAATGAGTGCCGCCTTTCGCCCCACGCGGTCGCCCAGGTGGCCGAACAAGACGCTGCCGATTGGCCGGGCGGCATAGCCGACTCCGAAGGTGGAAAAGGCGAGAATAAGCGAGATGGCAGGATCCTGGGTTGGAAAGAACAGCGTGGAAAAAACCAAGCCGGTAGCTGAACCATACAGATAAAAATCATACCACTCGATGATCGAACCAGAAATGCTGGCAAAGAGGACACGGATATTCAAAGCACTTCCTCCTCTCCTGTAACTGTTATGGTAAGACTGCGGCCCATGTAAACGGTGCGGCTGTTGGCATCATGATCAACAAGGCTGCATCACATCCTCGTCCCCTGCCTGTCCAACTGCTGTGGCGGATTCCTGGACTGGCGCAAACCACGCTGCAATCTCATCCCGCCGCACGAACTGCAAGGGGGCGCCGATCGGCAGTTCGGCCTCCTGATCCCCCAACAGGCGGCCGGTAACCCGGACCCCTTCACCCATGCGGGCCACCAGCACAACATAAGGAGCTTGCTCAACAAACTCCACCGGCGGCACGCGGATGCGGGTGTAGGTTTCCAGCACGGCCTCCGGCGGCAGGCTGTCTTCCTGCAAGTTCGTCCCACCGCAGAAGCGGCAGACGATCCTGCCGGACAGCTGTGCCCGGCCGCAGCCGCTGCAGCGCAAAACCGGAAATTGAATGGCGTCATGTCCCATGTCCTGCTCACCTCGCTCCCAGGATATGAACCGTCGCAACTCCGCCGCAGCCGCCCACGTTATGCGTGAGACCGATGCGCGCATGCGGAACCTGGTTATCAGCCTCCCCCCGCAGCTGCCGCACCACCTCGAACACTTGGGCCACGCCTGTAGCTCCGATCGGGTGCCCCTTGGAAAGGAGGCCGCCCGAAGGATTCACCGCCACCCGTCCCCCCACCCTGGTCTCCCCTGCCGCAGCGCGGGGGCCGGCTTCTCCCCGAGGCATTATCCCCAGATCCTCCAGCGCGATCAGTTCGGCGATGCTGAAGCAGTCGTGCACTTCGGCCACGTCAACGTCCTCGGGCCCCACCCCGGCCTGTTCGTAAGCCTGGCTGGCCGCCTTCACCACCGCCTGCAGGCTGCACAGGTCGTCCATCTCCTGGATCGTGGTGCTGCCTGTGGCCTGGGCCGAACCAAGGATGTCGACAGGCTGGCCGCCAAACTCCTTGGCCCGCTCGCTTGCCACCAATACCAACGCGCTTGCGCCGTCGCTGATGGGGGAGCAGTCGTACAGCCGAAGGGGATCGGCAATCAGCCGGGAATGGCTGATTGCGTCAAGGGCAGCCGGCTTTCCGTAGAAGTGGGCCCGCGGGTTTCGCTGGGCGTTCTCCCGGCTTTTGTAAGCAACGGCAGAGAGGTGGTCCAGTGTGGCTCCATATTCGTGCATATAACGACGGGCCACAGCGGCAAAGAACCCGGGAAAGGAAAGCCCGGTAGAGCCCTCAGCCTGCCGGTCGGCCGCTGCGGTCAGCGCCGCTGTCACCTCTTCTGTGCCGGCCTGCGTCATCTTCTCCACCCCGGCCACCAACACCACGTCGCAGCAGCCTGCGGCGATCATCAGATAGCCATGGCGAAGCGCGATTCCGCCCGACGCACACGCTCCTTCCACCCGTGTGGCCGGTACCGCGCCAATCCCGAGGGCTCCGGCCACCAAAGCAGCGGTAAGCTCCTGCCGTGCCAGCATGCCCCCGGCGAAGTTGCCGAGGTAAAAGGCTTCAATTTGGGAAGGGGCAACGCCGGCGTCAGACAATGCCTCTCGACATGCTTCCAGGGCAAGATCCTTGATCGACCGCCCTTTCAGCTTGCCAAACGGCGTGCACCCCACTCCGATGATCGATACCTGACGCATTCCACTTCACCCTCCCGCTATCGAATTGAACCTGCAGCAACGGTTATACCAGGCGCGCATTCCCTTCCCAGTACCTGGCACGCAGTTCACGCTTGAGCACCTTGCCATAGGCGTTCTTTGGCAGTTCCTCGAGGAAGTCTACGGACCGAGGCTTCTTGTAGCTGGCCAGGTGATCCCGGCAAAACGCAATCAGCTCCTCTTCTGCGGCCTCGTGCCCAGGCCTCAGCACGACAACTGCCTTTACCGCCTCCCCCCATTCCGGGTCCGGGACGCCGAAGACGCAAACCTCCTGTACGGCAGGATGACACAACAGCACCTCTTCCACTTCGCGGGGGTAGATATTGTTGCCGCCGCTGATGATCATGTCTTTCGTGCGGTCCAGAATATAGAGGTAACCGTGCTCGTCCATGTACCCGACATCGCCTGTACGCAGCCACCCGTTTACAATCGCCTCCGAGGTAGCCTCCGGGTTGTGCCAGTACCCCTTCATCACCAGCTCGCTGCGCGCGGCTATCTCTCCGATGCGCCCCGGCGGCAGCCTGTTTCCTTCCGCGTCCTGAATGCATACCTGCACGCCCATCCTGGCTGTACCGGCAGAGGCAAGCCGTTCGGGTTGATGCAGGTTGTGCTCGTCACGGCCCAGGCCGGTAATCGTCATGGGACATTCGCCTTGCCCGTAAACCTGCGCGAACACCGGCCCGAAAGCCTTCAGCCCTGCTGTCAGATCCTCCACGTACATGGGGGCACCGCCGTATATGATGCACTGAAGGCTGCGCAAGTCGTACCTGGTTCGCGCTTCCGATTCAATCAGCCGCTTCACCATGGTTGGGGCCATAAACGGCAGCACGGTAATCCGGTGTTTTTCAATCAACGCAAACACCGTTTCCGGATCAAAGCGCGAAGCGGGAAAGATTACGTTTGTCCCCCCCTTGGCGATAAGAGGGAGGGAATAGAGGCCAGAACCATGGCTGAGCGGTGCCGCATGCAGCCCGATATCGCCGTGCCCGAACGGATAGATGTCTGCACAGGTGTTCAGAGCCGCCAGCAGCAGAATACGGTGGGTCAGCATGGCCCCTTTGGGCCGACCCGTGGTACCCGAGGTATAAAAGAGCCATGCCAGGTCGTCTCCCTCCACCGGCTCCACCCATTCTGCGTTATCCCCTTGTTTCAGCAGTTCATCATACGCAAGCACCGTTAAGGCATCATTCCGCCCGTTCTCTCCTGGGCCATCCAGGCAGACGGCAATACGGGTCGCGGTCAGATCCCCGGTGATGCGGTCAATATCATCCTGGTACACTCCCGCATACACAAGCACCTTGGCTTCACTGTGGTTCAAAATGTAGCGTACCTCGTCCCGATGGAGGCGAAAGTTCATCGGGACGGCTGCCAGGCCTGCCTTCCACGTCGCAAACAGCACCTCCAGGATCTCCGGGCGGTTCGGCGAAAAGATGGCCACCCGGTCCCCCGGCTCCAGGCCAAGCCGGCGCAGTGCACTCCCAACCCGGTTGACGCGCTCGTTGCACTCCCGGTACGTCAGCACCGCGTCGCCGTGAATGATGGCCGGATGATCCGGATATGCTGCTGCCGAACGGTATAACAGATAACCGAGGTTCATCGCTGCCATGTTCGTCCCTCCCTGCATCCACCCTCGATCATTGCCCAACCTAAAGGGGATCGATGGTTTCGTCTTCCAAATATCTAAACTTGTTATTCTCTTATTGTCAGAATATCATTAAAATTGCAAATGTAATATGTAAATATTCTACAAAAGTTGGGTGGTTCAATTGTCAACACTTGATAAGATATCGGTGCTGGAAATGGCGGATTTTATGGAAGAATTGACAACGTTGGTGGAGCAGGAAGGAGAAGTATCGTCAGAGCATCTCTCGCTGGACATGCATTCGCTCCCGGACTGTCTCCGGGATGCGATCAGCCATTTTCTCCTCGCTTTGGAGAAACGGAAACAGCGGACAGCTCGTCCGCGAGAGGAAATGGCGCGCAGTATCGCTCTCCAACAGCTAACGCTTGACATTGCTTCTTTGGCTCCGCTTCAGCAAGTTCTCCATCGAGTTTGCGAGACGGTGCGCCTGCTGCTGCAGACCGATATCGGCTATATTGCCTTGTACAATGAAAAAAAACAGACGATCACCATCCGCGCTTCATCCGGCAGCAGCCCCAACTTGATCGGCGTGGAACAACGCCTGGGCCAAGGAATCGGAGGGCGCGTTGTCCTGACGAAGCGCCCCCACTCGTTTACAGACTACCCGCATGAAACCCGCAGAGACCCTAATGTAGAAGCTGCCATCGATTACGAGGGGATTATTTCTGCCATTGCCGTCCCACTCCTGTTGGGGGCTGACGTGATCGGGGTGCTGTACGCTGCCATGCGCACGCACAGGGAATTCACGGAGGAAGAAATCGATTTCCTGGCGAGTTTAGCCAGTTTGGCCAGCGTAGCCATTCGCAATGCGCAGCTTTATGACCAATCCCAGCGTCTGATTCGCGTGCATCAACAGCTGAGTGAAGCGGCGCTTCAGAAGGAAGCCGTCGAGTCTGTCATTCGTTCCTTATCGCTTCTGTTGTCTTGCGAGACTTGGTTTCTTGATGCATCCGGCCATATTCTGCACCGCAACCACCCGCACGCTCGTTTGAACCCGGAGGTCATCTCCGCGATCGTCCGCCAGGCAAAAAATGGCATCCATACGCTTTCGGAACAGAACAGTATCGTCAACTGCTTTTTTATGGAACAATCCAACTTTCACATCATGTGTTCCTCCATCGTCAGCAACCATGTTCTGGTTGGCATCTTGGCCACCGTACGTCCTGCCGATGAAGAGTACGACGAAATCGACCGGATCGCCATCGAACGGGCGACGACGCTGCTTGCTCTGGCAATCAGCACCAAGGAGATCAAAAGGATCAACACATTTTATCTGCGTACCGCACTTCTGCATCAACTGCTATTCCAGGGTGAACAGGAAGCGGTCCTGGGCGAACGGGCCAAGCATCTCGGGATTAATCTCTGGAAACCGTGTCATCTGATTGTCAGCATGTGTATGACCGACTCTCTTCCTCCGTCCCAACAGGAAATTGTCAACCGGGTGTTAAATTCGGTCCAATTGACTTTGGATGTGTCGAGATTTCCCCTGTCAACGGTGGACAATACCTGCCTGGTGGCCGCGATCGCCAATCAGGAAACCCTCATGAAAGGGGCCGAAGAAATCCATGCGCTGATCAAGGCGTCTTTACCGCAGGCAAAAGTATTCACCGTCATCAGCGATCCATGCAGCAAGCCGAGTGACTATCGCCATGAATTTTCCAAATGCAAAAATGCGCTTTCCTGGCACGAACGGCTCGGTCATCAGGAACCCATTGTGTGGGCCAAATCCTTCGGGCTTGCCGGACTGCTCCTTGATGTTTCCAATCTGGACGCCATCAGGGCGTTTTGCGTCGAGACGCTGCGCCCGCTCACGCTCGCCGAGCATCGACAATCGGGGAATCTGCTGGAAACGCTGAAAACCTTTCTGGAAAACGAATCCGAACTGCGCGCCACCGCATCCAGCCTGCACATCCACTACAATACACTGCGCTATCGGCTTGAACGCATTGAGCAGATCCTGCAGGTCCGCCTGAGCGATGCCGAAACCCGTCAAAAGCTGCGGCTCGCTTTGTTGTTAAACGACACGTTCAAGTTTATCCAGGGATAACAGGAGCATTTCTTTTCGTCAGTCCACATCTCTGCCCAACGAACTCCGCCAAATCTCAAACCAATGCTGACGCGTCAGCTTGATCTCCAGCGCCTGTACCGCAGACGTTACCCGCTCGAAATTGCCCGACCCGATGATAGGCAGCATGGTGGCGGGATGCTGCAAAATCCACGCGTACATCACCTGATCTATGGAGGCCGCGTTCACTTCTTTCGCAATCGCAGACAATGTGCCGCGCAAGCGTATATACCGCTCTTCATCGGAAGAGAAAAGACGGCCCCCCGCGACTGGCGACCAGACCATGGGCTTTATCCGGTTCCGCAGGCAGTGGTCGATGGTGCCATTGTCAAACTGGTTAAGGTGCGCAACCGATACCTCCACCTGGTTGGTCACCAGGGGAACATCCAGATAGGACTGCAGCATATCAAACTGGGACGGCAAAAAGTTGGACACGCCAAAATGCCTGACTTTTCCCTCTTTTTTCAGCTCTGCAAATGCTTCGGCCACTTCCTCCGGGTTCATCAGCGGATCAGGCCGATGGATGAGCAGCAGGTCGATGGTATCCGTACGGAAGTTCTTCAGGGATTGGTTCACCGATTGAATGATATGCTCCTTGCTCGTGTCATAGTGCTTGATTCTGTTTGCGGGGCGATGGGGGGAAACCAGCCTGATGCCGCATTTCGTCACGATCTCCATCCGTTCCCTGAGTGCAGGCTGTTGGGCCAGCGCCTCTCCGAATCGTTCCTCGCAGGTATAGTTCCCGTAGATGTCGGCATGGTCAAACGTGGTGATGCCAAGCTCCAGACAGCCTTCGATCCGTGCGATGATCTCCTTCGTCGTCATGTTCCACTCGGCAAGCCTCCACATCCCATACACCATTCTGGAAAACTCCAGATCCTCCTGCAGTTTTTCGCGTTCCATCCTTTTCACCCTCTTTTTCATTTTGCTTGTGGCGGTGGTTTTGGTCCGCCATGAAATGGACAGGCTATACCTACCTGACATGACAGGAAGGAGCTGACATCCATCGTGAACACGCGTACCACCACCCTCTTACAGTTTCGTCATCCCCTGATTGCTTTCGTGCTGATTTTTTTGCTGCTCGCCCTGCACGGCATGCGCTCCGCCGACCCGTCATCCACCGCGGCACCGGAGCGGGAGCGCGTGCAAACCCTCCGGATCACGCCTGCCGGTTACGCACCGCACGCTCTCCTCTGCAGCGAGGGGGAAACCGCCGCGCTGGTGATCGTCAATACCGATGCCCGCCCCCACCATCTGGTGATCGACAAGCTTGCTCTCCGCATCCCCGTCCTGAAACCGGGCGAATCGGTCACGCTTCCCCTCGCGCACGCGCTAAAAGGCACCTACCTTATCCATTCCGACCTATTTAACCCTGCCGGGGCCGACTATCGCGGAACGCTTACCATCCGCTAGCGCTTTCGGCAGGGAGATTTGCCGGATAAAGGAAAACGGGCACCGGATGTGCCCGTTTCGCTTACTTGACGGCAGGAAGAATTTTCGCCATGTTGACCGTTCGCCGCTTCTCCCATGTCTCCGGCCTGGACTCGTCGAACTGCTCCAGGAAGTGGATCACCTCTTTGGTCAGCGGCGTGGGAGTGGAGGCCCCCGACGTGACGGCTACCTTCTTCTTGCCTTTCAACCAGGCGATATCCAGTTCGGAGAGATCCGCAATCCGGTAAGCCGGCACCCCGGCAATCTCTTCGGCCACCTGGGCCAGCCTATTGGAGTTGTTGCTGCGCGGGTCCCCCACCACGATGCAGAGATCCGCTTCTCCCGCCTGTGCCGCCACGGCTTCCTGCCGCACCTGGGTGGCCAGGCAGATCTCATTGTGCACTTCCACATGCGGGTACCGCTGGATGATGGCATCCATCAGATGCTTGACATCCCACTGGCTCATCGTCGTCTGGTTGGTGACGATTACTCTGTCGCTCGGAAGATCCAACGCCTCCACTTCCGCCAGCGTCTGGACAAGGTGCACCTTGTCGGGAGCGATTCCCACCGCCCCCTCCGGCTCTGGATGCCCTTTTTTGCCGATATAGATCACATGATAACCGTCCGCCACTTTTTCCCGGATGAGCTCATGCGTCTTGGTGACATCGGGACATGTGGCATCGACCACCGTCAGCCCTTTCTCCCGGGCCTTCCTGCGCACCTCCGGAGATACGCCGTGCGCGGTAAAGATCACGGTGCCTTTCTCAATCCGGTCAAGCAGGGAAAGGCGGTCTTCGCCGTCCAGCGTGATGATGCCTTCCCGCTCGAAAGCTTCCACCACATGGGAATTGTGAACGATCATGCCCAAGATGTAGATCGGACGCGGCAGTTCAAAATTTTGAGCCGTTTTCAGCGCCAGGACCATCGCATCCACGACGCCGTAGCAGTAGCCGCGGGGGGAGATTTTGATGACTTCCACAGACACCCCTCCTTCTCCATCCTATTATACCCTACTGCTGCTCCGTCCGCTTGATTTCATATACTTTCAGATTGGTGTACACAATGCGCAGGAGCGGCGTATCCACGCCATGGGCATCCGCCAGCTTCAACAGGTAGCCCTGCAGATGCTCTCCCTCCACCGGCAGCCCCTTCTCCATATCGCGCAGCATGGATGATTTCATCCCATATCCTTGTTTGGCAAAGAGCTGCATCTGTTTGTCCACGATATCATCCGCAATGGGAGCGCCTGCCGCCCGCATCACCTGGGCGACTTCGTCCGCAAGCTGCCGGGTCAGCTCGGGCCCGCAGGCCGCCTCCCGGATGGGACCGACCGCCGCGTTCATCAAGGTCGTCATGCCCGACAGCGTGGTGATGAACAGATATTTATGCCACATCTCCTGCTGGATGTTTTCGCTCAGACGAAACCCGGCAGCCGCTCCCGCAAACAGCTTCTCCAGCGCTTCCACACGAGGGGTGCGGCCGCCTGCCCATTCCCCGTAGACAAGATCGTGCACCTGGCTGGTCTGGACCACATCGCCCGCTTCATTCAGGGTCGTTTCGATGAAACAGAGCCCGCCCAGCACCCGTTCCGCCCCGAATGTTTCCTGCAGCAGCCCGATATGGGAGATCCCGTTCAAGAGCGGAATGATCACCGTCTGTTCACCGACATAATTCGCGATGGGGGAGATGGCGTCAGCTAGGTGATACGCTTTCGTGGAAAGCAGAATCACGTCATAGGGCTGCACCCCTTCTCCCGCCACAATCACCTGCGGCTGAATGCGAAAGTCTCCGTTCACGCTATGTACGACAAGTCCCCGCTCGGCCAGCTGCTGCCGCCGCCTTTCCCGCACCAGGAAGGTGACATCCACGCCCCGCTCGGCCAATCTGCCGCCAAAATAACCGCCAACCGCACCTGCTCCCAGCACCAACACCTTCATGTTTCCTGCCCCCTTTGACAGCCTGTCGAATTACGGATACATGCTGCTTCCATTGTACCGAAGAAGAAGCCTTTTGGTAAGTTCCATCAATATGTAAGAAATTCTTACACAATACGTCAGAAAACATATTGACATACGATTGGGGAGAACCTATAATCCTAATTATAAGAAACGGTTAAATACGAACATTTTTCGTTATTATATCGCAAACATTCGTGAAGAGGTGGAGAAAATGGATGTAAAAAAAGTTTTGGACATCATTAGAGAAGAAAAAATCGAATATGTGGATTTCCGCATCGTCGACGTCCTGGGCCGCCAGCATCATGTGACGATTCCCGCGTATGCTGTCGACGAGGAGACGTTTGTCAACGGCGTTGCCTTTGACGGTTCCAGCTTGACCGGCTACAAAGGCATCGAAGAGAGCGATATGGTGATGATGCCGGATCCGGCGACCGCGTTCATCGATCCGTTCGTGGAAGCGCCGACTCTGAACATCGTCTGCAACATCCACGATCCGGAAGGCAACCGCTATGAGCGTGACCCGCGCAGCATCGCCATCAAGGCGGAAGAATATCTCCGTTCGACCGGGCTGGCTACCGCCGCTTACTTCGGGCCGGAATCCGAATTTTTCATCTTCGACAATGTTCGTTATGCCTCCGGTCCGTCCGGTTCCTTCTTCCACATCGATTCCGAGGAAGCGTTCTGGAACACCGGCGCAGAAGGGCAAAACCTAGGCTACAAAGTGCGCAACAAGGGCGGTTACTTCCCGGTACAGCCGACCGATACGCAGGCGGACATCCGCAATGAAATGTGTACCCTGATGACCAAGGCGGGTCTGAAAATCGAACGCCACCACCATGAAGTGGCTACCGCCGGCCAAGGGGAAATCAACTTCCGTTTTGACACCTTGACCCGTACTGCAGACAATCTGCTTCTCTTCAAGTACATCGTGCGCAACGTAGCCGCCAAATACGGCAAAACCGCCACCTTCATGCCGAAACCGATCGTGGGTGACAACGGCAGCGGCATGCACGTGCATCAAAGCTTGTTCAACGGCGATATTCCGCTCTTCTACGAAAAAGGTGGCTACGCCAACCTGAGCGATACCGCCCTCTACTACATCGGCGGCATCCTGCATCACGCTCCGGCCCTGATCGCGCTGACCAACCCGAGCACCAACTCGTTCAAGCGGCTGGTTCCCGGCTACGAGGCTCCTGTTAACCTGGTCTTCTCCAAAGGAAACCGTTCCGCTGCCATCCGTATCCCGGTCGCTGCCGTGACACCGAAAGCAGCCCGGATCGAGTTCCGCACGCCGGACTCCACTGCCAACCCGTACCTCGCCTTCGCGGCCATGCTGATGGCTGGTCTGGACGGCATCAAGCGCAAACTCGACCCGCGTGAACTGGGCTATGGTCCGATCGACAAGAACATCTACGAACTGAGCGACGCGGAGAAGCACGAAATCCGCAGCGCTCCGGGCTCCCTCAGCGAAGCCCTGGATGCGCTCGAAGCCGATCATGACTTCCTGCTCGAAGGCGGCGTCTTCACCAAAGACGTGATCGACAACTGGGTCTCCCTCAAGCGCGCGGAAATCCAGCAAGTGGAACGCACCGTCAATCCGAAAGAGTTCGAACTTTACTACGATCTGTAAGATTTCGTTCAAAATTTCCTCAAAATCGCCCCAATAGCAAAGCCCTTCTCGGTTGAGGAGGGCTTTTGCATTGGTACAGGGCATACAAGCTTGCTCCTGTTCGCACACTATGCTGGCAGGAGTTTCTTTACATGAATATAAATGATTACAGAAAACGCAAAGGAGATGGGCTGCAATCAAATGATCAAGCGCAGGGGCATCAATTACGACGTAGGCACGTTTACCAGGGGGAAAGATTCATCATCCCGCGACATATTCGATCCTGCCATCGTGAAACGCGAAATGGAAATCATCAAAAATGATTTGCACTGTAATGCCGTAAGGATTTCCGGTCAGGAGATTTCAAGGCTTGTGATGGCATCTGAATTTGCGATTCAACAGGGGGTGGAAGTCTGGTTTTCCCCGGCTTATGTTGACGCTGACGAACAGGAAACGCTGATTTATTTTGGGGAATGTGCCAAGGCAGCCGAAAAATTACGGATGCAGTCGCCGGATGTTGTGTTTGTCGCCGGATGTGAGCTTACGTTTTTTATGAAGGGGCTCGTTGATGGAGAGACGGCATTTGACCGAATCGGCACTTTCATGAAACCCTGGCGCTTGCTGAAAAGCACGATTCGAAGAGGCTCTTTCAACAAACGTCTAAATGCCTTCTTGTCTAATGCTGTAACGGTGATCAGAGAACATTTTCATGGCCGGCTCACGTATGCATCCGGTCCGTGGGAAAATGTGAAATGGGAGCCGTTTGATTTCGTCTCTGTTGATTATTACCGCGAAGCGATGAATAAATACACTTACCGCGAAAAGTTAAGAGATTACTTGAAACACGGGAAACCGGTGGTCATCACGGAGTTCGGCTGCTGCACCTACCAAGGGGCTGAAGATAAGGGAGGATACGGTTGGGCCATTGTGGATTGGAGCAAAACGCCCAAACAGCTGAAAGGCGCTTTCATCCGGGATGAAAGCGTGCAGGCCCATTATCTGATTGAACTGTTGGAGATTTTTCACGAAGAAAACGTAGATGGAGCATTTGTATTTACGTTTGTCATGCCGAACTATCCGTATAACGAAAATGCCTTATATGATCTGGATATGGCCAGTTACAGTGTGGTCAAAACCTATACCGATCGAAATGGGACAACCTATCACGATTTGCCGTGGGAGCCGAAGAAATCTTTTTCCGCCTTGGCTGAATACTACGCGAAGCATTCCACCTGAATTTCTGGATGAAAAGAATCGGGGAGCACCCGATTCACGTTACAAACCGGCTGCACCCGATGACACGGTGCAGCCGGTTCTTTGTTGTGCAAAAAAAAGAACGATCAGCGCGCGTCCACCCCTACCGCCTGCTTGATGTGGGTGAAACCGTCGCGCTCCAGCAAGCGGAGCAGCTGCTTGTTGATTTGGCGGGCGATCCCCGGTCCCTGGTAAACCAGGCCGGTATAGACCTGAACCAGGCTGGCTCCCGCCCGAATTTTGCGGTACGCATCCTCGCCGCTGAAGATGCCCCCTACGCCGATGATGGGCACCTTGTCTCCCACTTCCTGATAGATCTCCCGTACCCAGGCGGTGGATCGTTCCACCAGCGGTTTGCCGCTGAGCCCGCCCGCCTCCGCCGCCAGCGGGTCTCCTTCTACCGCTTCCCGCGACAGAGTGGTATTGGTGGCGATGATCCCGGAAACCCCTTCCTCCACGGCGGCTTGTACCACATCGCGCATCTGCTCGTCCGCCATGTCGGGAGCCACCTTCAGCAGGATCGGTTTGGCCTCCACGCCGCGCAGCTCCAGCTCTTTCGCCTTGCCCTTCACCGCCTTCAGCAGCTCGCGCAGACTCTCCGTCTCCTGCAGGTCGCGCAGGTTTGGGGTGTTGGGGGAACTGATATTGATGACCACATAATGGCCGTAGGGATACAGCGTATTCATGCATTTCACATAATCGCCCGCCGCCTCATCGTTCGGCGTGGTCTTGTTTTTGCCGATGTTGATGCCGATCGGAATCTCGGCATACCGGTAATCGATCAGGTTTTGCGATGCGGCGTATGCCCCGTGATTGTTGAACCCCATCCGGTTGATGATCGCCAGGTGCTGGGGCAGCCGGAACAAACGCGGCTTCTCGTTGCCGGGCTGTGCCAGCGGGGTGATCGTCCCCACCTCCACGAACCCGAAGCCGAGCGCGGCCAAGGCGTGAAACACCTCCGCATTCTTGTCAAACCCGGCGGCCAGCCCGACCGGATTGGGGAAGCGGATGCCCCACAGCGTCGTCTCCAGCCGCTCGTCCCGGAATCCGTAGATGGATCGCAGCAGGGTTTTCCCCCCGGGCGTGTTGTCCACCCGCTTCAACAATTCGATGGTCCGTTCGTGAGCCACCTCCGGATCCATCCCGAACAGGAAGCTTCTTACCAGTTGGTACATGTGTTCCACCCCTCCGCTCTCTTTTCCACGTCCACCAGCATACCATAAGGAGAAGAAAAGTGGAAAGGAAGCATCCGGTAAAGGAAAAAAATGAAAAGGGATGTCCCCTTGTCGAAAACATCACATGCGGGGTATCCCTTCTGTTGCGCCTTCCCTTTTCTTTCGTGTTGTCATCTTTTCAAATCGATGGATGGCGAAAAACAAAATCAGCCCTGCACCCGTCACGATCCCGAAGAATAGGTACATGGCAAATATGCTGAACGAATCAAGCACAATTCCCCCCAGCAGCGTAAAGAACCAGTTGCCGATCCCGTAGGCGACGGCAGAAAAGACGGCCACAGCCGTGTGCCTCATTTCTTTCGGAGCAATCTCCTGCACATATTGCAGGCTGGCGGTAACAAACAAACCAAAAGAGAATCCTTGCGCGATGGTGCTTGCATAAACGATTTCAATCGGGGGAGAAAAAGCGTACAGGATGTACCTCAAACCGGAGATGATCATGGCGACAGCGGCAATCGGCAAGGTTCCGTATTTTCCGGTCAAGACGCCGGCGAATTTCATGAACGGGACTTCCGCCATCGCGATCAAGAACCAGGCAAGCCCAACTCCGGCAACCGTTCCCCCGATATGCTGCAGAAATAACCCCAGGTATGTATTGTTGGCATCCATCGGACCGAACGTCAAAAATGTGGCGGCCAAAAACAGCACGAACTTGGAATCCCGAAACAGGCCGCTCAACCCTGTTTTCAGCTTGATTTGTTCCGTCTGCCGGTCATTCGGAAGAGAGAGCGACAGCAGCGCGGCAAGCAGGAGGCTGACCGTGTAAGCGTAGAAGATGACGGAAAATCCGTACTTTTCCGCCATTTTTCCAGCTAGGAAGGATGCGCAGGCATAAGCGGCCGCCCCCCACAGGCGGAAACTGCCGTAATTCAGCTTGTTCGCATTGGCAAAACTGACGGTTACGCTGTCGCTGATCGGCGTTAACGCGCACAAAGGAATAAACATCATCACGGTCGCGATCATCATCCGCCCAAAAGTGTCTCCGAACGAATAGAACATTCCCGCAGCGGCAGATCCCACAAGGGCCAATGTCAGCACCAATCTCGGATTCTGGGTTCGATCCGCCACGATTCCCCAAACAGGCTGGAAAAGAACCGACACAATGGGGCCGATGGACATGACGGTGCCGATTTGCGCGGAAGTCAAGCCTACTCCGTCATGCAGATATACGCTAAGCAGCGGAAAGAGGAAGCCGGGACCGAAGAAAATGAGAAAATAAAAGAACTTGATGTACAAAACCTGCTTTTTCAGCGCGTTGATCAACCGAATCCCCCCTGAATTCCCGCATCAGGCAGATAGGAATCATCGATAAACCCCGCTCGACCATGCAGCACGCATATGAAAAACGGGGGCTCCACTTATGAAAAAACCAAAGATCCGAAACGGGATCTTTGGTTTTTACGCTTTTTCCGTCAGACTTGCGATTTGCCCTGCGGCTTCGGGCTGTGTCAGTTGGTCACCAGCAAAGCGGACTCGATCGGTTCATACGGCAGGCCGTGCGCCTCGGCAACAGCCTTGTAGGTTACCTTGCCGTCGATCAGGTTGACGCCTTTGGCCAGCGGACGATTGCTTGCGATCGCTTCGCGGTATCCTTTGTTGGCAAGCTGCAGCGCGTAGGGCAGCGTCGCGTTGGTCAGCGCCAGCGTCGAGGTGCGCGCTACGGCGCCAGGCATGTTGGCAACCGCGTAATGGATGACGTTGTGTTTGACATACGTCGGATTGTCGTGTGTGGTGATGCGGTCGATCGTTTCGATGGAGCCGCCCTGGTCGATCGCCACGTCCACGATGACCGAGCCCGGCGCCATGGTTTTCACCATCTCTTCGGTCACCAGGCGGGGAGCACGGGCACCCGGGATCAGCACCGCGCCGATGAGAAGGTCCGCCTTCTTGACGGCATTGGCAATGTTGTAGCTGTTGGACATGAGCGTCTGCACGCGTCCCTGGAACAGATCTTCCAGCTGGCGGAGACGGTCTGTGCTCAGGTCGATAATCGTCACGTTGGCCCCCAGCCCAACCGCCATCTTGGCCGCGTTGGTCCCTACGATGCCGCCGCCGATAATAACTACTTCCCCTTTCGGTACGCCCGGCACGCCGCCGAGCAGCACGCCTTTGCCGCCATACGGCTTCTCCAGGAACTGTGCGCCGATCTGCACGGCCATGCGTCCGGCCACCTCGCTCATCGGCGACAGGAGCGGCAGGGCACCGTTGTCCAACTGGATGGTTTCATACGCGATGGCGACCACTTTTTTCTCCATCAGGGCGCGGGTCAATTCCGGCTCCGGCGCCAGATGCAGATACGTGAACAGGATCAGGCCTTCACGGAAGTAGCCATACTCGCTCGGGAGCGGTTCTTTTACCTTCATTACCATATCGGCCGCCCAGGCATCCGCCGCGGTCGGCACGATCTCCGCGCCTTCTGCCGCATATTCGGCGTCGGTAAAGCCGCTGCCCAATCCGGCATTGGTCTCGATGCGGACCTTGTGGCCGTTTTGCACCAGCGCCGCCACACCCGCCGGTGTGATCGCCACACGGTTTTCATTGTTTTTTATCTCTTTGGGAACCCCCACGATCATCGTACTCGTCCTCCTTACTTGCGCGTCAAATGGTTGGTATACTTTCATTTTACTGCGCTTTCAGGCGATTCTCTTCAGTGATTCCATAAATCCTGTCGAGCTTTGTTTGTGAAAATTCACAAATGGTCAGCGCTCTTTCCCAGCTTATCCAGCTTCAGATCCAGATAGAGGGCGGTGCGCTGATTCTGGTCGTCCAGGTTGATCTCCATGATCTCTTCGATGCGGCGCAGCCGATAGCTGAGCGTATTGATATGAATATGCAGACGCTGCGACGTGACATTCGCCTTGCCCGCCGTATCGAGAAACGTCTCCAGGGTTTCCTTCAGATTGGTCTGGTTGTCCCGGTCATATTCTATTAGACGGGCCAGGCGGTTATTGACGTAGCCTTCCGCTTCTCCCCATTTCTTCAGCTGCAGGAGAAAGCGGTAGATGCCGAGGTCGTGAAACCCGTAGATCTGCCGGGTCTCCTGGCTGAAGAGGCGCTTCACCTGGAGCACGTGCAGCGCTTCCCGATAGCTCCGGACGATATCCGTATAAGCTTTGTACGGCTGGCCGTAGCCGGCAACCAGGCTGCCCGCATCCACGCGATCCCCCAGTTTATCCAGCGATTCGGCCAGGAACTGCTCCGTCACCCTGGCCAGCGATCCGCCCTCCCGCAGGCCGGCCGTCTTGCCGCCCATCAGCAGGATCAGCTGGGAGCCGTCCGTGACCCACAGCAGCTTGTCGCGCATGATGAGCGGATAAAGATAGCGATCGAGCTGGCCTCCCGGGGCATCGATGATGCAGATCAGGTACGGGGCCGGCAGCTCCATTTCCAGACTCTCCGCTTTCCTTCTGATCGCCGTCTCGCTGGCATGATTGCCGAGCAGCAGCTCCCAGAAAAACTCCTTTCTGCGCTGCTCCTCCGCCTTGCGCTTTCCCTGCCGCTGCACCAGGCGCGGCACGGCGATTCTGGCGGCCTGGCGCAGGATTTCGTCGTCGGCGTCGGTAAACGGCCGGTTGACCTCCTGCGCCCAGATGTAGCCCAGCACGTCATTTCCTTTGCGGATGGCGATTGCGACGCGCTTTCCCAGCCCCACCTCATCGATGGCCGGGATATGAACGGGATTATCCTCGGTCAGCAGCTGCTGAAAGACCCCTTCCTTCCACAGGCGGGTCAACACTTTCTCCGGCACGCGCCGTCCCATGATCGTCGACCAGCGGGCCTGGTCCGTGCTTTCCCCATGGGAGCTGTAGGCGATCAGCTTGTGGTCGGCATCCTCGATCGTGATCGGGTTGTTGAGCAGTTCGCCGATGGCATCGGCCAATTCGTCGATATCGGCATTTTGGTATTGTTCAAAGTAGTCAGGCTGAACGGACACAGTTCACACCCTCTTTTTCCACAAAAACGAGCTTACTTACGATTATAGCAAGAACAAAACCCGCCCGGCTACAGCAACGCCACAGCCAGACGGGCCCGTCTGCTTTCTATCCGTGGATGGTTGTTCCCCCGCTTACACCCAGCGGGAAATCGCATCAAGGATTCGCTCCTTCTGGAACGGTTTGATGATAAAATCCTTGGCTCCGGTTTTCATGGCTTCCAGCACCATCTGTCTTTGTCCCATCGCGGAGCACATCAAGATCTTTGCATCCGGATCAAATGCGATGATTTCTCGAACGGCATCAATTCCCTGCATGTCGGGCATGGTAATGTCCATGGTTACGATGTCCGGGCGAAGTTCCTTATACTTTTTCACCGCTTCCACCCCGGTGGAAGCTTCTCCACACACCTCATGTACGCCGGCAACCATTTGTGCGAGCATATGTCTCATAAATGCTGCATCGTCTACGATCAGGATTCGGGCCATCATTCTCCCCCTCAATTGCCTTTCCGATTATCCCATCTACTACTTTTGCAGATAATTGGAAAATTGTCCATCCACAAATTCGCGGCATGGATAAAAAACATGCTTGGCTGTCTTGGAGCAGATGGTGGCCGGTTACCGGGACTTTCCGGGCCCGACGCATAGGCAGCGCTCAAGATCGAAATAATGATGGATGAAAAAGGGTGCAAGGAGGCTGACATGACCATAAAGTTGGATCCCTTTCTCGTTGGGGCGTTTGCCGGTGCATCACTGGCCATTCTCTGTGCAGGACTGATCGCAATCATTTTGGCCCGTCCTTTAATGAAATGGGGGATGGGGCGCTTCATGAAACGATTGATGTCTGACCGTTATCCGGAAAATCTCTGGGAGTTGGTATCGGCGCTCACGAGAACAAGTCCCCGGATTGTCGTTGAAAACAGCCTGCGTGCAGCCAGCGGAGGAGTAATCGAACGACCGTTTGGCAGTCCACGCAAGTATCTGGATTTTGACGGTCTGGTTTTTTCACCCGCTCAGCTTGCCACGCTTCCGGCACCTGAAAATGCACCCGTAGAAATGATGATTACGATCGGCCCGCGTGCCAAAAAGCCGCTCATCCTGAACATCCCCTTGCTGGCGGGCGCGATGGGATACGGGATCGGTGTATCCGAGAAAGTAAAAATCGCCATCGCGAACGGAACGGCTGCGGTGGGAACAGCGACCAACTCAGGCGAAGGACCTTTCTTGCCCGAAGAAAGGAATTGCGCCAAATATTACATCCTGCAGTACCATTCCGGTCATTGGTCAAAAGATCCGGAGATTCTCAGACAGGCAGATGCCATCGAGATTCATCTCGGTCAAGGAGCAACCGCAGGGGCTGCGAGCAGAATCCCGTCCGCCTTTTTGGAGGGAAGAGCCCGTGAGCTTCTGCAGATTGCTGACGATGAAGACCTCGTCATCCCTTCCCGTCATTTGGAAATTGCCAAACAGGAGGACTTGCAGTCCCTGGTCGATAAACTGCGCACCATAACCCGAGGCATCCCCATTGGCGTGAAGCTGTGTGCCAGCGGGAAGCTGGAAGCCGACCTGGAAGCGGCTATACAGGCTGGGGTGGATTTTATCAGTCTGGATGGCGGGCAGGCAGGTACCAAAGGAGGTGCGCCCATTCTTGAAGACGACTTTGGGCTGCCGACGATTTTCGCCTTGTCTCGTGTTGTTCACTATCTCCAGAAGCGGGGAGTCAAAGACCGGATCAGCCTCTTGAGCGGTGGAGGATATGCTACGCCTGGCCAATGCTTGAAAGCGATCGCCTTGGGAGCGGACGGTGTTTATTTGGGAACAGCCCTGCTTTGGGCTATGACCCATGATCAGGTGACAAAAAGCTTACCGTGGGAACCTCCAACCCAACTTGTCTTTTACTCAGGCGACCAAAAGGACGAGTTTGATGAGGAAAAGGCGGCGCTGTCTCTGGAAAATTTTTTTATTTCCTTTGTGGAAGAGATGAAAGTAGCCATTCGTGCGTTGGGCAAAACCTCTTTGAGGGAAGTGAATGCGGACGATCTGGTCGCGCTTGACGAATGGACGAGCAAGGTAACGAAGGTTCGGCTGGTCAGTCAACCCTATGATATCATCACCGGCGCATCGTCAAATGAAGAGGAACCCACCGGCGTTACGCCGATTCAAATACCGGACATGGCTTCCGCAGCGGAGAGAAAGCGTCGAAGCGTGTTGAGCCTGTTCCAAAGGTTTTGACACGATGAGCGGGAGAGAAGGGGGCTGAAATCAAACGCCCCCGTTTTTCCATGAACGGAGGCGTTACGCGGCGCTCTTCCAGTCGGCGCCTTTCCTATTCCACAAACCCGATGGCGGCCTGGTTCGTTTCGCTTGCATCCCGCATTGCCTGCGGACTGTCGGGCCGGGGATGGGGCGTTGTTTCCCCGATTTCCGGCAAATCCACCCGGGTGATTTCGTCAGGTATGTCCACCTGCGGGATCTCCGTAAACTCTCTAGGCATCTGCATCCCCCTCTCGCGGCAGCAGCCGCCTGTGTCTGGTTCCTATAGGATGCCGTTGCCGGTGCGGCTTTATACATGATCGCCGCTATTCTGGACATACTCATAACGGCAGCGCATGCTCGCCATGTTTCCAAAACGGTTCCATTCAGGAGGAGAATGACGATGATGGCACGTTTTCCGCATCCGCAACACCACGAACGCCATGAACTGGCCCAGACCCATCAGCAGTATGCCGCAGCGCACCAGCAGCAGGCCCAGTACCATCAGCAGCAGGCAGCCTTCCATTCCCGCCAGGCGCAGTGGTTTGCCAACCAGCCTCCCTACGATGAACGGCACACCGCTTACGCCAACGTGGTATCTCCCGTTGCCCTCGTCTACCGGGGCGACATCATGCCGCAAGCCATCCAGTCCCTGCAGCAATTCTACAGTCCATATGCCATGCAACACACCGGCCAGATCCCTGCCGTTCCGCTGGCGCCTCACGCTGCCCATGCCACCGACAATCAGGTGGCGCTCCAACGGGGACATCGTTTCTGATGAGTCCGGCCGCAAGCCCACGCTCCTGACTGGGGCGTGGTTTTGCTGCCGTTACCGATCGAACGATTGCGCCAGCCAGGCGAACATACGACGGGTGTAGGCTTCCAGCTGGCGGGAATCAAACAGATGGCCCTCCCCTTCCGCCAGCCACAGCTCGTGCGGTTTGCCGCAGGCGGCCAGGGCATCCGCCAGCCGCTTCGCGTGGGACGCGCTGACGTTTTGATCCTCCGTTCCATGAATGATCAGGACCGGACAATGGATCTCCTGCACACGGTAAAGAGGCGAGCGGCTTATGTAGGCGTCCCGCCGCTTCACCGGATCTCCCACAATCCGCCGCAGCATCCGGCGCAGGTCGGGCCGCTCCTCATACGTCAGCAGCAGATCGCTTACGCCGCCCCACACGACCGCCGCATGAAAACCGCGATGCTCCGCCGCCGCCAACAGCGCCATCATTCCGCCTCTGGAGAAGCCGTACAGGCTGATGCGGTTCTGATCAACCAGCGGCCATCGGCGCAGGAGCCCGTACGCCATCGAAACATCTTCCCGCTCCGCGCCGCCGAATTCATCCCGCCCCTCTCCTCCTTCACTTCCCCGGTAGTAGGGAGCCAATACGATGTGACCGAAAGAAGCCATCTGCGAAATCCGCTCGGGCCGTACCCTTCCCACCCGATTGATCCCGCCTCGGCAGTACAACAGCGCCGGCAGCGGCTTCGGGCTCTCCGGCACCGCCAGGGCGGCCTTTACACGAAAGCCGCCGCTTGGGTAGGTGATGGTATAAAGGTTGACTCCCGTGATGACGGAGGGCTCTTCCCTGATGTCAAGCAGGGAATCCGGGAGGCACAGGTCGGCAGCAATCATGCAAAATCCCCCTTTTTCCGGTAGTGTTGCCCAAAAAGGAAAAATAAACAAGAGCCGCCCCGGCATGGTGGGGCAGCTCCCTGCGTTATCGTCAGGCTTAGTAGCCGCGTTTTGCTTGCTTCTTGTTAATGGTGGCAAGGTTCTCTTCACTGTGCTTCAGCCACTTCTTCAACTTGTCTTCGAAGGAAGAAGCGCTGTCGCGTTTTGCGTACCCGCCGCGGTCGCCGCCGCGATTGCCGCCACGCCGGTCATCGCGGTTTTCCACTGGCAGGGCAGCCCGAACGGAAAGCGAGATTTTACCTGCATCATCAATGGAGAGCACTTTTACTTTGACGGTGTCTCCGACGGAAAAGTGTTCGTTGATATCCTTGACAAAACCATTCGCCACTTGGGAAATGTGCACCAGCCCTTGTTCCGTTTCGCTGATCGCCACAAACATCCCGAACGGCTTGATGGCTGTCACTTTTCCCTCGATGATGCTTCCCACTTGTACTGCCATTAAGTTTGCACTCCTTTTATTGATTCGAGAAAGTATCGAGAACCTCTACCTGAAGCCTCAGTTTCAGTATAGCAGAGAATATCATTTTATGAAACGTCAATCTTCCGCATGCCTTTTCGCCCGGCAGTTTCCGCGACAAGCGGGGGGACGGCCCCTTCCTTACTCAGAATCGCTGTTCCCGGCGGTGATGCCAGCGGGTCGGACTGTGGGAACTGCGGAAAAGCACAGCAAGCAGGACGATGCCCAACAGGGCGGTGAAAATGCCCGCAGCGTCCAGCAGCACGTCAACCAGCATGCCTGTGCGATGGGGCGTATGCGTCTGATGCCACTCGTCCAGCACGGCGGCAAAAAGGCTGATCAGTCCGCTCCAGGGGATCGCCACCGCAGGCGTGCACAGATTGCGCAGGAAGCGGTAGACCAGGAGGGCCAGCAGGGCAAAGGTGAGAAAATGCGTTCCCTTGCGGATAAAAAATTCGACCAACGCGGCGAAGCCGACCGTTTGCATGTTCAGTTCCTTTCCGGCGTACTGAAACGACAGCCCGTCCAGCTGCTGCTCCAACAGCCCGCCCCCCAGATGCTGTTCGATGGGTTTGCGGATATCCTGCTTCTCATAGGGCTGCGACGAAGCGTAACAGATGCCGGCCAGCAGCAGACATACCAAGATCAGGTCAATGGCGATTTTGACGGTACGCACTCTCTCCTCCTCCGATTTTGACATCATTAGCATTATATCGGAACGCAAAAGGTGCTCACAACAAACGTCCGTGCTTTTTTTGCTGTTATCTCCGCGCAGGAAGCGAAAGAGGCGTACAAGGGAGAAATCAAGCTGATGCCGGTCTACTACTGGGAGGAATACGAAGGACTGCGCCCCCCTAAATTGGAACCAAAAAAGCCTGCAGACTTCGGAACTTTGTCTACAGGCTGTAAGGCCAACTTTTACATATGATGATGTTTATTATCGAGTCTGAGAAGCAGCGGCTGCCTCACGATTCGACAATTGAACGCCTCTTAACTCAGCCAACTTACGTTCGTTTCGCTCAACAACAGCCTTAATATGGGCGCCGTTGTTCCGTTTTACTTTTTTTCTCCCTTGGTCTTTTTTATTTTTCTCTTATTCTCCTCAACATAAGTGACGCATATATTCTTTCCCGTTCATTTTAACCGATTCGGTTATTTTTTTAAAAAGATCATGTCTCGAATCCGGCACATGGCAACACCTCCATAATGCGATGTATTACCATGCTTATTATTCTTTTACGATATTAGACCTTGTTTCCGGTAGAATTGGTCCAGTCTGTCAGGATCATGGACAATCTCTCCGTCCTCGTCTTTTTGAGCGATGCTTTTGCAAGTCTTTTTCATACCGATCGCCGATCGTACTTTTTCCGGAAGCAGATCCACCACCAAGAAGGATAGCGCAGGCCCCCACCTGTTTTACACTGCTTCATCACTTTAAGGAACCAAAGCTTGCCTTCCCAGGATCAAAGCTGCTTTCCGGACAATCCCTCCTATTTTGCACGAAACCACTTCCCCCCTCCCTCTGTTGTCTGATAAGATTAAACTTGATAAAGGAAGCGTTTTCACAAAACGTGTTCAGAGAATACTGACGGGAGTGAAGTTCATGGCAAAGATTTATGACTCTTATGCGGAAATCGTGGCCGACATCCATGACGGCGCCACCTTGCTCGTAGGCGGATTCGGTCTGGTCGGCATTCCGGAAAACCTGATCATCGCTCTGCGGGACAAAGGAGTCAAAAATCTGACCGTCGTCTCCAACAACTGCGGCGTGGACGATTGGGGATTGGGACTCTTGCTGCGGGAAAAACAGATCAAAAAGATGATTTCCTCCTATGTGGGAGAAAACAAGGAGTTTGAGCGCCAATTCCTGGCCGGTGAGCTGGAGGTTGAACTGACTCCGCAGGGCACGCTGGCAGAGCGTATCCGGGCAGGCGGTGCCGGCATTCCCGCCTTCTACACTCCCGCAGGCGTAGGCACCCCCATCGCGGAAGGGCGTGAGACCCGCGTCTTTGACGGCAAGGAGTACCTGCTGGAACGGGGCATTACCGGCGATTTCGCGCTGATCAAGGCGTGGAAAGCGGACAAGTTGGGCAATCTGGTGTACCGCAAGACAGCCCGCAACTTCAATCCGATGATGGCGGCGGCCGGCAAGATTACGATCGCCGAAGTGGAAGAGATCGTGGAGGTCGGAGAACTGGACCCGGATCAGATTCATACGCCGAGCATCTACGTACAGCGCCTGATTCAGGCCCCGTCCTTCGAGAAACGGATCGAGCGGCGCACCGTCCGCACGCAGTAGAACAACGGGAGAAAAAAGGAGGATACCTATGACGCTCACTCGTGAACAAGTTGCCATGCGCGCCGCCCAGGAGATCCAGGACGGCTTCTACGTCAACCTCGGAATCGGCATGCCTACCCTGGTAGCCAACTACATCCCGCCCGGCAAATCGGTTGTCCTGCAATCGGAGAACGGTCTTTTGGGGATCGGGCCGTATCCGACGGAAGAGGAAGTGGACCCGGACCTGATCAACGCCGGGAAGGAAACGGTGACGGCCATCCCCGGCGCCGCCTACTTCTCCAGCGCGGAATCGTTCGCCATGATCCGCGGCGGCCATATCGACCTCGCCATCCTCGGCGCGATGGAGGTATCGGCGCAGGGAGATCTGGCCAACTGGATGATTCCCGGCAAAATGGTGAAAGGCATGGGCGGTGCGATGGATCTGGTACACGGCGCGAAACGCATCGTCGTGATCATGGAACACGTCAACAAGCATGGCGAACCCAAGATCCTGAACCAGTGCTCCCTGCCCCTGACGGGCAAACAGGTAGTCAACCGCATTATCACGGACCGCGCCGTCCTCGATGTAACCCCGGAAGGGCTCGTCCTGACGGAAGTGGCGGAAGGCTACACGGTTGAGGATATTCAGGCATGCACCCAGCCGAAGCTGCTGGTTTCTCCCCAGCTGAAAACGATTGCGCTCGGCTGATGGCTGCGCTTGGCTGCCTGGTTCTGCACGGGTTTGCGGGCGATGTGGGCGAAGTGCTCCCGCTCGCCCGGGCCCTGAAAGAAGAAGGCTATGCCGTGGAATGTCCCACACTGGAGGGACACGGCCTGAACCGGCGCGCGCTTGTCAAAAGCACCCGGCACGACTGGATCGCTTCGGCGGAAGAAGGGTACAAGCGCCTGCGCATGCGGGCCGATGCGATTGTAATCATCGGCTTTTCCATGGGCGGGCTGCTCGCTTTTCAACTGGCGGTCCGCTATCCGGTCGCCTGGCTGTTTACCATCAATACCCCGTATTACTACTGGGACGTGCGGCAGGCACTGCGCAATCTGGCCGACGATTTCCAGGCGCATTTCCCCCGATACGTGCGCGGTGCCACACGCATTCCCCTCGCCAGCATGCTGCAATTCCGCCGCCTGCTGGCAGAGACCAAGGCGATGCTTCCGGACATCACTTGCCCGTACGCGATCTTGCAGGGACAGCTGGACGATACCGTGCAAGCCGTCAGCGCCGAACACCTGCGCAACGCAGTCGGCAGCCGGCACGTGACCACCCATCTCTTCACCCGCTCCGGCCATCTGCTTCTGCACGGACCGGAGGCGGATGAGGCGATCGCCTTGATCGTGAACAAAATCAAGAGTATCGGCAGCCCGAATCCGTAAAGCATGCAGCCATGCTTCCCGTGAAAGCTGGCTGCATTTTGTTTGTTGAGAACGTCCGCATGTCATGGGGGATGGCTTCCATCATGGTCAGATATGCGCAGCCATTTGCTCCCAAACGGGACTTTCCAAGGGAAATCCTTTATACTTATAGAGAGAGAGTACGGAAAGGGGGAGGTTTTTTTGCACGACACCATCCAAAAAATTGCCCATCAGCGGCAGTCGCTGCCCAAAATCATTCGGCGCGCCCTGTTTATCCTGATTGGTGCGACATTGGTGGCGGTGGGACTGGAGATTTTTTTGGTCCCAAACAACATTATTGATGGCGGAATTGTCGGAATTTCGATCATCACGGCCCATCTCACTCAGTGGGCGCTGGGGCTGTTCCTGTTTCTCTTCAACCTGCCTTTTCTCATCATCGGCTACAAGCAGATCGGCAAAACGTTTGCCATCTCCACGCTGTTCGGCGTCACCGTCATGTCTATCGGCACCACCCTGCTGCATCCCGTCCCCGCTTTGACGGATAATCCCTTGCTTGCCGCTGTCTTTGGCGGAATTATCCTTGGAATCGGGGTCGGTTTGGTGATCCGCAACGGCGGCTCCCTGGACGGTACGGAGATTGTGGCGATTCTGTTGAACAAACGAACGCCGTTTTCCGTCGGCGAGATCGTGATGTTTTTCAACCTGTTCATTCTCAGCAGCGCCGGTTTTGTCTTTGACTGGGACCGGGCCATGTTTTCCCTGATCGCCTACTACATCGCCTTCAAGATGATCGACTTGACCATTGAAGGGTTTCAGGAGTCGAAGTCGGTATGGATCATCAGCGATCATCACAAGGAGGTCGGCGATACCATCCTCGCCCGCCTCGGCCGGGGGGTTACCTATCTGACCGGGGAAGGCGGCTATACGGGGGATGATAAAAAAGTGATCTTCTGCGTCATCACGCGGCTCGAGGAAGCCAAGCTGAAGTCGATCGTGGAAGAGGTGGACCCGTCCGCTTTCCTGGCGATCGGCAACATCCATGATGTGAGAGGCGGCAGATTTAAGAAGAAAGATATCCACTAGCCATGACAAAAGCCGGGTGCGTGGGGGAATCGGGCTGTCCGGATTCTCCCCTGCCCGGCTTTTTTTCGTTATGGAAAGACGATGGTCTTGTTTCCATGCACCAGCACGCGGTCTTCGAGGTGCCAGGCGACGGCGCGGGCCAGGACGGTGCGCTCCACCTGCCTGCCGATCTGCTTGAGCGCTTCCACATCGTCCGCATGCGTGACGCGCTGGACGTCCTGTTCGATGATGGGGCCGGCATCCAGCTCCTCCGTCACGTAGTGGGCGGTTGCCCCGATCAGCTTCACTCCCCTCTTGAACGCCTGCTCGTACGGTTTCGCGCCGACAAAGGCGGGCAGGAAGGAATGATGGATATTGATGATCCGGTTCGGGAAATCCTCCAGAAAGCGCGGCGACAGAATCTGCATGTAGCGCGCCAACACGATCAGATCCACCCCCTGCCTGACAAGGGCAAGCTGCTCGGTTTCCGCTTCCGCCTTCGTCTCTTTGGTCACCGGGATATGGTAATACGGGATGCCAAAGGACTCCACCATCTCGCGAAAGTCGGGATGATTGCTGATCACCATGGCGACGTCGGCGTGCAGGGCGCCGGAATTCCACTGCCACAGCAGTTCAAGAAGACAGTGATCCTCCTTTGAGACAAAGATCGCCATCCGCTTCCGCTTTTTGGCCTCCACCAGCGACCAGCGCATGTCAAAGCGCTCCGCCACCTCCCGGAACCGGCTGCACAGCTCGGCATGCCGCCCCTCCAGATCCAGGAGATCAAACTCCACGCGCATGTAGAAAATGCCGTTTTCCGGATCGGTCGTGTATTGGTCCGATTGGGCAATGTTCGCTCCCTGCTCATACAGGAAGCGGGATACGGCCGCCACGATCCCCGGCTGGTCGGGACAAGCGATCAGGAGGCGTCCGCGGTCTTTGTTTTTCTCGCGGTACCGGCTCCATTCCCGCTCCGATAATATTTGCATGCTTTCCACTCCTTATGTATCTAGGTGTTTCCCAACAGTATACCACGAAGCGGGCACCTTTTCCGAGTGGCTCTTTCGAACATTTCGAATATTGCAGCCAGCCGCGCGGCCAAAAAGGGCTCGGCACCACCTGCCTTACCCTATGGCTGCGCCGGCTTGTTGGCAATGCCGTTCATCAGGATGTCCACGGTCATCGCGATCTGCTCTTCATCCGAGTACTGATCGTATTTCTCCGGCAGCACATATTTGAACAAGACCAAGCCGAACATCATGGAAGCAAACGTGCGGACAATCACGTCCGGCGGCAGCGGCCGCAGTTCGCCGCGGGCAATGCGCTCCTCGGCGAATTGGCCGGCCAGGGTCGTAACTTCCTTGATCACGGATTTCAGGATCGCCTCCTGCAGCTCCTCGTGGAAAAAGGCTTCCTGCAGCAGGATGCGGAACTGCTTCAGATTGGCGCCGATCAGCTGCAGGCGGTTGTGCAGCAGCATGGTCATCACTTCCGCATACGGCTTTTGCTCCTGCTCGGTCAATATCTTGCGGACATCCTTCAAAATGAACGGGGCGGCAAATTTGACCAGCGCCGGAGCGACCACCGCCAGCAGGAGATCTTTTTTGGATTTGTAATGGCGGAAAATCGTCCCTTCCGCCACCCCGGCCTCCTTGGCGATATCCGCCGTGGAGCTGGCGTGAAATCCTTTTTCGGCGAACAGCTTCACCGACGCCCGCAGGATCTGGCGCTGCTTTTCCGTCATCTCCTTTTCGTCTTTCAGTTCTTCGACATATCGCTTCAAACTTTCCTCGAAGATGTGCTCGCTCATCGTCAGTGCCCCCTCCTCGCGCAGACTACTCGATCTTCTTGCGGAACCGCAGGATGGCGATGGTGAGGATCAGCACGAAAAACGCGGCCATCCCCAGCGTATCCCTCCACAGCGAGTCAAGACCCACCCCTTTCAAGAAGATCCCGCGCAGGATTTCCAAAAAGTAGGTTAGTGGAACCAAGCCACCTAACCATTGTATCACGGTTGGCATCGTATCGCGCGGAAACATGAATCCGGACAGCAGCACGCTCGGCAGGATCAGCGCAAAGGCCATCTGCATCGCCTGCAGCTGCGTTTTGGCGACGGTGGAGAGAAAGATGCCCAGCGACAGCGTCGTGATTAGGAACAAGAGCGACAAGGTCATCAGGAGCGGGAAGCTGCCTTTCAGCGGGACGCCGAACCAGTAGATGCCCAGTACCAGGACGATGGTAAAGGAAAGGAGCCCGATGAAGACATACGGCGTAATCTTGCCCAGCATCAGCTCAAAGGGGCGGATCGGCGTCACAATCAGCTGCTCCATCGTGCCCCGCTCTTTCTCCCGCACCAGGGAAAAAGCGGTCAGGATCATGGTCACATTCTGCATGATCAGCCCGATCAACCCCGGAATGTTAAAGACGATGCTCTCCATGTTGGGGTTAAACAGCACGCGGGCCTGCAGCTGGATCGGCTGTTCCAGCTTCCCCATGCCTTCCTTCTGCATCCGCCGCTCCTGCAGGGCGATGGCTTTGTTCTGCACGATCAGCTGCGCGTTGGCGCTGGCGGTGCGTGCGATGTTCGGGTCCGAGCCGTTGATCAGCATCTGCACGCTCACCGGTTCGTTGTTGTCCCGCTTGCGGGCGTAATCGGGCGGAATGACGATGGCCGCATCCACCGTGCCGTCATCGATCAGCCGTTCGATCTCGGCGTAGCTTTCCGTGTAGGCGGCGACATCAAAGTATTGGGTATTTACAAAATTGTCGACCAGCTCGCGGCTGGCCGCCGATTTGCTCTGGTCCCACACGGCCGTCCGGATATGGTTCACATCCGTATTGACGGCGTAGCCAAACAGCAGCATCAGCAGCAGCGGCATCATCAGGGCAATCCCCAGGCTGGGGCGATCCCGTTTGATCTGAATGATCTCCTTGCGCACGATGGACAGGTAGCGAGACATGCTGAACCGTTTCATGCCCGTTCCTCCGTTCTGCGGTTTCGCGCGGCGGCCTGCCGCTCCTCTTCCCGCTGCACGAGCGTCACAAACACATCTTCCAGATTGTCCACCTGCAGGCGGGCGATCAGCTCTGCGGGCGTCCCCTGGGCGAGCAGGTTGCCGAAGAAGATAAAGCCGATCCAGTCGCAGGTCTGCGCCTCATCCATGTAGTGGGTGGTGACCAGCACGGTGATGCCCTGTCTGGCCAGATCGCGGATCACGTTCCAGAAGATGCGGCGCGACACGGGGTCGACCCCTGCGGTCGGCTCATCCAGGATCAGCAGCTCCGGCTGGTGCAGGAGGGCGCAGGAGAGGGCGAGCCGCTGTTTCCACCCGCCGGACAAGGAACCGGCAAGCTGCTTCTCCCTGCCGGTTAATCCGGCCATGGCGATCAGCTCTTTTTTGCGCTGTTTCCGCCGTTCTCCGTCAATGCCGTAGATGCCGGCGTAGAAGTCCAGGTTTTCTTCCACGGTAAGATCTTCATACAGGCTGAATTTCTGCGACATGTAGCCGATGCGCTGTTTGATCTCCTCGCTCTGGGTCATCACGTCGTACCCGAGTACGGTTCCTTTGCCGGAGGTCGGCACCAGGAGGCCGCACAGCATGCGGATCGTCGTCGATTTGCCCGAACCGTTCGGCCCGAGGAAGCCGTAGATCGAGCCTTTTCGGATCGAGATCGACAGGCTGTTGACCGCGATGCGGTCGCCGAAGCGTTTGGTCAGGTTTTCACAGTGAATGGCGTACTCCATGGTTATTTCACCCCTTGACCCAGCCGCACATCCACCGGCATCCCCGGCTTCAGTTTATCCAGCCCGGTCTCCACATCGATGGTTACGGCAAATACCAGCTTGGTGCGTTCATTTTTGGTCTGGACGTTTTTCGGGGTGAATTCCGCCTTGTCGGAGATGGATCGGATCACACCCGTAAAGGTTTGGTCCGGATACGCGTCCGCTTTCAGGCTGACTTTTTCCCCGACGCGGACGCTGCCAAGCTCCGCTTCCGGAATGTACACCTTCACCTTCAGCTTGTCTTTTCTCATCATCGTAAACAGGGTGGCACCCGCTTTGGCGACTTCCCCTTCGGTTATGTTTTTGCGCAGCAGGATGCCGTCTTCCGGTGCGGTAATCGTCGCTTTTTCAAGCTGCAGCTTGGCCAGATCCAGCTTGGCCTGCGCCTGTTTTTCGGCGGCGATCAACTGCTTGATGGTATAGTCCGTGCTGCCTTCCTGCAGCAGATCGAGTTCGGCTGCGGAGCTTTCCCACTGGGCTTTGGCCGTGGCGATCTGGGCGCGTGCCGCCTCCAGATCTTCCTGGGCGCCTGCATACTGGGCCCTTGCTGCGGAAACCTGCGCCTTCAGCTGGTTCACCTGCGTCTCGGCCTGATTGACCGCCTCCTGCTGCGTGTCAAAATCCCGCTTGGCGAGCGCCCCTTTCTGGTAAAGCTCCAATGCTTCCCGCAGTCGCTGCTGCTGATACGCCAGCGTCCGCTCCGCCCCTGCCAGTTGGGATTCCGCCTGCGCCAACTGTTCCCTGGCTTTCTCCAGATTGGCCTGCGCCTGCTTCAGCCGCGCCTCGCTCAGCTGGATGTTGGCGCTCGCCTGCTGCACGCCGGCGATTCCTTTTTTCACCGTCTGGCTGCGCGTGCCGGCCTTCGCTTCTTCCAGCTTGGCCGCTGCCTGGGCCAGCACGGCTTCCGCTTCGTTCACGCCGATCTGGTAGCTGCGTTTATCCAGCTCCGCGATCACCTGATTCTTCTTCAGCACGTCCCCTTCCTCCGCCTGCACACTCAAGACGCTGCCGCCTACTTCCGCCACGATCGGCACTTCCTCCGCCTCAATGGTGCCGGACAGGTCCGACAGGCCCGTATCCGCCGAACAAGCGGTCAAGAAGAGCAGCAGCACGCTGCCGCCGAGCAAGGATGCCTTTCGTTTGTGCATGTCATTCCCTCCCACGATATTCCGAAGTGAGTACTCACTCACAATTCCCTTTTCTTTCATAATATCCCTCCTGTCGATCCCTGTAAATCCCTGTTTGGAAAAAATGGGAGGGAAGTAAACGAGGGTTTCGCACATAAAAAGGCCGCCCCCCAATAAAGGGGCGGTCTCTGCCAGGTTATGTCTTCCGAGCGACAGCCTTGTCGTTCTTCCCCGCCGGGCCGGATTCGCCGTGCATCATGGCATGATCCCGTGCAGCGATCTCTTCCCGGATTTGCTCCAGCTGTGCGGGAAGATGGCCGCGCTCGATCTCTTCCAGCAGCTTCCTCGCGGTCCGCCAAGCCAGCTCGTACTCGGCCGCCGAAACGATGCCATCGACCAGCGCAGCCTCCAGCTCCTCCTCGTCGAGCACCATCACCTCGCCCGTCGGCAGCACCAGGATGTCCAGATACAGGTCATAAAACCAGGGGACGCCGTCATCCCCGATGCCATGCTCCCTGCACATATCGAAATACCATTGGATGACCTGACCGGCCGCGTCATACATCGCCGTCAGCGTATACGCTTCGCCTGCAGGAAAGTACTGCAGCCAGGTATAGCCTTTATCGGCGACGCAGACCTGCCTGTCTCCGTAAGTGAAGGTTAACGGTTCCTGCACGTCCGTCAGCGTCCAGCTGGACACATACCCCCTGAATCCCGCCTTCTCCACAGCATGTACGGCTAATTCGTGCGCGTTCACCCGTGAACCCAAACGTCGATTTGCCCATCTGCGTCTCATCCGCTCCACTCCGAAATAAAAGATTTGTTCGATCCGGGCGCATCACTTCGTCATTTCGGTCATGCGTGCTTCCAGCGCTGACACCGTATATTCCACCATCGTTTCTCCCTCGTAGCGGCACAGGAACCGGCACGGCTGTTTCCCCGCCAGCAGTTCCGGCAGGAAGCGCGGAATGTTGCTGACCACGCCCAGATTGCGCGGATGCAGCACCCACGCGATCGGTTTCCAGGCTAGGATCCCCTCTGCCGTCTCCCGCACGGCCGGATAGGGGAAATCCTCCGGCAGTTCGGCCAGAAAGAGGTGGATGTCCGAGCTGCGCTGTTCATGGATCCACGTCAATATCCCGGCGAAACGGACGTCCACCAGCGATATCCCCGCTTCTTCACGGACTTCCCGAACCACGCTCTGAGCCGGCGTCTCCCCGGGTTCCACCTTGCCGCCAAGCCCGTTCCACAAGCCCATATTGGGCCAGGCGTTTCTGTTCAGCATCAGGAGGGCATCGCCTCTTTTCACGAAACAAAGGGTATATGCCGCAGAAATGTTCATCGTCTCGTTCCTCTTTCGCGCCAAGCGGGAATCATTTCCTTCTCCCACTTTACCACAGCCGTCAAAACGTTGGCTATGGCAAGCTTTCCCGATTCCGCCGTTCCCCTTGTGGACCGCTTCCAGGAGTCAGCGAAGAAGAACAACTAAGAAAAATCCAAGCGATATCCTTCTTCGCTTGGATTTTCTGTTTGATCACTTTATTTCTTGCAGCGGAACAACTTCGTTGGTCGGACCTGCCAGGTTTTTGAAAAGATCACCAAAGGGGTCACTTACGTAATCAAAGAAATAGAAACGGGTTTGCATGATCTGGCCGTTCTCATCATAGTCCTCTTCTTTCATCGGCAAGCCTGTAGCCAAGCGGTTTCCATATGTTTCCGTCTTGATAGCTCTGGATAACATGTGTAAACAATGAATCATATGGTTTGTTGAATTGCGGTCTAAGCCATGTTTCTCCTGTTATTTTTCCTTCTTGCATGTGGATATGATAACCGCGATTCCCTTGATAGATCCACTTGTCAAATCCGATCGTTTTTATGGGGCTGCTTGTTTCAACGAGGTTTCTATAGTAGGAAATCGTATCTGTGCGCTCGTTTCCGTTTGCAGGGTTATACCATTTTTCTTCGAGCAGGATTTCTGATGAATGTACGACCACTCTTCTCATATGTTCGACCGAGGACTCGGATAGAATCGTTTCTGATCGGGCGGGATTGGTGTTGGCTGCGAAGGCCAGGGAGCGGCTTAATCCGGACCATCCAAGTACACAAATCATGCAAATAGACAGCCAAAGGCGAATCGGTTTCACTTCGAATCCCTCCGGATCACTTTTCCTTTCACATCCTATATACGAATAAAAAGGAAAAATGTTCCACAAGGTTGCACCCTCCCCCTGAAGCGACGCATTCACTCGCCGCCTTTGTCCTCTTCCGTTTGCAAAAATTCCAGAAGCTCCCCGTCCGGCCCGAGGTAAAACGCCGTTTTCCAACCATTGTCCAGCAGATACGGGCCTTCCTCGGGATGCAAACCCTGCTGCTCAAACCTGCGCATCACGTCGGCCAGATCGGACACATGAAAGGCCAGATGGACAGGCGACTGCCCATGCTGCGGCCTCTTCCCCGTTTCCACCAGCTCCAGGCGCATCTCGCCCAAGGCCAGAAAGGCGATCTTTTCGCCCTGCCAGGCAAACTGCCGCTCCCCGACAAATCCCAGCCGCTCCCGGTAAAAGGCGAGCGACCGGTCCAGATCGCTCACTTCCAGCGCCGCATGATGAAACCTCATCCCTGACTGCCTCCAGACCTCCTACAGAATCAGATTCATATCGCCGAATTCATGCCAGAGATACCCCTTCTCCAGCGCCATCCGGTACACCTGGCCCAACAGGTCGGGGCCAAGGAAGGCGGTGAGAAGGTCGAGGTGGCTTGCCCGGGGTTCATGAAACCCGGTGATAAGCCCGTCTACGGCCCGCAGCCGGTACCCGCCGTCGATATGCAGCCGGGTCCAGCCCGTCTGCGCGGCCACGATTCCCCGCTCATCCGCCGCCGTCTCCAGCGCCCGCACAACCGTTGTCCCGACGGCGATCACCCGGCCGCCGGAGGCTTTGCAGCGGTTCACCGCTTCAGCCGTCGCGGCTGGCACCGCGTATGCTTCCGCATGTTCGGCCGGATGATGCGGCCGGGAATCGTCCAGGAGATCGCTCAACCCGGTATGCAGCTGCAGGTAGGCAATCCCGATCCCTTTCCGCCGAAGCCGGAACAGCAGCTCCCAGCTGAACGCCCTGCCTGCGGACGGCATCTCCACGGACCCGGGTGCGCTCGCGTAGACCGTCTGGTAGTAATCAAGCTCCCAGGGATGATCCACATATTCGTACCGGACCGGTTCCCCCAGCCGATAGATCCGGTTGTACAGGTCGATGCCCGCATGCGAGAAGGAGAGAGTCACCAGGGGTGTCCCCGGGGCCGCCTCCAGCACGCGGGCCGTCAAGTCGGCGGAGAAGCGCAGCGTCTCTCCCGCCGCCGCCCGCTCCCCCACCACGAGCGCCTGCCATTCGCGGTCGGTTACACGGCGGGCCAGCCTTACTTCGACTTTCCGGCCATTGTGCCATTCGGCCGACAGCGATGCCGGCAGTGTCCGGCTGGCGTTCAGCACCAGCAGATCCCCCGGCCGCAAAAATGTGGGAAGTTCGAAAAAGCGGCCATCAACCATCGCTCCTGTCGCCCGCTCCACCGCCAGCATGCGCACGTGATCGCGCCGGATTCCCCTCCGCTCCGGCGGCATGCAGGCGTTCAGCGATGCCGGCAGCGTGAAGGAAAACGGTTCGGCCGCAGTCATCGGGACATCTCCTCCCGGTCAAACGCCTGCGCGCAGAAGCGCTGGCCGTTGATTCCCCGTGCCGCATCGGAGGCCAGATACAGGAAGACGTCCACGACGCTCTCCGGTTCGGCGAGCGGGTAATCGGGTTCGGGATCGGCCTGATGCATCATCACGGTATTCATGCTGCCCGGATCCACCATGTTCACCCGCACGCCCGTGCCGTCCACTTCCTGTGCCCACACCTTGGTCAGCCCTTCGACGGCAAACTTGGAGACGCTGTATGCGCCCCAGCCGGCATAGCCGTTGATGCCCGCTTCCGAAGTTACATTGATGATCGACCCGTCTCCGCGCTGCAGCATCCCCGGCAGCACGCGGCGGGTGACGAGGAACGGGCCAGCCGTGTTGACCCGCAGGACTTCCAGAAAATCGGCTTCCGGATAGTCAAGGAGATACGGCATCGGACTGGGGCCGAGTATGGCCGCATTGTTGATCAGGACATCGATTTTTCCAAACGCCTCCTCCGCAACGGCAACGAAGCGCTCCACATCGCGGGAAAGGGAAGCATCAGCGGCGATCGCCAGCACCTGGGCCGCCCCCGCATCTTCCGCCTCCCGCTTCACGCCGAGCAGCGCCTCTTCGTTCCGCGCGCAGATCGCCAGCGACGCGCCTGTGCGGGCAAACGCCAAAGCCAGCGCCCTTCCCAATCCTCGGGAGGCTCCGGTAATCATCACGACCTGTGGTTCTCTGCTCATCGTCCACCATCTCCCTGTTATTTTATATACTTTTTTGTTTAATATGTATTTTATTTTGATAAGTATGAGATGTCAATCACTCCCTGGAAAAAATTAAAAAAACTCGGCTTGTCGCCCAGTCTTAATGGCGAAAGCCGAAGTTTTTCTTATACTTTCAACCTTTATCGCGTTAGCGAACTTAACTTCCTGAAAGTACAAAAAGATGGAGCATACCGCATGAAAGCGGTTTCTCCATCTTTGAAGCGTTGACCTGAACGTTCCCCTTCTTCTCAGTCCCGCGCTCCCCGCGCCAGGTTGCTGTGCCGCCGTCCGTAGACAAAATAGATGACCACGCCGAACGCCAGCCAGAGGAAGAAACTTACAAAAGTGGTTGCCGGCAGGCTGATTACCAGATAGCCGCAGAAAATCACAGCCAGGAACGGCACCAGCGGAACCCAGGGAACACGAAACGCTCGCTTTAATTCCGGATTGGTCCGGCGAAGCACAATGACACCGATTGAGACAACGATAAACGCAAACAGCGTGCCGATATTGGACAGCTTCGCGAGGCTTTCCAGCGGAACAAATCCGCTGAAGAAAGCGGCCAGCCCTGCGACGATCATCGTGCTCTGCACCGGCGTCTGCTTCTCCATATGGATGCGGGAGAAAATTTTGGGCAGCAGACCGTCCCGACTCATGGAGAAGAACAGCCGCGTCTGTCCATACATCATGACCAGCAGCACGGTGGTAATCCCGCAAATCGCGCCAAGGGAAATCAAACCCGCCGCCCAATCCTGTTGCACGTAGCGAAGGGCAAAGGCGACCGGATCGCTCACGTTTAACTGTTCATAGGGAACGATGCCCGTCAATACCAACGAAACCGCGATATACAATGCCGTACATATGGCGAGTGAAGCAATGATGCCGATCGGCATGTTGCGCTGCGGATTCCGCACCTCTTCCGCCGCCGTGGAGACGGCATCAAAGCCGATAAAGGCGAAAAAGACGGTAGCCGCCCCGGTCGCCACGCCAGTGAAGCCAAACGGCATGAACGGCGTCCAGTTGGACGGCTTGACATAGCCGACCCCTACAATCAGGAACAGCAGGACCACCGCCACCTTGACGACCACGATCACGTTGTTGACCTTGGCCGACTCGCGCACCCCCTGCACCAGCAAGAACGCGATCAGCAGGATAATCAGCACGGCCATCAGATCGATCACCGTTCCCTTGGACGGATCGTACGCGCCTGTCAGGGCCGTCGGCAGCTTGATTCCGAATCCTTCCAGAAGCCCCCGGAAGTAGCCCGACCAGCCGCTGGCAACAGCAGATACCGCAACCCCGTATTCCAGGATCAAATCCCACCCCAGTATCCAGGCCAGCAACTCCCCAAACGTCGCATAGCTGTAAGTATACGCGCTTCCCGACACCGGTACCATGGAAGCGAATTCAGCATAACACAGCGCGGCAAAAACGCAGGCCAACCCTGCCAAAACAAACGAAAGAACGAGCGCCGGTCCTGCATGTTTTGCCGCAGCAATTCCCGTCAGGACGAAGACGCCCGTTCCGATAATCGCTCCGATTCCAAGCATCGTCAGGTCGAAAGCGCCCAGCTCTTTGCGCAAGCCCCTGCTCTCCGAGGTTTGTTCAATGAGCGCCTCGATTGACTTTTTCCGCATGAACCCCATGATGTCGCACCTCCAGATGAATGGTTGTTCCGATTAGTTTGTGAGTTTTTTGCATTTCTATCAACAAGGAGCTATTATACGTGGAACTGAAGAGTTAGTATAGTGAAAATTTTTGTATTTTCATTAAAAAAAATTCAACTATAAAAAAATAGCCTGCCGGATTGGGCAGACTCGCGTTATTTTTTCGCACCGCCATCAGGTTTCGGACAGAAACCGACTTGCGTCCTGCAGAGCTTGCGGCAGTAAGAGGGGTTCTCCCTGCACAAGGCGTCGAAGTATCGGCGGATTTCGTGATTGGCAACCGGATTACCGTTTTGGAAGCAAACCACCTGTTTCCGCTGAACGTGCCGGTAGCCTAACCCGAACAAACCGGGAGGCAGCCGAGGGACCACATCATAGGCGTTGACGATACGAATGCTGCGGCCCACCCTGTTGTTAAAAACCCTCGCAAATCGGGGACTGCCGACACGCGGTGAGCCGAACGTGCACACGGTCGGTCGGGAAAACCTGGTGTTTGCCGCCACATCGAGGGCGCACAGCGTCGCCAGCGCAGCGCCCATGCTGTGGCCTGTAATCACCACTTTTTTCTGCGGCAGCCTCTTCAGCGTGCCGAACACTTTTGGGCGGATCACTTCGGCGTACAATTCCGTTATGCCGCGTGCCGTTTTTCCGCTATTGGAGAGAAATGGGAATCGCACCCGCCCGACATCCAGATCAGCCGCCAGCCCAGGGAGATTTTGCGTCCCGCAGAATGCCACAATGATGTTTCGCCTTGATGCGAGGATGATTCCCAGCCGTGGAAAGCCGCTGTTTCCCAGGGATGCAACCAGCCGATATCCCTTCGGCAACACAAAACGACGTTTGTCCCAATACCTCTCCATCGCCTGATAACAGACGGCGGCCAAAAAGATTTCCTGTTCCCACTTGCTTCCCGCTTGCAACCGGGCCCCCTCCTTCATGGGTATTTTTCATACCTTATTCCGAAAGGGCACCCCTTGCTTGGACGCATGTCACCACACGAAAAGAACCGGCCTCTGCTGGCAGAGACCGGTTCTTTTTGCATGCTTAGCGGGTGATGGTGATGGCAAATCCGCCCGCAAACAGGTAGAGATAACATTCCGCGACGGGACGCCTCCAGATCTCCTCCACCGCTTTCGCGTAGTAGCGGAGCTGGCCCGCGTAGCGGTCGGTGAGCTGCGCGATCGCCTGAGGGGTCGGCTCGGCGGCGATCCCGTCTGTCTTGAAGTCCAGCAGCACCAGCCTGCCGTCCGCTTCTTCAAACAGACAGTCGATTACCCCCTGCACGATCACCTTCTCGTCTTCCAGTTCCGCACCACAATCCGGCCGGATCTCCCGCGCCGCGACGGCCAGGGTAAACGGCAGCTCCCGGTAGACCCGGCTCGCCCGCTTCAGCCGCTGTCCCAGCTCCGAGGCGAAAAAGGCGGCCACCTGCCTCGCCTCGACCGCTTCCGCCTGCTCCACGGTCAAGTGCTGTCGAGCCACGAGCCCGTCCACCTGCCGGCGAATATCTGCCGCATCCAGGGGGCTGCGCAGGTCGAGATGCTGCATCACGGTATGCATGATCGTCCCCATTTCCGCCGCCGTGAACCCTTTCTTCTGGCCGTTGGCGAGGAACTGCGGCTTCTGGGTGATCCGGGGCAGACGATAGGGCATGCCGCCTGCCGCTGCCGTGCGCTGCTTCAGATCGCTGACGCTCCATTTGGCCGCCGTCTGCGCGGCGGCTTGATGCGGATCGTTCCAGGACAGCGCCCGATCGATCACCGCCCGCCATGCTTCATCCTGCGGCCTGTCGGCAACCTGTTCCCGATTCAGGATCTGTTCCAGGCAAGCCTCTGCGGCAGCCTGCTCCGCATCGGAGGCGGCCAGCTCGGCAGCCGGATAGAAATGAAACGACCAGCGGGAATCGTCGGGAACCGTCCGTACCGGGACAGGCTCCGCCGCAATTCCCTGCGCCTGCGGATAGGTACGCAGCGGCCCGGCAGCCGGATGGCGCAGCAGGGAGCTGCCAATCCAGTCGAGGTACCCCTTCGCCTGCTGCAAATCTTCATCCGCCAGCGTCTCTCCCTCCGTCGTTTGCTGCCCCCACGCCATGATGCTTTTCCCCAGATCTTTCGCCGTGCCGACCAGCACCAGCTTCTCCCGCGCCCGCGTCAGGGCCACGTACAGCACGCGCATCTCTTCCGCCAGGAGCTCCCGACGCAGCTCCTGCCTGATCCCCAGCATGGCCAGGCTGGGGTAGCGCAGCCGCAGATCGGGATCGGTCACCTGCGGGCCGAAGCCGAGATCCTTGTGAAGGAGAAACGGGCTCTTGATATCCAGGGTGTTGAACGCTTTGCCCAATCCGGCCACAAACACCACGGGAAACTCCAGCCCCTTGCTTTTGTGGATGGTCATGATCCGCACGACATCTTCGCTCTCCGAGACCGTGCGCGCCTCCCCGAGGTCGCTGCCGGCCTGCTGCAGCCGGTCGACAAAGCGCAAAAAGCCGAACAGGCCGCGATACGACCCCGCTTCATACTGTCTGGCCCGGTCGTACAGCATCCGCAGGTTGGCCTTGCGCTGCTGGCCGTTTTCCAACCCCGCGACATAATCAAGATACCCCGTCTCCCGGTAGATGCGGGTGATCAACTCGGCAAGCGAACCCTGTCTGGCCTGCGTCCGCCACGCCTCCAGCCGGGCAAAGAAAGCGTTCAGCTTGCGGCAGAGCGCGTTGTCCTTCGGCTGTTCCGCAATGTACAGCCGCACCGCCTGATGAAACGGGCCGGTCGGGTAATGAATCCGCACCCGGGCCAGTTCCTCTTCCTTCACATGCCCGATCGGGGACCGCAGGACGGCAGCCAGCGGAATATCCTGCAGCGGATTGTCGATCACGCGCAGAAGCGAGAGCATCAAATCCACTTCCGGGGCGGCGAAATAGCCGCCGCTTTCCTCAGCAAAGACCGGGATGCCGGCTGCGCGCAGCTCCTCCCGCATCACCTGTGCCCAACCCGCAGCGGCCCGCACGAGGATGACGATGTCCCGATAGGCAAGCGGCCGCAGTCCTCCCGCCTTCCGATCCTCCACCAGGAGCGGTTTCTCCCCTGCGCCCGGTTCCATCCATTGGCGGATGCGGCGGGCGATCAGCCGCGCCTCCAGCTGGGCCATGCTGGCTTCCTCGGCCAGCGCGGCCGCCGGGGACGGCTCCGTTCCTTCGCCATCCTGCTCCTGCTCGGTTCCCTCGTCGCCGGTCTGGGCCGCTTCTTCATGCGTTTGCCGGTCGATCAGGTGCACTTCCGCCTGCAGGCGCTCCGGTTCCACCTCCGTGTAGGAAGCCCGGAAGATCAGTTCCGCCTCCGGTCCGTACCCGATCTCCCCTACGCCGGTCGTCATAATCTGGCGGAACAGGAAGTTGACCGCGTCCACAACCTCGCGGCGGCTGCGGAAGTTGGCGGCCAGATCGATGCGCCATCCCTGCGCGGTATCATCCGCCTCTTCGATTTTTCGATATGCCTGATATTTTTGCATAAAGAGCTTGGGTTCTGCCAGACGGAAGCGGTAAATGCTTTGTTTCACATCCCCCACCATAAAGCGGTTGGCCGGCCGTTCCCGCGATACCAGCTGCAGGATGGTCTCCTGCACCAGATTGATATCCTGATACTCGTCCACCAGCACTTCGGCAAAACGTTCACGCAGCCCAAGCGCCACCTCGGATGGCCGCCGGCTGCCGTCCGCGTCCCGCTCCTGGAGGATCGCCAGCGCCACATGCTCCAGATCGCCGAAATCGACCAGCGAGCGGGCCCGTTTCTCTGCCTGGTAGGCCCGGCCGTATTCGTCTACCAGCCGGACCAGCGTCTTCATATGGGGGGCCATGTTGGCGAGATCGCGCAGATAGGAGGCCGGCTCCTGGGCGAAATATTCTTCCGCCAGCGCCTTGATTCTTTTTTTCACGCGCTCCCGCAGCGCCTGCACCTGCTCCTTGCATGCCTGATCCGCTTCTCTTGCGGGGGGAAGCTTCTGAAAGGCGATGCCCTGCACAGCGCGATGCAGCGCTTCCCATCCCAGCCCCGCAGCGGATGCCGCCTGGGCCACCATCTGCTGCTCCTGTTCCAGGACAGGCACATAGGCATTCGGCCCTTCCGGCGACGAGGCCAGCGCGGCCGCCTTCGCCAGCAGGGAAGCCATGGCCTGCAGTTCCAGCTGCAGGGCGCGAACGATGCTGCGCACCCAGGGCAGCTTGTCGAGCGCAGCGCTCTCCTCCACTTCAAACGCAGCCGCCACCCCGTTCAGCCACGCCGCGGGCTCCGGATGGCTGCGGGAAAAGTCGTATATCTTCATCAGCAGGCCGGCCAGCGCCGCATCATCCTGCCCGTCCAGCATCACGTCGGCCAGCGCCAGAAACTCCGGATCGCGCTCATACCATTCTTCCATCTTGGCTTCCAGCACATCCTGCCTGATGAGCTCCGCCTCCATCGGGTCGGCGATGCGAAAAGCGGGATCCAGGTCGACGAGATAATAATACTGCCGCAAAAGCTCCAGGCAGAAGGAATGCAGGGTGGTGATCGTCGCGCGTTGAATCAGGGCCAGCTGCCGCCGCAGATGGGCGGAGCCGGGGTTGGCTTCCAGCGCCTTCCGCAGCGCGTCGCCAATGCGGTGGCGCATCTCCGCCGCAGCCGCATTGGTGAAGGTTACAACCAGAAGCTCGTCCACCCCTACGGGTTCATCGGGATCGGTGATCCTGCGGATGATCCGCTCCACCAGCACCGATGTTTTCCCCGATCCGGCAGCCGCCGCCACCAGCAGATTGTTCCCCCGGCTGGTGATCGCCTGCCACTGTTCCTCCGTCCAGCGGTCAGGCTTCGTCTGCTGCTGTGCCATCGCCATTTCCTCCTTCCCCCGTCTCTGTGGTCAGCATGCTCCACACCTGTTTGTCCTTCCATTTCCCCAGCTGTCTCACCTGGTTTCCTTCCAGCAGCGGATCGTAATGGCAGACCGGCTTGAATGCGCAGATCTGGCAGGCGGTAAACGTCCCCTGCGCATACGGTGCCACGCTGATCTCCCCTTCCACCATCCGGGCCGTCAGCTCCTTCACCGTCTTCCGCACATACTGCTGCAGCGCCTGAAACTGCTGCGGCGTGGCAACGGAAGAGGCGGACGTAAAGGTACCGTCTTTTTTCAAGCCGAAGGGCAGCAGATCGGAATAGCCTGCCTCCACGTGCGCATCCATCAATCTGGCCACTTCCGTGTCGGCCAGCATCAAGCCTTTCATTTTGAGCTTCGCCGTCCGCTCTTTGGCTGTTTCCTCGGGGGTTAAGAGGCGCTTCGCCGTGATCATCGGGTCCGCCACCTGATAGTAAAAGACGCCGCCGATCTCGGCCGGCCGCCCCAACCACGCTTTCGCATGGCTGAGGACGACATCCAGATAGACCAGAAGCTGCAGATTCAGCCCGTTCCACACATCCGCAAGCGCCAGCCTCTTGGGCCCCGACTTGTAGTCGATCACCCGCAGATACAGCTGCTCGGTATCCACCGACTGATCCACCCGGTCGATCCGGCCGATCAGCTGCAGGCGGGTGCCGTCATCGAGCGGCAGGTCCAAGCCCGGCAGATCGCCGCCGGGGCCGAACGATACCTCCAGGCCGACCGGAACGAACCGGCTGCGCTTGGCATGTTCGCCGAGGACATAGATGGCTCTGCCTACCGCCCGCTTCAAGCGGCCCGTGAGGAAGCGGTAGCGCGCCGTCCGCTGCAGGATGTTGCTGCGCGTGGCCGGCACCACCTCATCGACCACCTCGCTTGCCAGCCTCATGCTGCCCGCTTCCGACAGCCCGGCCCATTCCAGGTTCTCCTGCCTCATCTTTTCCACGGCCCGTTTCAGCGACTCGTGGAACAATTCTCCCACGTCAAAGCGCTCCAGCCGGTAAACCTCCCGCTCCGTCAGCCGCAGGCCGTGGGACGAGAAATGGGCAAACGGGCAGGCCTGGAACCGCTCCAGCCTCGATACGCTCATGCGCAGTTCGGTGCCGTACAAGGCCCGGCTGATGGCAGGAGACAGAGGCGCAGCCCGGTTGGCGTAGCGCAGCCCGGAAAGCAGCCAGCGCTCCCGCGAGACATCCGTCGAGCGGCGAACAAACCAGTCATATACCTCCCACCAGAACGGGGAGAGCGATCCCCCCTTCTTCAACTGGTGCAACAGGGTCAGCAGATGGCCAAACACCTGGCCGGGCCGTCCCAGCAGAAAGGCATCCGTCTCGGCCTCTCCCGTGGGTTCGTTATGGAAAACGCGCAGGCCGATCCCCGGCAGCGTCTCCTTCACCTGCTCCAGCACCGCGGACGGCAGCAGCGCCTTGCCCTCCTCGTCGGCCAGCGCGCAGCTGAGCCACAGCCTCTCGGACGGACTGGTGATCGCCCGGTACAGCAGATACTGCTCCTCCATCAACCGCTGCTTGGCGCCGGGAGCCAGCTCGATCCCGGCTTCATTCAGACGGTGGCGCTCCGCCTCGTCCAGGATGCCGTCCTCCACATGCCGCTTTGGTATGACGCCGTCATTCACCCCCAGCAGGAAAAGGGCCTTCACGTCCGGCTGGCGGGTACGTTCCATCGAACCGACCAGCACCTGATCCAGGGCAGGCGGCACCAGCCCCAGGCTGATGCTTTCGAGCCCGCTGTCCAGAATGCGGGCATACGTGGAAAGATCCATCGTCTCGTCGCCCAGCGCCTCCACAATCTGATCAAACAACTGCATCAGGCCGCTCCATACCTGCCCGTGTTCCTGCGCTTTTTCCAGATCACCCGCTTCTTCGGCCCGCTCCTGCCATTTCTCCAGCTTGGCCGGGACCCCCAGATCCATGAGGAAATGATACAGGGCTGCCGTGATGCTGCGGACATCGGAAACTTCCGCCTCCCGCAGGCTCGATTCCAGCCTGAGCAGCGGGCCGGCATACCGTCTGCGGATCTCGTCGATTCCTTCATACTCCGCCCTTTCGCGGTGAAAGATCCACGCCTCCTGGGCGGCCCAGTGACCGGGTTGAATCCCGTAAGCCAATACATAGTTCTCCAACAGGTCCACTTCCGCCCGCAGCAGGCGATCAGGCATGTCCTCCGGCGCGATCAGGTCCGTCTTCAGTGCGCGGAACACCGCGTCGTAACGCCAGCGCGTCACAATGGTTTCCAGGGCAGACCGCACCAGTTCGATCAACGGATGGTGCATGACGGATCGCTTGTGGTCGAGAAAGTACGGAATCCCGTAATCGGTAAAGACGCTGGCGATCTCATCCGCATACGGCCCGATCTCGCGCAGCATGATCGCCATCTCCCTCCAGCGGTACCCTTCCTCGCGGGCGAGGGAAAGAATCCGCAGGGCGGCCGCCTCCACTTCGGCCCGACGGTTGGCCGTCAGACAGATGGCGACCTCGTCTTCACGGGCCGGCTCCGGACAAACGTTGGGCTTCCGCCACGCGAAGGCGTACCGTTCCAGATGGGCAAGCCGTGGACTGGACGCAAAGCGCTTCGTCTCTTCCAGCAAGATCGGCGGCTCGATGGCGACACCCGCTTCCCGGGCCATCTCCGTGATCCGCCGGTACGTTTTCAGGGTGGGTGAAAAGAGGGCCAGATCGTCCGCCGCGCTTTCCCGCTCCGCCGGATCCAGACAAAGCGAGATCGTCACCTGGCGGGCATGGCGCATCAGTTGCTCCAGGATGCGCAACTCCTGGACGGTAAAGCCGCTGAACCCGTCCAGCCAGATCTCCGCCTCCCGGATATAGGCGGAATCGGCCACCAAGCCGGCCACCCGCGCCAGCATCTCGTCGGTGTCGTAATATTTGCCGGCCAGATAGCCATCATAGGCGTTCATCACCAGCCGCAGATCGTGCAGCTTCTGCGCCAGCGTGCCGCTGCCCCACTCTTCCCTCTCCAGCTGCTCCGCCGTGATGCCGAACGATTTGCACTCGCTGATCATCCGCTCCAGCTGCCCGATAAACCCGGGCTGCCGGGCGCTGCGGTGAAACAGCGCCAGTTCGCCCTGCAGCCGCTCCAACAGCATGCGCAGCACCATCTTTTTGCCCATCTCGTCGATCGGCAGCAGCGTCGTGCCGCCCAGTTCCTGCTGCAGCCGGTAGGCAAGGCGGCCGAAGCTGAGCACCTGCGCCCCGATAATGCCGTGAAGGCCGGGCAGCGTAGCCAGCCTGTACTCCGCCTGAAACGTCGCCTGTTCCGGCACCATGTAGATCAACGGTGTGCCGAACGGATTTTCCTGCAACCGTTCCCGCAGCTGCCTGACGATGCGTGTGGTTTTGCCTGTGCCGGCGCGCCCAAGAATAAACTGCAGCGCCATGGTTGCCCCTCCTTCAATCGATTTCCAGCGCGATCCGGCTGCCTGCGCCCAGAGGCTCGGCCGGCGTGATCACCAGGCGCCGAGGCATGCGCACCCGCAACTCGGGCACATGGCTGATCAAGCCGATGGTAAAGTCGCTCATCCGCAGCCTTTCCAGCGCATCCATGACCACTTCCAGCAGCTCCGGATCAAGCGTGCCGAAGCCTTCATCCAGGAAAAAGAACTCCAGTCTCCCGCCCCGCATCTGTATCTCCACGGACAAGGCCAGGGCGAGCGCGAGCGATGTCAAAAACGTCTCCCCGCCGGAGAGGGTGCTGACCGGCCTTCTGATGCCGCCCGTCCCCTCGTCCCGCAGGACAAATTCGCCGTCATCGCCAAGCTCCAGCGCATAGCGGTTGTTCGTCATGCGCTTCAGATGATAGGAGGCATCGCGGGCGATGGCAGCCAGCCGTTCCTCCGCGATAAACTGGACAAACGCCTTGCCTTCAAAAAGCTTGCGCAGCTCTTCCAGACGGCTCTGCTCGTCCGCCGCGTCCTGCAGCTGCGCCTGCAGGGTCTGCCATTTCTCGTGGCTGGCCGTGATGTTGGTCACTCTCTCCCGCGCGACGGCTACGGCCTCCCGCGCCGTTTGGAGCGCTTCCTGCAACTCCGCCCATCCCTGCATGACCGACTGCCATTCCTCCGTGGTGATGGAGCGGCCCGCAAGTTTTTGCGTCAGCCGTTCCGCTTCGTAGGCAAGCTGGGTGCGCAGTGTCTGGAACTCGGCGATCTGCGCCTTCCACCCGGCAAGCTGCTCCCGTTCCCCGAAGAGCGCTTCCACCTGCTCGATCTGTTCAAACCCGTGCGCCCGCAGCGCCTGCTGCAGGGAGGCTTCCGCTTCCTCCCGCTGACGGGTCAGCTGTGCGCAAGCTTCCTCCGTTTTCACCAGCAGCGCATGCGCTGTTTGGCGCTGCTCGACGGCCTGGAGATGCTTCTGCTCCGCTTCGGCGCAAGCGCTGCGCAGGGAAGTCAGCCGCTCTTCCACGTCTGCGAGAAGCTGCGCGGCCTGCTGGCCCGCTGTACGCTCCAGCCAGCGGTTCCGTTTCTCCTCCCAGAGCAGCTTTCGCTCCTGCAGGCGCTCGCGCAGCGCCGCCTCCCGGATCTCCCTCTTCGTCCGCTCCGACTTGGCCTGTTCGGCTGCTGCCTTTGCCTGCTGCAGCTGCTCTTCCCGCTGCGCCCGTTGGTTCTTTAAATGCGCGCCCAGCTTGTCCAGTTCCGCCACGCGCGCATAGGCGGCTTCGATCTCCTCCAGCGGCATATCCGTGCACCGCGCCCGCAGTGATGCTTCCAACCGATCCGCCTGCCCGGCCGCTTCCTGCAAACGCTCCGCCAAGTGCCGCTGCTTTTCCTGCCATTCGCCCAGCACGGCCGCCTGCTTCTCATAAAGCGCCTTCTGTTCCAGCTCCCGTTCACGCTGCCGGGCGAGCAGGTCCCGCATCTCTTCCAGCAGCGCCTTGTGCCGCTCCCGTTCCTCCGTTTTGTGCCGCAGCGCCGCTTCCGCTTCCCGGTAGCGTTGGAGCAGTTGCTCGATCTCCGTTACCACCCAGGAGGGGCCCAACCGGCCGCATTCGGCGGCAATGGCCTGGATGCGGGCATCAAGCGCCGCCTTTTCTTCCGTCAGGGCGATTTTGCGCTGTTCGACGGCAGCCTGCTCCACCTTTGCCGCATGCCATTTCTCACGCGCCCCTGTGAGATCCTCCTCGGCCGTCTTCCATGCCGCCTCGGCCGTCTGCAGCCGTTCGTTCCATTCCTTCTCCTCCGCTTCCTGCCGGGCTGCTTCCGCCGCCGTCCAGGCCACTTCCTCCCCGTGATAGGGATGATGGGTGGAGCCGCATACCGGGCAGGCTTCGCCCTCGGCCAAGGTGCTTCGCAGCAGCCGGGTCATATTCTCCTTCTGCCAGGCGAGCCAAGCGGTGCGAAGCTCCTCCAGCTCACGCTTCTTCCCTTCCAGCATCTCCTCCGCTTCGGCCGCCCGCTGCCCCGCCGCCTGCGCCCGGGACGCGGCCGCCTGCCAGAGCGGTTCGTTCTCCGTCCATCTTCTCTGCCAATCTGCAAGGCGTTGGATCGCGTCGCGCCATTCCCGGCCCAGCGCTTTCACCTGCGCCAGCGTTTCGCGCGCCGCTTCCAGTTCCCGCTCGTCGGCGACCGGCTGCTCTTCCGCCTCGGCCAGGCGCCGCTGCGTCTCCTCCCGTTCGCGCGCGGCTTCCTGCCAGGAGGCAAGGAGCGTCTTCAGCTGCGCGTCTAGCTTATGTATCGCTTTCTCCGCATCCGCGCACTCCCGCTCCAGCTCCCGCTGCTTCCCAAGCTCCCGTTCCCACGCCTGCTTGGCATCACGGAGCTCCTGCAGGTAGGCGCGCCGCTGCGGACTGACGGTTGCCTCCTGCAGCTTGCCGTCCAGTTCCTTCAGCTCCGCCTCCCATCCGGCGATCTCCTCTTCCTGTCGGCCGATCTGTTCCGTCAGCAGGGCAAGCTCTCCCTGCAGGGCAGCCAGTTCCTCGCTGCCCGCCGTCAGCTCCGCTCGCAGCGCCGCCAGCTCTTCTTCCAGCTGCACGGCTTCTGCCAGCTTGCTTTTCTGTTCGATCAGGCGAGGCTCGTCCGTCCGCAGCCGCCCCGCAGCCGTTTGATAATCCCGCTCGCTCTCGGCCATCCGGTCGACAGCCGCGTCATGCTCGCGCCGCCGCGCCTGCAGCGCCTCTTCCGCCTGCCGCCACTCCTCGTCCAACTGCCGGGCTTTCTGCACGAGCGGCCACACCTGCCCGCTGGCTTCCACCGCCGCGACCCTGGCAGCCAGCGCCTCCATCTCCTCCTTCTGCTCCTCCAGATCAGCCAGACGCTGGCGAATGGCCGCAAGCTCTTCCTGCCATCCATGGATCTGCTCGGCTTCCCGCCTGCGCTCCTCCAGCTTTTCCTGCTGGTCGCGATACAGCTTCTCCTGCCGGCTGGCCGCTTCCCATTCCTCCTTCGCCGATGCCAGGGCTTCCGGGCCGACATCGCCGAGCGCGGCAAGCTCCAGCTCCAGCCGATGCCGCTCCTGCCTGTTTGTTTCGTAGGCGTCGCGGAGGCGCTCGTTCAGCTTTTCGCCATATTCATGCAGGTTGAACATGCGCTGCAGCATGTCATTGCGCTCGCTGCTCTTCAGGGTGAGGAAACGGGCGAACTGCCCCTGCGGCAGCACGACCGCCCGGGTGAAGTCCTGCAGGGTGAGGCCGATCAGGTTCTCGACGGCCGCCGTCACGGCATTGGCCTTGGACTCGATCACCCTGTCCTCTTCCTCCGGCCCCCGGCCGCATTCGATCAGGCGCACTTCCGGCTGCCGCCTGTTCCCCTTCCTGTCCAGGCCAAATTCCCGCTCGATCGTGTAGCGGCGCCGTTCGCCCTCCTTTCCGATCTCGAAGGTAAACGAGACGAACAGCCGCTGCTCCAGCTGGTTCAGCGCTTCGAGCGGGTGGGATTTCCCGCCCTGGCGGACAACCTGTCCATACAGGGCCAGCGTGATCGCATCCAGAATCGTCGACTTGCCGCTTCCCGTCGGCCCAAAGATGCCGAACAATCCCGCTTCACAAAGCTTTTCGAAATCGATCTCCTGCAGTTCCCGGTAGCTGTGCATGCCGGAAAGCTTCAAGCGTATCGGCTTCACTCCCGCTCCCCTCCTTCTGTCTCCCGGGCGGACGCCATCAACCGGGCAAACAGCTCTACCACCCGCTGATCCGGCTGGACGCCGCGCTTTCTTTCATAAAAGCGGCGGAACAGCTGCTCGGGGCTCAGTTCTTCCCGCTTGCCGGCCGCCTGCGCCTCCTGCTTCTCCTCCTCATCGCGCACCAGCACGCGCTGGATCTTGACGAAATCGTCGCTCAGCTTGCGCAGCCGCTGAAATTCCGCCGGGTCGATCGCCTCGCTCACCACCAGTTCCAGCTCGATCCACGCGCCTGCGTCCCGGCCCTCCGCCAGCCACTTCTCCACCTGGGCGATGCCCTCCGTCGCCTTCCAGCGCGCCAGCGGACGACCGCTCGCCAGGTAGACGATCTCTTCCCGGACAGGCTCCCCCGGAATGACGTCGACCACCACCACCGCTTTGCTCTGCCCCGCCTCGGAGAAGCTATAGGCCAGGGGGGAACCGCTGTAGCGAATCAGCGGCGCGTCGCCCAGCTTCTGCAGCCGGTGCAGATGCCCCAGCGCCACATAGTGGGCGCTGGCGGGGAAAGCGGACGGCGCCACCGTCAGCGCCCCTCCGATCTGTATCGGCCGCTCCGACTCGCTCTCCATGCCTCCCATGACGAACAGATGGCTGGTGACCAGATTGACCGTATCCTCCCGGAACTTTTGCGCATACTCGTTCATCAGGCGGGCGATTCTCTCCGAAAAGGCCTGCTGCATCTCTTCCTGCGTGAAGCGCTCGCTAATCAGTTCCTTCAAGCGGGACTCCGAGGGATACGGCAGGGCGATCACCACCGCGTGATGCGGGACGCCGGGGATGGCCAGCTCAAACCAGGAGGGTCCGGCTTCGATGATCCGCACCCGTTCCTCTCCTGCCGGGGGAGCGCTCACAAACGGCGCTTCCTTCGGCAGTCCCAGCAGCACGATGCCATGCTGGTAGGCAAGCGGTGCCGCCGCGCGCACCCTCTCCGGCTGGTCATGGTTGCCCGCGATCACGACCACACCCCTCTTGCCGCCTGCGGACAACCGCTCCAGCGCATCGTAAAACAGCTCCTCCGCCCAGGCAGGCGGGTTGACCGAGTCGTAGACATCCCCAGCGATCAGGACAAGATCCACGCGCTTCTCCTCGACGATCTGCACCAGTTCATCAATAAAAGCCGTCTGTTCCTCCCGGCGGTCCCGCCCTTCCAGCGTTCTGCCGAAATGCCAATCGGCCGTATGCAATATGCGCATCCGCAGCCTCCACCTCAATCGATCATTTGTTTGCTTCTTCATTGTACCAAAAGACAGCGGGTTGGAGCCGCATGAAAAAAACCGCTTCCGACGAACAGCCGGCAAACGGTTGGCATGAACAGCAGGAGAGGGCTTCAAAATAAAAATGGCTGCCGATTTTATCGACAACCTCAGAATGAGGACGAACGTTTTATTGTTTAGCGAGGTTTCGCAAGGAATGTATCATTTCTCCAATCCACAGGCCGGCGGACTGCCGATCGATCAAACAGCATGGTGTGATGGGGCCAAGCTCGCTCCTTTGACGACCAACTCAGCGAAGAAACGTAAGACGCGGGGCAACAGGGGGCGTGAGTCTCACTTCGCTGAAACACCCAGATGTTGAGCCCCCTGCCCGCGTCGCGTTTCGGAGCGGACATGGCCAACTTCTTCGCGGGTCGTCAAGAGAGCGAGCAGGAACCAACACCCATGACTTGACCAGCTTATCGGCAGCCCGACCGTTTTTTTCTATTCCCGCCCTCTGCTTACGTCAGCTGCGGGGCTTTTCAACACCTGCACGCACAGATAAGCGAGCGTGCCGAACAAACAGGTGATCACCATCGAATGAAAGATCGTCGCATACAGATGCATCTTGAAAAAGACGACCAGTCCGCCGCTCAGGATCTGCAGCGTCATCAGCAGCGCGGCGAGAATGCTCCCGACGTACAGGTCGCGCCGTGTCTCGCGATAGCGGCGAATCGCATGGACCGCGCCGCTGATCACCAGGAAAAACAGCAGCGCGGCGCCCAAGCGGTGGAGAAAATGAATGCCCGTCTGTCCCGTCAGTTCGGGAATCAGCTTCCCGTTGCACAGCGGCCAGTCCGTGCCGCAGCCGCCCATCGAGCCGGTGTGTCGCACATACGCCCCCAGATAGACGACTCCGTAAGCATAGATGGTGACCGCCCACACGTAGTTGCGGAATCCCCGGCCCGCCCGCTGCTTCAGCAGCCGCTCCAGCTTATGCCGCTGCAAGACGAAAATGGTCAGCATCAGCACGCCGGTAAAGGCCAGCAGCGAGAAGCCAAAGTGCAGCGCCAGCACCGGCGATGACTGCGGCCATATGACGGCCGATGCCCCCAGGAGCGACTCCAGCACGATGAAAAAGAGGCCGAATATCGCGAGACCCTTCACTTCCCGGTTCCCTGGGAATCGCCGCCAGGCCGCAACCATAAAAACAATGACGACAATTCCGCTCAGGCCCGTGGTGACCCGATGGGTGTACTCAATGATGGAAGCGAGTGTATATTCAGGGACCCATTTGCCGTTGCACAGCGGCCAGTCATTGCCGCAGCCCATCCCGGAATTCGTCTTGGTGACGAGCGAACCGGCGACCATCACCACAAACATGACGAGCGTCGCCGCTATCGCCAGCCATCTCAGCGATCTATCCATACCTTTCCCTCATTTCCTGCTGCCATGCAACTCTCCACAGAGAAACATCCCTTGCCGCGCAAGAGATGTTGCCTGCATGTCCGTTTTCGACCGGCTTCCTACAGCAATACGCTCAAGATCACCGCACCGCAGAGGACGGTCAGATAGATCAGCGAATATCCAAACAGCTTCTTCGCCCAGGCGAGATCGTCCTCCGTCTTGAACCCCTGCATTAACAGAACCAGATAGATCAACCCCAGCACAAATGCTGTCGCCAGATACAGGAGGCCTACCTCGGAATGGTGATAGAGGAGCAGGGAGGCCGGAAGCAGTGCCGCGCCGTAGAAGAACATCTGCCGCTTGGTTTCATAGAAACCCTTCACGACCGGAAGCATCGGGATTCCGCCCGCCCGGTAATCTTCCACCTTCATCATGGCGAGCGCCAGGAAGTGCGGCGGCTGCCAGAGGAACAGAATCAGGAAGAGAAGCCACGCCCCCAGATCCATGCTGTTGGTCACGGCCACCCAGCCGATAACCGGGGGAGCCGCACCGGAAATGCCGCCGATCACGGTATTCAGGGAGGTGACCCGTTTCAGCGGCGTGTAAATCAACACGTAGAAAATATGGCCGACCAGGCCCCAGACCGCCGCCAGCGGATTGGCAAACACCGCCAGCACGATCAGACCGGCCACCAGCAGCGCGATCCCGATCGCCAGCGCATTGCGCGGGTGAATTCTGCCCGACGCAATGGCGCGGTTTTTGGTCCGCTTCATCTTCTGATCAAGCTCGCGGTCATAAAAGTTGTTCAGCGTCGCACCGGAAGCAATAAAAAAAGCTGAGCCAAGCAGCGTAAAAATCATCAGCTTCAGATCCGGCATGCCCTTCGCCGCCAGCCACATCCCGGTGAACGTCGTCATCAAATTGGATATGGTAATCCCCGGCTTTGTCAGGTGAAGATAATCCCGCCAGGTTGCCGGTGTTACCGTCTCTATTTGCATGGACGATTCCGTACCGATGGACTCTTCGTAGGTTGCTTGTTGATCCAACTGGTTACCCTCCTAACCGGCATAGCAAACTGGGATAATGCCAACGCTCGCCTTATGCCTGTCAACGTCCAGGCATCGGTGTAATCCCGATACCCATTGTAGCCAATCCCAGCAGTGGGGTCAACTTCACACGGCTGGGAATGAACCCCCTTGCTTTCTTTAGTGTAGCAAATGTTTCGCCGTTCACGAACGGTCATTCTTGACAATCTTGCAACATATGCACACGCCGATTTTCTCCCCGATGCCGCACCAACCGCTGGCGGCAGATGGAGCTCCATCAAGGAAAAAGACCGCTCTGCCCATTGGTCAGCAGCGGTCTTTCCCGTTTGTTCACCAACCCAAGATCACCTTGATTACGCTGTCCTGAGTTCCCCCCGGATACAGCACATACAGCAGGACATACACCGTGACCCCTGTGATCGCGGTGACAAACCAGATGATGGCCGTCCACGGCCCGATCCGTTTATGCCGGTCAAACTGCTTCTTGTAGGCACGATACAGGGTGATCAAGCCCATAACGGCCGCCACCGTGGCAAGCACGATATGAAAGACCAGGAAGATCTGGTAGTACACTTTCACATCGTCGGGTCCGCCAAACATCGTGTTGCCGACGAAAGCCGTCCGGGAGACGTAGGTCAGAAAGAAAAGGGTTGCCAATACCGATCCGACGGTCATCCATTTTTGATGGGCTTCCCGGTTCCCCTTGCGAATGGAGACCCACCCCACCGCCACAAAGATGGCGCTCAGGGCGATAAACGAGGTGCTGATGGTAGGCAGTATGAACGTCGCCATATGCTTCCTCCATGATGTCAGGGAGATTCGTTATGCCCGGCTCTTGCTGTCACCGGTCTTCGCCGCGAAAATCTCGGCAAATTCCATCTTGTCCTTCTCCCGTTCTTTTCGATACCAGGTAAAGAATGTGTACGCCAGGACGGAACCGTAGACCCCTTCCTGGATCAGTTTCATCAGGATGCCGCCCAGCTTCTGGTCATCAAGGGCGGTATGGCCGGGAATCAGCTCCGGCACATGGCTGTAGGTGGTGTACAGCAGGCTGCCCGAAAAGATGATCAAGGCGCATGCCGGGGTGATCAGGACGCTGTTGGCAAAGATATAGGCGATCTTGCGCAGCTCGGACAGCTGCGTCTGATCCGACAGCGGGCTGACGATCGGCCACCACATCATGAAAGCCGCCAGCAGCAGTCCCACGTGATACGCGGTCATCGCCGTATGGTTCACCGCCATTTCATCAAAGATGAACGGCAGATGGTAAAACGAAAACAGCAGGTTGAACGCCAGCGCACCCACGATCGGATGGGTGAAAACGGCAAGGATTTTCCGTGCCACACGCGCCCGGAAAACCGCCTGCAGCAGCCACTCGGGCGTCCCGATCAGCAATAGCGGCGGCACCACCAGATACAGAAACGACTGCTGCACCATATGGGCGCTGAACAGATACTGATGCCCGTAATAATTCAGCGGGCTACCCTGCGCGATGTAAAAGAAGGCAAGGCCCAGCAGAAAAACCGTTTTCTTTCCGGAACTGACCGGTGCCGCTCCTTCAAAACTGCTGCGCCACGGTCCCACGATCACCAGATAAAGGACAGCAGCCAGGACGGTGAGCAGAAAGATATCAGGACTCCACATGCCGAAAAACCCGGGATCGACCGTGTGCCCGCCATGTTGATGCTGGGGCATTCGTCAAACCTCCTCTTTGTCATGAAAGAGCTGAACGGGATTGTGCTGACCTGTCCCAAAAGAAAGGGGGGCAATCCTTATCGCCCCCGACAAAACCTACCATACCCAGTAAACAAAGGTAAAGATCATAAACGCGATGACAAAAATACCTGCGTAAATCCCGACGCGCGGAAACTCATGTCCTTTTTGATCCAGATGCATCCAGACATAAAGCTGGAAGAATGCCTGCACGATGGCCAGGAAGATGATGAACGGCACCGTGAATCCGGCCGGCACCACATCGTAGGCGACGGCGACAAAGGCAAGGATCGTCAGGATAATGGATGCCGCAAAAGCGACCAGATGACGCTTGGCGCCTTCTTTCTTGATCTTTGGTTTCCGTTGTGTCATATCCTGATTTGCATGTGCTGCCATTGGTTTAGGCCACCGCCTTTCCGCCAATCATCCCCATCAGGTAGACGACCGTGAAGATGAATACCCATACCACGTCGATAAAGTGCCAGTAAAGGCCCGCTACATAAAATTTCGGTGCGGTCACAACGGTCAGGCCTTTTTTGAAGGACTGGATGATCAGGGTCGTGATCCAGAGCACCCCGAACGCCACGTGGCCGCCGTGGAAGCCGACGAGCGTATAGAAGGCGGAACCGAAAGCGCTGCTGGAAATCTTGTGTCCTTCATGCACATAGTGAACGAACTCATAAATCTCCAGGCCCAGGAAGCCGAGGCCGAGGAGAACGGTCACGACCAGCCATGCCTGCACCTGCTTCAGATTGTGCTTGTGCAGGGCAAGGGTCGCGAACACGCTGGTCAGGCTGCTGGTCAACAAGAGGAAGGTTGCCCAGGCCACAATCGGCATTTCAAACAATTCTTTTGCAGTTGGACCGCCGTTTACCTGATCGCGCAGGGCGATGAAGGTAGCGAACAGCGTACCGAAGAGAACGGTTTCTCCCCCGAGGAAGAGCCAGAAGCCAAGCACCTTGTTCTTCCCTTCGAGGGTGGCTTTTTCCGGTTCATCCGGAAGCGCCGTGTGCAAAGCGTGATCAGCTGCCATTACGCCTTAACCCCCTTTTCTTCGATCTCGTCGGGTTCGATATGATAGCCATGGTCATCGTACAGGGAACGCAACAGCATGCAGAAGAGCGTGATCACGAGACCGATGATGCCCACGATGTAGGTTCCCCAGGTGCTTGCATACATGAAGCCGTATCCGGCGATAAACAGCCCGACAGACATGACGAACGGGATAAACGACGGCGACGGCATATGGATGGAGCCAAGCGGCTCGGCAGGCGTCATGCCCTTGTTTCCAGCCATTTTTTCCGTCCACAGCGCATCCAGGCCGCGAACCAGCGGCGTTTGGGCGAAGTTGTATTCCGGAGCCGGGGAAGGAATCGCCCATTCCAGCGTGCGGCCATCCCACGGGTCTGCCGGAGCGCGTTTCGCACTTTTCGCTGCCACGAAGATGTTGATAAAGAGCAGAATCGTACCGATCGCCATGCCAAGCACACCGATCGAACTGATGAAGTTGCCCAGTTCCAGATCCTGACCTTTCAGATAGGTGAAGACGCGGCGCGGCATCCCCATCAGGCCCAGGAAGTGCTGCGGGAAGAAGGTCAGGTGGAAGCCGATGAAAAACGTCCAGAAGTTCCACTTCCCGATGGTTTCATTCAGGAACTTGCCGAAAATCTTCGGCCACCAGTAGTAAAGACCGCCCATCAGACCGAATACCAGACCGCCGACGATCACGTAGTGGAAGTGAGCGACGACGAAGTAGGTGTCATGATATTGATAGTCGGCCGCCGGGTTTGCTAGCATAACCCCTGTCATCCCGCCGATGGTAAAGGTCGGGATAAACCCTACGGCAAACAGGTTGGCCGTCGTGAAGCGAATATGACCGCCCCACATGGTAAACAGCCAGTTGAAGATCTTGATCCCGGTCGGTACGGCAATCAGCATGGTCGCGATCCCGAACAGCGTGTTGGCAATCGGGCCGAGACCGGACGTAAACATGTGGTGAACCCACACCATGAAGCCAAGGAAGCCGATCAGGATAGTGGCGAACACCATGGAGCTGTAACCAAACAGCCGTTTTTTCGAGAAGGTGCTGACGATCTCCGAGATGATACCGAACGCCGGCAGAATCAGGATGTATACTTCCGGGTGACCGAAGATCCAGAAGATGTGCTCCCAGATCAACACGTTCCCGCCCGCATCCGGGTTAAAGAAGTTGGCGCCAAACAGACGGTCGAACATCAGGAAGACGAGACCAACCGTCAATGCCGGGAATGCAAACAGAATCAGCGCGGAAGTAACGAAAGATGTCCAGGTAAAGAGCGGCATGCGCATGAAGGTCATGCCCGGCGCGCGCATGTTGATGATCGTTACCAGGAAGTTGATACCCCCCAGCAGCGTACCCAGACCGGCGATCTGCAGACCCAGCACATAGAAGTCTGCCCCGAGCCCGGTAAATTTCGGGTTGGAGGCCAGGGTGGCATATGCCGTCCACCCCATGTTCGGCGCTCCGCCGAGAAGCCAGCTCGTATTAAGCAGCAATCCCCCGAAGAAGAACAGCCAGAAACCAAGCGCGTTCACAAACGGGAACGCCACATCGCGCGCGCCGATCTGAAGCGGCACGATCGCGTTCATGAATCCGAAGATCACCGGCATGACGGCCAGGAAGATCATCGTTGTACCGTGCATGGTAATCAGCTGGTTGAAGGTGTCGGCACCGACAACCTGCTGTTCCGGATACAAGAGCTGCAGACGGATGAGCAGGGCTTCAACTCCGCCGAACAGGAAGAAAATGCCACCGGCCAAGAGATACAGAATCCCGATCTTCTTGTGGTCAACGGTGGTCAACCAGTCCCACAAACCTGACCGTTTCGGTGCTGCGTGTGTATGATCAGACACGGTTTTACCTCCTTATTGAACGTCTCGCAATGTGGTTGCCCGACTATTGGTTCACTTTCAGTGTAGACAGATATTCAACGAGCGCGTTGACTTGATCCGGGCTCAGATGCAGGTTCGGCATGGTGTTGCCCGGTTTCACCTGTTGCGGATCCGTCAGCCATTCCGCAACGAACTCTTTTTTGTTGTCACGGATTCCTGCCACTTTATGACGCTCGGCAAAATTGGTCAGGTTCGGAGCCAGCTTGCCCCCCTCGTTGCCGATCGCGTGGCAGCCCATACAGCTTTTCCGGAAAATCTCCTGGCCTTGCGCAGCCGCAGCAGTAGCCGTTGGAGCCGGCGCTGCTTCCGCCGCCTTCATCTTTTTCGCCCATGCGTCGAATGCCGCAGGTTCAAGCGCTTCCACCTTGAAATCCATCAAAGCGTGGGAGGCGCCGCACAGCTCCGCGCACTTACCGAAATACGTGCCCGGCTTGTCAGCCTGCAGCCAGATTTTATTGGTGAGACCCGGGTTCGTGTCGATCTTGCCGCCCAACGCCGGAATCCAGAAGGCATGGATGACGTCTGCGGAAGTGACGGTGAACTCGACCTTCTTGCCCGCAGGTATGTACAGATCCTGAGCGGTCACAATGCCGAGGTCCGGATATTCAAATTCCCACCAGAACTGATGCGCTGTCACCTTTACCTGCAGCGCGTCTTTATTGGAATACTCCTTCGCCAGATCGAAAGCGATGGCTACTGTCGGTACAGCCATGACGATCAAAAGCAGGAATGGAATGACTGTCCACAAGATTTCGAGCTTGTGGCTGCCTTCCACTTGCTTGGGAATACCCGTCTGCCCCGGACGTTGACGGTAACGGATAAGGACGTAGGTCAAAATAATGATAACGATCAGGAAGACGCCAGTCATAATCGAAGAAGTAAGCACCATCAGGAAGAACTGCTTCTCCGCAACCGGACCCTGCGGGATCAAGGTGGAAAGGTTCTCTTTCCCGCATCCCGTCAGCACCAGCGCCAATGCCATCAACATGGAGAGCAGGCGCCAGTTTCGTTGCCATCGACTCTTCATACAATTTAACCCCACTTTCTTTCGTGTTGTAATAGACCCAGCGGCAGAGCCGACATGAAATCTATTATTCCCTTTGCGCAACAGGCAGCGAGTCTTTTTTTTCTTTATCCATTATGATATCCAATAAAGAAAATAAATAGCAAACACGCCGCCATCCCCTTGAGTAAAGCGTCAACACCGACATGTCACTGCTCCCCCAAGCCCGCCTACATCACCAACACACTTTAGTATACAAAGAAAGTGGGGTGATATAAATCACTATTTGTTATAATTCTGTTAACAATTTTGTGGCAAATTGTTCACCAAATTGTTGAATGATCGGAGGAGTGTCTGGTGCATCACGCAGTCGCATTTGTCACCGGATCATCGTCGGGATTTGGCCTGCAAGCCTGCGTGGCGCTGGCCCGGGAAGGGTTTCGCGTGGTGGCGTCCATGCGCGATCCGGAAAGGCGCGGGCCGCTTGAAGAGGCGGCCAGGCAGGCCGGCGTAGCCGAAAGGATCGACATCATCTCCCTGGACGTGACCGATTCGCACAGTATCGCCAGCGCCGTTGCCTTCGCCATCGAACGGCACGGCCGCATTGACGTGCTGGTCAACAATGCCGGCATTGCCGTCGGCGGTTTTGTCGAGGAGATCCCCGAGGCTGACTGGCAGAAGCAGTTTGCGACCAATTTCTTCGGGCTGGTGGCCGTCACGCGGGCGGTGCTGCCTCACATGCGGCAGCGGCGGCGGGGCACGATCATCAATGTAAGCAGCATCAGCGGTCGGTTTGCTTTTCCCGGCCTGGCCCCCTACGCGGCGTCCAAACACGCGGTGGAAGGGTTCAGCGAAGCGCTGCGCCTGGAAATGCTGCCCTGCAACGTCTATGTGGCCTTGATCGAACCCGGTTCATACAAGACGGAGATCTGGGAAAAAAGCAGGCCGCAAGCGCCCGTCAATCCCCGATCGCCTTATGCCGCACCGATGACGGCGCTGAACAGGATCGTCAGCCGGATTGCGGAAACCGCTCCCCCTCCTGACGAGGTCGTCAAGCTGATCGTCCAGGTAGCCAAGGACCCTTCCCCGCGCCTGCGCTATCCGGTAGGCAGAAGTGTCGCGGTCGCGATCCTTGCCAAAAACCTGCTGCCCTGGCGTTGGCTGGAGAAGATGATCCTGCGGCGGCTGAGATTACGGGACGGAGGCTGAAGGGTTGATCGGTTTCTTTCCCGCACGGCTGTGTGAGAAATAGCTGTGCAGGATCATCCCGGCCATGACGAGGAGGATGCCGACGAGCGATTGTATGGATGGCAGCGGCGCCGACAGCCACACCGCTTCCAGCAGCACGGCAAACACCACTTCAGCCGACTGCGTGGCTTCCACGGCCGCAAGCTTCTGCGCATGTCCCTCCGTCATATCCGTCGCCTTGAAAAAGAGCGCCGTCGCGATCACTCCGGAGCTTAGCGCCACAACCAGCGACTGCGCCGCTTGCCCCGCGCTTGGAAGCCCCTCCGTCACCAGCCCGTACGCGGCAAGCAGCAGCCAGCAGGGCAAGCTGGCCAGGGTCATGCCGAGCAGCCGCTGATACGCATCGAGGCGCCCCTGCGCGATCGCGATCATTTTCCTGTTGCCCAGCGGATAGGCAAACGCCGCGACTACCACCGGCACAATCCCGTAGAGCGCTGCGCCCGGCGACAGGCTCCCCGCTTCTTCCATCTGCATGAGCCCTACTCCCACCAGAATGATCAGCGACATCAGCAGCCCCTTGACCGGCATGCGCTGTCTGGCCCGGCGCGTCCCTTCGGCCGTCCGGATCTCTTCATAGAAGAAAGGGACCAGCAGCGAACCGGCAACGATGGTGATCTGCCACGTACCGGCGATCAGCCACCCCGGGCCGTAGGCGGCTGCGAAGCAGAGCGGCCCGTAAAACAGTCCAAACCCGACGAAGCTCCACCCCAGCCAGGCCCCCGGATTCCCCTTCATCATGACAAACAGTTCCCGCAGGTTTCCGCGCACAGCCACGATGGCCAGCAGAAAGGGAACCATGAACAGATATCGCAGCGAGGCGCTCCAGATCCAACTGCCTCCCGACAGATCCATCGCCCGGTTCAGCACGAAGGTAAAGGTAAAAAAGAAGGCGGACAATATCCCCAGCAGAATGGCGCGCACGGCTTCCCCTCTTTTCCCGTGGTATCGATCCCGTATATGTACCCCATCCGGCGATTTCCTGCTTCCTCGCCCCTCACTGCGACTGCTGCCGCATGTCCGCCGCCTTCGGAAACGCAAGCGTGACCAGCAAACCCGCCAGCGCAATCAGCGCGAGCACCAGAAATACCCGTTCCAGCCCGTAGGCCAGCGCTTCGCGGACCGCCTGGAGCGTCTCCGGCGGGAGGCTCGCCGCACCATCCGGATGCAGCACCTTGTTGATGTCAAACCCTTGCGCCGCCAGATCGGCAGGCAGCCGCCCGGTCAGCGCATGGTTGAACAGCGTGCCAAACACGGCGATGCCCAGCGTCTGCCCCAGCGCGCGAATAAACGTGCTGGAGGCCATCGCCGCCCCCCGCAGATGCCAATCCACCGCCGAGATGGTGGTCACCGTAAACGAGGTGAACGTAAAGCCAAACCCGAAGCCGACCAGAAACATCATGACATACAGCATCCAGTGCGGGGTATGCACACTGATCGTCGCCAGCCAACCCGCCGCAATCACCAGCGTGGCGGCCCCGATCAGGGACGTTTGGCGCGCGCCGATTTTGACCACCAGCCTGCCGCTCAACGAGGCCGCCAGCGGCCAGCCGATCGACATGGGCAAGAGCGTCATGCCCGATGCGGTAGCCCCCTGGCCGTACACGCCCTGAATCCACACCGGCAGATAGAAGGAGATCGCCACCAGCACGGATGAGAGCAGAAAACCGGCCGCATTGGAGACCGTGATCGCCCGGATTTTGAAGAGAATGAGCGGCAGCATCGGCTCCGGCGATTTCCACTGGATATAGAGGAATAGCGCCAGGCCGACAAGGGCCGCCGCGTACAGCACCACCATCAGCGGCGCCCCCCACGGATGGGTCGTTCCGCCGCTGAGAAGCGCATACAGCAGGGCGCTCATGCCGATGGTGAAGGCAAGCGCCCCCGGATAGTCGACATGCTTCCGCTTTTTCTCCAGATTCTCATGCAGATAGAGCCAGATCAGGATGACGGAGAGAATCCCGAACGGCAGGTTCATGTAAAAAATCCACCGCCAGGATACGTAATCGACGAGAAATCCCCCCGTCAGCGGCCCGAGGATGCCGGAAATGCCCCAGATCCCGCTCATATAGCCCTGGATTTTGCCCCGCTGTTCGAACGGATAGATATCTCCGACAATCGTGTAGGTAAGGGTGATCGACCCCGCCCCGATCCCCTGAACTGCCCGGAACCAGATCAGCTGCCCCATCGTCTGGGCGAGACCGGACAGCATGGAGCCGGCGAGAAACAGGAGCGTGCCTACGGCAAACACCACCTTGCGGCCGAACAGGTCGGCCAGCTTGCCATAGATGGGCGACGTCACAGCCGACGTCAGCATGTAGACGGAGACGACCCAACTGATCATCGTCAGCCCGCCCAGTTCCCCAACGATGGTAGGCATGGCGGTGGAGACGATCGTGCCTTCAATCGCCGCCAAAAACGTGGCGATCATCACCGCGATGGTGACAATGCGTGTGTTGGTAAGACGCTGCAAGATCATTCCCTCATTCCTTGTAAGAGTGCGGTATGGGACACACTCAGTTTCCTTTCATCGCAATGCTTTTTTTCATTTCGGCAAAAGCGGGCTGGCCGATCAGGCCGAGCCGCCAGATGGCGATCCCTTTCAGCCCGTAGCGCTTGACAAGTCCCAGCTTCGCCCCGACAGATTGCTCGTTTTCGCTGCCCATCGAGATGCCGAGGAGCAGCTTCTCTTTCGGCACTTCCGCCAGCGCCAGCCGGATCGCTTCATTAACCTTGGCGAGCGGTTCCGGCTGCTTCTCGTTTTCATAGGCGTACGCCATGACGATCAGCTCGTCCGCAAGCGCCCCCAGCGTGAAGTAGTCATATCCCTGATAAGCGCCGTTCAGCGGATGAAGCACCAGCGCCAGCTTCAGCCCCAACTGCCGCGCCTGTTCGGACAGGAGGCTGACAAATTCCGTATACTGCAGCTTCGCCTGGGCGGTATCCCCGTCCAGGCCAAGCCCCTCGAAATCCAGCGTGATCCCGGCAAATCCCTTTTCCTGCGCAAGCTGAACGATCTGCGCGATCGCCTTGTCCCGAAGCGTCCGATCAGCCTGCAGCTTGCTCAGCTCCCCGGTCCCGTCGCTGGCGAACACCATCAGATAGGGCGTCGTCCCCCCGGCCCTGGTCTCCGCCACGATCTTCTCCGGAGTAACCTCTCCGGCCGGCTGCGGCCAGTAAAAATCTTTGCCGGCCAGCGTCAGCCTGCCCTCCCCGTCAATGCGGCTCCAGCCGAACGACACCGCATCAAAGGAGGGAATCGCCGCCCTTTCCGCAAAGGACGAGATGGCATAAAACGCCATGCTGTACAGCCGCTTCGGCGGCGTTACGATCGACACCGTCTTCGTCGCGCCGTCCCAGCTTACCTGCGCGCCAAACTGATTGCTGAAGAAGCTGAGCGGAATCAGCGTGCTCCCGTTCACTTCCCGCGGGCTGACCGGCAGGGAAACCGCCTGACCGTTGACCAGCGCCACCGGTTTATTGAGCCACAAGCGAACTTCCTTGCTCTCCTTGCGCGCCGTAATCGATTGATCCTGCGGGTTCCACTGGACCTGGATGCCCATCGCTTCGGCGATCGCGCGAAACGGCACCAGCGTGCTCCCCTGCACGATCACGGGCTCGACCGGAAATGGCAGAGGGAATCCGTCGAGCAAAATGGATGTTTTGGCGGGAGCCGCTGCGGCGGCAGCGCTCGTGTTCCCCAACATGAGCGACGCGCTCAGGCAAAGCGCCGCTATCCCCCGCCAAACCTGTTTTTTCATGCCCATACCCTCCTGTTTGTCCGGGATGCTCGTTTCTTATAACAAGCCGATCATTTCCAGACCATGCCGGATCCCGCCTTCATCCACATGCTTGGTCATGAGATCGGCGTACGGTTTCAACTCTTCATGCGCGTTCCCCATCGCGATGCCGATCCCGACAAAGGCGAGCATCTCCTTGTCGTTGCGCCCGTCGCCGAACGCGACCGCATCCGCAGCCGCAATGCCCAGATGGTGCAGGAGCGCTTCGATGCCGCGGGCCTTGGAGCCGTTGCGCGGGAGAATATCCATGGCATACGGATGCCAGCGGACAAAGCTGACATCCGCAAAAGTATCCACAAAGTCCTTCTCCTCGCCTTCCGGACAGCACAGAAAGCCCTGATGCACCGTCTTCTTCCGGTAGAAGTCGGGGTCATAGGGAGGGATGGCAAGCTTTAAGTGGGAGAAGGCGTCCAGCACATAAGGATGGTTGTCGCGATTGGAGCTGAACTCCTCCGCGTTCAAAAACACCAGCGGATGGGAGCGGGCATCGGCCATCGCTTCAATCTCGGCCAGCGTCTCCGTTTTAAGCGTATCTTCGTAGATCACCTTGCCTTCGCATACCACGTAGGAACCGTTGAAGCTGACGTAGGTGTCAATGCCCAGTTCCGCCGCCAGATCCTTCAGGTGGTAGGGCGCCCGTCCCGTGGCGATGGCCGTCCGGATGCCCTGCGCTTTCAGCAGGCGCACCGCTTCCTTCGCATCCGCCGGCAGCTGTTTGTTGTCATTGAGCAGGGTGCCGTCAACGTCAAAAAAGACGATTTTCGCTGACATGTTTTCTCTCCTTCCAATATCTGTATCCACTTTCTCTCTCTTCCCTCTATCCTAGACGATTCCGGAGTGGCTGAAAATAGCAAATCTTGCTGCAACCGCATCAGCGGTCTTCGGCCTGCCACGCGAAAAGCCACCCTGCTCTCAACGGAGGCAAGGTGGCTCACCGGTTCCCCTTTTCCACGGGAAGTTCAGCCTGTTATGTTGATTGACGAACCGTGCCATGCAGCATCAGGAGGTGACCGGGCTCCGCTTTTTGAACCAGCCGCTCGGCACCACGTTCAGGTTCACGTTGATCTGCTTCACTTCCAGGTATTCCTCCAGCCCGTACGGTCCCAGCTCGCGGCCGATGCCGCTCTGTTTGTAGCCGCCCCACGGCGCTTCATTGAAGGTCGGATGGTATGTGTTGATCCAGGTGATGCCCGCCCGCAGCTTCCGAATGACGCGATGGGCCTTGGCCACATCGGAGGTAAAGATGCCGCCCGCCAGGCCGTATTTGGTCCCGTTGGCCAGGGCAACCGCCTCTTCTTCGGTCTTGAAGGTTTGGATCACCAGCACCGGGCCGAAAATCTCTTCCTGCACGATTTTCATCCCGGGATGGGTATCGGTAAAGATGGTCGGCTCCACGAAGAAGCCCCTGCCCAGCCCGTTTTCCGTCAAGCGCCTGCCTCCGCACAGGAGGGTGGCCCCTTCCCGCCTGCCTTCCTCGATATACCACAAGACCCGGTTCATATGCTCTTCACTGATCAGCGGCCCCATCTCCGTCTCCTCGTCCGTGCCGGGGCCGACGACGATCTGTTTCGCCCGTTCCACCAGTTCCGGGACGAAGCGGTCATAGAGGCTTTCCTCCAGCAGCAGACGGGATCCGGCGGAACAAACCTCTCCCTGGTTGGCAAAAATGGCAAACAGGGCGTAATCCACCGCCGTCTCGTAATCGGCGTCGGCAAACACGATGTTGGGGGATTTGCCGCCGAGCTCCAGGCTTACCTTCTTGATCGTATCCGCTGCCGCCTTCATGATGCGGATGCCGGTTTCCGTACCGCCTGTAAACGCCACTTTGTCCACCAGCGGGTGGCGCGCCATCTCCGCCCCCACCGTCTCCCCCGCTCCCAGCACCAGGTTGATCACGCCGGGCGGAAAGCCCACCTGGTCAATGATTTCGAACAGCCGGATCAGCGACAGCGGCGTCTGTTCGGCCGGTTTGATCACCACGGTACAGCCGGCCGCAATCGCCGGGGCGATTTTTTGCGTCGCCATGACCAGCGGATAGTTCCAGGGGATGATCTGCGCCACGACGCCGATCGGCTCCCGCACCACCATGGCCTGCATCTGATCGGGCACGTCGTAGGTTTGGCCGTGCGGTTTGGTCGCCAGTCCGGCATAGTAACGGAACTGGTTGACCGCGTCGCTCATGTCATAACGTGACTCGCGCAGCGGTTTGCCGTTGTTCAGCGTGTCCAGCCAGGCGAACTCCTCTGTCCGCTGCTCCAGCAGGTCCGCGATTTTCAGCAGCATCATGGCCCGTTCGCGCGCCTTGCTCTCCGCCCAGCCATCCTGATCGAATGCGCGGCGGGCCGCCTGGATCGCCCGGATAGTATCCTCCACGCTCCCTTCCGCCACCAGCCCGATGCGCTCCCCGGTGGCCGGATTGATCACTTCCCGGATCGCGCCGGTGGAAGAGGCCGCCCACTCCCCGTCAATATACATGCGCTGCACCGTGTGAAGATCACGGAGAAACTCCCGCCCTTTCATCCCATCTTCCTCCTCCTGTTCACGGGTATCCCACCCTCCTGAATTAACGCAATTTTCCGTCATCTATTATCATAGCATACCGGCCTCTTCCCACCATTTTACAAATGGACAGATTTTTTCATTCTTCCATGTTACATCTTGTCCAGCGATGCATTGGCCCTTATTTCCAATTGGTGCCAACTGCATTACCATAGGTACCAGAAGGCAAGCGGTTTTGCCGAGCGTCACTTTGACGGAACCGCGAAGAAGGAGGTTGCAAACCATGCGTCCAGCGCAAGAAATCCATGACCTGTTCCAGGCCGCCCAAGCAGGAGATGTTCAGCGGCTCCAGGAGATGCTGAGTGCCGATCCGGCGCTCGCCAATACGGAAAATGAGGATGGGCTCACCCCTCTGGGATTTGCCGCCCATTTCGGCCATCCCGATGCCGTCCGGGCTTTATTGGAGCATGGAGCCGACGTCAACGCCGTCTCCCATTCCACCATCGCCTACATCCCCTCCAATACCGCCCTGCATGCAGCCATTGCAGGCGAGCGGAATCTTGAGGTCATCCGGCTGCTTTTGCAGCATGGAGCACGGACCGATATCTTTGACAGCAACGGCCATACCTGTCTGCACACCGCCGCGTTCCATGATGACAACTGCGAGATTATCCGCCTGCTGATTGAACATGGGGTGCCCGTCAACGCACAAGCGGCGGGCGGCAAAACGGCTTTGGCCCTCGCCATCGAGAAAGGCAATCACAACGTTGCCCAACTGCTGCGCCAGCATGGGGCAAGCGAATAACAGGTGCGCTTCCGGCTGCCCGCCATTTTGCCAACCGGCTCGCCCGGCGAAACGTTCCCTTTTTTTCCCACGTCAAAAAAAAGAAAAAAGGGGGATGTCATCATGCAAAAACGTGTGTGGCCGGCAGCGCTCATGCTGGCTGTTCTGGCAGCAGCGGGGTGCAGCAGCAGCCAGCCGCTGCAACGCGCAACCGCGCCTCAGGCCGGCAGCCAACAGGCCGTCCCGATTGAAAGCCCGCAGATGAATACCGTTCGTCACGATTCCGCCTCTGCCGCTCCCACTCCCAATACCAAGGCCGGACTGCGAAGAGCACCCAACGGAGCCGAGTATGATGCCATGTATTTCAAGCACTACGGCACCAATCCGTTTGTTTCCACCGACGAGGACCATCTCTCCACCTTTGCCGTCGATGTGGATACCGGCTCGTATACCGTCGTCCGCAATTATGTGTCCCGCGGGTCGCTGCCGCCCGAGGAAGCCGTCCGCGTGGAAGAGCTGATCAATTATTTCCCCGCCTCCTATCCTCCTCCCCAAAACGATGTCTTTCGCATCCAGATTGACGGCGGGCAGTCGCCGTTTGGCAAGGGGTATCACCTGCTCCGCATCGGCATTAAGGGCAAGGAGATCGCCGCAGAGAACCGAAAGCCCGCCCGCCTCGTCTTCGTGATCGATGTGTCGGGTTCCATGGCGCGGGAAAACCGGCTGGAGCTGGTGAAAAAAAGCCTGCGCGTGCTGGTCGGCCAATTGAACGAGGACGATCAGGTGGGCATTGTCGTATACGGCTCCCAAGGGCGCAGGCTCCTCGAGCCCACCTCCGTCCGCCACAAGGAAAACATCCTGCAGGCCATCGACTCCCTGGCGCCGGAAGGATCAACCAACGCCGAAGAAGGGCTGCGGCTCGGCTATGCGATGGCCGCGGATGCGTTTGATGAAGAAGCCAACAACCGCGTCATCCTTTGCTCGGATGGCGTGGCCAATGTCGGCGAGACCGGTGCCGAGGGCATCCTGCAGGTAATCGGGCAGTATGCCAGACGCGGCATCATGCTGAACACCTTTGGTTTCGGGATGGGCAATTACAACGACGTGCTGATGGAACAGCTGGCCGACAAAGGGGACGGCACCTACGCCTACATCGACAGCTTTTCCGAAGCCCGGCGGGTCTTTGCCGAAGCGCTGACCGGCACCCTGCAGACCATCGCCAAAGACGTAAAGGTCCAGGTTGATTTCGATCCGCAAAAAGTGGAGCGTTACCGCCTCCTTGGTTATGAAAACCGTGACGTGCGCGATGAAGATTTCCGCAATGACAAGGTGGATGGAGGCGAGATCGGCTCCGGACATACTGTAACGGCCCTGTATGAAGTCAAGCTGAAGGATGGGGTTGACGATGAATGGGGCACGGTGCGCCTGCGTTATCAGGACGTCGACACGGGAAAAGGAAAGGAGATTGCCCAACCGATCCGGATCGGCAAGAGCATGCCGCGCGACCTGCAGTTCCTCGCAGCGGTGGCGGAGTATGGCGAGATCATGCGGGGAAGCTACTGGGCCAGGGAGGGCTCCCTGCAGAGCGTGCTGGCATTGGCCGAAGCGACCGCATCGGGTGCAGAGCAGCTGGAGTTCGTCCGGCTGGTGAAGGACAGCATCGCGCTGAAACAGTGAGTATGACCGGGGAATGACAAGCATGCATGTGCCAAACCGCCATCGGGCGGTTTTTTTACAGGCGGGATGCGTAGGAATCGTGCTGCAGGTTCCGGAAGCTGAGAACCTGTTCCATCGTATAGAGGCCTTTTGATTTGTTGACCAGCCATTTGGCCGCATAGATCGCTCCCTGTCCGAAGGCGGAGCGGTTGATCGATTCGTGGACAAGGCGGATGGTCTGGTTGGGCAGCCCAAAAATCACTTCATGTCTGCCGACCACACCGCCCACCCGGATGGAATTGATATGCCGTTCTTCTTCCAATCCCAAATTCCTGGCGATGCGGACAGCCGTTCCGGACACCTCCTTCTTCTCGCGGAAGTGTTCCTCCACGATTTCAATGTCCGCCTGGGGAAGGATCTGCTGCAGCAGCTTGGAAGCTTCCATCAGGATGTTGATGCCCAAGGTGATATTGGGCGAGTGCAGCAGGGCGGACACCTGTCCCCATTTTCTCAGTTTGGACAGCTGCCATTCGTCGTAGTTGGAGATGGCCGAGACGATCTTGATCCCCTGGCGGCAGGCATGCCCGTAATGATCGAGGAATTCCGGCGTGGAAAAGTCGAGAATGACGTCAACCGGATGGGAGATTAGAAAACGGGCGACATCAAGGGATGCCGCTGAAAAGATTTGCCCCCTCTCCCCGGCAAAGCCGAGCACCTGGCTGGCAAACCTTCCATGATCCCCTTCCGACTTCCGCAACACCCATTCAAGCGTGCAGGAAGGGTCCTTCAACACTTCAGCGGCCACTTCTTTTCCGGTTTTTCCAAACCCAATCAATCCGATTCTCAAGGAACATCCTCCTTTCCCGGAACACCATCTTTTTTTTCACAATTGTATCAACAACTTCCCTAACTAACAACCCCAATTTCATATCGGGTTGTTAGTTTAACCCGATAAAACAAAAAACACCCTTCGTGAAGAAGAGTGTCGACGGGCCAATGCCGGCGCTTACTCCGGCTTGTGGCGGAAATACTCGGTTGTACGCTGGAGCACATTCTCATCGCCGACCACGACAAGCCGGTCGTTTTCTCGCAGCAGAACATGCGGACCGGGCGAAATGGTCGCGCCCGTTCCCCGGCGCAGCGCTATGATCGTGGCTCCGGTAAACTGCCACAACCTGATATCGGCGATGGTTTTTCCGATTACCCAGGAGCCTTCCTCCACGGTCACCTCCACCGGGTTAAAGGGGGTGAGGTGGCGCATGCGGTCGGAGTAGTTGACCACGCTGTCAATCAGGTCTTCCAGCCGCTTGTCCAGCTTTTTTTTCTCGGCCAGAATCAACTCCAGCTCCTGCTTGAGCGAATAGACGGACTGCAGATACCGGAACCTGTTGATATAGTCATAAGCCAATTGGCTGGATACCACATGGATCTCTTTGCCTTGCGAGACCTCCACGATGCCTTCCTCTTTCAACAGACCGATCGCTTTGCGGATGGTCTCCGGCGACACGCGATACTGGCTGGCCAGCAGCGTCCTCCCGGAGATCTTGGCGTTCACGGGAAATTCCCCGCTGGCGATCCGGTGAGCGATATCGAGCGCAATCGATTGATAGTTGGGAATGTCTACCATGTTTGTTCCCCTTGTGCTTTCCCTCGGAAAGTAATGGTTGCTCTCTATTGTATCAACTTTTTCCGTTTCCGGCAGCCACCCATTTCCAACCGGAATTTTTCTTTTTCCTGTAATAAAACCGCAAGAACTACGTCCAATCTAACAAGAACATGAATCAACCAACCGGAAACAAGGAGGTGGCGCACACATGCGGAAGCGGTCACGACGTTTTATCATCATCGGAATCAGCCTGTCAGCCGCCCTGCTCATGGGAGCGTTCTGGGCCGGATCCATACTCGGCAGCAAGGAAAAGGTGGGCTCCCCGCCGCAAACATCGCCGGATGCACAGCCGGATGCACAACTCCCCCTGCCATCTCCCGCTTCTTCGGACGTTTCCCAACTACTCCTTTCCATTCAAACGAGCGCCCGGCAGGGGAAGGTATCTTCCCAGTTTCCCTTTGCGGCCGGAACATCGGTCTTTGATGAGGTGGAGAAACAGCTGGGCCAACCGGCACAAACCCGATATGCCAACGGCCTCACCTATGCGGCTTATCCGGATCAGAGGCTGCTGTTTGGTTACAACAAAGGCATGCAGATTGTCGAGATCCGCTGGCATGACCCCCGCGTGCAAAAGCTGAGCCTGTCCCAGGTGAAGCAGGCGTGGGGGGAACCTGCGCAGGTCAGCCATTATGCCAATCTGATCGTGTTCACGTATCCCGTAAACGAGAAGGTTCAACTGCGGGTCGGCGCCCCCGAACCTGCCGCCGCCAATCCTGATCCGCCGCTTGATCACATCGGCGTTCTCTACCCGCAGGGGCTGCGCAATCTGATGGCGTACGGCAGCAGCGAGGAGCTGATCACCATCGTACGGGATATGGCGAAGGAAGGCAGAGGCTTCGGCACGGACTTTACCGTCGAGCATACCGGGTTGGAGACGGTCGAGAAAGACTGGGGAAAACCGGACGCCATCGATTTTGTGAACGGAATCGGCTATGCCGCTTACAACGGCCGGGGATTCGTGTTTGGCTTCAACAAGGGCGAGCAGCTCGTTGAGATTCGTTCCTATGATCTGCGCCTGCAGGAGCTGACCAAGTCCCAAATCGAAAAAACCCTCGGCAAACCGGCGGCCATTCACACCCTGCAGGATCAGGTCATCTTGGTGTACAACGCAACGGACAAGTACCAGTTGAAAGTGGTGTTCCCCGCTCCAACCCGGGAGGTACCCGATCCGCACGTCGATCATATCAACGTCTTCTATCCAAGAGGGACCGTCAACTTCATGGCGGGATGACGGCAGCCGGGCTGCCGGCACAGCGTCGATGCCGGCGGCCCGTTTTTACTCATCCGCGATCTTTTGCCCGGTGATTGCCCCAATCTCGGCGGCGCGGGCAGGCTCTCATTGCCTGACGGTCGCCGACTCCTTTCATACACTTCGATCAGATCCGCCACGGTCATCTCGTAATCCCGCCGCTTCTCCGCTTCCCGCAGGGCGGCCGCCATCTCTTTCGTCAACGAAAAGCGTTTCACCCCGTAATAGGCTTGGAAAAACGCCCGTGCGGTCCGGTTGAATTTGAACCCGGACATTGGTCTTCATGCTCCAGCCTTCGCCTATCCGGTCCCCTCTGCGCCAAACCACGCTTCCTTCAGCCGAACGATCCCTTCTTCGATGTTTTCCATCTCGATCCCGCCAAAGCCGAGAAAGAACTCCTTGCGCTCCTCTGCCGGCGGTTGGTGCCACGTGAAGGCGGCCGAGGCGATTCTGATCCCGGCGTCTTTCGCCAGTTGGAGAAGCTCTTTTTCCGTACGGGGACTGTGGACACGCAGGAGCACATGAAATCCGGCATCTTTGCCGATTACTTCCGCTTTTTCCTGAAAGTGACGCTGGACCGCCTGAACCAGCCGATCATGCTTCTTGCGGTACAGGTTGCGCATCTTGCGGACGTGCTTGCCGAGGTAGCCTGCTTGCATAAACAGCATGAATGCATGCTGAAGCAGCCGGGACGAAGACTGTTCGAACAGCGTTTGGTCATACAGCCGGTAATACCCTTCCAGCAACCTCTTCGGCAGCACCAGATAGTGGATGCCGAGAGCGGGCGCCACTGCCTGCGAAAAGCCCCCCAGATAGATCACCCGGTCGGTTGGCAGCAGGCCCTGCAGGGCGGGCGCCGGTCTGCCGTGGTAACGAAACTCTCCGTCATAATCGTCTTCGATGATAAAACCGTCGACATCATTGGCCCATTCCAGCAGCCGCAGCCTTTTGGCGATCGGCATGATCATGCCGCGGGGAAATTGATGGGACGGCGAGACGGCAACGAGCCTGACCGGTGCATCGCAGAGCGCGCCGATGTCGAGGCCATCGTCCGCAAGCGGGATCGGCACCACCTGAAAGCCCTGCTGCCGAAACGCGGCCGGCAGCAGGGGGTAACCGGGATTCTCCACCCCGATGCTGGCGACGTGTTCCCGCAGGAGAAGGCTGAGCATTGAGAGCAGATGGTATTGCTCCGAACCGATCACGATCTGGTCCGGCGAACACCTCACCCCGCGAAACTGGTACAGATAGTGGGCGATCTCTTTCCGGAGCCCCGCTTCTCCCTGGGGGTCGCCGTAAAAAAGAAGCTGCTGCTTATCTTCGCGCAGCGTCTGGTTGATCAGCCGGCGCCAGAGCGAGAAAGGAAACGGACGGAAATCGTTTTTGGACAAATGAAAATCATAGCGATAGGCCCTCTCTTCCCGAATACCCCCGCTTTCCAGCGCCAGTGGGCTGACGCTCCCGACCCGGCCGTATGGATCGGGTAAGTCTTGGACAACAAAACCGCTTCTGGGCCTGCTTTCGATGAAGCCCTCCGCCACCAACTGATTGTAGGCCAGTTCCACCGGAGTCGTGCTGATGCCGAGGAAATCGGCCAGCTTGCGAATGGAGGGCAGACGCGACCGTTCCGGAAGCTTTCCTGATATGATGTCATGTTTGATATGAGCATATATTTGGACATAGAGCGGAGATTCCCCCCGCGGATCCAGCTTCGGCAGCAGCACCCTCTTTGTCCCCCTCCTCATCTGTCCCTTTCATTCTATCGAAACTGCCCATTTTCGAGTATACACCATCCCGATATAGTAGAGAAAAAAGGAGGAAAGAGATTCCATGAACGCACAAACCGGCAAACCCGTACGCTTCCTGATCGGGGAAAAAGTTTATCTGCGCCCCCTCGGTCTGGATGATACCGACCTCTACTTCCGCATGCTGTTTGACCCGGACGTCCGAAGACTGACCGGCACGCAGGCCAATTTTACCCGCGAACAGATCCACCGCTACATTGAGGGCAAGAGCCAGGATACCTCCACCGTGCTGCTCCTGATCGCGCGCAAGGATACCGATGAAGTGATCGGGGACGTGGCGCTGCAGGATATCCACCGGAACAACCGCAGCGCCAACATCCGCATCGCGATCAACGGCGAGGAGAACCAGGGCAAGGGATACGGCAGCGAAGCGCTCCGCCTGATGCTTGATTATGGTTTCGGCATCTGCAATCTGCACCGGATTGAGCTCAACGTCTTCTCCTACAACGAACGGGCCATCCACGTCTATGAACAGCTCGGGTTCCAGCGGGAAGGCGTGCAGCGCGACGCCTTGTATTACGACCACCAATACCACGACTCCATCATCATGAGCATGCTGGAGGACGAATATCGCGCGAAATACAAGAATACCCCGCCGACTTAAGCGAACGTTCCACCCACTCGGCGATCGCTATCGCTGTGCCGAGTGGGGTCCCTTGCTGGTGTCGGCGGGGGCCCCAGACTTTTTTGTCACTCATTCCGATATACCTAGAACCAGACGCCTTGACAGCAGGCGTCTTTTCCTTGTTCAGGACATGCTCCCGGAAGTGACCATCCCATGTCACGGAAGCTGTTGATGAAACGATCACCTTTTACGAAAATGAAGCCGGCGCAATCACCCATCTTCGCTACCGGGACCTCTACCGCCAAACGATGACGGCACACAAAAAACTCCTCCATGATGAGGAGTTCGTGGAATCACCCGACTGATTACGGAAGATCCATCCAGGTTCGGGATGCCGCCTCTTTTTCGGCGGCATGCATTGCGTTATTGGCGGCTTCCCGGGAATATTCTTCGGGATACCGTTTCCGGGCGCGTTTTCTCTCCATAGCATAAGCCGCAAGCAAAATTAGAAGAACAAAGGAACCAACGATGATCCAGTAAATCACCTGTCCCCCTCCCTTCACGGAGATGGGTATTCCTGGAAAAAGCTTAACATCGATCACTCCGCGGTGTACAGAGGTTTTTGGCGGAATCTTCCTTTGTACCGTCCAAGGCAACCCTCCCTGCTTGGCGGCCCCTTTGTGTCCTGCCTGCATATCAGCGAAAAAAGCAGCGGCTGTTCATCCGCTGCTTTTGCCATGCGTGCTTCTGTTATTGTTCCTTCGCGGCCAGTTCGTTCAAAGCGGCGGTCAGCTGGTCGTTCAGCTTGCCGACGGCCTCCTTGTCAAGCTGTTGCGCCTCCGTGCCCGCTACCAGCGGATCCAGCGCTTCTTCCACCTTGTTGTAGAGGTCCGGATATTTCGCCTTGACGTTATCCTCGAACGACTCCCACGCTTCATGCACTTCTTGGCCCGCTTCCTTCACCTTCGCCTGGTCGCCCGCCTCCAGCTGCTTCTTCAGCTCGGCCGTTTCCTCGAGCATTTTCGCCACGCCCGATTTGATGTCGGCTGCTGCTTCCTGCTTCGGCGCTTCCTGATTCGAAGAAGTTTCATGCCCTTCATGCGTGGATGCGGAGCTGCAACCTGCCAATCCCAAAGCAGTAACCAGAGCGAGAGCAAGGAATCCGTATGTCCGTTTCATCATGATATGTCCTCCCAAGATGTTATGCTTGAATTTGCTTGCTTACCCATTTTTTCCGAATGACGACCACCACGGCGATCAACAGCAAGCCGATCTGCGGGATGCTGCTCTCCAGGGACGGATAGAAGGCGAGCAGATCGATGCTGGGCAGATAGGGAACCAGCGATGACGGCAGCACGCCGGCAAGCTGCAGGCTGTGGATGCCCATCCCCGTGAATTTCAGGCACAGGTAGAAAACAAAGACGCTGGAGATCAGGAAGAACGGTTTGATCGGCAGCTTCACACCGATAAAAATGATCAGATAGGCCAGCACCGCCAGCAGGCCAAACCCGAGAAGAATGCCGATCAGCATGTTCTGGATGCTGATCTGGTTCACCATGCCGATGAAGAACAGCACGGTTTCCGTTCCTTCCCGAAACACAGCGAGAAACGAGATCGTCCCCAGGGAGATGAGGCGGCCGGTCGTAAGGGCCGATTCGCTTTTTTCGCGAATGTAGCGGTTCCACCCGGCAAGGCTTGATTGACTGTGCAGCCAGTAGCTCACATACAGGAGCATGGCGGCCGCAATGACGCCCGTCCAACCGGCGATCAGCGCGTTGTTGCTGCCAAACGCCCCGGAAGAGAACGCCATCTTGATGACGACGGCGATGGCGATGCTGACCAGCATGCCGACGGAGACGCCGCCCCAGATCCAGCCTTTCCCTTTGGGCTGGTTGGATTTACCCACAAACGCGAGCAGGGCGGTGACGACAAGCAACGCCTCCAGGCCTTCCCGCAGGATAATCATCGCCGCATCCCACAGGCTGTAGGACGATTTTTCCGCGAGCGGCGTCAGATAGCGGATCATGCCGTCCAGCACCCGGGATGCCCCCGCATAATCGGGCGGAGACGCTTCCAGCATGGCGCTTGCCGTAACGATATCCTTTTCCGAATCGCTGTAAACAGCAGCCGATTGGGAAACGACGATTCCCTCGACGCTCAACCAGGAATCGGCCACCTGATTCATGCCTTGCAAGGCAGCTTCCTGCTCGTGGTTGTCCACATTTTCCTTGGTGTCGCGCAGGATTTGCACAAAATCGGCCAGGGACAGATTTTGCTGCTGAAATTGTCCGCCATCCTGATAGCCGCCGTGAATAAATGTTTCATTGACGGCATGCAGGCCTTCCAGGGCTTCCGCCACGCCTTGCGGTTTGCCCTGCATGAAGGCGTACACCACTTTGCCCATGTGAGATTCAATCTCTTTGTAGGCCGTTCCCGACTCTTCCTTGACGCCGTCTTCAATCTTGCGCCAGGTGTCGTTGAAGGTGTCATAGGCTTTCTTCGCCTCGTCCAGCTTGCCCGCTTTCGCCAGATCCAACGCCTGCGTAACGGCGGCTTGCGCTTCGGCCAAATCGCTTTCCGCCTTGGTAGCGGCATGGGTCGCCAACGGCAGCAGCATGGCAGCCATCAGAAGCAACGCTTGCAGGATAACGAGCATCTTTCTGTTCATCGCTGTGTTGAGTCCCCTTCTCGTCCAATCGCTAGTATTGATAATCATTTTCATTGGTATGGTATCATCGCTCGCATGGTGTGTCAACCGTTTTTCTTTCCCCATGAAAGGGGCCCTCTTCCTTCTGCAACATACAAACCATTGATCGTGGGAGATAATGAAAAGGTAGATCGCGCTCATCGCCGGAGCATAAAAAAACGCGGGGAGGGCCCCACGCCGGCACAACGGAATATGATATCCCATGATTCTCACAAAAGGAGCTGGCAACCCATGACAATCCTGAACGTCATCAAGACCCGCCGCAATATCAAGGATTTCAAACCTGATCCCATTGATCGCCAACAGCTGATGGCGTGGTTCGAGGCAGCCAGTTATGCCCCCAATCACCGCCTGACGGAGCCGTGGGAAATCCGCTTTGTCGGAGCGGATACGCGTGCGAAGCTGAACCACAAAACCGATTTCGGCGGCGCGCCCGTTGTGTTTGCGGTCTTGTCCAAGCCGGGAGCCACACCGTTTGAACGGGACGAAAATGTGATCGCAACCGCTTGTTTCGTCCAGAATTTCTTGCTGGCCGCCCATGCGGCAGGGGCGGGGACACGATGGACATCGCTCGGCGCGACGCCCCGCAACCGCGAAATTCTCGGCGTGCCGGACGGCTATGATGTGATCGGGGTGTTCGGCGTCGGCTATCCGGCGGACGTGCCGGCCGTCAAGGAACGCACGCCGATTGCAGAAAAGGTTCGCGATCTGCCCTAGCGTCCCGCCTTCTGGATGAGGCAAGCGGTTTGTTCGATTATTGCTTCCAAGCGTTCATTCTTGCCAGCAGCGCCCATCGCCTTTCGGTGCGCTTCTTGTAGGCAGGCAGTCCCTTGTACACGTCGATCGCTTCCCGATAGGCGGCATGGGCTTCTTCCTTCTGCCCCAGCCGCTGGTACAGCTGGCCCAGCCGGTAGCAGACTTCAGCCGATGACGAATGGAGGCCCTTCAGTTCTTGCAGGTAGGCCAGCGCCTTGGAAACATCTTCCCGGGCAAAGGCCTCCGCCAGATGGAGGTACGGTTCGCCGTATTTGACACGCGGGTTGAGGGACAAGGCTTTCCGGATCCATTCTTCCCCGATCTCTTTCTCTCCGGTCTTCAACAGACAGATCCCGTATTCGCACAGGAATTCGGCGGAATCATCCACGACGCTGCGGATCTCTTCCAGATACGCGAGCGCCTCCGGATAGCGCCGCTGCTCCATCAGAATCCGGGCCGCTTCCCATTTGGCCGAGGTGTCATGCGGATTGACCCGCAGCTGCTGCCTGAGCTTCGCCAACCGGCTGTTCAGCCGAAGCGGCCGGAACAGATCGGGCAAAAGTCTCACATAACGCATATCGAGAAAGTACAGGATGACCAGCAGCAAGAAGAGCGCCAAAAACGGATTTCCCGTGATCCAGAACAGCAGGGAGAACAGCGCGATTTTCCCCAATGACATTCCCCCCTCTCTACCTTCCCATTTTCCATTTGATTTTCTCATTATACAGGAAAATTATACAGGGAAAGGAATCCCGTTCAATCGTCCAATTCCAATGCGACCGCTTTGTCCGTTACTGCGGAAGATAGGACGATCAGCGTGGAGGATTTGCCATAAGGCATGGCTTGGTCGATAAAGCGCTCCAGACTATGGACCGATTGGGTAACCACCTTCACGAGATAACTGTACTGTCCCGCCAACCGATAGCATTCCGTCACATCCGGATAGGTTTTGCAAAACTCCACGAATTTTTTGCATTGCGTGGTATCAAACAACACAAAAGCCGTTACGTGCTTGTTCATTTTTTCGGGGTTTACCGTGGCTTTGTAGCCGGTTATGACCCCCTGCTCCTCCAATTTCCGGACGCGTTCTGCCGCCGCGGGAGCTGTCAGCCCCACGACTTTCCCCAACTGCTTCATCGTGATTCTGCCGTCTTCCTGAAGCAATTCCACGATCCGTTTGTCCACCGCATCCACGACATTCCCCCTCCCCTTTGCCAACGAAAGTAATGATTCCAAACACTTCATGAATGAAAGTCAAGAAGGGTTTTTGCTTTGCTTTCTCCATTGCGAACCATTGGTTGATTTTACAAAATGATCTTACCGACAAAGAGGAGGTTTGTACAATGGTTCCTTTCGAGAAAAACGCAGCGCTTCTTCTCATCGACGTCCAGCATGCGTTCGACCATCCGAGCTGGGGCAGCAGAAACAACCCGGACGCTGAGGAAAACATGGCAAAAATCCTGGCCGTGTGGCGAGAGACAAACCGTCCTGTCATCCATATCCAGCATGTTAACCCTTCGCCGGAATCTCTCTTTTCCACACCGGAAGCCTGCGAGATCAAAGCGATGGTTGCTCCGACCGGCAGCGAACCCGTGATCCGCAAACAGGTGAACAGCGCATTCATCGGTACGAACCTGGAAGCTCTGCTGGCCAGCCAAGGCATCAAGACGCTCGTGATCGTGGGCCTCACCACCGATCATTGCGTTTCGACAACCACCCGCATGGCCAAAAATCTGGGATTCTCCCCCGTCTTGATTGCCGATGCGACCGCGACGTTTAACAGAGTGGGACACGACGGCAAACACTATACCGCCGAGGAGATCCACCGGATGAATCTGGTCAGCCTGCACGAAGAATTTGCCGCGATCATGACCACGGAACAGCTGCTCCAGATGGCCCGAGCATAAAGTACCCCCGCCGACTTGAGCGAACGCACTACCCGCTCGGCGAAGGCCCCCAAACGTTTCTCCGTCCCTTTTCCACGTTCATGAACCTTTACTGTCCGATCTGCGCAAAAAGCCTCTTGCCGTGTCACCACAGCAAGAGGCTTCTGTCGGCACGCTTTATTTTTTCACCACGTACGTGCTCACAATCTTGTCATGCAGTCCTTGTTTCTTCTCAGTAAAGGCAACCATGATGTAACCGATGTACAGAATGATTCCGGACAATATTTTGGCGAAAAATCTTCCGAATGCCCTTCCGACGGTGATGCGGTTCCCCTCCTCATCAACGACGATCAATCCCAGGGCTTTTTTGCCGAGCGTCCCCTGCATGCTGGAGCTTTCCAGCAGCGGGAAATACAAGATGCTGATGAGATAAGAAAGAAAAACCAGTTTTTCATGCACGAGTACCAAGAGAAACGTAACCACATAAAGCAAAATGCCGTCGATGACATACGCAAGGAACCTGATCCAAAACCCGGCGTACTTCAACTCCTCTGCCTGCAAAGGAGCCTTTAATTCCAACTCTTGATCCATAAAAAAGCCTCCAATCATTACAAAATGTAGAATTCCTGTTAGAAAATTCTATAATTAATCGGCTGGATTGTCAAAACCAACTGCAGCAAGCCGGTATCACCTGCGAACCTCATGAAAACCATTATAAAAAAACATCAAGCTTCTCCATGCAGCACGATCCGACTGCCATTTGCAAAATTCGACAAAACTATACTTTTTTCATAATTTTTCTATTGCGCAAGTGTGCTATTAGTCCTATACTCTGAATAGTGAATTTTTACCATCCAAATAGTTACAATCGAAAAGGCAAACCTGTCGAAAGACTGGGACGCAAAACTACAGACCTAAAGGTAATCTATGGTGGCTGAGTTGTCGAAGTTGTAATGATAACAAGGCTGCTCAATTTTTGAGCAGCTTTTTTGTCACAAACTCGTACAAAGCCATATCTTCCATAGGGAAAAAACTAGAAAAGGGATAAGATCTATGGCTACTATCGAGAACATAATCAAAACCGATAGCTTTTTTCACAGCTATCAACCTGTCAAGTGCTTGAAGAACAATCGTTTGATTGGAGTTGAATCTTTGATTCGCTGCGAAGCGTATGATCCAATGCGCTTGTTCCAGCAGGCGCGGAAAGCCAATCTGTTGTTTGAATTGGACACGAAATCCATCATGAAAAGCATTGAAACGTTTCAGAGCTCTCACTTGGTTGCGGCAGGCTGCAAACTGTTTGTCAACATCTTCCCTTCCACACTGCTGCATGAAGGGTTTGATGAATTCGTCAATCAGGTGAAAGAAACGGCCGCCGGCATCATTGGTCAAATCGTCTTTGAAATTAACGAATCCGCCGAAGAACATGCGCTCTGGGATGAATTAAAGGCAAAGGGGGTCATCCCCAATCTGCAAAAGGAAGGATTCTTCATTGCGCTGGACGATTTCGGAGAGGGCTCTATTTCATTCCGGCATTTATTTGATTACGATCCCAATTATATTAAACTATCCAGGACGGTAACGGCCCATATTGAAGAGTTTGAGAAAAAAAGAAAACTCGTTGACCTGTTGGTGAAATATTGCGAAGATCATACGAAATTGATTCTGGAAGGAATTGAGAAGGAGAGTGAATTGGCAGTAGTGAAGCAGTTGGGTGTCGAATTGGGTCAAGGGTATCTGCTGGATAAGCCGAAATCCATTGCTGAAATCGAGAGACCATAGGGAAAAGAGTGTGTTTTTTTATGACAAACAACAATTACTACTCAAAAAAAGCCAGCATCACGATTAAATTTACCGAGTTCGAAGTTCCTCCAATGAAAGACCTCTTGCTGATTGGAAGACAAGCCCCAGTTGGACCGGAAGCGGTAAGAAGGATGGCTGAAGCCCTGTCTCCCGAGCAGTTTTCCATCATCAAGATCGATCATCCGAAAGTGGAAGCGGTATTGATTCGGAATACGCTGATCGAAATGATCGATAAAGAAATCATTTTACAAATTATTATGGAAGAAGCAGACAAGCTGTTGAATGAACGAATGGTGCTGCGCGCGGAGCTGAAGGTCGCTGTTTCCGTGCAACGAGAGGTGGATTTGGCTTGAAAGTGGAAACATTCATGTGCCGACAACTTTACGGGGTTTCGTCCGGAAAAAGCGCACAGTACGCGGCGGAAAAAATGAATGAACTGAAAGTTGGTTCCTTGGTGGTGTTTGAAGAAGGCAAAGTGGTGGGAATCGTAACCTCCCGGGACATTCGTGCCGCCCACCCGAACCGCATCGTTGCTGACGTCATGACGGCGAATCCACTCTCGATCCACAAGAATGCCTTTATCGGACAAGCTCTCGCCATGATGGAAGAGAACGAAGTGGAAAGACTTCTTGTGATGGATGACCATGAAGTGATCGGCATTGTAACCAGAGAAACGCTGCGCGAAGAGATCGGGAAAAATATCGATCCCCTTACCGGATTGTACAGAGCTTCCTACATTGAATATTTATATAATTTTTTGGTTGAACAGCAAACACGGTTTCACCTGTTTTTCCTCGATCTAAATAATTTTGGCGAAATCAACAAAAAATACAGCCATATCTTCGGCAACGAAGTCTTGACCCACTTTGCCAACCGCTTGAAAGAAATCTGCCAAGATGGCGATTACCTGTGCCGGTACGGCGGGGATGAGTTCGTGGTCATCACAAAGAGAGAGCAATCGGAATTGCAGTTTTTTTATGAGCAAATGAAAAGGCCCATTGCATACAAGAATGTGGCCATCTCCTTTTCTGTAGGATTTCTTAACGGAAATCTGCACGATTTGTTTGCCAAGAGTTACGAAGAATCGATTCGGGAAGCCAGTTTGCTGTCGACGAAAGCCAAATTTTATGCGAAAGAAAGATAACCGCGATTACGCCCAACCATCCTCCTCCAGATAGCGTTTCCTTTCCCTTCATGGCGCCGCCGCCAGAAAAGCTTGGCGGTTCTCTCCCTCGCGCTTTCCTCCAGATCAATGCCGCAGCTGACAACGTTTCCGGATGTAATCGAGACCGGCCTCCTGCACGTCTCCTTCAGTGACAGTCTGTCCAACAAGATCTCCCCGGGGTGGTTCCGTTCGTTTCGCAAGCGGATTCCCCAGGGGAGATTCTCCTTTTTCCCCCTCATTTTTGCTATGTATAAAATCTGATCAATTTGTATATAATTTCTCCCCGATTTTTATCCCATTTGTACAATTAACAAATTTGAATATTCTGCTAATATCAGTACTATCAAATTCCCTTTACGACTTAGGAGAGTATCTCGGATGAATCGGTTCGTGGAAAGCTTTGTCGGCACGTTTTCCGGGTTCGCGAAGGCAACCTGGGTGACGCTGGAAATCACCGTCGCTTCCCTGCTCCTCGCCTCGTTGATCGGTTTGGTCTTCGCCTTTATGAAAATATCCGACAGGGGCTGGCTGCGGCTGATCGCCAATGGCTACATCGGCCTGATTCGCGGAACCCCTCTGATTGTCCAAATCATGTGGCTGTACTTCGGGATCACCCACTTCATTGTCCTGTCCAAGTTTTGGGCAGGCGTCTTGGCTCTCGCCATCCACAGCGGCGCTTATATCGCGGAAATTTTCCGGGGAGCGATCCAATCGATTGACAAAGGACAGATGGAAGCGGCCCGCTCGTTGGGAATGTCCTATGGCCTCGCCATGCGGCGCATCATTTTGCCCCAGGCATTCAAACGAGCCATCCCCCCGCTCGGCAACCAGTTCATCATTGGCCTGAAGGATTCTTCCCTGGTGGCGTTCATCGGGGTCTCTGAAATATTCAGCGTCTCCATGAGCGAAGCGGCGGCTACGTTTCGTCAGCTTGAATTCTATTCGATCGCCGGATTGTACTATCTGGCGCTGATTGTCGTGTTCAGCCTCGTGCTGCACCGCCTGGAGAAAAGATTGGACAAAGGAAGCAGGTGACGTTCCTGTGATTAAGGTTCGCGGTTTGCACAAACATTTTGGGAACCTGCACGTCCTGAAAGGCATCGATTTGGACATATCCGCCCGGGAGGTGGTGGTGCTGATCGGCCCAAGCGGCTCCGGCAAAAGCACGCTGCTTCGATGCCTGAATTTTCTGGAACAAAAGGACAAAGGCGAAATCTGGCTGATGGGGCAGCGGGTCGAACCCGATCAGGTCAACCTGAATCAGATCAGGGAACAGGTCGGCATGGTGTTTCAGCACTTTCACCTTTTCCCCCATATGACCGTGTTGGAAAATATCATGGAGGCGCCCGTGCAGGTAAAGAAAAGAAGCAAAGCCGAAGCGAGGGAACAAGCCTTCTCCCTGCTGAAAAAGGTCGGATTGCAGGAGAAAGCGGACGAGTATCCGGACAAGCTGTCCGGCGGGCAAAAGCAGCGGGTAGCCATCGCCCGCGCCCTCGCCATGAGCCCGCAGATCATGCTGTTTGACGAACCCACGTCCGCCCTTGATCCGGAATTGGTGGGAGAGGTACTGCAGGTCATGAAGGAGCTGGCCCAGGAAGGCATGACGATGGTGATCGTGACCCATGAGATGGGCTTTGCCAGAGAGGTGGCCGACCGGATCGTGTTCATGGATAACGGGATCATTGCCGAAGAGGGAAAGCCCGCCGACTTTTTTGCCAATCCCCGGCATCCCAAAGCCAAACAGTTTTTGCGAAGTATTTTATAGCATAGAAGGAGGAATTCAACGTGCATACCAAAAAAGCAGTTCTGTTCCTGGTTATCGCGCTGCTGGGCACGCTTGTTTATGGATGTAGCAGCTCGGAGTCGGCCAACAGCCAGGCCGATTTTACCTTTGCCATGAGCGGCCTGTATCCGCCGTTCAACTACCAGGAGAACGGTCAGCTGGTCGGGTTCGACGTGGAAATCGGCAATGCGCTCGCCAAAAAAATGGGAATGAATCCCAAACCGGTGACCAACCCCTGGCAAACCATTTTGGCCGCATTAAAAGCGGACAAGTTCCAGGCGATTATCGGCAGCATGGCCATCACCGAGGAGCGGAAGAAAGAGGTTGATTTTTCCGCCCCCTATTATGAATCCGGCGCCCAAATTTTTGTGGCGAACGACCAGAGCGCGATTTCTTCTCCCGATGACCTGAAAGGCAAAAAAATCGGAGTGGTGGTCTCCAGTACGTTTGAAGAGGTCGCCAAAAAATATACCGATCAAGTGCAAACCTACGACAGCGACGTCACGGCTCTTCAGGATCTGCTGGTCCCTGGCCGTCTGGATGCCGTGATCACGGATGAACTGGTCGGCAAGTACGCGATCACCAAGAACCAGCTTCCCATCAAGGCGGTGGGCGAACCCCTTTTCCTCGACCAGATGGCCATCCCGGTGAAAAAGGGAAATACGGAACTGTTGAACAAAATCAACAAGGCGTTGGAAGAGATCAAGAAAGACGGCACCTATGCGGAGATCAGCAAGAAATACTTCGGCGAGGATATCTCGCAATAACGACCTGTCCCAGTAAGCGACACAGGGTTAGGGCCTTGCAAGCGGCCCTAACCCTGTATTATGCTTTCAGCACATCATGATCGACATAACGCGCCCCGTTCAGTTCGCTGATGAGATTGATCGCCACTTTGGCGCCGTCGCCCGCCGTGATAATCGTATGCATGGACACCCCCGCCACGGTACCGGCTGCCCAGATGCCCGCGATGTTCGTTTTGCCCTGCTGATCCACTTCAATGATGCTTTTGATGCGCGGTTCCGTGCCCGGCACGATCTTGAGCCCGATCTTTTCCGCCAGCTGCACCGACATCCCCGTGGCCAGAATCACATGGGCCGTTTCAAAAGTTTTCCCGCTCTCCGTCACGACGGTATGCTTGCCGTTTTCCGAGCGGATATCCGTCACGACGTCTTCCACGAATTCTGCCCCAAACTTGCCTGCCTGCTTTTTCCCCACTTCGATCAAATCCGGACCGGAAATCCCGTCCACACCGTAATGGTTGTCGAGCCATGCCCGTTTGGTGACACTCTGGTTGCTGTCGATCACAAGGGTTTTCTTGCCGGCTTTGCTGGTGAAAAGAGCCGCACTTCCACCGGCCGGACCTGCGCCGATGACGATCACATCATACATGAGGATAACCTCCTTATGATACTTTTTACTATCATAAATAGTATAAGTAAAAAGCAGGCAGTAAGTAAAGCTGCGCCCCTATCTCAATGTGCTGACGGCCCATGATCAGGCGAACGCCTCGGCAAGCAGCCGGTATGACCGCAGCTTCGCCTCAAATTCATGGGTAATGGTGACGATCATCACTTCCGTCGTGTTGTACGCTTCGCTCAGCGCCAAGATCTTCTGCCTGACCTGTTCCGGTGACCCCACGATCATCCGTTTGCGGTTCTCCTGAATCCGGTACCGGTCAAGGGCCGAATAGGGATAACGCAGCGCCTCTTCCACCGAGGGTACCCCATGGGCCGCTTCCCCTTTTTCCAGCAGCAGGAGGGTAAGATCGAGGCTGGAAGCAACCCGGTTCGCTTCTTCCTCCGTCTCGGCACAAATGGCAAAGATCGCGACCATCGATTGGGGCCGGTCATTGCCGTGGGAGGGCTGAAAGTGTTGCTGGTACCACCGCATGGCATCCACCCCGCCCTCTCCATTGATGAAATGCGCAAAGGCAAAGGCTGCTCCCCGTGCGGCGGCCAGCCTTGCGCTCTCCCCGCTTGACCCAAGCAGCCAAAGCTCGGGCACGGTCGGAACAAGCGGGGTCGCCCGAAGTCCGGCAAACGGATGGTTTTCGTCAAGGGCGTCGTGCAAGTAGCCGATTAAATCATCCAATTGATCCGGATATGTATCGATCCCGGTCACTTTCCCTTCCTGCAGCGCTCTGGTCGCCAGGGGCATGCCCCCCGGCGCCCTGCCTACCCCCAAATCGATGCGGCCGGGATGCAGCGCTTCCAGCACCCGAAAATTCTCCGCCACCTTGTAGGCACTGTAATGGGGCAGCATCACCCCTCCGGAGCCAATGCGCATCTTCCGGGTGTGGGCGGCCAGATGGGCGATGAGCACTTCCGGGCTGGAGCCCGCCAAACTCATGGTAAAATGATGCTCCGCCACCCAAAAACGATAATAGCCCAGCCGTTCCAGTTCCTGGGCCAAACGCGTCGTATGGGCCAATGCCTCGGTGGCGGTCCTCCCTTTCGGAATCGGGGATTGGTCAAGCGCGCTTAATCGGATCATTCGCTCCTCACCTCACAAGGATCATCTACCCCTTATTCTGCCCCTGGCCGGCCAAAAGTCAATGAACCCAACTGCAGCAATGTGCAGCCGCGCTTTTTCATCACATGGCAGAAAAGCTCTTACGTTTACATGTCCGTTTCAATCTTGCCAATATAGAGGGGGATGTCGGACGGTATCCTGCCCCCGCCCGGCACATGAAACGGCCCGCACAATGCGCCCGCGGTTAACTGCTGTCCACCGTTCGACAATCGCTCAAGAAAAGCCGCCAGGTCCTGCTCATTCTGTTTTGCTAGCTCCGTTTTCCCTGTTGAAGGGACGAACTCATGAATCACAAGTACGGCATGCGAGGCATGCTGATTTTTTGCCTCGATAAGCGTTCCGGCGGCGGCATGAAGGAGTTGATAGCGAAGCGTTGATACCTCCGTGTGGCCGAATACCCCCCGTGCGAGCTGTTGGATTCGGTCGGGAACGCGGCTTCTCGGATTCGCCTTGACACGGGATCGGATATAGTCACCGATGATCTCGCCAAATGGCTCATCCGTTTTGGCTTCTACTGCAACCAATACACGGTCGTCCGGCGTTTCGCCAATCAGAACCAGGTCATGGTTGCGGCCGCTTCCCTTGAAATCGTCAAGGATGGTTTCCTTCTCCGGAATGCCGATCTTCATCCGAAAATGGCGGGTAACGGGGTGTGATTGAAGAAGCGCCGCCAATTCAGCAGGAATCTCGGCCTTGCCTGTTCGAAACCAGGCTTTGGCAAGCTCCTTGGCACTCCGCCCGTCTTTCCAGTGAAGGGCCCCCTTCGCTGGAGGTGCATAAGCAAACCAGTCGTTGATACTCGTGATGCGGTTTCCGTCGTTTGACATTATCGTAACCATCGCCAAACTCCCATTCTTGTCATGATGAAGCAGTTTCGGTCAAGAAACCCTTTCCATTAAAACCTAATCGGCCGTGTTCGTAGAGGAGCTATCCTGATCTTGGGTGCCCGCAAGTTCCCGATCCTGAGCGCCACTTTGCCAGATTTCTGATCCAGTTCTCTGCCATTTTCCATCCAGCGATGCTCCACTTCGGCAGCAGCCTCCATCCATTCCACATCCATTTTATGTCCGATCGATATCCAGCGGTCGTCGGCATAATCGCTAAGGTTTAACCACCGATCATCCATCCAGCTGACGATATTCAACCACTGCGGCTTGTTCAACACGCCTTTTTCACGCAGGTAGTCGGCGGCTGCCTGCAATCGCTCATATTCGACGGCCGTTTTTTGCAGCATCGCTTTTTGCGTCGCAATCAGCTCGTTTTCGTCTTTCTCATACTCATTCCACACGTTGTCTACGGCCTTCTGCATCCAGTTGCGATTTTCCTCGTACAGATTTTTCAGATATTGTTGGAACACATTTTCCATATCTCTTTTATCCTTGACAGTCGTATAAGTGCCGCCGCCTGCTTCTGCAACCGCCTTCAGTTGGCGCTGTGCCTCATCATCTACGTCAAAGCCGATGAGATTGATCACTGCCTTGATCTCCGATTCGTGGAGCAATTTCGCCACTTCTACCGGGTTTCCGCCACAGGTTTCCTTTGCGTCGGTTACGAGGTAGATGATATTTTCCATTCCTTCCCTGTACGAGTTTTGCAGATCTTGTTGGGCTGCCTCAAGCGCAGTTGCAATTCCAGTCCATCCTTTCGGCCCGAAACGTTGAAGCGAGCTCTGAAAGCTATTTGGATTATAGCCGCTTAAAGGATATATCAATTCCGTCTGGCTGCAGGAGAGTAACTTGTCTTTATCGGCTCCGGAGCCCTTATGTCCAAATACACGAAGACCCACGTTTGCATGATTGGGAAGGTTGCCCAGAAAATCTTGAATCGATTTCTTGGCCAAGTCCATTTTAACACCGCCGTTTACCTTTTCCGCCATACTTCCGCTGGCATCCAGGATAACCTCAACATTCATCTTTGCCTTTGTTTGCTGTGAAGGTGCGGGAGCGGAAGGATCGATAGACAAGAGGGCTTGCCGATAGTTTACTTTCTCTAATTCATCAAACGTGCGCTTTTCTTCCTGATAATTCTCACCGACAAGCTGCAGGATGTATGCATAGATTTCCTCCTCGGTCATTCCTTCCGGCAGCTTATCCAGCTCGGCTTTGAGCGCTGATTCATTATAGCTGCTGCCCGAGAAGCGACCAACTTCTCCCTGATAAGCGAGGATCTCCTCCAGGGTAAAGGGCGGCTTGGGTAGTGCTGTAGCTGTGGGTACTGCTGCAGGTGTTTCGGTAGAAGACGATTGGGTGGAGGGAGTTGGGGCATTTGGCGGCTGAACCGTTTTTTCTTCGTGCGGAGTTGCTTCCGGTTGTGCCATGGGAGCGCTTGAGCTGCAGCCGCTCGTTGATACGAGAATTGATATGGCAAGCAGTAGGTGAAGAACGTTGCATTTTATCATGGTTTTCCTCCATAAAAAATAGTCCAATCTCAATATAGCGGTTCAATTAGTTGAAGGTAATAGTGAAAATGGAAGTATTTTGAAGATGGGGTTATGGGAAAATTTTACCACTTGGAGTGTATTTAGTATATCAGTTGCTTTCTAGAGCTAGCCACCTCCCGTACATAAAAAAACAGCACTGCTTGAGTGCTGATTTAGAGGCGGAGGATGGCAGATTACACCCACGATCCACAGAGACATGTTAAGAAGACCTCCTCTTATGCAAGGAGGTCTTCCGGGGTTTTCCCCTAGATCAATCCGATACATAGCAATTGCTATGGGATCAATGTAATGATATTATATGCTGTAAACCAAAAAATATGACAAAAGAGCAACTATCTCAGTTGCTCTTTTGGGATCAATTAGGTGTACGTGATTGCTCACGGGATCATTGCTTTCACTATGAATTATGGCATAACAAGAAGCTTCTGTCAAGTAACGTCATGTCTTGTAGTAAACAATTTCCTAATCGCATCATCAATCCTGGCTATGTCTTGATGACTTACGGAAGCTACCCTTCCCTTCGCTCGTAGCGGATAGGTGATTCTTCTTAAGCTTATCGTTCGAATCTGTTCAATAAGCGCCGTGTTATTAAAATGCTCCAAATCGATATGGAAAAAATACTCGTCATGCAAGCGTTGCGTAGTAAGGGGCACAACTATGGCGATCGGAGCTTCCTTTGTACTCCAAAGAAGTACGACCGGTCGATGCTTATTTTCCTCACTACCCACATTTTCCCCCAATTCTGCCCAATAGATACCCTTTCGAAAAATAGGAAATCGAAAGGAGGGCTCCGGTCCAAACGCCAAGCAAGCTTTCTTTTTCATCCATTTTACAAATTGCACGACTTTTTCGCGATCGCTTTGAAGCAAAAGGAACTCTTTTGCCTCATTCCATACGACATCAAATTCATCTTTCGGTGATCCCAGATACAATACCTACACCTCCGACCCAAAAACGTCCATCCAATCTTGCAATAACTCTTCAACAAACACTTCCTGATGAACCTTTGTACCAAGAAAGGCCATACGGGTACCAAGGCTGTAATCCCAATCAACTGTCATTTTTTGCAATTGCTCTTTCTCCTGATCCGACAAATCCATTCCGTAAGGAGCGAATCTTTCGTAATCCGACACACTCATACGCCATGGTACAAAGTGCTTTCCATATCTCCGAGCAAGCCCTTGGGCGATAGCCAAGCCTTTTACATCAAAATCTCCGGAATAGTGAAGACGCACGTCATTTTGGTCTCTTGCCTCCAAACAACGGTCTATCCATCGAATTGTTGCCGCGCTCGGCTGCCCGTTTAAACAGATTAAAATCGGAGCGCTATCATAGGACGAACGGCTCCTATATTTCTCATATTGCAGCGTTCCATCCAATAAAGTTGCAAACACCGATGGGTTTTCAACCACATACAGCCCGGAGAATTTTGGAATGGCAGGCAATCTCTCGACTTGTCTCAGTGTCAGGACGAGCTCTTCGTTTCTTTTTGTCAGGTGCGGCGCAAAGAGAATGACTTGGGAAGAGATATCATCGTCAGCAATGCCAGCGATACGATACGTTTTTCGAATTTCTAAGCTTCTGGCTTGTCCAGCCACATCAGTCTCGTTCATGTCAATGATGCCGGACGATTCCCACTCTTCATTAGAATCCATCGCATCAAAGGAGTCACTTGACTTGTCTTCCGATTTCCGTGTAAAAATCTCCTGAAGACCGCACCACAGCAATCGTCCGGCAGGAAATTTGATATCAAACGCATGTGCATTTCTTGCCACCTTTGCAGCCAGCACAGGTAGCCGAATCAACATCTCAGGTGCTTCACAATCTTCCTGCGCAATCTTTTCCTGCTTCATCTCCCAAACACGACAAAGTGCATCCAGGCAATATTCAAATTGTAGCTGTGCATCTTCCGGATTTTGCGCATGCTGTCTGCGCAAAATCCGGCTTCCTTGTACTGCTCCTTCACGCAATCGTTCAACCCATTCGCCGATCTGAACCGGCAGCTGTTTCTCCCTCTTTGCCTGCAATGCCGCATCGATAAAGTCATTCCAATTTCTCTCAGCTTGTTGTTCCAATTCGGCTCGTGTCAATACCTCCTGCCCATCCAGACAAGTTAACAATTCTCGAATCGTGATATCGAATCCGCTTTGGAGCAAGATGTTTTCCACTTTTCGCAGTGGTTCTTGCAAATCTTCACCAGGCTTTTGTAGTGTGCCAAGCAATCCTTCGAGCGCTTCGCATTCTTTGGCAGAAAGCTGTTTTACCCGAACGTATCCGGACACGCCTCGCCTACGATAGGTGTTGCGAACAGCATCTATAAATCGTGTAAGCCCAGGCTCGGAAAAAAATGCCTTAATCTTATTCATCCGTTGGTCGTCCATATCCATTATTCCTCACTTGCAGGAGCCGCTTCTTCAGAGGGAAGCAGCTCGAGCCGCTTTCCATTCCAACGATAGCGGAACAGCGTGACAAAGTCGGCATCATTAGGGCGGTAGATTTCCACTATAGACAGACTAGGAACTGTATCATAACATCCCCATAGCACCTGCGAGGTCATCATGTAGTCGAAATCCATTTCTGTCAAGAGTTTGAACAAGTCGCGGATATTTTCTTCGTCAACACCGGCAAACGCCTCGTCCAGGGAAATGATTTTGGGTGCTTCGGGGCTGGCATCAGAATACCGTGAATACGTAGCGGCAAACAGCGGGATATACATCGACATCGCCTTCTCTCCACCGCTCATCACATTGAATCTCGAATCGGTCAACTCTCGATAACCTGCCTCCCCGCCCTTTTTGTACCGAAGCATAAATTGAAACCATGTACGGTAATCCAGGATCTCGTAGATGTGTTTACGAAGCGATTCCCGCTCTTCCTGTGCACCCTGTTTCGCCCATTGAATCCGCGAGCGAAAATGCTGGATCATTCGTTCAATCTCGTCTTCCCGCAGCAGCCGGGCATCTCTGCGCAAAAGCTCCACCAATTGCTCGGCGTTCATCTCTTTTTCCGATTGGGCGGCCTTGGGGACCCATTGCAACTGCAATTTCAAGCCGCTTGAAGTGTTGCGCTCTGCCATCAGCCGGTTCATTTCTTTGATCCACTGTTCGGCACGCAGAATGCGCTGGCGAATTGTTTTGCCTACACTGCGCAATATAATTTCCTCGTAAAGCTGTCGATCCTTTTCATCCAGCAGCCCGGACTGCTCCAGAATCAGAGCGTTTATTTCCTTCAGCAAAGCGGATGGCGATTGGGGCCGCAACCGATCTCGCATAGATACAACCGTTACCCGCCCGGTCTTGTCATCAACCACGGCTTCCAGCGCATAATCCATTAATAAGTGGCGGACCGCATTAAACTGATCGAGCAGTGAAGAGGTCACACCTTCGCGGTTTCTACCCGCCGAGGAAGGCTGCAATTCCTGATAGACCGCTTTACATAGGCGAAAAATTTCGACATCGTCCCATTCCGGTCTGGATACATCCGACCAATCCGCTACAAGCCCCAAAGATATTTCTCCATTCCATCGTTGCACAGCACGTTCTACCGCCTGTTGCAGTTCGTCGAATTGACGTTTTCTTGTCTCGAGTCGCTCCATGTACCGCGCCCGATCTTGTTCAGCGTCTCGTATTCTTTGATCCTCGTCGGCGATTTGTTCTTCCAATCCCTTTTTTTCTGCCTCTAAACGCGAGATGCGTTCATACAAATCGTGGATACCCAACTCCTGCATGTGGCGGCGCAGGCTCTCGACCTTTACTTTCAAAGAGTGATATTTCTCCTCCAGCTCGTCTGCCAGTTCCGTTTCATTTTCAACTTCCGACAGCAGTTCCTCTGCCTCTTCTTGCAACCTGCGAAGGGTTTGGGCCGCCTGCCTGTACTGTCTCCACTCCGCATGCAAATCGGATAGGCCGTTCAAATAAAACTGGATCGTTTCTCTCGCTGCTTGCAGCGCTCCAAGGTTGTTGAGGCGGGACCATTGCTCGGTGCTCGCTGCCAGCTCGATTTTCAACTGCTGCCAATGATTGCTCTTTTCCCGCACCCGATCGGCCATCCGCTGCGCATGAGCCATCACCGCATTGAGCCGGTGTACGGCATCGGCCAGCACGTCCAATCGTTCTTGAACCAGCTTGTCATCCGGAAACGCCTGTACATCCTCATCCAACTGTGTTATGGCCTTCTGGATTTCAGTTACTTTCTTGGATAACTCCTCCAATTGTTGATCACATGCCTCTATCTCGCACTGCAACCGTTCTATTTCCGCCAACTTGAAGCGGCGGCGGGCTTCCTTACCGATAAAACGGGCTTGCTGGGTATCTGTCACATACCCGCAAACTGGACCAAATTGAAAGAAGGAGGAGCCAATCCAGATAGACGTTGTGTCCAACTCTTCAAATGGCGGCGTGTCGCCTATCTCTTTCCAGGCAAACGTTCGCAATACCGCATCGATCGCTGCTTCATCCAGACCGCTTTCCGGCGAAGGAACAGGTTTCAGCACATCGGCGAGGGTATACCCCCATTCCACTGGCGCAGGTGTAATCCATACTTCTTCCCCTTTTTCGAGTCTGCCTATACGTCCATCAGGGGTTATCCATGCGTCAAGCAGACCGCAAGCGCTCAGTACCCCTTCGATTCGGGCCCGCTCCTCCTCGGTCCAGTGCCCCAGAAAATCGCACACCGCATAAAGTGGGGCTCCTTCTCCTGCACCTCGGCTAACACGCGCAGCAGTTCTAGCGTCGCTGCGTTCCGGCTCAGGTTCACGGCTCTCCCGCCAAGCTTGCTGCTCCCGCTTGAGATCTGCCCGCACTTCTTCGATCCGCTGGATGTCGTGGCGGTGTTGCCACTCCTGTTCCCTCCATTGTCTTCGAATCTCTTCTGCCGTTTCGATTACAGGTTGCTTCACACCAGCGTAATTCCTGCTTGTCACAGAAATGGCGGAAACCGCCTGCAAAATCCGCTGGAACGTCCTTTCTTCAACAACAAGCCCTTTCACTCGCTGTTTCCATTGAACAATTTCCTCTTTTAGCTGTTGCAGGGCCGCTTCTGTCTGCTTTTCGGCCTCAACCTTCGCCATTTCGGCTGCGTCACGTTCCTGACGGATGGCTCCCAGTTCCTTCTCCAGTTCCTGCAAACTGTTCCACGCTTCCCGCTCTGCCTGCGCAATCTTCCATGCTTGCTCGACCGCTTCGCGGTGGCGGACCACATCCTTTTTCCACTCAAGCACAAATCTGTCATCTTCGGGGGGATGAGGGTGCCAATAACGATGATAGACATCGTGCTCGGCAAATTCTATCTCCCTTGCCAGACTCTCCAGTTCCAGCAGCTGTTCTTCCTGGGCACGCATATGCTCCGTCATCAGACCATCATTCTGCATGATTTCCAATTGCATCCGATCATGACGCTGTCTTAGTCCTTTGATGCGTGCACGCGATTTGTCCAAATACTGCCCAGTTTCGGTGAAACTCCCCTCCAACGCTTGCAATTCTCTCTGCTTTTCAATGGCTTCATGTCTGTTCAATACATCCAGATCTGCATCAACTTCTTGCAAACGGACGCGGTATCCCTGCAACCGATCATGGGAATCCGATAATTTTTGTTCAGTTTCGATGCACTGAGCTTGAACTTCTTCAACATGCTTCGCAGCATCGTCCGCTTTTGCTTTGGCATCAAGCACCTCTTCTGATGCTTGATAGAGGAGTAAGCGATTATAGCGGTCATATGATTTCTCCAACTTTTCCAGCTCACTCTGATGCAGCTTTAGCTCATCCAGACGATCCGCGATCTGGTCCATATCTTCCAAAACCTCGGATAATGGACGCAAGTCATCTTCCTGGAGAGGAGGAAGCGCTTCCGTCAAAATATGATATATAGCCGATGGTTTGAAATCTTTGGACAACTTCGGGCTGCGCAGCTGGATGATCAAATTCATTAAATCAGTAAATGCCTCGCTGTCATAAAAGCCAAACAACGCTTTGTTCACCAGGTCGCGGTACGCTTTTTGTTCCTGTACCACCTGTCCACCGGCACCGATCTTCGCTTCCAATTCACGCCGATCAAGAGGGTATTTTCCTTTTTCTTCCAACCAGGCAATTCGGTCATACAACCAGAAATCATGATTTACCCGGCGGCCGTCGTCCAGCAAAAATCCCCAAAAGCCTACCTGGGAAGCTCCCCTGCGCGCTCGCAACCCGATGCCAATCGTTTTGTATACGCCTTTTTGCGGATGATGGAATTCCATCCATAAATACCCGATACGGTCGGTGTGTTTGCCATCATCGCCCAGCAGATAATATTCAATGCGCCGGTCCCGCGAGCCAAATGGATCTAAACGCTGCGGCCGCTTGTCGCCATCCAGCACCAGAGGGAGAAAGCTCTGCATCGTCACTGATTTTCCCGCGCCGTTTGTCCCCCGCAGAATGAGACGTCCTTCTTCCAGTGAAATCTCTTCATCATCGTACACCCAAAAATTGAAGATGCCTGCCCGTGCCATCTCCCAACGGTTACGCGTCGGATTTCCCGCAACAGCGATAGCCTCACTCAGCGATTCATTTTCAAACTGCATGGTTTCCCCTCCCCTTACTCTGAATCTTCTACTTGGTAGCTGCCATTCCAACGGCCCAACACCGGAGAAACTGCGAACCGGTTTTCATCCCGCCAACGTCCCAATCCCCATTCACTCATATGCCTGGTCAAAGCTTCAGCCAATTCTGCCGCTGTCATCTCCTGGTGCTCCTTGCTCCAGTATTCCTTGTGGCGTTGGCTCAAAACCAGCAACAGATTTTCCAAATCCGTACGGCCAAGCACCATCTCCCCATTTTGTTCCACATACCATAGCGACGACTCAGCATGCAGCAGCCGTCTCAATTCTCCTGCTAACAGCAATACCAGATCGGATAAAGCTGACATGGTGGGAAAAAGATCTCCGTCACTGGTGGAGTCTGGATGAAAGAACAATAATCCTTCCCGGTACCGGCTGCCTTCCCAGCCAAACATGGTGCGGAGTTGCTCGATCAACGACCTGCGTTGGGTAATGACATAGTACAAATCATCCGGATCCCAATCCTGATCCAGGATAACCGGCTCCAATAAAAGCCTCCTGTAGACACGATGCCGACGCCTTCTCATTTCTCCGTCTGCGGTGTCCGTATAGACCATCTGGACATTGAGCTCATGAATGTCAGTGAAGCGTGTAAGCTCCTCCGGGAAGTGACGCAGCACATATCGGACATTGGAGGTACATTCGTAGAGGACATTGTTTTCATCGTTGTGGGCCCAGTCCTGCTCATCACCATCCACCGCAATCAGCACCCCAAGCTGTTTGAGCTTCTTTAATGCACGCACCATCGACAAACGGTGGGGATAATGTTCCCAATCGACATGCAGTCCCGATCCAATCATCTGTTCCCGAATTTGCACCACCATGTCTTTCAACAGGAATTGGTCCAACTCCGTTTTTCCTTCCAAAAACCATAATCCATAGGTAAAAAACGCATAATCCCTCGGCTCACGAAATTCCTGGATACCCATCCACGGAAATGCCCTTAGCGGTGCCTTATCCAACTTTGCCATGGTCCTGGTCAGGATGAGGGAAAAGCCGGCGTATTCCGCAAACCAGTCCCTCAGTTCACGATATTGGTCGCGAATCCAGTAAAACAGCTCCGGATCTTCCTCCTTGGTGATCCACGGTCGATTGAGCAGAGCAAGGGCGCATGCCTTGCGTCGTTCCCGCCACACATCGTCTCCTGCTCTGCCTTGCATCCGCATACGCCGCAGGGCCCATGACCGAGTACCGCCTCTACCCATGAACCGTCTCCTCCTTATATGGCACGTCAAACCATAGCGTATAATCGGGCATGTCCAGTTTGCCGTCTTCACACAGCAACGTTGTCATCTCGCCGGACTGCGCCAGTTGCAACCTCACTTTGATTCCCTCCGCTGTAACAAACGAACAGGAAACATTTCCCATACAGCGACCGATCCAATGCAATAACCGCAAACGCGTCTTGGCATCGACTACACCCAATTCAGAGATGCGTACCCGCTTTTTCCTGGCCATCCGGTGGACAAACTCTCGCTCTTCCTGAAGCTGCTGTTCAATGACGGCCCTTGCAGCCTTCTTTCTGTTCTCCGATTGTCTAACCGGTTCCGTTTCCGAACGCGAAAGTCTTTTACGGCTGCGTGAACGCACTGGGCGAATCTTGGGCACTTCATTCCACATGGAAATATCGGCAAGATCGGTCGTGCGTTCGTCCTCGCCTTGCAGATGCCTGCTGGGAAACAGGCCAAACGCATACGCGGCAAGGCAGTGGGCGTCATCCAACGAAGTCAGTCTGTCAAACCATTGTGCCAAATACTCCAGTTCTTTCTTCCGGCTGATTCCGGCCCGTTTTCGCTCTTGCAGCCTCAATGCGCAGCGAACCACTTTCGCGATCGTCTCTTTGGTTGCCCGCTCCAGTAAGACAAGTTCGCTCTGCTCGCTTCCTTCTCCCAAAAACCATTTCCTCAGATTTTGCCAGCCTTGTCGCAAGGAAATGGCCATCTCTTCACTTGAAAAACTATCTTCCAACCGGGGCTTTCGCATCTCGTCAGCCACGACATGCTCCATAAACGTTTCAGCCACAGTAGGGGAGATTTTCTGCAGATGCCCTTCAATTTGATAGGCTTTTTTCTGCAGCCCTTTGATAAAATGCTGCAAATAGTCGGTCAATTTGTCTTTCATCAACAAAAACGCTTCAGTAGCCATCATCTGTTCTGCTTGAATCGAATGCATGCTAGCGATGAAGTCAGCGGCATTCTCATGCATGGTTTTAAACGCCTGATACAGTTTTTCCCAGCAAACCGATGCTTCCCCTTCCTGAAACAGCCCGCCGCTTGCCCGTACAGCTACCAGACACTCCGCAATCGTATCAAGGTAAGTCGTCTCCAATGACCCGCCGTACCCCTTGATGGTTTCAAGTGTTTCCAACATCCGCTCGATTTCGATTGAATATGGTGTCAGTACATACTGACTCTTCTTTCTCATATACTCTTCCACAGTTTGGGCACGGCCGCCATCGTGTCTGGATGCAAGATTGCGCCATTCTTTGAGTTGCTCCAGATCTGCCTGGCACTGTTCAACCGTATATCCTTCCAATACCCCCCACTGTTTCACTCCTTCGAATACCTCTTCTACCCGAAGCCAGTAGCGCAGCCGCTGGTATTCCTGATAGAAATAACGCATCACAGCCCGATAGCGGGCAACATTGTCTGCATTTAAATAACGAAATTCGGGAACGCCTCGCAGCATTGCAGGTGACATGGAATGGTCCATGGAGATGATCCTCCCGTCCGATTTTTCTTATCGAATATGGTAAATGTGAATATGAAAAAAATCTATGATTGGAAAAATTTAACCATTTTTCTCCTAGCATTAGTTAAGTTAAATGTGGTCCGCATACAACTCGAGATGCTAGAATAAAATGAAAGACTGGGGTGCGGAGGTAAAATCATGACTTACCGATCCAAAGAGGAAAACAGAATAGCAGAGAACCAGCATGTATTGGCCGATATTCAAAGGAATTGGAAGAAGTATCAATCATACGCCCAATATAACGGCCTGCAATGCCCAAAATGCAAAAGTAAGGACGCATTTGCTTTCCACGCACATTATCGGGGGCGCAAACGCTATAAATGTAAAAATTGCGGAACTACTATCAATGATTTATCCCAATCTCTCATGCACCGCAGTCGCCACCCGAAAAAATGGCTTGATTTTATGGAAATGGCGGTTAAAGGAGCAAGTTTAGGGCAAATGTCGAAAAAATTAGGGCTGAGTAAGGTAACCCTTTACCGCTGGAGAAAAAAGTTTTTGCAACTAGCGACTGATTTTTATCAACAGCGATTGCAAGGAGTCATTGCAGTCGAAGAAGTAGCGCTAACTAGTCAAGCAGGAGCCAAATTAATTCGCGGCTCAAGAAAAGAAGGGAAGGAAAATGAACAAATCTTTCTTCTAGTAGCCAAGGATCGACGGGATAACTACCTATTCCGGATGAAGCGTAACCGTTCAAAGCTTTGGCGATCTTTTTTGAATCAAGTTCAAAAAAACTCAAATATACATGCAAATGTTCCCAAGTCGGGGCTTCCGAGCAACCTTGTTCTTAAACATGTACTGTTCTTTGGCCCATCGGAAGGACTGACGACAGTAGAGAAACGAGATTGGAACAGCCCGGCGTCTGCGTTTCTACGCCATTTTGCTCAAACAAGTTTGATTTATCGAGGCATAACAATCAAATATCTGGAAGGTTTTCTAAGCTTATTGGCATTAAAACATAAACTGCATAAACTCTCGATGGTACAAAGAAAATCATTTTTTATGTACACACTCCTGACGAATAATATGAGAGCTGCAAATGAACAGCTTTTCAACTGAAATCAGCTTGACTGCTGGGAAATAGACGAGCAAGTCATTTGTGTCTAATTTGTGAACGTTTTTCCTTTGTTATCTTTATCACATTTAAGTTATATAGTTGATTTTTAATTTAATTAAATACTTTCGAAATATTTTAAATGAAACTTCATCTAAATTATTGCTGCAAAATAAAAACAGTCATCACAGAGGACATACTGTGACAACTGTTTGTTATGTTCAAGTCTTAAGCTGCTGAGAAAAACATTCCTGAGATAAAGAAGTTCATCGGTAGTTATGTCGAAACCTTCATCTTATCGCTCAGTCGCTCCCGCTCTTTCGCGCATTTTGGATAATATCGATGCGTTTCCTCGCTTCGTGCCCTCTCGGCCGCCCCTCCCATCCGAAAACGGGGATACATAAGCATTTCCGAGGGAGTTTAATAACGTTTCCAATTATCCAATTATATTTCAATAATATTTTCCATTAGAGACTATCTGAGCAATTCCTCTATCTTGCGTTTTAACTCAGGCAAATATCCCTGAATCACATTCCAAACTTCCTCTGGATCAACGCCCATGTAATCATGAATCAGCACGTCACGAAAACCAGTAATCCTTCGCCATGGAACGGAAGGATGTGACTCCCTAAGATGGGAAGAAAGCTTTTTGGCTGCTTCCCCGATAATTTCAAAGTTTCTAATGACCGCATCTTGAATCATCGTGTTATCTTTGAACGTTTCCCAACCTGAAACCGTATACGATTCGATTTTGTTTATCGACTCTAAAATATGAGACAGGTATAGTTTGTCATCTTTCATAGCGGAACTGCCTCCTGTAGAATTTGGTCACGTATAACAGGATGCAGGGCTTTTTCGCTTACAACGTCTACCTTCATGCCAAGCAAGTCTTCTAGATCCTGAATGAGAGCAATTCGGTCCAACAGGCTGCGTCCCTCTTCAAACTCAACCAGTACATCTATGTCACTATCTTTTTGTGCTGTCTCCTTCACTTGCGATCCAAAGATACGAAGATTTTTTGCACCATGCCTTGAAGCAATTTGTAAAATTTCATTCCGTTTCATGATGATCAATCGATTCAGATTCGACATGGTGCACCACCTCACAAAATCGTATGGAATGGGGAAAAGCATCATTAGTTCAGAAGGAACCACCATACAACATTATATTGCACTTCGGTAGGAATTGTTCAGTTCCTTCAAGAACCGATATCCCATTAAAAAACCTTTTATAAAAAACTCATCTGCCTCAAGGCCCGACACTTTATTATAGGCTGAATCGATATCGAAAAGTTTTCTCTTTTGTTCTTCAATGGTTAAAATCATGTGTAGGCTGTGGAAAGCATCACAGGTCTCACGACTTGCTTGTTTAACCTCTTCCGACGGGAGGTAAATACTTTCATTTTCAAGCAGTTTTCACTTGGCAATTTCCATTAATATCGCTTCCATCCCACGTTCATAAGCGGTTTCGATATTTGTAAAATCCCGTACCTCTTTCAGTTCCTTATTTTGCTTTGAAATTAGCACGATTCCTCAAAAGGTGCCATCGAGATTCTGTACATGTTCTACACACTCCCTAAACAATTGTTACTATTCAGCATGTACAGAAAAAATGATCATTATTCAAGGTCCAGGACTTGGGCAATACAAAAACACCCTCTTTGGAGAACCTGTCCGAATTCGATGATCCTACTCATCTAAGCATCTTATACTCAAGCTCCTTACAACTACGCCGTATCCATAAACTGCCTTAAAAAGCCAAACACCCACATCATGCGGTGAGTGTTCTGACTCTATTGGTGGAGGCGGGGGATTATCGATATCTCCGATTAAATTGCTCAGTACTTTCCGCTCCCTCGCTTCGCTCCGGTAAGCCTTCGAACCCCGTCCGTCGGTCTTGTTGATATCGAACTCCCTACCTTATGAATACATAAAAAAGCAGCCTCAAGGGGTGCATTTTTTTATGTATTGGCGGAGGCGGAGGAATAATCGGAATCTTCCTTTCTTTATCTCTCGCTTTGCTCGGCTACACTTCTGTCGGATTCCGATCCGGGTTCCCTCCGCTTCGCTCCGGTCCACGCGGTGCGAACCCACCGTCCGATCGGACTTGTGAGGTCTAATCCTGCTCGCCACGGACATAAAATAAAAAGCCGCCCGTTGGCGGCATTTTATTTTATGTATGGTGGAGGCGGGGGGATTCGAACCCCCGTCCGAAAACGGCGACACATAAGCATCTCCGAGCGCAGTCACTCTATGGGGAATTCGGCGGCAAACCTGCGGAGTGACACGCTAGTTTGCTGCCTAGCCTGATTGGTCTTCTTCCTTTGGCCCCAGGCGGAGGCCGCCGGCGTAGCCCGTTAGAAGTGAGCCCTAATCACGCCACACGGGCCGATGGAGTGTTAGAGCCTCGCTGGTTATTAGGCAGCGAGAGAAAGTTGTTTGTTGCCAGTTATGGCTTTCCGCGTTGTTAACGGGGTCCGCAGCCCCCCGGCTCGCTTCTTATGCTCTACCATCCCCGTCGAATCCAAAACGCCCCCAGGTTCCAAATAAATATACATGATCGGGAGACAAAAACGCCTAGGCGTTGCAACGGTTCCATTGACACCTAGACGGTTCTCATCCGATCAACTGTATCAACAATATAGCATACCGAGGCTGGCAAAATCAATGTAGATCGATGCCAGGCTTGGGAACGAGTTGCCTCCGTTCACATCTTCTGCCTGTCGCGCAGGGCGCGTTCCACATCGCGCGCCGCTTCCTTCTTCTTCAGATCCTCCCGCTTGTCGTAGATCTTTTTCCCTTTGGCAAGCGCCAGTTCCACCTTGGCCCAGCCGCCTTTCAAATAAATGCTGAGCGGCACCAGCGCATAGCCTTTCTCCCGGGTCAGTCCCACCAGCTTGAGGATTTCCAGCCGATGCAGCAGCAGCTGGCGCGTCCGCTCCGGATCATGATTGAAGCGGTTGCCCTGGTCGTAGGGACTGATATGCATCTTGTACAGCTTCACCTGACCGTTTTCCACCCGGGCGAAGCTGTCTTTCAACTGTACCCGTCCGGCACGAACCGATTTGATCTCCGTGCCCGTGAGTGCGATGCCGGCCTCGTAAACGTCCTCAATGTGATAATCGTGACGCGCTTTTCTGTTTTGGGCTACGACTTTCACGCCGGTCTTGGTCTTGGACATGTCGATCCCCTCGCCTGCCAGATTGGTACCAGTAAGTCTAGCAAAAAACAACCAAAGTGGCAAGAAATTTTACACGGGCGGCGCTCCCCTATTTGCGCTTCCGTTTTGCCTGCGCCACCACCTTCTTTTTCCGGGCCTTCTTGGCGCGCACGAGATCTTCCCAGAACGCTTTTTCCCGCTTGTCGCCGGCTTCTTCTGCGGCGATGTGGACGACTCCTTTGCCAATGCCCGCCGCTCGTTTTTTCCGGGAAGCCGCTTTTTCCTTCCTTTTGGTGCCGGCTTTACCTTTGGCGCCGGCTCTGCCCTGGCCTTCAATCACTTTGGGCTTGCGCTCGCCGCGCGGCCGGAAATGATTCGCCTTTTTCATCCCGACGATTTCGAAGTCGATGGTGCGTTCATCCAGGTTGACGTTGGACACACGCACCTGCACCACATCGCCGATGCGGAACTGCTTGCCGGTACGTTCTCCCACCAGCGCGTACATTTTCTCATGATAATGGTAATAATCGTCGGTCAGGTAGCTGACGTGAACCAACCCTTCGATGGTATTGGGCAGCTCCACGAATATGCCGAACGAAGTGACGCTGGAGATCACGCCTTCGAATTCTTCGCCGATGTGCGCCAGCATGTATTCGGCTTTCTTCAGATCGTCCGTTTCCCGCTCCGCATCGACGGCCACCCGTTCCCGCTGTGAGGTATGCTCGGCGATCTCCGGGAGAATCTGGGCCCAGTAGCTGGCACGCTCCTCCGACATCTCGCCGTGCTCCAGCCACTCGCGGATCAGGCGGTGGACGATCAGGTCGGGATAGCGGCGGATGGGCGATGTGAAGTGTGTGTAAAAGTCGGTCGCCAGCCCAAAGTGGCCCAGGCTTTCCGCATCATAGCGGGCCTGCTTCATGGAACGCAGCATCACCGTGCTGATGATCACTTCTTCCGGCGTGCCCTTCACTTCTTCCAGCAGCTGCTGCAGCGCCCGTGGATGGACGGTATTGCCCTTGCCCCGCACGGTATAGCCGAAGTTGGTGACAAACTCCATGAAGGCCATCAGTTTTTCCGGATTCGGCTCTTCGTGCACACGGTAGATAAACGGCTGTTTCAGCCAGTGGAAATGTTCGGCCACCGTTTCGTTTGCCGCCAGCATGAATTCCTCAATGATCATCTCCGCGATGGAGCGCGTGCGGAAGCCGATCTCGGTCGGGGTTCCCTCTTCGTTGACGTAGATTTTGGCTTCGCGGAAATCGAAGTCGATGGCGCCCCGCTGCATCCGCCGTCTGCGGCGCTTCCGGCAGAGCTCTTCCATCAATTGGAACATCGGAACCAGTTCCTTGTACTTTTCGATCAACGCTTCATCCTTGTCTTCCAATATCCTGCGCACATCGGTGTAGGTCATCCGTTCATTGGTGCGGATCACGCTGAGGTAAATGTCGTAATTCACCACATTGGCGTCACTGTCCATCTCCATATCGCAGGTGATGGTCAAGCGGTCCACCTTGGGGTTCAAGCTGCAGATCCCGTTGGACAGGCGGTGCGGGATCATCGGAATCACGCGGTCCACCAGATAGACGCTGGTTCCCCGGCGGTACGCCTCCTGATCGATCGGCGAATTCTCGCGCACGTAGTAGCTGACATCGGCGATATGGACACCGAGGAGGTAATTGCCGTTCTCCAGTTTCTCCAGGGAAACGGCGTCGTCCAGGTCTTTGGCATCGGCGCCGTCGATGGTGACCATCATCCGGTCGCGCAGATCGCGCCGGCCTTTGATCTCTTCCGGGGTGATCTCATCCGGTATGGCCTGCGCCTGCGCCAGGACATCCTGCGGAAACTCTTCCGGCAACCCGTACTTGCGGATGATGGAGAGGATGTCGACACCCGGATCGTTTTTGTGCCCGAGGATTTCGATCACTTCCCCCTCAGGATTGGAGTGTCCTTCCGGGTAGCGGACGATCTTCACGACCACTTTGTGGCCATCGACGGCGCCGGCCGAGGCGGTCTTCGGAATAAAAATATCCCGACCGATTCGCTTGTCGTCGGGGATGACAAAACCGTAATGCGTTTCGTCCTGATAGGTTCCGACCGTCTCGGTAATCCCCCGTTCGACGATGCGGATAATCCGGCCTTCCTTGCGGTTCCCGGACGTCTGCTTTTCCACCCGTGCCAAGACGATGTCCCCATGCATCGCCCCGTTAAAATCATGGGCATGGATATAGATATCCGGCTCTCCGGGCGTATCGGGCAGGACAAAGCCGAATCCCTTGGGATGGCTTTGCAGTCTTCCCCGCACCAGGTTCATTTTTTCCGGCACCCCGTAACGATTGGTTCGCGTGCGGATGATCTCCCCGCGGTCCTCCAAGATGTTCAGGGTTTTAACCAACTCTTTAAATCCGTCTGCATCCGTGATCTGAAACGCTTCCTCCAGTTCCGTCACGGTCATCGGATGATACGCCTGTTCGCGCATAAAGGCAAGTATCTCTTGTTCTTTCATTCATTTGTCTCCTTTAATATCTGAAGGTTCTTCCGTATAGTATTCACCTTTTCGGGGCAAGGCAATCAGCCCGACAAAGAGAAAAGACAGCAAGCGCGAACTTGCTGTCTCGTTGTTTGTATCGTTACGATACGAGTTTGATGAAATACCCGAGCATAATGGCAGATAGCATAAAGATCACGGCGAACACGACGGTCAGTTTGCCCAGGAGGGCGTCGATGCCGCGCGCCTTTTGCTTGCCCAACAGCTGTTCAGCGCCCCCGCTGATCGATCCGGCAAGACCTGCACTTTTTCCCGATTGCAACAGAACAACGGCGATTAAGCCGATACACGCGATAACCAGCACGATTTTTGCTGCCAAAACCATGTCGCTTCACCCCAACATCATGATCCGTAGACAAAAAACATTATTTTTACTGTATCATAAATCGAAGAGTTGAGCAACCTTCCAAATAAATGTGTACTTTCTTTGTCGGTTTCCTGCCTGCCTTGCAACTGTCACCGATTTGCCGTAAAATTGCATGTGAACCGTTTAATTTTACTAGGAGGTCTTTGTCTCATGGCTGGTCCAAACAAAAAAGACATGAATCAAAACGACGTGATTGACTCCGCGAAGGCCTTTTTTACTTCGTTTGGCATCTTGTTTCTTGTATTTCTTATTGCTCTCGTAGGATCGATCTATTTCCCTCCGAAGTCTGGTGAAGAAGCCGCAGGCGGAGCGACCGCACCGGCCAAGGTTGACGCAGCCGCCCTGTTCAAAGCCAACTGCTCCTCCTGTCATGGTCAAAACCTGGAAGGGATTGTAGGTCCGAACCTGACCAAGGTCGGCAGCAAATACAGCGCTGATGAGATCGCCAATATCATCAAAAACGGTAGAGGCGGAATGCCGCCGGGTATGCTGAAAAAAGGTGACGAAATCAAGGCAGTTGCCCAATGGCTGTCCGAGCATAAATAATTGATACATACAGCCGAAAAATCCCCGAAGACTGCAGCTTCGGGGATTTCGTTTTACCGGGAGGAGACGCGCATGGGAGCTCTGTTGGAGTTGGAGCATATTGGAAAAAACGCGGGCGGCGGCCCGGGATCCTGGCTGTTCCGCGATGTGAACGCGGTGGTCGCCGAGCCGTCGATCATCCATATACTGGGCCTCTCCGGTCAGGGAAAAAGCACCTTGCTCAGGATCATCGGTCTTTTGACCCCGCCGGATGAAGGAACCGTGCGCTTGCAGGCACGCGCGGCTGCGGAGTGGGTACCTGAAAAGTGGCGTTCGCTGGTCAGCTACGTGGCCCAGCACCCCGTCATGCTGCCGGGCAGCGTGGAAGAGAATCTGCGGGCGGTCAGCCGTATCCACCAGCAGCCGTTTGAAGCGCGCTATGCGCGTGCCCTGATGGAGCGTGTGGGACTGGGCGAGCTGGCGTGGGAGAAGGATGCCTCTCTGCTCTCCGGCGGGGAGAAGCAGCGGGTCGCCCTGGTGAGAACGCTTCTGCTGCGGCCCCGCATCCTGCTGCTCGACGAAGTGACCGCTTCGCTGGACATCCACAGCCAGCGTGCCGTGGAGGAACTGCTGACCCATGTCCACCGGGAAGATGGTGTCACCCTGCTCTGGGTCACCCATCATCTGGAGCAGGCCAGGCGGCTCGGTGACCGGATCTGGTTCATGGCGGAAAAGAGTCTCCTGGAGGATGCTCCCGCCGCTGCCTTTTTTCATTCGCCACGAACGGAAATGGCGCGGAGATTCCTGCAGGACGGTTCCATGAAGGAGGGGCAGCTACATCATGTCTGATTGGGCCTTGTGGCTGACGCTGGTCTTTGTCCTGATCGCTGTGCTTCTCTCCCTCTGGCAGCGGATCGGCCTGGAACGGGAGATCGTCATCAGCACCGCACGGACCGCCGTTCAGCTTTTTGCGATCGGGTACGTGCTGCAGTTCGTCTTTCATACCGATCATCCCGCCTTGATCCTCCTGCTGATTCTGATGATGATCGGCGTAGCTTCCTGGAATGCGGCCAGACGCGGGAAGGACCTGCCCGCTGTCATCTGGCCCGTCGCCGTGACGCTTTCGGCGACCGAGCTGTTTACGATGGCCCTGCTGCTCGGGCTCCGGATTATCGCCCCGACGCCGCAGTACCTGGTCCCGCTCTCCGGCATGATTATTGGCAACAGCATGATTGTGTGCGGTTTGTTTTTAAGCCATATGAAACGGGAGGTGGAGGCCTCGCGCGGGGAGATCGAAACGCTGCTCTGCCTGGGAGCCAACATCCGCCAGGCGATTCAGGATGTGCTGAAGCGCTCGGTGAAATCCAGTCTGATCCCTACGTTCGACACCATGAAGACGTTGGGGTTGGTGCAGCTGCCGGGAACGATGACCGGCATGATCATCGCCGGGGCCAATCCGCTGGAAGCCGTCCGCTACCAGATCCTGATCATGTTTACCTTCTCCGCTTCTGCGGTCGTCTCCGCTGTCCTGCTGAGCCTGCTCAGCTACAAGCGCTGGTTTACCGATCAAAAGATGCTGCGCGGGTGAATCGGCGATGGCTAACGCGTTGCCGAGCGGGGGCCTTGCTGGTGTCGGCGGGGACCACATCTGCCAAAAAGAAGCAGGCTGCCGGAAAGATTCCCGGCAGCCTGCCGTATTTCATATGCCGCTGCTCTTATTGTTGGAGCAGGTATTTTTCCAGTTCGTCCACCACTTTGTTGGCGCAGATGACGCCGCCGGACGTGTTCCAGATCGTGTCGTCCACCTTGAATGCTTTGTTGTTTTTCACCACATTCAGGTTTTTCCACAGCGGATCGTTGGTCCACTCTTTCTCCAGCTTGCTCGCTTCACCGTCTCCCGTTTCGTAGGAGAAGTAGAACATGATGTCGCCGTCCATTTCCGGAATCCGCTCTTTGGTTACTTCGGCGGCGAATTCTTCTTTGTTTTGCGCTTCCGGACGGGCTACGCCCAGGTCTTTCAGGATCGTGCCGGCGAATGTGTCGTTGTAGTAAATGCGCACTCGGCCGGGCATGAAGCGAACGAGCGAAACTTTGGTTTTCACCTTGTCGCCCACTTTCGCCTTGAACGCTTCGATACGCTTGTTCCAATCAGCCAACACTTTTTCGCCTTCCGCTTTCTTGTTGACCGCTTCCGCGTACAGCATGAAGTTTTCTTTCCAGTCGCCGCGCGGTTCTTCCACGAAGACGGTCGGCGCGATGGCAGTCAGCTGTTGGTAAATCTTTTCGTGGCGGAACTTCATCCCGAGGATCAGGTCCGGCTTCAGCGCCGCGATCGCTTCCAGGTTCGGCTGGGACTCGGTGCCCACCGTTTTGGTGCCTTCCAGCTGCGGTTTTACGAAATCGTAAAAGGTGGTCGGGTCAGTCCAGGAACCAACCGCACCCACAGGTTTAACGCCCAGGGCCACCAGCGTTTCCACCCCCTGCGAGGTGAGGACGACGACGCGCTGCGGCGTGCCTTTGATCGTGGTTTCTCCCATCGCGTGTTTCACGGTGTAGGATTGATCGGAACCTCCTGCGCTGCCTGCTGCCTGTTCGGCAGGTTTTTGCTCAGCCGGCTTTTGTTCGGCTGCTTGCTGTCCGCCGCCGCAGCCGGTAACGATCAGCAGGAGAGCCATCAGTACGGCAAAAAACGCTTTGCCGCGTACGGTACGGTATGTACGAGAATACATCGTGTTGACTCCTTTCATGATGAAAATGAGAATTAAAATCATTTACGTCCATTATCCTACTACCATGGTAGGTCGATGTCAACAACAAAATGATAATGAATCTCAAAATCATTGACAATTCGTTTCGTCAGCAACTACACTGGAATGTGTAAAGAATTGAAAACATCACCCAAGGATGAAGATCATGAAATCGCTGCTACATAACAATCCGCTCAAAATCGCCGGCGTCTGTATCGGTCTGTTTCTTCTTATATATTTGAGCTACGCCAGCCTCGTCTTCGGCGTCATCGACACCGGTTGGCAGACGGCGATCGACGCCTATACCCATTTCAACGGCTCCAATGAACACATTGTCATCAAGGAAGTTCGCGTCCCGCGGGTGCTGAACGCCCTGGCCGTCGGAGCCAGTCTGGGCATCGCCGGCGCGCTGCTGCAATCGCTGACGCGAAACCCGGTGGCCGATGTCGAACTGTTTGGCCTCAATGCCGGGGCGGCCCTGTTCGTCGTGTTTGCCGTAACATTTATCGGCATCAGTTCGCTCACCGCGTTTACCTGGATCTCCTTTTTGGGGGCGGCGGTCAGCGGGCTTGTCGTCTACCTGCTGGGATCGCTGGGCCGAGACGGCCTGACGCCGGTCAAGCTGACGCTGGCCGGCGCAGCCATCACCGCATTGGCTGCATCCGCCCGGCACGGCATGCTCGTCCTGAACGAAAAGGCGCTGGACGAAGTGCTGTTCTGGCTGTCCGGTTCGGTGGGAGGACGGAAGCTGGAGTTTTTGGAGGCCGTCTTTCCGTACATGGTGGTGGCCTGGGTGGCTGCCCTCCTCCTCGCCCGGCCGATTCAGACCCTGCTGTTGGGCGATGATGTCGCCAAGGGGCTGGGGCAGCGAACCCTGTTGGTAAAAATCTTGTCCGGCGTGGTGATTGTCCTGCTTTCCGGCAGTTCCGTCGCCGTGGCAGGGCCGATTGGCTTCGTCGGACTGGTTACGCCGCACCTCGCCCGCTATCTGGTCGGGCTGAACACGCGGTGGGTGTTCTTGTACAGCGGCATGCTCGGCTCCGTCATCCTGCTTGCGGCGGACATCGCCGCCCGTTTCATCGCCAAGCCTGCAGAGGTGCCCATCGGAGCGATGACCGCTCTGGTCGGCATCCCCTTCTTCATCTATGTGGCGAGAAAGGGGCTGGACAAGAAATGAAATCGTATCTGCCGCTGCGCAGCAAAAAAGGCTCCTTTTCCATTCATATTCACAAGAAAACGCTGCTGTACACCGTGATCTGCCTGCTGCTGGGCGTGGCCGTCACGGTAGTCAGCCTGGGGATGGGCGAGATGAACATCCCTCCCCTCGATGTCCTGAAGGTGTTTCTGGGGATGGGATCGGAGCAGGATGCGCTGATCGTGGCACAGTTCCGTCTCCCCCGCGTCGTCATCGCCATATTGGTGGGTGCCGCGCTGGGAGCGGCCGGGGCCATCCTACAGGGAATCGTCCGCAATCCCCTGGCAGCGCCCGACATTCTCGGGATCACAGGAGGCGCCTCGGTTGCGGCGGTCGCCTTCCTCCTTTACTTTGAATCGGCCAGCATCCAATGGCTTCCTCCCGTCGCATTTGCGGGAGCGACGCTGACGACGTTCATCCTGTACGCGCTCGCCTGGAAAAAAGGGGTGACGCCGCTAAGGCTGGTGCTGATCGGCGTAGGCATCCGAATCGCCGCCAGCGCGTTGATCACGGTGCTGATCATGTTCAGCCCGTTTATCCTGCAAAACAAGGCCAGTCTCTGGCTCACCGGCAGCATCTACGGCGTCGACTGGAACGACGCCAAGATGATTGGGCCGTGGGTTATCGGGCTGATCGCGCTGGCTGCGCTGCTCGCCCGCCGCGTCAACGTCCAGCAGCTGGGCGACGAGGTGGCAACCAGCGTGGGCAGCCTGGTCCAGTTCGACCGCTTTGCCTTGTTGATCATTTGCGCCGCGTTAACCGGGGCGGCCGTCTCCGTCGGCGGGGAAATCAGCTTTGTCGCCCTGCTGGCGCCGCACATCGCTAAAATGCTGGTCGGCCCCTCTTTTGGAGGCGCCCTGCCGATTTCCGCCCTGATCGGCAGCCTGATTCTGCTGATTGCCGATCTGATTGCGCGGACGGCTTTTTCCCCGATCGACATCCCGGTCGGCGTCTTTACTTCGGCGGTAGGGGCACCGTTTTTCATCTACCTGCTCTACAAAAACCGAAACCGGTAAGCGGAAAGGAGAGAGGCAGCGTGCATGCCTTGGAAACCCGTCAGTTGACATTGTCCTACGGTGAACAGAATATCATTGAAGCGCTTGATCTGCGCATCCCGCGCGGGCAGATCACGGTCTTCATCGGCAGCAACGGCAGCGGCAAATCCACCTTGCTGCGCTCGCTCGCCCGGCTGTTGAAGCCCAAGGAAGGGACGATCCTGCTCGACGGCGAGTCGATCGCCAAGCAGTCGACCAAGGAAGTGGCCAAGCGGCTGGCGATCCTTCCTCAAGGGCCGACAGCGCCGGAAGGCTTGACGGTCCTGCAGCTCGTCAAGCAGGGACGCTATCCGTACCAGAGCTGGCTGCAGCAGTGGTCGGAAGAAGATGAACGGATGGTGACCAAAGCGCTGGAAGTCACCCAACTGACCGAACTGGCCAACCATCCCGTCGACTCGCTGTCGGGGGGACAGCGGCAGCGTGCCTGGATCGCCATGACCCTGGCCCAGGGGACCGAGACGATTCTGTTGGACGAACCGACCACCTACCTGGACATGTCGCACCAAATCGAGATCCTCGATCTGCTGTACGATCTGAACCTGACGGAGCAGCGCACGATCGTCATGGTGCTGCACGACCTGAACCTGGCCTGCCGCTACGCTCACCACATCGTTGCCGTACACAACCGGAGCGTGTACGCCGAGGGCAGCCCGGACGAGATCATGACGGAGGAGCTGGTTCGCCACGTGTTCCAGATGGACTGCCGGATCACGCACGATCCGCTCTACGGCACGCCGATGTGCATCCCGTTCAGCAAGAGCCGGTTTGCGGCTGTCGGAGCGCCCAGAGAGATGGTTCACGCGTAGACCCTGCCGCGAAAAACCGCATGACACGCAGGCCGGAGCGACTTTCCGACATATAAAAAAAGGTGTGTCCCCTCACAGGGAACGCACCTTTTTTTGCTTGCGCGATCGCGCGGCGCTTACTTCTTCAGGTTGTAGAACGCGGCGCGGCCGCCGTAGCGGGCGGTTTCGCCCAGTTCGTCTTCGATGCGCAGCAGCTGGTTGTATTTCGCCACGCGGTCGGTGCGGGACGGAGCCCCGGTCTTGATTTGGCCGGCATTGGTGGCCACGGCGATGTCGGCGATGGTGGCGTCTTCGGTTTCGCCGGAGCGGTGGGAAACGACAGCCGTGTAACCGGCACGCTTCGCCATTTCGATGGCGTCGAACGTTTCGGTCAAGGTGCCGATTTGGTTTACCTTGATCAGGATGGAGTTGCCCGTGCCGTTCTCAATGCCGCGTGCCAGACGTTCCGTATTGGTGACGAACAGGTCGTCCCCGACGAGCTGAACCTTGCTGCCCAGCCGCTCGGTCAGCTTTTTCCAGCCATCCCAGTCATCCTCGGACAAGCCGTCTTCGATGGAGATGATCGGATATTTGGAAACCAGCTCTTCGTAGAAGGCGATCATGTCGTCGGTCGACTTCACGACGCCTTCCCCTTCGAAATGGTACTTGCCGTCCTTGTACATCTCGGTAGCGGCCACGTCCAGCGCCAGGAAAACGTCTTTGCCCGGCTCGTAGCCCGCTGCCTTGATCGCTTCCAGAATGGTGGTGATTGCCTCTTCGTTGGACTTCAGGTTGGGAGCGAATCCCCCTTCATCCCCCACGGCGGTGTTCAGGCCTTTGGCGTTCAACACTTTTTTCAGCGAATGGAAGATCTCCGCACCCATGCGCAGGGCCTGGGAAAAAGACTCCGCGCCTACCGGCATCACCATGAATTCCTGGATGTCTACGGTATTGTCCGCATGCTTCCCGCCATTCAGGATGTTCATCATCGGAACCGGCAGCGTTTTGGCGTTGAAGCCGCCCAGGTAGTTGTACAGGGAAACGCCGAGAGAGTTGGCCGCCGCATGGGCGACTGCCATGGAGACGCCCAGAATCGCGTTGGCGCCCAGCTTGCCTTTGTTCGGCGTACCGTCCAGCTGGATCATCGTCATGTCGATGCCCACCTGATCCAGCGCATCCATGCCGATGATTTCCGGCGCGATGATCTCATTGACGTTTTCCACGGCTTTCAGGACGCCTTTGCCCAGGTAACGGCTCTTGTCGCCGTCGCGCAGCTCAACCGCTTCGTACGCCCCTGTGGAGGCGCCGGACGGCACGCAAGCGCGGCCGAAGGAACCGTCTTCCAGATAAACCTCCACTTCCACGGTCGGATTGCCGCGGGAATCCAAAATTTCGCGTGCATAGACATCGGTGATCATTGCCATCGTACTGCCACTCCTCTTCATTTCAATTTAGGATTGTATCAAGGATTTGCCGGTCATTTCCGCCGGCTGCTCCAGACCCAGCAATTCCAGCATCGTCGGGGACAAGTCGGCCAGAACGCCGTCTTCCCGCAAGGTGAGTCCTTGTTTGGTCACGATGACAGGCACCGGATACGTGCTGTGTGACGTGATCGGACGTCCCGCTTCATCCAGCATCAGGTCGGCATTGCCATGATCCGCAGTGATGATGGCTACCCCGCCTTTTGCCAGGACGGCATCGACCACCCTGCCGAGGCAGGCGTCCACCGTCTCCACCGCCTTGATCGTCGGCTCCATCTTGCCGGAATGGCCCACCATGTCGCAGTTGGCGAAGTTCAGAATGATCGCATCGTGTTTGTCCGCTTCGATCTCCGCCACCACCGCATCCGTCACGGCCGGTGCGCTCATCTCGGGCTGGAGATCATAGGTAGCCACCTTGGGCGACGGGATCAGGATGCGCGTCTCCCCGGGGAATTCCTGCTCGCGACCGCCGCTGAAGAAGAAGGTGACATGCGGATACTTTTCCGTCTCCGCAATGCGCAGCTGCTTCAGCCCGTTTTGCGCCAACACTTCTCCCATCGTGTTGTCCAGATTGGTCGGTTTGTAGGCCACATACCCGTCCACCGTCTCGGAGAAATGGGTAAGGCAGACGAAATACAGGCTGCGCGGACGGCCTTCGCCGCGGTCAAAGCCGCGAAAATCTTCGTTGGTAAACGCCTGCGAAATCTGAATGGCACGGTCCGGGCGGAAATTGAAGAAGATGATCGCGTCTTCGCTCTCAATCGTCGCCACCGGTCGGTCCTGCTCATCGACGATGGCCGTGGGCATGACGAATTCATCCATGATGGACTTCTCGTACGATTCCTTCACCGCCTGGATCGGATCGGTATAATGCGGGGCATCCGCGTAAACCATCGCGCGGTACGCCTTCTCGATCCGCTCCCAGCGCTTGTCCCGGTCCATCGCGTAGTACCGTCCCTGAATGGTGGCGATACGTCCTACGCCGAGCTCCCGGATTTTTTCCTGCAGCGCTTCGATATACCCCACAGCGCTGTCCGGCGCCACGTCGCGGCCGTCCAGGAAGCCGTGGATAAAGACCCGGTCAAACTTCTCCCGGCGGCACAGTTCCAGAATGGCGAACAAATGCTCAATGTGGCTGTGCACGCCGCCGTCCGACAGCAGGCCAAAGAGATGAAGCTTCTTGCCTTTCTCCTTGGCGTGCCGGATCGCCCCCAGCAGCGTCTCGTTTTCAAAGAAGGCGCCTTCCTGGATATCCTTGGTAATCCTCGTCAAGTCCTGATAGACGATCCGGCCGGCGCCGATGTTCAAGTGTCCCACTTCCGAGTTGCCCATCTGCCCCTCCGGCAGGCCGACAGCCAATCCGCAGGCCTGCAGGGTGGCGTGGGGATAGGTTTTCCAATAGCGGTCAAAGTTGGGCTTTTTCGCCTGCGCCACCGCATTCCCGTAGGTTTCCTCACGCAGGGCAAATCCGTCCAGGATAATCAGGGCAACCGGTTTTGGTCGATTCGCCATAACAGCATGGACCTCCTTCAAAATGGGGTTACGGCTTCCGCCCCTTATTTTCCGGCGGCTCCGGCCACAAGCTGGAGGTAGCCGTCTGCCGTCAGGCTTGCGCCCCCTACCAGCGCGCCGTCGATATCGGGCTGCGCCATGAAACTGGCGATATTGTCCGGCTTCACGCTGCCGCCATACTGGATGCGCACGGCATCAGCCGCCTCCTGACCGAAACGGGCGGCAATCACGCTGCGGATGTAGCGAATCGTCTCATTGGCGTCTTCCGCCGTCGACGATTTGCCCGTTCCGATCGCCCAGACCGGCTCGTAGGCAAAGACGACATTCTTCAGCTGATCAGCCGGCACATCGTGCAGGGCGGCTTCCGTCTGCACGCGCACCACCTCTTGCGTCTTTCCCTGTTCACGCTCTTCCAGGGTCTCGCCCACGCAGATGATGGGCTTCAGCCCGTGCTGCAGCGCCGCTTTTACCTTCTGCTGAACGGTCGCATCCGTTTCGTTGAAATACTGGCGACGCTCCGAGTGGCCGATGATCACATACGCCACGCCGAGCTCTTTCAGCATCAGCGGACTGATCTCGCCCGTATATGCGCCCTGGTCGGCGAAGTGCATGTTTTGCGCTCCCAGCGCATAGGATGTCCCTTTCAACAGGGTAGCCAGTGCAGGCAGCGCGGTAAACGGGGCGCAAATCACTTTTTCCACCGCGTCGGTCGGATTGGCTTCCTTCACCTGTGCGGCAAACTCGCTCGCTTCGGCGATTGTCTTGTACATTTTCCAGTTTCCGGCAACAATAGGGGTTCTCAGAACATCCACGCTCCTCTCTTATTTGTCCTGCAGCACGGCCACGCCGGGCAGCTCTTTGCCTTCCATGAACTCAAGCGACGCGCCGCCACCGGTCGAGATATGGGTCATCTTGTCGGCCACACCCGCTTTTTCAACGGCAGCCACCGAATCGCCGCCGCCGATAATGGTCGTGCCGCTGCAGTCGGCCATCGCCTGGGCGACGCCGATCGTCCCCTGGGCAAACGCGTCCATCTCGAACACGCCCATCGGCCCGTTCCATACCACGGTCCGGGACGCCACGACCGCCTCGCGGAACAGCGCCACCGATTCCGGACCGATATCCAAGGCCATCCAGCCATCGGGAATGGCGTTGACCGGCACGGTCTGTTTCGATGCATCCGGGGCGAAGCGGTCCGCCACCACCACATCCACCGGCATCAGCAGCTGCACGCCCCGCTCCTTCGCCTGCGCCATCAGGCTGCGGGCCAGCTCAAGCTTGTCGTCCTCGCAGAGGGAAGCGCCGACGCCGAAGCCTTGGGCTTTGAGAAACGTATTGGCCATCCCGCCGCCAATGATCAGCGTATCCACCTTGGTCAGCAGGTTCTCGATCACCGCAATCTTGTCTTTCACCTTCGCGCCGCCCACAATCGCGGTAAACGGACGCTCCGGACGGGAAAGGGCTCCGCCGAGGAACCGGATCTCCTTTTCCATGAGCAGTCCCGCCACGGCAGGGATGTACGCGGCAATACCCGCTGTCGATGCGTGAGCGCGGTGGGCCGCCCCAAACGCGTCGTTGACGAACAAGTCAGCCAGGCTGGCGAAGCGTTTGGCCAGCTCCGGATCATTTTTCTCCTCGCCGGGTTGAAAACGGACATTCTCCAGCAGCACGACGTCGCCGTTTTGCATCGCGGCAACCGCCGCTTCCACTTCCGGCCCTACGCAGTCGTCCAGCTTCTTCACCGGACGGCCGAGCAGCGTTTCCAGATGCTTGCCGACCGCGGTAAGGCGCATCTCTTCCACGACGGCCCCTTTCGGACGGCCAAAGTGGCTGGCCAGAATCACTTTTGCCCCTGCCTCCGTCAGGTACTGAATGGTCGGTACCGCTGCCCGGATGCGGGTATCGTCGGTAATGATCCCGTCCTGCATGGGCACGTTGAAGTCGACACGGCAAAAGACACGCTTGCCGGACAGTTCTACATCGCGGATGGACTGCTTGTTCATGAACGGATCCTCCTCCGGGGTCATCCCCTATTTCTTACCAGTGAACATACGCACGGGAAAAGGGAGAGTATGCTCTCCCTTTTTGGCAACATCCCTATTGTACGTTTTACAGGCCGCGTTCTGCAACAAATTGACACAGGTCGACCACACGGTTGGAGTAACCCCATTCGTTGTCATACCAGGAAACGACTTTCACCATGTTGCCCTCGATCACCATGGTGGACAGGGCGTCGATCGTGGAAGAGGCCGGATTGCCATTGTAGTCGGAAGAGACAAGCGGTTCCTCCGAGTAAGCGAGGATGCCTTTCAGCGGGCCTTCCGCCGCTTCTTTCAGCACACGGTTCACTTCTTCGACGGTCACATCCGTTTTCAGCTCGGCGACGAGATCAACCACCGAGACGTTCGGGGTCGGGACACGCATTGCAAAGCCGTTCAGTTTGCCTTTCAGCTCCGGCAGCACCAGCGCCACCGCTTTCGCCGCACCGGTGGAAGTCGGAATGATGTTGGTGGCCGCAGCGCGCGCACGGCGCAGGTCTTTGTGCGGCAGGTCCAGAATCTGCTGGTCATTGGTGTAGGAGTGGACGGTGGTCATCAAGCCGCGCACGATGCCAAACTTCTCATGCAGGACCTTGGCAAACGGAGCCAGACAGTTGGTCGTGCAGGAGGCGTTGGAGATTACGGTATGCTTCGCGGGGTCGTATTTGTCTTCGTTGACGCCCATGACGATCGTGATATCTTCATTGGTGGCCGGAGCGGAGATGATCACCTTTTTCGCGCCGCCCTCCAGGTGCTTCGCCGCGTCTTCGCGCTTGGTGAAGCGTCCTGTCGATTCGACGACGATCTCCACGCCGTACTCGCTCCATTTCAATTGCGCCGGGTCACGCTCGGCCAGCACCTTGATTTCCTTGCCGCCGACAATCAGCGTGTTCTCGCGGGCTTCCACATCCACGTCCAGCACGCCGTGAACGGAGTCATATTTGAGCAGATGAGCCAGCGTCGCCGCGTCAGTCAGGTCGTTGACTGCAACGATCTCCACATGCGGGTTGGCCAATGCGGCGCGGAAAACGTTGCGGCCGATGCGGCCAAATCCATTAATCCCTACTTTTACCATGTTGATTACCTCCTATTTTTTATCTCGATGGTTTCTCTATCGCTACCGCTTTCCTTGATGGAAAACGGGAGTCGCCTAAGCGGTGGAACGTGACGAGCTTGCAAATCCGTCGGTCTTTCCCGCCCGATGGTACCGCGAAAACAGGATGGTCACGAGCGGCAGCACCAGTCCGAAACAGAGATACGGCAAGGTTTGGATGGTGGGGACGCCAAGGGTGACGCTCATCACCATCGCCAAGCCGTTCCAGGGGATCAGCACCGGCATGACCAGCGTGGAGTCCAGCATGGTTCGGCCGAACAACAGGCTCCCGTCCGGAAACCGGGCAAAGCGGTTTTGCAGCGTTGTGCCGAGGATCAGGATCGGAATCGTCTGGTTGCAGCTGATGATTACCACCACGAGGGAAAGCATCACGCTTTTGGTCACCAGCACCGGGACGCTGTCCGTCTTTCCGATCAACCGATCGACAAGGGGCTCCATTAATTGGGCTTTATTTAGTATGCCGTTCATAAATCCCGCTAAACTGATCAGCAGAAGGACCTGCAGAATCGCGAGCATGCCGCCGCCGTGGACAAGGGCATCCAGCTTCGTCCCGGACCCCAGCTCGTAGCCGAACAGCATCGCCTTGACAAACGCTGTCCAACCGGCAGGATGCGTGAAGGTGACCAGCAGCGCCGCGCTCGCGATCCCATACCCCAATGCACGGGTTGCCTTTACCCGCAGGGCGAACGAGCCGATCAGGATCACCAGCGGCAGGAGCGGCACAAGCGACGGGGAAAAATACCGGCGCAACAGTTCCTGATACGAAGCAATCATCGAATCCGCCGGCGCGTGCTTCATCCATAGATCCAACGCCAGGAAGAAGATGGCACTCAGCCCCACCGCGATTCCTCCGGTCGTGATGGAGTACCGTTCGATGCGGGCATCGGCTTTCACGCTGCTGATGACCAGCAGGCGGCTGGAAGAGAGGGGCGAAAAACGCTCCCCCACCATCGCCCCGCTGATCAGGGCGCCTGCCATCATCCCAAGGGGCATCTGGGCCGCATGGGCGATCCCCATCAAGGAGAGGCCCACGGTGCTTAATGTGCCGACCGAGGTCCCGAGCAGGCAGGAAACGAGCGCAGTCAGGGCAAACGAGAGCACAAACAGATAATCCACATTGACGATCGATAAACCATAGTAAATGATCGCCGGGATCGTCCCGCCCATCATCAACAGCGGGATCAGCAAGCCGACAAGAAACAGGATGCTGAGCACCGGCTTCGCCTGCCGCACGCCTTCCCACCCGAATTGAAGCTGCTCGCGGTAGCTGTACCCAAGACCTTTCACGGCTGCCAGCGTGACGAGCAGGGCGAACAGGATGCCGAGCGCCAGCGGAAAGGAGAGCGAGAGGCTGGCCGCAATTCCCGCGATCAGGGCAATGACAGGGACATACATGCGGAACGTCATGGCTGTTCCCCCTCTTTCTCATTCCCCTCTGCCAGGAGCGCACGGGCCGCCCCTTCGTCGGTGATCAGTACGCTTTGGCAGGACTGCTTCGCAAACGACAGAATGGCCTTCGCCTTGCTTGCCCCACCGGCGATCGACAGCACCACTTCCGCCTTGCGCACATCCTCCAGTTGCAGCCCGATGGTGGGCATCCGATGGACGATCTCTCCCGCCTCGTCGAAATAATAGCCAAACGCCTCGGAAACCGCCCCCGTCTGCTCCAGTTCCTCCAGCTCCTGCGGGGAATACTTGCGCCGCTTCGCCATGACCAGCGCATCCCCGATCCCGTGAACGACGATGCGAGCGGTGCGCAAAAGTTCCAGCACCTCCACCACCTGCGGCTCATCCAGAAGCGCCTGCAGGGCATCGGGCGACAGCCGGTCAGGCACGTGCAGCAGGCGGTAGGTGCCGCCGGTTTTGGCCGCCATGACGGAAGCCAGCGTATTCGCCTGCAGCTCCACTTTCTCCCCCAAACCGCCGCGGGCGGGGACGAATTGTACGGAGCGAAAAACAGGCGACGGCGTGAGATGCTCCGCCAGGCTGGCGATCGACGTCCCCCCCGTGACCGCTACCACATCCCGCTCCCGGATGCGCTGCTTCAAGACACGGGCGCCGACGCGTCCCAGCTCCTGCTTTACCCATTCGCTGCGGTCGGCATCCCCCTGCACCACGATCACTTCTGGAATCTTCAAACGATGCTGCAGACGTTGGGCCAATTCCGTCAGGCCAAACAGTTCAGCCACCATCGGCTCCAGCCGCTCCAGCACGCGCTGTCCCTCTTCCGTGACGCTCATGCCGGCCGCCGTGAAGGAGAGCAGCCCCATCTCCTTCAACAGCTCCACTTCACCGCGCAGGATCCGCTCCGTCGTAGACGATACCTGGGCCAGGGTCCGCCGGCCGATCGGCTGGAGGTGAAAAATGGATTGCAGCAGCATGTATCGTTTTCGCAGGACGTCCACCAGATCGGGCAGCAGCTTCTGCTGAATCTCAATCAAGTCGCGCATCTCTCTCTTCCTTTTAGGGACGTAAAATGTCCCGCGCATACATTTTTTGTCCCGGTACGGGATAAAAAAATACCCTTCTACCGATACTGTAACACAATTGCCACATACATACAAGGGAAAGCCCCTTGATTTTCCGAATCAAAGGGCTTCCCTGCTATCTCCGCTTGCGTCTCGCCAATTCCTCCCGCAGTTCTTCTTCCGTCATGATGCCGGTCACGGACACAAAAGCTTCCTCGCCGTCGATCTCCACGACGGGAATCGTCAGCATGTATTTCTCTTCCAGCGCGGGATCCGTCGTGATATCGACCAGCTCCAGCCGAAGGGGGGTCTCCCTTCCAACCCACCGGATCCGGGCCTCCACGTCGTCGCAGAGACAGCATCCCTTGCGCCCATACAGCCTGATGTGAAAAACGTGTGCGTCCATTTCTCGTCAAAACCTCTTTCGTTTCGCAGAGGAAGGAATCAACATCTCTTCCCGGTATTTGGCCACGGTACGCCGGGAGATTTCGATGCCCTCCTTCATCAGCATTTCTGTGATGGCCTGATCCGACAGCGGCCGTTTGCGGTCCTCTCCGTCGATGATCGCCTTGATCCGTTTTTTTACGCTTTCGGATGAAGCCGCTTCCCCGCTGGCGGTCGCCAGCGCCGACGTGAAAAAGTACTTCAACTCAAAGATTCCCCGCGGGGTCTGGACATACTTGTTGCTGGTCGCCCGACTGATCGTCGACTCATGCAGATTGACCCGTTCGGCGATCTCTTTTTGGGTCATCGGCTTCAGGAAATGAACGCCGTGTTCAAAAAAATCGCGCTGCACCTCAACGATGGCCTGCGTGACCCGCATGAGTGTGAGCCTGCGCTGTTCCAGGCTTTTGGCCAGCCACAGCGCCGCATTCAGCTTCTCATGAATAAATTGACGCGCCTCATCCTGGCTTTTTTGCTCCTTCAGCATTTTCTCGTAAAACCGGTTGATCACCAGGCGCGGAGCGGAAATGTCGTTCACCAGGACAATGTACTCGCCCCCCACCTTCTCCACCGTTACATCCGGAATCACATAGCGGGTCTCGCCATGGCTGAATGAGGCTCCCGGGCGCGGGTTCAACGAGCGCACCCGATCAGCGATCTCCTGCACCTCTTGAATGCTGCACGACAGCTTCTCGGCAATCCGCTGAAAACGGTTGTTGGCGAGATCGGCCAGATGATCCCGCACCACCCGGACCACCTTCTCGTCATCCAGGCCCTCATGCTGCAGCTGCAGCAGCAGGCATTCTTCCAGACTCCGCGCGCCAACGCCGACCGGGTCGAAATGCTGGATGACGGTCAACATGTCTTCCACTTCGTCGAGCGCCGCCCCCATGCGGTGGGCCACCTCTTCCAGACTGATCTCCAGGTACCCTTTCTCATCCAGATTGCCGATCAAATAGAGCGCGATTTTTCTCTGTCCGTCGGTCAATCCTTTGACCAGACCCAGCTGGCTCTCCAGATGCTCATACAGCGTAGAGCCGGATTTATGCGCATGATCAATCGGATTGTAAGTGTTTTCATTTTTCGCCACACTATACTCGCCTGTCGCCCGGTTGCCGATCAGCTCTTTCCAATCCACTTCCGGCGCGGGCCGTTCCGCTTTTGCTGCGGCCAAATCCGCCGCAGCGCTGATCTCCTGCAGTTCGATGACCGGATTCTCGTTCGCCTGCTCCTGCAAATAGGAAATCAGGTCTGCCGTGGAATATTGCAGGATCGTGATCGCCTGCCGCAACTCCGGAGTCATCACCAGCTTCAGCGTCTGCTCCTGATAAAGACCAAGCCCCATATTCATTCAGTTCCGACCCCCTTCCAATGAACTGAAAGCCAAGGCTTCTTTCTCCATTCATTATATTCGAAGTCGCTATGCAATTTTCCTGCCAAAATATGAATTCACTGCTTTCTTGCATTTTTCCGCGTCAGTTTATATAATAAATGAGCAACGTCATGCGCCCGTAGCTCAGTGGATAGAGCGGCGGTCTCCGGAACCGCGTCTTGCGTAGGTTCGACTCCTATCGGGCGCACCATATCGCCAACAAACAACCGGCTGTCACGCCGGTTTTTTAATTGCCTATCGTTGTGGAGTCGAACCTTTTCCACCATAGGGGGAAACCTGTTCGACGACCCGACCGACGCTTTGCGTGGGGAGGGAAGTGCCCGACTTACGGCGTCTTTCCCCACTTCCTCCCTTCCACGCCTAGACGCCGTTAGTTGGGTGCTCCTATCGGGCGCACCATATCGCCAACAAACAACCGGCTGTCACGCCGGTTTTTTAATTGCCTATCGTTGTGGAGTCGAACCTTTTCCCCCATAGGGGGAAACCTGTTCGACGACCCGACCGACGCTTTGCGTGGGGAGGGAAGTGCCCGACTTACGGCGTCTTTCCCCACTTCCTCCCTTCCACGCCTAGACGCCGTTAGTTGGGTGCTCCTATCGG
>NZ_JAALGD010000005.1:0-15530 GCF_011059135.1 Brevibacillus sp. SYP-B805 | reverse complement strand
GGGCGCACCATATCGCCAACAAACAACCGGCTGTCACGCCGGTTTTTTTATTTTTTTGCCCCATTGACAGACCATTGGTCGGTGCCGTATAGTAAATCCATACAAACCGACGGTCGGTATCTAAAATGTTTGGAGTGATTATGCATGAACTCGATTCCCCGCGTGATCGACAGAAAAACCATTATCCGCAGCATTCTCGTAACACTCATGATTAACGGAGCGCTTCCTCTGGCGGTTTACCACTTGCTGCTGGAGCACATGACCGGCATTGCCGCATTGTCAGTCGCCACCTGCATCCCTCTTATCGACAATCTCTACCACCTTTTGAAGAACCGGCGGTTGGACGTATTTGCGTCCTTTATGCTGGCCGGCTTTCTCTTCAGTCTTGGCGCAGTGGCGTTAGGCGGGAACGAACGATTTATCCTATTGCGAGAGTCTTATGTAACCGCCTTATTGGGCTTGATCTTTCTCGGTTCCCTTTTCTTTCGCCGGCCGCTTATCTATTATTTTGCGCTGCGTTTTACAGTCGGCAATCATCCGAAAAATGTCTCACAGTTTGAAAGCAATTGGCAGTATCCCTACTTCCGCTTTGTTGTCCGGCTCATGACATTCGTTTGGGGAATCGCCTTGGTTGGGGAAGCCGTCCTCCGCAGCATCCTTGTCTTCCAACTGTCGGTTAGCGAATTCCTGGTCGTCTCCAACTTCGTGACGTATGGCTTCATTGGCGCAGCCATCGTGTGGACCGTGGCTTATCGCCGTCATTCCCGAAAACGACTTGAACAGATCAAGCAGCAATGAATCATCACAACAAAAGTTTGGAGCGTATCCTTGTTGTTACGGAAAAACTCATCCTGGAAAAAGGATGCCGCGGAACAACCATGCAGGAAATCGTGAGCAGGACCGGCCTTTCAAAAGGAGCTGTTTATCATTATATGAGGACCAAAGATGAACTGTTGGGATTGATCCTGGAACGGCACATGGAGATGCTGCCCGCGAGCTTCCATCCGGCTGCTGCTGAACATGACACGCTCCTGCCGCATCGGATATTCCTGTACCTTTTCCACCGCCAGGACGATCCCGTCATCAAGCGTGTCCTGCAGAAAGTGGACGCCCATTTCCTGCAAACCGGCTCCCTATGGATCCAAATCGGCCAGCGGTTCGGGGTCATACCGGCTGCTGTGCATGAACAGCAGCTGGTTGCATTTTTCCATGCTTTTTCGTACGGAAACGGTGTGCAGCGGCTGATTGCCCCGGAATCCGATCCATTTCACACGGTCGAGGTTTGCCGGTTGATGTATCGTTCGTTGCGGAACCACGAGTAGGACAAGGAGCGATGGCTATGGAAATGATCAAGGCTTCAGTGACGGATACCAAAGAGTTGCTCAATTTGTTCGCGGCGGCCAAGCATCATCTTCGCCGGAATGGCATTGACCAGTGGGACTTCTTCTATCCCAACCGCTTCGTCATTCAACGGGACATCAAAAAAGGCGAGCTTTACGGTATCAAGGAAAACGATCGCTTCATCGCAGCCGTTACCCTGAATGAAGAAGTACCAAAAGCGTATGCCAATATCAACTGGGAAAGCTGCAGCGCTTTGGTGATCCACCGGCTGGTTGTCGATCCGGCTGCGCAAGGAAAGGGTCTCGGCCAAAAACTTCTGCAGTTTTCGGAGGAATTTGCCAAACAGCATCGATATCCCGCCGTTCATTTGGATGCGTACAGCGGGAACATGATCGCCCTTCATCTCTATGAAAAAAACGGGTACCAACGGAGGGGAGAAATATCCTTTCCTTTCCGGAAGCTGCCCTACATTTGTTTCGAAAAATCGTTATAACCGAAAAACGCCTGCCCTCCAAACAAGGAATTGACGGATAAAGACGCAACCGTCAAAAAGAAAAACCGCCCTGACCCCATGAGGTCCAGGACGGTTTTCCGATTGCTGCCGATCCGGCTTGTTCAGATTACGGTCACTACTTCGCTTCACCCAAGTATACTTTTTGGCCGTTCTCATACTTGTACACAAATACCTGCGCGTACTTGTTGTCCCCCTTGTCGTCGAAGGAAACTTTCACGAACTGGCCTTGGAAATCGGTTGTCTTGTGGATCGCATCCAGAACTTGTTCGCGGGTCGGTTTTTTGCCGCCGTTTGCCTTGATTGCTTCCAATACGCCGTTCAGCGTAACATTCATGGCATCATAACCGAAGGAGGTAAAGATCCCTACCTTTTTGCCGGTTGCTTTTTCATATTCCTCGATCCACTTTTTGCCTTCCTCGGTGGCGGAGATGTCGCCTACCGTAGAGGTAAAGACGACGTTGTTCGCCGCGTCACCGGCGATTTTCAGCAGGTCTGCGGAATCCAGACCGTCGCCGCCCATGAAGATGCCTTTAAAGCCTTTTTCACGAGCCTGTTTCACGATAATCCCCGCTTCCGCGTAGTAGCCGCCGAAGTAGATCAGGTCAGGATTGGTGGCGACGATTTGGTTCACAATCGCGCTGTAATCTTTCTCACCGGCCGTTACGCCCTCGAATCCGAGAATTTTCACGCCATCCGCTTCAAATTGCTTTTTCACTTCTTCCGCCAGACCTTGGCCGTATGCCTGCTTGTCATGCACGATGAACGCATTTTTTACGCCCAGCTGATTCTTGGCGTAAATCGCGGCTTTGGAACCTTGCTGGTCGTCGCGCGCGCAGATGCGGTGAACAACTTTTTTGCCTTCTTCGGTCAGCTTGGAACCGGTCGCCGACGGGGAAACCATTGCCAGTTTCTCTTGCTCATATTTCACGGATGCGGTCGTCGATGCACCTGTGGTCGGGTGACCTACCACCGCCAGCACATCCGGGTTGGTAATCACCATCTCGGCAACGGCCACCGCCTGTTTTGGATCGGCCTGGTCATCCTGCGCGAGCAGCTCCAGATCGAAGCCCAGCTTTTTGAACTCTTCTTTCTTTTGGTTCAGCGCGTATTCCGCACCGGATTTGGCTGTCTCACCGTAATCGGAGGCCGAACCGGAGAGCGGCCCTACGGAAGCGATGATGATTTTTCCGCCCGATTGAGCGCCGCCTGCTTGTCCCGCATCGCTGCTGGGCTGTTGTGCCGGACCGCTGCTGTTTGTTGTCGCACCGCCGCCACAGCCCGCAAGTGCAGTCCCTACCGCCAACACAGTTGAAAGAAACGCTATCTTTCTCTTATTCATCATAGTTCCCCCTCTTTGTTTGTAGAAAAATAATTTCGATAACTTGTACTTGATTCATTTTAAAATAAATATGAAAATTTGCAACACGTAAAATTATTAACTTATTCGATGATATTCATCAAAAATATTGATTTATAAAATGGTTTTCCAGTTTTTGTGCCGTCACATGAAAAAAACGCCCTCCATATGAGGACGTTTCTTGTGCAAACTTTATGATCGTGTTTACTCGTCTTTGCGTGAATATGCTTTATTGGTCACCCAGATGGTCAAGCCGACAATGATCACGAACAATACGATGACGCCGTAGATAATCGTTTTCATGACGCTGCAATCCCCCGTCCATCTATCCCGTTAGTATAAACTCCGTTTCATTATAAGGGATAGATTACGGGCGGACAACGCTAAAAAGCTTCCTTACAGGTCGCTTTTGATCGTGATGTTGTACGTTTTGGTCTTGGTGTCGAGGACGATCTTCCCGCCCAACTCCTGAACCAGGAAGACGAGCGGCACAAGTACCGCACCGGTGGTCGGACGAGCTACGCCCGGCACTTTTACCAATTTGCCGTTTTTGTAGGCAACCGGATTGTCTTGGAACATGCGGATGGCCAGTTTGTTTCCTTTGGCAATGAGCACGGACTTGGTCGCGGTGTCCCAGGCAGCCGTACCGCCCAACGCCAGAGCGATGGCACTGGCATTGACATAGGTAATGCCGTTATAGCTAACCGGATCTTGAGGCAGCGCAAGCGGCTTGCCGTTCAGAGTCACTTTGATCTTTTCATTGACGGCCGTCTGCACGCCGGACCCTGCTGCAAAAGCCTGCCCTGCGGTCGCACCGGTGAGCAGCGCAGCTGTCAACAGGAATACTGGTAGCTTGCGAAGCATGGAAAACACTCCTTTTGTCTCATAAAATGATTGGTTCAACTATGTAATATTCAACGGCAGTACTATTTATCCTTCAATTATTCGCAATTTTTTCCCTAGTACGGTTGTTTGGACAATATTTTTTACCACGAACAAGTGTTTTGTGCACATTATGTGGATAATACTGTGGATAAATACTGTTATGATATCGATAAGGAGAGAACCCCGTGGCACAGGAGCGCTATTATCTGATCTACCAGGAAGCTAACGAAGAGGAATGCCTGCTCACGATCGAGCCTTTCGATGATGAGGAAAAACTGGCGGAAGCGATCAACCGGCTCGAGGGGCAGCACATCAGCGAATATACGCTGATCAAAGGACGGAAGATGAAGGCTGCCCTCAGGGTAGCGGTTGATCTCACCGAGATCGACGACGATCCCGATGCGTAGCCATTGTTGACGACCGGTGAAATTTATCCGCCGGTCGCGCCGTATTACCATTCGGAGGGAGGGAACAGGATGGATGATCAGCAGCGTGAACAGATTGCGGAGTTAAACCGGCAGGCAGTCGTCTATATCACGCAGTTCCTGTCGGGCGATTCCCATGCCTTCCACTCCCTTGTCCACTTGTACGGCCAACGCGTTTTGCGCATTGTCCGCAAAATGATTTACTCGTATCATGACGCCGAAGATGTGTACAACGAAATCTGGCTGAAGGTGGCGCAAAACCTTCACAAATTCGATCAGTCCCTTCCCTTCCACGCTTGGCTGTACCGTCTGGTCTCCAATGCCTGTATTGATTTTCTCCGAAAGAAGAGGGACATCGCCATGGAGGACGAACAAATCCATTATCAGCTGCAGAAAGCGGACGTTCAGCAAAGCGACACGCCGGAGGCTCGCCTGCTGCAGAAAGAGTTCCAGGCTCATCTGCACGAGCTGCTGAAACAGCTGGATGAGACCGACCGCCTCATTGTCACCCTGCGTTTCAGCGAGCAGCTGAGCTATGACGAAATCGGCGAGCTGGTCGGGATGAGCAAGAATACGGTCGGCACCCGTTTGTTCCGGGCGCGGAAACAGTTGAAAGAGATGTTTGAGCATCAAGTGCGGGAAAGGAGAATGGTCGATGCGACATATTGACGAGCTGACATTGATGATGTACGTGGACAGTGAACTGTCGGACGAAGAACGGATTGCGGTTCAGCAGCATCTGCCCTTCTGTTCGCAGTGCCAGGAAGCCCTCCGCCGCCTTGAGGCCGATCAGACATTGTTCGCAATGACGTTTGCCGAGTCAGACAGCGAAAACCTCCCCATCCGCTTGGATCGTCTTACGGAGGTGCAGATAGACGCGATTGCTTCCCTGCACAGACAGAATCGGCAGCAGCGTGCTTTCCGCCATGCCCGCTGGCTGGCCGCAGGCGTTGGCATGTTCCTGCTTTACTTCTACATGCTGCAGAATCAGGTCATGGAATGGCTCGCGGCTACCTGGTCGGCCTGGCAGTCCGATCTGTTCTGGATATCCGCCTTTTGGCTGCGGGATAATGCCGGCAGCTTCCTTCTCTCTCCGGAAACCAATTCCTCCGAGATCGCCTTCCTGTTTGCGATGCTGTTGGCGGCGCTGGTCCTGTTGAATACACGGAATCGTCCCGCCCAATGGTCACGGATGGAAGGGAGGGAAAAGAAGTGAGGCGAACCTGCTGGCTCCTGGCTCTCCTGCTGGTATTCAGCCTGATGACGGGAGGAGCAGCCTACGCTTTCGGCACAATCAAGCAAGACACCTACATCCTGCCCCGTGACCAGGTTATCCACGGCGATCTGGCTGTCAATGCCGGCAAAGCGGTGATCGAAGGAACCGTCGAGGGCGATCTTTACGTGTTTTCCGAAAATATTCAGGTGCTGGGTGAAGTGAAGGGAGATGTCCTCTCCTTCTCCGCCCAAACCGATATATCCGGCATAGTAGACGGCAATGTGAGAGCGTTTACGCATCATCTGGATATCACGGGCAAGGTCAGCCGCAATGTAACCGTGGTGACGGATCATCTGGTGATCGATAAGGACAGCGTGGTGAATGGTAGCATCCTAGCGTTGGCCAAAACGGTAGACCTATTTGGCAAAGTGGGAAAAGAAGCGAACGGGTTCATTGACCAGATGCGCATTACCGGACATGTGGGACAAGGAATCTCCACTCTTGCCTGCAAACAGCTGACCATCGACTCAACCGCCGTGATTGGCGGCGACATCGTCTATTCGAGCCCGCATAAAGCCGTGATTGCTCCAGGAGCCACGATAACCGGCCAGGAGCGCTATGCACCGAAAGATCTCGAAAAAAAGACCCATTTCTTTTTCCCATTGATTGCGCTATTTACGTCTGTCGTGAGTACACTGGTATTGTGGCTGTTGCTCCGCTATTTGTTTCCGGCTGCGGTCAAACGCGTGCACCGGCAGTGGGAAGGGCGTTTGGCGGCGAGCATCGGCATCGGGGCGCTGGCGCTGTTTGTCCTCCCGCTCGTGTGTGTCATTCTGCTTCTGACGGTCGTCGGCATTCCATTGGCGCTCGCCCTGCTCGCTTCCCTTTTTCTGCTAGCGTTTGTGTCCAAGATTTTTGTGGGCACGTGGGTCGGGGTATGGTTGACCCAACGCTTTGGATGGCGCCTTCACCCGCTGCTGTCGGAACTGATCGGAATTGCGGCCGTTCTGCTGGTCACCGGCATCCCGATCTTGGGCTTCCTCTTGACAGTCGTGGTCTGGATGATGTTCCTCGGTGCCGTGATGGGGATTATCCGGCATACGAGTCAAGCTTTTTGTCACTGACCATGTTTAGGTTTGCACATTTTTGGGATTACTGAGAACATGATTTTTGCTCCAGTGTTTGACCTTTACTGACCAATTGTGTATGATATTTGGTATAGAGAGGAGGAACCTATATGCATATGAACCTGATTCCCACCGTCATCGAACAAACCAACCGCGGTGAGCGTGCTTATGATATTTACTCCCGTCTGTTAAAGGATCGCATCATCTTCCTGGGAACTCCGATTAACGACGTGGTGGCAAACATCGTCGTCGCCCAGCTGCTGTTCCTGGCGGCGGAGGATCCTGACAAGGACATTCAGCTCTACATCAACAGCCCGGGCGGTTCCATCACGGCGGGGATGGCGATTTACGACACCATGCAGTTCATCAAGCCGGATGTCTCCACCCTCTGTGTCGGGATGGCCGCTTCCATGGGTGCTTTCCTGCTGGCTGCCGGCGCACCCGGCAAACGCTACGCCCTGCCCAACAGCGAGATCATGATCCATCAGCCGCTGGGCGGTGCACAGGGGCAGGCCAGCGACATCGAAATCGCCGCGAAACGCATCCTGCGCATGCGAGACCATCTCAACCGCATTCTCGCAGAGCGGACCGGCCAGCCCATCGAACGGATCGCCAAGGATACCGATCGTGACAACTTCCTTTCCGCGCAGGAAGCCAAAGAATACGGCTTGATTGACGCGGTGATTTCTTCCAATCCGGCATCCAAGTAAGAACACACCCGACCAAAATGAAAAACTCGGCATGATCGCCGAGTTTTTCTTATTTCTCCACCAGATCGGCCACGGCAACGGTTTTGGTGTCCGTGGGATTGTTCTCCGGATGGACGCGTGCCATGGCTGACGTTTCGTCCACGCCGTCGATCCAGACGGGCTCTCCTTGATAGGTTACGGTAATCTTGTCAGCAGAGCGGACAATTTCTTGCGCGCGTGTGACGTTCATTTCGATCCTCCTGTCTTTGTGCTGACGGACGACCCTATGTATCGTCCGACTCCATGGAATCCGTGGTGGTCTCCCCGATCAGTCCGTTTTGCGGGGACACAACCCCGCCGCCAAGCCCTTCGTTGACCATGCGATCGATATCCATCAACTTGTCTTCCCGGCTTTCGTACAAGGAGTCGCGCCGGTCAGCGCTGTTGTCGCTCATCCAATCCCCCCTTTCCCTTCATGATTTAGCAATGCCCATTTCATGGCCGTCCATGCACGCAGCCGCATTCGACGCCGTCAGCGCCTCGGCAAGGAGCCACAAGCGCCGACCTTGCATGCCTGTTGTGTGAAAAGAAGCCAAAAGAAAAAACACTTCCAACGGGGAAGTGTTCAGTGTGCAGACAAAGTCCATCGATCATGGATAATGGTTCCTGCTCGCTCTCTTGACGACCCGCGAGGAAGTGGGCTTTTGTCCGCTCCGAAACGCGACGCGGGCGGGGGGCTCAACATCTGGGCGCCTCAGGGATGTGAGACTCACGCCCCCCGTGCCCCCGCGTCTTTGTTTCTCCGCTGAGCCGGTCGTCAAAGGAGCTCGCCTGGTCCCATTCCTCCATGCCTCAAACAGCTGATTGTCGTCAGTCTGGTGATTTCTTACCGGTGAAGCTTATTCCTCTTTCGAGACCAGATTGGCCAAGCTTGCCACCGCTTGGGAAGCGTCCGGCCCCTCCGCCGAAATGGTGATTTCCGTGCCCGAACTGATCGCCAGGCTCATGATGCCCATGATGCTTTTGGCGTTTACTTTTTTGTTATCCTTTTCCACGAACACCTCAGAGGCAAAGCGGTTCGCTTCTTGAACAAAAAATGCCGCAGGGCGTGCTTGTAATCCTGTTTTTAATTTAACCAACACCTGCTGTTGTACCATAGCTGTACCTCCTCACTTTCCACATTCATTTCCAGATATTATACCATTTTACGAGAGGGAAATATTTTGTTTTTCTCGTAACTTCTCGGCGATTTCGTTAATTTTCCGCAAGCGGTGATTGATTCCCGATTTGCTCACCGAGCCGCTGGGAATCATTTCGCCGAGCTCTTTTAAATTCATGTCGGGATGCGCAAGTCTAAGTTCCGCCACTTCTCGCAGCCGTGTCGGGAGATTGTCCAGTCCGATCTCGCGCTGAATCAGCTGAATGTTTTCCATCTGCCGGGTAGCGGCATTCACGGTTTTGTTGATGTTGGCAATCTCGCAGTTGTGCAGCCGGTTCACGGAATTGCGCATGTCCTTGACGATCCGCACATCTTCAAAGTAGAGGAGCGCCTGATGCGCCCCGATCAAGCTCAGAAACGCGGTGATCTTCTCGCCTTCCTTGATGTACATCACGTAGCCTTTTTTCCGCTCGATGCATTTGGCATTGAGCCGGTAACGGTTGGCCAGCTTGGTTAACGCCTGACAGAAATCCTGATAGGCGGTGAAAATCTCCAGATGATAGCTGGTAGCTTCGGGGTGATTGACAGACCCCCCCGCCAAAAAGGCGCCCCGCAGATAGGCGGCCCGGCAGCAAGAAGTCTTGATCAATTCGGGTGAAATTCCCGGATAAAACGAGAGCTGCTGATCCATAATCCGAAGGTTTTCCAAAATCTCACGCGCTTGATGCGGAATACGGACGATGTACACGTTGTTTTTCTTCAGGCGCATTTTCTTGCGGACCAACAGTTCCGTATGCACCTGAAACACCTTCTTGATCAGCGAATAGATCCGTCTGGCAATCGCCGCGTTTTCGGTGGATACGTCCAGAATGAACCGTCCCGAACCGAAATGAATGCTCCCGTTCATGCGGATCAAGGCTGCCAGCTCCGCCCTGCTGCAGCAGTCAGGCGTTTCCAGCATCGTTAACTCCTTTTTGGTATGCGCGGCGAACGACATCGTCTTCCACACTCCTTCCTACCGGCGACACTGCGTCGAACTGCTTCCCTGCGCAGCCGGATCCGGGTGCCCCGTGGGTGCTTCCTACCGGCGACACTGCGTCGAGCTACTTCCCTGCGCAGCCGGATCCGGGTGCCCCGTGGGTGCTTCCTACCGGCGATACTGCGTCGAGCTACTTCCCTGCGCAGCCGGATCCGGGTGCCCCGAGGGTGCTTCCTACCGGCGACACTGCGTCGAACCGCTTCCCTGCGCAGCCGGAGAGCCCCCCGGTTACTCCGGCAGTCCCTTCTTCTGCTTCATCAGGCTGATCACCTGCTGGCTGACCGCCCGTGCATCGTGGCGAAGGTATCCTCCCTCAAACGTCACCAATGGCTTGGCGATAACCTCCAGCCCCAGCGCGGTCAAGCGGTCCAGATCACAGCGGACAGGCATTGCTCCTTTTTCCGCATATTTTTCCAATACCGCCGCAGGGATATCGGCAGAATTGACGATAATGGTTTCCAAAAACGGGTGATGGACATGCGCATACAGCGCCTCCACGTGATCGGCCGCCGTATAACTATCGGTTTCACCCGGCTGGGTCATTACATTGCAAATATACACTTTCGGGGCCGATGAACGCTGCAGTTCCTCAAACAGGCCGCGAACCAACAGGTTGGGCAGGATGCTTGTGTACAAACTGCCCGGCCCGATCAGAATCAAGTCCGCCTGCGCAATCGCCTGGACGGCCTCACTCAGCGGTATGGCATCCGCCGGCTCCAAAAAGACCCGCTTGATGCGCTTTCCCGCCAGCGGAATTTGCGATTCGCCGGAAACGATGGTGCCGTCCTCCATCTCCGCTTTCAGCAGGATGGATTGGGTAGACGCAGGCAACACGTCCCCGCGTACCGCGAGAACGCCGCTCAGTTTCTTGACGGCCGTGACGAAATCTCCTGTGATCTCGTTCATGGCGGCAAGTAATAGATTTCCCAAATTATGTCCAGCTAATCCCGTCCCCGACGAGAAGCGGTATTGCATCACTTTTTCCATAAGCGGTTCCGTATCTGCGAGAGCCGTCAACACGTTGCGAATGTCTCCGGGGGGAAGCATATCCATCTCTTCCCGCAGTCTCCCCGAGCTCCCTCCGTCATCGGCAACGGTTACAATCGCCGTGATATGGACGGGTTCATGTTTCAGACCGCGCAACAGGACGGACAGCCCCGTGCCCCCGCCGATCACGACAACGCGCAGCAGATCCGCTTTCCCCTTTCTCCCTGCTGACATATGTCACCTCGTTTTCTCCTCATGAGCCAGGTCCGTTCGTTCTGTCGGCTCGCGGTATATCTCTTTTCCGCCATCCTATGCTTATTTGTTCTTTTCCATGTCACGGTGGCTGACCCGCACGGCGTAATCCTTTTTAAAGTACTCCCCGATATGCTCGGCAATGGCGACGGATCGATGTTTTCCGCCCGTGCAGCCGATCCCGATCACCAGCTGGCTTTTGCCTTCCCGTTGATAATGTGGCAACAGAAACGACAGAAAATCAAGCAGTTTCACCAGAAATTCCTGGGTCTCCCGATGCTGCATGACGTAATCCGCCACTTCCTGATCACATCCTGTCTTGGGCCGCAGTTCCTCGATATAGTGCGGATTGGGCAGAAATCTCACATCGAACAGCAGGTCGATATCAATCGGCGCTCCGTACTTAAAGCCGAAGGAGAGCACGTTGATCGTCAACGAAGAGCTTTGCTGCGTATATTGGCTGATGATTTTATCCCGCAGCTGGGCTGGTTTCATCTGGCTGGTATCAATGATCTGATGGGCTCTGCCTTTCATCTCCTGCAGCAGCCGCCGTTCCGCATGAATGCCCTCCAGCGGCGAGCCGTTGGGAGAGAGCGGATGACGCCGGCGCGTCTCCTTGTAGCGGGAGACGAGCGTCTGGTCGTTCGCGTCCAAATACAAGATATGAAAGGAGATGCCCTCCATCGTGTTGATCTGGTCGATCGCTTCGGCCAGGCTGTCAAAAAATTCGCGGCTCCTGAGGTCAATCACCAAGGCGACGCGCTCTATGCCGCCTCCTGATTGCTTGATTAATTCTGCGAATTTGGGGATCAGGATGGGCGGCAGGTTGTCGACACAAAAGAAGCCAAGATCCTCCAGGCTTTGCACGGCCACCGTCTTGCCGGCCCCGGACATGCCTGTGATAATCAGCAGATTGATCGCCTTGTTTGTCGTTTCTTCCATCTCTCTGTTCGCCTCCTCCGATCCTCTATTAAGCATACCATAATGCTGATGCGAATCGAACAGGTTTTCACCGGCAAAAAAAAGGCGCGGCTGACGATCGGCCGCGCAAATGGCTGTATATAGATAAGGGGGTCAATTCATCGTCCTTATCTTAACCTGCCAATATTTCACCCATGTTACAAAACGGTTAAGACATTGTGACATTTTCCTCTTTCAGCCGTTCATCCAGCGCTTCCACGTAATGCTGGGCCGATTGCGCGGCGATGGAACCGTCTCCCGTTGCCGTCACCACTTGACGCAGCATTTTTTCACGCACGTCGCCCGCTGCAAAAATGCCGGCGATCTTGGTCTGCATCCGTTCATCCGTCAGGATATAGCCCGCCTCATTGGTGATTCCCAGATGCTGCACACTGGCAGTGAGCGGATCCAGCCCCACGTAAATGAAGACCCCGTTGGTCGGCATTTCCCGCTGTTCCCCCGTTTTAACGTTTTCCAGGAGTACGCTTTGGACCACGTTTTCCCCGCGGATCTCCTTCACAACGGTATCCCAGATCACTTCGATCTTCTCATTCTCAAACGCCCGTTTTTGCAGGATTTTTTGAGCGCGGAACTGATCGCGGCGGTGAATGATGGTCACTTTGGTCGCAAAGCGGGTAAGGAAAACCGCTTCCTCTACCGCCGAATCCCCGCCGCCTACCACGACAAGCTCCTTCCCTCGGAAAAAGGCGCCGTCACACACCGCACAGTAGGAAACGCCCCGGCCGGACAATTCCTTTTCACCCGGTACACCCAGCAGGCGGTGTTCGGCTCCCGTTGCCACAATGACCGATTTTGCCAGATATTCCTTGTCGTCGGTTTTGACGCGCTTGTACGGATACCCGTCGGAAATTTCCTTGATTTCCCCGTAGGCATATTCCGCCCCGAATTTCTGGGCATGCTCAAACATTTTGTTGGAGAGATCCGGCCCCAGAATGTGACCAAAGCCCGGATAGTTCTCGATCTCTTCGGTATTGGCCATCTGCCCGCCCGGAATCCCTCTCTCCAGCATCAGCGTGGACATATTGGCGCGGGATGTATATACCGCAGCAGTCATGCCTGCCGGTCCTGCCCCTGCAATAATGACATCATACACTTTTTGTTGTTCGCTCATTGCTCCACACCCTCCATTTGCGCCTGTCTTTTTATACTTATTATAAAATTGTAATTGATTTAAATCAAGACAGAGAGCGCACGAATGCACTTAGCCATCGTCGGCAGGGAGACTCCGTATTTGTCTGCCAGCTCCGTCCGGCTCAGTTTAGCGTTTGCCAACTTTCCGTACAGATATTCCATCGCCGCCAACCAGGCCGTCTCTTTCCGAATCCGGATCGGCTCCTGAATGGACCTGTATGCTTGCCACAGTTTCAGCGCCCAGGCGCAAAACTGACGGTCAACCTGCCCAAACTGCTGCCTGATCGCCGCGCTCACCTTGTCCTCCGTCCCTTCGGAGCCTGTGGAGGAAGCCACTTCGTATGGCAGCGAAGCCCCCATTTCCGCCAAGGCAAGCAGAGCTAATTTCTGGAAGTGTGGATCGGTCGTTTCTTTGCAAAATTGCCGCACCGCCGCCTCCGCTTCCGCATCGCCGAGCAAGGTCAGGGTTTGAAGAACGACCTGTTTGACTTCATCTTTGCCGTGCTGCAGCGCCCACAGCAGCGAAGCGCGAATCATCGGGTTGTCTTTGAAGTCTTCCGGGCACGTCCAGTTTGTTTGATCGGGGGGTGTCAGCTGCTCCGGGTGGCAGTAATGATACGGGATGCTGCCTATCGCTGCGCCGTCCGGCCGCTCTTTCACCAGCCGGAGATAATAATCCGCGATGCCGGCATCCGGATCCAGCTGTTTGGCTTTTTGCCACCAGCGCACCGCTTGTTCCTTTCTGTCCGTCAGCAAAGCGGAAATGGCGGCATAGTGATAGATGCAGGGATCCTGCGGACCGGCAACCCGCAGCATGCGCTGATACAAGCGATACGCCTCCTGATGCTGTCCCAGCACTCCCAGCGTGGTTGCCAACTTATACATATGCTCAAAGTGAATCGGCGTGACTTTTTTCAGTCTGGTCAGCAGCTCGACAAGCTCCGCCGACCGGTTTAAATGGGAGAGCAGGACTGCCAGGTTGCACAGCGCATGAAGATTGCCCGGTTCGCGCTCCAGCGTCTGCTCGATGGTTTGCAGGGCTTTCTCAAAATCGCCGATATAATAGTAGGCCAGCGAGAGGTTGTTCCAGGCCGGCATAAAGGATTCATCCGTTTTCACAATATCTTGCAAAATTTCGAGCGCTTTTAAAAAACGGCCTTCTTCCAGACATTGTCTGGCCGCCTCATGCCGCTGATAGATCCCCTCTCCCGACGGCTCGAAAAAACGGCGGGGCGGCATATCCAGTTCAAAGTAGATATAGTCCAGCAGTTCCTCCGCCTCGTCGGCATAGACACCATGCTGGCTTTTCTGCAGGTAAGTGACCGCCATCTCCTCCGCCATCTGATAATCTTCCAGATGGGCGTAATTATTGGCCAGATAAAAATATATATCCACCATGCGGGCGTCTACGTTGTCCAGTACATGATGCAGCACGTCATTGGAAGCTTCAAAACGTCCCATTTCCGCCAGGGCACTGGCCAGTTGACAGTGATACCCGGCATTGTTCGGTTCTATCTCGACAGCACGACGAAAACAACGCAGTGCTCTTTCATAATCGTAACGGTATAGCAAGCGCTGTCCTCGCTCGACAAAGAAGCTGGCATCACGCATGAAGTCCACTACCGTAGCTTTCTTTGTTCCTTCACTGCTTTTCATAAAACCTCCATGGTTTCTAGGGAGTCCTTCATGTATCGTATCAAATCCGCCTACTGCCCTCAAGTCCAATAGATAGTGAAAGGTGCCGGCAGGGATCATTTGCCGTATATAGCATGAAACACCACCTGCCGGTCGGCAAGTGGTGTCGACGATGTGTCAGCGTCCTGTTCTGTTCAATGGAGCGGACGACGGGTCTCGAACCCGCGACCTTCGCCTTGGCAAGGCGACGCTCTACCAATTGAGCTACGTCCGCACAGCCTTTCCTGGTGTATGATTCCCGACACACTCGGAACAAGCGATAGCGCATTGCGTCACTTTGGGTGGAATGGAGCTGGTGAGCCATGAAGGACTCGAACCTTCGACCCTCTGATTAAAAGTCAGATGCTCTACCAACTGAGCTAATGGCTCACAGCATGGTGGCTCGGGACGGAATCGAACCGCCGACACGAGGATTTTCAGTCCTCTGCTCTACCAACTGAGCTACCGAGCCGGAAAAGATGGCGGAGCTGACGGGACTCGAACCCGCGACCTCCGGTGTGACAGACCGGCGTGAACTCCAGCTTCACCACAGCTCCGTGTTGCTAATATCAAAGTGCTTGCAGAAAGGTTTGTACCTTCAAAACTGGATACGCAAGATTTTGCTAAAGGCTTGTTGTGGATAAGTCCTCGACCGATTAGTATTCGTCAGCTCCACGCGTTGCCGCGCTTCCACACCGAACCTATCAACCTCATCGTCTATGAGGGGTCTTACCAGCTTGACGCTGTGGGAAG
>NZ_JAALGD010000004.1 GCF_011059135.1 Brevibacillus sp. SYP-B805 | reverse complement strand
AAGATGAGACTTCCCACAGCGTCAAGCTGGTAAGACCCCTCATAGACGATGAGGTTGATAGGTTCGGTGTGGAAGCGCGGCAACGCGTGGAGCTGACGAATACTAATCGGTCGAGGACTTATCCACAACAAGCCTTCAGCAAGAATCTTGCGTATCCAGTTTTGAAGGGGCAAGCCTTCACGTATTCCTCGGTAGCTCAGTCGGTAGAGCAATCGGCTGTTAACCGATCGGTCGGGGGTTCGAGTCCCTCCCGAGGAGCCATGGATGGATGTCCGAGAGGCCGAAGGAGCACGATTGGAAATCGTGTAGACGGGGATAACTCGTCTCGTGGGTTCAAATCCCACTCCATCCGCCATACATCCGGCCCGTTGGTGAAGTGGTTTAACACAGCAGCCTTTCACGCTGTCATACAGGGGTTCGAATCCCCTACGGGTCACCATTTCAAGCATTGATTCTCCGCAAAGCAGCGTCGCTTTGCGGGTTGTTGCGGAGGCTTAGCTCAGCTGGGAGAGCATCTGCCTTACAAGCAGAGGGTCGGCGGTTCGATCCCGTCAGCCTCCACCATTTTCCTCAGGATGGTCAGCCATAAGAGATGACATCCGATCGTCGCGGGATGGAGCAGTCCGGTAGCTCGTCGGGCTCATAACCCGAAGGTCGCAGGTTCAAATCCTGCTCCCGCAACCAAATCTGGAGCTGTGGTGAAGTTGGAGTTCACGCCGGTCTGTCACACCGGAGGTCGCGGGTTCGAGTCCCGTCAGCTCCGCCATTTTCGTTTTCGGCTCGGTAGCTCAGTCGGTAGAGCAGAGGACTGAAAATCCTCGTGTCGGCGGTTCGATTCCGTCCCGAGCCACCATGATGCAGGGGCATAGTTTAACGGTAGAACGGAGGTCTCCAAAACCTTTGGTGTGGGTTCGATTCCTACTGCCCCTGCCATTACAAGCTTTCCATACATGGCGGTCGTGGCGAAGTGGCTAACGCATCGGATTGTGGCTCCGACATTCGTGGGTTCGATTCCCATCGATCGCCCCATATACTGGGGTATAGCCAAGCGGTAAGGCAACGGACTTTGACTCCGTCATTCCTAGGTTCGAATCCTAGTACCCCAGCCATTTTACGCGGACGTAGCTCAATTGGTAGAGCGTCGCCTTGCCAAGGCGAAGGTCGCGGGTTCGAGACCCGTCGTCCGCTCCATTTTATTTTCGGAGGCATAGCCAAGTGGTAAGGCACGGGTCTGCAAAACCCTTATCCCCCGGTTCGAATCCGGGTGCCTCCTCCATCGCACAGATCCAAATGCCGGTGTGGCGGAATTGGCAGACGCGACGGACTCAAAATCCGTTTCCCGCGAGGGAGTGGGGGTTCAAGTCCCTTCACCGGCACCATTACATAGGAAGATTCCCTGGGACATTCCCAGGGTTTTCTTATCGTAGATTGATTTTTGCCTGGGAGTATCCTACAATAAAACCATCATGCATGATTGCGACATAATGCGTTTTTTCGCTGACAAAGCGGGAAAACGCATTTTTTTCCGCTGCTGACGAAGGGAGAGGTAGACAGATGGGGTACGGGTTGCATGAAAAGCCGCCATGGGGAATCACCCTGCTGGCTGCGCTGCAGTGGGTGATCGTTACCGTGTCGGGCAATGTGGCGGTGCCGCTGGTGATCGGTGATGCATACGGCTTGTCCGCGGAGGAGACGGCCCGTTTTATGCAGCAGACGTTTTTTTTCGTCGGCCTGGCTTCGTTCCTGCAGGTGTGGAAAGGGCACCGTTATCCGATGATGGAAGGACCAGCCGGCTTGTGGTGGGGGATTTTCCTCATCCTCTCCCAGATTGGGATGAGTATAGGAACCGCGCCAGGAGAGATCGGGCAGGCATTGCAGACAGGGATGATCGCGGCGGGCCTCCTGTTTTTCGCGTTGGGAGCGGGGGGATGGATCGCGCGGTTTCAGCGATTGTTTACACCAACCGTCACAGGGACGTACATGATGCTCTTGTCTATCGCCCTGTGCAGCAATTTTATAAAAGGGATGCTCGGCATCGGCTACCGGCAGGCGAGCGAAGTGCAGCCCGGCATTGCCCTGTTCTCCATCGGCTTGATTGCGCTGGTACTCGTTCTTCTGCGCGTGCGGCAAATCGCCGGATTCGCCGTGCTGCTCGGCATGCTGGTCGGTTGGGCGGGATACGCGCTGTTGGGGTGGACGGAGCCGATTCATCCCGCTGCGGGGAGATTCGTCCTGCCACAGCTGTTCTTTTGGGGGCCGCCGCGCTTTGATGCGGGAATCCTCTTCACCAGCGTGATGACCGGCTTTGTGCTGCTGACCAACCTGATCACCAGCATGGTGGTGGTGGGGCGAGCCGTGGGAGATGAGGCAACGGCGCAAACCTGCAACCGCGGTGGTCTGTTTACCGGCGTCTCCCATCTGCTCTCCGGTCTGTCAGGCGTGGTGGGCATGATCCCGCTTTCGCTGGCGGCGGCGGTGATCTCCACGACCAAGATGGCGGCGCGGCTGCCGTTTATGTTGGCCATGGCCCTCTTGATGGGGATCGCGCTGCTGCCGGACGTCTCCCGGTTTCTGGCGGCGCTGCCGCTCCCCGTCGCGTATGCGGCCATGTTTGTCTCCTTTACCCAGCTGCTGGGCTTCGGGCTGAAAGATCTCGCCCGCCTTCCGCTTGACGAGCGGACGATCACGGTGGTCGGCAGCTCCCTGCTTGCGGGGATCGGGGTGATGTTTATCCCGGCCAGCGCCTGGCATCACCTGCATCCGCTCGTCAGCTACCTGTTTGGCAACGGCTTGCTGCTGGGCGTGCTCCTTGCGCTTTTCATGGAGCATGTCGTGTTCAGACCAAGGAAGGAACCTGCTCCGTCTGAACCGCTTCGCCACCATTGATCTCCGTAAACATCCGGGCCGAAGAGCCAAGGATCTCCTGCCGCTTCTCCGGTGAAAGAGCTTCATGGAAGAAGATGACCTGCAGCAGCTCGCGGGCGGACGGCGTGACACTGGTGCGGACCGAGTCGACGATAGGGCTGCCGAACGGGCCGTGCTGATCGGCCAGAAGCAGCTTGCCCTGCATATGCACGTCGCGCCCGTTTAGCGCATCGTACCGGTCTTCTGCGCCGCCAAGCCGGCAGGTGATCGGCCCGGTCAGCTTGTCCGCATCATAGAGTCCGTACGGCAGGGCGTAATAGATGGACAGGAAGTTGTTGACGTCGACCCCCGAATTGATCCAGAAAAACGGATTGCCCGCAAGCAGGCGCCGGATCAACGCTTCGGAGGAGGGGCGGTAGCGGGACGGATCGATCCCCAGCTTTTTAAAGGCGCTGCGCCATTCGCGCACCCCGTCAATCTCCGTGATGGCGGCTGCGTCCCGTTCGATGCGCAGCGATTCCACAAACAGATTGATCCTGCCCCGCAGCAGTTTCGGCGAGTCGGCCAACGAGACGCCGGCATAGCGGATCACCCCCAGGGCAAAGCCGGGAAGCCGCTCGCCGACCGTGTGCGCGATACGGATCTCCATGGGTCATCACTCCTTTTCTCGGAAAATTATAGCACAGCCTGCGGGACGAGGGAAAAACCGCGAAGTATGCTACAATACAGATGAACAAGACGGAAGGGAGATTCCCGATGCGTGAAGTAACGATCTATACCGACGGGGCGTGCTCCGGCAACCCGGGGCCGGGCGGCTGGGGAGCCGTCCTGCTGTACGGCCAGCATAAAAAAGAGATGTCCGGCGCGGAAGCGAATACCACCAACAACCGGATGGAACTGACAGCGGCCATCGAAGCGCTGCGCGTGTTGAAAGAGCCCTGCAAGGTAACGCTGTACAGCGACAGCGCCTATCTGGTCAATTGCTTTCAGCAGGGATGGTACAAAAGCTGGATGCGCAACGGCTGGCGCAACAGCAAGAACCAGCCGGTGGAAAATCAGGATTTGTGGAAGGAACTGCTCGGGCTGATGGAGATTCATCATGTCCAATACGTCAAGGTGAAAGGCCATGCGGACAACGAATGGAACAACCGCTGCGACGAGTTGGCGACGGGGGCGATCAAACAGCTGTGACGGAGAAGGCATACTGGGAACAGACGAAGCAGGCGATCATCGACTACGCCAGAGAGATCGGGATCGACAAGATCGGGTTCGCTTCGGCGGACCCGTTCGTGGAACTGAAGGAGCGCCTGTTGACGCACCGGGAAAAAGGGTATGAATCGGGGTTCGAGGAGCCGGATATCGAGAAGCGGGTGGACCCGCAGCTCTCGCTCGCAGGTGCCAGGTCGCTCATCAGCATCGCCCTGGCTTATCCCTCCAAGCTGGAGGGGGCGCCCAAATCGGAGCCGGGCGCGTACCGGGGGATTTTGTGCCGGGCGGCCTGGGGAACCGATTACCATCACGTGCTGCGCGACAAGCTGACCAGGTTGACCTGGTTCATCCAACAGCTGGAGCCAGCCGCCCGCGTGGTCTCCATGGTGGATACGGGAGCCCTCTCTGACCGGGCCGTGGCGGAACGGGCCGGCATCGGCTGGGTTGGCAAAAACTGCGCGGTGATCACGCCCGAATTCGGCTCCTGGGTCTATCTGGGAGAGCTCGTCACCGACCTGCCGCTTCCCCCCGACACCCCGGTGGAAGAAGGATGCGGCGACTGCAATCTGTGTGTGGATGCATGCCCGACGGGAGCGCTTGTGCAGGGTGGGCAATTGAACGCGCAGAAATGCATCGCCTATCTGACGCAGGTAAAAGATTTCATTCCGGATGAATACAGGGCCAAGATCGGAAACCGCTTGTACGGCTGCGATACCTGCCAGACCGTCTGTCCGAAGAACAGAGGGAAGCATTTCCCGCACCATCCCGAGTTCACCCCGGATCCGGAGATCGCCAAGCCGCTGCTCCTGCCGCTGTTGACGATGGGCAACAAGGAGTTTCAAGAGAAGTTCGGCGCCTCTTCGGCAGCCTGGCGGGGCAAGAAACCGATCCAGCGCAATGCGATCCTCGCGCTGGCTCATTTCAAGGATCGCTCGGCCGTCCCCACGCTGATCCGCCTGCTGGAACACGATCCTCGCCCTGTCATTCGCGGCACCGCAGCCTGGGCGCTGGGCAAAATCGGCGGCGAGGAGGCAAAAGCCGCCCTGGAACAGGCGAAATTGCATGAAAATTCGCCGGAGGTCCTGGCTGAGGTGGAAAAAGGGCTCGCATTCGTCCGAGAAGCCGCGATCTCCACATAGCCAATGCCGCTCCTGTTGGGCTATCATGGGAAGTGATGCAGGTCATGCGGCACATCATCCTGTGTTTGGGGGAGGATCGCAAAAATGGCAAATGTGTTGGGATACAGCACCATGCAGTCGCCGATTGGCGATCTGCTGCTGGCTTCTACGGAAAAGGGACTTTGCTATATCGGCTTCGAAGCGGATGAGACCGGGCTGGCCGCCTTGCAGCGGTGGTGCCGCAAGCAGATGCTGCCCGGTACACCCGTGCGTGACGATGCGATGAATCAGGCGGCCCGACAGCAGTTGGAAGAGTACTTTGCCGGAAGACGGCGCTCGTTTGACGTCCCCCTTGAGATGTTCGGAACCCCTTTTCAAAAAGCGGTCTGGACGGCGCTGACCGCCATACCGTACGGAGAAACCCGTTCCTACAAAGAGATTGCGCTGGCCATCGGAGCGGCCAAAGCGGTTCGCGCCATCGGCGGCGCCAACAACTGCAATCCCATCCCCATTATCGTCCCCTGCCACCGCGTCATCGGTTCCAACGGGGCGCTGGTCGGATACGGGGGAGGATTGTGGATCAAGGAACAATTGCTGCGCCTCGAAGGATGCCTGTCGAACGAGGCGTCCGCGAAAGCGATCCGCTGACCCAAAGGGAAATTTCACTCATGCTGCGCGCGGGTGTCGTCATATAATGCGATGAAGACGAGTGACACGGGGGATGGACAATGGGAAAACCGTGGCAGGACGCGCTGCGCGACTATTTGGAAGATTCCAACCGCAAGCTGGTGGCAGAAGGGGCGGAGCATTTTCGCCTTCGGCAGGCAAAGCCGCTGAAGTCCAAAACGACAGCCACCCCGCTGTACGTAGCTTCCTTTGGGGAAGACGAGGTGGAAACAGCCCTCTCGCTGCATCAGCAGCTGTATTATGTGCAGGGGGACCAGACTTTTTTGGAAGAGAAGCAGCGGGTGCAGCCCGTGCGGATGAAGCGGGACGGCGATGAGTGGGCGTTCCTCTGGCCGTGGGGCTGGTATTTTGAACAGCATCACTTGGAAGAGCCTTCGCCCCAACCGGAGGAGATCACAGATGAACCGGATCATGGGGTACAGGAGGTCGTCTACGGCAGCGGGTACAACCGGGCTCTCGCCGTCGCCTATGCGGAGAGGTACTGGAACTCCTACAACCCGGCCTACAAGCAATTTGACGTGGACTGCACCAATTTTGTCTCCCAATGCCTGCATGCCGGGGGCATTCCGATGATCGGGATGGGCAATCCGGGAAGAGGCTGGTGGTACAGAGGCGGCCCTAGGCCGACCTGGAGCTACAGCTGGGCGGTCGCAAACAGCCTCTATCTGCTGTTGAAATCGGGCAGGGCGCCGATGTACGCCCGGACGGTAAACCACCCCTCCTATCTGGAGCCGGGCGATGTGATCTGCTATGACTTTGACGGCGACGGCCGCTGGCAGCACAACACGATCGTCGTGGCCAAGGACGGCAACAACATGCCGCTGGTCAACGCCCATACCTACAACAGCCGCATGCGCTATTGGCAGTACCTGGATTCGACCGCCTACACCCCGCGGATTCGCTACGCGTTTTTTCGCATTGCTGCAGGGAGATAACCGGAGAGACCAACGTTCAATCAGGGCTCCTCTGTTGGAGTGTGCGCTTGATCACCGTTGTCGTATACGCGGCGATCCGGATGAGGAGCACGGCGGCGGTCATCCAGAGGATGTCGCGGTACGTATGCGGCTCTCCTTTGATTAATTGGACATAGATGAGGCCGTGAAACGTCACCAGCAGAAAGAGAGCCGGATTGTACATGTGCAGCCGCTTCCACGTTCCGCCTCCGAGGAACCGTTCCGCCCGATCGGATGAGGTGGCAAACAAGGCAAGCAGCCCAAGGATGGCGATCGCTCCCATGTAGTTGGCGATCCCCACCATGCTCATGTTTGGCTCCAGGCCGCCATCCGGAGTATCCCAGAAAAAGAGCCCCAGCCACCCTGCCATCATCTCCTGAGAACCGGCAAAAAACAGTTGCGGTTCTCCCTCGAACAGGATCACGACCAGGATCACATGCAGGATCGCCGCCAGTCCCCCCATGATGCCGATGTCACGCCTCAGCGCCAGCAGATAGACCGTCCACCTGGCAGGCAGCCACTGTTTGACAGGACCGATCACCAACGTGCAGGCGATCAGGCAAAACCCCATATACCCCAGCATCATGCTCCAGGCTTCCATGGCCGGAAAGAAGTTAAAATCATCGCGCATGCCCTCCGCCAACATCCATGCAGCCGCAGCAAGCAGCCCGTACCAGGCAGGACGCAGCCATCGGGGTATTTTTTCTTGGCCGGTCATATCCATCCCTCCATACGTTTTTTCTTTAGATGCAGCTATCGGCCAACACGTTACAAGGTGGCGGCGATCATGGGGGGGCGGTATAATAGAGAGGTTGAGAACGAACGAAGGGAACAAGTCAGATGCCGCTACATATTGTTTTGCATGAACCGCTGATCCCGGCCAATACGGGCAACATCTCCCGCACCTGCGCCGCCACGGGCACCCATCTGCACCTGATCCACCCGCTCGGCTTCTCCACCGAAGACCGGTATCTGAAACGGGCCGGACTGGATTATTGGCATGCCGTGACGATCCATCATTACGACAGCTTTGACCATTTTGTCCGCGAGCACGGCAGCGGGCCGGGAACCTTCTACTTTGTGGAGACCTGGGGAGAGAAGCTTTATACCGACGTCTCCTACAAGGATGGGGATTACATCATTCTGGGCAAGGAGACGACCGGCCTGCCCCGCGAGATGACGGATGCGTACCCCGGGCAGGTGATCCGGATCCCGATGGGCGGGGCAACACGCTCCATCAATCTGTCCAACTGTGCGGCCATCGTGGTATTTGAAGCGCTGAGACAAATCGGTTTTCCCGGATTGAATTGACGGAAAAGAAGAGAGGCTGCATGACGAAGCCGCCGGCCTGCTCTCTGCCCTCAGTGGGACAGGCCCGCGCGATGCGGCTGGCAGATCAATAGCAGAGGAGCAATCGAACGATGAGCACACGCACCACCATTTTGTTTGACCTGGACGGCACGCTGCTGGAGATGCGGACCGAACCGTTTGTCGCCCAATACTTGCAGGAGTTGGGCAAATATGTGGGAGACCGGTTCGACGCGAAGAAATTGCTGACGCTGATCTGGGACGCCACCAAGGCCATGATCGCAAGCGACGACCCCGGCAAGACGAATGAGGAAGTGTTTACGGAGCATTTTCTTCAAACAAGCGGGTTGAGCAAGGAAGAAATCTGGCCGGTGTTTGAAGCCTTTTACCGCGATGTCTTCCCCTCCCTCTCCCATCTCACCTTCCCCTCTCCGTGGGCGAAAAAGATCGTGGAGGCCGCCAAGGCGCAGGGATTCCAGGTAGCGGTGGCGACCAATCCCGTCTTTCCCAAAGAGGCGATCTACAGCCGCCTGGCATGGATTGAGCTTGCGCCGGACGATTTCGAGCTGGTGACGGTTTATGAAGAGGCGCACTACACCAAGCCCAATCCCGCGTACTTTCAAGAGATTTGCGACCGGCTGGGCGTGGAACCGACTGCGTGCATCATGGTCGGCAACCACATGCAGGAGGATATGGTAGCGGGCAAGCTGGGCATGAAAACCTTCCTGGTTACCAACTACCTGGAAGACCGCGGCGAACCCGTCTATCCGGTGGATCAGCGCGGAACCCTGGAAGAGCTGTACCAGGCGATTGTCAACCGGACCGGCGTATTCGCGTAACTCCATATGCAAAAAGGCAGGTACCACCAAGGTGCCTGCCTTTTTCATGCGGGAGTTGCGGGAAATCCTTGTTACAGATTCCAGGTTTTATCCTCATTGTATCCAGCGGTGAGGATGAAGAACAGGAACGAGGCGAAAACGAAGGCAACGATAAACGTCCCCATCTGGACAACTCCTTTCGTACCCAACATACACTCCCCATTATAGCGTAGCGTCCCCCGTTTGCAAATATTGCATCCCCGCCGTTTGGGGCATTCTGATGAACTTTTTGCGGCGGCGTCCGTCCTTCTCCTTCCGCAAGGCTCCCCTTTTTTCAAGCCAGCAAAGTTTTGTTCCCAGCCGGTTAACAAGCGCGGATTCCCCGCATAAAGATAAGAAAAGGTGTCGTTTTCAAATGAATGTGGGGTTGCTGGCGGACATATACATGAAATTACATGATTGGGCCGACAAAGAAGGGCTAAAGGGAGGAGTGACTTGCATGGACATATTGAGACGCATTGCAGAGCACCGGGCCCGTGAAGAGAAACTGGCGTGGAGAGGGACGTTTGCGGAATATCTGGAACTCGTGCGCAAAAACCCCATGATCGCACAAACCGCACATTCCCGTGCATATAACATGATCAAAAGTGCCGGCGTAGAAGAAAACGAGGACGGCAGCCGCTCCTATTCGTTTTTCAGCCGGGAGATCTATGGCCTCGACCGCGCCATTGAGCGGCTGGTGGAGGAATATTTTCACTCTGCGGCGCGCCGGCTGGATGTGCGCAAACGGATCCTGCTGTTGATGGGTCCGGTGAGCGGCGGAAAATCGACCATCGTGACGATGCTGAAGCGCGGCCTGGAAGATTATTCGAAAACGGACGAAGGAGCGGTCTATGCCCTGGACGGCTGTCCGATGCATGAAGAGCCGCTCCATCTGATTCCCCGTGAACTGCGGCCGGAGATTGAAGCGGAGCTTGGCGTGAAGATCGAAGGGGAACTGACCCCCTACAACCGGATGCGTTTGGAAACCGAGTTCGGCGGGCGGATCGAAGACTTTCCCGTGCGCCGGATCTTTTTCTCGGAAGCCCAGCGGATCGGCATCGGCACCTTCAGCCCGTCCGACCCGAAGTCGCAGGACATCGCGGATCTGACCGGAAGCATCGACTTTTCCACCATTACCAAATATGGCTCCGAATCCGATCCGCGCGCCTATCGCTTTGACGGCGAATTGAACAAGGCCAACCGCGGCTTGATGGAATTCCAGGAAATGCTGAAATGCGACGAAAAATTCCTCTGGCACCTGCTGTCGCTGACCCAGGAAGGCAACTTCAAGGCGGGCCGCTTCGCCTTGATATCGGCGGATGAGCTGATCATTGCCCACACCAACGAAGCGGAATACAAAGCGTTTATCGCCAATAAAAAGAACGAAGCGCTGCAGTCCCGGATCATCGTGATGCCGATCCCCTACAACCTGCGCGTGACGGATGAAGAGAAGATTTATGCCAAGCTGATCAAGCAATCCGACCTGGGCCATGTGCATATCGCTCCCCATGCGCTCAAAGCGGCCGCCATTTTCTCCATCCTGACCCGGTTGAAGGAGTCGAAAAAGCAGGGGGCCGATCTCCTGAAGAAGATGCGCCTCTACAACGGCGAAACGGTGGAAGGCTTCAAAGGCTCCGATCTGGAAGAGCTGCGCAACGAGCATCCGGATGAAGGCATGTCCGGGATCGACCCGCGCTATGTCATCAACCGCATCTCCAGCGCCTTGATCCGCCGCGACACGGAGTGTATCAACGCCCTCGACATCCTGCGCGCGCTGAAGGAAGGGCTGGACCAGCACCCGTCGATCACCAAGGAGCAGCGGGAACGCTACCTGAACTTCATCTCGATCGCCCGCAAGGAATATGACGAACTGGCCAAAAAAGAGGTGCAGAAAGCATTTGTCTACAGCTATGAAGAATCGGCCAAGACCATGATGGACAATTACCTGGATAACGTGGAAGCCTTCTGCAACATGACCAAGATGCGCGATCCGATCACCGGGGAGGAGATGGAGCCGGATGAGCGGCTGATGCGCTCCATCGAGGAGCAGATCGGCATCTCCGAAAACGCCAAGCGCGCGTTCCGGGAAGAGATACTGATCCGCATCTCCGCCTACGCGCGCAAAGGGAAACGATTCGATTACAGCACGCATGACCGGCTGCGGGAAGCGATCGAGAAGAAACTGTTCGCCGATCTGAAGGATGTGGTCAAGATCACCACGTCCAACAAGACCCCCGATGAGCATCAACTGAAAAAAATCAACGAGGTGACAAAACGGCTGATCGAGGAGCACCAATACTGCCCGATCTGCGCCAACGAGCTTCTCCGCTACGTCGGCAGCCTGTTGAACAGATAAAGAGGAGGAGGCGGTTTGCATGGAAGATTCGTCCTCGTTCGTCGTCTCCAAGGAAGATTGGTCCCTGCACCGCAAAGGCCACCAGGATCAGTCACGCCACCAGGAAAAGGTGAAGGAAGCCATCAGGAAGAACCTGCCTGATCTGGTGAGTGAAGAGAATATTATCTTGTCGAACGGGCGGGATGTCGTCAAAATCCCGATCCGCTCGCTGGATGAATACCGGTTTCGCTTCAACTTTCAAAAAGGCAGGCACGCCGGCCAGGGAACAGGGGACAGCAAGGTGGGCGATGTGGTGGCCCGAGACGGCGATCCCGCCCAGGGCCCCGGCAAAGGTCCGGGTGCCGGCGATCAGCCGGGCGTCGATTACTACGAGGCGGAAATCACGGTGGAAGAGCTGGAGGAGATGCTCTTTGCCGAGATGGAACTGCCCAACCTGAGCCCCAAAGACGAGCAGCAGATCATCGTGGAAGAGACCCGCTTCAACGATATCCGCAAAAAAGGATTGATGGGCAACATCGACAAACGGCGCACCCTGCTCGCCGCCATCCGGCGCAATGCGCTGGCCGGATACAGCGACATGGAGCTTGGCATCAACGACGAGGACCTGCGCTTCAAGACGTGGGAAGAGATTGTCAAGCCCCATTCCAACGCGGTGATCATCGCCATGATGGATACGTCGGGATCGATGGGCGTCTTCGAGAAATATATCGCCCGCAGCTTTTTCTTCTGGATGCTCCGTTTTCTGCGGACGAAGTATGAGAAGGTGGAGATGGTCTTCATCGCCCACCATACGGATGCCAAGGAAGTGACGGAGGAGGTCTTCTTTTCCAAGGGGGAGAGCGGCGGCACCATATGCTCCTCCGCTTACAAGAAAGCCCTGGAGATCATCGATGCCCGCTATCCGCCGTCCCAGTACAACATTTATCCGTTTCATTTCTCCGACGGCGACAACCTGACCTCCGACAATGAACGCTGCGTCAAGCTGGTAAAGGAGCTGTTGGACCGCTGCAACATGTTCGGCTACGGGGAAGTGAACCAGTACACATCTTTATGATATATACAAAATGGATCCCGGTTAAATCGGGAACCTCGGGATAACCTCAATTTCAAACTGGTCTTTTTTAGTCCACTCTTTTTTTCGGATGAACATCACCTTCTCAATGATCGATTTGAGAAGGTGGTTTTTTTGTTCCGGAGTTTCTAGGCTGTAGTAATTTTCCAAGACAGCACGGACTTTAGGAACAATGGTTTTTTGGTGCTTCCGCCTGTGTAACTCCTCTTCGATTTCACTTTGTAAACGCGATATGGTTGATTCAGCTTCTTTGATTTTATCTGATATGCTTTTATGTCTCTGTAAGAATACCTCTTCACTGTAGACCTTCTTCTCAAGCATCTCGAACGCCGTTTCCCTCATTGAGTTCAACTCTGCAAGTTCTTTTTGGAAATGGGCGATTTGTCTCTGCTTGGTTTCCACTACGTCGTCTGACTCGTCTTGTAACGATGCAGACAGCTCCTTCTCAGAGAGTGATGATTTGCGGGCAAGAATCTCAAGGGCTTGAAGGACTCGCTGTTCAGCGAGGGGCAATAAAACGCCTTTTTGAATGCTTTGGCACCTTGGATTAATGCAGCGCAATTGTGGATTGGGCCTATCCGCTGTTCGAGTCATATACAAGGCTCTCTCACATACGCCGCACTTGATGATCCCCGCCAATGGATTGGACAAGCCTACCCCATCCCTCGTAGGAGCCCTCCACCTTCCCCGAAGAGCTGTGTTCGCTTCATCGAAAAGTTCCTGGCTGACTATAGCTTCATGGGCATTTTCGTGACGGATCCATAATTCTGGAGGCACCTTCTTTCGTACTCTCTTGCCGTTTCGTTTAAAGTGCTTCTCTTTACCCCATATGATATGGCCCAAGTAAACCTCATTTTTAATAATGTGCGAAACGGTCGATTGTTCCCAAAGGTCTCCTTCTGGTGGTTTTACACCAAGGGAGTCCAAATGCTTCACGACAGCTTGACGGCCATGCCCTCCGGCTACTAACTCAAAGATTTTCCGGACGATTGGAGCCTCTTCCGGATGGGGGACGAGCTTTAGATTTTGATCACGAAGATACCCGTAAGGAGGCTTACGTGTAATGGATTTTCCGTCTTTTGCCGAGCGCCGTCGGCCTCCCTGCAGACGTTTATTTATCTGCTTTAATTCCTCACGTGCGATGATTGATTTCACACCAAAGAGAAGCTCTGCACCTTCAGCGTTGCAATCGATGACCTCTGTCGGCGTGATGATCAAGGTCTCAGAAAATTTGAAGGCACGAAAGATAGTACCGGCATCAATCATGTCACCGCGACCGAGGCGATCAAGGTCCATAACCACGACGCCTTCAACCATTCCCTCCTCAATCTGCCGAAGCATTTCTTGGGCTTCAGGACGTTCGGAAAGGTACTCGCCGGACACAACTTCCTCAAAAATTCCGATCACGTTATGGCCTTCGCGACGGATCAGCTCTAGTAGTTCCCGTCTATGCTTGGCCAAAGTATCAAAAGGAGTGTTGTTCTCCAGGGCTTTGCGTTCTTCTTCAACATCTTTCCTACTCTTTCGAAGATAAACAAAAACATCTAGGTTGGTAGGGCGAGTCATGTGATCACCTCTCCATGATTATAGCATCTCATTTAAATGGAAGGAAAAATAAGTAATTTGTCGAATCGAGTGGTATTGTAGTAAATTTTGCCTGCTTGGAGGGGAGCATAATGACCTTATCGCCGATCAAAGAAGGGCTGCCTTCAGAATTGACATCACAACTAATGTCCCAGGAATCAGTTTATTACTTTTCCTTCATCGCATTTGAGGGAGGCTGCGGAAGTTCGAAATCAAGACAAAATTACTGGATTTCCGTGACCAATAAAAGAGTCCTGTACAAAACGAAAATTGTCGAGAACAACACTACTGTTGAAAAGGACGGAATTCTCCCTTTGGAAAAAATTTCGTTTGTTGAAGTATCAGAGGGACAAAAAACATCAGGATGCAGCTCAGTAAAAATGTTTGAACTAAGAATCAGCACTTCAGGGGGTACAGTGATAATACCTATGCCAACGAAAGAAAAGGGATTTGAAGTTCGTAAAGTATATTCTGAAATTATAGAAAACATGGGTAAAGAATCATGAATACCATCGTAGTACAATTAATCAAGATATATCAAATGCTGAAAAAGAACAGAGCGCCGAAGTGCTTGCATTATCCTTCTTGTTCTAATTATGGGATCATGGCTTTTAAGAAATACCCATTTTGGATAGCTACTAAAAAAACCATTTCCCGTATTAGAGACTGTCATCCATTTTCAAATCGCCCATACATAGATTATCCGTAATATTTAGGGAGCGCATCATGCGCTCCCGTTTTTGTTACTCATACTCTAATACAATCTCATAGGGATCAATCAGTTTTACCTCATCGGATGCTTTTATGAAGCCAGACACTACTCCGATAATCCGAATGTTTTCTGAAGGCAGTGTCATGGGCGGATATATGTCGTTTACAGTAGTAAATGTCGATTCAACTGGATTGACATCTGCAGCAATGCGAATTAAGAATTGTCCTTCCTGCCGCACCATGACCGGCTTGCCGAAAATCGGCTCAGCAGAAAAATCGGAAATCAGAAGGAAATCGCCTCGCTCAATGCCCAACCCAGCCAAGCCGTCATCATCCATCTGTAGTCCAAAGCGAGAAACATGATACGGTGCAACCTCAATGTACGGCTTTAAGGAGATTTCTTCATCCTCGAGCGGAAGATCGAAAAATGCCTCCGAATACGCCTTTCCCACAATGTGTACTTTTTTCATAGTTCATTCCTCCTTAAATGTAATGGGCATAGCCCCGGACATACATTCTGCTGAGAAATCGATCAAATCGCTGCTTTGCCATGCGCTCTGGCACCCGAAATAGTTGTGCTATGTACTTAGGAGCGTCATACAGGGTTACCTTATACGCAAAGCGATCAAACATGTAGAACGGCATCAGAAGGTGCTCAACGAAATGGTTGGCCTGTGCCTCTTGCCAGTCGATCAGGAGGCTATGATGATCAGGCTGTACTCCTACGTGGAGCACTAAATGCCCAAATTCATGAGCGATTTTCAATCTTCTGGTGATAGGATCCAGTGATTCGTCTACAGCGATCACGTGCCACCCCGGGCGCGATGGGTGAGGGTGGGTTCTACTCCTGCCGTTAATCGTCCAAATTTCGATCCGGTAGGTAGCACATAATGTCTCCAAGTCAATTTCTTCAGGATTCTGGATGCCGTGGTGTTTGAGCAACATGTAAACTTGTGATTCCAACCAGGTTTGTGGTTTGTACAAATCTTCGACCATTGGCACATTCCTCCCAAAACAGAAACATATGTTCGGTAAATGTTTAAAAAAAGTATTAATTACATATGCACCTGGATTCTATGCTTGACTAATTCTTCAGTCAAATCTTCATAGTAGTAAAAATAAATTACTCTGATTCCGTTAATGGTACATAGTTCATTTTTCCGTTGATCACGTTCTTGTGTGCGTCGCAGCGCATCTACTCCGCCCCAATGCTCGACAGGTTCAAAATGCTGAATCCCCTGATACTCGATACCGACATTTATCTCTTCGATGTAGATGTCCAACTCTAACCCTTCCAAGAAGTCAGGTCTATAGTGGTGGTGAATTGTAAATTCAGGGAAAAGTTTCATTACTAAGGTGTAGAGTAGCGTTTCATTGGTCCAGGCTTCACCCACTTTTTTATACCCAAAAATTTCTCGTACCTTATTCTCTATGTAGTTATGAATCTTTCTGCTTTGTTTCTGTGCCTCTTTTGCAATATCTCCAGTCATTGCAACGTAGGGAGAAATAGGGATTTTATATAGTGCCTTGAGTTCTGGTGCATGATTCTGAACATTAGGAAAAAGCATATAAGACCAGTGACAAACACCCAATTCATACGCCATTTTGTTGACATACCATCCGTATGTTTGCATAAACTTCCCGCCGTACATTTCATCGCAGTATCTATATTTTGGTACCGCCAGATTGCATTCATGACAAAGTCTGTCCTGAAAAGGTAAGTTATCTGGCACCTGGTCGGATGGAAACTTCGTTTCGACTATTGCAACAATGAAATGTAAAGGGAATTCGAACGGATCGAGCAAAGAACCTCTGGATAGATTGAGTTTGTTGTACCCTTGATGTCTTCTAAATCCGACGTAATTTATAATAGCCTTTTTCGTGCATGAGCAAAGAACGATAGGTGAGTACTTGTCTCGTTGGAAAGCAAAAAAAGCTCCATAGTGGCTAGGATAATGGACGATCGGAAAGGGCAAATCCTCGACTGCGATTGTCCCGTCCTGAAACGCAATTGGTTTTGGAATTGGTTGAGGTTTCTTTCTCCTCTTGTTCTTATTCACAAAGCAACACCACGCACATATGTTCGATTTTATTTGTTTATGAAAAGCCCTAATCATTTTTAGGGCCTTTTTTGATTTCTTCTGTGATATCGAACAAGGATGGAGGTTCGATAGGCTTAATGTTATTCTCACGCATTTGTTTCTTGAGTTCGTAATAGTACCGACGGATCTCCTTTTTCTCTTCTACTGTAGCATGCAGATAACCATCGAGGAAAAAGTAGTCGTCTGGATCGTCTACTTTCTCTTGGAGAAGCTCGTCCAGCGTAAAGTCTACAGCACGCCGACCATTAACCAAATAGTCAACAGAAACATCAAATAATGCCGCCAACTGGTTTAGTGTCTCCACAGAAGGTTCACGACGGCCCTGTTCGTAATAGCCATAAGCACTTACGGTAATACCAAGTTTTTTTGCAACGTCTTTTTGCTTCAGATTGTGCTTTTGTCTTAGTGCCTTGAGGCGCTCATGAAAGGATGCCACGTCGGTACCCCCTTTCGTTGGCTTTAGGGATCATTATACAACTAACAGTTGGGTATATTGAATAAATACAACAAAAAGTTTTATTTTGTATTGACACACAACTTTATGTTGGGTATTATATAGACAACAAAATGTTGGGAGGTGAGGTAATGAAAAAGCGAACCGTATTGATCGCTTTGAGAAAAGAGCAAGGATGGTCACAAAAGACGGTAGCGGAAAAGTTGCGTGATGAATACGGCATTTCTATAACGGTCAGCTATTACGGCATGATCGAGCAAGGGGTTAGAACTCCGAAGTTGGATCTAGCACTTGCCATTGCCAAACTGTTCAAACGAGAACCTGCGGAAATTTTTTTTGAGCAATCGCACAACAAAATGTTGTGCAACAGCATCGAAGACCAACAATCCGCTTGAAAGGAGTTGAGCAAATGTCCAGGGTCGTCCCACTCCCTCAACGGCATACCCATAGTTCAAGGGGGAATGCCGGCATGGATCAAGATCGAGACCCTTTGAAACGACCAACTTATGTCACACAGATCGGCAACACAATCATCAAGATACGTTCGGCTCTGCCGCTTATGACACCCGAAGAACAAGAGCGATGGTGGAAAGAAAACGACAATCTGCCGGAAGTCAGGATGTTCAAACGGGCGTGGATCGAATCGTTGATCCACGTTGCCAAGGCCGAAGCAGCTAGGGAGCACGATAGTGCGTAACATTGCCCGGTCTCGGGCAAATGGACAGGCCCGAAAGGAGGCCAACATGGATTTCACCGACATCAAGCAAGTACGCCGCACCACCCGCGACACGGAAGCGAATCAACTGCTGCAGGAAGGCTGGGTGCTGATCGACATCGAGAAGAGCTGTGGCAAGTGGTGCTTCCTGCTGGTGAGGAAGTAAACTCCACCCGTCAAAGCAACCACACCAATCACGAAAGGCGGTGATCCTGATGATTACAAAAGATGAGTTTGCAGCATTGTTAGAAAGAAGGAATCGCACAAACGGCTTCCGAAACGCCGGCCACTGGTTCGGTCTCACATACCGCCGTTTGCGCTTCTCAATGCTGCTGAATCCGGAGCACAGAGACATCTTACGCGAACGTAGGCAAGTGCTGCTGGCGGCCTGGAAAGAGTTTGTCAGCCAGCATCTGAGCTCGAAACCAGAACCAACATTTCCGCACCTTGAGCAAAAGTTGGCCGAATACGTCGCCGACCTGCAAGCCAAGGGAATCAGCTGCGAAATCCTGAAGGACGAAGTTCTACCGCCTGCGTGTGGAGTAGCAGTCCGAAAAGTTCTTGTCGCTGACTGCAGGTGCATGAAGGTCTTCGTGCAACTCTGGTTGGATTCTCGTGGCCCACTAAAAGACGTGGCAGTAAACGAAATCCACGCAGATGATGCGATAGCCTTTGCTGAATACCTGGATAAAAAGAGAGCCCCTCAGCAAGCCGAGGGAGAGTTCGGAAGATGAGCACAGTTTTATCGTACCTGGAAAACTCAATAGAGGAGAGGGGAACAGATGGGGAACAGAAACGAACCAATCTCGATTTATTCCCGTTCACGGATATCAGACATCTGTGAATATGCATTCCGGCACCAAAGAACAGGCGAACAGTTGACGCACGAAGCGCTGGGGAAAATGATCGGACGATCAGCGCGTTGGGTGTCCGATGTGATCAACGGCCGCACAATCCCTATGCGGGAGGACGCGGAAGATTTTGTTCGAGCCTGCGGGAACCACCGAGCGATCCGAATGCTCAAGCACCTCTACGGTGATGCTCCGCCTCCGACTGATCCGCGTCTGATGGTGAACCTGACGACAGCCTTGTACAACCTGATCAAGCAGTGCCAGGACGTGATCGCGGAGGCCGAGCGGGTCATCGAGTGGGAACGAAGACGGCGCCCGTGGCAATCGCTCTCTACAGCGGACGAGCAGTTACTAAAGCACCTTGGCAAACAAATAGAGGACCTTTTCCAAGCCGGAGACGATGTACATATCATCATGGACGAGAAGTACGGCATTGACCCGGCGATCCACCAACACAACTGGCTTGCAGAAGCACGGGCCTTGGAAATCGTCGTCAGTGACCCGCGAGAACTGATGCGGCGAGAGCGACAAGAAGCGCTCCTTACCGGGGAGACAAGCCTATGAGGCCAAACCACAACTGGAACCGACGCCTGTTGGAAACCCTGCAGCATACATTCGCATATGATGCGGCCTTGATGGCAAGTTTCTCGCCGAATGGGGAAAAGCAGAACCAACTGTACGCTGAACGGTTGGCAGCGTTTCGGAAACAAGTTGAGGGAAAGGAGGAAAAGGCATGAAAGACCTAACGACAGCAGCAGGAGTGATCGAACTGGTTTGTGACGGGGATCGTCCGATCGGACGGCAAGTGATCACCCTGGGCGAGATGGTAGAGCTGGAACGCATGACACAAAAAGAAACGACCGCCTGCAGCGAACAGACGGCCTGATCAAACCACAACGAATATTCGGATACTGGTAGCTTACCACAGCTACATGAGGAGGGCAAGAGTATGGACAAGACGCTGAGAGAGCGAGGCATTGCCGCCATCGAATACATCGGCGGCGACTTCGCCCGGATGGCCGTCTACACCACGGACGGCCGGCTCAAGATCACCGACTATCCCGACTTCGTACCGGGTCAGGGATGGCCGCCCGCCCAGGAAGTTGTGCTGAGGAGCTGGGAAGAGATCGTACGGCTCCGCGACTTCCTGAACAGTCTGCAGCCGGTCGCAGCCCCTGTGGAACAGCAAGAAGAGGAGGCGACCTATCTTGAACGGGCCACTGCTTGATTTCCCGTCCTATGTCGCCAAGACGGAGCCGATCCGACAGCAGCACGCGGCGACGCAGATCATGGAAGAGGTCGACAACGGCCTGATGATCACCGCAGAGGACGTGCTTGAAGAGATCCGGTATATCATCGACACCTGGCCGGATCGGAGCGAGGAAGAAAACCGGGAAGCGCTGCGGGAGCAGGCAAGGAGGTTGTTGGGATGACCGAGCAAAAACGCGACCTGGCGATCTACGAGGTAGGCGTGAAATGGGAGTCCGAGCGCATGAGGATCGAAGCTCGAAACAGTACGGAAGCCAAACGAACGTTTTGCCAGATGACAGGACGGAAGTTTTCTGATCCATGGCACGGCGCCAGTATCTTGTCCGCTAGGAGGGTGGAGGCATGACGAAGCGTGACGCTGCGGCGGACTTGGCTATGTGTGAGGCCGCTACGCCGGGACCGTGGCGCAATGATCATGATCAAGTAACCAAAGAGAACGGCGTTCCACTGTTTAAGGCGTTTCGGATGCGCGGTGATTTTCAGATGAGGAATGACACCCGATTTATAACTGAGTCCCGCGAAGCCCTACCCCACTGGATTCAGCGGGCGGTGGAGGCTGAGGCGGAGATCGAGCGGATGCGAAAGGAAACGGAAGCAATCAGGTATGTGGTAGACATGCTCGACACTGGAGATCCTCAGCAGCGACGGGCAAGGTTGCATCTTCTGGAAGTTATTAAGCGAATGGAAAAAGCATAAGCGGGCTTCGTCCCCGCGCGGGGCTCACAGGCGATTGTGGGTCCCTCGGAGGGACGAACCTCCCAGGGCGGTGGCGGAAAGGTGAGACGCGCTGTGGTGGAGCGGCCATTTAAGGTGTAGCAGGCACTCGATAGAGTCCGTTCGGGTATGGCCATGCAGGGTTCGATTCCCTGCCCGCCCTGCAACAACATAACGAGGCACAAGCGGCGCAGCCTTGGAGCTGCAGCGGCCGCGCAGAGGATGGGGCGCGGCGGCCTCGTGATCAAACAGAGAGGGGGTGAAGACATGGAAGGCTTGGAGATCAGACCTCATAAATGGGACAACTGCAAAGCAGATTTCTTCCCGTTCGTTGATGGTGAACCGCGACACGACCTAGCGAATTGCTGCCACTGTGTTCACTTTATCAACTACGAGACCAACTGCAGAAAGGTGCAAGAAGTCGGGGACGAAGGGGATGACAAAATTTATCCGTTCTGCGGTCCGATCTGCGGATACTTCACGCCAAAAGAATAAGACCCAGCGCGGCCACGCTGAGTCACGGTCGATAAGCATCGATTGGGAATCACCTTTATCGTAGCTTATCGGCCCTCAAAGATCAAGTAGGAGGGATTTACATGGCAATGAATCCATTGTACGCGCTCGAAATAGACGAGCTGCAGGAAATGAAGTTTCAACTTCCTGAAGCGGAAGTAAAGCAACGATTCAAAATCGACGGTTTGGACTCTCTCAATTGGGCGCTGCGGAAACTGGCAGCACTAGACGCCAAACTGCTGGATGCTCGGGAGTTGGCTGCAAAGGAAAAGGCCCGGATCCAAGAGTGGCTTGATAAAGAAAAGCGGTCAATTGAGGACAGCCGGCAGTTCTTTATGATGCTGATCGAGGAATACGCCCGGGAGCAACGCGCAAAAGACCCGAAGTGGAAGGCATCGACGCCATACGGCAAGGTTACCTTCCGCAAGCAACAGCCCAAGTGGAACTACGACGAGCAGAAGGCGCTGGAATCTGTCAAAACGGCGGGGTTGGAGAAGTACATCCGCGTGAAGCACGAGCTGGACAAGGTGACGCTGAAAGAGAACGTGCAGGTGCTGGATGACGGTCGCGTGGTGGATCCCGAGACCGGTACGATCATCGACGGCATTCAGGTGACGGAACAGCCGGATGCTCTGAGAGTCGAGGTGGCTGAATGATGCAAGCTCGACAATTGCAAGTCGTTGATAACCAACAACCGGTAACCATCGAGTATGTTCCAAGTGTGGCTGTCACCTTGGAGCAGGCCGCGGCGAATCTGAAGAAGCTTGATGCCATTCGTACGCAGATTATGCGATCCGGGGTGGACTACGATACCATTCCCGGGACGCCAAAGCCGACTCTCTTGAAACCCGGCGCAGAGCGGCTGCTTCAGTTCTACGGCCTCGGCCACCGCATCCATTGCGTACACAAGACGGAGGATTGGGAAAACGGGTTTTTCTACTACGTGTACCGGGTGACGATCGTCAAAACGTATCCAACGCATGAGATTGTGGTGGCCGAGTGCGAGGGCTCGGCCAACAGCAAAGAAAAGCGGTACAAGAACCAGGACGTGTACAGCATCGTCAACACGCTGCAGAAAATGGCGATCAAGCGGGCGCTGGTCGGTGCTACGCTACAAGCCACCGGGACAAGCGGATTCTTTACCCAGGACATCGAGGATATGGATCTCGGAGGTTCGCTGGATGCCGCCCGCCGCGCTGGGGAAGAGCGGTTGAGACAGGAGCGCCAGAAAGAACAGCAGCGATCCATCGGCAGCAAGATGACTGGGGCAAGTTCAGAAGCACAACAGAAAGCGATTCGCACGGTCGCCAGCAAAAAAGGGCTATCTGACGACGAACTGAAAGCGATCATCAAGAGCATCCACGGTGTTGATTCCGTGTCGGAATTGGACAAGCAGGCAGCCAGTGAAATGATCACGTTGCTACAAGAAATGAGCGCGGACGAATTGAAACAGCTTGCTTTGGCAAATCAAACGTCCGTGGAAACGGCACAGATGACCGACGACGATATCTTCAACGATATCGAGTAGGCGGTGATGCCCATGGTTGGACAAATCTACATGCTCCGCTTCATGCGCTGGGAGGTTGTTGCGACCTTCCGGCGCGGAAGCGAGACGTGGGCGCGTTTGCGGTGCTTAGACAAGCGCAAGAGGGCCTGGGAGGTGCCGGTCACCTTCCTGGAAGTGATGGGGAAACGGTTGGTCTCATAGAAAAAACGAAGGGAGGGGCCGAGGAATGAACTACTTAGAGCAGATTGTAGCGTTCCACAGATGGAAGGAAGTGAACCCGCTGCCTGCCAGCGCAATTGCATTATGGTACGAACTGATGGCCATTTGCAATAAGGCTGGGTGGCCGCAGGAATTTACTGTTCCTAATGCGGTGCTGCAATCATATGCCGGGCTGAGTAGGAAAGAGTTCGAAAGGGCCCGCCAGCAACTCATTGACCTTGGCCTCATCACCTACAAGAAGGCAACTAGAGTAAATCAAGCTGGGAAATATAGCATAAATTATTTCCCGATTGTTCAAAAAGGGCAACGAGAGGGACAACAGGAGGGGCAACAGCAGGGGCAACGAGAGGAGCACAGGAGGGGCACCGGGAGGGGCACATTATATAAACAAAAACTAAATAATATTCTTCTTCCTCATCCCGTGCACGCGAGTGAAGTTGATCCTGTACTGTTGTACCAGCAGGAAATCGGTCCTTTCACCGACGTGATCAGAGATGACTTTCTCGATTGGCTGGATGGTGGCTACTTCGATGAACCTAATCTGATCATGATTGAGGCTATCAAGGAAGCAGCTGTGCATGAAAAACGGTCCTGGGCATACATCGTCACGGTACTAAGACGCTGCTTGCAGCAAAACGTCAGAACCCTTGAGCAGTTCCGACAGGCAAAGGCCGAGTTTGAGAAAACAAAAGCAGCCAAGGTGACACCTATCCATAGCGGTCGGCGACAGGCTGCCGCGAACGGCGAACCCACTTGGCAGGACGATCCTCCAAAGAGCCACTACGGGAGACTGGAGGTGTGACGTGTGATCTCGTTGCCAAACGAGTTTGAGTTGGAGGCGGAAGTGCTCGCCATCGCCATGCACAGCAAGGACAAGCTGGTGGATATCATCACTCGGGCGAAACCTGTCTGGTTCGTCACAGAGTCGATCAAACGAGCATTCAGCTGCTTGATCGAACAGTTTGAACAGGGGTTGCCAACCGACTCCAAGACGCTGGCCAATCGCTTGTTGGATAGTGGCGACATGGAAGCCTTCAACGCCGTTGTGGAAGCGTCCGGGGTGTTTCTCTCTGCAGAACGAGCTGACTTCCTGCTTGACCGTTTTTACGACTATCACCTACGACGTACATACTACCGAGTCGGTCAACAGCTGCAGGAAAGAGCGTTTGACATGGCCACACAGGCGTCCGAACTGTCAGACATGGTCGAAAACGAGATATTGTCCATCGTCTCAGCTGAGGAGAACAAAGAGGTCATCAACGCGAAAGAGGCAGCGACCAGGGCATTGGAGACGTTCTACACCCGCGAGGCCCAAGATTACATCGGCATGACGTTTTCCAAGCGACGGGAAGATGGGTCGGTCATGGGTTTCCCGGGCATTGATGTAGCGACGGCCGGCGGCCTGCAGGGTGGGGACCTCATGCTCATTGCCGCGCAGACCGGTGAGGGGAAAACGGCATTGGCCCTCAATCTGGCACTGTGGGTTTCCGTACACGGAAACTACCGGACGTATTACCAGAACACCGAGATGAAGGTGGAAGAAATGGTGTTCCGGATGATCAGTAACCTGTCTGGTGTACCTTTCAGCGAGGTGTACACGGCCAAACTGTCCGGGACGCCGGACGAGATCGCCAAGAAGCGAGCAGATATCGAATGGGCGGCAAACTCCATTGCGAAAGCGAATCAGAAGCTGTTTCTATCAGAACTGCCAGAACTGACACCAGGCATGTCACGTGGGCTGGCGAGGAAGTTCAAGCACAAGTACGGGAAACTGGATCTGCTGATCATCGACTACGTTGGCCGGATGGAGATGGATGCGGATATGAAACGGGCCGGCCTTCAGGAGTGGCAGATCCTCTCGCGAATCGCTAAGGAGTCAAAGAAACTGGCCCAGCAACTTGATTGCGCGGTCATCCTGCTGGCGCAGCTCACCGAGGAAGGCAAATTGGAAGGCGCCAGAAAAATGCTGAACGACACGGACGTGGCGCTGTACATCGAGCGTGTGGACGACGAAGAGAAACAGGAGTATCCACAGGCGACGCACTGGCTTCGAAAGCGAAAAGTGCGCCGCAGCGGAAAAGACAGGGACATCCTAATCCGGTTTGAAAAGCAGATCCAGCGAATAAGCGAGGTTTACTACCATGAGTAGGATTGGCGGCGACATCCTCGTCAAGATCCCGATCCCCGAGCACCTGCTTGCCATCGAGAACGACGAGGTCCGGCGGCAATCGCTCAAAAACTGGTGGCACGGATATGCGCTACGGTATCCTGATTACCTCGTGTTGAGAAGGGACGGAAATTACGTGTACATGGCGAGAAAGGAGTAGGAAGCGTGTTGTTGATTCGTTGCACAGTGATCAAGGAACTGCAGAAATACGGTATCAACGAGATTGCCGGCAGGGCCCTACACGAGGTCCCGCTGGACGAATTGCTTGACCACCTGCATCGGGTGGAAATGGAGCATCGGCGAAAGGGGGCGTAGATGATGGTAACCACCGGAGAAAAGCAGGTGATCGCCTTCACCGTGTACGGCGAACCTGTCGCCCAGGGAAGACCGCGGGCATCAACGGCGGGGGGATTCGTCCGTTTGTACGACCCACAGAAGTCACGCGATTACAAAGATTATGTCAGATTGGTCGCAAGTGAACACGCACCGTCCAAGCTGATTGAAGGGCCGTTGCAGCTCAAGGTAAATGTATACCGTCCAATCCCCAAATCGTTCAGCAAGAAGAGGGCAGCGCAGGCGGAGGCCGGGGAACTGCGGCCAACATCCAAGCCTGATGCGGACAACTACCTCAAAGGCATCAAGGATGCGCTGAAAAACGTGGTATGGAAGGACGACTCCCAGGTCGTTGAGGTGTCCGTCAGCAAATGGTATAGCGAGCGGCCGCGAGTTGAAGTAGAGATAGTCGAATGTTGAACAGGGAGAGTGCGGAAGATGAGCGATACGAGTAAACAAGAATGGCTGGAATGGCAAAAGAAGGTCATCCGCGAAGAGATGCGAGAAAGCGGCAAATGATACGGTCTGCCAGGATGTACGTTTACGCAGCAGAAATAACCGCGGCAATCTGCTGGGTGACGGGATCGTAAGGTAGCATCAATACGGCTCCCCGTCCCGGCCAAAGAGAGTCCGCACCTTGGCATAGACACGGATAGGCAGGCTGGGAAAAACGATGGCGAGTTGACCGGGGGCAAGCGAAGGAATCTCATCGGGAGTTTCGATCACATGCGGTATATCGAGAGCTTTTAGCGCATCAGTGTATTTCTTAGCATCAGCCCAAGGCACGATGAAATAAAACGACTTTTCCATCAAAATCACGCTCCTCTTCCGGGAGCATATCACAGACGGTTGTGACAAAGAAAGACGAGGAGGTTTACGATGCAGACTACATTCTTAGCGCTGCACTTGTTTTGTGGCATCGGAGGCGGCGCTCTCGGGTTCCAGCAGGCCCGGGAGGAGTGGCGCGGTGTTGTCGGCCAGATAGAAACGCTGGCCGGAATTGACTGCGACCCGGAGGCGTGCGCCGATTTCGAGCGGATCACCGGCGCGCCGGCGGTGCAGATGGATCTGTTCAGTCGGCAGCAGTACATCGACTTTCACGGGCAGGAGCCGCCGGCAGAATGGCGGGAGGCGACCGCTGACGACGTATGGTTCGCAGCAGGGCGTCAGGCCCCGGACATCGTATTCACCAGCCCGCCATGCAAAGGATTCTCAGGTCTGCTTCCGGAGAAGTCAGCGAAAACGAAGAAGTATCAAGCCCTCAACCAGTTGACAGTCAGGGGGATGCGACTCTGCCTTGAAGCATTTCAAGACGATCTGCCGGCACTGTTCCTGCTGGAGAACGTGCCAAGGATCACCACGCGCGGCGGCCACCTCCTAAAAGAAATCAAACGACTCTTAGGCAAATACGGATATGTTTTTCACGACAGTAGTCACGACTGCGGCGAAATCGGCGGGCTGGCCCAACACCGGCGACGCTATCTGCTGATCGCGCGGAATCCGGAAAAACTGCCCAACTTCGTCTACAAGCCCCCGGCGCGCCGCGTGCGGGCTATCGGTGAAGTGCTGGGGCCCCTACCTCTGCCAGATGACCCGGCGGGAGGAAAGATGCACAGACTTCCACGGCTGCAGTGGAAAACCTGGGTGCGCCTGGCGCTTATCCCGGCCGGCGGTGACTGGCGGGACCTGGAGAAGATCGAGTGGGAAAAGTACCGGATCGAGTACGAACCTCGCAAAGGAGCAATGGCGGTAGGTGAGTGGGATCAGCCGAGCGGTGCCGTGACCGGTGCAGCAGGATTCGGGCGGAGCAACGGGACACAGGCAGTTGCGGATCCGCGCCTGACGTTGGAATCGATGTATCCGAGCGGATACGGGGTGCAGGAGTGGGACAGACCAGCGCAGACAATCCGATCCGCCGGCAGAATCATGAACGCCCCTGTGTCGATCGCCGACCCGCGGCTGCCCGAACGAGAGGGGAGGCATCCGGGAGTGTACCGGGTGGGGCGTTTTGACGAGCCGGCCCAATGCGTAACCGGTACCCGATTCGGAAGCGGTGCACCGGCAATCAGCGACCCTCGTACTGGCTTCAGGGAAGGCACACACGGCGCGATCTACCGGGTGATGAAGTACGAGGATGCGGCCAATACGATTACAGGTGCCGCCCGGCCGAACAACGGTGCTCCTTGCATCGCAGACCCTAGGCTGGGAGTTGCTAAGGGATATACGAACAAACGGCAGGTGCTTGACTGGGAGGGCCCGGCCAGCACGGTAACAGGCACACCTGACATTCAGTCCGGTGCGCAAAGCATAGCCGACCCGCGCCTCGGCTGCGCGCCGCGATCTGGAACGCTCGGCGTACAACGGTGGGACGAGCCCGCCAAGACTGTAATCGGCAGCGGAGACATCCACGCCGGCGCGGCGGCCGTCGCTGATCCGCGGATTCCCGACGATGGAGAGCGCGGCACCTGGGTGATCATCGCCGAAGACGGAACATGGCACCGGCCACTGACGACATACGAGCTGTCCATGCTGCAGGGATTCCCTACCCATCTTGCCGATGGAACGCCGTTTGAGTTGGTCGGCAACAACGACGCCAAGTGGCGGGAACGCATCGGGAACGCCGTCCCTCCAGCTGCCGCCCAAGCCATCGCAGAGACAATGCTGCGGTCATTGCTGGCGGCACAGGACGGAACCTGGCTGATGGCTGCAGAGGAGATTTGGGTTATGCCGCAGGAGGACGAGGAATCGCTGGTGGTGGTTCAATGAAATACCCCCGAATTTTGCACTATCCCGGAAGCAAATGGAGCATGGCGGACTGGATTATCGAACACATGCCGGAACATGATGTCTACCTGGAACCGTTCTTCGGCAGCGGAGCTGTTCTGTTCAACAAACCACGGTCACCTCTTGAAACAGTAAACGACCTTGACGATGACGTTATTAATCTGTTCAAGGTTATTCGGGATCGTAAAGAGGAACTGGCTGAAAAGATCAGGTGGACACCATACTCCCGAGAAGAATACAACCTCTCCTATGAGAAAACCGACGACGAACTGGAAGATGCCCGGCGGTTCCTGGTGCGCTGCTGGCAAGCAATCGGGGCGAAAACAAGTGATCGGACCGGATGGAGAAGCAATATCCAATTAGATAAAGCACCACACAAAACATGGCCTAAACAGTGGTCAGAACTACCGAATGAAATCCTTGTGGTTTCAGAACGGCTTAAAGAGGTCCAGATCGAAAACCAGCCGGCAATCAAAATCATCGAGAGATACAGATATCCGGGAGTGTTTATCTATGCCGATCCGCCTTATGTACTCTCTACAAGAAGCAATCGAATGTACCGGTATGAAATGACGGACGACGACCACATGGAATTACTCGAGATCCTGGACAAACATCCTGGTCCGGTCATGTTATCAGGTTACGCGAATCCGCTGTATGACGAACGACTTAAACATTGGAGGAGAGAAGAAATCAAAGGATTTGCGGACCGGGGGAAACCGCGTACAGAGGTTGTCTGGATAAACCCGGTGGCAGCGGATCAAGTCGGCCAGCAAACGATCTTCTCGCTGCCGGGGGTGCAGCTAGGGTAATAAAGGTCGGGATCAAATGGTGAAGTGCCACGCTTGCGATGGAAAGGGCTATTTTGACCAGAATGAAATTTGCTTATATTGCGAAGGCAGCGGAATACAAGAAATGAGGGAGGAAAGAACGATGGAAAACAAAGGTCTGTATGTGAAGTACGAGGTTCGTAAGAAGGAGAACGGGGAGCTGGTGGAAGGTTGCTTTGTTCTCCGGCCAGATAAAGACCGGGCGGCATTCGCAGCACTGAGAGCATATGCGGAGCAAACGACCAACGAAGAGCTGAGAAAAGACATAAATCAATGGCTTGATTCCATTCTGGCTGAAAAGACCAAGGATTTAAAAGCTTTCGCCATCGGACCCGATCGATATGAGGTAGTCGTGGGTTATGACCGGGATTCCGTCGTTGAGTGGTACAAGCAACAAACAGGCATCAGTGAGGAAGAGTTTGCAGAGTATGATGTGGACGACTATCCGATGGACAAACCGACCCAAGTGGAGTCACCCAGTGGCGTTGGTTATATCACAACCACTGTACGTGAATGGGTACAGGACGTTAAGGAGTTTCCATGCATTGCATGGTGGACGGAGTAGGGCGGAATCGGGAGCAGTCTACCACGGCTGCTCCTGGATACACACCGCTAAGGGAGGAAACCACATGCGCACAGAAGCATTGAACGGGTTAAAAGTTGGCGATTATGTCCGGCACAGGAAGAGCAGTGGCAATAATCTCTGGTACCGGCAGTTGACCAGGGGAGAGATCACCGGCATATCCAAATCCGGGAAAAGTGTCTACGTCCGTTGGGTGGACGAGAAGGGGAACATAATCCACTGGGCAAATTACAGCTGCGACGTGCTTGTGAAGATCTAACAATGCGGGAGGACGGTAGCGGTGAAGGTAGGGACATGGACCATTTGGTCTGACGTGGATCTGCGGCGATGGATGATCGGCGGTTATTTCAACCGGAGATGCGGCTGGTACCACGTTTATTTGGGGCCAATCACCATCCACGTCTACTCCGACGATGCCATTCCGTTTTGATCACACGATGTGATAAATGGGGTGAAGTTTGTGAAACCGATGAAGCCAATCAAAGTATGCCTGCATAAAAAGGGCGCGCACATGCTGGAAAGAAACGAAGCTGGCAAATGGTTTTTAGACGGGAAGGAGATCGAAGAACAGCAGGCGATCGATGAGCTGGCAGAAGCTGTTCAGGATTTGGGATATTGGTGCCAGGTTGCTAAAGATGTGCTGCCAGATGAATATTTCGAAATGGTGCAAGAGTCGTACTCTTACCAAGTATAAAGCATTAACAAACCATTACGTGTGAACCCAAGGAGGAGAGAGCATGGTTGAAGTCCTGAAAATGCCGAAGTATCCATGCTCATTCTGTAAAAAGAAAGAGGCTACACAGTTTTGTGATTTCGTAATCGGATATGCTTGGACATCGGCAAAAGAAAAAGGGAAGATGATCGGCGGCTATCATGTGACATGTGACAACGAGATATGTAAGGATTGTGCAACCACAGCACCAGGTGGATTCGACTTTTGCCCGTCTTGCAACGAGCTGAGAAGGATGATCGAAGAAAAGCACGACAAACGACCAGGAAAATTGATGGCTGCTATTGCGTTCGGCAGCCACGAAGACTCTTAACTCAGTGGATACTGTGTAAAAAGAAAAGCCCCCTGCCCGGGAGCACGAAAGTGTATTCGTCAGCATTATTATACTACGGGCAGCGAGGGGGAAGGAAGATGAGCGCACGAGCAAAGGAACTGAAAATCGATATAAAGACAATGACGATCACGGTCCCAGTGGGAAAAGAGCCGGCCATGATCCTGGTGGATCCGAAACAAGGAAAAGCCAAGCTGGTCCCACTGGTAGAGCACGGCGAAACCGTGGTAAAATCAAGTCAGGGAAAGATTGCCAAGGTGGATTACCGCGAAAGCGAATTATTTTAATAACAGCCTGATACCGAGATACGGGAGGGCGTCAGAATCTTCACCCAACAAGGGTGTTGTTCTGGCGCCCTTTTTATTTTGCCGGATAGGAGGACAAGCCGTGGTAAAGATACACGACATTATGGAGTACAAGCGGAGGAAAGAGAAAGAGCCGATCAGTTTTGCTGAGCACCTGGAGCGTGCAAGGGAACGACTGAAGAAACAACCGCCGCAGGCACGCGGGAAGCCGGCAGATGTGTTTACGTTCGACGAGCTACAGCGCCTTATGGGCGACGTGGGGCTGCGGCGGTTTCTCAAAGATCGGGGTAACAGACGCAAATAGACGCATTGGGGAGGGGTTCTCATGCAGGATTTGCTTCGGGAATATAAAGAGACTAGACGGGTACTGAAACGCGCCTACGAGGCCCGCAGAGAAGGCGAAAAGGTGCTGGACGATAGAACACTGGCCGAGCGGCAGATTCTGTCCGAGATGATCGGTGACGTTGAATTCGTTATCGAGTGGTTGGAAACTGGGCGTCGACCGGGGAATCGGCGGGGAGTTGAACGGCTGGCTGCGTATCAGCGGGAGAAGCCCATGGATCCGATCCGTATGCAGGCTTTTGTGGCAAACAGCACGGCCGGAAGTCCGGCAAACCTGACGGAGTGGCAACGGCAGCAGATCGAAGACGCGCTGTGCATTCTCAGCGAGAGGGAACGGGAGTGCTACGTGCTGGCGCATGGAGAATGCTTCACTCATTCACAGATTGCGGATATGCTCGGCATTACAAAGAGCAGCGTAGACACTCACATCAAACGCGCGCAACAAAAAATATCGGAACGGGTGATGAACAGCCTCTTCCTTGTTGGATGAGGCTGTTTTTTGTCGTGCGAATGCCACCTATAAGTGAAAGGAACACTTTTCTTTCACGAGAACCCCCTTCCTACCGCCTCGGAAACGGGGCGGGTTTTTACCCACAAATAGTAAAAAAGTAACAGGAAATCTTCCCCTTATGTCGAAAGATGCAGGAGGAAGGGAGGTGTTATGATGACAAAAGAGGAAGTTTTGCAAGCAACACTACGTTTTCTCAAGGATAATCCCAAAACACAGTTTGCTGCGATTCACGAAAATATCAAAAACATTTTGAAAGCGCGAGGAGAAATTGGTGCAATAACAACAGGTAATCAATACTATAGTACCACGCAGTATGTTGACATTTCCGATTCAGATGCAATGCTGGTGAATGAAGTGATTTATGATTTAATCATTGAAAGGGTCTTGACTCCAGGCGTTGATAAACACAACTTAAATTTCCCTTTTTTAACAGTAACTTCAATGGATAGATTGAACAGATTTTTAAGAGAGTAGTGACAAAGCACCCGCGTGGTGCTTTTTTCATGGAGGTGGGTGACGTGTAGTGCGCCAATTCGTCGACCCGGACACGGGGGAGGTTTTCTACGAGGAGCAAATCCTCCGGCGCCCGGACGAGATCGTTAAAGTATTCCGGCCTGTCGGCCGCAGCGCAAAATTCGTGAAGATCAAAGCCAGCCATAAGGCAAAGAGACGGCTCAGAAAGCTGTCACTCGCTGAGGCTGGTTTTTTCTTGAAGATCGCGCCGTATGCCAGTGAGGGTACCAATCTTCTCTTGGGGGACAACGAGCGCGGCCAGAAAGGCGTGCCGCTCACGATCAAGGAGCTGGCCCGGATTGCAGACTGCTCATATCCGCAGGCAAGAAAGATCGTCAAGTCATTCATCGAGCAGCGGATTCTCCGGCGGATCGACATTGGCGGCAGGGCAGCGTTGGCAATCAATCCTCTTTATTCGCTAAACGGGAAGGAGGCGGAAACAAGCTTGATGCAGTTGTTCAGGCAGGAGATCACAGAGGCCGGCGAAGACCCGAATTCTGAATAGGGGGTTGCCAGAAGCCAACAGGCCACGAAACCTTGTGGTTCTAAGGCTCAACCTCGTTTTTGGCAGTGATATGAAACATATACTTTTTGGGGTGAAAAGTGGTACGCTCGTAGCGCTCAAAAAAAGGCCTTCAATCCTTGCGGGGCAAGGGATTCAGCCGTTTTGGGGCTGGCAATATTCTTTATTCTTATATCTATCGCCACGGAGGTGCTCTTGTGCTGCAGCATATTTACCAACCGCCTGGATCAAGCCTGTGCGGACAGACGTGTGTAGCCATGCTTGCGGGGATTTCGTTAGAGGAATCCATTGCGGCGTTTGGTGGAATGCGAGGAGGGACCAGGACACGGGATGTTGTCCGTGCGCTCCGTGTCTTGGGGATTCGGTGCGGCGAAAAGTTGATACGGCTGAGACGCCAGCAAAAACCGGACGTGTGCATCGTGAAGCTGCATTTTGATGACAGCAAGGACACCCATTGGACCCTTTGGTACAAGAGCAGATTTTACGATCCGTCCATGTACGGACAGTATCTCCTCGACGTCGGAGGCGGTGAATATCCAGCGGGAGTGAGACAGACGTCTTATCTCCCGATTTTTATGGACTGAATTACGAAACCAATCACATAACGGAGGTGAGGTGACTTGACGTAATGGCACGCGCAAGGGACCCGAACCGGGATAATGCCTTTGAGATGTGGAAGCAGACTGGCGGCGAAATCAAACTGAAGGAGATCGCGGACCAGCTTGGCGTCTCAGAGGGAACGGTCCGTGGATGGAAAGCGAAAGATCGGTGGGACGAAAGATTAAACGGAACGCTCCAATCAACCGAACGGAACGCTCCAAAAAATACGGAACGCTCCAAACCGAAAAAGACAAAGGTCGAACTGCCCCGGCATACCGAAATCGAAAACGACCAGTTGACTGATAAGCAGCGACTATTCGTGATGGAATACTTGCGAGATTTCAACGCAACCAGGGCGGCAATGGCTGTCGGCTACAGCAAAAAGACGGCGTACTCCATTGGTTGGGAACTATTGAGAAAACCTGAAATTCAAGCTGAGATCAAGCGACAGACGGAAGCCATGGTTGACGACCTTGGAATGAGCGTGCAGCGCATCATTGCGGAGTACATGAAAATCGCATTTGCTGATATATCTGATGTGGTCGATTTTGGGAGAAAGAAGGTGCCGCTAAGGGACAAAAAGGGCAACATCGTTGAAGATCCTCACAGCGGTGAACCATTGACAATCAGCATGAACTATATAGACCTGAAGGATAGCGACCATATTGATACATCAGTTATCAGCGAGATCAAAGAGGGCAAAGACGGCATTAGCGTCAAGCTCCACGACAAGATGAAAGCACTGGCTGCACTTGAGAAGTATCTCGGCTATATGACCGAAGAGCAGCGTCTGCGAATTGAGAAGCTGAAGCTGGAGATTGGCAAGCTGCAGGGTTCCAGCGCCGAGGACAAGGGTATCGTCATCCAGATCAACTACGGAGATGGTCAGCCATGACAGCGGTAACGGTCGACTTTAACGCGCACTTCCGCGATGCCAACCAAACCCGCAAGCGTTACCGGGTGATGAAAGGTTCCGCCGGATCCGGCAAGTCAGTAAATGTGGCCCAGGACTACATCATCAAGCTGTCCGATCCGAGATACAAGGGCGCCAACCTGCTGTGTGTGCGGAAGGTCAACGAGACAAACAGACACAGCACGTTTGCCGAGCTGACGGCTGCGATCAACCGGATTTTCGGCGACCGGGCAAATGAGTTTTGGGAGATCCGGCAGTCGCCGCTTTCCCTGCGCTCCAAGATCACCGGCAACAGCGTCATATTCCGCGGCGTGAACGACGCGCGCGACCGAGAGAAGCTGAAGTCCATCAACTTTCCATACGGCAAACTGACGTGGATATGGGTGGAAGAGGCAACCGAGTTGCAGGAATCGGATGTCGATATCTTGGACGACCGTCTGCGCGGGCTGCTGCCGAATCCCAATCTGTATTATCAGATCACCTTCACGTTCAACCCGGTGTCCGCCAGCCACTGGATCAAGCGGAAATACTTTGATATCGAGCTTCCCGATATCTTCACGCATCACTCCACGTACCTGCAGAACCGGTTCATTGACGAGGCATACCACCGCCGCATGATGCTGCGGAAAGAGCAGGACCCGGACGGCTACCGGGTATACGGCCTTGGAGAGTGGGGCGAGTTGGGCGGCCTGATCCTGCACAATTATGTCGTACATGAGTTCGATACATCGTTTGAGCGATTCGACAGCATGAATTTCGGCCAGGACTTCGGCTTCAACCATGCCAATGCGATCCTGCTGCTTGGCTGGAAAGACGGAGAACTGTATGTCTGCGATGAAGTCTACGTCCATGAGAAGGACACAGAGGAGATCATCGCGCTGGCCGAGGAAAAAGGCTTTGATAAGCGCCTGGCCATGTGGTGTGACTCGGCTGAACCTGACCGGATCAAGACGTGGAAGAAGCGCGGGTTTAATGCGAAGCCGGTGAAAAAAGAACCCGGTAGCGTAAATGCCCAGATCGACTTCCTGAAGCGTCTGAAAATCCACATCCACCCGCGCTGCGTGAACACAATCAAAGAAATTCAGCAATGGAAGTGGAAGAAGGACCAAAAGACCGGCCTCTATGTGGATGAGCCGGTCGAAATCTTTGACGACGCCATGGCCGCGCTGCGGTATGGGATTGAGGATAAACGAATCGATAGACCGGTAATAAAGACCGAACGCCGCAGTGTCACCGAGCGGGTAAGCATCACGGAAAGGAGGTAGAGCATGGCAAACGAAATGACTGTCAGGATTTTTAAAGAGACGAGTATTTCAGCCGGCGAGACAAAACAGATTCCCGATAGCTTCCGCGGCGATTATGACGGTCTTGTGGAGCCGGATTATTCGCCAGCCCAGTTGAAGGCTGTCGTTAGTCAAAGCAATATCCTGCCGCAGTGCATCGAGGCATACGCGACGAACGCCGCAGATTTCGGTATTCAGATCGAGTATGACGAGCGTGTTAACGTCAACGACGAGAAACAGAAGAAGCTGGCCGATGAGGAATGGGCGCGGCTGGAAGAGTTTCTTGACGTGATGAACCCTTTGACGACGCCGCAGGAAATCGTCAAGCACGTCGTCCGCGAACTGGAGCAGACAGGCAGCGCATATTTGGAGGTGGCCTGGGCAGAAACATCCGATACCCCGACCATCTATCTCGCCGACAGCGAGTATATTCGGGCGGCGAAGGATACAGTCGAACAAACCGTCCGATTACCGTATCTCACGAAGACCGGGGAAATCAAGTTCATTGAAATGCCGGTGTGGACGAGGAAGTACGCTCAGAAGCGAACGATGAACAAAGTTTTTTTCGATCAGTTTCTGCCAATGAAACGACCAGGAATCTCTCAAATCCTTCACATCAAGCTGTTCGACGCCACAAGCATATACAGCGAGCCGCGATGGATCGGGAATATTCCGGGAATCCTTGGCACGCGCGCGGCCGAGGAGTTGAACCTGAAATACTTCAAGAAGGGCAAAAAGATCCCGGTAGCTGTCGTAGCCGAGGGAGGCACGGCCACCAAGGAGTCGGTCGAACAGATCAAAGCTGCGTCCAATCCGGAAAATGATGGATCGTGGATGCTGCTGGAGTTCATCGGTACTGAGGTCATGATGGGCGACGATATGAAAGTGACAAAGCCGACGGTCCGTTTTGAGAAGTTGCAGGATGTGCTGCAACAGGACGGCCTTTTTCAAGGGTACGACGATAAACAACGCGAAAAGGCCCTTTCGCAATTCCGCCTGCCACCGATTTACGTGGGATTGAGCCAGGACTATACCAGGGCCACAGCCGACACAGCCCGCCGCATTACAGAAGAGCAGGTTTTTATTCCATACAGAAGTTGGCTGGCCGACAAGATCTTCAACAAGGCGTTGCTGCCGGCAATCGGTATTCACCGGGTGAAAGTGAAACTACGGGGGCCGGAAATCACCGACCCAGAGGAGCGCACCGCTCTGCTGAACTACTTGGCCGACCGTGGTGTCCTGCTCGTACGTGACCTGATACCGATTGCGGAAAGCGTGTTGGGTGTTACCATCGAAGAATCGCGATACGAACCGGGGTACTTGGATACGCCTGTTGCCAAACTGTTGGCATCGATGCCGTCTGATGATCTTCTGGGCCTGGGTAATGACCCACAGGAGCAAGTTGCCACCATCGCCAAACGTCTGCTGCGCGAAACGAGGGAGCAGCACCATGTGTGACCAGTGCCTGTACCTTATCGCGAAAGCGGATGACGAAGACTTTCTGGACAGCCTAGACTTAAACCACGCCGAGCGTACGCTGATGGAAAAGCTGTATAAAGAAGGTGAAGGATCTATCGCTGATATCCTGGAGTTACAGGGGAAGGCCTTGGATGAGGCGATCCAGGAACTGAGCGACGAACTGGCCGTCGATGAAAAGGAGTTGTGGAAGGTCATTCTCCAGGTCCAGGCCGGCGAGTTCTTTCAAGAGAAGTTCGAACAGGCGGTGTACAACGCCTTCATGCCTCTGTTCCATCTTGCTGGGGAATCGGAGGCAGTCAGGATCAATGAGGATGTCAAGTGGGAGCAGAAAAACGAAGCGGCCGCCAAGTTTGCCAAAAAACTGAAAAAGCTGGTCCCGGCTATGAATGGCACGTCAGCGGATCATATGCTCCGCGCCTTCAAGCGTGCGATCGAACAAGGCAAGACGCCATCGGAACGTGCAGCACTCGTCAAAGAGGTCAGCAAGCAGGCAGCCAAAGGCGAGGAGGGGCCGTTCAGTATGAACCGGGCCGTCACCATCTCCAGAACGCTGACGACTGCTGCCGCCAATGGCGGGAAGCTGGAAGGCTGGAAGCAGTCCGGTTTGGTGAAAAAGAAGCGTTGGCGGGCAGCCAACAACAAGCGAACACGCAAGGATCACCGGGAGGCCAACGGCCAAACGGTTGATATCGACAAACCGTTTAGAGTGGGAGGCGAAAATCTTATGTACCCAGGCGATCCGGCGGGAAGCGCCAAGCAAATCGTAAAATGCCGCTGCACCATGCAGGCGGTTTTCTGATGGAAAGGAGGTGAATAAGCATATGCCGTTTGAATTGAAAGATGCGAAGATCACACACATCTCGCTGGTTGACAAAGGCGCCAACGGCCGGCCTTTCGCAATCATCAAGGAAGAGGGCAAGGAGCCGGTTCAGAAAAGCATTGTTATCGCCAAGACGGACAAAGCGAAGCAGATCGTCTACGGTGTGGTTTATGAGCCGGACGTCGTGGACGCACACGGCGACTTCATGACGGCCGAGGAGATCGAGAAAGCAGCCCACGCCTTCATGGAAAGCCAGCATACTCACAACATCGACAAGCAGCACGACTTGGAGGCCGACGAGGGTTACGTGGTCGAATCGTACATCGCCCCCATTGACATGCAGCTTGGTGACCAAGAGATCAAAAAAGGCTCCTGGGTGGCTGGCGTGAAGGTGACCAACGCCGAGACTTGGGCGGCCATCGAGAAAGGGGAGATCACCGGGTTCTCTATGTGGGGAATTGGCAAAAGGGTGAAAGTCGAAGGTGCCCCTTCAGATACCGGCAGCGAATCGGTAGAGAAGGGGCTTTTGCATGCGATCAAAAAGGTGTTGCAGGAATTTTTCCCAGGAACGAAGCTTACGCCCATCGAAAAGGCTGTCCAGTCTTTTAAAAGCCGCATAGCGGCAAGGGACATTCGTGACAAGTGGTATGACGCCCAGTGGGCGTTTACCGATACCATGTGGGAAATTCTCAATGCCCCCGAGATCACCGACAAAGCGGAAGCGATCGGGGAAACCATCGACGAGTACAAGACGGTTGCCGTTGCATTGGCTGCTCAATGGCCGACGGAAGGGGAAGTCATTGGAAAGTCTGAGGACTTTCAGGAGAGAGTGGAAGCTGTGAGGAAGGCGGGCAAAGTGCTCTCATCAGCCAATTTGCAGGCTGTTGAAGATGCCATTGCTGCACTCACAGCATTACGTGACAAAGCCAAACCGAAGGAGGAAGACGACGTGAAAGCAGAAGACATCGAAAAAGCGGTATCCGCCGCATTGTCGCCAATCACAAAGCAACTGCAAGACCTGCAGACGGAAGTCGCAGAACTGAAGAAGGCAGAAGGTGCCGGGGATGGCGCAAACAATGGCGGCACCGATCCGGCTGCCGAAGCAGTGACTCAAGCCGTACAAAAGGCTCTGGAACCGATTGTCAAGCAGGTGGAGAACCTGTCTGCTGACGTGCAGCTGATGAAAAACGCTCGAGCTGCAAGCCAGCAGCCTGGCGATACCACGATCACCAAGTCGAACGAGCCGTCCTACATGAGGCTCTTTCGCGGACAATAAGGAGGGGTAACAGATGACTGCAAATGCTACATTGCTGAACGATTTTGAAACGACAATCGCCAAGTCGGTGGACCTGATTTTGCCGCAAAACGACGCCGAACAGTTTTTGGTGGATACCTTGAAAAAGGCAACTACTCTCCCGAAGCTGCCGGCCCAGTACAAAAAGACTCCATCAGGCAAACTCGATAAATTGACAGTGCAAAGCCGGAAAATCCGCCTTCATACTGGTTCCGAAAATCCGACTGGTACCGGTGGTGTTGGTCAAGAACAGGTCGATTACAACGTAAAAAAGGTCTTCTGGGACGAGTGGATCAAAAACGATGATGTTTGGTATAGCGATCAGTCCCGGGGAGAGAACACGGAGGCCAAAATCATCAACCTGGTACAAGAGCAGTTCGGGGTTGACCTGCAAGACCTCCTGTTCAACGGCGATACTGCCGCAAAGCTCCCGGATGGTACGACACCTGATCCGTTCCTGTCGATTCTGGACGGATTCGTGAAAAAGATGAAGGCATCTACGTTGAAGACGGACCTGGCTGACAACGAGCCGACCATCGACGACTTTGTGAATCACACGCTGCTGCTTGACGAAAAATATTTGAACCAGCCGGACTTGACCTGGTTCATGCCGCGGCGCACGTATCAGAAGCTGGTTGGATTGATCCAGAAGCGACAAACGGCGCTTGGTGATGTGACGCTGGTCAACGGGAAACTCACGGAGATCGCAGGCTACCCAATCGAGGTGGTTCAGGCACTGCAAACCGGTTTCGTAGCCCTCACGCCCATGAGAAACCTTGTTCCGGTATTCACCCGCGATCTGCGCTACAAGCGGACGGCCGAGGGTGCAACGGCTGCGGTGAAAGACTCCACATACAACATCATTTTCGCCTATGCCGATGCGGTGGTGTTGGAAACGGAAGCTGTTGCCTGGATGACGGGCGACAAACTGTAAAGAAAGGTGAAATGAACGATGGCAAAAATCAAATACAAGCACAAGAAAGGCGCTCTCCACATTGGTGGCGGGCGCTTTTTCCATGCCGGCGAAACTTACGAAGTAACCGACGAAGAGGCCAAACGATTCACTGAGACCTATGGCGACCTCGAAATCGTCGAGGAAAAGAAGGCTGGCCGAGGGGGCGGGCGCCATGCTGACGCCGGAGAAGGTAAAGCAGCAGAGTAGTACCCGAGCCGTTCAGGACATGACGCCCGAGCGGCTTTCTTATCTAATCGACGAGGCCAAAATCCGTATAGAACTGTTCACAGCCAGGCCGTTCGTAGACGATGACAGTCGCCTGGAGGTGGCCCATTTCCGGCTGGTAGAGGCCATGGCCCTGACAGACAACGACGAAACGCTGGGCGCAGAAGCCCGCGGTATTACCTCCGAGTCCGATCAGGGCTACTCTTGGTCGATTGAGCGGGCGACGATCACAACCGGTAGCTCGCTGGTTGATTCTCTGCTGCGCCAGTGGATGGCCTTCACGACCGAGGCCAGCGACAGCGGAAACATTCGGGCGATGCTGCTATGATCCATCGGATGAATGATCAGATCGTTCTGAAACGAACGGGAACGGCGCTGGATGAGCGAAACAGGGTGGTTCCAGTGGAATTACCCTCCCGGACAGTATTGGGGTGCGTACGGGCCGTAGAATCGTCCTGGGAACGCCCCGCGAATGCCGACCCGGTGACATGGGGATACAAGGCGTCCATTGGCTTTCGTTTGGGTGAGGATGTACGGAAGGATGATGTTCTGGAGATACCCGGTCGCGGGGACTTTGTGGTAGTCGACGTAACCCCCGGACGGCGCTTTCTGTCCGTGATTGCCATTCAGCAGAAACGGGGGGCGGAGTAGTGGATTTCCGGGAGTTTCAAAAACGGATGGAAAAACTGCACAGGGAAGCCCCTCAGGCTCTTGAAAGGATCATCTACCAGCTTGGTGAGGAGCTTTTGAATCACGTCATAGACGAGCTTGGACACCAGGACTTGATTGACACAGGTACTCTTTGGAACTCGTTTTCACAGGGGGACCAAAACAATGTCTGGGAGTTTGATGCGGATCGCGACACCTTAACGCTAGAGGTCGGATCAAACCTGACCTATGCAGAGTACCTCAACGACGGGTATACGATCGAAAAGTCGTACTTTGTCCCAGGCTACTGGAACGGAGTAGGCAAGTTCATCTATGACCCTGACGCGGAGGGTGGTTTTATGGTTCGGCCGCGCTCCTTCATCGGCCGCAAATACTTCGACATCGCGCTGAAAAACTTCCAGGGAGGCATGAAGGCTTTGCTGGAAAAATTGCTGCAGGCTGAGCTGGAAAGGATGGTGAGATAAGTGGACCGAGCGTTGTCGTGCATCATCGATCTGGTAAACGAAGCATACCCAACCCTCGCCATCCTGGACAGCTTGGACGTGTGGCTGGCTGGCAAATTTCAACCGCCTGTCGCCTTCATCCAGACGCAGGAAGTAACGGAAAAGGGCAACACTCTGACGTCGTACAAAGTCGTCTCCGACGCCGGGATTGTGTTGCACCATCCAAAGGTGAAGGTCGGAGGTCAAGAGGCTTACGAGCCGATTTCAACAGAGCCTTTGCGTCAACTTCTTCGCAGGGAAAGGTACAGCTTCCGCGGGAATACGGACGGTCTGTTCATCAACATCGACAACACGACGTTCCGTGTCCGGTCTGACAAGAAGGACAGAACGGAGATTACCTTTCGATTCGAGTACACTGTCCCGATTCCGATGCCGGCCGTCGAGAAGATCAACACATTTGAAATCGAGGAGGATTGGTCCTAGTGGCGACACGGAAAGACCAAATCAGCGAAGCACCTGAGATCAAGCGAACGAAACAGGAGTGGATCGAGAGCGCAGCATACCTGAGAGCCGAAAGGTTCGAGGTTGCCGGCGCTCTTTTTGATATGAAGGACAATCAACCGGTGGCCGAGAGTGAGGTCAAACAACGGCTGATGAAATTCAAAGGCGGTGATAAACGATGACGATTCAACGTGACAGACCTGGATTAACTCTGGAGATGATCGCCAAGGCAAAGGAACGCGTGCTGACGAAAACCGGGGTAGCGTTGGTGCCGTATGTAGCCGAGTGGGGTGCTCCCGACACTTTGGTCAAGATGACCGGATATGACGAACGGATCGCGGAGACGTTCGGAGAGGTGGACGTCATTGAGCTGGCGGCAGAGGGCGGCGCTACTATCCTGGGTTACCGAATTACGAACGGAAGCGCTGTAGCGGCCTACTATTCCCAAGCAGACGCCATCAAAATCGAAGCGCGTTACCCAGGGCTGCGCGGAAATGACTTGAAGGTGTCCATTGCACCGTCCACGGCTGAGCCCGGCAAAAAAGAACTACAGGTTAAGGGGCCGATCAAGACGGAGAAGTTTTCGTTTGCTGACGCCGACGAGTTGGTAAGCAAAACGAGTCAGTCGATCTATGTACGCGTGTCAAAGCTTGGTGATGCCGCCATCACTGATCTTGCAGAGACTAATCTTCAGAACGGAACCTCCGGAACTCCGGCAACCCTGTCTTCCGCTGATGCTATTAAGCTGTTTACGGCAGTATCGGGTGCTGATTTCGACTCAATGTATCTGCCCTTTGATGACCCTGCCATCCAAGCGGCTTTCAGGCAGTTCGTTTATGATCGCAGGAAGCTCTCCAAGAAGATGTCCACGGGGGTCATTGGCGGAAAAGCAGAGGAAGACGAGATCATGGAAAAGCATACTGAGCGTTCTGTCGCTATGAATGCACGTTACATGGTCAACTGCGCGATTGCCGGAACACACAACAACGGCAAGGAATACGACAGCTTGCAGTGGGCAGCATGGGCGGCCGGGATAATTGCCGCCACGCCGGCTCATGAGTCTTTGACGGCTGTGGTTGTGCCGATGAAGAAGGCGAAGAAGGACTGGGGTCATACCGAAATTCTGAATGCACTGAGCACCGGTACCCTGATTGCCACACGCGACGGAGACGTTTATACCATCGAGAGTGCTGTCAACACACTTTCTACGTTGGGTCCCGGAGAACGTGAAGACTTTGGGAAAATCCGAGTATCGATGACGCTTGATCAAATTTACAATGACATCGCTGCCCCTGTAAAAAAGTACAAAGGGAAGCTGGATAACAACGATATTGGCGGCGGGGTGTTTGTAGGCGCTGTGAAGGCATACATGGAAATCCGGGAAGAGCAGGGAGCAATTGCATCTGGTTGGACCTTCACAGATAAGAAAAATGGTGTTGGCGACCGCCGAGGCTTTAAGCTTTCAGCGCAGCCGTTAGACGCTATTGAATACTTTGACGTCGAGTGGGAGGTGTTGTAGTAGATGCAACGTGACATTAAGCTGAAAAACTGCCAAGTTTACGATGACACCGGCGATCCGATCGAAGGGACATTGGAAGGCCGATTTGTCCTCCGGACCAATTACGGCGAGGTTTACCGCTTGCAAAAAGGGGCGGTGCAAACCGTAAACGACTGGTACGTAGAGGTTACGCTGCGCCTTACTGCCGCCAACGCAGCCCTCAAATACTTCTGCGTCGAGCAACTGACCAAAGGCAAAACGCCGATCCTGCCTATGCTGATCGGAGAAACGTTGGACAAAGAGGCCGACAATTCCGAACTGGTTCGTATCTCGGACATCTACCTCAACCCTGAAGAGTTAACGTTGTGGGAAGCCAAAGCGGAAGGCAATGATAATGCAACATACGAGATTAGAGGACGCAGCAACAAGGTACCCGACTTCTTGGAAAAACTGCCTGAATACGTCGAATAGGAGGAAAGATAAATCATGAGCAAACTGGAGAAGTACTTGGTAAAAGCGCAGGAACCGGTACAGCGCCGTACCGGAACCGTAACCATCGACGGCGAAGAATGGTCGGTGAGGGAACTGACGATGATCGAAAATCGTCAGGCCTACAAACTGGCTGAGGATGCCAACGGCAGATTCGACGTGTTTCGGTACAATGACATCCGCATTGTAAAAGCAACGGAACACGACTTCCCCTGGAACAACCAGGAACTGCTGAAAGCGTACAATGCAAAGGATAAGTTCGACTTGCCGGTGAAACTGTTCGAACGAAATCCTGAAGGGTACCAAGCGCTGCTGGACAAGGTGAACGAAGTGAACGCAAGGGTGAAAAGCGAGCAGGAGGTGGTGGATGAATTAAAAAACTCATCCGAACCGACGGAGAAGCAAGCCACCTCTGTCGAGCGTTCCTCAACGGACGAGGCCGACCTGCCGACCTCTTAGAGTACGAAGTGGATCCATACATGCAGAAGCTGTTCATCATCGCGTGCCAAGAGGTAGAGCAGGAAGAGATGGAGAAGGCGCAACAGTAGCTTTCTCCCTTCTCCCGAGCGGGTGACGGCTGGGGAGAAGTCGAATTGTGTCGTTTGTTCCCGAATTGTTTGCACTGACTCGAAAAAGTGAGGTGGGGTAGAATGGTGGGCGAGGGGGAATAGATTATGCCAACGTTTTTGTACTGGACAATTTATATTTTACTAATATTGTTTATCGCTAGTGGAATTGTCGGCATTATAAAACCAAGCTGGGTTAATAGACCAGGACAAAAACTCCAAACAAGAAAGTCAATAATCTTGAAAACGGCAATTTTGTTGATAATTTTCGTAGTGTTTTCCACTGTTGTTACGCCAGAAAGAAAAAGCGACGACCCGGTAGGCACTATGGCAGTTGCGTCCATAACAGATGATGAGTTGGCCAGATTTTCCAAATATGCTCATGATATTAAAGGTGGCCCATTTGTTAAAAGTGCTGAAATTACCGGAAATGAGGCAAGAATTACCTACTACTCTGACTCTGAATTTGAAGATTACAAGAAAGCCAACCCTAATAGTGTTGTGACAAAAGAGGAAATGATAGGTTATTGGACCTCAGGAGATGCAATAAACAAGAATTTTATGAGCGAACCCGTAAGGCTCTTAAGGGAATTTCCTTGGCTGACCAAAGTTAGTATGACTCTGACTCTACAGGGCAAAACATACTCGGTAGAAATGGATCGTGAGACGGTATCAGACTACTTTGGAATCGATCTTGAAGAATTAAATGCAGATAGAAGTTTTGAACTTTGGAACAAAAAATTCGTTGATCCATTTGTCTATACAAAAGAAGAACGTCAAAAATTTGCTGACAAATTTATAAAAGTTCAAAAATAAAAGTGGCACCTACAAGGGGTGCCATTTAGTTTTTTGGTAAAGGGTGAGAACATGGCTTCAGTTGTAGGGATAACCGCGCATTTGCAAGCCAAGAATCAAATATCTCCGCAACTTCACGACGTAGTTAAAATGACCAGGAATGCAGCCAAAGAAATGCTACAACTCGATGATGCGACACAAGAGATGATAAAGGAAATGCGCAAAATCAAACAGGCTGCTGAACAATCCGAACGTGGGTTTAAACGTGAGGTAGATCAGATGCAGCGAGAAATCCAAGACCTAAGACGTCAATTGGGTATCTTGGACTCGACTCGCGCTCATCCGAAGGTAAGCGTAGATGATCAAGCGCGACGAGAAATAGCGGCTATCAGGCAGGAAATTAAAGCGCTTGACGGAGCAAAAGCAAAGGTGCAAGTGGAAGCGGCACAGGCTGGCGGTGGAGGAGAACTTGCTGCAGGCGGGGTCATAGGTGGAATGACAGCATACGTAGGTGCAGGCTACATAGATCAGCTAACCATGGAGACACAAGCTAACGCCAGACGCGCGTTGCTTGGGGATACACCAGAAGAGTTGCTCCAATTCCAGCGACAAGCTCAAGATTTGTCCATGATAAACACGAATGTGGATCGAACCTACATCAAAGACTTGATGACACAAGCGACTAGATTTGATCCAGAGAACGGCGCAGAGATCACCAAACAGGCGCTGCAACTCAATGCGATTCGACCGGATCTTGGTGGGGTCGAGGAGTATCAAAAGACAATCATTGCTATGAGGCAAGCTTGGAAGGATGTAACCGACATCAGTCGTTTCGGTGACACTCTCGCAGAGATCGCGAACACCACAACGGACATTCGCGGTGAGGCTTTGGACTCCATTGTGGAGTACTCAACTCAAGTGACCAAGTTTCTTGACACACCGGAAAAGCTTGCTGCCCTCGTGAAAGAGATGAACAACCTATGGTCGATTGACAAAGGATTCGACGCATTGAAAGAGGCCACGATTAAACTGGATAACCAAGGGGATATGGTCAACGTTTTGAAAACAGCTTATGAGGCTCAAGGGATGGATTCAGAAACTGCCCAGAAAAAGGCTCAACAGGAATCCAAAACGATCGCCCAAGCTATTCACTCTGACAGTGTGGCTGAAAATCAGTTTGCTGTTGCTGCGTTGCTCCAGACCTTTGGAGGGATACAAGACCAGAAAGTTAGACAGGAGTTGTTGAATGAATTGGGCGCTGGTCCTGGCGAAGATATTGCCAAAGCGTTCGCCCCACTGCTGCAGGCTGCTGGTCGCATCGGGATGGCTGACGGCAGCCAATATAACTATCGAGGCAAATTGGAACAGTCATACAAAACGTATCAAGAGAGCGATCCGCTACGAGGCTTCATTGAAGCGAAAACCATGTTTGCAAATGAACTGATAGGACTAGGAACTGTAATTGCACAAGAGGTTAGTCCGGTAATTAAAGGCTTAGGAATAGTTGTTAAAGGTACAAAGGAAGCTTTTGACGCACTGCCGACATGGTTAGCATTACCCGCGTTAGGCACCGCTTTAGGATTAGCCACAGTCGCCCTTTGGAAGTTTAAAGTGGCACTATCAGCTGCAACTGAAGCAGCGGTACGACGGCGTCTTGGCGGCGACATTCCTGACATCGACATTCCTGACAAGGATAACAAGAATGAGAGAAGTGGAAGAAAAGGGCGCGGCGGTAAACGAAGTTTGTGGAATCCACTTAGCTGGGGCAGGAAAGAAGAGATTCCTGAGCGCAAATGGTTAACATCCGCAGAGGCCGCCAAAAAGGCGTTAGGTGGTTCTTTACCTGAAGAAGTAGCAAAAGTATCCAAAAGCGGAGTGTTTGAACGTCTCAAAGGGCTAGGGGGCATGCTGCCCAAAGGAGATACCGTTGTTTCTGGGCTGAAAAGTGCTTGGGCAGGCGTGAAGTCATTGAGCGGTGGTCTCGCAAAAAGAATCCCTCTCATCGGAACAGCCATAGGAGCCGCAGAAATCCTTACATCAGACAATAAACTTGAAGCTGCCGGCAGGGTCGGTTCTGAGGCTCTCGGTGCGTGGGGAGGAGCTGCAGCGGGTGCGGCCATCGGTTCTGTTGTTCCTATAATCGGAACGACAGTAGGCGGCATCGTCGGCGGTATTGCCGGGGCGCTTGGAGGCGGTGCGTTGTTTGATAAGGTGAAAGCCTGGTGGAGTGACGCTCCGGCCACGCCGCCAACCCCAACCCATCCCGGAATGATAAAACCGGAAGAACTGAACAAATTACGGCCGGCGCCGCCCGTAGCGGGACCGCCCATTCCTCCTGTTTCTCCGGTTGGAAAGGCTGCGGAGAAGCCGAAGCTTGTATCTGTGACTGTCTCGTCGATACCCATCACCTTGAAGGCGGAAGGGGTTCTACAAGACGTGGCCGGCATGCTCCGTTTGCTCCGTGACCCTTCCGTAAGTAACGAGGTGAAGCGGATCGTCGAGAAAGCATTGATCGACGCGCTTGAGACCAGTGGCGGCGTCGCCAGCGGAGGTGTTCCATCATGATTCGCCTGCAAGGAAAATATCTCCTGACATTCCCCGTCACCCCGGGAGAAATCGAGTTTCGCGGGTACGGGAACGACATCGAGAGCACAACCTCGATCAATCTCCTGACGAATAACCGGATTTCGGGCCGCCGGCCGAAGTCTATCGCATTCGAGTTTATCCTGCCTGGCGACATCGAGGAGCCTTACATCGAAGTAGAAGGATATCAGGGGCCGCGGGCCTGGCTGCAGGGGTTGGACCGTCTGACAGGAGCAGAGGCGCTGCTCACGATCGATGAATTGAACCTCGCCTGGAACGTCCTCGTCGGCCCATGCGACGGCCGGTTCGTCGGGAAAAAAGTGGACTACCACGGCACGATTGAACTACCTCTCTTTGTCAAAGAAGAATTCGTGGAGTGGTCCAACCAAAAGCAGCTATTGAGTCCCGCGAAGGTTATCGCCAAGCAGCAGAAGGCGCGGCCGAACACATCAGGAAAGACGGCAAAAAAGAGCAAGTCTTTGGTGGAACCAGCGATCCAGGCAATTCAACGCGACCGAATCGAGCGGAAGCTGGCCAGCGTTTACCGCACCATCGGAGCGTAGGGGCATAGTGGGGTGGTACTGTGCAAGCCATCTACGGCATAGAATCGAAGCGCATCAATTTGACACCGGCCGTCCTGGACCTATCGTGGTCTTCATCCCGGGGCCAGATCGCCCAAAGCTGCGACATCCGTATCAAAAATTCCCCGCCGTTACAATCGGCGGGTTTTTTGATGCTGTTTTCCGGCTACGAACTAAAAGAGTCCCAGCAGTTTTTTCACGGCCCAATCATCAATCCGTTACGCGACGACAAGACCAGCGATCTGACGGCTACGGCTTACGAGTTGGCCTGGTATCTGCAGAAGAACGAAACGTCTCGCATCAAGCTAGACGGAGATGCCGGCAAGGAACTGGAGCGTGTCATCCGGACCACCGGGATTAACTTCTCCTGCCCGGCGTTCGGGTTCACCGTGAAAGATCGCTTCTCCTCTCAGTCCTTCGCTGCTCTGTACACGACACTGACTGAACAGGCATACGAGAAGACCGGAAAGCGGTACTTCATCCAGCCGCAGCGTGACAAACTAATCATTCTGCCAGAAGGCGGGAATACGCTGGTTCCCATGTTCCGGGCGTCGTTGATCGAGTCAAGTTCAACGGGTGAGAGCATCGAAGAAGTGTACACGGTCGTCACCGTTGAGCGGTACAAAGATGACAAGGTGGCTCAGAGCGTTACAGAAGAGAACGCCAGCCTTATCAAACAAATTGGACGCATGCAAAAAGTGATTGATGCCGGGGAGGAGACCGGCGTCTCCTCACTGGCGACCCGGCAGCTGGCCGAACTATCTAAAATCCCTCGAACGCGGTCCATTACCGTCCATCACCAGGATGGAAATGCAGCAAAGATCCGCGCCGGCTGGTTGGTCAAAATCATGGAGAAAGACAACAAGACCATTACCGATTGGATCGTGACCAGTTGCAACGCCAGATGGAAAGGCGGCTGGTACACCATGGATCTGCAGCTGGAAAGGAGATGATGACCGTTGCATGGCGCTCTTCAGCGGATTTTTAAGAAGGCGAGGGAAGGCATGATAGACACCCAGGTCGAGTTTGGGACGCTCATAAAACATGTGCCGGTTGTGATCAAGCTGGATCAGGATCCGACCCCCTTGGAGCAGGAACAAAACGAGATTGTTCTCTTTAAAGACACGGTTTTTACTTCCGAGGATATCGGTACGCGTTTGGCGCTGATTCGCTGCACCAACGGGCAGTATTTGGTGCTCGGGGAGGTGTAAGCGATGTTCCCAACCCTGGAAGGTGACGAAAGTCAGCTGATACAGTCACCGGACGATCCCATCCCTTGGACATATCGATTCGACTGGCAGAACAAGCAGCTCATGCAGGGGCCGGATGGTCGGTACGTTCGCACGCAATCCTACGCGGAGTACCTGGAGGAAGTGACGAAGAAAATCCTCAACACCAAGCGGTTCCGATATGCCATCTACTCGGAAAACTACGGAGTGGACTTCCTGACAGACATCGGGAAGATGCGTTCGGTTGTGTCTCTGCCCGTGATCAAGACCCAGGCGGAGGAAGCATTAGAAGCGCACAGCGAGATCGAGCGGGCGGAAGTGATCGACATCCGGTATGAGGATAACCGCGTCATTTTCTCACTTGAAATCGAAGGAGTACGGGGCCGAACAAGAACGGAGGTGGATGTATGGCAACGGTAACGAAACCAGAGATGCCGATTTTGCGTGAGACTCCGGATCAAATATACCAACGAATCGTGAACCGAATGTACGCCTTGGCTCAAGAGCGGGGATACACGCCGCCTGCCACGGAAGAGGGAGAGCTTTTCTACGACCTGTTATATCCCCTCGCTGAAGAGATCAGCGAGCAGCAGCAGCTTTTCGAATACGGCTTCCTGCAAAGGTTTCTCCCCTGGGCTGACGGCGAATTTCTTGATGCAATTGGCGCTTTTTTTGGTCTTCCGCGTAATGAGGACGAGCCTGATGATCCCTATCGTGACCGCTTAATCAATCGAGCGCAGACGGAAGAAGGGGCCGGGCGCCGCCAGGACTATGAACGCTGGGCACTCGACATTGACGGCGTGGGAGGCGCTGTGGCTCTTGAAAAAGTGCGGCACGACCTTTCGATCGATGTGTACATCACCGATATGAACGGCCAACCAGCCACTGCCGAATTTGCCCAGCAGGTTCGTGACAAGCTGGAGGAAAAGCGGATTGCGCTCCACGATCTGAGTGTACTGCCGGCAGTTGTGTTCCCGGTAAATGTCTCCGTCAAATTGATCCTCCGAACAGGGGCTGTTTTGGAAACCGTCACAGCGGATATCACAAACAGCATAAAAACCTATCTAAAGGGGCGTTCCCAGATCGTGTACGAAAAAGTCGGGGCGCTTTTTTTCGTTGATGGCGTGGAAGACTTCACTGATTACCTGCTCAATGGTGGAGAGGTCAATTTGACGGTTCCGGCCAACGCCGTCGCGACCTTAAATCTGGTGGTGACAACATGATTCCGGAACGATATCGAAAAAAGCTCCCTCCATACTGGTATGAGAACAAGGTTGCCGAATACCACTTCGAGGGGGCGGGCGCCGCGATCGATGCGTTGAATGCCCAAAGGGAAGATGTCGAAGCGCAAATGTCCCCCTGGTCGGCCACCTGGGGATTGGTCATATGGGACTGGATTTATTTTGGTATAAAACAGTCAGGCAGCATCGAGGAACGGCGCAAGAATATCCAGCGAAAACACTGGGCCTTTTTGGGGTTTACACCAGGGGTTCTACGGGCGATTGCCCTTAGTGCTTCTACGCTGAAAAGGGTAGACATGGTCGAAGAATTTGGCACCAAGATGATCCGGTATGTGTTTCCCGATGAGGATACCTTTGATTCAAAGCATGCTGTTTCCTCGGTTGAAAAGATCCGCCCCGTCCACTGCAATGGTGTGGTGCTTGAGCCGGTATCCAGGTTGTCCATCGAGCTGCAGGACACTCTTGTCGTGGAAGTGAAAGAGTACCATAGGGTCAATGAGTTTCGCGTGGGCATGACGCCGATCAAAACGCGACAGGAGGTGGTTGTATGATCGAGCAAAGCTATCTGGAGACGGTACGAGATGATCTGCAGGCGCGGGTGACTGGCGGGACGCTCCTCCTAAACGAATCGATCTCCGTACCGGTTCAAGCAGCCGCGATTTCTTCCCATCCGATTACTGGTCTCTCGGATGCCATCGCGCTGCAGGTACAGGCCAATAATATCGCCGGCCTTCCGGTGTTAACCAAGGTGGAGCTGCGTGACTCGGACGGAAAATTCATCGCCCGGAAGTCGGTCAACATCGATCCAGGCGGCGCGCAGTTTCTTTCCTTCTCATTCATCATTGAGGCGAAAGGTGGGGGCTCATGATGCCGTACAATGCAAAACTAGATTGGAAATACGACGATCCCGTCACCGAAATAGATATTAACCGCTGGGAAAATGGCATCAATGATGCTCATATCCAACTTGCGCAGCTGACAGCTGACGTCTCTAACCTGAAAACCCGCATGAACACGATGGAAAGCGTGCTGCCGGAGAACTTTCTGTACAACAAGTTTGACGACGACCTGGCAACAGTAAACTCGATCATAGTGATTCGTGGTTACTACAACGAGGCGATGAGTCGGCTGGAGGTGTGAAGATGCACGATTCCAAAATGTGGAAACCTTCGGATAACGGCCATTTTGAGAAGGAAGGGGGAGGGAAATGTCAAGAACAATCAAAATACCGATAAGCAAGGACGCGCAAGTTTATAGTGCGATCTCATCAGCCAACACTAATTTCGGAACTAGTGCTTATCCGACAATGAACGTGGGCAAGGACTATGCAAGTAATATATATCGCGCGTTTATTGCGACAGAACATATTGGCAAAATTATACCGAAAGGCGCGACAATAACATCCGCGATTTTGCGTTTGTACCAAAACTCAACCGCCGTTGGTTCGGAAGATATTCGTGTTTATAGAGTAACGTCAGATTGGCAAGAAACGGGAATCACTTGGAATAACCAGCCCGGATATGATAGTTCTGCCCCGTTTCCAAGCACATCAAATGTCCTTGGGACACCAGTTGGAAGCGTTTCTATCGACATTACAAGTTTAGTTAGTGCTTGGTTCAATGGCATATATCCAAACTATGGGTTGGTGATAAAATCCTATCAAGAGGCAGTAGCGGACAGGGTTCATAGTTTTGGAACTAGGGAATCAACAACACCAACTTGGGTTCCTTACATTGAGGTGACATACCAAGAGGCGGCAAATTCAGAGGTTCCATACATTGAAAGCGTATTTCAACAGTATGCGCAAAACTCCACAAGCCTTACATTTAACACAGGTTCCATCACGGCAGGAGATTTGATGTTGGTGGCGCTTGCGGTTTCTGTGGCTGGCCTTAATGTCACACCTCCTTCCGGGTGGACTTCAATTGGCAGAACGGATTTCGGAGGTTCGTATGGCGTCCACTATTTCTGGAAAATTGCAGGGGCGAGTGAGCCGACAAGCCATCAATTTACCCGAGGTAGTGGCACAAATACATGGGTTGGGCAATTTATTCGCATTAAAAGGACAAATAGTAATACTCCGATAAAATTGACGGATATTACAACTGCCACAGCATTGCAAATAAATACACCGGTATTAAGCGGAGTTCCAGCCAAAGCACTAATTTTGGATTCAGTTGTAATTGCTAATGGCATTCCCGGTTTCAGAAATGATGGCGTAAACCCGACGGATATGACCTTTTTCACAGAGGCAACAGATGGTAGTTCTTTAGATATGGGCCTCTACACTCAGTATGATTTGGATGGCGGAAGCAACGGGGCGCGAACGTATTACATTAACGGATCAACAAACAAACCGTTGGCGGCGCGAGTTTTTGCCATTGATGTGCCGAACAAACCACCAACGCTTTCGCTTACGTCACCTGCCGATAATCAAACATTATCCGAAGGTAACACGCTGCCGGTCCAGGGGACGGCCGGCGACACAGACAACGGCAATGTGGTCACAGTAAAGTACAAAATCAATAACGGACCAGTCAGGGCGATTGCCTCCGGGGTAAGCGACGGAAGCACGCCTATTTCTTTTGCCAAGTCGTTGACCTTCAACAACAAGCGGCTGTGGGATGGCAGCACAGATGTCGCCGGTGCCGATCTGGCCGAGGGCGTTGACCACATCCTGACCGTCTGGACGGAGGACGACCAAGGCGGCAAGAGCGTGGAAGAGACCCGGAAATTTCGCGTCGTCTGGAACCGGCCGCCGGTGATCAGTGGGACCAACGAAAATTTGGGCACCATTATGGCGCCTCCGAGCAAAACCTACACGGTTATAGAGCCAGAGGGCAACCCTTTCACCATCACGGAGAAGATCAACGGGACGGTGATTCGGACGTTCCCTGGAGTCGCAGGCCAGGAGGAAACCGTAACGATTCCGCACAACCTTTGGATCCGGCTGGACCTGGACACTCCGCACTCCCTGACAGTGGAGGCCACAGATAGCAACGGGCTGACATCGACCAGAACGTACACTTTTATCCGTACGGAAACACACATCGAATTCATGCTGGACTTTGACAACCCCGATGTGGAAGCTCACTTCACCCTGGACGGAATGCCAAAACGTGTACTCGTCACGCTGGAACGGTATCTGCCGCCGGGCTCGTCGATCGAGTTTGTGAGAGTGTGCAACAATGCCCTCGATGCTGAACCGACCTGGGAGGATATGACCGCGGCGGTCGTTGCAGGCCGGGGGTACTTGTTTACAAATCAGGTGAAAACGGCAGAAAACTGGCGCATCAACATCTGGGTTTGCATTGCCAAAGGCACCGCGACAGAGCGTGTAAGACTCGATGGATTCGGAGGTGCGTTTGATTGATGAAGTTCCAAAACGTGAAACCAATCACGGAAATTCGACGAGAAAGTGCCAATACTGCTGATGAATGGTACCGATCGCTCATCGAGAGTGACGCCGACCTCGAAGAACTGAAAGCAGCGAAACTGGCTCAACTTAACGAAGCGTGCGGCGTGGCGATCACCGGCTACTTCACAGCGGAAGTGCGCGGAGAAACGTACGAATTTAGTTACGACGCGGAAGCGCAGGACAATTTCCAAGACACGCGATTCGCGTTTGCAGATGGCGCGGTTCAAACTGTTCGCTGGACTGCTCACAAAGACGGTCAAGTTGTCAGGATTGACATGAACGCCAATGAATTCAACCAGGTATATTATGCTGGGCTGGCCCACAAGCAGGCGCAGATCAGTCGATTCCGCGACGAGCTGCAGCCGATTGTTGAGGCGGCCACCACAAAAGAAGAAGTCGATGCTGTGAACTGGTGAGGAGGTGAGGCGTGTGGAACTCAGACGCTTCGACCTCCTTTTTGTACGGGGGCGTTCGCTGATCGGTCGGCTGATCGAGGCAGTCACGCAGTCGCCCTACAGCCATGTTGCAATCGTGCTGGACCAGTGGCATGTGGTAGAGACGGACTGGAAGTATCCGTTGAAAGTACGGCATCTGACGTACCCGGCTGGTACTTTTGACGTGTACCGGTACCGAGGGGAGTTGTCTGCTGCGCAGGTGGCCACTATGGAGCGGTTCCTGCATGAGAAACTGACCACTTCGTATGACTATTTGCAGACGATCACGAACGGGCTGTATCTGCTCGTCGGCATGCCGATCCGGGACGCCCCCGGCAGGATGAATTGCTCCGAGACCGTGGACCGGATGTTCGCGGCGGCCGGCGTCGATCTCTGCCCGGCTGTGCTGGGCCGCGTGACGCCGGCGGATCTGGCCCGATCGGAGCAACTGGTAAGAATGGCATAGGGGAGCTGCGGCTCCCCATCACTTTTGAAAGAGAGCTGGTGGAAAAATGGAACTTACTATGATGACAGCGATCATATCCGTCATCGCAGCACTAAGCGGTATCATACTCGGTTGGACAGGACGATCAAGGACAATTCGTCAGGACATCGCCCAGCAAGCCAGCGCAGACGCAATCCAGCGAGTCGACATTGACTACATCAAACGAGGTATTGATGACATCCGTGTAGAGCAAAAAAATCAAGTAAAGCGGATCGACGAGCTCGCCGAGCGGGTAACACGCGTTGAAGAATCGGCCAAGCAGGCCCATAAGCGGATCGACAGATTGGACGGTGACGGATGATGTTCGATCGCGTAATATTCGAGCGTAGCCAACGGAAAAAGCGGAAGAAGAGAGAGTTTTCTAAGGTGGTCTTGGCGCTCGTCATGGCCACCTATTTTTTTGGAGTGGCTTTCGTATCAGCGATTATTTTGCTGGCTGTGAGGCGCGGAATGGCGGATATCGGCACGCTCGTTACAGCGCTTCTGACTTTTACGGCGCGCCTACCGCCACAGCGCTCGGCTGGTACTACTGGAAAGCGAAGAACGAAAACATGCAGAAGTTTGCGCAGCCAGTTCATGATGATGAGGGAGGAGAGGCGCCGTGATGAATCCGTTTGAAGCATATCGCGTGACAAGCACGTACGGCCCGCGTATAAGCCCGATCACCGGGAAGACAGAAAAACACACAGGCATCGATCTGGTCAAGCGTACAGGTGGAAAGAACGCACCCATCGAAGCGTTTGTATCAGGAACCGTCATCCGTGCCGAAGAAGTGCCCGAGGGGGTCAGAGGCACCGGGTATGGAGGCTTTGGATTGGTTGTGGCCATTAAGGACAAGTACGGCGTGCAGCATATGTACGCCCACTTGTCGAAAGCGCATGTTAAAGTAGGCGACTGCGTAAAAGCTGGGCAGGTGATCGGTCTGCAAGGGCGCACCGGTAAGTCTACCGGGGAGCATCTACACTACGAAGTACGTCTCAAATGCAGCCCTTCCGGGGGATTCGGCAGCGATACCGAACCAACGAAGTACCTGCAGGATTACTTTTCCAAGGAGGAGGAAGAGGACATGAAACCATTCCTGTGCACGGAGAAAGCTAACCAGTACATTGCCTGGCTGAAGGAAGAGTATTACGAAGAACCTGAAGAAAAGCGGAAAATGATCGGTGAGATCGCCGACATACTGCGGATCGCATCCGGTCAACCACCGCAAAATACGAAGTAAAGGAGTGGCAAGCGGATGATCGACTGGAAAACAAAACTCGCTTCTCGGAAGTTCTGGGCCCTGTTGGCCGGGGTGGCGACGAGCAGTATGGTGCTGTTTGGGACCGATGCGGGAACCGCCACCAAGGTTGTCGCGTTGATCGGTTCAGTCGGCAGCTGCGTCGGCTACATGCTGGCCGAAGCAAAAGTGGATGCTGCCAACAAACAGAAGTAACAACGATGCCCTCTGCCGTGAACGGTGGAGGGCTTTTTGGTTAGTAAAAAAATTATGAACAATTGTCGAATTTTTAAGATCAATGGAGGTTTTTTGTTACATGTGTGGTATTTATTACCTACAAACATTTGTAGGGGGGCTAACATGTACTTTCAAACTACTTTTGCACACATAGAAGGCAACCCAAATCTGAGGGAACCACAAATTCAAGCTTACCGAAAGGTTAAAGAATATTTTGAAGAAGGCAACACAGTACCAGCACTTGTTAACTTGCCAACAGGTGTAGGAAAAACAGGTTTAATGGCGATTCTTCCGTACGGTATTGCAAAAGAGCGGGTCTTGATCATTACTCCGAACACAACAATTCGAGGAACGGTTACAGACAGTCTTGACCCGAGATATGAACATAACTTCTGGTGGAATAGAAAGGTCATCAATATCCCCCAAAACCTTCCTGAGGTAATCGAGTACGAAGGCAACCCAAATGCTTTGAGTCACGCAAAAATTGTTATCACCAATATTCATCGACTTATGCAACACCACGGCAGTTCCTTGCTGAAAAAGGTTCCAAAAGACTTCTTCGATATGATCATTATTGATGAAGCGCACCATTCTCCGGCTAACTCCTGGGTTGAGGTGGAACAGTATTTTGACGAAGCGAAAATAGTAAAGATTACAGGGACTCCATTTCGATCGGATAGGAAAGAGATTGTTGCTCACGAAGTTTATTCCTATTCTTTGGGGCGAGCAATGGTCAAAGGGTATGTAAAAAATCTTGTGAAAAAGGAGTTTATTCCTGAAGAACTTACTTTTCGGGTAGATGGTATTGATAAGGAATTAACAGTTGATGAAGTATTGGCAATTAAAGATCAGGATTGGATTTCTCGAACTGTAGCGTACTCGCCTCATTGCAGTGCTTCCGTTGTAAAACGCAGCATAGAGATAATGCAGGAAAAAAGAAATGCCACTGGAGTACCTCATAAAATTATCGCTGTGGCATGTTCAATTGAGCATGCTAAAGAGATTAAACAGCTTTATGAGGAAAACGGTTGCCCTTGTTCAATTGTTCATTCGGGTATGGCACCGGATGAGATTGAAATGGCCCAATCTGATTACCATAATGATCGCACTCATGCAATTGTCAATGTCGGTATGCTAGGGGAAGGTTACGATCACCCTTATATTTCAATTGCTGCTATTTTCCGTCCATTCAGAAGTAAGTCTGCTTATGCTCAATTCGCAGGCCGTGCGCTCCGAGCCATTCCAGATGCGAAAGATCCTTCAATTGATAATGTTGCACATTTGGTTTACCACAGTGCTTTAGATCTCGAAGAGCTATGGGATTATTATAAAAAAGAACAGCAGAAGGCTGAGATTATTCAGGATTTAGAAAAGTCACCGTATAAATCGGAGGACGAGGAGGATGATGACGATAGGAAGGAAAGGGAACCTTCAAAAGTGGATATCGGCATAGCAGAACAATCAGAAGAATACCGCTTTTCGGTTGATACCTTCATTGATGACGAAAATATTCTTCGGGAGTATGAAAGAGCTCTTGAAGAGAGCAAAATAAAGACTGATGAGGCAGTGGAAAGCCTAAAAGAAAAAGGGATACCTATTACTGACGACCTCATAAAACTGTTACAAGGTTCAACATTTGAAAACATTACCAAGTCGAAACGGCCTGATCTTGAACTCAAAGAGCTTCGGAGAGAACTAACCGTGTTTGTTCAAGAGAGAGTTGCTGAAATCATTATGAACAAGGGATTAGACCCAAAGGCTCCTGCTGGAGAAATTGCAATTCGTTTTGGAAAACCTCGTGACAAGGAAATGAAACTAGACGGATTCTGTGTCAAATTCATAAATGATTATTTACGCCGCTATATCGGGTATCCACGGGAAAAATGGAGCATTGAAGATTATAGGAATGCACGTCCTGTTGCTGAAAAAAATCTAGATTATTTGGAACAAAGGATATAAAATTACTTAAAGTGAAAGGAGGGGATATGAAATGAATCAAAAAGCGAAGAAACTCCAAGAAGAGCTTGGTCGCTTGTTAGCCAATAAAGGCGTTCCTCCTTTTGTACTTGCAAACAACATATCATTGAAAAATTACGATGAGGTTTCACTATATAAGAGGGATGGCCTAATTATCGTTGACATGTATTGCAAAGATGAAGAAACTGGTGAACCACTCTTGTTTCGATTCAAATATGATATGAACGAAGTGTTGTTGCGTAAAGAAATGGTTATTGGTGGTCGGAATAGTGTAATTTGGGATCGTGAGACCGAGATCGGTAAACTCAAATTACAACTTGATCAGCTTAAAGAAAAAAATAAGCCGAATTGATGAAGGGGCCTCTCAAGGGAGGCTTCTTTTTGTGTTTGCATGTCCCCCACCTGATCACATAAAATAGGAACAAACGTTCCTTTTGGTGATCCCATGAACCCTCATGAGCTAGTCTATTCCTGGCTGATTTGGTGCCAGCTTGTGAATTACCTGCAGCATGACAAATCCCGGATCGAAACGGCCCCGGTGCGGTTCCCAGCCCAATACGCCAACCATCTTCACTCACTTGCCATGACCGCCAACGCACGGGCAAAAGAAGAGTACCGGCAGTTGGCGCGCGCCGGCGTCTCGATCCTGGGCGTTGTCATGGACCGAGGCGAGCACTTTGTCATGTGGCGGCAGCGCGGGGAAACCCATCTCTTCCGGATCCACGAAAACAAGCTGCGAGCGGAGGCCCAAAAGCGGCTGGATAGCATGGCAGATGATAGTGCATAATCCTGTAGTAGCATCCTCCCCATCACGACACCCTCGCTGCGGCGGGGGATTTATTTTTTGCCTTGCGCAGGGGTAAGATGGTTGTAGGAGGGATACCCATGTGCGGCCGTTTTTCACTTTTTGCAGATCCACTCATGTTTATGAGCGAGTTTCAGATCGACAGCCTCCCTTTCGACTGGCATCCGCGCTACAACATAGCGCCAGGCCAGATGATCCCGGCCATTATTGCTGACGGCGGCAAGCGAAGGGTCGGTCAACTCCGGTGGGGCCTGGTACCGTCATGGGCGAAAGACGAGAAAATCGGGTATTCGATGATCAACGCCCGCGCCGAAACACTGACGGCGAAACCGGCATTCCGGCGACTCTTTGAGAGGAAGAGGTGCCTGATCCCGGCAGATGGATTCTATGAGTGGAAGCAGATGGACCGAGGTAAACAGCCGATGAGAATTACCATGCGGAACGGAGAACCGTTTGGCTTCGCTGGCCTGTACGATACATGGATAGCTCCCGACGGTCGCAAGGTTAGCACCTGCACCATCATCACCACCCAGCCCAACGAGTTAGTGGCGGACATCCACGACCGTATGCCGGTGATTCTGCGGCGGGAAGATAGATCGCTATGGCTTGACAGGGACCACTTTGACGCGAATCTACTGAAATCCCTTTTGGCCCCTTATGACGCAAGCGAGATGAGAGCATACCCGGTCTCGGCCATTGTCGGCAACCCGAAGAACGATGTGCCGGAATGTATTCAAGAAGTAGCCTGGTAAGTAAAGAGCCCGTCTCTCAGAGGCGGGTTTCTATTTTTTTGTCGAATGTTGTCGCTAGGTTTCCCTTGTTGCCATTAAAATCATCCGATATCCTATTTTTGGGAAAATGGTGGTATTAGACACAGGAGGAAATTGAAGAATGTCAGGATCGACTGTAAAACTAACCGATGCACTTATGGATGTCCAAAACCATATAAGGGAAGCGGTTGGAGAACAATTAAAAACAAAAAAATACAGCTTTTGCGCTGAAGTGACACATATAAACCCAAAATTTTTCGGATCCAATCAGTATGTTGATGTAACTGATCCTGAAGGACTAAAGTTACAATTAATAGTACCTGTAACAGAAGCAAAAAGGTTGGAATTACATCATATGTACCAATTTGTTGGTTGTTTCGAAATAACCAACAAACCGAAATTTGGTTTTTATCAATTTCGTGTATCCTCATGTTCTGAGGTTGGAAAAACAGATTGGGTGTTGGAAAAAGAAAAAGTATGGAAAGAGATTCAAAACCGTGGATTTCTAAATCGATATCAATATGATTTCACCAAAATGAGTGGCAAAGCTTCATGCAGGATCGCTTTAGTTACCTCTGAAAAATCGCAGGTTATAAAGGATATTGAGATAGTTCTACAAGATCGACCAGGAATTAATCTTGAAGTTGTACCTGTGAGACTAAACGACAAAGTAAGTATTGCGAACGGAATTACGGAAGCGTCAAATAAATCTTACGATGTTATCATGTTAGTCCGTGGTGGTGGACAACCAAAAGAATTTGAGGTGTTTAACTCCATAGAGGTGGTAGAGGCAATTTATCATAGCAAGATACCGGTAATCGTAGCGCTGGGGCATACAGATAATAAAACATATGCAGATCTCGTTGCCGACAAGTCACTTCCGACTCCTACAAGTGCCGCGAAATTTCTTCACGATGTTATTGGAACGCCCATTAATCAGCAAAAAATGTACGAATTTCCTCAATATAAGAAACAGTATGTTCATGAATCCAGAAAAACATATCAGGCAAAGAAATCAAAGGGTTTGGGTTGCCTTGCAGCGCTGGTTTCTTTATTTGGCGCATTAATGGCAATACCATTGTTATTACTGATGTTTTTATGAATAAACGAAAACTCAAATTTAAGAGCTTGTTAAAGTGGACAGCCCAAACTAAACTGTGCAAATGGGATTGCGTAGGCGCAATAGCGATGAGGGAATACTACGGCCTCCTGCCTGAAAGGTTGGGAGGCCTTATTCTTTTCACCACCTTGTGCTGCGCGGCGGTGTGCTAAGCGGTATCACGTCGGTGGTGGATTCATGTGTGCCTTGAATACGATACGCTCATTTTTACCTACGCGGAGGCGGGTTTGATATTTCATGTCGGTTTCTGTCGAAACATCTCCCTTGATGCCAAAAGTCCTAGCCCTCTATTCTGGAAGAAGAAGGGGGAAGAAGGAAATGCAATATATCATCGGACTTATTCTCATTGGACTTGTCATTTACTTCATCATTACGTATTGGATGGGAATCCTTCTTTTCGGGCTCGTATGCATTCTAGGTTACCAAGCGTATCAGAAAGGGTTAAGAAACAAAACAGGGAAGTGGTTGGCCGGAGGGGCTGCGTTTTTTACCTTGGCTTTCTTTAGCTGGCTTGGTTCGGATGAGTCGACCAATTCGGTTCCGGACAAAACCACAGCAGTAAGCAGCACGAGTACAACGACGCAGGGGCCTACGAAGGCGGAGACGGTATCGACTGCCAGCACTAACGCTGTTCAGCCTGCTCCTGGTGCAGCAGTGGCAACCACATCAGCACCGGCAACCGCAGCACCCACTCAGCAGTCGAAGGTTGTGCCCGCGCGGGTCCAGGCCAAAGTGACCGAGGTAGTCGACGGTGATACCTTCAAAGTTACTATCAACGGCAAAGAGGAAACGGTTCGGATGTTGCTAATCGACACACCGGAGACTAAGCATCCAGAAAAACCGGTGCAGCCGTTCGGTCCCGAGGCAAGCAAGTTTACGAAGGAACTATTGACGGGGAAGACCGTTGAACTGGAGAAAGACGTTTCCGAACGGGACAAGTATGGCCGGCTGTTAGCTTACGTCTACGTCAACGGCCAGTCGGTGCAGGAAAAGCTGCTGGAGAAGGGACTAGCCCGTGTAGCAGTGTACCCGCCGGACGTAAAGAACGTTGATAAATACCGCGACATCCAGGCAAAAGCTCAGAAAACTGGTGTCGGAATCTGGTCGATCGAAAACTATGCTCAAGAAGACGGGTACCACGCTGAGGTTGTGAAGAAAAACGGACCAGGAGCGGACAAAAGTACTCCTTCTACACCTAAACCAAAACCGCAGACGGTAGCGCAACAACCATCACAAGCGGTACAACAGATTATGAATGATGTGTTCTATGCGAACTGCTCTGAAGCGAGAGCAGCCGGAGCGGCTCCAATTTATCGTGGGGAGCCAGGATACAGACCTAAGTTGGATCGAGATAACGACGGAGTTGCTTGTGAATAATCATTTTCCCATAATTCGGGATTATATAGAGTATATATCGTTTAGAAGTGGGAATAATGGTTATTTACGTATATATCATCAAGAGTTCAATCAGTACAACCGCCACAGCACGCTGATGTCCGCTTATCGGCACATCAAGGAGCCCAAGTTCATGCACTGCGTGATCCGGGAGAAGGGCGAGGTCTACAAAGCGCTGAAGACGTTTTTCGGGAAAAAGGAAGTGCAAGTATGAAGGCCGGGCGTGAGCTGCCCGGCTTTTCACATGATCAGGCAGTTTTTGATGGGCTTGCAGGCAGCTTGGTCTGTAGTTCTGCTCTGGCCAATGTCTCTCTCCTGTCCCATGGTGACATTTTCATAGAACAGTTACACAGTGACAATATCACAGAACAATAACACCCCACGTAAGGGAGCTTGACAGATGCTGAAAAGAATATTAATTTTAATAATATTGTTCTGCGTTTGCTACGGTTTGTGGAATATCTATACAACTTTATTTGGAACTTTTAAAGAGAAAAAATTAGCTAAACAATATGCTATTGAGTATATTTTGAACAAATATCAACTTACTAAGGATGATATAGAAATAAACGAAACATCCTATCTAGCAGGCTATGGATTCTATCAAAACATAGTAATTAATAAACGTAATAAGGATAAATATTATCTTAACATTAAGTTAGATAAAAATGGAAACCTTTATAGTATTTATGAAAGTGTAAAACATCCTTCTAGTTACTTTAAACAAAAATAATAATTTGTGCGTTGGCCGTTATCAGTGATAGCCTCGAGAAGTTTATATGTTAGGTAAGGGAAGCGGAGGTATGAAGGCCGGGTGAGAGTTGCCCGGCTTTTCCCTTCTTCAGACAGTTCTTGATGGGCTGCCAGACCGCTTAGTACAATGAACCAACGACGTGCTGGACGAAGGCCGGAATGGCACAGGAGCAATATCCAACATGTCAGGAGTGGGGCGGAAGATGGACGTGTGCGGAGTGATTCTCGCGGGAGGGCGCAGCAGCCGGATGGGCGAGCGGAAAGAACTGCTGCCGTGGCGCGGCGAGACGCTGATCGGCTGGCTGGCCAAGAACATCAGAGCGGCCGGGATGCCCTGTCTGATCGTTTCCAACGAACCGGTGCTGCTGCCGGGAGAAGTGACAGAACTGCCGGAAGTGGAAGTGGTGAACGACCTGATTCCTTCTCACGGGCCGATCAGCGGCATTGTGACGGCGTTTCGGGTTCGGCGGGAAGAAGCGCTGCTCGTGCTTTCCTGCGATTTGCCGTTTGCCGAACGGGAGCAGCTGCTGCGCTTGCGCGGGTACGGCATGCAGACGGGCGGGTGGGATGCGTTGATCGCCCAATCCGACGGCCGTCTGCAGCCGCTGTTCGCGCTGTACCACCGCCGGACGCAGGCGGTCTGGGAAGAGGCGTTCCTGCGGGGAGAGCACCGGCTGATGGCGGCGCTGGACAGGATGCGGGTGGAGCCGACGCCGGAGGGGCTGCTTGACCGCTGGGCCACCTACAACGCCAATACGCCGCAGGAGTTTGCGGCAGCGTTGGAAGAAGCGAAAAAAAGGGGCTACGGCTGAGACGAAACCACACGGTCCGGCCGGGTGTAAACGTTCATCCGCCCCTGCCGGACAAAGCCGATGGCCGTGATGTTCAGCTCTTCCGCCAACTGCAGGGCAAGCTCGGTCGGAGCCGATTTGGAGATGATGACGCCCGCCCCGATTTTGGCCGCCTTCAACAGCACTTCCGACGAGATGCGGCCGCTGAAGACGAGCACCTTATCCTGGGTGGGAAGCGCTTCCCTCAGGCAGTACCCGAAAATCTTGTCAAGGGCGTTGTGCCGGCCGATGTCGGAGTAGGTGAGCACGACCTCCTGCGGCGTACAAAGCGCCGCGTTGTGCACGCCGCCCGTAGAGCGGTGTACCAGCGAAGAGGACTGCAGCTCGTCCATCAGCCGGAAAACCTGTTCCGGCGTGATGCGGACGTCGCTGGTTGCCGGCTTGGCGGTGCGGGCATCACTGAAAAAATAAAACGACTGCCTGCTTTTGCCGCAGCACGAGGTGATGCGCCGCTTGCTGTAGAACTGCTGGGAGAGAATCGTCTGTTGCTGCAGATCGACGTAGGCGAAGCCTCTGCTTTCGTCGATGGAAAGCTGCCTGATTTCCGCGTATTCGCGAATCGCTCCCTCGGAGGCAAGGAAGCCGATCACCATCTCCTCCAGGTCGGTCGGTGTGCAGACGATGGTGGCAAACTCTTCGTCGTTCAGAAAGATGGTCAAGGGGTATTCCGTGACGATTTCATCTTCTGCCCATTCGAACCGGTCGTTTTGCACCCGCAGGACGGGACGGTTTATCGTTGTGGTCAATTGGGACATCCGGCATCCTCCTAACGTTATGACACAAAGTGAAAATTTTGGCATAAATGTATTGTATGGAGAGCGCTTCCATGGTAGTATACTATGTGTAATCGCAATTGTCACAAAATTTTCGTTTTTTGGCAATGTCTTTTTACACAAAACGACACGGGATAGCGTTCCTGTCTCCGGTTCTTTTGTGTTTGCAGGGAAAGTGGAAAATCCGCCGTTGATGCTGAGGTAGCGATCCTGCCGATGATTAACTGCCGTGTTTTCACCCGCCCTCTCACAGGCGTCTTGTGCGCTTGGGGGAGGATGTCCGGGGTGAAAATGGGGCAGTTTTTCTTTTTACCAGGAGGATCTTCGAAAAGGCCGGAAATTGCTTTTCGAAATCCTTCTTAACATTATCCCAAAGGAGTTGAGACCATGGAGCAAAAACTGAAAAATCGCTGGCTGATTGCTGCGGCCGCCGTCGGCATTCACCTCTCGATCGGCTCGGTGTACGCCTGGAGCGTCTTTACCAAGCCGATCACCAGTCAATTCGGATGGGGATTGTCCGAAGTGCAGCTCACCTTCAGCATCGCTATTCTGTTCCTCGGCTTGTCCGCCGCTTTTCTCGGACACTATGTGGAAAAACACGGGCCGCGCAAATCGGGCACGCTGGCGGCCATCTTTTTCGGCGTAGGGATCGCCGGTTCCGGCCTGGCGATCAATCTGGAAAGCATCACCCTGTTGTACCTGTTTTACGGCGTGCTCGGCGGAATCGGTCTGGGCGTCGGCTACATCACGCCTGTTTCGACGCTGGTCAAGTGGTTCCCGGACCGCCGGGGTCTTGCAACCGGTTTGGCGATCATGGGCTTCGGCTTCGCTTCCCTGATTGCCGGCCCGGTGATGCAGCAGCTGATTGTCAGCATCGGCATAGCGAACACTTTTTACGTGTTGGGCCTGATTTATTTCCTCGTCATGTTCGCTTCTGCGCAGTACCTCTCCCCGCCGCCTCAAGGCTGGCTGCCGGCAGGCTTCTCGGCACAGGCGGAAGCGGGCAAAAAGCAGATCAAGGCAGACCTGTGCCAGCTGACCGCGAACGAAGCGGTGAAAACCCGCCGGTTTTACTGGCTGTGGCTGATGCTGTTCATCAACGTCACCTGCGGGATCGCCGTGATTTCCGTCGCCTCGCCGATTGCGCAGGAGATCGTCGGGTTGTCGGCTGCGGCAGCTGCGGCGGTGGTCGGGCTGAACGGCTTGTTTAACGGAGCCGGGCGGATTGCCTGGGCATCGCTCTCCGATTACATCGGCAGACCCAACACCTACACGGCGTTTTTCGCCATTCAGATCGTCCTGTTCTTCCTGCTCCCCAACCTGAGAGACGCGCTGCTGTTCCAGATCGCGCTCTACCTGATCATGACCTGCTATGGCGGCGGGTTCGCCTCGATCCCGGCGTACATCGGCGACTTGTTTGGAACGAAACAGCTCGGCGCCATCCACGGCTACATCCTGACGGCATGGGCGGCGGCGGGGCTGGCCGGCCCGATTTTCGCGGCTTGGGTGAAGGAGGCGACGGGCAGCTATACCGGCATATTGAACGTCTCTGTCGGCATGTTCGTGGTTGCCTTTATCATTTCGCTGCTGGTGCGCCTGGATATCAGGAAATTGCGCGAACAGGCAAAAAAGCAGGAATCTTCTGTTGAATTGGCAGGTTGATCAGTGGTAAAGTTTAAGTAGAGAATTTTGTTAAAGGTGACTTGCCTCGATGAATAAATACGAAGCAGAGTTCAGCAATTTGGTCAGGGCCTTCCGGAAGCGGCACATGGGCAAGGGACCCAGCAAGATCATTACGACCTTCTGCAAAAACTGGGCGATTTGCGAGATGGAAGGGAATCTCTCTCCGGTGGAAAAGTTCATCGCCACCGCGGATGAGGGGAAGCAGATGCTCCGCGCTGCCCGGACGGAAATGGTGAAGGAAATATACCGCAAAAATCGTCCGGTGGAAATGGAAGAACTGTTGGGGGCAAACTTCGTCGATTTATTCGTCGATATTGACATCGAACGCGATTTCGGCATGTCCATCTTCGTGTTCGACCAGGACATCGAAAAAAAATTCAAACACGAGTCGTAAGTCTAAACGTAGCAGCGTCCCTGTTCAGCGGTTAGACGAACGGCATCGCGGCAATACGCGTGCGTTGGCAGCTTGGTAGCGAACCTGCCGGAGAGCAACCACCGTGAATCCCCGCTCTTTTCCATGTGGAACAGGCGGTTCACGGTGGTTGTTTCTCTTTGGGGACAGGCGGTGCATGCCGCCAACCGGAGGCCAGACGTTTTGATGGAGAGGAGCGTTCAACATGGGAAAAACCAAACATACCGGCCCGATCAAGCTGGATACGTCCTGGAAGCCCTCCCTCTGGGCTTCGCTGATGCCGATGGGGCTGGGCAAGATCAAGCCGCATCACATCCGCGACACATTGAAAGTGGTGTATGAAAACAGGGACAACCTGGGCTACGCCTACCGCATCCTTACCCAGGGAGTGTGCGACGGTTGTGCGCTGGGGGTGTCGGGCCTGCAGGACCAGACCTTGACCGGCCCGCATCTCTGCACAACGCGTCTCAACGTGCTGCGGCTCAATACCATGCCGGCGATCGACCCGAAATGGCTGGACGACGTGGAAGCGATGCGCAGGCTGTCCAGCGCCGAACTGCGAAAACTGGGGCGCATCCCGTATCCGCTTTCCCGCAAACCGGGAGAAAACAAGTTTACGCGCATCAGCTGGGACGAGGCGCTGAACCGCATCGCGGCAAAAATCAGGGCGATCGATCCGAAACAGCTGGCGTTTTACCTGACGGCGCGCGGCATCACCAATGAAGTGTACTACACCGCGGCCAAAGTGGCCCGCTTTCTCGGCACGAACAACATCGACAACGCCTCCCGCATCTGTCATTCCCCGAGCAAGACGGCGCTGAAGCGTTCGCTCGGCATCGGCGCCTCCAGCTGCAACTACAAGGATTGGATCGGCACGGATGTGCTGGTGTTCTGGGGGTCGGTGGCGGCCAACAACCAGCCGGTCTCCACCAAGTACATGTATGCGGCGAAAAAGGCGGGCACGAAAATCATTCTGATCAACCCGCACCGGGAACCGGCGATGGAGAAGTACTGGATTCCCTCCATTCCGGACAGCGCCCTGTTTGGCACCAAGATTGTGGACGAATTCTTCCAGGTAAACATCGGCGGCGACATCGCGTTCATGAACGGCGTGATGAAGCACTGGTTCGAGATGGAGGAACAGGAGCCGGGGTCTGCGATCAACCATGCGTTTGTGCAGGCGCACACCAACGGCTACGAAGCGCTGAAAGCCCATGTGGTGAGCCAGGACTGGGAGCTGCTGGAGAAGTCTTCCGGCGTATCGCGTGAAAAGATGCTGGAGTTTGCCCGGCTGCTGGCACAGGCCAAGTCGGCCGTGTTCGTCTGGTGTATGGGTCTGACGCAGCACCGCTTCGGCACAGACAACATCTCCCAGGTGGCCAATCTCGCGCTGCTGCGCGGCTTTCTAGGCCGTCAGCACTGCGGCTTGATGCCGATTCGCGGCCACTCCGGCGTGCAGGGTTCCGGCGAAATGGGTGCCGATCCGTTCAGCCTGCCGGGCGGCGACTTCGATGAGAAAACCTGGACGCGGATCGAAAAAGTGTGGGGCTTTGAAATTCCCAAATGGCAGGGGGATATCGTCGGGGTCAGCCTGGAGAACGCGCTGCTGCCGGACGGGCACGAGCGGAAGACAAGGCTGTTCTACACCAGCGGCGGCAACTTCCTGGAGACGATGCCCGATCCCGACTTTATGAAAACGTGTCTGGAAAACGTGGAACTGCGCGTGCACCAGGACATCATTTTCAACACCTCGACGCTGGTGGACGCCAAGGAAGAAGTGATCGTCCTGCCGGCGATGACCCGCTACGAACAGCCCGGGGGCGGAACCTCCACCAGCACCGAGCGAATGGTCTACTTCAGTCCGGAAATCGAAGGGCCGCGCATCGGGGAAGCCCGCCCGGAATGGGAGATATACGTCGATCTGGCTGCCCGCGTCTATCCCGAGCGCAAACATCTGATCCACTTTGCTTCCGCCCAGCAGATCCGCGACGAGATCGCCGTCGCCAACCCGAACTACGACGGCATCCAGCATCTGAAAAACCGGGGGGACGTGTTCCAGTGGGGCGGCGCATGGCTGTGCGAAGACGGCATCTGCCCGACACCGGACGGGCGGGCCAACCTGATCCCGATCGTGGTGCCGGAGCTGCGCAAACCGGAGGGGCATTTTTACGTCACCACCCGCCGGGGCAAGCAGTTTAACTCGCTGATTTACAGCGAAACCGATCCGTTCAACAACGCAGATCGCCACGACGTGCTGATCCATCCGGATGACGCGGCGCAGCTGAACATCCGGGAGGGAGAGGCGGTCGTGGTATACAACGGATACGGAACCTACCACGGCCGGGCCAAGTACGCCGAAATCAAGCAGGGCAACATCCAGGTGTACTGGCCGGAAGGAAACGTGCTGATTCCCAAAGGCGTGTACGAGAAGTACGCCGGGATTCCGGAGTACAAAGCCGCCGCGATTGTGGAAAAAGCGGAAACGTACTTCGCCTTTAAGGATACGAAATACGTGGAAAAGCGGATTGAGGAGCTGGAGACGGAGGTCAGCTGATCGCCGCCATGACAAATGGGCGTACGGCATCAACAGAGGAGGACGGAACGATGAGCTTTCACCGACAAACCATCAGCGTGGACGAGGCGCTGAACAGGCTGCTCGCGGTGGTCACGCCCCTGCCGGAGGAATGGGTTGGCATTGGCGAGGCATACGGACGGACGCTCGCGCGGGAGCTGACCGCCACCTGCGATATGCCGCCGTTTGACCGCTCGGCGCTGGACGGGTTTGCCGTGAGAGCGGCGGATACGGCAGGAGCGACGGTGGAGAATCCGGTGCGCCTGGCGGTGACGGAGACGATCGCCGCCGGCCAGGTCCCCGGGCTGGAAGTAAAGCCGGGAACGGCCTGCCGGATCATGACGGGAGCGATGATGCCGCCGGGAGCGGATGCGGTGATCATGCTGGAGCAGACGGAGAAACCGGGAGAGGTGTCCGATACGGTCGGCGTGAAACGGGCGCTGAAACCGGGGGAAAACATCTCCCGCCGGGGGGAAGAGATGAAAAGCGGGGAGCGGATCGTCCGCGCCGGTGAGAGAATCAACGCGGGAACGCTGGCGCTGCTCGCCACATTCGGCTACGCCGCCGTCCCGGTTGTGCGCAGGCCGCGCGTCGGCCTCCTGGCGACCGGCAGCGAACTGCTCGATGTCGATCAGCCGCTCGTCCCCGGCAAAATCCGCAACAGCAATTCGGTGATGCTGTCGGCCTTGATTGGCGAGGCCGGCGGCATCCCCGTTTTGTTTCCGCGCCTCCCTGACGATCCGGCGCAAGCCAAGCGGGCGCTGGCCGCATGCACGGAGCAGGTGGATCTCCTCGTCACCAGCGGAGGGGTCTCGGTCGGCGACTTTGACGTGATCGCCGCGCTGACGGACGAGCCGGATGTGGAGCTGCTGTTCAACCGCGTGGCGATGCGGCCGGGCAGCCCGACCACCGCCGCCAGGTACGGCAGCAAGCTGCTTTGCGCCTTGTCGGGAAATCCGGCAGCCTGCTTTATCGGCTTCGAACTGTTCGTCCGGCCGGTACTGCGGCGGATGACAGGGCAGCAGCAGGCCGGATGGCGGAAGCTTCACGCACGGCTGGCGCAGGCGTACGACAAGCCCTGCCCCTTTCCCCGTTTTTTGCGCGGTCGTTTGGAGGAGCGGGACACGGTGTTATACGCCCATCCCGATTTCAACGACAAAGCCGGCAACCTGATCACGCTGAAGGAGAGCGAATGCTTCATCATCATTCCGGCCGGGGGCAAAGGCAGGCAGGCCGGGGAGATAGTGGAGGTGATTCCGCATGCGGCGGCAAGTTGGACGTTCCCGGGATGACGACAAGCAGAACCACCCGTTCGTGCTGCAGTTCGTCGGCTACTCCAACTCGGGCAAAACCACGCTGCTGACCGGGCTGATCGACCGCCTGGAGCGGCAGGGCATCCGCGTCGGGGTGATCAAGCACGACGGCGCGCACGACTTTGAGTGGGACCAGCCGGGGACGGACACCTGCCGGTTTCGCGAAGCGGGCGCTTCCTTCGTGGCCATCCAGTCGCGCACCAAAACGGCGATGCTCGAGCAAAGGGCCGTGCCGCTGCCGGTGCTGGTGGAACGGATGGCCGCCGCCGGCGCGGAGATCGTGCTGGTGGAAGGCTTCAAGCGGGAGGACTATCCGAAAGTGGTGGTTCTGCGGGAGGAAGCGGATCAGGAACTGCTCGGCCTGGTCACTCACCCCGTCGCCGTGGTCACCTGGCAGCCATTTTCCCACCCCGACCTGCCGGTGTTTGCCGTAGACGATTTGGATGGGGTGGAGCAGTTGATCATGGAAAGATGGAAGGGTTGACATGTACACGATGAAAATCGGAATCATGACCATCATAATTGGCCTTCTATTGGGCATCTCATCCAATCAGAATCAGGACTTCAAAGAACGATTAACAGCAGAAAATGATACGGATCAAGCAAACCATACATGCGTGAATAAAATCGACGAGTATGATCCTGCGGTATTATGGAACAACATCAGGTACAGCAAAAGCTATCATTCCGATACGAAAGGCTTGGTACGGGATGAAAAAATTGGTGAAGTTAAGTTCAAGATGAATGGGATGGTTTGCCCAGGATATATCATGAAAAATGGTGATGCAACGCAAGCGGAAATCGGCACACCGATCTATAAAGTGAAGGGGTACTCCGAAACGTTTCGAATTTTTGTTGGGGATGAATTATTTGAAGTGGATGACAATCCTTATGCAAAAGTGATTGGAGACTTGTATGACATTCAAGGAAAAGTAAGCAGGATCAGCATAGAAAGCACTGCAGACAACGCCCCTCTGATCGATTTCCCAGCAGATGCCGCCCAACAATTTATAGAGGAATACCTCCAGTTAACCTACGTCGGATTTCGAGAAATTTACAACAATAACAAGCTAAGCGGTGATAATTATTTCTTGAGAATATGGCTCCATGATCATTCCAGCTTCTTGATCACGTACTGGGCAGATGCTAACGTCCTTACACCAGGAGCGTATGCAAATGAAGCGATAAAAAAAATCATGAGGGGCCAGATTGAACGATTAAAGAATACATGACCCCAAAAAGGGGAGTTGAGGGATCAGTTCCAATTCGGACTGATCTTTTTTGTCCATTCTTTTTTTCGATTTCAATTATAATGACAAATAAGTGAAGCGGTTTCAATAGCCGCTGGCGATGCTGACCAGACTGACGAATGCCCAATCATTTCATGTGAGCCGGGAGAGTCACTCCTTCTGCTGTCAGTGTGCCCTGTATTTTGGCTTGGCAAAATAATTGCATTGGTTTTACGCAGCGGTACGTGGCACAGAAGGAAAGGGTGAGTCTATGGAAAGGCAAACGTCGATCCACCGGCCGTTTACAGCGGCATGCGTCCAGTTTAATCCGATCCTTGGGGAGAGTGACCGGAATATCGATGCGCTGCTTGAGGCCGTACAGGAAGCAGCGGAAAGCGGAGCCAGACTGATTGTTACACCGGAAATGGCGACGACCGGGTATCATTACGAGAGTAGAGAGGCCATCGCGCCTTTTGTCGATACGATTCCTGGATATACCACCAGCCGGTTTGAGGAATTGTGCCGCCGATACGCCGTGTATGTGGTTATCGGAATGCCGGAAGTTGATCCGGCAACCGGACTCTATTATAACGCTGCGGCGTTGATCGGACCGGACGGGTATATCGGGAAATACCGAAAAGTTCATTTGTGGGAGACGGAAGCGCACTGGGCCGCCTGGGGAGATTTGGGGGTTCCCGTGTTTGACACGGAGATCGGCAACATCGCCATCAACATCTGCATGGACTCGATCTTTTTTGAGTCGGCCCGTCTGGCGGCTGTGCAAGGTGCTGACATCCTTGTCTTTCCGACGAATTCAACGGCGCAATCCGTCTCGATGCTGCAAGCAAGGGCGGAAACAAACGGCCTTTATATTGTCAGCGCCAATCGGACAAATACCGAGCTGGGTTACCACATGATCGGGGCGAGCGCGGTCTGGTCACCCCATGGGGAAAAGCTGGCCGAATCCGCCTTCCTGCCGACATCGGAAGAGGACATGCACGAAACGACGATTCTCTATGCCCGGATCGATCCCGATCTCTACCGGAATGACGCCAAGGCGCGCCTCTCCGAAAGACGGCCGGAACTATACAAAGAGTTGATGCTGTATAAAGCACCGTGGGACTTTTCCAAGAGTCGCGAATCGAAAAATCTGACCGTCGCGGTTCTCCAGTACGAGCCGGTTATCGGCGACAAGCAGGCCAATCTCGCCAAAATTCAGCATCTGATCCGCTTAGCGTCGCAACAGGCGAAGGCGCAATCGGCGAAGCTTGACCTGCTTGTGTTGCCGGAACTATCGACGACCGGCCCGCTTGACGGCCTGTCCGTGGAAAAATGCTTCGAATTATCTGAAACATCCAGTGGAACTTCGGTCTCATTCATGGGACAATTAGCGGTAACGTATCAGGTTTCCATCGTGTTTGGCTTCGTCGAACGGGAAGAGGCACGTCTTTATAATACGGCCGTGCTGATCAACCCCGATGGAGAAGTGGAGGGAACATACAGGCAAACGCATCTGCGGCCCGACGATAAACGGTGGGCTGCTGCAGGCGATCGGATCAGTGTCTTCCCTTCCAAAACGCTTGGCCGAATCGGCCTGATGATCGGATACGATGCGCTGTTCCCGGAGGTGGCTGGCGTTCTGGCGGTGGGCAGAGCCGATGTGATCGCCATCCCGTCCAGCTGGAGCGGTCCATGTTTCAACGAGATGGCGATCAACCCGCATATCGCAGCGAATTCTTTTCCAGAAGGCGCGATCGCGCATTGGGCGACAACCGCCATCGGCGCACAAGCCTACACGATTGTGGCCAACTTCACGGGAACGAACCGTCATTTCGGGGGAAGAAGCGGAGTATATACATTGGACCCTCTGTATGGGTTGGATCAACCGGTGGTGGCGGCAGCGGAGCGGGAAGAGATTTTGCTGGCCCAGATTACCACCCTTCAGCATGATTGGTGGTTTAATCAGGAAAAATTAATCGCGTCGAGAAGAACCGAAGCGTACAAACGGCTTGTAACCCGTCCTGTCAATGAAATGGACTGTCCTTATCGAAAATAGGTGGTTGGACTATGCTGCATGTTTGGCAATCAAAAATCACCAAAAGATACCTGCTGCTCACATTGGTTGTCATTTTGTTTACCCTCACGCTGCTCTATGTTCTCACCGTGAGGGTCATGAATGCATCCGTGCAGGAACAGATCGAACACAGAGATGACCTGATCGCCCGCACACTGAGCAAGCGAATCGGGTTCCTGCTGGAAAAAATGGTGGACGACATGCGGGTCGCCTCCAACTATCTCACCAAAACTTCCAAGGAGGACAAGGCATTCTACTTGTCCGAAATGCAGCGGTTGGTCTCCCGAGACCCCCTGTACTTGTTTATCCAGGCGTTCGATCAAGAGGGCAGATTGCTGGAGCGGATTCCGAACGTCCCTTTCTCCTCTCCTAATGACATTGGGCCGATCTATACCCGGCTGAGCTGGAGCAAAACGTATTACATTTCCAACATGATCATCCTGCCTGATGGAAGAAAAACCATTGCCGTGGCATATCCCTCCCTTGACGGGGATGGCAGGTTTCTTGGCGGGACGATCGCCTACCTCAACCTGAACACCCTCTCCGATTATTTGAATGAACTGCGGATTGGACAAGAAGGGATCAATGCGGTCATTGATCGGGATGGTTGGGTACTTGCACATAGCGGCTATGAGGAGAGCACCGCCAGCACGATCGCCACGCATCCGGTCGGTGAGTTTCTGCGCAAGGAGCGGTACGGATTGTGGGAAGGGGAGTTGTTTGGGCAGCAGATGATCGTCGCTTATCGTCCGCTCTCGAAGGGAGGGCTCGGGCTGATCGTAGGGGAAACGCAGCATCAATCGATGGAACCCTCCTACCATGTGATGAGCGTGCTGTTGCAAGGTTTTCTGGTGGTCCTGCTGATTGCGGTCGGGCTTGGTCTGTTTGGCACGACCAGGATTGTCAAACCGATTCTGGATTTAACCACGCAAGTCAAAGAGTATAAAGAGAATAAACGGAAAAGGTTCCGCCCGATTCGCACGAACGACGAACTGCAGGAATTGTCATTGGTATTGGGGCAAATGGCGAAAGAACTTACCGATAAGGAAAGAAGATTGTTCTACATTCTTGAATCGATTCCCTACGGCATTATCACGACGGATAAAAACGGAAGAATCACCACGTTTAACAAGGGTGCGGAAGAGCTGACCCTGTTTACGCGAGAGGAAGCCATCGGCAAATACATCATCGACCTTCCCTTGAAAGAAAACAAGGAAGAGTATGTCGCGTGGAAGACGCTGCAGGAAGGGAAAGCATTTGATGAGATTGAGAGTTACATTCTCGACAAAGAAGGAAACAGGCACGAAGTAAGAATGTACTCTTCCCTGTTTCCGGGAGAAGAAAACGAGATTATCGGGGCGATTACGATCATCCGCGACGTCAGCGAGATGAAAAAACTGGAGGAGTATGCCAAGCAAAGCGAACGGTTGGCATCGCTGGGCCAACTCACGGCGGGCATTGCCCATGAAATCAAAAACCCGCTGAGCATTATCCTGGCTGCCGCGGAGGCCATCAAGCTGGAATGCACGGATCACCAATCGACAGGCATGTCGGTGGCGGAATTGACGGATGACATCCTGGACTCTGCCGAACGGATGAACAATCTGCTGGCCGATTTCCTCAAGCTGTCAAAGGATGAAACGGACAGCAACAAAGCGCCGGTCGATTTGGTAGAGCTGCTGAATGAACTGCTTCATCTGCTGCGGAAAAAGTGCAGCGATCAGGGCATACTCGTGCTTCGCCGATATGAAGCGGACAGCTGCATGGTTTACGGCGACAAGAATCGCCTGACGCAGGTTTTTCTGAACATTCTATTAAACAGCATACAGGCCATGGAGTCCGGCGGCAATCTTACGGTCAGGATCAGGGACATCGGCCAGAATTGGGAAGTGACGATCGAAGACAGCGGCAAAGGGATACCGGCTGCAAAACTGCCATGGATATTCAACCCGTTCTTTTCCACAAAACGGGAGGGCACCGGCTTGGGTTTGTCGATCGCGCATGAAATCGTTCTCCAGCACAATGGGAAAATATACGCCACCAGTGAAGAAGGGAAAGGAACCTGTCTCTATGTGCTAATCCCGAAAGCGGAGGTAGGAATGTAAATGACGAGCATCTTGTTTATCGATGACGAAGGGAAACTGTTGAGGATTTTACAGTCCGCCTTTGAAAAGAAGGGTTATCGCGTCTATACCGCAACCAACGGGAATGAAGCGAGAAAGCGCATCAGCGAACACCCGATTGATATCATCTTTCTGGATTTCATGCTCCCGGATACGACCGGATTGGAATTGTTGCAGGAATTTCTCCCGCTCTATCCGCAAAAAGCGTTTATTCTCATGACCGCCTACGGCAATGTGGAAAGCGCCGTAACCGCCATGAAAGCGGGAGCGTTTGATTATATTGTCAAGCCGGCAAAATTGGACGTGATCGAAATTGCCATCCAAAAAGCATGTGAATGGCTGGAGATGAAACAGGAAAACCAACTGCTGAAGGAAAGATTGAAAAATGCCGAATCATCCCAGGATATGATCGGCTTCAGCCCCGCCATGAAACGGATTTTGCAATTGGTGGAACGTGTGGCCAACACGGACGCAACCGTATTGTTGCAGGGGGAAAGCGGAACCGGGAAGAGTTTGTTGGCGCGAAAAATCCACAATCTCAGCGGAAGAAGCAGGGAGCCTTTTGTTTCCGTCAACTGTGCCGCCATTCCCGAACAACTCCTGGAAAGCGAACTGTTCGGGTATGAAAAGGGAGCATTTACCGGGGCGAATACCAGCCGCCAGGGCAAGTTTGAAGCGGCGAACGGCGGGACGATTTTTCTGGATGAAATCGGAGAGATAACGCCTTCCCTGCAGGCCAAACTGCTTCAGGTGACACAGGAAAAAACATTTATGCGGCTGGGCAGCAATGTGTCGAAGCAGGTGGACGTGCGGATAATTTCCGCGACGAATCGTGACTTGAAGAAGATGGTGGAGCAGGGGACGTTTCGGGAAGATTTGTACTACCGGTTAAACATTGTGGATATCTTTATTCCGCCGCTGCGCGAGAGGCGGGATGACATCCCGTTTTTTGTGGAACATTTTTTGGAGAAACACAGGCAGAGATACGGCAAGCACTTCGAACTCTCCCCCGAGCTGATGAAAGTGCTCATGGAATACGATTGGCCGGGAAATGTGCGGGAACTGGAAAACGCGTTGGAAAGGGCCGTTGTGCTGTGTACCGGTGAAAAACTCTCGATCGAAGATTTTCCGAGGGAAATTAAAGAGGTCAGGCATGAACCGGATGATCTGCGTGACATTCCCTGCATCCCTGGCAAATCGCTGCCGGATCAATTGGATGAGATCGAAAAAAGGTTGATCCAGCAGGCCCTGAAGGAAGCGCATGGTCAGGCGGCTTCCGCAGCCCGGAAACTGGGCATTTCCCGTCAAAGCCTTCTCTACAAGATGAACAAGTATTTCATTCAATGACAGGAGCTGATGAGGCTCCTTTTTCCGTTGTAAAAATTTCTTTACAAATTGTCAAAAGATTTTTTTACAAACGGATAGGCGACAGGCAAAGAGACAAGCCCAATTCGGTTGGCACGATCATTGCAATTTGCAAACAGGTACACAGGGGACAACGGGCAAAGGGGGGATCAGTTTGGAAGTAATCCTGTTTTTGCAAGACAATTGGCGCGAAATGCTGCAGCTGACATGGGAGCATCTCCAGCTTGTGGGATTGGCTGTCGGCGTTGCCATCCTGACAGGGGTACCATTCGGGATCTATATCGCGCAAAGGGAGAGTTTGGCCAACCTCGTCATGGCAGTGGCGGGCATTATCATGACGATACCAAGCATTGCGCTCTTTGGCATCATGATTCCGATCCTGTCTCTCATCGGGCAGGGCATCGGGTTTCTGCCTGCTTTTCTCGCGCTGGTACTCTACTCCCAGCTGCCGATTATCCGCAATACGTATATCGCCATCAAAAACGTGAACCCGGAGATGCGGGATGCAGCAATCGGAATGGGCATGACCGCATGGGAACGTCTGACGAAAGTGGAAATTCCGTTGGCTCTGCCGGTGATCATGGCAGGGGTGAGAACGGCGGTTGTGTTAACCATCGGGATCGGCGCGATTGCGGCTTATATCGGGGCCGGCGGGCTGGGGGAATACATCGCCAGGGGCATCTCCACCAGCTACACAACGATGGTGCAAGCGGGGGCGCTGGCCGTTTCCATCCTGGCGCTGGCCATCGATTTTCTACTGGGACGGATTCAGAAAAGATTGTCGTCGCAGACGGCAAAAACATCATGAAAGCAGGTGAGACGAGTTGATTCGATTTCAACAGGTTACCAAAATCTATGAAAGCGCAAACAAAACCGTAAAAGCCGTAAACAATATCACGTTCCAGGTAGAGGAAGGTCAGATCTGTGTCTTTCTGGGGCCGTCCGGATGCGGCAAAACGACCCTGCTGCGGATGGTAAACCGGTTGATTCCGATTACCAGCGGAACCATCGAAGTGAATGGAAAAGAGATTCATTCCCTCGATCCGATCGCGCTGCGGCGCTCAATCGGCTACGTGATCCAGCAAACGGGATTGTTTCCCAATATGACCATCGAGGAAAACATCTGCGTTGTCCCCAATTTGCTGGGTTGGGACCGGGTGAAAATGAAAAAGCGGTACAACGAATTAATGGAGATGATGGGGCTGAACCCCGATGAATACCGGAAACGTTATCCCTGGGAACTTTCCGGCGGACAGCAGCAGCGGATTGGCGTCGCCAGAGCGTTGGCAGCCGATCCTCCCGTGATGCTGATGGATGAGCCGTTTGGCGCGCTGGATCCGATCATTCGCGAGCGCATCCAGAATGAATTTTTGCGGATTCAGAAAGATGTGAAGAAAACGATCCTGTTTGTCAGTCACGATCTTGATGAAGCGATCAAACTGGGGGACACCATTGCCCTTTTCCGCTCAGGCGAACTGATGCAGCACGGGACCCCGGACGAGATCCTGTCCCAACCGAAAAACGAGTTTGTCGCGGAATTCGTGGGAAGCGAACGGGCTTTAAAACGTTTGAGCCTGTTCACGATGAGAGATCTGGTAAGCAGGCTGAACCCGGCAGATCGGAAAAGCGCCGGCAAACGCGATCTGCGTCATACGGTACACATGGATACCAATTTGCGCACAGCGCTCTCCGTTCTCCTTTCCTCACCGACAGGGGAAGCGGCGGTTGTCGATGATAACGGGCAGATATCCGGAGTGGTCAGTATCGCTGATTTTGAACGGCTGACAGGAATCCACCCCTCTGAACGGACATCGGCGGTTCAATAAGGAGGTGGCGGTGATGAGGGGCAAAATCGCAGAGAGATTGATCCGCGCCTGTCTGTTCCTGGTGGTTATCGCCTTTCTGGGGTGGGCATTTGCTACCGGTGCCTTTCAGTTTATGCTGGACAACCTGGATGATTTGCTGCATCTGCTGCAGCAGCATTTGAAGCTGGTCGGGCTTTCCTCCCTGCTTGCGGTCGTGGCCGCTGTACCGATCGGCATACTGGTGACGCGTCCCCGGTTTAAAAAATTCGATTGGCTTGCGGTCAACGCGGCCAACATCGGACAAACGGTGCCAAGTCTGGCGATTCTCGCGCTTGTCATGACCTATTTGGGAATCGGCTACGTTACCGCAGTCTTTGCGCTGTGGCTGTATTCCCTCTTGCCCATCCTGCGCAATACGATCGCCGGAATCGAGAGCATCAATCCCTCCATCATTGACGCCGGTCAAGGAATGGGGATGACGCCGTCACAAATCCTTTGGAAACTGGAGATTCCCAATGCGCTGTTCGCGATCCTGGCGGGCATCCGCACATCGATTGTGATCAATGTAGGAACAGCCGCTTTGGCATTTTTGATTGGAGGAGGTGGTTTGGGCGACTTGATCTTTACCGGGATCTCTTTGAACGATACAGGGATTATGTTGTCGGGGGCTCTGCCGGTCACCTTGCTGGCCATCCTGCTTGATGTTGTCTTGGGAAAAATGGAAAAATGGATCATTCCGAAAGGTTTGCAGCGACATCTCGAAACATAGTAGTCAAATCCAACAAGGGGGTATTCACAATGACAAGGAAGTTTGCGCCAAAAGCGATGATTTCGATTCTGCTCGCGCTCATGATGCTGGTGCTTGCTGCTTGCGGTCAGGAACAGGCGGGGTCCGACCAGCAAAATCAGTCCTCTGCAGGGAAAGGGACCGTTACGGTAGGCGGGAAAGACTTCACGGAGCAGCAGCTGCTGGCGAAGATCACCGCGATCTATTTGAAGGAAAAAGGGTACGACGTGAATGAAGCGAGCAATATGGGAAGCAGCGTCGTCCGCTCCGCTCTGGAAAACGGTCAGATCGATCTCTACTGGGAGTACACCGGCACCGCGCTCGTCGTCTATCAGAAACAGGCGGTGGAGACCGATCCGGAGAAAGCATTCGAAAAGGTGAAAGAAAAGGATAAGGAAAACAAGCTGGTATGGCTGAACAAAACCAAATTCAACAACACGTATGCGATCCTGATGCGTCAGGACAAAGCGGATGAGCTGGGAATCAAGAGCATTTCCGATCTTGCCAAATACGTCAATGCCAATCCGAAAGCGTTGAAATTCGCTTCCAACGCGGAATTTTACGCGCGCGAAGACGGTATCAAAGGGCTTGAGAAAAAGTATGGATTTAAGTTCCCGGCGGAAAACGTCGTGAAGATGGACTCGGGGCTGCTCTATAACGCCTTGAAGGAAAAGCAGGTGGACGTATCGGTAGGGTTTGCCACGGACGGCCGCATCAAAGGCTTCAATCTGGTTGCGCTGGACGACGACCAATTCTTCTTCCCGGCTTACAACTGCGCACCGGTGGCAAGACAAGAGGTTCTGGACAAGAATCCGCAGTTGGCCGATCTCCTGAACGATATTGCCGATAAGCTGGATACGGAAACGATGATGAAGCTGAACTACACGGTTGACGTTGAACACAAGGACGTCGCCGAAGTGGCGAGAGAGTGGCTCGTTTCCCAGCAGTTGATCCAGCAATAATCCGTATACCGGGAAGTGATGCAGGGTGCAAATACGGTCAGACGGAAATGATGGCATGATCCGCTACATCCTGGGCGAGTCGATCGAACGGTGCGACGAGTCGATTGTCCGGTCGCTCAAGGAAGCGCTTGCCGATGTGATCGCGTGTACGATAGCCGGATGCCAGACCGAGGTGGCCCGGATTGTCAAAACGTTCGCCGTGCAGCAGTGGGCGAGAGGAAAAAGCTCCCTTTTTCTGTCGACCCATGCCCTGCAGGCGGCTGGAGCAACATTCGTGAACGCGACCATGGCCAACGCGCTTGATCTTGATGACGGACATCGGTTGGTGAAGGGTCACCCCGGCGCGGTCGTGTTTCCCGCTGTACTGGCAGCGGCTGAGGAACGCGAAACAACGGGAAAAGCGTTCCTCACCGCCCTTCTCATCGCTTATGAAGTGGCGATTCGGGCGGGGATGCTGGCCCATCAACTGCGCCCGGAATACCACTGCACCGGCTCGTGGGGGGCGATCGGAGCCGCTGCGGGTGTTGGCAGAATCCTTGGATTATCAGTCGAACAACTCCGGCATGCGCTGGGAATTGCCGAGTATCATGCCACCTATTCCCCCATGATGAGATGCATTGACCACCCTTCCATGTTGAAAGACGGCATCGCTTGGGGAAGCATGACCGGCATAAGCTCCGCGTACCTTGCGCAGCAGGGCTTTACGGGCATTCCATCGCTCTTTGGCACCAAAGAGGCTGCCGAACTGGTGGAGGAGATGGGAATGCTCTATCGCATCCAGCAGTTGTACTTCAAGCCGCATGCATGCTGTCGCTGGGCGCAGCCCGCCGTGGAAGGAGCCAAGTATCTTGCCGAACGTCATCGGCTCTCACATCGGGAGATTGGGAAAATCGTCATCCGCACCTTCCGGGAGTCCGCCCGCTTGTCCAAAAAAGCGCCGGCCAATACCGAAGAGGCCCAGTACAATTTGTACTTTCCGGTTGCGGCTTACCTCGTCTTCGGGGAGGTTGGGCCCCGACAAGTGCTGCGCGAGCTGGCCAACGAAGAAATTCTCAGCCTGATGAGCCGCATGGAAACACAGATTGATTGCCAACTGGATGCAGCCTTCCCTGAGAAAGCGCTCAGCCAGGTGGAACTCTGCACGTATGATGGCCGTCGCTATCTCTCGCCGGTCATGCAGGCAAAAGGAGATTATGACTTTCCGCTAACCGGTGAGGAGAAGAAGGCGAAGTTTTTCCGGCTGACGGAACCTTTCCTGGGGAGAGCCGGGAGTGAGGAACTGTTCGAACGAATCCAACAGGTTGACCAGCTGGCCAACATCCGGCAGCTCACGGCAGCGATTGCAAGAAATCTCTCTGATTGAACAAACAGCAGAGAAAGATAAAGAGGGATCACCATGGTCTATGTTGCGATGGGCCTCATTCAAATTCTCTACGTGGCACTCAACTCGTTTCGCCTCGTGTTGATGATTAAAGGGAAAAAACTCCTGGCTTCCTGCATCAGTACCGTCGAGATTTTTGTCTATATCACCGGACTGGCGCTCGTGCTGCATCATTTGGAAACGCCGCTGGGAGTTGTCGTCTACAGCGCCTCATACGGGATCGGCATATTAATCGGGGTCTACATTGAACAAAAGATTGCCTTGGGATACATCACCCTGCAGGTGATCACGGAAAACGAGTTCGAAATGGCTTCCTCCCTGAGGGAAAAAGGGTATGGTGTCACGACTTGGATGGGGAACGGCGCAGCCGGACACAGAATGGTGCATCTCATACTCGCCAAGCGGAAGGAATACCATCACCTGCAGTCCATTATTCAAGAAATTGACCCCAAAGCGTTTATCATTTCGTACGAACCCATGCGGTTTGTGGGAGGGTTTTGGACGAAGAAGCTGGGAGCGGGATAACAGGTTGGTACAGAACTTGCAGATCAACTTGATTAACCGAAATCACTTAACCATTCATTAGGGGGACATTCAAGATGCAAATGCGCGCCATCCATTTTTACAGCGAAGGATTCAAACTGGACGGGACCATCTACCTGCCGGACGACTACAAACCGGGCGAGAAACGACCAGCCATCATCCCCAATTCGGGATACCAGGGATTTAATGAGTTTTACCCACGGTTATTCGCGAAAAATCTGACAGCAGCCGGATATGTCTGCCTGGGTTTTGACTATCGGGGTTTTGCCGAAAGCGAAGGAGAAAGAGGCAGAGTGATTCTGGATGAACAGGTGGAAGACATCAAAAATGCGATAACCTACCTGCAGATTCAGGAAGAGGTCGATCCCGACCGCATCGGCTTGATCGGATGGGGGATGGGGGCGTCCAACGTCGTTCGCGTCGCCGCCGCTGACAAGCGGGTAAAAGCTGTGGCCGCCCTGAATGGTTTCTTCAACGGCGAAAGATGGCTCCGCTCCATTCACTCTTATGTGGATTGGCACAATATTTTGAAGATGATCGAAGAGGACCGGATTCGCCGCGTGACAACCGGGAAATCCCAGCTCGCGGACCCGTTTATCCACTATCCGCTCGATCCGGCGACAGACGACTACGTGCAAAAAGAACTTGCCGTACTGGCTCCATTTGGCAAACAAACGCAGCTGCAATTTACCGAATCGATTGCGACGATGAACGCCGAAAAAGTGGTGGCCGACATCTCTCCTCGCCCGCTGTTTGTCGCCCACGGCAAAGACAATCTGCTCCATCCGCTGGACGAGTCGCTTTCCCTGTACGAAGCGGCGAAGGAGCCGAAGCAGTTTTACCTGATCGACGGCAAACACAATGACTTCATGTATCATGATCACCCGGTATTTCGGGATCTGGTGGCACAATTAACAGCATTCTTCCAGAAACATCTGGGATAAATAACAGGTAAGCAGCGGAAAAGGCTGCTTCAGTTTGCAGACAAAGTAGGTCATGTCATGGATGATGGTTCCTGCTCGCTCTCTTGACGACCAGCAAAGAAGTTGGCTTTTGTCCGCTCCGAAACGCGACGCGGGCGGGGGCTCAACATCTGGGTGTTTCAGCGATGTGAGACTCACGCCCCCTTTGCTCCCGCGTCTTCGTTTCTTCGCTGAGCCGGTCGTCAAAGGAGCTCGCTCGGCCCCATCACGCCATGACTCTAACTGTTGTTTGTCATCAGTCTGAAGCAGCGGAAAACGCTGCTTATTTTTAAATTTGGTGTAAAAAAATTTTGCCTTGTTGTAAAAAAACTTTACCTGGATCGCATGCCGAGCCGTATGGAAGAGGAATGATACATGGATGAAAACCAGGCACTTTGGGTTGCGCAAGAAAATCGGAATCGTGTCGCTGATCATTTTTGCAGGCTTTGCGAGCGTTATTTCTCTGGTCATGTTCATGGTGCATCGCGTCTCCCTGATCGACGGTCAGATGGCCAGGCATAACGAGCTGATTCTGCAGGCCCAGGATGTGCAGAAACGAATGCTGGAAGCCCGAATAGACGAAGGCCATCTGTTGTGGGAAAAAAAGCCTGCATACAAAAAAGAGGCGGAACAGAAAATCGTCATGATTTCGCTCACATTGGACAAGTTGCGCCAATCGACCCAAGATGAAACCATTCTTGCCCATATCAAAAACATTAAAGAATTGTCCTTCGAATACACCTTAACATTAAACGAGGTCGCCGAGCAGTTGGAACAGCATCAAACCGTCACGTCCGAACAGGGCAATGCTGTCGAGGAATTCAGCCGGATATCGGCCAGCATCGAACAAGAAATCGCAGGAATTGTGACTGCCGTTGAGCAGTTGATGCAAAAGGGAACAAAGGAAAAAGAGAACATGCTTCACGAAATCAGTGTTGTGATTGGTTCCATTTCCGTCATTATCAGCGGACTCTCCATCGGGACCATGGTCGTGATCTTCAGGCGGTCGATCCTGACCCCTGTTCACAGGCTGCTTACGGTTGTCAACGCCATGGCGGTAGGCGACTTTACGCATCGTGTCACAAGAAAAAAGAAAAGGTTCCGGGATGAAATCGATGAGATGCTGGACACATTCGAACAGATGCAGCTCCATCTGGCGGAAATGTTACGAAACATTCACGCTTTTGCCAAGGAAGTGGCCGATTCTGCCGAACATTTGCTCATCAACGCCGGACAGGTAAGCCACTCCGCGGAAGAGATCGCAGCGTCCGGTTTGGACATCGCTTCGTCGATGGGGCAGCAAGCACGGATGATCGATCACAACGTGGCCAAAATCGAGGAGCTGTCCAAACGGATGGATGATATCGAAAGCGGCACGTCTGCCGTTTCCCGGGCTTCCCGACATGCGGTGCAAGCCGTCCATGAGGGAGAAGCCCAAATCCGGGACTTGACCGATCAGATGAAAAAGATTGAACAAACGATATTGGAAACGGTTCAAACGGTGGAATTGTTTCATCGTTCTTCCCAGGAGATTGAAGGAATCGTGCAGATCATGAGCGAGATGAGCGATCAGACACAGCTGCTCTCCCTGAATGCGGCGATTGAATCCGCAAGAGTCGGGGAGCAGGGGAAAGGCTTTGCCGTTGTTGCCGAGGAAATCCGCAAGCTGGCCGCAGGATCCAAGCAGTCCGCAGCAAAAATCAGTGACTTGATCGCGCACATCCGGCAAAATTCCATGCGGCTCTCCCAGCAGATGCATGTCAGCAAAGACGAAGTAATAAACGGCGTCGAGCGGGCCGAACAGACCGGAACCAATTTCCGGCAAATTATGGAAAGTTTCCATGATGTGTTTCAACAGATTCAGGCGATGGAAGACGCTGTGAAAAACAGCTTTGTGTTCAGCCAGGAGGTGTACCGCTCTTCCGAACAGATGTGGAAGGAACTGCAGGGAATCAACAAAGGCTTGGAGAGCATCTCCGCCGGCTCCGAGGAACAAACCGCTTCGACACAAGAGATAACCGCCTCGTTGGAAAAACTGACCGCCCAAGCGAAAGACTTGTACGCGTCGGTGCAGCGTTTCAGGCTGCAGTAATGGTTGCCTTTTCCGGTTGAAGGACAGGGGGGTGGAGCTTGTTCCTGGTTGGCACGGTTCGTGCTTATCAAAATTGTATCGTTATCAGATTGAGAGGGGAAAACCATGCGTCAATTCCATCCATTGCTGAAGGGAGCCATCGAACTTCACTGCCACAGCTATCCCAGTCTGTTCCCGCGCATACAAACCGATTGGGAACTGATTGAAGACGTGAAGGCGGCCGGTATGGCCGGGGTTGTCATCAAGGCGCATGAAGCGCAGACTGTCGATCGCGCCGCTCTGATCCGCATGAAGGAGCCCGATTTGCACGTCTACGGCGGACTTGTCTGCAACCACTTCACAGGCGGTCTGTCTCCAACAGCCGTCGATGCAGCCATTCGTCTGGGGGCAAAGATCATCTGGATGCCGACGTTCTCTTCGAAGGAGCACCAATGCCATTTTGGCAAAAAGAAAACGCGCTTTTTCAACAGCGAACGCCCGCTGAATCATCCGGAGCACGGTTTGGAAATCTGGGACGAAGATCGCAACATCCTGCCCAACGTGCATGAAATCCTGGCCCTTATCGGGGAAGCGAACATTATCCTGGCGACAGGCCACCTGCATGCCGATGAAGTAGTTGCCCTGGTGGAGGCGGCAAAGCAGCATAAAATCGAAAAAATCCTCATCCAGCACGCCGATTTGGGCATTGCCCCGATTCCGCTTGAACTGCAGCAAGCGCTTGCCGGAAAAGGCGCCATCATCGAAAAATGTTATCTGGCCTGCTCCCCCGATTTCCAGGATCTCACTGTGGAAGAGATGGCGACAAGCATTAAACGGCTTGGGGCGGACGCCTGCGTCCTGGTAACCGATTACGGGCAGGTTCACAACATTCCTCCCGTTGAAGCGCTGAGCGAGTTTGTTACGAAGATGCTGGCATGCGGCATTTCTGAATCCGAAATCGAAACCATGGTGGCAAGGAATCCGAAAGCGCTCCTGGGCATATAACGTCAGAACGAAGGAGGGGGACTGCATGCAACCACATGTCCTGGATGAAATACGGAAGATCATCCCGGAAGAGCGCATCCTGCTCGACTTGTCGGATCGATACTCATACAGCTACGACGCATCCTTTGGCCAGTATCTGCCTGATGTCGTGATTGAGCCCAACGATGCCCAGGAAATCAGCCGATTGGTCAAACTGGCCAATCAATACCGCATCCCGGTGTACCCGCGGGGCGCAGCCACATCCCTCAGCGGGGGGCCGCTACCGGTAGAAGGCGGCATGGTGCTGGACATGTCGCGGCTGAACAAGAAGCTGTTCATTGATCGGGAAAATTTGCTGGCGATCGTCTCCCCTGGCGTGAAAACGGCTGAGATCCACAAAAAGGCGGAGGAGGTCGGATTGTTTTATCCGCCTGATCCCAGCAGCTCCCATGTCTCCACGATCGGCGGCAACCTGATGGAGAATTCCAGCGGGCCCAAGGGGCTGAAGTACGGGACCACCAAAGAGTACGTGATTGGCCTGGAGGTCGTGACGCCAACGGGTGACATCATCCGTACGGGAGGCAAAACGGTCAAGAATGTCACCGGCTACGATCTGACCCGATTGATCGTTGGATCGGAAGGCACGCTGGGGATCATCACCGAGGCGATCCTGCGCCTGATACCGAAGCCGCAGGCGAGAAAAACCCTGTTGGCCACGTTTAACCGGTTGGAGGATTCCGGCCACGCGATTACCCGGATTTTGTCATCGGGCATTTTGCCTGCAGCGATGGAGTTGATGGACAACGCCTGCATCCGCTCGGTGGAAAATTACTCGCCCTGCGGTCTGCCCATTGATGCGGAGGCCCTGATCATCGTCGAAGTGGACGGCCATCCAAAGGCGGTTGAAGAAGAGATCGCCAAGTGCGCCGATCTCTGCCGGGAGCAGGGCGCGGTGAGCGTGCGGGTTGCCCGGAACGAAGCGGAACGCCAGGAGATCTGGAAGGCGCGAAAAATGGTGTCGCCGGCCATTACCCAGATGGGACCGACCAAAATATCCGAGGACGCGACGGTTCCGCGCAGTCAAATTCCGGCCATGATGAAGCGGCTGAAGGAGATACGGGACAAGTACCAGCTGAATCTGGTCGTTTTTGGACACGCCGGAGACGGCAACCTGCATCCCAATATCATTACCGACAAGCGGAACATTCAGGAGATGAAGCGGGTAGAGGACGCTGTCAGCGAAATTTTTGAGGCCGCCGTCTCCCTCGGCGGCACGCTTTCCGGCGAGCACGGCATCGGAACGATGAAGGCCCCCTACATGGAGATGGAGCTGGGCGAGATTGGCCTGCTGATGATGAAAAAAATCAAGCAGGCGTGGGACCCGAACAATATCCTGAATCCAGGCAAGATCTTTCCCAAACCGGGGCAGACAAAGGTGGTGCTGACCGAATGAGCCTGCCTGCTGCAACAAGGGAAACAACCGGCGCCCAAAAACTGTTTGATCTGGCGCATGACGCAACCAACCAATGCGTGCAATGCGGCTACTGTCTGCCAGCTTGTCCAACGTATGAATCGATGGGGAGAGAGGCCGCTTCCCCGCGCGGAAGAATCAACTTGGTAAAGATGGCGGCAGAAGGCAAAATCGACGTGCTGCAGGACTTGGCGAAGCCGATCGATTTGTGCCTGGGCTGCAGGGCCTGCGAGGTAGCTTGTCCCGTAGGCGTGCCATATGGGCACATCTTGGAAGCGGCGAAGGAAGTGATTGCCGATGCAGAATCCGTACAGCCCTCTGCAGGACGGGGCAGCAAACTGAAACAGATGGTTCTTTCCCATCTGTTCCCATATCCGCGGAGGCTGCGGGCACTTGGCAATCTCGTCTGGGTTTATCAGAAGCTTGGACTCGACAAACTCGTCCGGAAAACGGGATTGATCCGGCTGTTACCCCAGCCCATGGCAGCGTTTGAAAAGGTGCTTCCGCGTCTGGAGTCTCCTGCCAAACGAACCAGGCGGGGAACGGTCATTCCCGCCAAAGGCGTGAAGAAGGCGAGCGTAGCTTTTTTTGCGGGCTGTGTCATGGACGCGATGATGCACCGGACCAATCGCCTCTCGATAGAACTGCTCTCGCTGGTTGGCTGTGAAGTGATCATTCCGGCAGGGCAAAACTGCTGCGGGGCCCTGCACGCCCATCAGGGATTGGCCGACGAGGCGAGAGAATTGGCAAAGGCAAATATTGAAGCGTTTGAACAAACGGGCGCGGACTTCTACGTGAACAATGCCGGGGGCTGCGGAGCGATCCTGCGCGAATACGATCACCTGTTGGCCGGCGAAGGGGAATGGGCGGAGCGAGCCGACAGATTTGCCGCAAAATCAAGGGATATTACCGAGATTCTTGTTCAGTACGGGCCGCTTCCCTTCCAGCAGGAGTGGGAGGGTGTGATCACCTATCAGGACTCCTGCCACCTGCGCAATGTACAAGGCGTCGTGACGCCGCCGCGGCAGCTGCTGCAGTCCATTCCCGGCGCAACCTTCGTGGAACTGGAAGGCAGCGACAGCTGTTGTGCTTCCGGCGGGATCTACAATCTGCTGCATTTCGAGCACTCGATGAAAATACTTGACGCCAAAATGGAGAAGGTTAAGGACACAAACGCAGCGACCATCGTGACAACGAACCCGGGGTGTCTGCTGCAGATGAAGCTGGGGGTGGAACGGCAGGAACCCGCAGGGGAGATGAGAGCGCTTCATATCGTCGAAGTGCTGGCTGAGGCTTGTGGAATCGAATAAGCAACGTGATCAACCGGAAAAAGCCAACCGCAGGAGGAAGTTTCTTCTGCGGTTGGCTTTTTTGGTATATCGGAATGTTCAAGCCTTTTAAAGCGATAAAGCCAAGTAAGAAAGGTTGGGGCCCCCGTCGACACCAGCGTTAGCTCAAGGCGGCGGGGTTTTCTTAACCAGGAATTATCCGGAGCGAGGAGAATTTTTCTGCGAAAATGATTGAAAACAATTCTCAACTGTGTTATTTTCTATTGAGAATAATTTTCGATATCAATTCATCTCGGAGGAGTTGTGTTTCCCATGCAGACTCGCAATATGATTGCAGCAGCCGTTTTATGTTCGTCTTTCCTGTTTTCCGGTTGCAGCACGGAGTCCACAACGAATGTCCAGCCTGCTTCCGTACCTGCATCCGCGCCTGCGGCCCAACCCGACACCGGCGCGACGGCGGCGACAGCCAATGCGCCGTTAAAGGATGCCACGGAGCAGTACCGCAAATACGTCATTGAGCAGTGCGACGCTTTCGTGAAAGCGACGGAAGAGTTCGTAACTGCAGTCAAGTCGGGCGATTTGAAAAAGAGCCAAGAGTTGTACGCGCCGACCCGGATGTATTACGAACGGATCGAACCGATTGCCGAGGCCTTGGGCGATTTGGACCCGAATATCGATGCGCGCGAGGGAGATGTTGACGAAAAAGAGTGGCGCGGCTTCCACCGGATCGAGAAAGCGCTTTGGGTGGACAAAACCACGAAAGGGCAGGAAACCTACGCAGACCAGCTGCTCAACGACAGCAAGCTGCTCCGCGCCAAGGTGGAGACCATCGAGATCGACCCCGCGATGCTGCTGACCGGAGCGGTGGAACTGCTGAACGAAGTCTCCTCTTCCAAAGTGACCGGGGAAGAGGAACGCTACTCCCACACCGATCTGTACGATTTTGCGGCCAATGTGGAAGGAGCCTACAAAATCTTTGAAGTTCTCAAACCGGAGCTGGAAGCAAAGGATCCGGCGCTGGCCAAGACGATCGAAAGCCGCTTTGCGGAGATGACGAAGGCGCTGGAGCCGTACAAGAAGGGCGACGGCTACGTGCTCTACCAGGAACTGACGCAGGAGCAGACCAAGAAACTGAGCCAAGCGGTTGACGCGCTGGCTGAACCGTTGTCCAACATGGGGAAAACACTGGGGGTTTAACGAGCATGAATGAGCAGAACAACAAGCCTGCCGAAACGGAGGCCGTCACGCAGCCGAAAGAAAAAAGCGCTTCGACCATTTCGCGCCGCGATGTGCTGAAGATGGTTGGCGCGGGGAGCATCGGCCTGCTGTTCGGGATGGCCGGCATGGGAGGCGTGCTGGTAGGCGGTCGGTCGGCCACCGCTCCGGCCGGCGTCTCCCCCTCCCCGGCGCAGGAGCGGATTCCGTTCTACGGTGCGCATCAAGCCGGCATCCTAACCCCGGCGCAGAACTTTCTCTGCTTCGCTTCTTTTGATCTGACGACGCGCGATGTAGCGGAAGTGGTCAATCTGTTCCGGATCTGGACGGACGCTGCGGCGAAAATGACCGCAGGGGAGCCGGTGGGAACGGAATCCGGCAACCCGATCCTTCCGCCTGTCGATACGGGGGAAGCGGCAGGGCTGCATCCATCCCGCACAACCATTACCTTCGGGGTGGGCCCCTCGTTTTTTGACCAGCGGTTCGGCCTTTCCGCCAAACGTCCGGCGGCGCTTGTTGACTTGCCGAAGTTTGCGGGAGAGAACTTGCGGCCCGAATGGTGCGGAGGCGATATCGGCGTGCAGGTGTGCTCCGACGATCTCCAGGTGGCGTTCCATGCCGTGCGGAACCTGACGCGCCTTGCCCGGGGGGTGGCAGTTCTCAGGTGGGTGCAGGAAGGCTTCCAACGGACGAGTGCCGCCGGCTCCCCGAACGAGACTCCCCGCAATCTGATGGGATTTAAAGACGGGACGGGCAATCCGGACACAAAGGACAGCAAGCTCATGAATGAACTGGTCTGGGCGCAGTCCTCCGACGGGCCCGCATGGATGGCGGGAGGCAGTTATCTGGTTGCAAGGCGCATCCGCATGCGCATTGAGGTGTGGGACCGTTCCTCGCTGGCCGACCAGGAGGCTACCTTCGGACGATACCGGAGCAGCGGTGCGCCGCTTGGGGCCAAGAACGAGTTCGATCCGCTACCGCTGGACGCGAAAGGACCGGACGGACAGCCGGTCATTCCCATGAATGCCCATGTTCGGCTGGCCCATTCGGACGGGAAGGAAAAGATCCTCCGCCGTTCCTATTCCTACTCCAGCGGGATCGATCCCCAAACGGGACAGCTGGATGCCGGACTCTTTTTCATCTGTTACCAGCGCGACATCCGGACACAATTTATCCCGATCCAGCAGCGGCTTGCCAGAGAGGATAAGCTGAACGAATATATCAGTCACGTGGGCAGCGCCGTGTTTGCCTGTTTCCCCGGTGTCCGGGAAGGCGGCTATCTCGGGCAGGCGTTGTTCGAAGGATAAGAGGCGGAGAGGAGATTGCCAAGGATGCGTAACGACAGAGGGTACTTTCCCCCCAGATGGGGATGGCTGCTGCTTGCGGCCCTGCTGTTCCTGACGGTTGGCGGGAGAAGCTGGGCTGCGGAGAGTCAGCCTGATCAGGCGGTGAAGCAGTTGATGCCGATGGCCGGCGGTGCCCTGGTGCATGCGGGGCAGAAGGACTGGACGCAGGCCGCCAGGGATCTGGAGCAGTTCGAAGCGCATTGGAAAGCATTGAACGCCCCGGCTTCCGCGCTCGCTGACGGCGTGAACGCGGCTCTAGCCGAAGCCAAACAAGCGCTGCCCAATGCAGAAAGCAGCCCCGATCTGGCGTATCAGGCGTTTTCCAACCTGACCAAGGCCACCGACGCCTATGTGGCTGCCCAGGAATCGCCGGGAAGCAAGGCGGATGGCAAGGCGGCGGCATCATCCCTGCTGCCCGTACTGCAGCAGTGTCTGGACGCCGTTCATCAGGAGCAGTTCCCCAAGGCCCGGAGTGCGTTCAAGCGGTTCGACAGCCAGTGGTCCAAGGTCGAGGCGGCCATCCGCTCGGATAACACCGGGGTGTACGGCGATATCGAAACGAAGATGAGCCTGGCGCGGATCGCACTGCAGGCGGAGCCGCCCAAGGCCGAGGCCGCCGCGGCGGGCATCACCGACTTAATGAAAACCATCGAGGACTACGCCAAGGGCAAGGTGCATCAACCGAGCCAGGATGCCGGGCAGCATACGATAAATGACGCCCTGCTGCTGCTGCAGAAGGCGCAGGAGGCAGTCCGTGCCGGGCAGCATGCGGCTGCGGCGGAACAGATGCAGGCGTTTATCCGGCTGTGGCCGTCCGTGGAAGGAGCCGTCCAAACGCGTGCGCCGGACGTGTATACCCGCATCGAGACCCAGATGACCGAAGCGGCGGCCGACCTGCAGTCCAGTCCGCCGAAGGGCGAGGCTGCTTCCGCCGTCATCGCGGCCATGCAGGCAGAGCTGGAGCCGTTCCGCAACGCAGCCGGTTACAGTGCCTGGGATGCCGCCCTGATTTTGCTGCGCGAAGGCATGGAAGCCCTGCTGGTATTGGCGGCGCTGCTCGCTTTTCTCCATCGTTCAAACAACGCCTCCAAGCAAAAATGGGTATGGAGCGGAGCGGCGGCCGGTCTCGCCGCGAGCGGAGCGCTGGCGATTCTCTTGACCTACCTGATTGCGGGCGTGGCTGCCGGCAGCACCCGCGAACTGCTGGAAGGCATCACCGGTCTGGCTTCGGTGGTTATGATGCTGACGGTGGGGGTATGGCTTCACGGCAAATCGCAAATGGCGGCCTGGAATCAATACATTCATCAGCAGGTGGGCGTGGCGCTGGCCAGCGGCAATTTGTGGTCGCTGTTCCTGGTCGCGGGCCTGGCGATCCTGCGGGAAGGGGCGGAGACCACGATCTTTTACATCGGGATCGCTCCATCCATCGAGCCGGTGCAGCTCGTCATCGGCATCGCCGGCGCCATGGCGGTGCTGGTTCTGGTCGGTTACGCGATGGTGAAGGGAAGCGTTCGTCTGCCGGTCCGGCAATTTTTCCTGCTGGCCACCTTGCTGATTTACTACCTGGTCTTCAAGTTTCTGGGGCAAAGTGTTCACGCCCTGCAGGTGGCCGGAAGCCTGTCGGCCCATCCCGTTACCTATCTCCCGACCTGGAGCTGGCTCGGGGTATATCCGACCTGGGAATCGGCGGTACCGCAGCTGGTGGTGCTCGTCTTTATCGTGGTGCAAATGATCCGGACGGAACAGAAAGGCATGCGCGAGCAAAGGCAGAATGAGAGGCGCCTCCCTGCCCATCGGTAGGGAGGCAAAGCCTCGTACTGACGTATGATGAAGTATCACGGCGAAAATGAGCGAATGACAATGATAGATTACAAAATTGAATAAAAATGAAACAATACGATAAAAAATCATCAATACAACTTCTTGCATGCAGCTTGCCAACTTTTTACCATGGATATTGTTAGCACTCAACGTGATTGAGTGCTACTAAAAACAGTTGGATGCTGCCACCCAAAAGAAGCTTGTTCATAACTGAAATTTTTTACTCTCTCATTTCACGATGACAGGTAAAACATTTCTTTTATGTGCAACGCTTCTTTTTTTTCTTTGGGGAAAACGTGAGGAGCAAGGAGGATGATGACCATTGAAGGCGTTACTGCTGGCAGGAGGGCTTGGCACCCGGCTGCGGCCGCTGACCGAGAACATGGCGAAACCGATGGCGTTGGTAGGAAACCGCCCATGGCTTGAACATCTTGTCACTCACTTGAAACGGCAGGGCATTCATGATTTTGTCATCGCAGTGAAGCATTATCCGGAAATGATTCAGCAATATTTTGGCGATGGACAAGCTTGGGGCGTCAGCATTGAATACGCGGTGGAGAAGACGCTGTTGGGTACGGCGGGAGCGATCAAGAATGCGGAACGGCTGCTTGGCGACCGCTTTCTGGTGGTGAACGCCGACATCATTCACGAGGCGTCGCTGATTCCGCTGCTGGAGTTTCACATGCAGCACAAGGGAGCCGTCACCATCGGCCTGACCGAGGTGGAAGACCCATCCCAGTATGGCGTCGTGGAGCAGACCTGGTCGGGCGAGATCGTCCGTTTCGTGGAGAAGCCGGACAAAAGCCAGGCCCCGTCCCGCCTGATCAATGCCGGTATTTATGTGATGGATAAAGAAGTGCTGAAATGGATCCCGCAGGGCAGGGAAGTTTCCATCGAGCGGGAGACTTTCCCCCTGTTGATCGAGCAGGGCGTGGGGGTATACGGCAAGACGATCGATGGCTACTGGATGGACATGGGCACCAAAACCCGCTACCGACAGGTGCACTGGGATCTGCTGGACCGGACGCTCTCCCTCCCGTTTGCGCAGAAGGAGCAGAACAAAGGCATCTGGATCGGGGAGGAGACGGTGGTCGGACAAGGGGTGCTGTTCGTCCCGCCTGTGCTGATCGGCGACCGTGTCCGGATCGGGGAGCGCAGCGTGATCGGCCCGTATGCCGTGATCGGCGACGACTGCGAGCTGGGCAAAAACGTCCGCTGCCAGGAAACGATCATGTGGCATGGCTGCAAAGTCCACGACGCCGCTCAGCTGAAAAACTGCATTTTCGGCTACGGGCTGGAACTGGGGGCCAGCCACATCTTGCATGAAGCGGTGATGAACCGGATGGCGGGAGGTAGTCAAGCATGACGCAGGCAGCGTATGTCAGCACCTATGTGCCCAGAAGGTGCGGCCTGGCCACCTATACCTATCATCTGCGGCAGCATGTGAAACGGGCGAAGCTGTGGAGCAATCCGGACCCGGTGATCGTGCTGACCGACGGAGGGGAGCATGCGGACGGCCGAAACCCGGCCCTGTGGCCCCTGCCAAAAAACGAGCGGGAAGCGTATGCGCAGATGGCGCGCCGCCTGAACGACAGCAGCGTCACCGTGGTCTCCCTGCAGCATGAATTCGGCATTTTCGGCGGGGAAGCGGGGGCGTATGTGCTCGATTTCGTACGGGCGCTGCAAAAGCCGCTGGTCACCACCTTCCATACCGTGTTTGCCGAGCCGGAGGAGCCGTACCGCTCGATTCAGCAGGAGATTGCGGACAGGAGCGACCGGATCATCGTGATGAACCGCAAGGCGATCGGTTTTCTGCACCGCGCGTTCGGCGTGCCGGAGGAGAAGATCGTCTTTATTCCCCACGGCACGCCGATCCCCGATCCCAAGCAGAGAGAGGCTTTTCGCCAGCAGATGGACTGGCAGGACCGGCGCGTCATGATGACGTTCGGCCTGCTGGGCAGGGGCAAGGGGCTGGAGATGATCCTGGAGGCGCTGCCGCAGGTGGTGGAAGCGGTCCCTAATATCCTTTACGCGATTGTGGGCCAGACCCATCCCGAAGTGAAAAAGCGGGAAGGGGAGGCGTACCGCCGCGAACTGCAGGCCTTGATCAGCCGCAATCGGCTGGAGAACCACGTGGTGATGATCGACCGGTACGTCGAGGAGGATGAACTGGTCAAGTTTCTTTCCGCATGCGATCTGTACGTGACGCCCTATCCCGGCATGCAGCAGATTACCAGCGGTACGCTGGCGTATGCCGTGGGGCTGGGACGGCCGGTGCTGAGCACGCCGTACTGCTATGCCGAGGATCTGCTCGCGGGCTGCGAGGAGCTGCTGATCCCGTATGGCGATACCGCGCAGTGGGCGGAAAAAATCGCCGCGCTGCTGCAGCATGACGAGACGCGCCGGGGCTGGGAACAAAAAATCGGGAGCATCGGCGCCGCCATGCATTGGCCGCTCGTCGGCAAGCGGCATGCCCAGCTGTTTGCCCAATTGTCATCCCGCATGAGCGCCCAGGCAGCGGGGGGGACGGCCGTTGCGTCACGGTCCCGTTAGCTTGCGCCATCTCGAGCGCATGACGGATGATACCGGTCTGTTGGAGCACTGCCTGGGAAACATTCCGCGCCGCCGGGAAGGGTATACCACCGACGACAATGCGCGAGCGCTGTGGGCATGCGCGGAGTGGCTGGAGCTGGCCGTGCTGGACGGAAACCGTCATCTTGCCGAGAGAGCGGACCGCCTGATCGACCGCTATCTCGCGTTTCTGCTGTGGGCGCAGCGGGAGGATGGGAGCTTTCACAACAACATCTCCTATGACCGCAGGCCGGAAGCGGAAGAAGCCTCGGACGACTGTCTTGGCCGGGCCCTGTGGGCAAGCGCGGTCGCGTCGGTGAAGCTGCCGGACCGGGAGCGGCGGTTTGTCGCCTCCCGCCTGTTTGACAACGGCCTGCCCCGCACCGGCAGGATGACCTATCCGCGCGGGTGGGCTTTTGCGCTGGCCGCCTGCAGTTTTCTGGTCCTCAGCCAGTCCGACGATACGCTTTTGCCGTACGTCGAACGCTTTGAGTCACAGCTGCTCCGCCTCTACCGGCAATCGGCCCAACCGGGCTGGAGCTGGTTTGAACCGGAGATGACCTATGGAAACGGCGTCCTGCCGTGGGCCCTGTTCTGGGCCTGGCAGGTGACGAAGAGAGACGAAACGCTGGCTGCCGCCCAGGCGAGCCTCGATTGTCTGATCGGCAATATGACGGGGCCAGCCGGGCATATCCGGCCGATCGGGTGCCACGGGTGGTGCTCGCCCCGGCACCGGAGCGACTGGGATCAGCAGCCGCTGGATGTGATGAAACTGGCCTTGGCCTGTGCCAAAGCCTGCGCGATCCTCGGGGAGAACCGGTACAGGCAGACCCTCGACAAATGCAGGGCATGGTTTTACGGCGAGAACGACATGCAGGTTGCCATGGTGAATGAGGAGGAAGGAAGCTGTTATGACGGCTTGACGCCCCATGGGGTGAATCTCAACCAAGGGGCGGAATCCACATTGTCCTATTTGCTCATGGAAGCGATCTATCGGAACACGGAGTTGGAGGTAGATGCGTATGTCGGTAGCAGCAATCCATGACAAAGTTCCCGCCCATGTTTTCCGGGAGTACGATATCCGGGGGAAGGCGGGCGAAGAGATCAGCCCGGCGTTTGCCTATCTGTTGGGGAGGGCGTTTGGCGAAAAGCTGAAAGCCGCCGGGTTGGAGCGGGCGGTGGTGGGCCGGGACAACCGGAAGTCATCGCCTGAACTGGCGAATGCGTTGATCGCCGGTCTGCAGTGGACAGGCTGCCGGGTGGCCGACATCGGCGAAGTGACAACGCCGATGTTTTATTACAGCCTGCATCACTTGAACATCCCCGGCGGCTTGATGGTGACGGCAAGCCATAACCCGGGCGATGAGAACGGCTTCAAGATCGCCATGGACCGCACCACCATCTATGGAGAAGAGATCCAGCGCCTGTACAGGCGGATGAGCGAAATCAATGCGGCGGAGAAAACGGCCGATGTGCCGCCCGTTCTCTCCTCCCATGTGGAGCGGATCGACATCGAACAGCCATATCTGGCGATGCTGGCGGACAAAATCGTCCTCGGGCCGCGCAAGCTGAAGGTGGTGGCGGACTGCGGCAACGGCACCCCGTCGCCGTTCGTCCCGAAGGCGCTGGCGCAGTGGGGCTGCGACGTGGTGCCGCTCTATTGCGAGTCGGATCCAAGCTTCCCCCATCATCATCCCGATCCGGTCGATCCGAAGAATCTGCAGGATTTGATCCGGAAGGTGCGGGAGGAGAAGGCGGATCTGGGCGTGGCCTTTGACGGGGACGGCGACCGGTTGGGCGTGGTGGACGACCAGGGCAACATCCTGTGGGGCGACCAGCTGATGATCCTGTTCTGGCGGGAGATCCTGCCCAAATATCCCGGCTGCCAGGCGCTGGTTGAAGTGAAATGCTCCCTGGCGCTGGTGGAAGAAATCAACAAGCTTGGCGGCAAGCCCGTCTTCCATCGCACCGGCCATTCCCACATCAAGGCGTCGATGAAACGGCTGGATACGCCGTTTACGGGGGAGATGTCCGGCCATCTGTTCTTCAAGGATGAATATTTCGGCTTTGACGACGCCCTGTACGCGGCGGGCCGCCTGCTGCGCATTCTCACCAACAGCGAAAAACGCCTGTCCGAACTGTTTGCCGATCTTCCGCGCTATGTCGCGACGCCCGAGACCAGAGTCCCCTGCGAGGAGAAGGCGAAACCTACCATTCTGCAAAAGGTGAAGCAGTATTTCGCCAAGACACGCGAGATCATCGAAGTGGACGGCGCCAGAGTGCTGTTTGACAACGGCTGGGGATTGGTACGGGCGTCCAATACGCAGCCGATTCTGGTGCTGCGGGCCGAAGCGGACTCGGAGAGCGGACTGAAACTGATCAAATCGGAGATGGAGAAGGCGCTGGCCTTCGCCGATCCGAACCTTACCGTCGGATGGTGATGCGGCATGAACGCGTATCCGTTGCTGTTTACGCCGTCGTACCATCAGCGTATATGGGGCGGCACGCGTCTGCGCACATTGTTCGGCTATCCGATTCCCGACAAACAGACGGGGGAGGCGTGGGTCATCTCCGATCATCCCCACGGCAGAAGCGCCATTCAGAACGGCGTCTACCGGGGAAAGACGATACACGATCTGCTGCGGCTCCATCCCGACTGGTTTGCCCCCCGGCGGCTGGAGCGGTTTCCCCTGCTGGTGAAGCTGCTGGACGCCCATGACCATCTGTCGGTTCAGGTGCACCCGGATGATCGCTACGCCTACGAACATGAAGGAGAATGGGGCAAGGCGGAATGCTGGTACGTGATTCACGCCGAGCCCGGGGCGGAGATCGTGTGCGGGCATACGGCCCAGACGCGGCAGGAACTGGCGGAACGGATGGCAGCCGGGGAGTGGGACAAGCTGTTGGTTCGCACCCCTGTGCGAGCGGGCGATTTTTTCTACATCCCGCACGGCACCCTGCATGCCTTGGGAAAAGGCATCGTCGTGCTGGAAATTCAGCAGAACTCCGATGCTACGTACCGCGCCTATGATTACGGCCGCGTGGATGCGGCGGGGAAAAAGCGGGAGCTGCATGTCGAGAAGGTGCTGCAGGTGACCAATGTGCCGGATGTGCCTGCAAAGGTGGAGCCCGTGACGCGGGAAAGCGATTATCTGCTGGTGACGCATTATCTGAGCTGCCCCTACTTCACGGTGGAAAAATGGAGGCTGAGCGGAACCCGGGACGAGCGTTCCAGGGAGTGTTTCCTCCTGATGTCCGTCCTCTCCGGCTCGGCCCGTCTGGAATGGGGCGGCGGAGAACTTGCTTTGCGGGCGGGCGACCATCTGCTGCTCCCGCGAAAACTGGGCAGCTACCGGCTGTCCGGCGAGCTGGAAGCCATCGTCTCCTACCCGCCGAACCAGGCGGCCAGCATGCAAAAAGCCGGCTGACCGCCCGCTTCAGGCTGATGATAAACCTGTCAGAGGCATGGCGTGATGGGGCCAAGCGAGCTCCTTTGACGACCGACACAGCGAAGAAACAAAGACGCGGGGGACCAGGGGGCGTGAGTCTCACATCGCTGAGAACACCCAGATGTTGAGCCCCCTGCCCGCGTCGCGTTTCGGAGCGGACACGACCAACTTCTTCGCTGGTCGTCAAGAGAGCGAGCAGGAACCATCATCCATGACATGTGGACATTGTCTGCACACTGTAGCGGGCACCCAACCGGGGGTGCCCGCTTGCTGTGGGCGAATCCACGGGGGAGTGCCTTTGCGCTGCTTGGGCGATCAGGAAGCTATTTCGACACGGGCACCTGATGCAAATATTCCTCCAGGGTGATCTTCTGCCCCATGATCTCCTCGGCGATCTTCTTCCCCACGTAACGAATATGCCACGGCTCGTACTGATAGCCGGTGATCGCTTCTTTTCCAAGAGGATAGCGGATGATGAAGCCGTATTCCGCCGCGTGCTGCTCCAGCCACTTGGCCTCCTTGGTGCCGGCAAAGCAGTCAGCTGCCGCGCATTTCCGGTCGGTTCCGGACACGTCGATGGCCAGGCCGGTCTGATGCTCGCTGGTGCCCGGCACTGCGCTGTAGGTGCGGGCCTTTTCTTCCCCATCCTGTTTGACGTAATAGTTGAACAGGACTTCCTGGGTGGTGTAGGAGCGGAAGGCGGATACCCCCATCAGGGTAATGCCGTCCTTTTTGGCCGCGGCAAACAGTTTTTCCAATGCTTGCGCCGCTTCCTTGCGCATCAGATGCTTCTCATTTTTTTTCGGGTCCAGAAACGGAACGGCCGGATAGATCAAATCCTGGGGCCGGTAATCTTTCGGCAGGGCAAAATGCTTGTTCAACAGCACGGTGATGCTGTCGGGATCGGCTACCACCGTCACGGCCTCCTCGCCACCCGTCTCTTCGCTGTCGGCAGGGGGGTTCTTCCCTTCGCCGCTGTCCGATTGGGTGCCGGCTGAAGAAGCATGCTGCGGCGGAAGGGAATCCTGGGCAGGGTTGTCCGCAGGTTTCTCCGGCTCCGGCGGCACGGTGTGCGGTACTGGTGCAGGTTCCGGTGCCGGTTCCTGTACGGAAGACGTGCCCGGCAGATGGATCGGATTGGTGCAGCCCGTGCAGAGCGAGAGCATGATAACGGCTAGCAGGGTATTGCATGAACGTTTGAACATATATTGTTTCTCCCTTGTTCCATAGCTTTTCTGCTGCATTTCGGCTGGCTGTCACAGCCTTTCCATCCATTATACAGGGGATTGGAGTGGATCGTTCCGTCAATCGACTGACAAGTTGTGGAAAAGAGGCTTCCTCGTTCCATGCCGTCGCAGGGCCGTAAGACGGCAAAGCGCCCCCGCCTCTTCTGTCATTCGGTCACCCGGTTGCCTTGCTTGTCGATGTAATACAGTTCGCTGTACCCGTCGGATGCGACCAGCGCCAATCCTTGACGGAAGGGATAGGCCTCCCGATACTGCGGTTTGATCGCCAGTCTTCCTGTTTTGTCCACATACCCGTCTTTCCCCTTCAGCCGCACCCGCGCGAGCCCGTCGGAGAAATCGTCCGCCCCGTCAAACTGCGGCGAGATGACCATTTTCCCCGTCTTGTCCAGATAGCCGAACCGATAGCCGACGCGGACCAGTGCCATGCCGTCGGAAAAGTCGGCCGCATAATCGTTTGTCTTGTTCCGGAAATCAATCGTCGGCGGGATCACCAGTTTTCCCGTTTTGTCGAGATAGCCGAATTTCCCGTCGACGGCGACAAGGGCCAATCCCTCATGGAAATCATGCGGCTGCGCCCCGCCGCTCATGGACGGGAGGTCGCCCAAGGAAAACCGGGGCGCAATCACGAATGTTCCGGTTTTGTCGATGTAGCCGTAATGACCGCTGCGCGCCACCGCGGCCAGCCCTTCATGAAAATCGTTGGCGATGTCGAATTGCGGACGGACGACCCATCTGCCGGCCTTGTCGATATATCCCCACAGGCTGCCCACCCGCACTGCCGCCAATCCTTCACTATACGGTTTCACCTGATCGTAACTGGCCGTAGCCACTTTTCCCGTTTTGTTGATGAAGGCGGACTTGCCGCCGGTCCGGATGACGGCCAGCCCGTCGCGAAAATCGGCGTTTTCGTCGTATTGCAGGGGACTGGCGTACGCTTCCAGCGAAAAGACGGGTGGAATCGCCCAGTTTCCTGTTTTGTCGATATAACCGTACTTGTAACCGACCCGCACGGCTGCCAGCCCTTCGTGAAAATCATTCACGGAATCAAACCGCAGCGGGATGGCGATTTCTCCGTTGGCATCGACAAATCCCCATTTCCCGTTGAAGTACACGGCCGCCATGCCTTCCCGAAACGGCCGGGCGTCGCTGAACTGCGGATCGACCCAAATCCGGCCTGACGCATCCATGTACCCCCATTTTCTGTTTTTCATGAACGGATACAGTTCCGCTTGCGGTGCGAGCAGGGGCGGAGAAGGCTGATCAGGCCGCTTTTTCAAGGCTGCGACTCCCTTGTCGGCCAGGCTTTTGATCAGCTGGACCGCTTCCGCCCGGGTAAGCCTGTCCTCCTTGCCAAATCCGCTCAGGCTGGGCGTACCGCTGCGCCCTTTCGCCACGCCCAGGTTGTACAGATACTGGACGGCGTTGTTCGTATCATAATGAAAGCCTTGGGACGCGGCGATCAGCTTCGCCGCTTTCCCGCGTGTGATCGGCACGTTTGCGTCCGTTGGGGATGCGGGCCAATGGTAGCTGGCGGCTGCCTGATAGTACGGCTTCGCCCAGTTGGCCCCGCCGGGTTTCAGCGCGATCGCCGCATGATCCGCGTAAAAGCGGAGCAGCATGGCCAAAAATTCGCTTTCCTTGACCGGTTGATCGGGCTTGAAGGTTTGATCGGGGTAGCCGGAAATCAGGTGATGTCCGATCCCCCAAGCTATGGCGTCGGCTGCCCAAAAGGAGGGGGGCACGTCGCGAAATGCTGGTTCCACAGAGGCCGCGCCGGTGACTCCTCCCGCATTCCATGCCAACACACAGGCAGCGGCAATGTTCAGGATGCGTTTCATCATTCTCCCCTCTTTCTCCATGAATCGTCCTTTTACATAGACGAAGAAACGGAGAAAAAGTTCCCCCAATCCGGAGGGAAAGGGAACCGTCCTAAGCGTTTTGTGCCGGTTCCCCCTCATCCTTCACCTCTTCATAGCGCAGGCTCTTGGTCGTCGAATCGCACTGTGGGCAGCGATAGATGATCTCCACATCGTGCCCGCATTCGGGATGAACGAGCCGGGCGTACCGTTTCTCCAGGTAGCGATTGCCCCAATCGGAGAGGGCGATCAGGACGTGGCGCAGTTCCCGGCCCTTCTCCGTCAAGGCGTATTCAAAGCGGGGCGGATGCTTGGAATAGAGGGTGGAAACAACAATCCCCTCCTGTTCCAGCATCTGCAGCCGATCTGAGAGGATGTTGGGAGCGATTCCTTCCAGCCCTTGCCTGATCTCGTTGAATTTCCTGTCCCCGCGCAGCAGCTGGCGAATGATGAGGAGCGTCCAGCGATCCCCGACGATATCCAGCGTCCCTGCGATATTGCAAGGTTGGTTGTACTTTTTGCCCATCGTCACGTACCTCATGTTCCGTATAAGTGTTGTTCCCATTATAACAAGGAAGCGGCGGAAATACATGCCATGACGAATGTTGTGAAAAGTTAGTTGTTTTTTAATACTGACTAGTTTATCATTACCATAACCAGATTGTGCCATAAGGAGGTCTTTGACATGATTTTGCAAAAGCTGCCGTGGGCGTGCATTCTGCTGCAAACCGAAAAAACGACACTGCTGATTGATCCGCTGGGCGAGACAACGTCTCCCGGGAATCCGGCAGGCGCTTGGATGGGGGCGCCCGGCGAACCGATCGTGCCATTGTCGGATGTTCCGGGCGTTGCCGGCGTGCTGATCACTCATGTTCATCCGGACCATTTCGACCCGGCCGCCATCCTGGGGGCATACGGTGCCGACATTCCCTTGCTGCTGCCGGAGGAGTCTGCGGACGTGGCGCGCAAAGCAGGGTTTCGCCATGTGCGGGGGATGAGTGTCGGAGGGGTGTATCGGATTGGGGAAGCCGCCATCACCGCCACCTATGCGGTGGATGGCTTCGGTACACCGCAGGTCGCGTGGATCGTGGAGGGGAATGGCAAAAAGGTGATCCATTGCGGAGATACCCTGTGGCATGGGTATTGGTGGAAAATCGCGCGGCTTTACGGCCCCTTCCATGCCGCCTGCCTGCCGGTGAACGGCCCGATTCTGGAGGTTCCCGGCCTGGCGAGGCAAAGCCGGGTGGAAGCCGCCATGTCTCCCGAACAGGCGGTAGAGGCCGCGTACCTGCTGGAAGCGGACAAAATGGTTCCCATGCACTACGGCACCTTCCACAACCCGCCCTGTTACAGGGAAACGGACAATGTGGTGGAACGCGTGTTGGCACGCGCGCAGGAACGCTCTCTGGACGTGCGGATCATGAAAACAGGAGAGAGGCTGATCCTGTGAGAACGGGAAGCTGGCTCGCAAGGCCCGGCCGCTTGGAGCGTCACCGACAGAGACGCCCCAAGCGGTTTTATGCTGAACGGCCTGCCTTTCTGCGTCGTTGGCTGGATCTCAGTCGAAGGAGCGGCGTGCGGGCCAGGAACCCTGCATTTTGCGGATCTGGACGATCTGGCCGGTGTGGTAGGCGGCATGCGTGAGGAGATTGAGCAAAGTCTCGCCCAGGGAACCGCCGGACAGCGGCCGGTCATACGCTTCTTCCGGCAGGGTGGCAAGCACGTCCCGCAGCCCTTGGTATACCTCTTCCACCCGTTTGACGGTGGCCTGCCATGCCGCTTCGTCATCGGGAGCCTCCACGGTGAACGTATCGTCGTTCGTGCTGGCCGGATAAGCGGGACTTCCCCCCTTGATCCGCTCCAAAAACCGTTCCTGGTAGTACAGGAGATGATTGACGTACTCCCAGATGGTATTGGCCGCCTCTCCCGGCGGGCGCCAGCTGGCCTGGGCGGCGGTCAGACCTTCCAGCACCGGCTGCAGCGGCGGATACCAGGCTTCGGTAAAATAGCTTTTTTCCACTTCTTTGCGCAGGATTTCCATCCGGCTCATGTTTGGTCGCCTCCTTCTGCTTGTAACTATCATTTTTGCGATTGTGCGTTATTATAGTATAGAAAAGAGAGAACAGAATGTAACTTGCTATTTCTCATATGATGGTTACAATCAATTTACCATATGCTGGATGATATGGTCAAGATGGCGCAGGAGTGAGAGACGGTGGAATTGTTGTGCATCGATTTTTTAAACAGTGACTGGCGCGACTGGCGCGGATCCGGACGGCGTGAAGACCGGCTGTTGAAGCCGGAATGGTGGGAGCGTTTTTGTGAGCAGTGGGGATTGGAGGCGCAGTACCCGCCGGATGCGGATACCCTGTCTGCCTTGCAGAACCTGCGGGCCCACATGCGGGCGGTGGTGGAGGCGGTCGCTGCCGAAAGACCGCCGGAGCGGAAGGATCTCGATGCGCTGAACCGTGCCTTGGAGCACGCGCTGTCCCATCCGCGGCTTGCGGTCACCGCAGACGGTTTCCGGCTGGAACAGGTGGTGTTCGCAAAGGGCTGGCCGGATGTGATCGGACGGATCGCGGAATCGTTCGCCAGGCTGCTGGCGGAAGAGGATCTGCGCCGGTTGAAGATCTGTGACAATGACGACTGCCGCTGGGTGTTTTTCGATGAAAGCCGCAACCGGGTCCGCCGGTGGTGCGATGACAAAATGTGCGGCAATCTGCTGAAAGTGCGCCGCTTTCGGGAGCGGCAAAAAGCAAAAGGGACGTCCGTGTAGGGCGTCCCTGATTTCATGTGTATAACGGAAAGTTTAAACTCTTTTAAGCGATAAAGCGACGTGAGAAAGGTTGGGGCCCCCGCCGACGCCAGAAGGGGCCCCACTCGGCACAGAGCGCGCCCCACTCGGCGCAGCGGTAGCTATCGCCGATTGGGTGGAGCGTTCGCTCAAGTCGGCGGGGTGGATGTCTGCATGCTCCGCTCTGTATCCATGGGCGTCTTTTTTGGTAAAATGGGCTCAACGAAGTCGAAGAAAAAAGGAGAAGAGCAGAATGAAGCTATTGACGTTTCGGACGGAAAGCGGCCTGCAGCTCGGGGTGAAAACGGATCGGGGCGTGCTGGACATCCTGGAATCTGCCGGCGCGGACTCGGCCGTCCCACAATCCGTCTCACAATTGCTAAAAGGCGGAAAATTGGCATTTCAAGCGTTGGCCGCTCATGTGCAGCGCCTGGTGGAAACGGGGGACGACCAGCTTTTCCTGGACGAAGATGCGCTGCAGTTCGGCCCCTGTGTACCCGGCACGGGCAAGATCATCTGCATCGGTCTCAACTACCGCAAACACGCTGCGGAATCAAACATGCCGGTGCCCGAATATCCCATCCTGTTCAACAAATTTGCCAATGCGGTTGCGGCACACGGGGAGGAGATCGTGCTGCCCCGCGAGTCGCAGCAGGTGGATTACGAGGCGGAGCTGGCAATCGTGATAGGGCAGAGAGCGAAGCGGGTGGCAAGGGAAGAAGCCTTGTCCTATGTGGCGGGCTACTGCAATGCAAACGATCTGTCCGCCCGCGACCTGCAGTTCCGCACCCACCAATGGCTGCTGGGAAAAAGCTGCGACGGCTTCTGTCCGCTGGGGCCTTATCTCGTCACGGCAGACGAAGTGGGCAACCCGAACGACCTTGCGATCAAAGCGTACGTCAACGGGGAGATACGGCAGCACTCCCATACGTCGGACATGGTATTCCCCTGCGACGAACTGATCAGCTACATCTCTCACCATCTGACGCTGGAACCGGGGGACATCATCCTGACGGGGACGCCCGCCGGCGTGATCATGGGCTATCCGAAGGAGAAACAGGTGTGGCTGCAGGATGGGGATGACGTGATCGTCGAGATCGAGAAGCTGGGCCAACTGCGCAACCGCATGTGGAGAGAGACCGAGTAGGCGCATCCGCATCATTGCATCCGTCTTGTCGTACATGATAAGGTAGAGGAGGTTTTTGCCCTATCGCTGTATTGACGAAATGGAGACGGTTTGAATGGGATGGAGCATCCTTGTTTTCCTGGGAGCCTGCAGCTACGGGGTTCTCTCCACGATCGTGAAGTTTGCCTACGATGCCGGGTTTACGGTCGATGAGGTGGCGGGCTGCCAGCTGCTGTTTGGCACGGCGATCTCCTGGCTGCTCGCGTGGGGAGCGGGCGGAGTAAAGGCGGGGCGGAAAGACTGGCCGCCGCTGCTTGCCGTTGGCATGTGCGCCGGCTTGACCGGGGTCTTTTACTATTCCGCTCTGCAGTATGTCACGGCTTCGTTTGCCATCATCCTGCTGTTCCAATTCACGTGGATCGGGATGCTGCTGGAAGCCGTGCGGACGGGAAAAAAGCCGGAGGGCGTGAAGCTGGCGGCGCTCGGGCTGCTGCTGGTCGGCACGCTGTTTGCCTCCGGTGTGACCGAGACCGCGCAGCGGTTCTCCTGGTGGGGCATCGTCCTGGGACTGTTGGCGGCGGTCTCCTATGCGCTGTTCATCACGGCAAGCGGCCGGGTGGCGCTGCATGCAAGCGCCTGGTCCCGCAACGCGGTTTCGATGACAGGGTCGCTCCTGACGACGTTTCTCCTGTTTCCCCCGCGTTTTCTGGTCAACGGCGCATTGGGAAACGGGCTGTGGATCTATGGCCTCCTGCTGGCCGTTTTTGTGGTGATCTCGATTCTTTGCTTCACCTTCGGCACCCCGCGCATCGGGGCGACGCTCGCCATCATTCTCGGTTCGGCGGAGCTGCCCACAGCCGTCTTCATGTCGCGCTTTGTGCTGAGGGAGCATGTCAGCCTGCTGCAGTGGGCGGGGGTGGCCGTTATTCTCGCCGGCATCGCCCTGCCGGAGCTGGCGAAGAGGCGGGAACGCGGGGTGTGACACTCCCGCACCCCAGGGACCGGACGCCATGTCCGGTCTTTTTCCTGTATTCCCGATGGGGTACAATGGGCCTGGGGAGGGATATCATGGAAAAACAGTTGCCGCAAACCTGGGATCTGGATGTATTTTTCGCCGGAGGAAGCACGTCGCCAGCTTTCGCCGCCTATCTGGATCAATTGGAAAAGGATATTGCCAAGCTGCGCGAAGGGATCGCGCAGGGGAAAACAGACCTCGACACGCAGAGCGCCTTGATCGCCGAGATTCAGCACATCGCGGTTCGCCTGAAGCAGGCGGGATCGTTTGCGTCATGTCTGTCCGCCCAAAACGTGAAGGATGAAAATGCCGTACTTGCCAGCGGCCGGGTGAAAACGATCGGGGCGGCCTTTCATTCCGCGCTGACCAAGTGGGAAGAGCAGCTGCTGCGGATTCCCGACGCGGAATGGCAGGCGCTGTTGCAGAGGGATGCGCATGTGCCGATCGCCTTTCCGCTGGAGGAACGCCGCAGACGGGCCAAGGAAAAGCTGCCGCCCGATGTGGAGGTGCTGGCCAACGATTTGGCCGTGGACGGGTATCACGGCTGGCAGGATCTGTACAATGTGGTGGTTGGACGCATCACGGTGGAAGTGGAGCATGACGGCAAGGTTCAGCAGCTGTCGGTCGGGCAGGCGGCCAACCTGATGCATCATCCTGACCGTGACGTGCGGGCGCGCGTGTTTGCCAAATGGACGGAAGCATGGGCGAAGGAAGCGGATCTGTGCGCCCAGGCGCTTAATCATCTCGGAGGATACCGCCTGCAGTTGTACCGTCACCGCGGTTGGGAGTCGGTGATCAGGGAGCCGTTGGATCTGAACCGGATGACCGAACAGACCCTGAATGCCATGTGGGAAGCGATCGATCGGCGCAAGGACCGGCTGGTCGCCTATTTGCAGCGGAAAGCGAAGCTCCTGGGCGTGGAGAAGCTCAGCTGGTTTGATGTCGCCGCGCCCATCGGCAGCGTGAGCAGACACATCCCTTATGAGGAAGCGGCGGCCTTTATCCTGGAGCACTTCGGCCGCTTCAGTCCGAAGCTGCGCGAACTGGCAGCCACGGCATTCGCCGAAGGCTGGGTGGAAGCGGAGGATCGCCCCGGCAAACGTCCCGGCGGCTTCTGCACCAGTTTTCCTGTGAGCGGGCAGTCGCGCATTTTCATGACATATGCGGGCAATGCCTCCAATGTATCCACGCTGGCTCATGAGCTGGGCCACGCCTTCCACCAGCATGTGATGAGCGGCCTGCCGCCGATGGCCCAGAACTATGCGATGAACGTGGCGGAGACGGCCTCCACCTTTGCCGAGATGATCGTGGCGGACGCCTCGGTCAAGCAGGCGGCCACTCGGGAGGAACGGATCGCCCTGCTGGAAGACAAGGTGCAGCAGACCGTCGCGTACTTCATGAACATTCAGGCCCGTTATCTCTTCGAGCGCCGCTTCTACGAGGAACGCAAAAACGGGCTGGTCGCCGTCGCCCGCCTGAACCAGTTGATGGAAGAGGCCCAAAGGACCGCGTTTTGCGATGCGCTGGCCGCCTATGAACCGCACTTCTGGGCATCCAAGCTCCATTTCTACATCACAAGTTATCCGTTTTACAACTTTCCGTATACATTCGGCTATCTGTTCAGCCTGAGTCTGTATGCCCGCAGCCTGGAGGAAGGGGCGGCTTTCGAGGAAAAATACGTGGCGCTCCTGCGCGACACGGGTCGGCTGACGGTGGAAGAATTGGCCAAACGCCATTTGGGAGTGGATATCGCCAAGACGGAGTTCTGGCAGTCGGCGGTCGATCTGGCCGTGGCAGACATTGAGGAATTCCTGCGCTTGACGGCATCGTAAGAGAGGGGTTTTCGGCGCATCTTCTTCCCCTTGTCCGCATACGGTACTACTAAAGGACAAGGAGGGGGTTGTCATGCGCCGAATGGTTGCTGTTCTGATCCTGCGAAATGTGCTCGGCCTGATTTTTTTCGCCCATGGCGCGGCCAAATGGCGGACGGGTCTGGAGCAGGTGGCCGAGCATTTTCAGCACCTGGGCCTTCCCGGGGTGCTCGCCTATGCGGTGGCCGGTGTTGAACTCATCGGCGGGATCGCGATGATGGTCGGGTGGGGCGTCCGCTACGTGGCGGCTGCCTTTGCGGTGATTATGGCGGGGGCCATCGTGAAGGTGAAGTTTGCCTTCGGACTGTTGGGAAACGGGGAAACGGCCGGCTACGAATTTGACCTCATCCTGCTGGCCGTCTCCACCTACCTTGCCTTGACAGAAGAGCGTCAGAACGTAATCCCGAAACCGGTTCTCTCCAAGACGATCAAAAAAATGTAAACGCGCCTTCCTTTTCGGGGTTCATTTCTTCTCGTCGGCAAAAATATCCGTCCCTAATGACGCCAGCACCTCCACTGCTTCCCGTACCGGCAGCAGCGGCAGCCCAAACTCATCCGCCAGAACGCCTTCGATTTCTTCGATGCTCTGCAGGGTTTGCTTGTGCTCCTCCCCATCTGCCGTACGAATCGTCAGCATGTTGTTCACAAGGGAGATCGACCGGTTGTATTGGGTTTGCCAGAGCTGGCAGCGCAGGCTGGACATGAAGAAGGTGCCCGGCCGGTTTGATTCCTCAATGATGGGTTCAAATTCGGCGAACGACCGCCCCTGGTCGGGAGAAAACGTCCATTCCTGGCTGACAATCTCGCCCCTCCGATAGCGGATGAACCGGTATTGTCCCGGTTCCTCTTGGTCGGGAACAATCCGCACTTCATCTGTGCCGAACGCGGCCACATCAGCTTCCTCCCGTTCGAACCGTACCGGCCGGAAAAAGGGGGCCGCTGCTCCGCAATCCACATAGAGCCTTTCGCCGGGGAACTCCGGCACTTCAACGACGATCCCCATATGGTCTTTCCCCAGCTTCACCAGCCGGGCGTCGAATCCCAGCGCCGCCAGCAGCTGATGCAGGCGGGAGTTCAGCGTAAAGCAGGTGCCGCCGAAGTGATGACGGGCACGCTGCTCCACAAATACCTCCACAGGCGGGATCACGAAGCCGTTTTGCTGCCGGTCCCGATAATACAGCAGCTTGCTGATGTTTTCAAAAGCGAACGTGTGCAGATGGGCACGACATATGGCCGACAGGAAGGCATAGGTGGCTGGTTGGGCGGTCAACCCCATCAGTTCCAGATAACCGTGTGCCCATGCAGGTATCTCTTTCAATGCGACCCCTCCCGTTACATGCGTTTTCCCTTTCTTTGATTCCAACCCTTCTCCGCCTTGCCTCGCTACGATACCTGTGTCCAGGCGTGGTAGGCCAGCAGCAGCCACCCCGCGAGGAACAGAACGCCGCCGATCGGCGTGATCGCGCCCAGCACCTTGATCCCGGTCAGGGCGAGGGCATACAGACTGCCCGAAAAGAACAGGATTCCCGCAAAAAAGCACCAACCGGCCCAATGGAGGGCGGAGCCGGCAGGGGTCACCTTCAGCAGAATGGCTGCAAGAATCAGGGCAATCGCGTGAATCGCCTGATAGTGAACGCCGGTTTGGAAGATGGAGAGCTGGTATTCGGAAAGCCTGGGCTTCAGCCCGTGAGCCGCAAATGCGCCGAGCGCCACAGAAAGGAATCCGCTCAGGCTGCCTAACAGCAACAAGACACGCACGGCAATAACCTCCTTTTCCTTGAGTCCAAGTATGTACGCTCCTATTGTAACCGATCTGTTCGTTCATCGAAACAAGCCGATATGCATATCGCCTGCCCCGGGTTGCCGAAAGAAGAGCGGCAGCTTTTTTTCATGCAATCGTATCAATGGGGGAAGGGAAGAAGTAAAATTTTGCAGAAAACGGAACCAAGCGCCAATGAACGGCATAGTACAGGTGAAATGGGAACAGGGAGGAGTTGAAATCGCGCACATCCTGGCGATTCCCAAAGGAACCGTCAAATCAAGGTTAGCCCGCGGGAGGGAAAAGCTGAAACGTCTGATTGGGAGGGATGAACATGGAGAAGCTGCTGCAGAATGGAAAGCATCTATTTAAGGAGCCGCCCTTTGAACGACAACAATTTAAAGAGAAAATGCGCATCAGGCTGGAAGAAGAAACGATCCTGTCACAGAACGTACCTGCCTCGCGAACATTTCCCCAACGAAACATCCTTGCACTCGCCATGGTGGCCTTGATGGTGATTGTCGGTTCTGTTGGCAGTTATGTCTCCCCTACGTTTGCGGCGTGGATCTCGTCTTTTTGCCGATCCCAACAGGCTGATGCTCAGCTATTACGTCGAAAGGGAAGATGGCACAAGATCGGCGGACTATCTTCACGGAAAAATGTATGTGACCGATGCTCAAGGACAAAAGCTGGCGGAATGGCCGTATCGATTCTACAAGGGGGATGAATACGGGTATTACCAATTTGTCTTATCCAAGGCAGCAGAGCAGGCAATCGTCCATTTTGAGATTTCCGCCATCTCATCCGTGAACCATCCGGCAAAACAGGGGAAATGGCATGTAACGGTTCCCGTCGATATGCAGAAGGCAATGGCCGCCACGAAGCAGTTGCCGATCGGTCAACAATTTACAGCCGAAAAAGGTCTGTCGTTTGATTTGGTGAAAATTTCCTATTCACCCAGCGCTATTCGATTAACGATTGGAACTGACTGGAAAAAGGAAGCGGAGACGCGCATCCAAAATCTGATCAGGCAGATGAAAGGAACAAACGATGATCGGAAACTTCTCCTGGGGAACTATGCCTTCTCTTATCGGATATTGGATCAGGCAGGCAACGTCGTGGTCCAAAAAGAGGGAGTTGATGATTGGCTGAATGTGATCTCTTCCTATTCGACCACAGACCCGGTGGATGGAGGGAGGAAGGAGTTCCAGGAGACATTCGTCCCGATACATCGAGAGAACCTGCGATTTGTGCTGGATGGACTCACGATTGTCGAGCCGGCAGATTTGCAGATGAGTTTGTCCGGGTTATTGAAACAAGGGTCAGTTACCCAAGAGTATGAAGGGGATACCTTCACCGCTGCTCATCTGCAGATGAAGCAGGTCGGAAAGGACCGCATGGCGACACTGGAAATCACGGGTAAGATAAAGGAACCTCATGTTTACCAATGGCGATTGGTTGATTCGCAGGGGCGTGTCTACGAATCTGTGATTCAACATCAGGAAGATGAGGAAATCTCCAGGTTAAATGACAACAAGCTGTGGGAATTGCGCCAAACGCTCAGCTTCCCGGATTTGAACAACCTCTCAGGTACTTATACGCTTCAGCTGAAAAGCATCCCAAGGTGGTACCCCACTCATTGGGAGGTTTCGCTTCCAAAGATTCCGTAGACAACTTCCCCGATTCTGCATCATGCCCGTGTTGTGCTGTCCCTAAGCGAACGCGGCAAAATTTTTGCGCCAAGTACAGTGCCCAGGCCATCCTCCCGTCTATGGGCGAGGAACGTGAGAATCCCTGTCGTCTTTTTTTCCCCCGGCCATATACATGGATAGTAAGAGACTCGATACACGGTCCACGCTATTGATCGGGGGGAAGCCTTCATGAAACACGACGAGCAAGCGCAGTTGGAGCGCGCCATTGACGAGATCACCGAGATTGCCAAAGGGTTCGGCCTTGATTTTTACCCCATGCGCTATGAGATCTGCCCGGCCGACATCATTTACACGTTCGGCGCCTACGGCATGCCGACGCGTTTCTCCCACTGGAGCTTTGGCAAATCCTTCTACCGCATGAAGCTGTCGTATGACCTGAATTTAAGCAAAATCTACGAGCTGGTGATCAACTCCAATCCCTGCTACGCCTTTCTGTTGGACGGCAACAGCCTGATCCAGAACAAGCTGATCGTCGCCCATGTCCTAGCCCACTGCGATTTTTTCAAAAACAATGTCCGGTTCGCCAATACCAACCGGGACATGGTGGAGAGCATGGCGGCCAGCTCGGAGCGAATCAGGCAGTATGAGATCAAACACGGCAAGGAGGAGGTAGAGAACTTCCTGGATGCGTGCCTGTCTATTCAGGAGCATATCGACCCGAGCCTCCTGCGGCCGAAGCTGCACGGGAAGCGGGAAGAGGAAGAAAAGCCGGTGAAGGCGAAGAGACGGACACCTTACGACGACCTGTGGCGGCTGGAAGACACCCGGGATGAAACGGAGAACGGGCAGAGCAAGGCGCCCCGCCGCTTTCCGTCGGAGCCGGTCAAGGATCTGCTGTTGTTCATCCAGGAGCATGCCACCGGATTGGAGGAATGGCAGCGCGATATTCTGACGATCATTCGCGACGAGATGCTCTACTTCTGGCCGCAGTTGGAGACCAAGATCATGAACGAAGGCTGGGCGTCGTATTGGCACTGCCGCATCTTGCGCGAAATGGAACTGACGGAAGACGAGACGATCGAGTTCGCCAAGCTGCACGCCTCCGTCATCCAGCCCTCCCCCACCAGCATCAATCCATACTACCTGGGGTTGAAAATTTTCGAAGACATCGAACAGCGGTGGGACAATCCGACGAAGGAAGAACGGGAACGATTCGGCCGCCAGCCCGGCCAGGGCAGAGCCAAGATATTTGAGGTGCGCGAGCTGGACTCGGACACCAGTTTCATCCGCAATTACCTGACCGAGGATCTGGTCAACAAGCTGGATCTCTACATGTTCGGCAAGCAGGGAGCCGACTGGGTGGTGACCGACAAAGCCTGGGAGCAGGTGCGCGACGGGCTGGTACAATCGCGGATCAACGGCGGTTTCCCGTATTTTACCGTCCAGGACGGCGATTACCTGCGTGCCGGAGAGCTGTATCTGAAGCATCATTACGATGGGCTGGAGCTGGACGTGAAGTATGTGGAGAAGACAATGCCGTACGTGTACACCCTGTGGGGCAAATCCGTCCATCTGGAGACGATCGTGGAAGATCGGCCGGTATTGTTCACCTATGACGGGAAGAAGGTGCATCGGAGGTTTTTGTGACGGATGCAAGCCCGCAAGAAAAGAGACAAGGCGATAACCCTTGTCTCTTTTCACGTTATGCGGTTCCTTTCCGGATTCTTAAACAGAATGGATATGCTACAAGGAATTAATGTTAAATGGGGGATCTTCGATGCGTAAATTTCGGGTTTGGGACATAAAAGACAATCAAATGTGGGATGAAGCGAACCAATTGACGTATAAAAAGCCGGTGAATGCAAACAGATTGGTCAGCACATGAGACACGGTGGACGGAAGAATGGTCTTGTAGCGGTGGGAATACCATCCCCAGACTAGACCCATAAAATAAGCACCGCCTACAAAGCCAAGAATGCCCCCATCCATCCCGGACTCTTTGGCCAAAGCGGGAGCCAGATGCCATGCTCCGAAACAAAATGTGGGGTACAAAAAGCCGAGCCAAAAGCTTTTTGGAAAAACAGATGGAAATACACCACGCCAAAAAAGTTCCTCTATTGGAGCATTGATCATAGCAAAAAACAATGCAAGCAGAACGACCTCCCAGCCGGCAGAAGGTGCATAACGAGGGAATACGGCCAGTCCGGTTGCTAATGCTGGCAGGGCTACTAAGGAGGCGGAGATCCAATGTGTTTTATTGTATATGCCCTTGGGTAAGCGACACAGTCGTAAAAGGTTTTTTTTGAGGAATATAAGGGATACGGGTATGCACCAAATTAACCAGTAGACGACATAACCGAGTAAATATCCCCAAGTATCCCCAAAAAAATGGACCAAAAATTGAAAGATGACAATTTGTGAAAGTACCAGAGCAGGAGCGATTGCAGCGAGTGTTTTTTGTTTTAGGGACCATGAATTCATGAAGTAGATACCTCTCATTATTATGATTTTTTAAATATACCATATTTTTCCGTGAAATCTAGGAAGGAAAGAACGGTGTGTGAAAAATTAATGACCTATACACCACATATTCCTGCTGGAACCGGCCCGATCTCAACCGATCCTGCAGACGCGCTAAGGGAAATATTGATGGACTTTGATAACCAATGCGCGCGCAGCGAAGACCTGACCAGCGAATGATCGGCGGATACATGAGACTTGTGACAACGAAATATGCAAAGATTGCGCAACTACAGTTCCAGGGGGATTCGATTTTTGCCCGTCGTGCAACGAACTGCGGAAGAAGTCGGCTTAACAATGGAAAAAAGGCGAGGGAGTTCCCGCCTTAGTCAATGGTAAGTCTTCGAATCCTTCTACCAATCGCTTTAAGTTGGCGCATTGTCTCATTATGGCGTATCTCTTCCTCAAGAAGATTCAATGCTTCTTTAAGATTATCAGCTCGTTTGTTTACTAAATACATTTTTAGACGATCTAACATGTCTGGATGCCAATAATCTAGCGGAATAACTGAGTGTAAGGTTAATTCAACAATCAATTTTTCGCGTTCAGCTGGAATGCTCTTCAACTTATCCATTTTCAAGGTTTTCTTTATGAAGATGAAGTATCGATTCAAAAGAAAGATAATAATCATGTATGCAAAGATGAAGATTATAAGAGCATACTCGTTTTCATAAACAAATTTCGTTATCTCCGGAAAAATAAGGGATAGTTCACAAATACCCATCAAGAAAATAGTAAACAAGACATAGTGACCAAAACATCCTAGATTTATCGGCTTTTTATTAACCTTGTACTCTACATTTTCAAGCTCAACAAGTTTTCTAACTTTTGCTTCACTCCATTCAATATTCTTTATTAGTTCTTGTATATCGTCTCTCTCAGAGGGAAACCTGTTCATGCTATCCTCCCGGTGAAAAATATTACTAGATAAGAAAAATATACCACTTCTGCGAGGGGGAAGGAAGATGAGCGCTGTTGCGTCCCCGCGCCCGTTTCTTTTTTCGGTTGACTACTGTACCGTCCAGACGGTATAGTAAAATTGTCAATAACTAGAAATGAGGTTAACGCCATGACCACACGCAAACAAACACCCACTCGTGAAGTACTGTTGGATGCAGCGTGCCGGCTGGTCCGGCGCCAAGGGGTCGCTGAGCTGACGCTCGACGCCGTGGCTGCCGCTGCTGGGATGAGCAAGGGTGGGCTGTTGTATCACTTTCCTTCCAAGGAGGCGCTGATCCAGGGAATGGTAGAGCACCTGCTGGATGATTACAGCAACCGAATCGCCAGGGAGACGTCCCAGGAAACCGACCCGCCCGGAAAATGGGTACGCGCCTACGTGCGGACCACCTTTGACTCCAGCCAGCAGGAACGGGAGATGAGCGCCGGATTGCTCGCGGCCATCGCCACCAATCCCGATCTTTTGGAACCGCTTCGTTCCCGCTACCAGGAATGGCAGGCGAGCGTGGAGGACGATGGGATCGATCCCGCGCTGGCATCGGTGGTCCGCCTTGCTGCCGACGGTCTGTGGTTTGCCGAGCTGTTTGATCTGGCTCCGCCCGATCAAGAGCTTCGGACGAAGATTTTTCACACACTGCTCAAGCTTTCTGGGGAGTGATGATGGTGAAGACGTTTTTGCTGCTGTTGCTGGCCATCGCGGCGGAAGTTACGGGAACCACCGCGCTGAAAATGTCGGAGGGGTTCAGCAGACTGTGGCCGAGCCTGTTCGTGGTCGTCGGCTACGCCTCTTCCTTTTACCTATTATCCCTCGCCTTGAAGCACATCCCGCTCGGCATCGCATACGCCATCTGGTCAGGCCTGGGCACTGCCGTCACGGTGGCCATCGGGATCTGGCTGTGGAACGAGTCGCTCACGGCGGCCCGGGTCGTCGGCATTCTCTTGATCATTGCCGGCACCGTCGTGCTGCAGCTCTTCAAAAGTCCGGCGGCGTGAAGGGAGGGAGGAGGACTTGGGCAGCCTCAAATACTTCTTCTGGATCACGGATGCGGGGTTTCTGATTTACTGGTTCGTAACGTTTTTTCAGCTGATTCCCGTTGAGTACTTGTATCAGGATTATACGAACCCGATTTTGGTCTCCTGGAACTGGTCGTTTTTCCCCTTGGACCTGATCATCTCCCTGACCGGATTCGCCAGCCTCTGGCTGCACGCCAACAACCGTTCCCTCTGGCGCGACGTCGCCCTGATCTCCCTGGTGCTGACGTTCGTTTCCGGTTTGCAGGCAATCGCGTTTTGGGCCATCCGGTGTGACATCGATCTCGTCTGGTGGATTCCCAACGGGTTCCTGTTGATTTACCCCTTGTATTTCATTCCCCGGCTGCTGCAGAAGCGAACCCCTCGCGTGCATTAGGCGGCCGGCGGCAAGCCGCGCTTCCGTTCTTAGCCGTTCCGCTGCTCGTTCAAGTGAAATCCTCGGATTTTGGGTTTGTGATCGATTCTTCGAGTGGAAAGCGACGGCCAAAGGAAAGCAGCCCATGCGGGTCATACTCAAGAGCGGTGACCGGCTTGTACGACTCGTGGACGGTTCCCAACGGTCGCAAGGTAAGCACCTGCACCATCATCACCACGCAACCAACGAAATTGTGGCGGACATCCATGACCACATGCCCGTTATCCTGCGGCGGGAAATATAAAGAAACAGTACCCATGGAGATATAATCTACAAGGGTGCATATAAACTGTTTACTTATTAAAAACCAAGAGCTTTTTTTAATACATTTGTCCAAGTTTCAGGGATATCTTCATAGCAAGTCCATTTAGAAGTTTCAACATATGTTCGATAAGGTTTGTTCGATGTTGGTGCCTCGTAGCCGAGACAATTTTCTAAACATTCCTCCAGAACGGAAATTTTCTCTGGATCTCCAACTGCGGCCAAGATCGGCTGATTAAAACGTTCGGCTCCTTCAGTTCCACTATCTTTATCATGGATAACATGGAAAGGGATTTGTAAGGTTTTTAGGTACTTAACAACAGGGATAATGGCCGCTTTTCCTCGTGCTTTGACGATCTGGACCTTAGATAGTATTTCTTTCCTTACTTCTGGATTCAGCCATTTTAAAGCATTTTTTATTGCAATTACTTCTGAATCACCTTCCACAACTACGCATTTTTCCGCGAAGAAAATTCTTGACAATTCATCATCAAACGTTTTTATCATGTTTAAATATTCACGTTCATCTGCTTGTAAATCACGCGTTGCTTCGGAAAGGCCGTAATTGATAGCATTTGTAAAGTTTTCACTGTTCAGATAAAGCTTCGTTAGTGATTGCCAATCCTTGGACAAATCAATCATCCAAGGCGAATGGGTTGTACAAATTATTTGATCCGACTCACCTAAGGAATAGATCGTATCCCGAAGCAAATTAGCCGCTGAAGGATGCAGATAAATTTCTGGTTCTTCAAAAGCGACAAGCAACGGTCGGGAGCTTAGACTTTCCGCCAATTTCAAGTGAGAGTGGTACCTTAACATTGCGAATATTCCTGTTCTTACTAATCCAGTTCCTTGTCTTTCTGCATCCGTATTTACATTTGAATACATTTCGACAGTGTATTGCGGTTTTAATACGCTTGATAACTCTTTTAATGAAGGGGAAATTTTTATTCCACAATTTGGGAATACTTCATTAATCACGTTGTTCACTTGTTGACAAAGGTCGAAGATCATTGATCCCTCGGTTTCTAATGACATTTCTTTCTGAAGTAACTCCAGATTACTTTGGATCCCTGCGGCCAGTTCACTTTGACTTAATAAATCATCAAATAAGATCCCCAAACACTCTCCCAACAATGTTTTGCTGTCTGCTTTTCCAATATCGCTGACGTTTGTATAGGAGGGAATGTGAATTAAACGTGGCAACTTTGAAGCCACAATTTGCGGAATTCCTCCTGGATTTTTAACCTCTTTGGGGTCAGAGTCAAAATCCCATTCGACTGCTCCATCAATTTTCAGCTCCCAGCCACTTGGTAGCGTGTCATTTCTCGGCCTTGAGGTTTCCAATATTTCCTTTAGGTCCTGTTCGGAATATCCCAGATCAATAAGATGGCTCCATTTAGTAACATGTTTAAATTTATCAGAAATTTTGTAGTCGTATTGAACAGTACTTATTTCAGGATTACTGGAAAGAATACTAAATGTCTTTTTGTAAATGTATGTTCCGTCAATGACTCTTCCCTTAAAACCCCTACTATTAGCGGTAGCTGGATCAATTCCTGTAAAATAACCACAGATTTCAATCGTATCTGTCCGATTTCCATCAGGGAGGATCCGATAATCTTCGGGTTTTACCTTGTCATTACTAAGTGACAGTAACGCGTCGATGGCCTTAATTATCGTTGTTTTTCCGATATTGTTCGGCCCAATGATGAAAGTGGTTGGTGATAGGTGAATATCAGCGAATTCAATCCTTCTAAAGTTCTTAATGGTAATCCTACTTAATTTCATCTCCATTACACATCCTTTTATCCGTTTTTTAAGATTTCTGATAAAATTCTACAAATATTACCAAAAACCTCCATGTCGTTGAATTAAATAATAAGCACCTTTGCGAAACGAAGGCTGGGCTTCCTATTGGCACTGCTGCATCTTGCGCGAAATGGAACTGACGGAAGACGAGACGATCGAGTTCGCCAAGCTGCACGCTTCCGTAATCCAGCCCTCCCCCACCAGCATCAATCCCTACCACCTGGGGTTGAAAATTTTTTTGAAGACATCGAACAGCGGTGGGACAATCCGACGAAGGAAGAACGGGAACGCTTCGGCCACCAGCCCGGCCAGGGCAGAGCCAAGATATTTGAGGTGCGCGAGTTGGACTCGGACACCAGTTTCATCGGCAATTACCTGACCGAGATGGTGCATCGGAGGTTTTTGTGACGGGATGATCGGTTTAGAACCCCAAGCAGAGTCAAATCTGTTTGGGGTTTTTTACGTTGATTTGGCTTACGATGTCCATTTATTCAAATGAATATTTGACTGAATGAAAAACAGGCTGTAAGATTATAATCAAATGGATGTTTGAATATAGGGGTGGGAACCATGAAAGAGAAAGATACATGTGAGATTTATTGTTATGACGAATCAAAGGTACGCCGTGTGCAGCATGCGCTTCAACAACAGGACATACAAACCATGGCGAAGATGTTTAAGGCTCTCGCGGACGATACCCGAATGAAGATCGCATACGCATTGTGCCAAGAGCATGAACTCTGCGTATGTGATGTGGCCAACATCATCGGGTCTTCGATCGCAACGGCTTCACACCATCTGCGGATGTTGAAACAACTGGGACTAGCAAGATACCGCAAAGAAGGGAAACTGGTTTTCTACTCGTTGGAAGATGATCATGTGCGTCAACTGATCGAGTTGGCTTCCACCCATAGCCGGGAGGTTGTTATCCATGACAGGTAATGCCGAGCAGAAAAACGTATATCGAGTTCAAGGGTTTAGCTGCACCAGTTGTGCAGCTAGGTTTGAAAAAAACGTCAAAAACCTGCCAGGGGTTAAAGATGCACGCGTCAATTTTGGCGCGTCAAAGGTTACCGTTTATGGAGAAGCAACCATTGAGGAACTGGAAAAGGCAGGTGCTTTTGAAAATCTGAAGATCACCCCCGAAAACGAACGCGTGGAAGCCAGGAAGGAACCGTTCTGGAAAACGCACGGGAAAGCGGTCCTTTCAGCGATCCTATTGCTCGCTGGATACCTGTTGGGTCAGCGATTCGGGGAAGAACACACGCTTACCGCCATCGTCTATGCCGCCTCGATTCTCATTGGCGGCTACGGGCTTTTCAACAAAGGGATGAAAAACCTGATCCGTCTTCAATTTGATATGAACACCCTCATGACCGTCGCCGTCTTGGGGGCTGCTGCGATAGGCGAATGGGGGGAAGGGGCAACGGTGGTGATCCTGTTTGCCATCAGCGAAGGGTTGGAGCGTTACTCCATGGAAAAGGCGCGGCAGTCCATTCGCTCCTTGATGGACATCGCCCCGAAAGAAGCGCTGATTCGTCGCGGCAACGAAGAGCTGATGGTACATGTGGACGACATTCAGGTTGGCGACATGATGATCGTCAAACCAGGACAGAAACTTGCGATGGATGGGGTTGTGATTAAAGGAACATCCACCGTCAATCAAGCTGCTGTTACAGGGGAATCTGTACCTGTCGCAAAAACCGTAGGTGATGAAGTGTTTGCAGGTACCCTGAACGAAGAGGGTCTTCTTGAAGTCAAAGTAACAAAACGGGTTGAGGATACGACGATCTCCAAGATCATTCATCTGGTAGAAGAAGCGCAGGCGGAACGCGCGCCGTCCCAAGCGTTTGTTGACAGGTTTGCGAAGTATTACACGCCAGCCATTATGATCTTGGCGCTTGGCATTGCCGTTGTTCCTCCGCTTCTCTTGGGGGGAAACTGGGGGGAATGGATTTACAGGGGACTGGCGTTACTCGTCGTTGGATGCCCGTGCGCGTTGGTGATCTCCACTCCTGTATCGATCGTAACGGCAATCGGAAATGCAGCAAGGAACGGCGTCCTGATCAAGGGGGGGATTCATCTGGAGGAGGCAGGGCGGTTGTCTGCTGTCGCCTTTGATAAGACGGGAACATTGACAAAAGGGGTTCCTGCGGTTACGGATTTCATTCCCCTTGGAGAAAAAGACCCCAAAGAATTGCTAGGTATCGCAGGCGTTATCGAAAAGGGATCCCAGCATCCACTGGCTTCGGCAATCGTTCGCAAGGCAGAAAAGGAAAACGTTGACTTGTCACTAGAAGTAGAAGAGTTCCAGGCCATTACAGGCAAAGGGGTAAAAGCCAAAGTCAAAGGGGAGCTGTACTACATCGGCAGTCCCAAATTGTTTGCCGAATTGAATGTGTCGAACCTAAGCCAAGAGATGATGAACAAGATCGAAGAATGGCAAAAGCAAGGAAAAACCGTCATGGTCCTTGGAACGAACAAAGAAATTCTTGCCCTGATCGCGGTTGCTGATGAAGTGCGTGATTCCAGTCAAGACGTGATTCAAAAACTGCATGACCTTGGTATCAAAAAAACGATCATGCTTACAGGCGATAACCGTGCGACCGCTGAAGCCATCGGACGTAGGCTGGGTGTTGCCGAAGTAAAAGCGGAATTGCTGCCAGAAGACAAACTGGATTACATCAAAAAGCTTCGTAACGATTATGGCAGCGTCGCGATGGTCGGAGACGGAATAAATGACGCTCCTGCTCTTGCTGCCGCCACAGTTGGTATCGCCATGGGAGGAGCGGGGACGGACACGGCGCTTGAAACGGCTGACATTGCCTTAATGGCGGATGATTTGGGCAAACTTTCTTACACGATCAAATTGAGCCGAAAAACGCTGGCAATCATCAAGCAGAACCTCTCATTCTCACTGGGCATCAAACTACTTGCCCTCCTTTTGATCGTTCCTGGCTGGCTCACCTTGTGGCTTGCGATTTTAGCCGATATGGGTGCAACCTTGATCGTCACACTGAACAGCCTCAGGCTCCTGAGAGTGAAAGGGTGAAAACAAAGCCCTCCTGGATCACAGCATCCGTGGGAGGGCATTTTTTATTCAGCGACGTGTATTCCACTCAAAACATATGAGGGCTATAGTGCTGCCAGCACCCCGTTCCACAATTCGATGCGGGCGCGCAGCGACTGTTCAGCGGTGCGCGCTGCCTCAGCCTGTTTCTCGGGGGAGTCTTCGCACAGAGCCGTGAGCAGCCTTTCCGCCAGCGGGCCGTGTTCGTCACCATCCAGTTCGATATGCCGCTGCAGGTAGTAGACCAGCCGGTCTGTCGATTGGCCGCTTCTGTTCAGTTCGTCGACGAGCACCTGGAACATGTCCGGAATGATGTCTTCCCGTCCGAAGAAGAAGGCGGCGCATACTTCATGAGTCCCGCCATTTTGCGCCAGCTCCAGCGTCTGGCGGACGAAGCGAATGACCGATTCCGGCACTTCTGCGGCTCGCAGCGCCGTGAGGGGGTCGCGCCCGGCCTGCAGATCGGCCAGGAAGCGCTCGATGGGAACCGTATCCGCTCCGCACTCTTTCATCGCTTCCAGGTAGAGTTCGAAGTGGCTGGCATAGCCGCCCCGACCGTCTTCATCGGTCTCCTCGCCCAGCACGATCTCGTTGATGAAGCGGGCGTACTGTGCGTGCCGGCCGGGAACCCAGGGCACGTCCGTGCAGGTCAGGTCGCGCTGCAGCCGTTTCAAAAGGCTCATAAAGTCCCACACAGCAAACACGTGGTGCTGCATAAAGATGCGGACGCGCTCGGGCGTGTTGACCGTCCGGTAAACAGGGTGCTGCAACAGTTCTTCGCGAATCCTGCGTATGTTGTTCATCATGTTCATTTCCTTTCCTGGCGGATGGACCCCGCGAAGTATCGTTCCTATTATGGCACAGAGAGCGAAGCGGCGTCCATATTGACGGCGGGAGAAAAACGGAGGCGCTTCGCTATTTCAAACTAACAAGATCGGTCGGTTGATGTGGAACAAAATCCTCCGTTTGGGATCTGATCTAGTGGAGAAATGCCAAAGGAGGAAAAGTTTTACCCATGGATGAAACGTTAGCGTTAGCTCTCACCAAAGAAGCTAGGCTGGAGATATACATGAGAGAATATGGGGAGAAGATCCTCCACATGGTCTATCTGATGACAAAAGACCGCGTTACAGCGGAAGACATAACCCAGGAGACTTTTGTTAAAGTCTACCGGAATATGGGTTCTTTTCGTGGAGAAAGTCAGATTCATACATGGATTTATCGAATCGCAGTGAATGAAGCCAAAAAGCATCTGCGGAAACAGGCGGCTACATAGGGACTTGGCCGGTTACGATCGGTTATGTCCGCAAGACCCCCGTATCGACGACCATCCAACTGAAAGGCAAGGATCTTCCCGTGAATGACCATGAGATTGTCGGTATGGATCAGCAAGGACAGGTATTGGATGGGATGGATGTCCTGCAGCAGGTGAACCCGCTGGAAATGCAGCAACAGCAGAAAGTGTTTGAACTCAGATTTGCAACGTCACCGAATATCTCGTCCCTACAATTATTTCCAAGATTTTACTTTGAAGACGCGTCGCCAAGTAAGCGGGTGCAGATCCCACTTCCAAAGCAGCCGATTGCGTTTACAGGTAAGCATGGAAAAGTGAAGATATCAAAGATTGACATACAAGCTAGTGGCATCTTCGTTCATTATGAGGTAGAAAATCCGTTAGACCAACTGCAAAACTTCATTATCCTGGATGATAGCGGACGGCAGCATGCGAGAATCGACGTTCCTGTACGTGCAAGCATTGACAGATATGCCTACATTGCTCAATTTCCAAAAGTTCCAGTAAGTCAAAAAGGGGAGCTTGTTTATACACATTACCCGGCTCCCCCGCACAAGACTGAAGAAAAAGAGCCGTTGGTTATTCCCATTCCATAGTATCAGCGTTTCTTGCGCGAAAGAGACAAATGGAGGCAGACATCCTTGTGATGCCTGCCTTCAGCGTTTCTCCCGGTATCCAGCTTAAGGTGATGAAGATTTTATCATTACCCCATATTCTGATTTCAGGATGGAATAATTGGCCATATCACGAAACTTTCCTTTGATAAAGTATTTTTGTCTGGAAATTCCTTCTAATCTCATTCCCAATTTTTGCAGAACCCTTTGCGATTGAACATTCTCAACCATACAAGATGCTTCGATTTTGTTTAAGTCCATTTTTTCAAAGCCAAATTGAATAACCTTAGTGGCTGCTTCTACCATCAAACCCATACCCCAATACTCACTTGATAGAATAAAGCCTATTTCTGCCCGAAAATGATGAGGAAACCACGCCACAAAATCAATTGAGCCGATTACTTTCTTATTCTGTTTTAACTCAATTGCCCAAGGAGCTAACTTTCCCTCATCATATTGCTTTAGGATAGCGTTGATAAAATGATATGAGTCTTCCATGGATTGATGTGTTTCCCAAGGTACAAACCTTGATACGACTGGTACGGAAGCATAATGATACACATCTCGCGCATCATCAAGGGTAAATTTACGAAGGGTAAGCCTTTCCGTTTCGAGTGTGGGCAAATTGTGATAGATATCCTCCATTTTCATCTTCGCACATCCCCCAAGAGCCTATTTACTTGTCGTTTTCTGCCTTTTGGTATTATCTTCCTTCTTTAACTAAACTGCCCGCTAGCAACGGATGCGGCTAAATAGAATGGGAATGGGGCGAACGGGACGTTCTTGGCTGATTGATAGGGATCGTAACGGTAAAGGTGCTGCCTTTTCCTGGCGTGCTGGAGACCTGAATTGATCCATGATGGGCTTCTGCAATCCATTTGGCGATGGCGAGGCCCAGCCCTGTCCCTCCCATATCCCTGGATCTGTTTTTATCGACCCGGTAAAACCGGTCAAAGATGCGGTCCTGCTCCTCCGGTGGGATGCCGATCCCTGTGTCCTGAACGACGATGCGCAGACAGGGGTGTTTGTCAGCCGATTCAACGGCAAGGGACAGCTTCACTTCCCCTCCGTTTGGCGTGTACTTAATGGCGTTATCCAGCAAGATATAGAGCAACTGCTTGAAGCGTTCAGGGTCGCCCTGCATCACCGCCTTGGCGGGTGCCTGCATGTTGAGGACGATCTCCTTCGCTTGGGCCAGGGTTTGCATCGAACGAACCATCTGCTCCACGGATGGAATCACATCAAAGCTTTCCATCTGCAGATCCGGGGTTCCTGAATCCGAACGGGCCAGCGTCAATAAATCGCTCACCAGCTTGGTCATCCGCCTCACTTCATCCTTCATCGTAACCAAGACATTGCGGGAAAATGCCGAGAGCTTTTCCCCTTCTTCCATCTCCAGAACATCCAGCGAGGAGTGCAAAATGCTGAGGGGAGTCCTCAACTCGTGGGACGCATCCGCCGCAAACTCTCTTTGCCGCTGGAAGGAGCGCCGGATGGGAATCATGGCCCGCTTGGACATGTAAAAGCTGAGCAGCATGGCGATGCCCAGAAACAGAATGCCCAACACAACCAGCACGATCAGCAGATTGTGCGTGAGTTCAAAGGTAAACGACACATCCCTTCCTGTATAAAAAAACCCTGCCAGCTGATCTCCCTGGAAAATGGCTCTTCCCGTCATCATCAGCACCAACTCGCGCCCTCCCGGCGGCGGGCGGTGTCCCCCTACCCGGGGAGGAGGGGTCACCAAGCTTTCATACCGGATCTCGCGAATGCCCGGGTTCCACCCCTTTACCAGCTGCAAGAACTGGGGCCGCAAGCGGTGAAAGAATTCATCCCCGAACAGCAGCTGCCCGTCCGGCTTCACCATATAGTAGAAATACGGTTTCCCGCTTTCCTGTGTGGTGGACAGGTAATCCAGTTCCTGCTTGGTAATCGCGTGGTCGCGCAGGGATTCGGTGATCACCATGGCGGCCAGGTCGGCGTTGGATTGCAGCTGTCTTTCCTGTTCAAAGGAAACCATCGCATCCACCAGCAGATACACAATCGTGATAAACAGCGTGAGAAAGATCATCAGCAGGACGCTGTACTGCAAGGCCAGCCGATTTTGCGTGAGGACAAACATATCGGTTTTCCAGGTGCGAATGCGTGATATCCACTCATCAAATTTCAAGTTTGTATCCCACCCCGCGGACGCTTTGAATGATGTCATTCTCGCTGTTCCCGTGCAGCTTCTTGCGCAGCAATTTCACCGTCGCGTCGATCGTCTTCATCGACACATCGGCATCCAACCCCCAGATGCGGTCGTAGATAACCTCCCGCGACAGCACTTGTCCCCTGTTGCGAATCAGCAGTTCCAGCAATTGATATTCCCGCGGGGTGAGCTGGATTTCCTGCTCACCGTGAAAGACGGTGCGGTTGGTCAGGTTGATCGCAATGTTGTGGATCACCACGATTTGCTCCTGAATGGGAGCAAAATTGCGGCGTGTCAGCGCGCGTATCCGGGCCAGGAGCTCATCAACCTCAAACGGCTTCACCAGGTAATCATCGGCCCCTGCATCCAATCCCATGACCCGGTCTTGCAGGGCGTCTTTTGCCGTTAACATGAGAATCGCTCCGGCATAGCCCTCTTTGCGCAGACGGCTGGCTATGCTGACGCCATCTTCCCCCGGCAGCATCCAATCCAGGATCAGCAGGTCATAATGGCCCTGCATCGCATAATCGAACACGTCGTCCCCCCTGGTCAACCACTCGACTTGATGCCCCCCTTTTTTCTTCAACAGATGAACGACCAGCTCACCGAGCCGAACATCATCTTCCGCCAGCAGCAGATTCACGGGCCACACTCCTTTTCCACACGTTCTCGGTTCTCCCATGATACACGCGTTTGGTGAAAAAGAAATGAAAGATGTCTCCGATTGATTTTCATCGTTTTTTCATCATTCATGCCTACAGTATAAGTCGTTCCAGACATCACCCACAAGCAAAGGAAGGTTGGCAATGAAAAAGGCTCGTCAATTGCATCTATGGATCGGATTATTCTGCTCCGTCATCATCCTGGTGGAAGCCATCACGGGCTTGCTGTTGTCGGAGCCGTGGCTGATGGGCATGGAAGGGAAAAGGGAGATGAGGGCTCCACAGACGGTTGCCGCCACCGAAGGCTTCGCCGGTGACGACCGCGCCGCTTCGGGAGCGGAGAACGGGCGGCCGATGATGAGAGGGGCACAAGGAGCGAACGGTCTCATGGGCATCGTGCACCAGCTGCATGAAGGCCGCATCGGCGGCATGGATCTGACATGGCTGGCCGATCTGTCCGCCATCGCCATGATCATCCTGACATCGACCGGCATCTATCTTTCCATCCAAACGCTGCGGGCCCAACGCATCCGCAGACAGCGGGGGGCTTGAATCCTCCTCCCCCGTCCCCGATTTTCACCGTATTTTCACCATTCCCAGATACTGTAGGTACCAGCAAGCAAACGAATCGTAGGAGGAAGCGCAATATGCTTGAGGTGGAAAAGGACAGTCGCATCCCTTTCATCAATCGGAAAAACAAGAAGAGGATCATGATCATCGCACTGAGTGGTCTCCTCCTTGCAGGCTCGGGGGTATGGGCGTACCAGACATGGTTCACTTCCCCGAGCGCAGCCGCGATGGTGCGGGTTCAAACCGTCAAGCGGGGCGATGTGACCGAAACGGTATCGGCATCGGGGACGGTGCAGGCCTCCAAGCGGGTCTCTCTCGCCGCTCCCAGCGGCGGGGAAGCGATCACCGCGCTCTATGTCAAAGTGGGAGACCACGTCAAGGCAGGTCAGGTGCTGGCCACGCTGGACGATACAAAGGCCAAAGTCCAGCTGAAGGAGGCGGAAGCCAATCTCGCTTCCGCCCGGGCGAAGTTGGCCGAGGCGACAAAGAAGAAGACCGCGGCGGAAATGAAAACGCTCGAAGCAAACGTGAATCAGGCGAAGGCAGCGTTGGAGACGGCGAAAAGCGGATACGACACCCAAAAGGCGCGCAACGATTTGGAAAAGGCCAAAGCGGCGCTGCAAACGGCTCAAAAAACCTACAACACCCAGAAAACCCTCTATGAACAGGGGTTTATCTCCAAAAATGAATTTGATCAAGCCAAAGCGAGCCTGGACGATGCCCAGATCGCCTATGACAACGCCGTGCTGCAGCACAATCAGGCACAGGGGCAAGCCGGCAGCACGGTGGAGCAGGCGCAGGCAGCCTATGAGACGGCTGTGCAGGCACTGAATGACGCAAAAGCGGGCCCGGACGCCGCAACCGTCCAGTCGGCCCAGGCATCCGTGGTGCAGGCCGAAGCCCAGCTGATGTCCGCGCAAAAGGCGTTGCAGGAGTTAACCGTCAAGGCGCCCATGGATGGCGTGATTGTTACCGTAAACGGCAATGTGGGGGAAGTCCCTTCCAGCCCGTTTATCGAAATGGATAATTCCGACTCCGGCAATCTGGAGGTGCTGGCGGACATCAGTGAAAGCGATATCGGGAAAGTAAAAGAAGGCCTATCGGCTACCTTCACCTCGAACTCTTACAGCGACAAGGAATTTACCGGAAAGGTGACGCTCGTATATCCGGAGGCAAAGACGGAGTCAGGCGTCACGACGTACCAGGTTCTTCTGTCGGTTGACAACAAGGAGAATCTGCTCAAAACCGGCATGACCGTCAATATCACCATTGAGGTGGGAACCCATCGCAATGTGCTGGTTGTTCCACCGGCGGCTTTAAAGACCCAGAACGGCAGGGACGGCGTGTATGTAGCGGTTAATGGCTCTTCCGATTCAGCGGCGGCGGGAGAAGGAAAAAATGCGCTCCCCTATCGCTTCCAGCCGGTCACGATCGGTTACTACGCTTCCGACAAGGTGGAAATCACCTCCGGATTAAACGAAGGGGATCAGATTGTCATGATGTTGAATCCCTCTTCGTCAACGTCTTCCAACCGGGGACAGACAAACGGGATGGGCGGATTCCCGGGTTTTGGCGGTCAGGGGATGGGAGGACCGGTTATGGGTGTGCAAGGCGGCGGGTCGAGAAGGGGGAGATAGCATGAAAACCGTCATTGCGATGGAGAACGTCACCAAAATCTACCGGATCGGCGATCAGGAGATACAGGCGCTCCGCGGTGTCAATCTGGCCATTGAAGAAGGAGACTTTGTGGCCATCATGGGGCCATCCGGCTCCGGCAAATCCACCATGATGAATGTGATCGGGTGCCTGGACAAACCCACTTCCGGAGAATTTTACCTGGATGGTCATCCCGTATCGGAAGCAGATGATGATGAACTGGCGATCATCCGGAACAGAAAGATCGGTTTTGTCTTTCAGAATTTCAATCTGCTGCCGAGAACGAGCGCGGTGGAGAATGTGGAGCTTCCCCTTCTCTATGCGGGGGTACCCGCGAAGGAACGACGGGAGAGGGCCATTCAGGCGCTGGAGAGCGTGGGATTGGGCGATCGCCTTGCCAACAAGCCCAATGAGCTGTCGGGCGGACAGCAGCAGCGGGTATCCATTGCCCGGGCGCTGGTCAATCATCCGGTGCTGCTGTTGGCCGACGAACCGACCGGTGCGCTGGATACGAAAACCAGCATGGAGATCATGCATATTTTTCAACAGCTGAACGAGGCAGGCAAGACCATCATTCTGGTTACCCACGAGCCGGATATTGCGGAATATGCGAAACGCATCGTCCGTTTTCGGGATGGGCAGGTGGTTTCCAACGAATTGGTCACCGCCAGAAGATGGGCCACTCTTCAGGAAGCGGAAGTGATGGCATGAATTTTTGGGAAAGCGTACGCGTCTCATTGCGCAGCATCCAAACCAACAAGCTGCGCTCGTTCCTGACGATGCTGGGCATCATCATCGGGGTTTCCGCCGTGATCGCCATGGTGGCCATCGGGGAAGGGGCTTCCGCCAATGTCGCCTCGCAAATCAACGGGCTGGGAAGCAACCTGTTGATCGTCTCCCCGGGGCAGGCGAGACAAGGGCAGATCAGCCTGGGCGCGGGGTCGCTGAACACGTTGACGCTGGCGGATGCGGAGGCCATTGCGCAAAATGAATCCGTTGCCGGGGTGGCTCCCAGCATCAACGGCAGGGCGCAACTCGTCTGGCGCAACAAGAACTACTCGACCTCGCTCGAAGGCACCAGCGAATCCTATCTGCAGGTGCGCAACACGGACGTGCAGCAGGGGAGATTTTTCAACCATCTGGAAGTGAAGGAACGGGCCAATGTGGCCGTCGTCGGAACGGAAGTGGTCAGCAATCTGTTTGGCGACGCCGGGGCAAATCCCGTCGGCCAAACCATTCAAATCAACAAGATTCCGTTCGAAATCATCGGTGTCCTGCAAAGCAAGGGAAGCTCGGGGATGACGAATAATGACGACAAAGTGATTATCCCTGTTACGACGGCCATGGACAGGATAACAGGGGGGAAAAACGTCGGCACGATTTATGTATCCGCAGTCTCTGCGGAGCAGATGGCCCTGGCCCAGGCGGATGTCCAAGCGACGCTGAGAGCCCGGCACCATCTGAAGCCGAAGGATAGCGATGACTTCCAGATTCGCTCCCAAACGGACATTCTGAGTACGGCGCAGAGTGTGACCAGCGTGATGACCGCCCTGTTGTCGGGCATCGCGGCCATCTCGCTGGTTGTGGGCGGGATTGGCATCATGAATATCATGCTGGTCTCGGTGACGGAACGGACGCGCGAAATCGGCATCCGCAAGGCGATCGGGGCGACCCGCTGGGACATCCAGCGCCAGTTCTTGATCGAATCCGTGACCTTAAGCCTGCTCGGGGGGATCGCGGGGATTCTGGTGGGAATCGGGGGCGTGTTGTTGATCGGCAAACTCGCCGGTTTGCCCACGTCCATCAGCCTGCCTCCGATGCTGTATGCATTTTTGTCCTCGATGCTGGTCGGGGTGATCTTCGGCGTCTATCCGGCGCGGAAAGCGTCTCAGTTGAAACCGATCGATGCGCTGCGGTACGAATAATCACGGGAGAATGGAGGAGCACAGATGAGACGACCCCACGCGCAAAAAAGATGGGCAGCCCTTGCGCTGGCCGCTGCCTGCCTGCTGCCAACCGCTCCGATCCTGGCGGGGAGCGCAGCCGCGGATCCAGGCACGCTTTCGGCACCGGCATCCTCTGCGTCACAGAGCCAGTCACAGAGCCCGGAAACGTTGACGCTGGCCAAGGCCATTGAGATCGCGCTTGCCTCCAATCATGACCTGGCCATGCTGCGGATTGATATGGATACGGCAGATACGAATGGCAGATTGGTCAGGGCGCAGGTGAAAGAGATCGATGGGGATGACATCGAATCGGTGGATGCGGCCAAACAGAAATACTACAATGAGGCACAAATCGAGGCAACCAAGAAAATCAACCAGCTCTCGTTAAAAGCAGCAGAGAGCGCGGCCAAGCTCGAGGTGCAAAAACGTTACTATGCATGCATCAACGCCCAAAAGGAAGTGGAGCTGCAGGAACAAAGCCTGCAGCGCGCGGAGACCAATCTCTCCATGGTGAAGGCAAAGTTGGAAGCCGGAGCAGCCGCGAAGACGGACGTTACCCAAGCGGAAGTGAGCGTCCAGAATGCGAAAGCCTCGCTGGAGAGCGCGCAAAACGGTTTGAAAGCGGCCTGGTTGAATCTGAACCACTACCTGGGCGTGGATCTGACGAAATCGTGGAAGCTGGAGGATTCCACGCAGCTGCTGAAGCCGGACATCACGAGTTTGGAGCAGGCGCTTGACTTGGCGCTCAAACAGCGCTATGAAATTCAGCAAAGTCAGGAAGAAGAGAAACTTGCAGAACTCACTGTCGAGCTTTACAGCAAGTATTCGATCCTCTCCAGTTACCAGGGAAAAATCGCGCGCAACCAGCTGGAAAAGGCGAAGGCCAATGTGGAAGAAACCAAGCGCGGCATCATGGTTGAAGTGATGCAGGCCTTTGATAACCTGCAGTCTTCGAAAACCAATATGGAGACGTACGAGAAGGCGAAAGAACTGGCCGCCGAAAACTACCGGGCGATGAAAATCCGTTATGAAAACGGCTTGGCCACCTCTTATGAAGTCGTCGAAGTGGAAGAGGCATACACCAAGAGCGAGAATCAATATAACGAAGCCGTCAAAAACTACAATATCGCCGTCCTTACGCTGCAAAACGCGGTCGGGGAATAGCCTTTTCCCGTCGCGAAGATGGCGAAACGCAGAAGAACCCGTTCGTCACGGTCACGAACGGGTTCTTTGTGTGAACAGCCGGTTGGGCATCGCATGGCTGCCTTATGCACTCACCACAGGCGCATTCTCCCTCTCCGCCGCATCGGCCGGATGGAACTCGTTTTCCGACTTGGCTATGACGACGGTAGCCACACCATTACCGATCAGGTTGGTAATGGCCCGCGCCTCCGACATGAAGCGGTCAACCCCCAGCAGGAGCGCAATCCCTTCCACGGGAATCATCGGGAAGGCAGCCAGCGTGGCGGCCAGGGTGATAAATCCGGAACCGGTAACGCCGGCAGCCCCTTTGGAGGTGAGCATCAGGATCCCCAGAAGCGTCAGCTCCTGCCAGATCGTCAAATCGATGCCGTATGCCTGGGCAATGAAGATGGCCGCCATGGAGAGATAGATCGCCGTACCGTCCAGGTTGAACGAGTAGCCTGTCGGAATCACCAACCCCACCACGGACTTGGAACAGCCGTATTTCTCCAGACGCTCCATCATCCTCGGCAGGGCGGACTCGGAGGAGGAGGTACCCAGCACGAGCATGATTTCCTCGCGAATATATTTGATAAACGAGAAAATGTTGAACTGATAGTAGCGGGCGATCAGCCCAAGGACGCCAATGATGAACAGGAACATCGTCAGGTATACCGATGCCATCAGCTTGGCAAGGTTGGACAGGGAATCGATGCCGAAATTGCCGATGGTGTAGGACATGGCGCCGAATGCGGCGATCGGGGAGACCTTCATGATCATGTTTACGATGCCGAAAAAGCCGTGGGTCAATTTGTCAAACAGCTGGATGACCGCATCGGCCTTGGAGCCCATCGCTGCCAGCGAAAGGCCAAACAGCAGGGCGAAGAAGAGAATGGGCAGCAAATCCCCTTTCGCCATCGCGGCCACAAAGTTGTCCGGGATGATGCTGACGATAAAGTCCACGAAGCCGTGGCTCGTTTCTTCCGCCGCTTTGGTGTACTTGCTGATGTCCTGGCTGCCGGCGGTACTCATATCGATGCCAACGCCGGGTTTTACCAGATTGACCACCACAATCCCGATGGCGAGGGCGATGGTGGTAACGATCTCAAAATAGATCAGGGCTTTTCCCCCGATTTTCCCCACCTTCTTCATGTCGCCCATGCCGGCGATTCCGGTCACGATCGTAAAGAAGACGATGGGAGGAATCACCATCTTGATCAGTTTGACGAAGATGTCGGCAAGCACTTTCAGCTCTGCCCCGAATTTCGGGAAAAAGTGGCCGACCAACACACCGAGGATAATTGCAATGAGTACCTGTACCGTCAAATTCCGAAAATTGATCCGCATCGTTTCACATCCTTTCCGCAATGTAAGCGCTTTAACGACGGGATCATTGTAAAAGATTTGGGAACGCTTGGGAAGAATACGGTCATATTGTTCGTTTTGGTCGCGTTTTGGTCACAAAAAAAGAGCAGCGCGTTACCTCTGCTTCCGCAACTGCTCGAGGCTGGTCATCAGCTCTTTTCCGATGGCTTCCGCATGCGCCGCATAGACGGGCTGCAGCGCCTGCTGCCATTGGGCTTTTTCTTCCGGTGTGAGCACATGGATCTGCAAATCGGTCCGCTCTTTCAACAGCTTCAGCTGGCTGTCGTTCATGGCCAACGCCGTTTGATAGTTCCAGGCGGTCGTCTCCTCCATCGCCTCCATGATCTTCGCCTGAATATCAGGGGGCAGCTTGTTCCAAAAGGATTCGTTCATGATGACGGCGTAGCCCAGATACCCGTGATTGCTGATCGTCATGTATTTCTGCACCTGGTATAACCGTTTGGAGTAGATATTGGAAATGGTATTTTCCCCGCCATCCGCCAGCCCCTTCTCCAGATTGGGAAACACCTCGTTAAAGGGCATGCTGACAGGGGTGGCGTGCAGGGTCCTGAACTGCGTTTCCAGCACCTTGCTTTGCATGATGCGAAAGCGCTGGCCGGCAAAATCATCCAGGGTGCGGATCGGCTTGCGGCTTGTCATCTGCTTGAACCCGTTGCGCCAAAAGGCCAGCCCTTTCATGTTCCGGGACTCCAGGGTCTGAAACAGCTTCTTGCCGATCTCGCCCTGAAAGGCTTTCTCCACATCCTGCTGGTCGCGGAACGCATAGGGCAGATCCATGACCGACCAGGCGGGAATCACGTTGGACAGCATGGAGAAGGCGGGAGCGATCATCTGGATCTCTCCGTCCAGCAGGGCGGGAATCTCCGTTGTATCGGAATAGAGGATGCCGTTCGGAAACACCTGTACCTCCACCCTGCCGTTCGTTTTTTCCCGAACCAGCTTGGCGAACCGCTCGGCGGCCAGCCCTTTGGGCGTATTTTCCGCGACGACATGGCTGAATTTGATCACGATCCGCTGCTTCAGTCCTTCCTGCTCCTCGTCGTATCCCCTGGATCCGAACAGCAGGTCGGTCCGGAACCCGGTCAGGACAGCGGCAAGCAGCCCGACGATAACGATCAAGCCGATGCTGACAAATGGCCTCATCTATGCTCCACCCTGCTTCTCTGGTTGATTTGCGAAACGGGATGTCCCAAAATATATCCTAACAGGTATTTGAGGAAGAAAGGAAGTACGCCACTGGTCAAAGGACTCAAGATCCAATGGAAAATCATGCTGCTCTCCGCAGGGATCGCGTTGTTTTCGCTTTTGATCGGCGCCATCATTCTGGTCGGCAGCCTGATCCGGACCCAGGAAACGGAGCTGGGGCAGCGCTTGCTGACGACCGCCCGGACGGTTGCGGAATTCCCGCTGATCCAGCAGGCGATCACGCAGCCCGAGGGGTGGAAGAGCATCAACCCGGCGGTCAACAGGATCCGAATCGTCAATCAGGTCACATATATCGTGGTGCTGGACATGAACCACATCCGTTTCGCCGATCCCCTGGAGGAGCGCCTGGGGACAGTCCTTCACAGCAAGGACGCGGAGCCGGCGTTTGCCGAACATACCTATCTGCAGAAGGTGAAGGGGGAGATGGGGGTAGCCCTCCGTGCCTACGTGCCCATTATGAACAGCGAGCATCAGCAGGTGGGGGTCGTCATGGCGGGCCATGTGCTGCCAAGCCTGCCGCAGATGGTGGTAAATCAGCGCGAAAGCATTGCGATCACCTTCCTGCTGTCCATCCTGTTCGGCATGTGGGGCTCCTACCAGCTGGCCAAGCATCTGAAAAAGCAGATGCTGAATCTGGAGCCGCAGGAGATCGCGAGGAGGCTGATGGAGCGGACCGCCACGTTTCATGCCATGCATGAAGGGGTAATCGCCATCGACAACGAAGAACGGATTACGATTTTCAACGATCGGGCCAAGGAGATCTTCGAGATTGAAGGGGATCCGCTGGGACGCCCGATCCGGGAGGTTATCCCGGATACGCGCCTGCCGGAAGTATTGGAGAAGCAGCGCTCGATCTATCATCAGGAGCTGCATGTGAAAAACAAGCTGATCTGGTCCAACCGGTTCCTGATCAAGGTCAACGAGAAGACGGTGGGGGCGATTGCCATTTTCCAGGACCGGACGGAGGTGGCCCGCATGGCGGAGGAATTGACAGGCGTGCGGGCCTTCGTCGATGCCCTGCGGGTGCAGAACCACGAACACCGGAACAAGCTCCACACCATCGCCGGGCTGCTGCAGCTGAACCAGACCGAAAAAGCCCTGCAGTACCTGCTGGAGGTTAACGAAAAGCAGGAGGAGCTGACCTCCTTCCTGTCACACCGCATCATGGACCAGAGTGTTTCGGGCCTCTTGCTCGGCAAGGTAAGCCGCGGGAAAGAACTGGGCATCGAGGTGCACATCGACAGGCGAAGCACGCTGAAGCGTTTTCCGCCATTGCTGGATCACCACGATTTCGTGCTGATTCTGGGCAATCTGGTCGAGAATGCGTTTGATGCCCTGGAGCAGGCGGACCGGGAGAAAAAAGAGATCATGATCAGCATTGAACAAAACGACGAGGTTTGCTCGATCCTGGTGGAAGACAACGGCATCGGCATGAGCGAAGAGACGCGAATGCGCATGCTGGAGCAGGGATTTACCACGAAAGAGTCCGCCGACAGGGGCATCGGCCTCTACCTCGTCGCGCAGCTGGTGCAAAAGGGAAACGGCGAAATTACTTGCGAATCGGAGCCGGGGGTGGGCACAAGCTTTTTGATTTCGTTCCCGATGAAGAAGGAGGAGCCCAAGTGACCAAGCAGACGTTCCGCGTGGTCATCATCGAGGATGACCCCATGGTGCAAGAGGTGAACCGGCAGTTCATCGAGAAGGTGCCGTATTTTTCGGTCGCAGGCGTCGCGGGGAACGGGGCGGATGGGGTCGAGATGGTGAAACGGCTGAAACCGGATCTGGTGATCATGGATATTTTCATGCCGGTCTCCGATGGGATCAAAACCATCCGGCGGCTGCGCGCCGAGAACCAGGCCGTGGACGTGATTGTGATCACAGCCGCCAAGGACAGCGAAACCATCCATGCGATGCTGCGCCACGGTGCGGTGGATTACATCATCAAGCCGTTTACGTTCGAGCGGATCAGGCAGGCGCTCGAAAACTACCGGCGTTTCCGCCTGCAGCTGCAGGCGGAAGGGGAGATGTCCCAGGCCCATCTGGATCAGCTGCTGCACCGCAGAGAGGGGGGCAGCGCGTTTGCGTTGGAAGACCTGCCGAAGGGATTAAATCCCGTGACGCTTCAGCAGATCATCGATTATTTGTCGCGGCAATCCGCTCCCCTGTCTGCGGAAGAAGTGGCCGAACACGTGGGGATCGCCCGGGTGACCGCCCGCCGCTATCTGGATTATCTGGAAAAGAACGGCCGTGTGCGCAGGGCGGTGGAATACGGGGGCATCGGCAGGCCTACCCATCGCTATGTGATGTGCAGCCGGCCGTGACGTGCTGGCAGCAGGTTTACGGAGAACGAAGGCGGCGATGTTCATTGCCCAAATCCACAAAATCCAGGTTCATGGAAGCGATATGCTGTCTGGTTTCCTCCGTGCCCAGCCGGTAAATCATGGCGTAGATCTCCTGCAGGCTCTTGTCGTGGGCGTCGTTTTCCGTGTCGATGTGGTAGGGAATGACGGGAATGTGGGAACGCCAGAACGAGTCGACATCATACGAGTCCTTTTGGGCGAACAAGCGACCAAGGACTTCCACATCGTCGGGAGTTGCCTCGATTTCGAATTCATAGGCCGCGTCTCCCTGATGTTCCATCACCGTACCCGCCTGCACCGACACGTAGTATCTTTTTTTCTCCATGTGGAAAAAGCCTCCTTACGTCTGAAATACAGCCATCACCAGGAGCGCCAGCAAAACCAGCATGGCCAGCCCCATCGCGATCAGCGTGGGATTGGCCAACAGCTGATGCCTGGCCAGCGTCTGGCTGATATCCTTGTCCAGTTCGCGTTTTTCCTGCCTCCTGATCACGCGGATGGCATACAGAAAACCTGCCAGCATGAGAAGGAAGGCGATGCCCAGAAGAAGTATGTACACAAAGCATGTCTCCTTTGCCTGAAGGAATACGGGTACTTCTAGTTTGCAAAAAATCAGGAATATTATCCCTCGCGTTTGCCCGTTGGTCTGCCATGGGGATGGTTGTAACCGGTTTCGACGGGGGAGTTTGGATCGGGGAGGTTAGGGATGGAACATATCCAGCCATTTGTTGAAAACATGCGAAAGATGCAGTTCCAGATGAGACGCATCATCGATTTCGTCAGCGCGAAGGAAGCGTTGACCCCGCCGATGATCTTTCTGCTGTTTCATCTCGCGCACCGCGGGCCGCTCAAGGTTACCGATATTGCCGATCTGTTTGCGATCACATCCGGCGCCGCGACCGGCTTTTCGGACAAAATGGAGCAGCTTGGGCTGGTGCAGAAGACAAGGAGCGACGAAGACCGGCGCGTCGTCTGTGTAACCTTGACCGGCAAGGGAGAGGAAAAAGTGCGGCAGATGAAAGAGCGGCTGCTGGAGATGTACGGCGAGGTTTTCCGCGAGGTGGAAGCGGAGGAACTCAACCGGATGACGCAGACGTTGGAAAGGATTTCCGATCTGCTGGAACAGTTCATGGATCATCAGGAAAGGAAGCGATGAGGACGCAGCGGCTATGCTGCACGGCCACCCTGCCACAGCGGCGGGGCGGCTTTTTTTTGTAGCGATTGCCGAGTGGGTAGAGCGATCCCTTAAGTCGGCGGGGGCAAAAGCGCAGGCAAGGTTGGGCGGACGCCTAACACGTTTTGGGTATTTGCCTCATAGAGTGATTGCGGATAGTCAATAACCCATTTGAGGAGGGGTGCGATTGGATTCGCAATGGAGATTTTACAAACCGTATGTCAGTCCATTTGATCCCTGTCGGCCGCAAACCGTCAAAAGATATGTAGTGGCGCCCAATCAGTTTCTGGTGTTTCAGCCGCCCAATCTGCCCCAGTTCCCCCCGATGAAGGCGCTGCGAAAGGGGACCTTGTGGCCGGCCTTGTTCAGTCCGTATGACGGTCAAGGTGAGCAGAGAGCGGGTGATTCTTGTGAGTGACAGCGCGAGACAGATGGACGAACGGTACTATCATCTGCTGCATCAACTCCAGGCGATTGATTTTGTGCTGATCGAGCTGAACCTGTTCCTGGATACCCATCCCAACGATGTCGAGGCGCTTCAACAGTTCAATCATCATGTGCAGGAGCGCTGGAGGATCGCCCATGAACTGGAGAGACAATACGGACCGTTGATGAACTACGGTCACAGTTTTTCAGGATTCCCCTGGCAGTGGGTCGACGCGCCCTGGCCATGGCAGGTGTAACGGAAGGAGAAGCGCGACATGTGGATCTACGAGAAAAAGCTGCAATATCCGGTGCGGGTAGGCAAATGCGATTTGAAAATGGCCAAATTTCTGATGGAACAGTATGGAGGCGCCGACGGCGAGCTTGCGGCCGCGCTGCGCTATCTGAACCAGCGTTACTCCATTCCCGACAAGGTGATCGGGCTGTTGACCGACATCGGGACGGAAGAATTTGCCCATCTCGAAATGATCGCCACCATGGTGTACAAACTCGTCAAGGATGCGACGCCGGAAGAGATGGAAGCGGCAGGACTGGGCGCCCATTTTGCCAACCATGACCGGGCGCTGTTTTACAGCAATGCGGCAGGGGTTCCCTGGACGGCCGCTTATATTCAGGCCAAAGGCGACCCGATTGCCGATCTGTATGAGGACATCGCGGCGGAAGAGAAGGCGCGGGCCACTTACCAGTGGTTGATCGATATGACGGATGACGTCGATCTGCAGGACGGCCTGAAATTCCTGCGCGAGCGGGAGATTATCCATGCGCTGCGGTTCCGGGAAGCCGTGGAGTTGATCAAGGAGGAGCAGGAGAGAAAGAAAGTGTTCTGAGGACGGGGAACCGATCTATTCCGCATAGGAACCTCCCGCGAAGTACATCATACTTTGTGGAGGTGATGCACAATGACAGTAGGCGTCAAAATGCAGCAGACGCTTGCAAGCGCACAATCGGTTCTGGCCAACCTGAACTCGTTTGCCCTGGAGACCCAAGATCAAGCGGCGAAAGCCATGTTCAACTCCCTTGCCCAAACGCAAAAAACGGTGTGTGATCAGTTAAGCCAACGCTTGCAGTACATTCAGGAACAGGAGCCGCAATACAAGCAGCAGTAACAGGAAACACGACAGCCGCCATCAACGGATGGTGGCGTTTTTCATGTGCGGGAACATTTTTTATGGGCAGCATGTTTGAACGGGAAAAAAGCCATTCGTGCGAATTGTGAGGTAGACAAAAGTACCAGGAAAGAAGTATTATTGACTATTGGATTCAAACATGCGGCAGCGTCGTTCGCATGGCCCTCGGAAACATGAAAAAAGAAAAACTGCTCCGATAATCGCAAACTTGTCGAAAGGCAGGGACGCAAAGCCATGGGCCTAAGGAAAGCATTTTCTATGGTTGCCAGGTTGCCGAAGAGTGGTATGTTGCTATTCTTGAGATGCAAACCACCTTCTTTACGGACGGTGGTTTGTTTTTTCATGCCACCTTCTTGCCCGCAGGTCGGGACGATCAGACAGGAGGCGGTACGATGAATCTTTGCAATGAGTGTCCGGAAAATGAGGCGTGTCAAGCCTGCTTATCGATGATTGATGGGGGAACGCTGCGGAAAAAGGTGGTTCCCCCACTGCCGGTGAAACTGTGCAATGTGGATGGCACAAAAACCTATCACGGCAAATTGTGCGCCGTCAGCCGGGTGGCGATGTTGATCCAAACAGACGCTCCCAGCGCCATCTATGACGTGGAGATCGATCAAAAGATCAAGGCGCGGTTATCACCGGTATTTCAGGAAAGACGGACCGGCCTGATTGCCTTCGATATTGTGGAAGTGATGCGGAAAGGAACGGCAGACACCCGTCTCTCGAAAGATGAATACGAGTATTTGTTCCTGCAGAAAAAAGACGTGATCCGTCAGCTGACGGAAAACCTCGGGACGGAGATCAAAGATTATCTGCGGGAAGAATTGTACAATGCCCTGATCAAATCGGAGATCCTGGATCGGCTGAACGTCGGTTCCACCTATAAGTACGAGAAGGGGAGGCTTGTCCGGCTGACCGGGGAGAAACCTGCCTTTTTGAAAGAAGAAGAGATGCTTGCGATCATGCAGGCAGCGCTGGAGGAACATGCGCCCAAACGGGAGATGTTCTTCGACAACGCTTCCGGAAGATATGTGGATGTGCACGCCATCCCCATCGAGCACCAGGTGGGCGGTTTTGTCATCTTTGACGTGACGGAGATTGTGAACAAGGAAAAAGCCCTGCTGAAAGAACAGTGGAACAATTATAAAGAGATCATCGGGGCGCTGACCCATGGAAAAATCATGCTGATCGATCAGCAGGAATTGCAGGACAAGCTGAAGGAGCTTGTCAAGGAGAGCGAGCTCATTTTTCAGAAGAGCACAACAACATTACGGGACATACGGGAACAGGTAAAAAGGAAATTGGAGCGCTTCGGCTACCCGGAGAAGGCTCACTTCGGGGCTTTGCTGGGCGTGCAGGAAGCTGTCACCAACGCATTAAAGCACGCGGAAACGGGGTATATGCAGGTTTGGGCAGACGAGAGCCGCATGCTGATCGTCATTGCGGATCAGGGGAAAGGGATTGAGCTGCAGGATTTGCCGAAAGCAACGCTTCTAAAAGGATATTCGACAACAGGCTCCATGGGCGCAGGCTTTCTCCTGATGTCCAAGTTTAGCGACAGAGTCTACCTGAAAAGCGATCAATACGGAACGACGGTTGCACTGGAATTTTGCAAGCCAACCGAAGCGGAAAGGCCGCGCAGGCACGGGGAGGATTGAGCAGGCGTGCCCGGGACCGGAACGCCGCGGAGAAGCGCATGCGTGCACCGGTCAATTGTGAAACCGGAGAAAAATTTGCTATCATGTTGACTACTTCAGCATTTCGGATGACAAAAAGGTGATGGTGAATGTTCTCCTCCAGACCTCGTTACGCCAATCTGGATGATGTGAATCCCCTGAAATCGGTGAGAGAGCTGTGGCGCTGGCGGCAAGAGCGCAAAGCGAAACAGAAGGCCCTGTCTTTTCAGGTCCCGCGGGTGGCTGAACCCGATACGGCTTTTCTGCGGGCAAACAGGCTGCATACCACCCTCACCTGGGTGGGCCACGCCACCTTTTTCCTGCAGCTCGGCGGGCTAAACATCCTGACGGACCCGGTTTGGGCCAGGCGGATGGGCTGGGAGCGACGGTTAAGCGAGCCGGGTCTTCCGCTGGCGCAGCTGCCCGCGATCGATCTGGTGCTGATCTCCCACGGCCATTACGATCATTTGCACTTTGCCACCTTGCGCAGATTGCAGGGGGACCCGCTGTATCTGGTGCCCGCCGGCCTGGCATCATTGATGCATCGGAAAGGGTTCCGCCGTGTCAGGGAATGCTCCTGGTGGGAGGAGCATCGGGTGAACGATGTCACCTTTACCTTTGTGCCGGCCCAGCATTGGGTGCGCAGAACCCTGTGGGATACCAATGCCTCGCACTGGGGCGGTTGGGTGATGCAGAAGGACCGCGGGGAGACGATTTACTTCGCGGGAGACAGCGGGTATTTTCGCGGCTTCCAGGCGATCGGCGAACGTTTTGCGATCGATTATGCGCTGATGCCGATCGGGGCGTACGAACCCGAATGGTTCATGTCCGTGCAGCATGTGAGCCCCGAAGAGGCGGTGCAGGCGTTTCTTGATGCCAAGGCGAAAACATTCATTCCGATGCATTACGGTGCCTTCCGTCTGGCGGATGACACCCCGAAAGAGGCGCTGGATCGGCTGACGGCGGAGTGGGAACGGCGCGGTTTGCCGCAGGAACGATTGTGCATCCCGAAGCTGGGAGAGATCGTGAGGAGCGGAGGATGAGAAAACTTTATTAATAAAAAGAGGTTTATGGCGGTTTATAGCTGGGTATATCAACCATAACAAAACAAACAGAGAAACAAGCTTCTGAAAAAGGCAAACTTGTTCGAAAGACAAGGACGCAAAGCCACGGGCCTAAGGCGAATGCTATGGCAGCCGGGTTGCCGGGAAGGTTGGCAAAATCCCACCTTCTTCAAGGTGGATTTTTATTGCCATTTTTCGGTATACGGCGAGCGGCAGCCGCGTGGACATGGGAGGGAAAACATGATATACGAGTACCTGCTCCTCGTTGTGTTGATCGCATTGTGGAAGCGCGGATCGTTCAAACGGCTTGCGCAGACTGACATCAGGCAGCCGTTCCTGATCATCGCCAGCCTCTTGATGCAGATCGCGGCAATGAGCCTCTATCACCGGGTGGAATGGATGGCGCAGACGTTTACCATCTGGATCGTGCTCTCTTACGCGCTGTTGAGTTACTGCTGCTGGCTGAATCGCAGGCTGCCGGGTTTTCTGCTGTTCGGCATCGGGATGGCTCTCAACTTCATCGTGATTACGGCCAATGGCGGAAGGATGCCGGTTTCCGTCGATGCGCTGCAGTGGGCGGGCTTATCCTCCTACATCCCTCTGCTGCAGGAGGGGATCACGAAGCATCAGGCAATGACGGATGCGACCCGTCTGCCGTTGTTGGGGGATATCATCCCGCTGCGGCCGCCATTTGTCTTCAGCAGGATGGTGGTGAGTGTGGGAGATGTGGCTGCAACCTGCGGGATCTCCTGGTTCTTCTATAAAAGGATGACGCAATAGAGTCGTTTTTTCCGGGGCGCAAGCGATGTCAGGTGGAAGAAGGTGATGACGGATGAAAAAGAACATACTGTTCTGGCTGACCATGGCCGCGCTGGTGCTGTCGGCCGTCGCGAGGATTCCGCTGAAATAATCCGATCTGCACAACCGTAATGCAAGCCTGCGGCTCAAGCGCGCGGGAGAAGATTCCGCTTCAATCATCGAAGGAAAGATAGAGAGAGAAATCATTCCTGCTGCAATTCACATGCTGCTTGCGCCCCGTTTTTTATCATATCAGAAAGAAAGGATGTGCAGACATGCCAAGGATACTGAATAGCTATCTTTATACGGTATTTGCTCTCGGCATGGCTGTGCTTTTCTGTTATTTTCCCAAGCTGAATCCAGGTTCGCTGCTCGCTGTCATGATACTGGCCATCATCGCCGGTTTCATGGAAAAATATCTCGTGGAACTGCCAAACGGGACGCTGTTCTCGGGGGCGGCGATTTTTACATTTACAGCGCTATTGTGCTACGGGCTGCCGGAAGCCATGATGGTCGAGGTCGTCGTAGTGTTAAGCAGCACGGTGTTTGATCGGGTGCAGCTTTCCTATATCCTTTTCAATATCGGTCAATTTGTGCTCTCGATTGCGGCAGCAGGCAATACATACCTATGGCTTGGGGGAACGCCAGGCAGCTTTGCATGGAGTGATTTGCCCCATTTTCTGGCTGCGCTGTTGGTGTATAACCTCGTCAATTCAGGCCTGGTCTTTGTGGCCTTGTCCCATATCCAAAACAAGAACTACTTCGTTCTCTGGTACGACAGCTTGCAGGACATCGCCCTGATCTACACGGTAACCTTCTCGTTGGGGCTGCGCCTTGTGCTTACCTTTCGGGCAGACAACCAGACGCAGTTCTGGATCGAAGCCATCTTTATCTTTTTCATCTTCCTGGCTCTCCGCTATGCATTCCGACTATTTATTGAATTGCGAAAAACCTACTTGACGTCGATGGAATCTTTCACGAATATAACGGAGGACAAGCTTTCCATCAGCGTCGGGCATGCCACCCGGGTAGGGCGGCTGGCCCGCCAGATCGCGGAAGAATTGAAATTATCCCAAACGGAAATCGATGCCATTCACTACGCGGCGTTGTTTCATGATTTGGGGAAAGTCCAGGTGAAAGACAGCATTTACAAGAAGCGGGGACCGCGCACACTGGAAGAAGAGAAGGAACACCGGAAGCACGTGGAAATCAGCGCGGAGATGGTAAAAGAAATCTCCGGACTGGAAAAGGCGGCCGAATTCGTCCTTTACCACCACGAACAATGGGATGGCCGCGGCTATCCAACCGGCAAAAAAGGGGAAGAAATTCCGCTTGGCGCCCGCATTATTGCAGCGGCCAACGAATATGACCATGTGCTGTATCATGCCAAGGGGAAAAATCCGAAAAGCGAGTATGCCAAACTGGCGGATAACAAGCTTGATCCCAGGCTGGTCAAATTGGTCATGAAAATTGCCGATTTCCATATCGAGACGGAGGAAACGGCACAAGTCGACAATCAGGTGGAAGTGGTTGGACCGTCCCTTTCTCCAAGCGGTGCCCGCATCAAAATCTATCAGTCGAAGCTGCTGCAGAAGATTGGCGCCTGTCTGCTTGCCGTATACGACGATACCTTCCGCAATGGCAAAGGGGAGCCAATCGACATTCCGCTCGGGCAACACATCCTGCCGCTGGTGAAGCGGGCAAGGGAACAGCACGTCCAGGTCCGTGAATTCGTGGAAGATACGGCAAACGGCAAGGTGTATGACGTATACTGCGTGCCTTACCGGGATGTCGTCTATCTCAGCCTGTTTGATGCCTCCACCATCATTGACTATGAGCAGAAGCAGGAAGAACGGATCAAGCTGCTGTACCGGGACGTGATTTATTCCGTCACCCAGGGAAAAATGCTGCTTTCCGATGACCAGGAGATCGCGCAGTTCTATCGGTCCGAACTGCTGGCCGAAGTGCCGATTACGGCAAAGAAAGACGTGGCCATCTGCCGCGATCAGGTCTCCAAGCATCTGGATCGACTGGGCGTACCGGAGAAGATGAAGTTCAGCATCCTGCTGTGTACCTCGGAGGCGGCGACCAATGTACTGAAACACGCCATCGACGGCCGGATGAAACTGTTCGTGGATGAGCCGTTCCTGCGCGTGATCGTAGAGGACAACGGCAGCGGCATCGAGTTGTCCGAGATTCCCAAGTCGACCCTGATGACGGGTTATTCGTCAAAAGTCTCGATGGGACATGGGTTCAGTCTCATGCTGAAGCTGATGAACCGCGTGGTGCTGAGTACCGGTCCGCAGGGGACCACGGTTGTGTTGGAAGCAAAACTGGACAGCGACAGGGAAGCGGAACCCCGTCTCTCCCATGCACCGCACAGCGTTGATTCCCTGTCGTCGATACCCGTCCAGCCCGTTCTGCGCGGCGGTACATAATGGCCATAACGTCATATCAAACCTGTGGTGATACGGGATGAAAGCTGCTCGCAGTCGAATCATGACGCAATTGCTGTTACGCTTTGGGCTGGTGATCAATCTCCTGGGCTTTGCCATGATCGCCATCCTCTATGTCCTCTTGAGCAGGGCATACCATGCCGACCAGCAGGAAGAGATTCAAACGGTCAGCAAGGTGGTGCTTGAGGCGATGGCATCGTCCCACAAAGCCAGCCAAACCGTCGAACACCTCATTGATATCCATTTGCAAACCGTTTCCAAGGAGATCGCGGAACGGCTGAAGGGGAGATCGCTGGACGCCATCAGCCTGCAGGAACTGCTTGACCTGAAGAAAACGTACGACCTGGCTGGCATCTCCCTTTTTGTCCGAAAAGGAGACGATATCGTCATCGCCAAATCGACCGACATTCACGAGCTGGGGTTGAGCGCCAAGAGCTGGGGGTATTGGTTTACCGCCTTTCAGCAGCTGATGAATCGGGAGCAGGTGACGGTCGAAAAAGGATACAGGAGCGATCACTTTTGGGTCGGGCCGATCTCCAAATCCGAATGGGAGCAGCGCTATTACAAATATGCCTACTATTTTGACGGTTCATCCCCCTTTATGATCAATCCTTACATGGATGCGGAGAAAGTGTATCAGCTCAGCATCGAATCAGGCCCGAACCAGCTGATTGAACAGATCAGCAGGGAGAGCGCACTGATCGATCGGATCGCCGTTGTCAATGTGCCCGCGTTCCTGAAGGGGGCCGACAATCAAGTGATTGAACCGGAAAATGATCTTCCCGTACTCTATGGCACACTGGACCCTGATCTCCCGGAGAACGGGAAGCTGCTGGAAGAAGCGTGGCGCACCAAGCAAATGCAAAGCATCCGATTCGAACGAGAGGGGAAGGTAAAAAACAGCATCTATCTCGCCTTGCCGCAAAATCGGGTGATGGTGTTTACCACCGACTTGACGAAACAGGAAGCGGAACGGACACAGCTGATCACCGTCATGATCGCGGGCCAATGCCTGTCGATGCTGCTGCTCTTCGTGATCTTTCATGCGGTGACAAAGCGGCAGCTCAGGCCGCTCATGCAAATGGCCGACCATATCAGCCGAGTATCCGACGGAGATTTGACCCAAACATTGCGTATTCACGAGAATAACGAATGGGATCAGCTGGCGGAAAAGATCAGCCAGATGACGGAAAAAATGCGGCAGTTGATCCTGCAGATCAAAAAGGAAATCCATTCCCTGCACGTGCTCTCCAGCCTGTTATCCCAGCGCGTCTATGCGTCGATCAACAGTATGAATACCCGTTCTCTCTTGATGACGGAAGAGTCCAAAGCCCTGCTGGTCGAGCTGGACGCCTGCGGGGAAACCATCCAGGAATACGTACAGGCTGCCACGAAGCTGCTGCAGCAAGGGGAATGGAGCCCGGCAGATCTCGCTGCGCTGGAAGAAAGCGTGGGAGCAATGGGCAACAAGGTGCAGCAGCTATCCGCTCTATCCCATTCACATGCCGGCAATCTGGTGAATCTCAGTATTGCTTTCCACGATTCGCTAAGCGAATTGAGTGGAATTATTGACAATATTGATCACCTGACGGAAGAGCTGAAGGAAAAAATAGGGATGTTCCGTCTGGGCGAGTAGACAGGAGGTACAACTATGGTAAAAATACATCATGTGCAAACGGATCGCCACCATGTGCTGGAAGTGGAAGGGGTGCTTGATATCTTTACCATCGAAAACTTTGATGCTGCCCTGGAAGAGATACAGGACGTGTCGTCACTGACGATCGATTTTTCCCGGTTGACGTTCATCGATTCCACCGGCATCGGTGCGATCTTGCGGGCGATCCACTTGTCGCAGGAACAGGGTTTCCCTATTTCTTTAACCGGTATGAATGAAGAGATTCTCGATATGTTCGAAACGGTGGGGGTACTGCGGGTGTTGGAAGCATTGCAGAAGGGGGAAAAGTAAATGGGATCAAATGAGCTGGATCCAATAAGACAGGGGGCTTCTTCCCCTTGGGGACGCCCCGACAGCTCATCGCTGGAAGACCTGGAGAAGACGCTAAGGCGGGAAATCCATCTGGCGAAACATATTCAGATGCGATTGCTCAACGGCAGGAAGCCGAACCTGCGGGAAGGCGCATTGACGGGAAGATCGATTCCCGCGCGCTTGATCGGCGGCGATTATTACGATTTCTATCCGCTGCCGGGCGGGAGCATCCGCATCGTGATCGGAGATGTGATGGGAAAGGGAATTCCCGCAGCGATGCTGATGATCCTTACCCGGGGAGCTTTCCGCAGTGCATCAGCCACCGCGAAAAGTCCCGGTGAGACGCTAACGGCCATGAATCAGGCCCTGTACGAGGATTTGCGCGCGTTATCTTCCTTTGTCACGGTATTTTGTGCAGACTGGAATCCGGTGACGAATCTGTTCACCTATGCGAATGCGGGTCACACGCAGCCTCTTCTTGTCAAAGGCAGCCGAGGCGTCAGCGAGATTCCGAGAAACAATGGCGTCATGCTGGGGGGACTGCCCGGACAGACATATGGGGAAAACCAGATCCGACTTGAAGCCGATGATACTGTCTTTTTTTACACCGACGGGATTATCGAAGCGGAAAACAAGCGGGGCGAACAGTTTTCGCGCCAGCGTTTGATCGAGCTGCTGCACAAGCATGGCGATCAAAACGTGAATCAGCTTGAACAGACGGTGGTTGATGCGATTCAGGACTTTACCGAAGATTTGCCGCAGAAGGACGATATCACCATGGTGATTATCAAGGCGGGCAAAAACGGGAATCTCCCTCCATCCGGCGAATCAGCAAGGAAGTGGTGATGCAGATGAGCAGAAGCGTAGTGTCCAGGGGAAAAGACGTGCAGGAAGCGATTGCGCTTGCCTTGCAGCTGTTGAATACGCAGAGAGACAACGTTGACATCGAAGTATTGGAAGTCGAATCAAAAGGTCTCTGGGGGATCGGACGGAAACCCGCTGTCGTCAAAGTCTCCACCAGAGAGGGGAGAAGCGCCGGATCCACATCTCCTGCCGACTCCGCCGCCCTGCCCACAGCGCCTGACAAAACGGATGCCTTTGAGGAACTGGTCCGCACCATCGAGCAGCTGGAGATACCGGAAGATTCGCTTTCTTCCGTCCCTGAACGGCGGGATTCCGCGACGGCAGCCCGGCATGCGGAGGGCAAAGTCTGGGTCCGTAACGGGCAGATCTATTGCAAGGATGGCATCAACAAATTTCCAACCGTCACGCCCTGCAAGGGGGCCGTGTTGTACAAAAACGGCGAGCCGGTTGACGGGAGCGTCATTGTGACGGAAAATGATACCCTGCGCGTCGAAACGGAGCGGGAAGTGACGCCTACGAAATGGGAGATTTTTCTTTCCCCTGATCAATTGAAAGCCATTTTGCAGGTGAAACCGGGCAGTATCATCGAGCGAAAGCTGCTTGACCAAGAACCGGCAGATCATCTTGATCTGCGTTTGGAGGAAATACGTATCCGGAAAAACGACATCGATATCAAGAGGGTGCTTGATCGGGCTGCCGAATTGGGGATCGTACAGGGAATCAATCATGCCGAAATCGTGCGTGCATGCGAATCGGAGGAAGGGGGCGAATTCGTCATTGCGGTCGGCAGGGAGCCCGAGCCTGGTATCGATGGGTATCTCGAGTTCATGGTAGACGTGTCGGAGCAGACGAGCGGTCCGCGTGAACGCTATAACGGGACGATCGATTACCGGGAGAAGAAACGCATTCCTTCCGTAAAAAAAGGGGAGGTCATCGCGATCGTTCGACCCCCGAGGGAGGGAAGGCCCGGTTTGACCGTAACAGGGGTTACCCTGCTTCCTCCGCCTGTTCGGGCCATGGAGGTGAAGACGGGGAAGGGCGCGGTCCTGATGGAGGATGGGATGAAGGTGGTCGCCATCGAGGCGGGACGTCCGCACGTTCAGATCCGCGGCCGCTTGGCCAAAATCGCCGTTCTTGAAAAACTGTACCATGACGATGACGTCGACATGAGGTCGGGAAACATCCGCTTCACGGGAGACGTGGAAATTTTCGGGAACGTGGAAGAAGGCATGGAGGTAAGTGCGGAAGGAGACATCATTCTGCACAAAAATGTGAATATGGCGAAGATTACGTCCGGCAATTCGATCGAGATTCTGGGCAACGTCATCGGCAGCGAGGTTGTAGCCGGGAAAAGCAATCTGTTCATCGCCGAAATGTCGCTGCTGTTGGGAGAGATGGCCGTACAAATCAGACAGATCATCACAGCCGTCGAGCAGCTCTATCGAACCCCGGCCTTCAAAACGGCTGACATCCAACGGGTCGGGTTAAGCTCGCTGATCAAGATCCTGCTGGAAAGCAAATTCAAGGCGTTTCCCGGTTTGGTGAAGCAATTTTATGAAAAAGCCCGGGAAAACAAACAGGTGCTGGATGACGAATGGCTGGAGTTTGCCAACCGTCTGTATCTTGGCTTTTGTACGATCCATCCGAATGAATTAAAGGGCATTGAAGATCTGGAACGAATCAAGCACAAGCTGAATGAGCTGCATCAATTCAGCCTGACTCCCCCTGACCCCAACGCCAGCATCCATCTGCCGTACGCGCTGAACAGCCAAATCTACTGCAGCGGCGATATTGTGGTGACCGGCCAGGGCTGCTACAACACCCGAATTTACGCCGGCGGGGTTCTCAAGGTGAAAGGTTTCCTGCGCGGCGGGGATATTTATGCCGGATGGGGGGCGGAAATCACGGAAGCAGGCACCAAAGGCGGGGTTCCCACCCGCATTGTCGTTCCGCACGACCGCAGCATCATCATCAAACTGGCGATGGAAGATACGGTGGTTCAGGTGGGAAAAAAACAGCACAAGTTTTTGCAGGAGACGCGCAACATTTACGCCCGCCTGGATCAAAACAACGAACTGCTTCTGTTCTGAGGAAGAAAGGAGGTGCCTCATGTTTCACTATCAGGTAACGGTCGAAGATACCAAAAGCGTGCTGTCGCTGAACGGGGATTTGGATATCGACGCGTTTGAAACCGTGAAGGAAGAGATCATGACGGAGCAGTATTCCACCCAGCATGTGGAAATCGATTTCTCCCGCGTCCGGTTTGTCGACTCCACCGGGATCGGACTGTTGATCGATCTCGTCCACCATCTGCGGAACGGCGGCAAGGCGATTACCATTGCCAACGTCTCGCGCGAGGTGCAGGAGGTTTTCTCGCTGCTGCAGCTTGCCGACATATTGGGGAAGGACGTGTTTATCTGACCAGGATGGACGCGACGCCATCTGCTGACAGTCCGCATGCAGCCTGAGCGGCCGGATTGCCTTTACAATCCGGCCACCAGGCGGGGCACCCGCTGTGAGACCTGCCTGAACAGTTCCTCTTCCGGGATCGTCAGCAGCTGTCTGTTCCGCATCAGGATGCGGCCGTCGACAATCGTGGTGTCCACATCAGCACCGGTCGCGCTGTACGCGAGAAGCGCGTACAGGTTGTGGACGGGCTGCAGGTGGGGCTTCTGCAGATCGATGAGAATCACATCCGCCCGTTTGCCTTCCTCCAATGTGCCGACCTGACCGTCAATGCCGAGCAGCCGGGCGCTGTCGATGGTCGCCATCTGCAGGGCCCGTTTGGCCGGCAGCTGCGTGGGATCGCCGTGGTTCACCTTTTGCAGCCAGGCGGCCGCCTTGATCTCGGCAAACATGTCCAGGGTTGTGGCGCTGCCCGCTCCGTCCGTTCCCAGGCCGACCGTCAAGCCCTGTGCAGCCATTTCCGCTACGGGCGCGATGCCGCACCCCAGCTTCAGATTGCTGACGGGGTTGTGGGCGATCCCGCCGCGCATGCCCCGCAGGCAGCCGATATCCCGGCGAGTCAGATGGACGCCGTGCGCCAGGAGGACATGCGTCTTGTCAAACATGCCGAGATGGTACAGATACTCGGTCGGCGTCTGTCCGTACTTCTCCCGGATCTTTCCGATCTCTTCCCTGGTTTCGGCCAGATGGATGTGAATCGGGATGCCGCGCGTGCGCGCCAGTTCAATCACTTCCGAAAGCGGCTCGGGGGGACAGGTATACGGCGCGTGCGGCCCCAGCATCGTCGTGATCCGGCCGTTTGCGGCGCCCGACCACTTGTCCACCAGATCGATCGCTTCCTGCATGCGGCGGCCGCCGTCATCCTGCAGGAAGACAAGCCCGCGTGCGAGGGAAGCCCGCATCCCGCTCTCCTGCACGGCCGCCGCGATCGTGTCCATCCGGATGTACATGTCGGCGAAGGCCGTCGTGCCGGACCGGATCATCTCGGCCATCGCCAATTGAGCCCCCCAGTAGATATCCTCGCTGTCCATCCGCTCTTCTGCCGGGAGCATTTTCTTCTCCAGCCAATCCATCAGCTTCAGATCATCCGAAAAACCGCGCAGCAGCGTCATGGCCGAGTGCTGATGCGCATTGATCAGCCCCGGCATCGCCACCATGCCCTGCGCGTGAATCGTCTCGTCGGCAGCCGCTTCGACGGCCGGCGCAATCGCCGCGATTCTTCCGTCCGCGATCAGGATATCTCCCGCAAACGGCTCATCTTCCTCCCGCATGGTCAGAATGGTTGCGCCTTTGATCAGAATCGATGTCATATCCGCTTCACTCCTTCATCATTGGTTGCATGGAAGAAGTGTAAAGCTTGACGCAGGGGGAAGGTCAATCGGGATGACGGACGTTTTTTTCCAGCCAGAGAGCGGTGATCGTGCCATCCCGGAACGTGGCAAAAAAGGTGAGAACATTGGCTTGGGCAGGATAACGGAGGAGATACGCGGCGTGGGTGTCGCTCTCCCGCTCCCATTCGGGCTTGCCCAAGGCCCGGCGGACATCTTCCGCGCGCAAGTACCCGATCTGCTGCTGGAACACCCAGAGAATCGCTGCTTTCCCCGTATCATCATAGAGCACCGCACATCCGCAGGCGGCATACAGGTGGAAGATGCCGCCTTCATAGGCATAGGTATCGACCGGTTTTCCCCAGGTTTTCTCAATGTCTTCCCGGGCGGCACCCAGCGTGACGGGAATGCCTTTTACCTCTCCCCGCGCCGCAAGGGCAAGCATCTCCTTCTCCACGATGCCGAAATCTTTCGGCCTGGTGGCGATCACGGCGGTCCGGGCATACGCAACCCACTCCACCTGCGCCCCCAGCGATTCGCTGACGAAGCGCAGCGGCACCAGCATCCCGCCTTTCTGCGGGCGCGGGGCAAGCGGCAGTTTCACCCGTTGGCCGTTCACCACAGCGAAGGAGGTTCCCGCCCGCAGCTGCAGCTTGTTGCTCCCCTTGACCGCCGTGATGGTTGTCCAGGCCGGATCGTGCTCCACCTGCGCCCCCAGGGAGGCGAAAAGCTCCGCGGCGGAGACCAACAGCCGGTCTTGGACGATCGTATACTCGAATTGTTCCATGTAGGTAAGTACGTTGCCGTCCACCTCGATGGCTGCGGCAGGAGCATCCGCCGCATGGGCGGTCCGTCCGGCAGCGAGCGCGATGATGAGACCGAACGCCATATGGAAAAGAACCATCGTCAACCGTTTCATTCCGCCTCATTCCTTCGTAGGGGATTGGATGGATATGACAAGACCCTTCCTGAACCGTTTCCGGTACTGGCTTTACAGAGAAAGACAGGTTGGTTTGACAAAAAGTTGCTGATCTGGGTTGATGTATACATCTCCGCCCCAAAGCCGGATCGTCTCATCATGGCTCGTCCGGCGTGGGCGGCCGGGTCTCTTTCTGTTACCACCAACGTATGCACGCATGATCCAAAATAGAAGCATCCCGCCCATTTCCCACCGCCGCCGCATTCGTTATAATAGTCGGAAGATCAAGCTGGAAGATCGTGGGCTTTTCCAATGCAGAATAAGACTGGAACATGTATCTAGTTTCAGACCGATGACAAACGTCTGTTTGGGGCATGGAGGAATGGGGCCAGGCGAGCTCCTTTGACGACCGACCCAGCGGAGAAACAAAGACGCGGGGTCACAGGGGGCGTGAGTCTCACTTCGCTGAGACGCCCAGATGTTGAGCCCCCTGCCCGCGTCGCGTTTCGGAGCGGACAAAAGCCCACTTCCTCGCGGGTCGTCAAGAGAGCGAGCAGGAACCATTACCCATGAATTTATCGACAAACAGAGACTGGAACACGTTTCCAGTCTTTTGTACTAGGAGCGGCGGCTCGAATCAACAGCGACAGCATCGTTCCCGATGTTGAATGCCAGGGGAAGTAAGCGGTAATATTATTTCATAGAATATTTAATAAAAAAGAAGTATTATTACTTATCATGAAAAACCGGAAAAGGAAGGGTGCATGCGCATGCTTGCAAGCCAGGCCAAGACCGAACTGAAAGCATTGCTGGGGGAAGCGTACTGTTTGGATAAACCGGAGGCGCTGGTCGCGTATTCCTATGATGCGACCCCGATGCAGCAGGCGCTGCCGGATCTGGTCGCCATGCCGAAGGATACGCAAGAAGTGAGCGAAGTGATGAAAATCGCGTCCCGCTACAAAATTCCCGTCATCACGCGCGGGGCCGGAACCAATCTGTGCGCGGGAACGGTTCCGGTGACGGGAGGGATCGTGCTTGTCCTGAACCGGATGAACCGCATTCTGGAACTGGACGAACAGAACCTGACGCTGACGGTGCAGCCGGGGGTCAGGACAAAGGATATCCACGCGTATGTGGAAGAGAAAGGGCTTTTCTATCCCCCCGACCCGAGCAGCATGACGGTGTCGACCATCGGCGGAAACATCGCCCTCGGTTCGGGAGGGCTGCGCGGCCTGAAATACGGGACGACGAAGGATTACGTACTGGGGCTGGAAGCCGTGCTGCCGAACGGGGAGATCATCCGCACGGGCGGCAAGCTGATGAAAGATGTTGCCGGTTATGATCTGACAAAGCTGCTCGTCGGCTCGGAAGGCACCCTCGCCATCATTACGGAAGCGACGCTCAAGCTGATCCCGAAACCGGCGGTGCAGCGGGTGATGCTGGCCATGTTTGCCGATCTGACAGCGGCGGCCAAAACGGTGTCGGAGATCATCGCCAACCGCATCATCCCCGCCACGCTGGAGTTTATCGACCAGGGGACGATCCGCGTCGTGGAAGCGTTCAAGCTGATCGGGCTGCCGACCGACATGGCGGCGATCCTGGTCATCGGTCAGGACGGCGAACAGGAGGCGGTGGAGCGGGATATGGCCAAAATCGCGGAGATCTGCCGCCAGAACCAGGCCGTGCAAACCCGCCTGGCCCATTCGGATGCGGAAGCGGAGGAAGTGATGACCGCCCGCAGAAGCGCCTTGGCCGCGCTGTCCCGCCTGCGCCCGACGACGATTCTGGAGGACGCGACCGTCCCCCGCGCCCAGGTGGCCCCGATGATCGAAGCGATTCAGCACATTGCGGAAAAATATCGCGTGCAGATCTGCACCTTCGGCCATGCGGGGGATGGCAACCTGCATCCCACCTGCATGACCGACGCCCGGGACCACGCGGAAGTGGAGCGCGTGGAACAGGCGTTTGAAGAGATATTCGCCAAGGCGATCGAGCTTGGCGGCACCATTACCGGCGAGCACGGCGTAGGCATTGTGAAAGCGCCGTATCTGGAATGGAAGCTGGGGCGGGCGGGGATCGAGCTGATGAAAAACATCAAGCGGGCTTTTGACCCCGACAATCTGCTGAATCCGGGAAAGATGTTCGCCAAGGAGACGCGCAAGAGGGTGGTGATCGATCGTGCAGCTGACCGATAAGCTAAAACAAACCCTCGATTACGAAGAGCTGTCCAACTGCATGCGCTGCGGATTTTGCCAGCCGGCATGTCCGACCTTTCGGGAGACCGGCTATGAAGCGGCTTCGCCGCGCGGACGCATCGCCCTGATGAAGGCGGTGGCGGACGGCTTGATGGAGCCGGATCAGGATTTTCTCGATCAGATGAGCCTGTGCCTCGGCTGCCGCGCCTGCGAGCCGGTTTGTCCGGCCGGTGTGCATTACGGCCAGCTGCTCGAACAGACGCGCGAAGCGATCGCAGAGACCGTGCGGCATCCGTGGTGGGTGCGCATGATCCGCTCCATCGTTTTTACCCACCTGCTGCCGCATCAGCACCGGCTGTACCGGGCAGGCAGGCTGCTCCGCTTCTACCAGCGATCCGGGCTGCAGAAGCTGGTGCGCCGCTTCAAGCTGCTGAAGCTGTTGCCCGCCCATCTGCGCGAGATGGAGGCGATCCTGCCGGAAGGAAACGGCACGCCGCTGACGGAAGCGGTGGGCACCTTCGTCCCGGCGGAAGGGGAGCGCAGGGGACGCGTCGGCATGTTTCGCGGCTGCATCATGGACGTGATGTTTCACGATACCAATGTGAATACGGTGAAGCTGCTCGCCAGGGCCGGCTATGACGTCGTGATCCCACCGGAACAGACATGCTGCGGCGCCCTGCACGCCCACAGCGGCGAACGGCCGCAGGCAAGGGAACTGGCGAAACGGAACATCCGCGCTTTCCAGGCGGCAGAAGTCGATTACATCGCCTCCAATGCGGGCGGCTGCGGCGCGCTGCTGCAGGAATATGACATGCTTCTGGAAGACGACCGCGAATGGCGGGAAGCGGCAGGCTGGTTCGCCTCCCGCGTGCGGGATATCAGCGAACTGCTGCTCGATGCGGGCGGCGTGACCCCGCTTGCCCCGATCCAGCGGCGGATCACCTACCAGGGCTCCTGCCACCTGCGCAACGGCATGCACGTCACGACCCAGCCGCAGCGCCTCCTGCAGGCGATTCCAGGAGCGGAATATGTGCCCCTCTTTGAAGCGGACCGCTGCTGCGGTTCCGCCGGAATCTACAACCTGGTGCAGCCGCAGATGGCAGGGCGCCTCCTGCAGGAAAAAATGGAGCATGTGAGCCGGACCAAGGCGGATATCCTGGCAACCTCCAATCCGGGATGCCTCCTGCAGATGAAGGCGGGCATCCATCGGGCCGGGCTGGAAGGCAGGATGACGGCGGTCCATCTTGTGGATCTGCTGGCGGAAGCGTGCAGGGAGAAAGAATAACTGTTTTGTGTAATAAAATTTTATGACAATTAATTGACTTCAGAAATAATGTTTCATAAAATATCCATAAGTGAGGGATGAAAGCGGTGTCATTGATGATGAATGGCGGTCTTGTCAGTCTGCAAGCGATCCTTGACCAATTGAAGCCATCGGAACGGCGGGTGGCCGAGTTTATTCTTGCCAACCCCGAGCAGGTGGTCCATCTGTCGGTGCAGAAGTTGGCCGAGCTGAGCGGCGTCTCGGAAGCCACGGTGATCCGCTTGGCCCGCTCGCTCAACATGAAGGGCTACCAGGAGCTGAAACTGCGCATCGCCGGCGATCTGACGAAGCAGTCGGCGGCGGCCGGCGGCAGTTACCAGGAGATCATGATCCAGGGATCGGTGGAGTCGATTATCCAATCCGTCAGCTGGAACAACATCCAGTCCATTCAGGACACCATCTCCGTCCTGTCGGTGGAGGAGGTGCAGAAGGCGGCGGACGCCCTGTCACGCGCGCGCAAGATCGATGTCTACGGGGTCGGCGCCTCGGCGGTGATCGCGGCTGACATCAAGCAGAAGTTTTCCCGGATCAACCTGTGGTGCGAAGCGTATTCCGACTTCCATGCCCAGCTCACCTCCGCGGTCAGTCTGACGCCGCAGGATGTGGCGATCGGCATTTCCTACTCCGGCCAGACCGAGGACATCATCCAGTCGCTGACGGAAGCCAGAAAGCAGGGGGCCACCGTGATTACCCTGACCAAGTTCGGCCCGTCGCCGGTCGCCGAGCTGGCGGATATCCGCCTGTTTACCAGCACGGTGGAAAAAAGCATCCGCAGCGGCGCCATGGCGTCAAGGATCGCCCAACTGAACGTGATCGACATCCTGTTCATCACGATGATCAGCAAGATGCACGATCGGGTGATCCCTGTTCTGGAAAAAACGCGCATGGCGGTAAGCCGCACGAAACGCTCGGAAAGGTGAATGGGAATGGGACGTGTGGAACAACTGGTGAACGGCTGGACGCAGGCCGGGTTGATCCCCGGGGCTTCCCTGCGGGTCATGCACAAGGGAGAGCTGCGGATCGCGTGTGACGCCGGGATACTTCACCGGGAGCGTCCGCATGCCGTGGACCGCACCACCCTGTTCGATCTGGCTTCATTGACGAAGGTGGTGGCTACCCTGCCTGCCGCGCTGCTGCTCGTGGAAAAAGGGCTGATCAAGCTGGACGATCCGCTTGCCCGGTTTTTCCCCACCTGTCCGGCTGACAAGCGCGCGATCACCATCCGGCAGCTGCTGACCCATACGGCCGGGCTGCCAGCCGGTCTTCAGGTGGAGCGCAGGGATGCCCGGCTGAAGGTGCCCGATGCGATATTCGCGCTGCCGCTGCTTCATCCGCCGGGGACGCAGGTCGTGTACAGCGATCTGGGCATGATTTTGCTGGGGCTGATCGTGGAACAGGCGGCCGGGCAGGCGTTGGACCGGTTCACCGCCGAACAGGTTTTTGCCCCGCTGGGGATGCTGGAGACCTGCTTCAAGCCGGACCGTGGGTGGAGCGGGCGGATTGCCGCGACGGAGTATTGCGCGATCCAGCAGGCGTACATCGTGGGCGACGTGCATGATGAAAAAGCGTTCGTCATGGGCGGCGTCGCGGGCCATGCGGGTCTGTTCGCTCCGGCAGACGACCTCGTCCGTTACGCCCGTTTCTGGCTGTATGGGGAAGGGAAACTTTTCGCGGATGAGTGGCGCCATGCCGCCGCCCGCTGCCATACGGACGGCTTGGGGGGCCACCGCGGCCTGGGCTGGGAGAGCAATCACGGCCCTGTGACGGTCAGCTGCGGTTCACGGTTCAGCGCGGCCAGCTTCGGCCACACCGGCTTTACCGGCACCAGCCTCTGGATCGATCCGGAGCAGGATGTGGCTGTGGTGTTCCTGACCAACGCGGTCCACGCAGGGCGCAACAATTTCATCAGAAAATTGCGACCCATTTTGCACGATGCAGTCATTGCCCAGTTACAGGGTACTGAACCATAAACAAAGGGGGATGTAACCGATGAAAAAACGAAGCCTGACCTTTTTCCTGACGTTGGCCCTTGGTTCTTCGCTCCTGCTGTCGGCCTGTGGCGGGAACGGCTCGGACACGGCCGCGCCCGGAACCGATCAAGGCAAACAGGCGGGAGATTCCAAAGGCGAGGTCGTGCTGCAAATGCACAGCTGGCGCGTCGAGGATGTGGCCGGTTATGAAAAGGTGATCAAAGCCTTTGAGGAAGAGAATCCGGGCATCAAGATCGAGTTCAAGCCGTTCAAGGCGACGGAGTACAACACCATTCTCAATACCGCGCTGCAAAGCGACAGCGGTCCGGACATCATGCAGCTGCGGCCGTACGGGGCAGGCATGGCCCTGGCGGAAGCCGGTTATCTGGAGCCGCTTGACAGCGTGAAGGGACTGGACGTCTTCTCCAAGGAATCGCTGGCGGCCGCAACGGGCAAAGACGGCAAGGTCTACGGTGTGCCGCTCTCGCTCAACACTACGCAGATCTATTACAACAAGAAAATCTTTGACCAGTACGGCTTGAAAGAGCCGAAAAGCTGGGATGAGCTGATCGCCATCGCCAAAACGCTGAAGGAAAAAGGCATCACGCCGTTTGCCTTCGGCTCCAAGGAGGGCTGGCTGCTCTCCCTGAGCCACGGTGTGATCGGGCCGGGCGCCTACAACGGCAGTGCGTTCGTCGACAAAGTGCTGAAAGGCGAAACCAACTTCCTCAGCCCGGAATTTCAGAAGTCGATCGAGCGGATGAAGGAATTGACGCCTTATTTCCCGGACAACTTCACCGGTCTGGAACTGACCGATCTGCGCACCCTGTTCACGGCGGAAAAAGCCGCGATGTTCATCAACGGCTCCTTTGAGCTGGAAGGGCTGCGCAAGGCCAATCCCGACCTACAGCTTGATTTCTTCCCGATGCCGACCGATGACGGCAAGTTCGTGATTACCACCTGGGTGGACGGTTCCTACGGGGTGAACGCGAAGTCCAAGCACAAGGCGGAAGCGCTCAAATTCATGGAGTTCATGACCACGAAAAAATTCGGGGAAACCTTCGCCAACTCCCTGATGCGGATCAGCGCCGTGCCGGATGTGAAGACGGAAGACCCGCTGATCAACAAGATGGCCGACCTGATCAGCACGAGCCCGACCCCGTACCTGATGGTGGTCAACTTCAATGAAGGCAACCCCACGACGAAACAAACGCTTGAAACCGCGCTCCAGGGCATGTATCTGGGCCAGTTGACCCCGGAGCAGGTGGCGCAGGAAGTGCAAAAATCGGCCGAAACCTGGTTTGCGCCATTTAAAAAATAAGTGGAACAGCAGCAAGCAGGGCAGTGTTTACCCGATCAAGAGCCGATACCCCCTCTGAGGCAGGAGGGACAGATCGGCTTCTTCTGTCATCAGGAACATTCGTTCGAAAGCAAAGGTCGGTGAATGTATGGACAAGACGAGGACCCGCACGCTACAGCAAAAGAGCAGCGCCAAATGGCTGATCCATCTGTTTCCCCTGCCGGCCCTGCTCGTCTATGTCATCTTCGTCCTTTACCCGCTCTTTTCCGCGTTCACGTACAGCCTGTACGACTGGAAAGGGATCGCCAAAGGCAGCTTTGTCGGGCTGCAAAACTTCATCATGCTGTTTCAGCAGGAACCTTACAACGAGATGTTCGCCAGAGCGTTTGGGCACAACGTCATCTACTTCGTGGGCGAAATGATTGTGCAAAACGGCATCGCCTTTGCGCTTGCCTACATCATTTACCGGAAAATCAGAGGGGCCGAATTTCTGAAGGCGGCCTACTTTCTTCCGCGCCTGCTCTCCGTGATCATCGTCGGCTTCTTGTGGAAGCTGATTCTGAATCCCAACTTCGGCGCGCTCAATACGCTGTTGGCCAAAGTGGGCCTGCAGGAATGGGCGCGGCCGTGGCTGGGGGACCCGGATACCGCCCTGTATGCCATCATTCTCGTCAACAGCTGGTTCGGCATCGGGTTTGCCGTGCTGATCTTCCTCGCCGGGCTGCAGGCCATCCCGGAGGAACTGATCGAAGCCGCCCGGCTGGAAGGGGCCGGCGGTCTTCGGCTGCTGACCCGGATCATCCTGCCGCTCTGCATGCCCTCGCTTACCATCATGAGCGTGCTCACTTTCATCCAGGCGTTTGAAGCGTTCGAACTGGTGTATGCGATGCAGGGGTCGATGGGTGAACCGTATTATTCCACGGATACGCTGGCGGTCTTTTTCTATCGCCTTACCTTTGGCGGAGCGGGCGGCGGCGACACGGTTGCCATCGGGCTTGGGTCGGCGCTGGCGGTCGTCTTGTTCGCGATCGTCGCGTCCGTTTCTGCGCTTTCGCTCTATGTGATGCGGAAACGGGAAGTGCAGCATTGAGAAAGGGGAGAGAACCATGAAAACAAGCATCGCCGCCCGTTCGCTGCAGGTTCTGTTTGCCTATCTGTTCGCGCTGATCGCCCTCTATCCCATTCTCCTGATGATCGGCTCGTCGTTTAAGACCAACCAGCAGATCTTTGCCAATCCGCTGAGCCTGCCGACGTCGTTTTCCTTCAAAAACTACGCCGAACTGTGGGAAGCGGTGCCGTTTGCCGATTTTCTCTGGAACAGCGTGATCGTCAGCGTCGCTTCGGTGCTGTTGATTTTGCTCTTTTCCGCGATGGCCGCCTTTTACATCGCCCGCTTTTCGTTCAAATGGAACGGGTATCTTTACTTTTTCTTCCTGCTCGGCCTGATGATTCCGGTCAAGCTGGGCATCGTGCCGCTGTTTCTGCTGATGAAAAAGCTGGGGCTGTTGAATTCGCTCTGGTCGCTCATCCTGATCTATACCGGCAGCGGGATTCCCATCTCCGTGTTTATCCTGACCGGATTTTTGCGTACTCTGCCGGTGCAGCTGGAAGAGGCGGCGCGCATGGACGGCTGCAACAACTTCCAGGTGTTCTGGAAGATCCTGCTGCCGCTGGTCCGGCCGGCCCTGGGGACCGTGATGATCATCAATTTCATTCAGGCATGGAACGATTTCTTCTTTCCGCTCATTTTTATCCAGAAGGAAGAGCTGAAGACGATTCCCGTCGGCATGTTAAGTCTGTTTGGCGAATATGAAGCCAATTGGAGCCTCCTTTTCGCCGGCTTGACCCTGTCCGCCCTGCCGATGATCGTAGTCTTTCTGCTGGCGTCGAAACAATTCATGGAAGGATTGACAGCCGGTGCAGTCAAGTAAGCGCGGATGGATCGGCATGGATGGGGGCGGCAGCAAAACGGTTGCCGCGCTGTGCGATGAACAGGGACGTGTGCTCGCCCGGGCGCACGGGGATGCCGCCAATGTGATGTCCGGGCCCTGGCCGGAGGTGGAGCGAACCCTTCGGGAGCTGATCGGCGAGCTGCTGCGGCAGTGCGGGATGGCGGCAGAGCAGGTGGCGGCCGTCTGCCTGGGTCTGGCAGGCGCCGACCGCCCGGAAACGACAAGCCTGCTTCGGGGGGCGTTTGGCCCGCGCTTCGGGGAGAGGCTGCTTATCGACAACGACGCGGCCGTCGCCCTGTACGCCGGCACGTGGGGAGAGCCCGGCGTGGTGCTGATCGCCGGCACCGGCTCTATCGCCTATGGCATGACGAAGGAAGGGGTACGGCACCGCGTTGGCGGCTGGGGCTATCTTCTGGGGGATGAAGGCAGCGGCTTTGATCTGGGCAGATCGGCGCTGGCAGCGGTACTGCGGGCCTACGACGGCAGAGGGGAATCCACGATGCTGACCGAACTGGTATTGGATCAGTTCGGACTGCGTTCCCCTGCGGAATTGATCCAGCTGGTCTATGGGGCGGAGAATCCGCGCAAGCTGCTGGCGGAAGCAAGCCGTGTGCTCCTCATCGCAGCGGAGGCGGGAGATACGCTCTCCCGGCGCTTGGTGGAACAGGCGGCCGCTGAGCTGGCAGCGCTGGCGCTCGCCTGTTTGAAACGGGTGGGAGAACGGCAGCCTGTCGTGCTTGCAGGGGGACTGCTTACCGCCGATACGCTGTTGCGGCAGCGCGTCATCGAGCGGTTGGGCGCTCACGCCGATACCAGAATACCGGCCCATCCCCCCGTGGTGGGGGCATTGGTGATGGCGCTGCGCCATACGGGCATCGCGATTGACCGACAGATTCGGGACAACTTGCAGAAAAATTGGATGGGCAGCGGGAGAGGATGAAGAAGATGTTGGAGAATCTGCACGAACTGACGACGGAGATGCGCAACCCCCGGACGGAAGATCTCGATCGTCTGCCGACGTTGGAGATCCTGCGGGTGATGAACGAGGAAGATAAAAAGGTGGCCTATGCGGTGGAGCGGGTTCTGCCCGAGATCGCCCGGGCGGTGGAGATGATCGCAGAAGCGCTGAAACATGGCGGCAGGCTCTTTTATTTCGGGGCGGGAACCAGCGGCAGGCTGGGGATCCTCGATGCCGCAGAATGCCCCCCCACCTTCGGCACCGATCCGAAGCTGGTGCAGGGCGTCATCGCCGGCGGCATGTCGGCCATGATGGTGGCGGTGGAAGGGGCGGAGGACATGCCGGAACTGGGGGCGGAGGACGTGGAGAAATACGGCGTGACGGCGGACGACGTGGTCGTCGGCATCGCGGCGAGCGGCCGCACGCCCTATGTGATCGGCGTGCTGGAAGCGGCGAAGGCCAGACGGGCGAAAACCATCTCCCTCTCCTGCAATCCCGTCGCCACGATCAACCAGGGCGTGGACGTGGCGATCAACGTGGTCGTCGGTCCCGAAGTGGTCACCGGTTCCACCCGGCTGAAAGCCGGAACGGCCACCAAGCTGGTGTTAAATATGCTGACGACCGGAAGTATGATAAAATTGGGAAAGGTATACGGCAACCTGATGGTCAACGTGCAGGCGACCAATCAAAAGCTGCGGGAACGGGTGAAAACGATCATTCGGGCAGCGACCGGTGTCGGTTATGCGGAAGCAGAACGTCTGGCGCAGGAGGCCGGCGGCGATGCCAGACTGGCCATCGTCATGCAGAAAACCGGCCTGGGAGCGCAGGAGGCCGCACGGTTGCTGGCTGCTGCAGGAGGAAACGTACGACATGCCATCGAAGGAAACGCAAAAGATTAGCAATGTGACGATTTTGACGGAGGACGGCTTTGTTCCGGAAGCCGTCCTGCTCATTGAAGACGGCAGGATCGCCTATCTCGGGGAGGATCAGGGGCAGGCGTGCGCGCAGGTGTTTGACGGCCGGGGAGCGATGCTGGTTCCCGGCTTTCTCGATCTGCATGTGCACGGCGGGGCCGGTTGGGATTTCATGGACAAATCGGTCGAGGCCGTGCAGGCGATCTGCCGCTTCCATGCCGCGCATGGCACCACGGGTCTGTTGGCGACGACCATGACCGCCCCGATGGAGGAGACGGTGGAGGTGATCCGCTTCTACAATCACCTGCCTGACACGGGCGGCGCCGCCGTCCTGGGGCTGCATCTGGAAGGGCCGTTCATCAACAAGGCATTCAAAGGAGCCCAAAAAGAAGAGTGGATCGAGCCGGCCCATATCGAGAACGTGCAGCGGATTCTCGAGACAGCCAAGCCGGGATGGATCAAGCAGATCACGCTGGCACCGGAGCTGGTGGAAGACGACCGGGTATTTGACCTGCTGCGGGAGCGGGGGGTCATCATCGCGGCAGGACATACCGCGCTTGATTATCAAGGCGGTCTCTGCTGCCTGCAAAAAGGGGTAAGCCACGCGACGCATCTCGGCAACGCCATGAAAGGGTTCCATCATCGCGATCCCGGGATCATCGGGCTGGTGATGGAGCGGCCGGAGCTTACCTTTGACCTGATCGCGGACGGCATTCATGTCGCGCCCGCCTTTATCCGCCTGCTGACGCGCATTTGCAGCCCGGAACAGATCATGCTGATTACCGATGCGATGCGCGCCGCCGGTCTGCAGGACGGCGTCTACGAACTGGGCGGACAGGAAGTGACGGTAAAAGGGAACGAAGCCAGACTGGCGGGCGGCGTGTTGGCGGGCAGCCTCCTGACACTGGATGCGGCCTTGGCCAATCTGATGCGCTTTGCCGGCATGCCGCTTGAGCAGGCCATCCGCCATGTCACCCTCAATCAGGCGGAGAAGCTGGGGATCGCCGACCGTAAAGGCAGCATCGCTCCCGGCAAGGATGCCGATCTGGTCCTGCTGTCCGATGACCTGCGGGTGCTCGCCACATGGGTGGAAGGCAGGCTGGTGTATCAAGCCCGGTAAGGGAGGACAAGCAAAAGCCACCGCATTGCAGCGGTGGTTTTCTTAGCGGATCAGAAAGAGGGAATTTAAGTTCATTAAAGTGATAAAGTGACGAAGAAAGTTTGGGGGCCCCCGCCGACACCAGTGTTAGCTTAAGTCGGCGGGGTTATTTTACACATGCTCCGCTGGCTTCGCCTTCTTCAACCGCTGCTCGATCAGCCCGGTCGTCAGCAATACGCCGGTACAGACCAGCAGCCCGCCGATCAGCTGGGCCGCGCTCACCCCGTCGCCCAGCGCGAAACCGAGCAGCGCCGTAAAGACGGGAATCAAATGCAGCGTAACCCCCGCCTGGTTGGCTCCCGTCACCCGGACGGCCATGTTCCACAGCAGATAGGAACCCACTGACGGAAAGACGGCCATATACAGGATACCGATGAGAGAGAGCGAACTAATCTGCCCGACGGACAGCGGGTTGAGCGCCGCGAACGGCAGCAGCAGCAGGACCGCCCAGAGCGCCGAGACGGCCGTTGTCGTGATCGGCGGGATATGGGCCAATCTTTTGCCGAGTACGGAATAGAGCGTCCAAACCGTGATCGCAAGTAGCATCAGCAGATCGCCCCGATTCAGCTGGAAGCGGGCAAACAGGGTAACGTCGCCGCGGGTAATGGTAATCAGTACGCCGACGAGGGACAGGGCAAGGCCTGCGTACTGCCCGCCTGTCATCCGCTCCCGCAGGAGATAGGCGGAAAAAAGAACAATCAAGGCGGGATTCAGGGAATTGACCAGTGCCGCATTCAGCGGGGAGGTAAAGGCGAGGGCCTCGTAGAGAAGGAGATTATAGCCGACCACCCCCAGCAGTCCCATCCCCAGCAGCGGCAGCCAAGCGCGGCGGACCGCCTGCCAGTCCGGCTTCTCCAGCAGCATGGCCATGGGCAATAGTGCGCACAGCGCCAGCACCCAGCGTGAGAATGTGATCCAGACAGGGGAAATTTCCGCTGTGACGTATTTGCCAAAAACATAGTTGCCTGCCCAGAACAGATTGGTCAGGACCAGCAGCACCCACGCCAGATGTTTTTGGTTCATGATTTCTCCTCCGATCCACGGTTCGGATTGTCTTTACTCTTCCATCTTATGTCTTTTTCCCGCAGATTCGTCAAGAGGAAAGGAGCGCCCGGGATGCAACAATCGCATGCTGACATGCGGACGTACCAGTTTTCAAATTTTGGAATTATCCGATTGAAAAGTATAAAAATGGATGTATAATGATAACTATATGAGAGTCTTTCGTTGATCATACGATGAACATACATATATCGAAAGGGCAAACTCTTCGAAAGAGGAGGACGCAAAGCCACGGATCTAAGGTTGACGAAACTAAGATGGCCGGGTTACCGAAGGGGGATTTCTGTCAATAGACCAATGGCTGTTTCCAGGAAGAGTTGGAAGAGCCATTTTTCTTTTGAGCGATTTTGGGGAAAAGGCAGGGGAAAGATGGCAATGTTAAACGACATGATTGTCGCGCGAAATGAACTGCCGAAACACAGAATCTATAAACAAAAGGAAGGGAAGGAGCAGTTGTACCAGGCTCTTTTCGAAAACAATCCGGATGCCGTCTACGCCGTTGACTTGGAGGGCAATTTTATCAACGGCAATCCGGTCTGTGAACGGCTTACCGGCTATACATTGGAAGAAATGCGGGGAAAATCATTTGTTCCCCTGATTGTGCCGGAACAGTTGAAGAAAGTGTACCAATCTTTTAAACGGGCAGCTGCCGGCGAGCGGCTGGAATACGAGACGGTGATCTTGCAGAAATCCGGCCAGCGCATCGATGTGTACGTGAAAAATTTTCCGATTATTCTGGATGATAAAATTGTGGGCGTTTATGGCATTGCCCGGGACATCACCCCTTTCAATCGCAAAAAGATCGAGCTGCGGGAAAGCGAGGAGCGCTACCGCCTGATCACCGAAAACTCGCTGGATCTGATCTGTCGGCTTTCCCTCGACGGCATTTTCCTGTACGTCTCTCCCGCCTGTCGGACGCTTCTGGGCTATAAACCGGAAGACCTGATTGGAAAGCAGGCGGCCGATTACGTTCATCCGGATGATGTGGACGAGCTGACCAGGCTGTATCGCTCCTCGTTTCCGTTCAAGGAGGCGAATACCGTCACCAGCCGGCTGCGCGCCAGGGATGGCCAGTACGTCTGGTTTGAAACCACGGGGAAAGCCATTCTCCACCCTCGGACCGGCGAGCTGGAGGAGTTTATTACCGTCTCGCGCGACATCACGGAACGGATGAAAACTAGGGAACTGCTGCAGCATTCGGAAAAGCTGACGCTCGTGGGCCAGCTTGCCGCCGGGATCGCGCATGAAATCCGCAATCCGCTGACGGCCCTGAAAGGCTTTCTCCAGCTCATGCAGAAGAACGGCCAGGAGAAAAAAGAGTATTTTACCATCATGTCATCGGAATTGGCCCGGATCGAACTGATCGTGAGCGAACTGCTGGTGCTGGCCAAGCCCCAGTCAACCCATTTTCAGGAGCGGGATTTGCAGACCCTGATCAAGCATGTCGTCACGCTGATCGATACCGAAGCCATTATCAAGAACGTGCTGATCACCGTGGAGTTTGAATCCGACATCCCGCCGATCCGCTGTGACGAAAACCAGTTGAAGCAGGCGTTTATCAATTTCCTGAAAAACGGGATCGAGGCGATGCAGAACGGAGGAAATATTTTCATCAAGGTAAGCCGGGACGAGGCGCACGTGATCATCCGCTTTATCGATCAAGGCTGCGGCATCCCGGAGGAAGGGATCAAGAGGCTGGGCGAGCCGTTCTACACCACGAAAGAGACGGGAACAGGCCTGGGGTTGATGGTCAGCTACAAGATCATTGAAAACCACAACGGCCGGATTCGGATGACGAGCAAGCTGAATGAAGGAACCACGGTGGAAGTCATCCTGCCGATCGACCGCGGGTAACCGGCTGTGACGAAAGCCCCCCGTTTCCGTTATAATAGAAGCAGTTGAAACGGTAAGGAGTGTTTTCATGTCATCGCCAGCTGCCGGAAAAAATACGGTGTTGACGGCCGGCTTTGCCCAAATGCCCAAGGGAACCCCGCTCCATGAAGCGTATGCGCTGGTGGGCTGCGTCCTGATTATCGACGTGGAGCAGGAGAGGATCGTCGACGCCGGTTTTACCTTTTTGATGGACACAACGAGCAGTTTCCTTGCCGATCTCGTGCGGGGCATGAGTGTCGCGAACGGGGCCGGAGAGATTCAGAAAGCGATTCAGGAACGTTTCCTGGCCCCGGGGCAAGGGGCGGTTCTGCAGGCGGTTCGCGCCGCTGTCGACCGCTATCTGGAGCATAAGAAAACCCCGCCGACTTAAGCTGTGCTTAACCCCAAAAAGTGACGTTGACCTTCGAAGCTTAATCCGAGTACTTTTTGGGGACCCCTGAACTTGCTGGTGTCGGCGGGGGCCCCAACCTTTCTCACTTCGCTTTAGTGATGTAAAGAGTTTAAACTCCCTCTGTGTTGATACAGTGATGCGGATGTGGAGGACCGGCTGATGAGGCCGGCCATTTTTTTTCGCGCCCGCCCGCAGAGAGGGGAAGGGGCAGCCTGCAGGTGCCATCCACATTAGAATGATTGTAAAATGATATTGACTTTTTGGGGTGGACTGATAAAATAATAGTTGTTACTAAATGATAATAATTACTATATAAAACAGATGAAAAGGAGATGGAGAGGCATGGCACAAGCAATCATTTATACCAGTACCACCTGCCAATTTTGCAAGCAGGTAAAGAATTACATGGATCAACATCACATTTCCTACGAGGAGCGCAACATCGACGAAAATCCGGCGTATGGCGAAGAGTTGGCCCGCCTCGGCATCATGTCTGTCCCGCTCACGCTGATCGGCGACAAGCAGATTCTCGGGTTTAACCCGAACCGCATCAACAAGGCGCTGGCCGCTTTGGAAGAACAGCAAGAGCAAATCGGATAAACCGCCGGGGGGAACAAAGTGCGGCAGGCCTTCCTTCTCTGATCCGAAACAGGTATAGTAGCTTCAAGAAGGAAACAGGAGGAACCCCCATGGTGAGAGATGTTGCCAACCGCTACAGAGGGCTGCCGCCGCGTACCCCGGAGATGCTGTTTCAGATCATCCGCAAGTTTTACCGGGGGGCGGTCAGCCACTACGCATTGATTCAGGAGAGGAAGGCGGATGCGCTGAAGGCTTGGCAGCAGTACCGGCAGACGGGTGATGCTTCTCTGCTGGCCGATGCGCTTTATACGCTTTTTAGTGAATTTCACTTCTATGTTACCTGCTGGCTGCAGATTGATCTGGCGCTGTATCGCCTGGCACGGCTGGAAGAGACGCGCCGTTTCGCCGACGTCCGGGAACGGTTTCATCCGGCGATTGAGCGGCACCTGACCGTCCGGGAGAAGATCGACCATATCGCCGCAGCCCTGGAGGCCCAGTATGAGCGCTTCGGTACGGAAATGGCCTGTGTGCCGCGCGATGAGTACTGGTTCGGCGATGTGGCCTTCAGTGTGAATGAAGAGAGCCTGCGGAACCTGCACCACCTGTATGAAACGATTCAGCAGGAAAGAGAACGTCTGCTATAACTAGAACCGCCCCGTACAAACGGAGCGGTTTTTTGCTGGCTATGTTTTAGAAGCTTCTGTACGGCGTTCCATAACCCGTATTCAGGGCGCGAACCTCCTGGACATTGGTTCCGGCGAAACCGGGATGGAAGATGGCATTGACGGATCCGGGAATGCCTGCTGCCTGTCCGGCATACGGGGCTCCCTGACTGACGAAGGAAGCGGCGGGCGGGCTCGGTACCGTGGCGGGTGCCGGATAACCCGGCTGAAGGCCGCGCACTTCCTGCGGATTGGTGCCGGCAAAACCCGGGGAGAAAATCTGGCTCACGCCTGCACCTCCCACGCCTGCATATGGGGCGTATGTACCCAAGTTGCGTGCGCGGACTTCCTGCACATCGGTACCGACGAAGCCGGGGGAGTAGATGGAACTGATCGGTCCGCCGATGCCGACGTGCGGTTGATAGCCCACAGGGGATGGGGCCGAAGCAATGGGCGCATGGCTTACGCCCAGTCCCCCGGACAGCGCTGGCGTAGCGTACCCGGCATTCAGCGCGCGGACTTCCTGCACGTCAGTGCCCGCGAATCCCGGTTGAAAGATGGCGCTCACCGGTCCGGATGCCGGAGCGTTGAAAGACTGATACGGTTGATAAGGTTGATAGGCTTGTGTTTGCCATTGATGGGTCATGTGTTGACCACCTCCTGAGAATCATTTTTTACTAAAGGTTTTTTCCCAATTCATCCGCGTGAAAGAAATAATATTCATACAACAAAAAAAGCTGCGGCAGCTTGGAGACTGCCCAGCTTTTTCTTGGCAACTGCGGCTCCGCCACCGCTCCAGGCTCGGCGTTCGCCGCGTTTCCGCATCATCCTGCGGCCGCTTCCTTGTTCTCTTTCATCCGGGATACGTATTGCGCGTACCGGATGAGATTGGAGAGTGAAGCGCGGCGGATGGTGGGTTCGTCAAATTTTTCCGGCTTGGCATTGGCCTCGAAGAACCAGAGACGCCCATCCTTGGTGAGTCCCAAATCCATGGACATTTCGGCCAGGCTGTCCAGCTCTTTGTCCAGGCAGCGTGCGATGGTGAGCGCCGTCTGTTTGACGGTTTCCATGATGTGCGCTTCCTGCTTCGGGAACAATTGGCCCAGCACCTTTTGGGGGGATTGGATCGAGCCGCCCCTCGGCACATGGGTGGTGATGCTGTTCGCTCCCGCGTGCCGGATGCCGATGCCGGTCACCCCCCATACCCCGCTGCCGTTTTTCTGCACCAGCACGCGAATGTCAAAGGGGCGTCCCTTGTAGTGCGCCAGTCTGATTCCCTGCTGGATCAGGTATGGTTTGTTCCTGATCCGTTTTTTGACAAAATCCCAAACCTCCTCCAGCGACGAGAAGTAGCGGGTGATGGAGCGCTGTTCGTGGACGCGCCGCAAGCGCCACCGTTCGTTGTGTTGATCGAGCCGCATGATTCCCTCGCCGGCCTTGCCCAGCACGGGCTTCAAATAGAGGACCGGGTGCTTGAGGGTGAAGAATCGCAACCTGGCGTATGAGTCCAATCTTTTCGTATCCGGCAAAAAGGGGGCCGCTTCGGGATTGCCATCCAGCAGGTGGAACAGCGTCTGCTTGTTGAAGAAGCGCCGGTTAAACAGCGTGATGTTCGGGATGCTGGCCAGCTGGTCCAGGGTTTTCCTCACTTCGCTCTGTGTTTCCCATTTCCGGCTGGGGATGCGGTTATAGACGACATGAGGGAACGGCAGGGTGGCTTCCAGCCAGGCATCCTGCTTGTCGTCGTACAGGAAACCGCGTATTTTCTGCCGGGTCCAGTCGATCCCCCCCGGTGTGAACACATAGACCAGGGCGCCCAGCTTCTTACCGGAGAGAAAGATATCCCGAAAGTTCTCCCGGTTTCCGCGAAATCCCATGCCGTATCCTACCGTCAGGATGCCGATCAGCGGTCCGATGGCAAGCCGGTCATTGGCGATTTTCCAGCGGACTCTCGTGCGGATCCGGCCTTGCTGCAGCGGGGGTAAACCGACGTACAGGTGCTTTTTCTGTGCGAAAGGGCCCACATGCGCGACGATGCGGCGGCCTTTGCCGGCGATTAACGGCAGTCGTCCGGCTTGCAGGTACCATTTGTCGGCCGGAAGTATCGTTAACCACCCGGTACGCGACTGGGGCATCGGAATTCCTCCTTCCTTTTCCACACGGGATGTGATCAGAAATTGGCCAGATAGCAGCTGTAATCGACAAGCAGGCTCCGGGAAATTTCATCGGCCTGTTTCAGGCGGGAGTGTTTGAAAATGGAACGGCCGGGCTTGGAATTGGCTTCAAACATCCAGACATGGCCATGGGTGTCGATCCCCATGTCCAGACCGAGTTCGCCCAGATAGATGCCTTTTGCCTGTTCGATCGCCGTGGCCAGGCGGATGGCGGCGTGAGCGATGCGCTCCTGAATCAGGTTTTTCTGCCGGCCAAACAGGTAGGCGAGCAGGTCTTCGCCGGGAATCACGGTACCGCCTGTGCGGACATGGGTGGTGACGCTTCCCGAGCCGGCCACCTTGGCGGCCATGCAGGAGACCACCCATTCATTTTTCTGGTTCTTGTGCAGATGCACGCGGAAATCGAACGGTCGGCCCTGATAGGTGGCCAGATGAATGCCCTGTTGGATGAGATAGGAACTAACCTTGCGGGTGCGGAAAACATGCTGATAGAGAGATTCCAGCTTGCGGAAGCGCCGCTTGATGTTGCCGGAACCGGTATGGTACGAGACATCGTATCCCGAACCGGGGACATGGACCACTTTGACGATGCCGTAGCCGAGGCTGCCGTCCTTGGGTTTGAGGTAAATCATCCGGTGCTTGTGCAGCATGGTTTTCACTGTGCGCAGGGAGGGAGAGGGGTAGGTTTCCGGGATGTGCTCATTAACTTCCGGATTGGGATACAGGAGTTGATGAACTCCCCATTTGTTGAAGAAGCCCTGGTTGAACATCGGCAGATTGTCGTAATGGGCCAGGCGCAGTTTGAACTGGCGGACGCTTTCCTGCCGCTCGGCCCCGCGCGACGGAATGCGGTCATAGATTACATCAGGCAGGGGGGTGGTCAGTTTTTTCCACTGATAGCGCCCGGTTTTGGTCGGGCGCAGAAACCATCCCCTGACCCGGTTTTCTCGCCAATCGACGTCATCCGGCGTAAAAATGAAGTAAAAGACCCCCTTGCCTTCCTGAGCCAGAAGCAGCTTGTAAAAAAAGGAGTGGCGCGTACCGATGGGGTTTTGCGGACGATTGCGCAGGCCTGTCGTGACGATGCCGATGGAGGGGCCAATCCGCAGGACGTCCCCTTCTCTTTTCACATGGATGTAACCGCCATGCGGGATGCCCAACTCCGTTCTGAGTGCGCTGGTCACTTTGATGGTGTTGCTGTTCGGATTTCGTTTGTCCTGATAAACGGTGGCGACCACTTCTCGTTTCCCCAGAGATAGGGTGATTTTCTGGTTGGGGCGAAGCTGCAGCCTTTGACACAGGTGAAGCGGTATGACAATCCCAGTCAGATGAGGATACGACAGGAAGCGAAGCTGCACTGTGATTGAATCCATACAGTTAGTAACCTCCTACACGCTCTTTCATGAGATAGTGTGCGTACCTGACCGGTTGGGTGAGGGAGCGGAGTCTCGCTGTCCGGTCTGCGAGCTGGCGAAACACGTTTCTGCCTGGTCTGCTGTTCACTTCAATGAGCCATACATGGCCGTTCGTATCGATGCCGATGTCGATGCCGAGTTCAACCAGGCGGCCATGCTGCTCTTCCAGAATAGGAGGAAGCAGTTGAACGAGCTGTTCGATTTCATGTTCGATCCGGATGCGCTGCTCTTCCGGAAAGATGCCGGCGAGAAAATCGGACAACGGGGCCGCCCTGCCTCCGCCGTGCAGGTTGGAGGTAATGCTTTTCTTGTCCCCGATGCGGACGGCTTTGCCGGTGGTTTGCCATTGGCCGATTCCGTTTTTCTGGACGAGGACGCGCACGTCATACGGCACATGATCGGGTGTGTGGAGCGTCAGATAAGGCTGCAGCAGGAAGCTTCGGCCGCCGACGAAACGGGTGACGAAGGTTTTGAGCCCCGCCTCGGTGCGGAAAGCGCGCTGGAACGGTTTGTTTTCCTGCCCTCTCCCGCAGACGGTGTATCGCCCGTTCTCCCTGCTGATGCGGACCACCCCGATGCCGTGTGTGCCGGCGGACGGTTTGATCACGGCCGCTCTCTGGCGTTTCAACAGGGAAAAAAGCGCCCCCATCTCAAACGGTTGGGTCTCCGGCAGCCAGCGCTTCAGGGCAGGCGACCGGGATAAAATCCGGTATACCTGCCATTTGCCCGATAATCCGTGCCCCAGGAAAGTGATGGACGGGTCTTTTTGCAACTTCTCGATAAATGGTTTATAGTGGCGGTATGACGGGCCGACAAAGCAGCGGTCATAGACGGTGTCGGGCAGCGGAAACGTGCCTTTTTTCCATTTCCCCTGCCGGTATGCGTAGCCGGTCACCTGTCTGGATTGAAAATCGACCGCCTGCGGAGAAAAGACAAAGACACGGATGCCCCATCGGTGTCCAAACAGCGTCAGCTTTTTATAGTAGGCTTTCTCCATGAAGGTGGGGCCGTTGCAATACGTCATAATCCCTAACGTTTTCTCCTTGTTCGCCATGGAACGTCACCTGCGTTTGCGTTTTCTCTTGTTGGCTTTCGCGGATGCCGACTTCCGCTTCAGGGGAATGGGAAAGCCGCTGAGATAAGCGGCATAATCAAGCATGCGCACGACGGATGGACGGGGACGGCGGCGAGGAGGGGTCACTCCTGCCGCCGCCGACGGCTGCTGGACAGCCGAGTTTGCTTTGGAGGGCTTGCTGTTTACCTCCAACAGCCAGATGCGGCCGTGGATATCCACGCCGAGGTCGATGCCAAACTCGGCGTAATGGCCCTGCAAGGTTTTCTCAAGCAACCGGGCCAGCCGGAGAGAGACCTTTTTCAGCGCCTCGGCCGACACCGGGCCGGACAGCATGGGGCCGCAGATCCGCAGCGCCTGGGAAGCCGAGACCATGGTGCCGCCGCGGGCGATGTTGGAGACGACCATGTTCCGGCCGAGGCGGGCCACCATGGAGCTGACGGCCCACTCGCCGCGTTTTCCTTTTTGCACCAGGACGCGAAAATCGGCCGGATTGCCGTTCACGCCGATCAGCTTCAATCCCTGCTGCAGGATATAAGGGGTGCCTTTGATCCGCTTCTGCAGTTCGCCGTGCAGGGCCTTCAGCGAGCGGAAGCGTTGGATGACTCCGCCGCCTGCGGAGGGACGAATCAATTGATAACCGGACGAACCGGCGCGAATCAGGTAAATTCCGCGCCCCATGCTGCCGCTTGCGGGCTTCGCATAGACGGAGCGGTAAGCGGCAAGCATCTCTTTCAGATCGTGATGCCCGTGATAGCGAATCGTTTTGGGCAGGTGATTGGCTGCGTCGGGCTCGTTCTGCAGCGCTTGGTGCACGTGCCATTTGTTTAGAAACTGCTCGTTGAAAAAGGGGATGAACCGCTCCTTGCACCGCTCGACCCAGCTGTGGACCTGATCGCTTTTCTCCGATTTGCGGGAGATCAGGCGATTGTAGATACACTGTGGCAGCGGCAGGGTGGCGGCGTGCCAGGCTCCGTTTTGGCGGATCAGCCCGTGGACCGTTTCGGTATCCCAATTCACGTCTTGCAGCCGGAGGGCGCAGACGACGCCGCCGCGGCAGGCGTCGGCAATCTCGTTGAGAAATGGGGTAAAGGTGCCGAACGGGGTGGGCGATGACTGCGAGTACCGGGAGACGAGGATGCCGATGAGCGGGCCGAAGACCAGGCGCTGTTGGCTTGCTTCATAACGCAGCAAGAGCGGCACGTCGGTCGGAATGCGCAGCGCGTACACAAGGGAGGGGCGAAGCACGGCGATGTCTTTCTGTCCGTATCCTTTTACCCGCCCGGTTACCTGTTTGCTTCCGAACTGGAACGTAAGCGTCGCCTGCGGAATGTGCAGCCGGCTGCATACGCTGCGGGGGAGATAGAGATCTGTGTCGGCCGATTTCGGTTCGAGTGCGCGAACGGTAGTCCGAACGTACAACATACAAATCCCCTTCCCGTAGGCGTTAGGTTAGTCTATCTTATGAGAGCCTATTATTTTTGGTTCCTTTGCAAGAGAGGTGTTGGAGATGTCCCCTTGGCTGCTGGTAATATTCAATATCGCGATCGGATCGGTGATAGGCGGCGTGACGAACGAGCTGGCGATCCGGATGCTTTTCCGCCCTTATCACCCATGGAAAATCGGGCGTTTTCGCGTGCCGTTTACCCCTGGGCTGATTCCCCGGCGACGGGATGAAATCGGTGTCCAGATGGGCCGGTTGGTAGAGCATTATCTGCTTACCCCGGCAGGTATAAAAAAGGCGGTTGCCCATGCGGATTTGGAGGCGGGTCTGCAGGAATGGCTTGTCGGCACACTGGACCGCTGGCTGGATCATGAACAAACCTTGCGGGAGCATCTGCAGCGCTGGTTCCCGGCGTTGTTTGACCAGGACGGCCGGTGGAGCGAGCTGGTGAGAGGGCCTGTCCGCAAGCAGTGGCAGGGCTGGTTCGAGGAGCTGCTGCGCCAGCAGGGGGAGAGGCCGCTGCACAGCCTGCTCTCCCCGGAGGCCAGGGAACGCCTGGATGAAGCCCTGCAGGCACTGGGGAAGCTGGTGCTGGAGCGGTTTGCAGACTATCTGCGCTCCGAGAACGGCCAAAAGGATGTCCAACGGATGATTCGCGCTTTGTTGGGCGGGGGCGGCGGCATGTTTGGCGGTTTGGTCGGCATGTTCCTGGGCGATGAAAAGGTGGTCGGCAGGCTTCTTCCCTATGTGGAGGAGGCGCTGACCAGCCCGCAGCTGGCGGAGCGGCTGTCAGCCCTCCTCCAGCAGAAAGCGGACAAGCTGCTGGCGAAGCGGGTGGCGGACGTCGCGGCCTGGATCGGGGAAGAACAGCTTGCCGCGTGGGCGGACAACCTGTTTGCCAGACTGGAAGAGAAGAGTCTGGCCTGGCTCGATCAACCCGCTTCCCGCTGGTTCGGCCGCTTCCGCCAGCCCGTCGCGGAGAAGCTGATCCCGCGCCTTGCCAACTGGGCCATCGGGCTGTTGGAAGAGAACGTGGAGCGCCTGTTGGCCAAGCTGTCCATCACCGAGATCGTCAGACGGCAGGTGGAAGGCTTTCCGCTTGAGCGCGTGGAAGAGATGATCCTCGGCGTCACCGGCAAGGAGTTTCGCATGATCACCATCCTGGGCTTTCTTCTCGGGGGACTCATCGGGCTGATCCAGGGCGTGTTTTACCTGCTTTGGTAACGGCGGCAAATTGAAAAGAAATTGTAATTCCCTTGTAATATTCCTGTAACAAAAGAGGGATAAGATAAAAGCACGATGAAAACCCCCTTGATGATATATACCTGTTGGGAGTAGCGAGCAAGGAAAGCTGCTCTTTTTTTTTGTTTCCCGTTCAGTTATATTTGTCGAAGGAGGGCAATACAGTACGGTACGAAGCAGATGCAACGGCATTGATAGAATAGAAAAGAGAGGCAAGGGAAGGGGGAAGATGAATGGCAACCAAGCATGAACAAATTTTGCAATATATCGACCGCCTCCCCGTCGGGACGAAAATCTCCGTACGGCAAATCGCCAAAGACCTGGATGTGAGCGAAGGAACCGCCTACCGGGCGATCAAGGAAGCGGAAACGCAAGGATATGTCAGCACGATCGAGCGTGTCGGGACGGTGCGCATCGAAAAGAAGCAGAAAGAAAACATCGAGCGCCTCACCTTTGCCGAAGTGGTCAATATCGTGGACGGCCACGTTCTCGGCGGCAAGGAAGGGCTGCACAAGACGCTGAACAAGTTCGTCATCGGCGCGATGAAACTGGAAGCGATGATGCGCTACGTGGAGGCGGGCAGCCTGCTCATCGTCGGGAACCGCGATCAGGCCCACAAGCTGTCCCTGCAGCAGGGAGCCGCCGTCCTGATCACCGGGGGATTCGACACCAGCGAAGAGGTGAAGGCGCTGGCCGATCAGCTTGCCCTGCCGATCATCTCCTCCAGCTATGACACCTTTACGGTGGCCTCCCTGATCAACCGGGCGATCTATGACCGGCTCATCAAGAAAGAGATCGTCATGGTGGAAGACATCCTGAAGCCGCTCGCAGAAACGCCCATTCTGCATCCCTGGGATACGGTGCAGCAGTGGCACCAGTTTACCGAATGGTACCGGGAAACACGGTTTCCGGTGGTGGATGAGCACATGCGGCTGGTGGGGATCGTCACGTCGAAGGATATCATCGGCCACGATGAAACCGTTCCGATCGAGAAAGTGATGTCCAAAAATCCGATTACCACGTCGCCGCGCGTCTCGGTGGCCTCTTCCGCCCATCTCATGGTGTGGGAAGGGATCGAACTGCTGCCGGTGGTGGATCAATACAAGAAGCTGGTAGGCGTCCTGAGCCGTCAGGACGTGCTGAAGGCCCTGCAGTACATTCAGAAACAGCCCCAGATGGGCGAAACCTTCCCCAACCTGATCATGAACCACTTCCGCGAGGAGAAGCAGGCGGATACCCTGTATTACCACGGGGAAGTGACGCCGCAGATGACCAACCATCTCGGGACCATCGCGAGCGGCATCCTGACCACGGTGATGGTGGAAGCGGCCTGCAACCTGCTGCGCCTGCACCGCCGCGGGGACATGGTGCCGGAAAACATCACGGTCTACTTCCTGAAGCCGGTGCAGATGGAAAGCGAGATTGAAGTGAAGCCGCACCTGCTGGATATCAGCCGCCGCTTCGGCAAAGTGGAGGTCTCGGTCTTTCATGCGGACCAGCTGGTGGGACAGGCGATGATTACGGCGCAGATTATCGAACGATAACGGAAAACATGACAGGACGACAGGGAGAAATCCGCGGGTCGTCCTGTTTGTTGTCTTGAAAAGTGGATGGCGTTTTCAAATTTACGAACTGGTGTTTTTTTGACGTTTCTCTTCTGGTTCCCCGTATAATCCAACCCCGGCGTTTCTATCATCTTCCTGGTTGTCACGGATTGTTTTTTGCAGCACAAAGGAGGACATGGTGAGGAAGAGCGCGCTTACGACATAGTAACCTTTGACAGGAAGACTGGCATCCAATGTGTAAATGCCAATAAACATGGCAAGGAAAGACAGCACAAAGGATGCCCACGCTAAAAAGGTAAAAGCAGGAGTATTGCGGCGATGCTTCATGTTTTTTCCCCTCTCAAGTGTAATGTTGGTCGATTATCATTTTATCAAATCTTTCCAATATTCCATACTATTTTCCGTGATGTTATTTTCTCTCAACGATTGGACTTCTCTCACCCCCATGGCTATTTGACAACCAACCATCACTTTTATTATTATCTAATTAAATATTCATCTAATTTACATGGAGGTGAATGATTGTGCAGCTGCAGCGCATCGTCAACTTTTACAAAACCCTGGGCGATCCCACGCGCATCCGCATCCTGGCTTTGTTGGCGAAGGGACCACTGCACGGGCAGGCGCTGGCCGGCAAGCTGGGGGTAACGCCGCCCACCATTACCCACCACATGGTCAAGCTGCGGGAAGTTGGGCTGATCTACGAACGACGGGAAAAAAACACCATCTATTTCTACTTGAACGACAAGAGCCTGAAGCGGGATGTCCAGGCGATTCTGGATGTCGTCTTCAAGGGGGAAGGGCTCCTGGAGGAACATGGAGAGGAGGGAAGAAGCATGAGCGCATTGGAAGCGGAACGGGCGGCGGTGATTCAGAACTTTTTCACCGTGGACGGGAAACTGAAGCAGATTCCGGCCCAGCGCAAGAAGAAGCTGTTCGTCTTTGAGCACATGCTGAAAGGGCTGAAGCAGGGACGGAAGTATCCGGAAAAAGAGCTGAACGAGTACATCAAGCAGTTCCACGACGACTATGCCACTATCCGCCGCGAGTTTGTGATGAACCACTACATGTACCGGGAGAACGGGGTATATGAGTTGAATCCGCGGGAGATGTGGGCGAAACCGGAAGAACTGAAATGACAGGGAGGGAAGATGGCCGTTTCCCTGATGAAAAAGAAAAAGGACAACCGCAGGCATCGCAGCACGGTTGTCTGAAGCTATAGAATGTCACTGAGGCGATTATAGCGCGGCTGCCACCACGGCCGCCACCATAAAATTTTTGGCAGAGAAAAAAATGAACCCGGTCGGCTGCGGCCGGGTCAATTCTCCTGCTTCACAGCCTCCCGCCACTCCTTGCGCCAGGCAAGATAATTGCGTGTCCCCAGCACGACGTTCACGCCGCCGAGAAGGAGAAACACCACGGCGACCACAACCCGGGTGGTGGTCAGCGGTTCATAGGTAAACTGGTTGGTGCCAAAAAACAGCAGCAAGAGGCCCATGGCGACATTCATTTTTCCCAGTGTCATGCGCGCCGCCAGCGGATGCATGTCCCGCCTGCGGGCGGTGACGCTGTAATAGACGCTGGCTACCAGCGAGGCGAGCACACCGGTCAGGTACAGGGCAGTCCACATCGTCTTATCCCTCCGTTATCATTTCCCTTCTCCATCCTACCGGAGATTCGCTTTTCGCGCAAAATAGGAAGGGGATTTCAATGTTTAAGAATATCCAACGAGGAAAGCAAGATCAAAAGAAAGGCTTAATCAAACAAAAACGTAGTAAGATTCTTATTTTATCATTGGTGTTGCTGCCATTGCTGGTTCTTTTGTCGCGGGGACTCAATAATTTAGCAAGATAGAAGCAGCACAGACGCAAGAATCACAGATGTCTGATCTGGATTGGGCAAAGCATGTTGGGTAGATTGGTCAGAACCAACAAACGTATCAGCAACAGATTCAAGGAGATTTTTTGAAAATGGTTATGACCCAATTTGGTGATACATCCGCGAAAAATATTGAGAACCTGAACTTAAGGGATCGCCTTATTTGCCAGTATATCAAGCCGCAAAATTTTACGGGGTGATTCCTTGTGGATGTAAAATTAAAGCCCGTTCAACGCTGTCCCTCCAAGAGGGGGTCGAAATCGTCATGCTGGCGATTAATAAAAAGGCCGATGAACGAGCTGTTAGCATCGAAGATGTAGAAGCTTGGGTAGGAGTCAAGGATGGGGCTAATGCTCCATTGAATTACGAGAATGTTGCCAAAATGCTCAGGAAAATGGAAGAGGTATATGAAAGTAAAAAATTTAAGCTCTTTTCGCAAATATTGTTGTCAGTATGAATAAACCATTGTTCCCATATGATTCCAATTGAATGTATAATGAGAAAAACTACGATTAGGGTTAGGAAAATGTATAATGATGTAGATATTAGATACATCAGACAAGATGAAATACAAAAGTTATTGGATTTGTACAAGCATTTGCACAAAGATGACCCTGAGCTTAATGTGGATAGTATAAATTCACTTTGGGAACAAATTTGTAATGACAAAAATATGCATTACATTGTTGCCGAGAAAGATGCTCAATTGGTTGCATCATGCGTTTTGGTTATAGTTCCTAACTTGACAAGAAACGCTCGTCCTTATGGGTTAATAGAAAACGTGGTTACTCATAACGATTTCAGAAGAAAAGGATATGGAACTAAGGTATTAAGGAAAGCATTAAATATTGCTTGGGAACATAATTGCTATAAAGTAATGCTTCTTACAGGCTCAAAACAAGAGGGAACCTTAAAATTTTATGAGAATGCTGGATTTAAGATGGGCGTGAAAACAGGATTTATAGCTACACCATAGCCCCTCTACGCAATTTTGAATGTTTTGATGGTTATATGGTTAGCTCTTTTACAAGCATCAAGCACCATTGTTTGTTTGCAAAGTTTTTTACTCAGTTGTTTGTTCAATTCTAAAAAACGAAACCAAAATAAGTAATTGTCAATATATTTTGTGGCAACACCATTGAAACGTTCCATCCACTTTTTTAATCGTTGGTGATAAGCATTAACGTGCTGGATATGATAAACACCTTTTCTGACATGAACGCCCTTGTTGGCATTTATAATTTCGTGACTAATCCCTTTCTGTTTGGCAAATGCTTTGTAATTGGTCGCAGAATCAGTACAAAGGACAATCTCTTTGTCAAGATATTCACTTAAAACTTGATCGATTTCATCAGCCGAAATACGTCCACGTCCAGCCATTTTAGAAATAATATTTCCATTACGATCATGAGCGACAACAACACTTTTTTGTTCTTTGCTAATACCCCGTTTCGTAGCTTTACCGCCACGCTTACGGGGCTTTCGATATATAATGCGTTTCTTGCCTTTGTCACTTTCCAAGAAGTATGTCTCATCACTTTCAATAATACCTTTTAAAGTGGAGAAACCAAGAGAACGCAACGCATTTAGTATTTTATGTCGCCAATAGAAAGCAGTGGAGATATGAATCTCCAACTCTTCAGCGATTTTGGGCAACGTCTTGCCATCAACGTATTTCAGCCACTTGTGCGGATAATGAGTTCCCGAAATCGGGCTTGCAGTCATGTCATTAAACGATTTGCCACAATCCTTGCACAAATAACGCTGTCGAGAACGATACTTACCATTCCTTTTGAGAGCAATACTCCCACAATGAAAACACGCTAATCCATTGCTGAAACGAACTTCCCGAATCTGGTGAATCATCTTAGATATGTCTTCTTTTTCTTCTGGAAACAATGTATCTTTTATGGCTTGAAATAACCGCATTTGTTCTGTTTTAGACAAATCGGAGAAGTCTTCATAAAGACGTTTCCAATCCATTGTTTGTAAGCCTCCCAAAAGCTTTTACAATTTTTATAACAATTCAGCATAAATAGCAACAATATTTCAGAAAAGATCCAAAATTTAAGACACGAGGAGGCACGACTAATGCGAAAACAAGCTAATACTTTTCTTTTGACAACCCTGATTCTTGGAGTTATCTCATCCGTATCTTCTGTTCATGCAGAAGGTACCTTGCAAAAGGTTGAGGGGAAAGTGATTAAGGCTGTTTCTCAAGTACAGGCTGCTGCAAATCAAGAAAAAAATACTGCAACACAAGTTGCAGGAAAGGTTGCACAGGTGAAACTGTACCTTACCACCAATGAATACGCGAATCATCCTGCAAAAGTAGATATCGATTACGTACTCAAGAATAATCTGATGTGGAAGTTTTCCGATGGAACGTTCCGCCCTGAAGAAGTAATAACACAAGCGCAATTTGTAGCTAGTTTAGTCGCTGTACGAGGATTGAAAGATAAGACCCTGCTTCCAACCATTCCAGCTGGACATTGGGCAAAAGATGTTTATGAGAAGGCTGCTAAAGCTGGGATACTCAATGGAGTAAAGATTGACTTCAATAAACGGCTGACAAAGGAAGAAGTAGCAATGCTAGCTATGAACGCTTGGAAAGTTTATCGAGGGAACAAACCAGCTGGCGTAACATATTCAAGTGCATTGACAAAGTGGGGATGGATGCCAAAAAAAGGGACTTATCTAGGTGAGGTTCCGTACACAAGAGCTGACACCGCCATATTACTCAAAAATTTGCACGAAGACAGACTGGGTATAGAGTTGGCTGAAAAATATGTTAGTGATTTTCACAATGGGCTAAAAATATCGAATGGTGTCTTAAGTGGAAGATTACCCAACAATCAGCAAAATTTACTTTTTAAGCTTATTTTAATAAGTAAAGACTACCAAAGAACATCAATAACACCAGGAAGTGCTTTTTCAGTAAAGATTAGTGACTTAGCGCAAATGTACATTAATGTAACTAGCAATATAGACTCTTCAAACTTGTCACGTTATTCTTACCCGAAACTTCCTGATATTAGAGTAAGAACAGAAATGAGGCAAAAATTCGACTCGTAGGCAGGCGAAAAAAATGAGTGGCGATTGTATGTTCGCATCCCTGGACAAATGCGGTATAATGAAAGCAGATCATTCGTTCATCGGACCGTCCGACGGTAAGGAGGGAGAGCGTGCATACTTCCTTTGTCCATCTCCACGTCCATACGGAATACAGCCTGCTTGACGGGGCGGCCCGCATCGACGCCCTGGTGAACAAGGCGGCGGCGCTCGGGATGCCCGCGCTTGCCATGACCGATCACGTCCATCTGTACGGGGCGATCCCCTTTTACAAAGCGTGCAAACAGGCGGGTATCAAGCCGATCATCGGGATGGAGGCATACATCATTGAGGGGGACCTGTCGGAACGTTCCCGGCAGGCGCCGCCGCCGTTCCACCTCACCCTGCTTGCCGAAAATGATGAGGGGTACCGCAATCTGCTGCGCTTGAGCTCGCTTGCCAATACGGAAGGGTATCACCTGCTCCCCCGCATCAACAAGGCTGCCCTAGAGCAGCATCACAAAGGGCTGATTGCCCTGAGCGGCTGTCTGAAAGGGGAAGTGCCGTCACTGCTGCTGGCCGGCGATGTCGCCGGGGCAAAGCGGGCCGCGCTCTGGTACCAGCGGGTGTTCGGCCAGGGTTCCTTCTTTCTGGAACTGCAGGATCACGGGTTGGAAAGGGAGCGGCGGCTGAACCAGCGGCTGCTGGGCCTGCATCAGGAGACAGGCATCCCGCTGGTAGCGACCAACAATGTCCACTATGTGGAAAAAGCGGATGCCAAGCTGCATGATGTGCTGCTGGCCATCGGCGAAGGGAAGACGCTCGAGGAAGAAGGACGCTTCCGCTACGAGACGGAGGAGTATTATCTGAAAAGCGCGGAGGAGATGGCGGGCTTGTTTGCCCATGTGCCGGCGGCGCTTGCCAATACCCTTGCCATCGCGGAGCGCTGCCAATGGGAGGTTTCGTTCGGGCAGCACATTCTCCCCCGTTTTCCCGTGGAGCCCGGGCAGGATCCGGTGCAGCTGTTGCGCAAGCTGTGTGAAGACGGCTGCCGGGAGCGCTACGGGGAACTGACCGAACCCGTCCGGAAGCGGCTTGACCACGAACTGGACATTATTACCAAGACCGGATTTACGGATTATTTTCTGATCGTGTGGGACTTCATGCGCTATGCCCACGAGCAGGGCATCCCGACGGGGCCGGGACGGGGCTCGGCCGCCGGCAGTCTGGTGGCGTACGCGCTGAAAATCACCAACGTGGACCCGCTCGCGTTCAATCTGCTGTTCGAGCGGTTTTTGAACCCGGAGCGGGTCACCATGCCGGATATCGATATCGATTTTTCCGTCGAACGGCGGGATGAAGTGATCCGCTATGTGGCCGACAAGTACGGCCGGGACCGTGTGGCGCAGATCATCACGTTCGGCACGCTGGCGGCACGCGCGGCCGTGCGCGATGTGGGGCGGGCGCTCGGCATCTCGCTCGGCCAGATCGACCGCGTCGCCAAGATGATCCCCCATTCGGTGGGCATGACGATCGAACGCGCCATGGAGCTGAATCCCGAGATCGGCAGGCTCTGTGCGGAAAACAAGCAGATTGCCCAGCTGATCGACATCGCCAGAGGGCTGGAGGGGCTGCCGCGCCATGCGTCCACCCATGCGGCCGGAGTGGTGATCTCCCGGGAGCCGCTGACCGAGTATGTGCCGCTGCAGGCGGGAAGCGAAGGGTTGGCGCTGACGCAGTACCCGATGGATGTGCTGGAAGAGGTGGGCCTCCTGAAAATGGACTTCCTCGGCCTGCGCAACCTGACGATTATCCAGGAAACCCTGCGTCATCTGAAGCGGCAGGGGATCGAGCTGTCGCTTGATCATTTGCCGCCGGCAGACGGGAAGACGTTTCGCATGCTGAGCCGCGGTGAGACGACGGGTGTCTTCCAGCTGGAGTCGGCCGGGATGCGCAACGTGCTGCGCGAGCTGAAGCCGAGCAGCCTGGAGGATATCATCGCCGTGCTGGCCCTCTACCGGCCGGGGCCGATGGAGATTATCCCGCAGTATATCCAGGCGAAGCACGGCGTCACCAAGGTGGTCTATCCCCATCCGGATCTGGAGCCCATCCTGCGCGAAACCTACGGCTTCATGATCTATCAGGAGCAGATCATGCAGATCTCCTCCAGGATGGCCGGCTTTTCGCTGGGGGAGGCGGATATTCTGCGCCGGGCCGTCGGCAAGAAAAAGCGGGAACTGCTGGCGGAGCAGCGGGCCAAATTCGTCGTCGGCAGCATCCGGCAGGGGTATGACGACAAGCTGGCCAACCACGTGTACGACCTGATCGTCCGCTTTGCCGATTACGGGTTCAACAAGGCCCATTCCGTCGCCTATGCGGTGATTGCCTACCAGATGGCTTATCTCAAAGCCAATTATCCGCTGGCGTTTATGGCGGCCCTGCTGTCGCTTTCCATCGGCAGCCAGGGCAAAATCGCGGAATATGTGGAAGAGGCGCGCCGCCTGCGGTTGACCGTGCTTCCCCCCGACGTGAACGAGAGCGAAGCGGCTTTCACGGTGAAAAACGGGGCGATCCGTTTCGGGCTGGCTGCCGTCAAAAATGTGGGCTACGGCGCCATCGACTGGATCGTGAAAGAGAGGGAGCGCGCCCCGTACCGCAATCTGCTCGATTTCTGCACCCGCATGGATACCCGGCTGGTCAACCGCAGGGTGATCGAATCCCTGATCCTGGCGGGGGCGCTCGACGGCCTGCCCGGCCACCGGGCGCAGAAGCTGGTGATGCTCGATGAGATCATGGGGAAAGCCAACGTCCGGCGCGAGGAGCGGGAGGGGGCGCAGCTGAACCTGTTCGCCCTGGAAAACACGCCTGTCGCCGATACCGCTCCGCTGGCGTATCCGGATGTCCCGCCGTTTTCCCGCATGCAGCAGCTGCGGGAAGAACGGGAGCTGCTCGGCGCCTACCTGTCCGGCCACCCGCTGGATCAGTATGCCTTCGCCCTCAACCGGCCGGAGATCAGGACGATCGCCAGCCTAGCCGATCTGGCCAAGGATCAGCCGGTCAAGGCGATCGGCATGATCGTGGAGCTGAAGCGCATCCAGACCAAAAAAGGCGACGCGATGGCGTTCCTGACCATCGAGGACAAGACGGCGCAGGTCGAGGTGGTCGTCTTCCCGCAGGCATACGCCCGGTACGCCGAACTGCTGGAAAAGGAGCGGCTCGTCGTCGTGGAAGGGCGGCTGGACACCCAGGACGAGACCGTCAAGCTGCTCGCCTCCCGCTTCTGGGATCTGGCCGCCCTGCCGAAGCCGGAGACGGAACCGGTGCTGTTCATCAAAATCTCGCCGCAGCAGGAGCGCGATTCGACGCTCACCGCGCTGCAGCAGCTCTTTGTCGAAAAAAGAGGTACGGTTCCCGTGGTGCTGTACTATGAGCGCAAAAAGCAGTCGCTGCGCCTGCCGGACAGCATCCGGGTGGAAGCGGACGAGCCGTTCTTGGAGCAAGTGCGAGCAATTGTGGGGCATGGCAGCGTAATTCAAAAAGAAATGCCGATAAACTGGGAAGGATGAGGAATGTCCTTCCATTTTTGTGTTTTTCGGCAGGTTTACAGTTAGGCGGGTTTTGCTATAATGAGAACATGATTCGTTAAGTGGTCAGACCACTTGGCAGCGGTTCAACACATGGGTGGGAATGGAGTGATCGAGTTGTCCAAATTACGGGAAGAAGCGCTGGAGTTGCACAAAAAAAATCAGGGGAAATTATCCGCGGTGGCAAAGGTGCCGCTGCGCAATGCGCATGACTTGAGCCTGGCGTACTCACCTGGGGTGGCTGAGCCGTGCAAGGAGATTTTCGATGATCCGGCGAAAGTGTACGATTACACGATGAAAGGGAATCTGGTCGCCGTGGTCAGCGACGGAACGGCGGTGCTCGGGCTGGGCAATATCGGTCCGGCTGCAGCCATGCCGGTCATGGAAGGGAAAGCCGTGCTGTTCAAGGCGTTTGCCGGTGTGGATGCCTTTCCGATCTGCCTGAACACCACGGATGTCGACAAGATCATCGAGACGGTGAAACTGCTGGAGCCGACGTTCGGCGGCGTCAATCTGGAAGATATCGCGGCTCCCGCTTGCTTTGAAGTGGAGGAGCGCCTGAAAAAGGAAACGAACATTCCGATCTTTCATGACGATCAGCACGGAACGGCCATCGTGACGGCCGCCGGTTTGATCAATGCCCTGCGCGTGGTAGACAAGAAGCTGGAAGATATTCGCGTGGTGACCAACGGTGCAGGCGCGGCCGGCATCGCCATCATCAAGCTGCTGCTGCGCATGGGCGTCAAAGACGTGATCATGTGCGATACCAAGGGAATTGTGTACGAAGGCCGTCCGTTTGGCATGAATCCCGTGAAGGAAGAGATGGCGAAGATCACCAACCGGGAGAAGCGGGAGGGAGGTCTGGCCGAGGCGATGAAAGGGGCGGACGTGTTTATCGGCGTTTCCGTGGCCGGTGCGGTTACTCCGGAGATGGTGGCTTCGATGAACCGCGATCCGATCATCTTTGCCATGGCCAACCCGGTTCCGGAGATCATGCCGGAGGAAGCGAAGCAGGCGGGTGCTGCCGTGGTGGGAACGGGACGCTCCGATTTCCCCAACCAGGTAAACAACGTGCTGGCCTTCCCGGGCATTTTCCGGGGAGCGCTGGATACCCGCGCGACCATCATCAACGAAGAAATGAAACTGGCCGCCGTTTACGCCATTGCCGATTTGATCACACCGGAAGAGCTGTCGGCCGACAAGGTGATTCCGGCGCCATTCGATCCCCGCGTAGCGCCCCATGTGGCTGCCGCCGTGGCGAAAGCTGCGATGGAAACAGGGGTGGCGCGCAAGATGGTCGATCCGGAAGAAGTGAAGGCGAAAACGTTCCGTTTGTCTGCGATCACGCCGCAGCAAGTCAACTAGCGTCCGTTCGGGAGGCCGATCTCCAAAAGGACGGCGCCAAAGAAATCATCGAAGGGAGAATGCGGTGTGCTTGATTCCGCCCAAGACCGCAAAGTGTACGAAGGCATTCTGCTGGAGATTCACGAGCTCGTGCAAAAGCGGAATTTGCGCCCCGGAGACAAATTGCCGTCGGAGCGTGAACTCTCGGAGCAGCTTGGCGCGGGCCGTTCCTCCGTCCGTGAAGCGCTGCGCGCGCTGGAACTGCTCGGCCTGATCGAGACCCGGCGCGGAGAGGGAACCTTCCTCAAGCATTACCGGCACAACCGCCTGATCGATATTCTCGGCTTTTTCCTGCTGCGTGATGCCAAGACCAAAAAAGATATCGTCGAGATGCGCAAAATTCTGGAGCTGGAAGCGGTGCGGCTGGCATGCAGGCGGGCTTCCAGCAAGCATTTTGAAGAGATGGAGCGCATCCTGTCGGCAGCGGCCGAACGCGTGGAGAAAGGGGAAGTCCCGACGGAAGAGGATTATCTGTTCCATCGGGTCATCTGCCGTTCCAGCCGCAATTCCATTCTGCACCGCATATGGGTGCCGCTGGTCGAATACAGCCAAAGCACCCGCAGCGAATCGCTGTCGAGAGAAGGCAGGGCGCGTAACGCCATCGAAGAGCACCGGCAGATCATGGAGGCCATTCGTTCCGGAGACGAGGAGACGGCCATAGCCCGGATGAGGGAGCACTTGGAGAACAGCAAGCTGTAAGATACGGCTGGTTTGCGGCGATCCGTAATGCTGTGATATGATGATGCAGGTTACATACTGTCACGGGGGTAGTAAGGAGGAAGAACGGCATGTGGACGGTCATCTACATCGCTCCTAGCGCCAAAATCGCCGAACGCATTCAGCAACGATTGACAGATGAAGGATTTCTTGTCAGAGTTCGTGAGGCAAAGGTTTCCAAACAATATGAAATCCTTGTTCCCGAGGGCGAAGTTCACGAAGTCCAAGAGGTATTAGGCACGATCCTTCACTGAACGAAATGTGAGGTGTTACTGTGCTCAAAGATCTTTTCGGCAAAAAGCGAAAGTTTGCCACCGTTCCGGCGGAGAATCTGGGACGCGCTCCGACAGTCGAACAGAAAGAAGTTCCGGAAGGACTTATGCATAAATGCTCCCAATGCAGCACTATCCATTATTCCAAGGATCTGGAAAAGAATCTGCGCGTCTGCAAGGGCTGCGGCCATCACTTTCCGATGTCTGCGCCGGAGCGGATTCAAACCATCCTGGACGATGGCATCCTGACCGAGGAATTTGACGCGGATCTGATCACGACCAATCCGCTGGAGTTTGCCGGTTATCTGGAAAAGCTGGAGCAGGACATGAAGGCAACCAACCTGCGCGAAGCGGTGATCACCGGGGAAGGCAAGCTGTACGGCAACCCGGTGGTGATCGGGGTGATGGATTCCCGGTTCCGGATGGGCAGCATGGGATCGGTGGTCGGGGAAAAAATCACCCGCGCCATCGAGCGAGCGATCGAACGGCAGCGCCCGTTTCTTCTTTTTTCCGCCTCGGGCGGAGCCCGCATGCAGGAGGGCGTGCTCAGCCTGATGCAGATGGCCAAGACGAGCGCCGCGCTCGCCCGGTTGGCCGAGGAACGCCTGCTGTTCATCTCGGTGCTGACCAACCCGACCACGGGCGGCGTATCCGCCAGCTTTGCGTCCCTCGGCGATTTCAATATCGCCGAACCGGGAGCGCTGATCGGCTTTGCCGGCCGACGCATCATCGAACAAACCATCCGGCAGGAGCTGCCGAAGGATTTCCAAACGGCGGAATTCCTGCTTAAGCACGGACAGCTGGACATGGTGGTGCATCGCAAGGATTTGCGCGATACCTTGGGCAAATTGGTGGAGATGCATCCGGTTCCGGTCCGGGAAGGGGTGTAGATATGGCGGGAGAGCTGCCTTTTGAAAAACCGCTGGTCGAGCTGCAGGACAAAATCAAGGAGCTGCGCCGCTTTACCGAAGAGAAGGGAATCGACTTTTCCGACGAGGTGAAACGGCTGGAGCAGAAAGCCAAAGACCTGGCGGAACAAATATACGGCCACCTGACACCGTGGCAGCGGGTGCAGATTGCCCGCCATCCGGAGCGGCCGACCACGTTGGATTACATTCAGCACATTTTTACCGATTTCATGGAGCTGCACGGCGATCGGCTGTTCGGAGACGATCAGGCGATTGTGGGCGGGATCGCCCGGCTGGACGGCCGGCCGGTGACAGTGATCGGCCATCAGAAAGGAAAAGACACCAAGGAGAACATCAGCCGCAACTTCGGCATGCCCCATCCGGAGGGGTACCGGAAGGCGCTGCGTTTGATGCAGCAGGCGGACAAGTTCGGCCGTCCCATCATCACCTTCATCAACACGCCCGGCGCCTATCCGGGCAAGGCGGCGGAAGAGCGCGGCCAAAGCGAAGCGATCGCCCGCAACCTGCGCGAGATGGCAGGCTTCGGCGTGCCGATCATCTGCGTCGTCATCGGGGAAGGCGGCAGCGGCGGCGCGCTGGCGATCGGCGTGGGGAACCGTATTTACATGCTGGAGAACTCCACCTATTCCGTCATCTCGCCGGAGGGAGCAGCCGCCCTGCTGTGGAAAGATGCCTCCCTGGCGATGCGGGCGGCGGAGACGATGAAAATCACCGCGCCGGACCTGCTGGCATTGGGGGTAATCGACGGCATTATCGAAGAGCCGTTCGGCGGAGCCCATCGCGACGTGGCCCGGCAGGCCCAGCTGGTAAAAGCCCAGCTGCTGGATGGACTGCAACAGCTGGCGGGAATGACGCGCGAGGAACTGATACAGGACCGATACAGCAAGTTTAAACAGATCGGCGCCTATGCCTCCCTGTAAGCACAGGGAGGTTTTCTTGTGGCGCTGTCCGAGGGAAGCGACTGTGATCAGATCAGGGGTTTTTCTGCTTTTTTCTTCGGCATAAATCTGCTACAATCGTCTCTGATGCAAAGTGTGCGAACATTTGGAAAAGAGTGTGGCACATTTGGCCGTTTAGTGTAACAGATATAGAAAGAAAACTATAACAGCATGGTGGAACACCGGTTTGTTACATACTGTTTGCGGTTCCAGCCATGCTAATGACGTGGAGAAGAATGGAGAGGTGAAGCAGGATGAAAAAAATTGCTGTCCTGACCAGCGGGGGCGACTCCCCTGGCATGAATGCCGCGGTGCGTGCCGCTGTGCGGAGGGCCTTCTATTTCGGCGTCCAAATCTACGGCGTGTACCACGGCTATAACGGGTTGATCCGGGGCGACATTCGGGAAATGACGCTGGGTTCGGTGGGAGACATCATTCACCGCGGCGGAACCATCCTGTATACGGCCCGCAGCGAAGAGTTCCGGACGGAAGAAGGCCAGCTGAAAGCGGTGGAGCAGCTGCGCCGCCATGAGATTGAAGGGCTGATCGTGATCGGCGGGGACGGTTCGTTTCGCGGCGCCCAGCAGCTGACCAAACGGGGCATTCCCACGATTGGCGTGCCTGGAACGATCGACAACGACATCCCGTGCACGGACTTTACCATCGGCTTTGACACAGCGCTGAACACCATTGTCGAAGCGATCGATAAAATCCGCGATACCGCCACTTCCCACGAACGCACCTACATCATCGAGGTGATGGGACGAGATGCGGGCGACCTGGCTCTGTGGGCGGGACTTGCCGCCGGAGCCGAATCGATTATCATTCCGGAAGCGGACCAGGATATGGATGACATCATCGAGCGTCTGCATGCCGGCCACCGCCGGGGCAAAAAGCATTCCATCATCATCGTGGCCGAAGGGGTGGGCAGCGCCACGTCCTACGCCGAACAGATCAAGGCGCGCACCGGTTGGGAGACGCGTGTGACCGTGCTCGGCCACATTCAGCGCGGCGGATCGCCGACGGCTTTCGACCGCATGCTGGCGAGCCGGATGGGCGCGGCGGCCGTGGACCTGCTGCTGGAAGGCAAGAAGGATCGCATGGTGGGAATCCAGAACAACCGGATTGTGGACATCGACTTTGATGAAGCGCTGGCGCAGAAGCACCAGCTCGACCTGTCCGTCTATCAGCTGGCCCGCACGCTATCGATCTAGTTGACGTATAAGAGTGATTTGTAAGGGGGACCTACGCTTGCTGAGAAAGGCAAAAATCATCTGTACCATCGGTCCGGCCAGCGAGTCGGTGGAAACGCTGGCCAAACTGATTCAGGCCGGCATGAACGTGGCCAGACTCAACTTTTCCCACGGCTCCCATGAAGAGCACGCCGCCCGGATCGCCAACATCCGGAAGGCTTGTGAGCTTACGGGCAAACAGGTGGGCATCCTGCTTGACACCAAAGGGCCGGAAATCCGTACCGGCACGCTGGCAACAGACGCCGTCGAATTGGTGGAGGGCAGGACGATTACCTTGACGACGGAAGAGGTGGCGGGGACGGCCGAACGCGTCTCCGTCACCTATCCCGATCTGCCGAACGACGTGGAGGTAGGCAGCACCATCCTGATCGACGACGGGTTGATCGGCCTGACCGTGGAAGCGGTCGAGGGCACGGAGATTCGCTGCCGCATCAAGAACGGAGGCACCCTGAAGAGCAAAAAAGGGGTAAACGTGCCCGGCGTCAAAATCAAGCTGCCGGGGATTACCGAGAAAGACGCCCAGGATATCGAATTCGGGATTGAGCAGGGCGTGGACTTCATCGCCGCCTCCTTTGTGCGGAAGGCATCCGATATCCTGGAGATTCGGGAGATCCTGGAGCGCCACAGCGCCAAGATCGACATCATCGCCAAGATTGAGAACCAGGAGGGCGTCGACAATGTGGACGAGATCCTGGCGGTCGCCGATGGCCTGATGGTGGCGCGCGGGGATCTGGGCGTGGAAATCCCGGCGGAGGAAGTGCCGCTGGTGCAGAAGAAGCTGATCAAGAAGTGCAACGAGCTGGGCAAACCGGTCATCACAGCGACCCAGATGCTCGACTCGATGCAGCGCAATCCAAGGCCGACGCGGGCGGAGGCAAGCGACGTGGCCAACGCGATCTTCGACGGCACCGATGCCATCATGCTCTCCGGGGAGACGGCCGCGGGCAAGTATCCGGTGGAATCGGTGGAGACGATGAACCGGATCGCGCTGCGCGCCGAGCGAGAGCTGAACTACCGCGAGATTTTTCGCGGCCATGCATTGGCCAAGCAGGTGACGATCACCGATGCGATCAGCCAGGCGGTGGCCAATGCGGCGCTTGATCTGGAGGCGGCGGCGGTGCTGACGCCAACGGAGAGCGGACATACCGCCCGCATGGTGTCCAAGTATCGTCCGAAAGCCCCGATCGTGGCGGTTACCCCGCATGAAGGGGTGGCGCGCAGGCTGACCATTGTCAACGGCGTTTATCCGCTCGTCAGCGCAGTCGCCCATACCACCGACGAAATGCTGGCTCTTTCCGTCAGCGAAGCGCTGAAATCGGGCATCGTCCGCCACGGCGATCTGGTGATCATTACCGCCGGTGTACCGGTGCGCGAGACGGGAACCACCAACCTGATGAAGATTCATGTCATCGGCGACATCATCGCCAAAGGGCAGGGCATCGGACGCAAGGTGGTGACGGGCAAGGTCGTGATCGCCCGTTCCGCCGCCGAAGCGCTGGAGAAGATGGAAGACGGCGCGGTGCTGGTAACCATCGGCACCGATTCCGACATGATCCATGCTTTTGAAAGAGCCGGCGCGGTCATTACCGAAGAGGGCGGGCTCACCTCCCATGCGGCGATAGTCGGCTTGAACCTGAATGTTCCGGTCATCGTCGGCGTCCCGCGCGCCACCGAGGTCTTGAAGGAAGGCAGCCTCGTCACGGTTGATTCCGGGCGGGGGCACATCTACACCGGGGTGGCACGGGTGCTGTAAGGAACGGGGGCTGCTTCCCAGGCAGAGTGAATCTGCCGGGAGCAGCCCCTTGTTTGTCAAAAATCAAAATTGTCCGGATCCGGACCGACCCGATGATGCTGGTTCAACCCATCAATCCGCGCCATCTCTTCCTCTGTCAGCGCAAAATCAAATACATCCGCATTTTCAACGATGCGGTGTTCCTTTGTGGATTTCGGAATCGTTACAACCCCATGCTGCAGATCCCAACGCAGAATCACCTGGGCAGCTGACTTGCGATACACCTGGTTCACCATGGGGATGATGTCTGCGTCTTTCATCAATTCTTCAAGATGATGAATGTGAAAATTGCTTACTCCGATGGCTTTCACTCGTCCTTCTTGATAAAGGGTTTCCAGCGCTCTCCACGCTTCCTTAAACTTGTCTTCCACCGGCCAGTGAATCAGGTATAAATCGAGATACTCCAGCCCCCATGTTTACCCCATTGTGCAGGGTTGTGGTATCTTGCAAATGTTTCGCCATTGCTTGTTTCTTCCATTTCATTTACATGGAAAGGTTGGTTTGAGATTTTTCGGTACGTGCTTCCCTTTTCTGATCTCTTCGCTCCAAAGCCATGCTCCAGCCTGTCAGGATCACGGCTCCCAGGACCATCAATGCGCCTGCCCAGGCCGTATGAATCAGGCCGATGGAGTCGGTGATCACCCCGCCGAGGTATGAGCCGAGGGCAATGCCGGCGTTAAACGCCGCAATATTGATGGCGGATGCCACATCGATCGCCCCCGGCACAAAACGTTCCGCCAGCATCACCACATAGAGCTGCAACCCCGGCACGTTCATGAACGCCAGCAACCCCATCAGAAAGATCGTGACCAGGGCGGCTGCTTTCCATGGCGCCGTGAACGTTAAGAGAAACAGCACCATCGCCTGCACGATAAACATGTAGAAAAGAGCCGCAATGGGATTGCGGTTGGCGACCTTGCCGCCGATGACGTTGCCGATCGCAATGGCAACGCCGTATACAAGCAGGATGGCAGCAACCGTTTTTGCCTGAAAACCGGTGATTTCCTGCAGCAGCGGCGACAAATACGTAAAGACGACGAATGTGCCGCCATACCCCAATGCTGTGATCAGAAACAGCAGCAATAAACGGCCGTTCGTAAGCAGTTTGTACTGGTCGCGGAATGTGGCGCGGGTTCCTTGGCGCAGATCGGATGGCACAAGGATGCTGTTGGCGATGAACGCAATGATGCCGACAGTCGCTATGGCGAGGAAGGAGGCTCTCCACCCCCACTGCTGCCCAAGAAATGTGCCAAGAGGGACACCGGTGACGATCGCTACGGTAAGTCCCGTAAACATGAAGGAAATCGCGCTGGCCCTGCGATGATCCGGGACGACATTGGCAGCGATGGTAGAGCCGATCGACATGAACACGCCGTGTGAAAGCGCGGAAATGACACGAGCCGCAAGCAGCACCGCGATACTTGTTGCACCTGCGGCGATGCTGTTGCCAATGATAAAAACGATCATAATCCACAGCAATAGGGATTTGCGCGACATGCCGGATGTCAGGGAAGTCAGGACAGGAGCCCCGAACGTTACGCCAAGCGCGTATAAGGAAACGGTTAATCCCGCTGTCGTGACGGGAACCTTCAAATCCTGCGAGATCAGGCCTAACAGCCCGACGCTGATAAATTCGGTCGTTCCGATGGCAAAGGCGCTTACAGCCAATGCGAGCAGCGCCAGCGTGCTTCGCTTTTGCTCCAGGGTCATGTTGGTCCTCCTTGCTCATTGGTTTCGGAATAGCTGCAGCGATCAGGTATGGTGATAACCGGCCGGCAGATGCTATTATGGGTGATACGAAACCAATCGAGAAGTACGCACTTTTTTGTGCTATAGGCACGAAAAAGTGCCATAGGTACGAAAAAGTTCCCATCATGCTGGCAGGAGGGACACCATGCAAAAAAGGAAGTACAATATTGCCGTTGAAGCAACGCTGGAAGTGATCGGGGGAAAATGGAAGTGCGTCATCCTTTGTCATCTGACGCGTGGCAAAAAGCGCACGAGCGAATTGAAACGCCTGATGCCCGGGATTACGCAGAAAATGTTGACACAGCAGCTGCGCGAGCTGGAGAATGACGGGATCATTCGTCGCATTACCTACAATCAGGTTCCGCCGAAAGTGGAATATGAACTGAGCGAATACGGATGGAGTCTGAAAAGCATCCTGGACTCGCTCTGCGCTTGGGGAGAACAGCATATTCTCAAAGTTTATGGAGATAAATATGCGGTATTGGAAGAGAGCATCCTGAATCAATAGATGCAGCAGGATGAGGTGGAAAGGTTGGGGGCCCCCGCCGACAACAGCATGATCAGGGGGGCCCACTCGCGCAGCGTTAGCTATCGCCAAGTGGATAGAGCGATAGCCATTGCCGATTGGGTGGAGCGTTCGATTAAGTCGGCGGGTTTATTTCAGCTCCGGCCGCGTGTGAGCCGGTTGCGATGCGGCCCCGGCCAGCCGCCGGCGCATCGCCTGCGCGGCCCGCACCATGTTGCGCAGCGAAGGAATGGTTTCTTCCGTCCCTCTTGTTTTCAAGCCGCAGTCGGGGTTGATCCAGAACAAGGAAGGATCGAGCACCTGCAGGCCGCGTTCGATCATGCTGCGGATCTCCTCCGTATCGGGAATGCGGGGGCTGTGGATGTCGTATACGCCCAGGCCGATCCCTTTGTCGTAGGTGCGGGCTTCAAAGGCGGCGATCAACTCGCCGTGGCTGCGCGAGGTTTCAATCGAAATCACGTCGGCATCCAATCGATGGATGGCGTCGAGAAAATCGTGAAATTCGCAATAGCACATGTGGGTATGGATTTGGGTCGTATCCCGGACCGAGGACGTGGTCAGGCGAAACGCATTGACGGCCCATTCGATATACGCATCCTGTGCCCGTTTTTTCAGGGGGAGTCCTTCGCGCAGAGCGGGTTCGTCGACCTGGATCAGTCTGATGCCGGCTTCCTCCAGGGCGGCGACCTCCTGTCTGAGGGCCAGGGCAATCTGGCAGGCCACTTCCTGGCGGGATAGATCGTCGCGCACAAACGACCAGTTCAAAATGGTTACGGGTCCGGTCAGCATGCCTTTGACGGGTTTGGATGTCAGCGACTGTGCGTACACCGATTCCTTGACCGTCATGGGCGCTTGGAAGACCACATCCCCGTAGATAATCGGCGGACGCACGCAGCGGGAGCCGTAAGACTGTACCCAACCGTTGCGCGTGAAGGCGAACCCGCCCAGCTTTTCGCCGAAAAATTCCACCATGTCCGTCCGCTCCAACTCGCCATGGACCAGCACATCCAGCCCGATCTCCTCCTGGATGGCGATCCAGGTCTTGATCTCCTGCCGGATAAAGGCGTCATACTGTTCCTGGCTCCATTCCCCGCTCCGCCATTTCTGTCTGGCCTGGCGCACCTCTGCGGTCTGCGGGAAGCTGCCGATGGTGGTCGTCGGCAACAGGGGCAACTTCAGCGCTTGCTGCTGTTTCACCCGCCGCTCCGCGAAGGGGGAAGAACGGTGCAGATCCTCCTCGCGCACGGCGGCAGCGGCTTGATGCACATCACGCTGGTTGCGCGCCGCCGACCGGGCCAGGCGGTCGAGCGCCTGCGACGCTTCGGCGAACAGCGCTTCCGCCCGCTTGCTGTCCTCCTGGCGATAGGCATCGGCCAGAAGCGCCAGCTCACCCAGCTTTTCATCGGCAAACGCAAGCGACCCGCGCACCTCCGGCGGCAGATGGGACTCCTGCCGCAAATTGACCGGGACGTGCAGGAGGCTGCAGGAGGGCTGCAGCCAGATCCGATCCGGCGGCACCATCGCTGCTGCTGTTTTCAGCAGTTCATGTTTCGCACGCAGATCGGCGCGCCAGACGTTCCGGCCGTCGATCAGGCCGAGGCCCAGCGTTTTGTCGGCGGGAAAGCCATGCGTGCGCAGCGCTCGCAGATTTTCTTCGCCGCCGTGGACGAAATCAAGGCCGATTCCCTGCACCGGCAAGGCGATCAGTTCTTCGTACCACTCCACCGCGTCGAAGTAGGTCTGCAGCATGATGTTCAGCTGGGGAGCCGCATCGTGGAGCTGTCTGTACAGATAGGAGACCGTCGCCATCTCGTCTCTGTCCAGAGAGGTGACCAGAATCGGTTCGTCCATCTGCACCCATTCCACCCCTTCTGCGGCCAGTTCCTGCAAAATGCGCGCATAGAGCGGGACAAGCTGCAGGAGAAAGGCGGGCAACTGCTTGGGATGGTACCCCTTGCACAGCTTGACGAAGGTATAAGGACCGACCATGACCGGCTTCCCCTGAATGCCCAGCTTTTCCTTGGCTTCCCGGTAGGCGAGGAGCGGTTTGTTCTCCGTCACCTGCAGCGGTTCTCCCGTGTATTCCGGGACGATGTAGTGGTAGTTGGTGTTGAACCATTTGGTCATCTCGCAGGCCACGGCGTTGTTGTTCCCCCGTGCCATGGCGAAGTAGGTGGCAAGCGGCACGGGGCCGCCTTCATACCCGAACCGCTGGGGAATCATGCCGAACATGACGGCCATGTCCAGCATATGGTCATACAGCGTAAAATCACCGACGGGAATCCGGTCGATGCCGATCGCCTGCTGTTTGCGCAGATGGCGAAGCCGGAGTTCTGCCAGTTCCTTCAACAAGGTTTCCTCATCCGTGCGACCGGCCCAGTATGCTTCCAGCGCCTTTTTCCACTCGCGATGTTCGCCGATGCGCGGATATCCCAGATTGCTGGTTTGGATTGTTGCCATGCTTAACCCCTCCCCGTATGAATCGGCCAAACGCAAAAAGGCATCTCCCCTTCCCATAGAAAGGTAGAGATGCCTACACGGACAAGCGCATGCGAACCCCTGTCTTCCGCGACATTTCTAACACCTCCCTATCTTCCGTAGGTCAAGCAGTGCTGTCAGAACAGGCAGGTCTCCTGACTCAGGGTTCATGGCCATCACGCTCCTTCCCAATCCGTCCGGATCAGTGGATCCATGCGTCATGACTCCCCCATTACAGTGGCGGGACCGTGTCGGAATTGCACCGAGCTTCCCTTTTCATCCATGCGCCGAGTGCGGGCATGGAACCTGTTCCCACATATGCAGTTGGTAGGAATATACATGAATTCCGATAAAAAAACAAGACATTTTTGCCGGCTGTACGAGAACCCGTTCCCCTATCGGCAAAAGGGCTTTGACATTTTTCAGCAAAATTATCCTGATTTCCACTTTTTTCTCCAGTTTTCGTCAAGAGAGCGCTTTTTATAATCATGGTATAGAAGGAAATCACTTACAGGTTGCATGCAATCAGGGAAGAGTGGAGGTATTATCGTTGATTCGTACGATCAGAACGAAACTGATAGCGGCCTTTTGTCTGGTGATTGTTGTTTCGCTTTTGCTTCTGGGAATCTCCGGCACCTATCTGTCCAAACAGCTGATGGAAACGTTGATGATCACGTCCATCAAGAAGGAGATGACCCAGGTTGAAAACATTCTTGGAGAGATGTTAAAAGGGGTGGACGAAAACGTTCATTATCTGGCCAATATGCCGGTTGTCCGCAAAGCGGACGGCACCGTTTCCCACTATTACGACAAGCCGACCGTCACCAAGGCGGCGGAGAAGAAACGGTCGCCCGTCGAGCAGGAGATCTACAATGAGTTCGAGCGGTATGCCCAGAGCCATCCCGATGTCAAGTATGTCTACATGGGGACGGTGCAGGGGGGCTATGTGCAGTGGCCGAACGAGGACGAGCAGGCCAACTATGATCCGCGCGTCCGGCCCTGGTACGAGCAGTCCATCAAACAGCCTGATGCGATCATGCGCTCGGAACCCTACCAGTATGATTCGCCCAACGGCCCGGTGATTGTCATCAGCACCACCACGACGGTGAAAGACAGCGCCGGCAACATTGTGGGCGTCGTCGGAATCGATCAAAGCCTGGACAAGCTGTCGGCCGTCATCAAACAGATCAAGATCGGCCGGGAGGGCTATCTGTTCCTGTTTACGCCGGACGGCACGCTGATCGCCCACCCCAACGACAAGCTGAGTTTCCACAAGCTGGATGAGCTGAACAAAGGGGTGAAGGTGGAAAACACGGGCGAACAGCTGTCGTACCGCCTGTCCGGATTGAATCAACTGCTGCAGAACAAGGAAGGAAGCTTCGAGATGGAAGTGGATGGTCATCCTTCTGTGGTTACCCTGCATACGCTGGGCGACACCGGCTGGAGAATGGCGGCCGTGGTCAATCAGAATGAAGTGATGCAGTACGCCGGGCAGATGTACTTCATGATGGGCATCATCGGTTCCGTCTGTCTGATCCTGTCCATTCTTCTCGGGTGGCTCCTTGCCCATTCGTTTGCCAAACCCATCCGGATGTTGAAAAATTGGGCCAATGAGGTGGCGCAGGGGAATCTGCGTGTCCAGATCGCCAGCGGCGGTCGAAAGGATGAGATCGGGCAGCTGATGGAGAGTTTCGGGCAAATGTCCGCCGACCTGCGGCAGACGATCGAGCGGGTGACAGACGCGATCAGCCATGTCACCTCCTTTTCCCATCAGCTCTCCGCCAGTGCGGAGGAGTCCGGCAAGGCAGCAGAACAGATCTCCGCGATCATTCAGGAAGTGGCTGCCGGCACGGACAAGCAGGCCCAGGGGGTACAGGAAAGCTCGCTGGCGGTAAGCGAGATGTCCTCCGGCATCAGCCGGATTGCCGGCAACAGCCAGGCACTCGCCGCCAATGCCGAACAAACCTCCCGGATCGCCATCGACGGCGGAACGATCATTCAACGGGCGGTTGCCCAAATGAACAGGCTGCATGCCACCATGACCGACATTCAAGCCGTGATCAAGGGACTGGACAGCTGGTCCAAGGAGATCGGACAGATCACCAGCGTCATCACCGGCATCGCGGACCAGACCAACCTGCTGGCATTGAATGCCGCGATTGAAGCGGCGCGGGCCGGAGAGTACGGGCGTGGGTTCGCGGTTGTCGCCGATGAAGTAAGGAAGCTGGCGGAAGAGGCGTCGCATTCTTCCCAGCGGATTGCCAGCCTGGTTGAAAGCATCCAGCAGGAAACCATGAAGGCGACCGAAGTGATGGACGCGGGCATGCAGGAAGCGGAGATTGGCATGAACGATGTCCACGAGGCAGGAGCGCTGTTTGGTCAGATCCAGACCTCGATCGGCGGAATCACGGCGGAGATCCGCCAGATGGCCGGCATTGCCGAACAGCTTTCCGCCCATACGCAGCAGGTGAACGAATCGGTACGGCTCATCTCGCAGGTTGCCCAGGCCAACGCGGAAGGGTCGCAAAATGCTTCGGCGGCGACCGAAGAGCAGCTGGCCGCCATGCAGGAGATTGCGTCTTCCGCCGTTTCGCTGAACCACATGGCCGAAGAGCTGCAGGCACTGGTTCAGAAGTTCCGCATCTGACGTCCGCTTTTCCAGGAAAAGAGGCCGTTGGACAGCCCCTCTGCGCCAACGGCCGTTTGCTTCCGCAGCAAAAATCTCAAGATACGACAAAAAAATTAAGAGGGGGGGACCGCTGCGGAAAACTGGCGCAAAATTGTCCGAAAATTAATATTTCCATCCAGTGCTTGACAAAAGGGGGATGGATAGAATGGGAGATAACCAAAACCCGATTCCGGCGAATACCGTCCCGGTCTCGTACGGCCCAAGGTAAAACAGATAGGAGGAATGCCGGTGAAATATTTGCTTACGCATCTGGACAAGGTGGGCCAGCTCTTCTGGGAGCATCTCTATCTGGTGACCATCTCCCTCCTGATCGCCCTGTGTATTGCGGTTCCCGTCGCCCTGTGCGTTTCCCGCTACCGCAAGACATACACCCCGGTGATCGGCGGGCTTGGTGTGATCTACACGATTCCCAGCCTGGCGCTGTTTGCGCTCCTCATCCCCTTTCTCGGACTGGGCACCAAGTCGGCCATCACCGCCCTGGTTGCCTATTCGCAGATGACGTTGGTCCGCAATATCGTCACGGCCATCCGGGGAATCGATCCTGCCATCATCGAGGCAGCCAAGGGGATGGGCATGAACGGCTGGCAGATCCTGCGAAAAATCGTCCTTCCGCTCGCGCTGCCCGTGGTCGTAGCGGGGGTGCGCATCGCGACGGTTTCCATGATCGGCATTGCCGCCATCGCCGCCTACATCAATGCAGGCGGGCTGGGCGAGCTGATTTTCGAGGGGATCTACTCCGATCACAGCGGCAAGATTGTGAGCGGCACGATCGCCGTCGCCTTCCTGGCTATCCTGTCCGACCTGCTGTTTCGCCTGTTGGAAAAACGGTTGAAGTTGAACGTATAAGGGGGGATTGTCTTGGCACTGCTGCTTGAAGCTTACCAGTACCTGCTGGAGAACCAGTCCGACTTTTGGCATGCGGTCAACACGCATCTGCTCCTCAGCTTTCTTGCCCTTGGCATCGGCGTGGTGATATGTGTGCCGCTCGGCATCTACCTGGCAAAAACCAATCGCGGTTCCATGGTGATCCTCAACGCCGTGAACATCGGGCGGATTATCCCCAGCCTGGCCGTGCTCGCTTTGGCGATGCCGTACATCGGCGTCGGCTTTGGGCCGTCGCTGCTGGCGCTCTCGCTGCTTGTCTGCCCGCCGATCCTGATCAATACGGTAACCGCTTTCCGGGAACTGGACAAAAGCGTCATTGAAGCGGCCTACGGCATGGGGATGGATCACCGGCGCGTGCTGCGCACCGTGGAGATTCCGCTGGCCCTCCCGGTAATCATCACCGGGATCAAGACGGCAGCCGTTGAAGTGATCGCCAGCGCGGCGCTGGCCGCATTCATCGGCGGAGGCGGACTGGGCGAGTACATTTTGAACGGGATCGCGCTGGCGCAAACCTCCCTGCTGCTGGTCGGCGCCATTCCCATCGCCATCCTTGCGCTGCTGGCCGAGGTGATCTTTGGCGGGATTGAAAAATGGACAACCCCGCCGCTTGTCTAACACATGAAAAAGGGGGAAACAGGAGATGAAGCGATTTGTCAAAACATTTGGATTATGGGCGATGGTGGTTGCCCTGAGTCTGGTAACCGCCGCTTGCGGAGGGGGGACGGCTTCCCCGTCGGCCTCATCCAATGCCAATAACGGCCAGAGCAAGCCGACGATCAAGATTGGTTCCAAGAACTTCACGGAACAGTACATCCTGGGGGAATTGTACGCCCAGGCGCTTGAAGCGGCGGGCTATCCGGTCGAGCGGAAGCTGAATCTCGGCGGCACGCTGGTAGCGTTTGAAGCCCTGAAAAACGGCGAGATCGATCTTTATCCGGAGTATACCGGCACCGCTCTCTTGGATGTGCTGAAAGGCGAGGTCCAAAGCGACGACAAGGCGGTGTACGAGGCCGTCAAGAAAGGCTACAAGGAAAAGTGGAATATCGAGGTGCTGGAGCAGACGCCGTTTAACAACGGTTATGTGCTGGTCACGACGAAAGAAGTGGCGGACAAATACGGCCTCAAGACCCTCTCCGATCTGTCGGCGAAAGCACCCGAACTCCGCTTTGCGCTGATTCCCGAATTCGGCGACCGCGCCGACGGACTGCCGGGCCTGCAGAAAACCTATGGCGGCTTCCAGTTCAAATCGGCCAAGCTGTTTGACATCGGGCTGAAGTACAAGGCGCTGACGGCCGGTCAGGTGGATGTGACGATCGGCTTTGGTACAGACGGTCAAATCGCCGGTTACAACCTGGTGGCGCTGGAAGACGACAAGCACTTCTGGCCGCCGTATCACGTGGTGCCTCAGGTGCGGGGAGAGCTGCTGGCCAAGTACCCCGAGGTGGGAGAGATCATCGGCAAGGTGAACGCCCTGCTGACGAATGAAGTGATGGCGAGCCTCAACTGGAAGGTGGACGGCGACGACAAGGAAGAGCCGGCTGCCGTCGCCAAGGAGTTCCTCGAGGAAAAAGGCTTGCTCAAATAATCAATCGGAAAAGGGGCCCGCATCCTGCATGAAGGCCCCTTTCAATCCATAGGAAAAGGGTGAAGGACGTGGGCGGAATCAGATTTGAAAACGTTAGCAAATGGTATCCCGGCAGCGACAGGCCGGCGGTCAACAATGTCAACTTGAGCGTCGAGGAAGGGCAATTGGTCGTGCTGCTGGGAAGTTCGGGCTGCGGGAAGACCACTCTCCTGAAAATGGTCAACCGCCTGTATGAGCAGTCGGCGGGCACCATCTATGTAAACGGGAAGGATACGCGCGAGGTGCCGGTGAACGAGCTGCGCCGCCAGATCGGGTACGTGATTCAGCAGAGCGGCCTGTTCCCGCACATGACCGTCGAGCAGAACATCGCCGTCGTGCCGGACATGCTGGGTTGGCCCAAAGAGCGCATCGAGCGCCGGATCGATGAACTGCTGGAGCTGGTCCATCTCGATCCCGGCCAGTACCGGAAGCGGTATCCGCGGCAGATGTCGGGCGGCCAGCAGCAGCGGGTGGGGCTTGCCCGTGCGCTGGCGGCAGATCCCCCTTTCATGCTGATGGATGAACCATTCGGGGCGATCGACGCCATTACCCGTACCAAGCTGCAGGACGAGCTGGTTTCCATTCAGAAAAAGCTGCACAAAACCATTCTGTTCGTCACCCATGACGTGGATGAAGCCCTGCGTCTGGCAGACAAGATCATCATCATGAAGGACGGCGAAGTGGTGCAGTACGATACGCCGCTTGCCATCATTGCCCAACCGAAAAACGACTTTGTGCGCAATCTGATCGGCGGGGAGGATGTGATCCGCCAGATCAGCCTGATTGCCGTTGAAGCCGCGATGAAACCGGCGGCAGGGAAGGATGCGCCGGCCGGCAGCCGCAGGATCCGCCGCGACGACAACCTGAAAGCGGCCCTCTCCCTGATGCTGCGTTCCGGAGCGGAGAAGCTGGCGGTCGTGGATGAAGAGGATCGGCACGTGGGGGAACTCAGTCTGGCGCATATCCAGGAGCTCCTGCGCGCCGAACGGAACATGGTGGGAGTGAACGCCTGAGATGCAGACAGGAAGACAGGTTATCATCGGTGACGGTCCGGTCACCATCGATCAGCTGGCAGCGGTGGCGCGCGGCCGGGCGGAAGTGCAGCTGAGCTCTCAGGGGGCGGAAAAAATCGCGCGCTGCCGCCGGTTGGTCGATCGTTTTGTCGCCGAGGGGCGGATCGTGTACGGCGTCACCACCGGGCTGGGCGAACTGTGCAAGGTGCGGCTGTCGGCAGAGGAGGCATCCCTGCTGTCCCGGCGCGTGCTGATGAGCCACGCCTGCGGGGTCGGGGAACCGCTGCCGGAAGATTTCGTGCGGGCGATCATGTTCGCGGCCGTCACCAACTTCAGCCAGGGCCACTCCGGGGTGCGCCTGGAAGTGGTGCAAACCTTGATCCGCATGTTAAACGAGGGGGTTGTCCCCTGGGTGCCGTCCCAGGGCTCGGTCGGCTATCTGACCCACATGGCCCATATCTCGCTGGTCTTGATCGGGTTGGGGCAGGCGTACTACCGGGGCGCTCTGTTGTCCGGAGCGGAAGCGATGGCACAGGCGGGCATTCCGCTGCTGGAATTGAAGGAAAAAGAGGGCCTTTCGCTGGTAAACGGCACGGTGTGCATGACCGGAATCGGCGCGCTGGTGATCCATGATGCCAAACAGTTGGCCAAATGGGCCGACATCGCGGGGGCGATGAGCGTCGAAGCGTTGAAAGGGACGCGCTATGCCTTCGATGAACGGGTGCACAACCTCCGGCCGTTCCCCGGACAGCGCCGGGTGGCGGCCAATCTGCTGGCGCTGCTGCAGGACAGCGAGATTGCGGAAACCTACAAGGATTACCGGCTGCAGGATGCGCTCAGCCTGCGGTCCATTCCGCAGATCCACGGCGCCTGCCGCGACAAGATCAGCCATGCGGAAGAGATGGTGACGATCGAACTGAATGCGGCAACGGACAATCCGCTGCTGTTTGAAGACGGGGCTGGCGGCATCGCCATCTCCGCCTGCAATGCCCACGGCGAACCCGTGGCCCTGACGATGGACATGCTGGCGATGGCGATTTCGGAACTGGCCAATGTGTCGGAGCGCCGGCTGGATCGGCTGGTCAATCCGCATGTGAGCGAACTGCCGCCTTTTCTGGTGGAGAAGAGCGGCCTCAACTCCGGCTTCATGATTCCGCAGTACGTGGCCGCTTCGCTGGTGGCGGAAAACAAGGTGCTGTGCCACCCGATCTCGGTGGATTCCATCCCAACCTCCGCATTCCAGGAGGATCATGTCAGCATGGGGACGCCGGCGGCCCTCAAGGCGCTGCAGGTGCTGAAGAACGCCCAGAAGGTGATTGCCATTGAACTGCTGGCGGCGGCCCAGGCGCTGGATTTCCACAAACCGCTGGGATTTGGCCGCGGCACGGGGAAAATCTACGAATTGCTGCGGACACACATTCCCTATTGGCAGGAAGACCGTCTGTTTTATCCCGACCTGCATCTGGCGATCCGCTTCGTGGAGAGCGGCGAGTGGATACGGGAAGTGGAAGCCCAGGTAGGCACGTTATAAATCACGAGAGGATGAATGCGATGGGGAAAGCGGTCCATTCTCCCGCAGAGGGATTGCGCTGCAAAAATTGGCAAACGGAAGGCATTCTGCGATTGCTGCAAAACACCATTGATCCGGATGTCGCAGAAGATCCCGATCATCTCGTGGTGTATGGCACAGGGAAAGCGGCCCGCAGCAAGGAGGCGGTGGCGGCCATCATGCAAACGCTGGAGCGCCTGGATGAGGACGAGACGCTGCTCATCCAATCCGGCAAACCGGTCGCCGTCTTCCGCACGACGGAAATGGCACCGCGCGTGATCGCCGTCAACTCGGTGGTGGTGCCTGCCTATGCCAACTGGAAACAATTTCGGCAGCTGGAGCGGAAAGGACTGACGATGTACGGTCAGTCCACCGCCAGCGCCTGGTCCTATATCGGCACCCAGGGCATTTTGCAGGGCACCTATGAGACGTTTCATGCGGTCGCCAGGCAGCATTTTCAGGGAACCCTGGCCGGCAAGTGGGTGCTGACCAGCGGGCTTGGCGGGATGGGCAGCGCCCAGCCGACCGCGATCAAAATGAATCAGGGCATCTGCCTCATCGTCGAAGTTGACCGGGAGAAAGTGGCGCGCAGCATCAAATACAACATCTGCGATGTGACCACGGATCATCTGGAGGAAGCGGTCCGCTACGTGATGGACGCCAAACGCACCCGCACCAGCCTCAATGTCGCCCTGGTGGGCAATGCCGCCGATGTCTATCAGGAACTGCTGCGACGGGAGATCATCCCCGATGTGGTGACGGACCAGACATCCGCCCACGATCTGTTGAACGGGTATATCCCCACGGAGTATACGGTGGAACATGCCAACCTCATCCGCAAGCAGGTTCCCGACATGTACCTGCGGGACGCCAAAATGACTGTTGTGCAGCACGTGAAGGCGATGTTAGGATTTCTAAAAAAGGGTTCAATTGTATTTGACTACGGCAACAATATCCGCCAGCAGGCGTTCGAATCCGGGCTTAAAGAAGCTTTTACGATATCCAATTTCGTACCGCTTTATATCCGGGAACTGCAGTGCGAGGGGCTGAGTCCGTTCCGCTGGATCGCGCTTTCCGGCCATCCGGCGGATATCTATGCGATTGACCAGCTGCTGCTGAAGCAGCTTGACAATGAACGGGTAAAGCAGTGGATCGAGTACGCGCAGGCCAATATCCGCTTCCAGGGGCTGCCGGCCAGGGTGTGCTGGATGAATGCCAAGGAGCGCATCTGGCTGGCGGAGCGGGTCAACGCCATGGTGGCGGAGAAGGTCCTGCGCGCCCCCGTCGTGTTCACGCGCGATCACATGGATGCCGGGTCGATGGCTTCGCCCCTGCGGGAAACGGAGGGGATGAAGGATGGGAGCGACGTCATTGGGGACTGGCCCATACTAAACACCCTGTTGAACACGGCAAACGGCGCCACGATGGTGAGCTTCCATTCCGGAGGCGGAGTGGGTATCGGCTATTCGCTTCATGCCGGCATGAGCATCGTGGTGGACGGCAGTCAGCGCACCGCGGAGAAATTGCCCAACCTCTTTCTTGGCGACGTGGGGGTCAGTCTGGTGAGGTATGCTGACGCCGGATACGAGATCGCCGACAAAACCGCCCGGGAAGCGGGGCTGAAACGAATTCAGCCGTAAGGAGGACAGCATGAATGTCTTGGTCGCGGAGAAGAGTGACTTTCAGCGAAATGGCCTGAGATGGATGCTGGAGCAATCCGGCTTGGCGATCGAGCGCTTCACGGAAGCAGCCAACGCCAAGGATCTGTTTGAACAGGCGTTCACGGGTCAGCATCAGCTGCTGCTCGTGGATGTGGACATGTTGAGCCATGACGATTGGAAAAGCATGTCGGAAGTCGCCAAAACATCCGTTGTGATTGGCATCACGGAGACGAAGGATTTTGATCTGGCCATCCGATGCATGGAAGCCGGATGCTATCGGCTGTTCGTCAAACCGCTCGCCATCCAATCGTTCATGGAAGCGCTCCAACAGGTCGGGGAAACGACGGCAAGGCGCCCCCATGCCAAAGAGGGGGCTGCCAGGCGGGAGGCATTGAAAAAAGAGTGGGTTTCCACGCTGATCCATGGGCAGGTGACCAATCTGCGCGAAGTCTGGAATCAGGCCATCCAATTGGGCTATGATGCGCTCCCCAGCAGCGTGATGGTAGCCAGGATCAGCCGCCTGAACGAACTGATGGCGAACAAGTCGGACGCGTGGCGCAGGCAGGTTCTTACCCAGGTTTTCCATACCGTGCAGGCTTTCAGCCAGGATACCGGCATGATCGCCACGCTGATCCAGGATGAGTTTGTGCTGCTGTACACCCCGAAAAAAGGGGAACAGAAGCATGAACTGGTGGAGAACATGAAAAAGCTTGGGCTGCGGCTGCATCAGGAGGTAAAAGCGCAGACGGGGTATGTGCTCAATATCGCCTGCGGGGACGAATACAAAAACCCGATGCTCCTCTACCACTCCTATGAAGAGGCGAAGCGCCTCCTTTCCCTGGAGTTTTATTTTTCGTCCGGCAGAATCTGCGCCTATGCCGACTTTCCCGCCCTGTTCAACAAGGAGATCATTGAGGAGATCGAGGTGCCGTTTGACGAGGAAGAGATCACCAGGGAGAATCTGGCATTTCTTTTCGGCGAACTGGAAAAGAAGCTGGTCCGGCTGAAGGAAGGCGGGGTGTCCCCGCTTTATTACAAGCTGACGCTGATGTATGTCTGGCTCAAGATGACGAAACATTTTCACTATACAGAACAGGAGCAGTTCCGGTCCTTCCTGCAGAAGGGGGAACTCTTTCTGAACTGCGAATCGGCCGATGATTTGCTGGCCAAATGGAAAGGATTTATGGAGGAGCTGGCGGAGAATGCGGTGTTCTCCACCCATCATCTGATGATCGACCGGGTGCTGGACTTCATCAACGCCAACTTTCACCAGCCCATCACGCTGGAGCAGGCGGCCGAACATATCAACCGCAGTCCTTATTATTTGAGCCATTTGTTCAAAAAAGTGATGAACATGACGTTTGTGGAGTACATTACCCATGTGCGCATCAAACGGGCCAAAGAGCTGCTGCTTATGGACGAATATACCATTTCGGACATTGCCGCCTCCATCGGGTACCAGGATCCCAACTATTTCAGCCGGGTGTTCAAGGCGATCTGCGGCGTTTCCCCGAAGAAGTGGAAAACGCAAAAAAAACTAGAAACGACAAGAATGGCAAGATCGGGGAAAGGCGACGTTACAACATTGCAAAAAGTTACAACTTACCATAATTCCGTCTAGTGCTGTTTTGCCACGCACCCCCTATCATGAAGAAAACGAGATTGAATGCAAGGAGGAAACCTATGAATACGGACAAACGGATCATCCGCGCCCCAAGAGGCAGACAGCTTCAGGCGAAAGGATGGGTGCAGGAAGCGGCCCTGCGCATGCTGATGAACAATCTTGACCCGGAGGTGGCCGAGCATCCGGAAAATCTGATCGTATACGGCGGCATTGGCAAGGCGGCGAGAAACTGGGCGGCTTTTGACGCCATCGTCGAATCGCTGCGCAACCTGGAGGAGCATGAAACGCTGCTGATCCAGTCCGGCAAACCGGTTGCGGTCTTCCGCACCCACAAGGATGCGCCCCGCGTGCTGCTGGCCAACTCCAACATCGTGCCGGCCTGGGCCAACTGGGAGACGTTCCATGAGCTGGACAAAAAAGGGCTGATCATGTACGGGCAAATGACGGCCGGAAGCTGGATCTACATCGGCAGCCAGGGGATCGTTCAGGGAACGTATGAATCGTTTGCCGAATGCGCCAGACAGCACTTCGGCGGAACGCTGAAAGGCACCATCACCGTAACGGCCGGTCTGGGCGGAATGGGCGGTGCCCAACCGCTTGCCGTTACCATGAACGAGGGGGTCGTGATCGCCATCGAGGTGGACCGGACGCGCATCGAGAAGCGGATCGAGACCCGGTACTGCGACATGATGGTGGAATCGCTGGACGAAGCGATCCGGCTGGCCCAGGAAGCCAAGGCGGAAAAACGGCCGCTCTCCATCGGGCTGCTCGGCAACGCGGCGGAGATTCTGCCGGAGATGCTGCGGCGCGGATTTATTCCGGACATCGTGACCGACCAAACCTCGGCCCATGATCCGTTAAACGGCTATCTGCCGGCCGGCATGACGATGGAGGAAGGGGCACGGCTGCGCAAGGAAGACCCCGAACGGTATGTGAAGCAGGCGAAAGCCAGCATGGCCGTCCATGTCCGGGCGATGCTGGAGATGAAGGAACGCGGCGCGGTCGTCTTCGACTACGGCAACAACATCCGGCAGGTGGCCTATGACGAAGGGGTGAAAAACGCGTTTGATTTCCCCGGCTTCGTGCCTGCTTTCATTCGCCCGCAGTTCTGCGAAGGCAAAGGGCCGTTCCGCTGGGTAGCCCTGTCGGGTGATCCCGAGGATATCTACAAGACGGACGAAGTGATCCTGCGCGAATTCTCCTACAATACCCACCTGTGCAACTGGATCAGAATGGCGCGGGAAAAGATCGCCTTCCAGGGCCTGCCTGCGCGCATCTGCTGGCTGGGCTACGGCGAGCGCGCCCGTTTCGGCAGAATCATCAACGACATGGTGGCATCGGGCGAGCTGTCGGCCCCCATCGTGATCGGGCGCGACCATCTGGATTCCGGCTCGGTGGCCTCCCCCAACCGGGAGACGGAAGCGATGAAAGACGGCAGCGACGCCATTGCGGACTGGCCGATTCTCAACGCGCTGCTCAACACGGCCGCCGGAGCCAGCTGGGTGTCGGTGCACCACGGCGGCGGGGTCGGCATGGGCTATTCCCTGCATGCGGGCATGGTGGTGGTGGCGGATGGCAGTGAAGATGCGGCCAAGCGGCTGGAACGCGTCCTCACCACAGACCCCGGCATGGGCGTGGTCAGACATGCCGACGCCGGCTACGAGCTGGCTATCGAAACGGCCAAACAAAAAGGCATCAAGATTCCGATGCTGAACCAAAAGGGATGACGAGGATGGAGCAGAGAACCTATATCAGGAATGCGGCGCAGGTCATCACGGTCGGCGGGGCAAGCGACGCGCCGAAAAGGGGCGCCGAGATGGAAGATCTGCGGATCATTGAACAGGGGGGAGTGGTCTGCGAGAACGGGCGGATACGCTTTGTCGGGCCGGATGCGGAAGCGGAAGACTTCGTCCGTTCGCTGGGAGGAGCGGATACGGTGATCGACGCGGCCGGCAAAATCGTCACTCCCGGCCTGGTTGATCCCCATACCCATCTGGTGTTTGCCGGCAGCAGGGAACGGGAACTGGAGATGCGGCTGCAGGGTGCCACCTATCTGGAGATTCTCCAGCAGGGCGGCGGCATCCTGTACTCCACCACCCAAACCCGCGCCGCCACCGAAGAGGAGCTGCTGCAGGAGTCGTGGAAACGGCTGAACCGGTTCCTGCAGCACGGTGTCACCACGGTGGAAGCCAAGAGCGGCTATGGCCTTACGGTGGAAGACGAATTGAAGCAGCTTAGGGTGGCGCGCCTATTGCACGAACGCCATCCGGTCGACGTGGTTTCCACCTTTATGGGGGCGCATGCGGTGCCGCAGGAATACAAGCACGATCCCGACGAATACGTGCGCATCGTGATCGAGGAGATGCTGCCCCGGGTGGCCGCCGAAAAGCTGGCCGAGTTTTGCGATGTGTTCTGCGAGCAGGGCGTGTTTACGGTGGAGCAGTCGGAGCGGATTCTGGAGGCGGGGAAACAGTGGGGATTGATCCCCAAAATTCACGCCGACGAAATCGTCTCTTTCGGCGGCGCGGAACTGGCCGCCAAAGTAGGAGCCATCTCGGCGGATCATCTGCTGAAAGCATCCGATGAGGGCATGCGGGCCATGGCGCAGGCGGGCGTCATCGCCGTGCTGCTGCCGGCAACGGCCCTCTTCCTGATGGAGCAGCCGGCACGGGCGCGCGCGCTCATCGAAGCGGGAGTGCCGGTTGCGCTCTCGACCGACCGCAATCCCGGCTCCAGCCCGACGGAATCGCTGCCGCTGGTGATGAATCTGGCCTGCCTGACCATGAAAATGACGCCCGCTGAGGTGATCACCGCCAGCACCATCAACGCCGCCCATGCCATCGGGCGCGGCCGGGAAATCGGCAGCATCGAGCCGGGCAAGAAAGCGGATCTGGTGGTATTCGATGCGCCCAACTACGTATACCTGCAGTACAACTTCGGCGTCAACCTGGTCGATACCGTGGTGAAGGATGGCCGTGTGGTGGTCAGGGAGGGGAGGATCGTATGACGAACGGCTATGGCTACATTGATCCCCCGCAGATGAAATGGAACGCTGCGCCGCCACCGGGGCCGGAGATGCGGATGAATCAGCTGATCCGGCAGCACGTCCAGGGGGAGCCGTTCGACGTGGGCCTGCTGGGCGTCCCGCTTTCCCGCTCGTCCATCAGTCCGTCGGCTGCCAGCGAGAATCCCAATGCCATCCGGATGATCTGGAAATCGTTTGCGGCCTATAACATTGATTACGATATCGATCTTTCCACCCTGCAGATTGTGGACCTGGGCGACGTGAAGATGCATGTGACGGATATTCCCCGCTGCCATCACAACATCGAGCAGGGATTGCTGGAGGTGCTCGACCGGAACCCGCCGTTTCTGCCGGTCATGATCGGCGGCGATCACTCCATCACCAACCCGCTGGTGAAGGCGGTCAAACAGCATCACCGGGACAAAACGATCGGGATTGTCCAGTTTGACACCCACTTTGACCTGCGCGACCTGCGGGACGGGGGACCGAGCAACGGGACGCCGATTCGCGGCCTGATCGAGTCGCAAACCGTCTCCGGCCAGCATGTGGTCAACATCGGGCTGCACGGTTATTTCAACACCTACTCCCTCAAGCAGTATGCCGATCAACACGGGGTGCGGTATGTAACGCTGCGCGAGGTGAAACGAAAGGGAATCGAGCAGGTGGTAGCGGAGGCGGTGGAGTATCTGCGCCAACGGGTCGATCTGATCTATGTGACGGTGGACATCGACGTGCTGGACGCCGCGTTCGCTCCCGCCGCTCCCGCTTCCACGCCGGGGGGAATGTCCCCGTGGGAGCTGTTTGACGCGCTCTATCTCCTGGGAAAAGAACCCCTGGTATGCGGCATGGACCTGGTTTGCCTCGATCCTTTCCGCGACCACCGGCACATGGGGACCGTGAAAACGGGCGCCCATGCGATCCTGAATCTGTTGTGCGGATATATGGCCAGACAGCGTTAAGCGCGGAAGATAGGTTTTTCGAAACCTATCTTAGATTGATGACAAACTTCAGTCAGAGTCATGGCATGATGGGACCAAGCGAGCTCCTTTGACGACCGGCTCAGCGAAGAAACGAAGACGCGGGAGCTAAGGGGGCGTGAGTCTCACTTCGCCGAAACACCCAGATGTTGAGCCCCCGCCCGCGTCGCGTTTCGGAGCGGACAGAAGCCAACTTCTTTGCTGGTCGTCAAGAGAGCGAGCAGGAACCATCATCCATGATAGAACCGACTTTGTCCCCCACTGAGATAGGTTTTTCGAAACCTATCTTTTTTTGCACTTTCAGAAAGGTAACGGACAGACAGAGGAGAGGACTGGCATGATCTATGTGTGGATGGGATTGATCCAGATCCTGTATGTGGCGCTGAACTCGCTGCGCGTGGTGCTGATGATCAGGGGAAGGAAACTGCTTGCCACCCTGATCAGCACGGCGGAGGTGTTCGTATACATCTGCGGGCTGTCCATCGTGCTCAACAACCTCCAGTCCCCCTTGGGGATCGTCGTGTACAGCTTGACATTTGGGGTGGGGGTGCTGCTCGGCACCTACCTGGAGCAGCGGATCGCGCTCGGGTACATCAGCCTGCAGGTGATTACCGATTGCGAACGGGACTTGGCCACCCCTCTGCGGCAGCGGGGATTCGGTGTCACCGTGTGGACGGGCTACGGAGCGGATGGGGCCAGGCAGATGCTTTTCATTCTGGCTCCGCGCAAAAGCTTTTCCGGGCTGCTGGCCGATATCAGGCAGCTTGATCCGGACGCGTTTATCGTTTCCTTTGATGCGTCGCATGTGGCTGGCGGATACTGGCGGCGTCATGCCGGAATCGGATAGCATATCCGCTATGCCCGCCGCCTCCCTGCTCCGCTTCTCCACCAGCATTCTCCGACGGGCGGACGCTCCCCCGGAATCCGGCGCTTTCATTGGTGTCTGGATCAAAACATGTTAGTATGAATAGCAAGGGGATGAAAGGAGAGAGGATATGAGCAAGCCCATGCATTGGAACACAGAGATCCGTGTAAGATACAGTGAGACCGATCAGATGGGCGTGGTCTACCATGCCAATTATCTGCACTGGTTTGAAGTGGGGAGAACGGATTTTTTGCGCGGAGCGGGGTTCAGCTACCGTGAGCTGGAGGAGCAGGGGCTGCTGCTGCCGGTCACCGATGCATCGCTTTCGTACAAGCAGCCCGCCCGCTATGACGATGTGGTGGTGGTGCGGACATGCATTTCCCGGCTAACGCCGCTGCGCCTGGCCTTTGGCTACGAGATCACCCGGCCCGGCGACGGTCAACTGCTGGTTACGGGAGAGACGATGCACGTCTTCACCAACGCGGCGTTTAAACCCGTCCGCCTCTCCCGGCAGCTGCCCGAGCTCTACGCCTGGCTGGAAGAAGCGTACCATGCCAACCAGGCAGCCCGGGCGCAGGAAAACGCTGCAACATAGGAGGGCATGCGATGTTTCGCCTTTTGGTGCTGTTGTTTATCGTCGTACCGGCGATCGAACTGTGGGGATTGATTGCGGTTGGCAAATGGATCGGCGGCTGGACAACCGTGGGCCTGGTGATTCTGTCCGGCGTGCTGGGAGCCTGGCTGGCCAAACAGCAGGGCTTGCAGGTGCTGCGCCTCGTGCAGCTGCAGCTGTCGCGCGGCCAGCTGCCGACCGATGCGCTGCTGGACGGCCTTCTGGTTCTCGCCGGCGGCATGCTGCTGCTGACGCCGGGATTTTTCACCGATATCGCCGGCTTGGTGCTGCTGATTCCCTACACCCGCATGTTCGTGCGCTTTTTCCTGAAAAAATGGATCGTGTCGCTAATTGCGTCCGGCCGGATCACGATGATCTTCCGCCGTTAGGAAGGCTTTTCTTTAAAGCGATAAAGCGACGTGAGAAAGGTTGGGGGCCCCCGCCGTCAACAGCAAGGGACCCCACTCGGCGAAGCGTTAGCTATCGCCGAGTGGGTGGAGCGTTAGCTCAAGTCGGCGGGGTTTTCTTGATGTAGGCCCACAGATCGGCCAGCACATTCGCCCTGACCAAGGCGTTGATGACCACCAGGCTCACCGGACCGACGATTAGGCCGAAGAAGCCGAACAGCTGCAGGCCGACAAACAGCGCCACCAACGTCAGAAGCGGATCGAGCCCCACGTTTTCGGCAACCACTTTCGGCTCCACAATCTGCCGGAAGATCACGACGATGCCGTACAGGATGGAGAGACCGATGACCAGCGAATAATTACCTTTGAAAAAGGCGTACACGATCCACGGCACAAATACGGTGCCCGTTCCCAGGTAAGGGAGCAGGTCGACGAGCCCGGTGATCAAACCGATGGTGACGGCAAAATCGACGCGCAGGATCAACAGCCCGACGATCACGATCGCGGCGGTTAACGAGATCAGCGTCAGCTGCGCCTTCACAAATCCGAACAGCGCATTGCGCAGGTCGAGCGCAATCTGGTCGATGCGGCTGCTGTAATGTTTGGGCAGAAGCCGGCGGAAGCGGCGGTTCCATAAATCATAGTCCTTGCTGATAAAAAAAGCGCCCAACAGCGAGATCACCAGCACGGTGGCCAGATTCGGCAGCGACAGGAGGAAGTTCTGCAGTCCGGCCAGAAAGCCGACGACCAGCTCTTTACCCGCAGCCGTGACGGTCCGGATCGCATTGCCGACATAGGCATCGATGTTCTCCTTGTACGCCGGGTCCAGCTGGTTGTAGAAATACTTGACCTGGTTGTACAAGCCGGTCACAAAATCCTGCGAAATGGTTTGCTGCAGATAGTCGGCGAACTCGTTGGCAATGGGGGAGAGCCTGTCGATCAGGTGGCCGATCTCAATCACGGTTTCCGTAATGGCCAGCGTGATCAATCCCCCTAATACGGCCAGCAGCAGGGCGAGCAGGAGCAGAACCGCGAGCCACCTCGGCAATCTTGCTTTTTGCTGCAGGTACGCGACGGGCCGGTTGATCATCAACGCGATGAGTAAGGAGATAAAAAATGGGTAAAGTAAGGGTGTTGCGAACAGGAAAACGCGGTAACCGATGTACAGGATGACACAGACCCAGAGAAAGCGAACGATCTGAAAATGGCGGGCAAGCCAATTGTCGCTGGACAAAAAAAAGCCCCTCCTTTACCTGTAAGTACAGCTTTTGCTTTCATTATGCCGCAAGCGTTTCCCGCCGGGCAAGCATGCATACCGTTCATGGCGGATTGCATGCATCTTGGAACTTTATCATTCACAAAGGCGTAATAATCTTTTATAATTGTTGTCGGATTATGGGTACTTTCTTTGTATTGCCATGCTGAAGGGGATACATGCACGTATCTTCTTTCTCTTTCCTTTTTTCCTTGCGATGGAAAGGCGTCTCTCGCTTTCATCCGCACTTCCTTGCCCACGGTGATCGATGGATGCCTTTTCAAATCTTGGGGAATGGCGGTAAAAAGGAAGTCTGCCTGAACAATTCACGAGAGGGACCAATACGCTAAAAAAGGAGAGAGTATTATGACAGCTACTCGTGGACTCGAAGGCGTCGTTGCCGCGCAATCGTCCATCTGTTCCATCGTAGACGGCGTCCTCAGCTACGGCGGGATCAACATTGACGAGCTTGCCGAGCACGCCACCTTCGAAGAAGTCGTCTACCTCCTCTGGCACGGTGTGCTGCCGAAGCGCGAGCAACTGGAAGAACTGAAGAAGCAGCTTGGTGAAAATGCCGCTGTACCCCAAGAGGTGATCGACAACATCCGTACATATCCGCACGGTGTTCACCCGATGGCGGCGCTGCGCACGGCTGTTTCCACCCTGGCGCTCTACGATGCGGAAGCGCAGGATATGGATGCGGAGGCCAACTACCGCAAGTCGATCCGCCTGGTGGCGCAAACCCCGACAATCGTCGCCGCTTTCGCCCGCATCCGCAAAGGGCTGGAGCCGGTAGCGCCCAATCCTTCCTACAGCATTGCCAAGAACTTTTTGTACATGCTGACGGGTCAGGAGCCTTCGGACACGGCGGTCAAAGCGTTTGACGTCGCGTTAATCCTGCACGCCGACCATGAGTTTAATGCGTCGACGTTTGCCGCGCGCGTAACGGTGGCGACGCTGACCGACATCTATTCCGGCATCGTCTCTGCGATCGGTACGCTGAAAGGACCGCTGCACGGCGGAGCCAACGAGGCGGTAGCGTCCATGCTGACGGAGATCGGCTCCATCGACCGCGTGGAATCCTACATCCGGCAGAAGCTGGATAACAAGGAGAAGATCATGGGCTTCGGCCACCGCGTTTACAAGGATGGCGATCCGCGCGCCAAGTGGCTGAAAGCGATGTCAAAGCAATTGACGGCACAGGTGGGACGTCCCGAACTGTACGAAATGTCCGTCAAGATCGAAGAGATGGTGACCGGAGAAAAAGGATTGAAGCCGAACGTTGACTTCTACTCCGCATCGGTCTACATGTCGCTCGGGCTGGAAAACGATCTGTTCACCCCGATTTTTGCGATCAGCCGCATGTCCGGCTGGACCGCACACATCATGGAACAATATGAAAACAACCGGCTGATTCGTCCGCGCGCCGATTACACCGGCCCAGTCAATCAGCATTACGTGCCGATCGACCGCCGCTAACCGCCCGGTCGATGGGAGACCGCAGGAACTACCACATTCAGGGTGGTAGTTCTCCTGCGTTTGTGGCTTCGTTTTTCCAATATTTTCCTATATATGCGATGTGGAGGGATTACAGTGTTCAAAACCTTGTCGATGCCGACATCCGGCGAAAAAATTAAGGTAGATAACGGACGTCTGCTTGTTCCCAACAATCCGATCATTCCGTTCATCGAGGGTGACGGTACCGGACCGGATATCTGGAAAGCAGCCGTGCGCGTGCTGGACGCGGCGGTAGAAAAAGCGTACAAGGGCGAAAAGAAAATCGCCTGGTTTGAAGTGTACGCAGGGGAGAAATCCTATAATCAATTCGGCGAATGGCTGCCGGAAGATACGCTGACGGCCGTGCGGGAATACCTGATCGCCATCAAGGGACCGCTCACCACACCGGTTGGCGGCGGCATCCGTTCCATCAACGTCGCGCTGCGCCAAGAGCTTGATCTCTATGCGTGCGTGCGTCCGGTTCGCTACTTCCAGGGCGTGCCGTCCCCGGTGAAACATCCGGAGCTGACCGACATGGTGATTTTCCGCGAAAACACCGAAGATATCTATGCCGGTGTGGAATGGGCGGAAGGAACGCCGGAAGTGAAAAAAGTGATCGAGTTCCTGCAGAAAGAGATGGGCGTGAAGAAAATCCGCTTCCCGGAAACGTCCGGTATCGGGATCAAGCCTGTCTCCAAGGAAGGAACGGAGCGTCTGGTGCGCGCCGCGATCAACTACGCGCTGGACAACAAGCGCAAGTCGGTGACGCTGGTGCACAAGGGCAACATCATGAAGTTTACCGAAGGCGCGTTCAAGAACTGGGGCTATGCCGTGGCTGAGCGCGAATTCGGCGACAAAGTGTTCACCTGGGCCCAATATGATCGCATCAAGGCGGAAGGCGGCGATGCCGACAAGGCGCAGAAGGAAGCGGAAGCAGCCGGCAAGCTGATCATCAAGGATGTGATCGCTGACGCCTTCCTGCAGCAAATCCTGACCCGTCCGGCGGAATACGATGTCGTAGCTACCCTGAACCTGAACGGGGACTACATCTCCGACGCGCTGGCCGCACAAGTGGGCGGCATCGGAATCGCTCCGGGTGCCAACATCAACTATCTGACCGGCCATGCCGTCTTTGAAGCAACCCACGGCACCGCGCCGAAATATGCGGGTCTGGACAAGGTGAACCCGTCTTCCGTCATCCTGTCCGGCGAAATGATGCTGCGTCATCTCGGCTGGAACGAAGCGGCCGATCTGTTGATCAACGCCATGGAAAAAACGATCTCCGCGAAAACCGTCACCTACGATTTCGCCCGTTTGATGGAAGGAGCAACCGAGCTGAAATGCTCCGAGTTCGGCGACGCGCTGATCAGGAACATGTAAGAAAAATCACGGATCTGGAGGGGATCCTGTTATGACCATGTTCAAACGCAAAAAAATCGCCGTCATCGGCAGCGGCTTCACCGGTGCAACCACCGCTTTCATCCTGGCTCAAAAAGAGCTGGGCGACATCGTGCTGGTTGACATTCCGCAGCTTGAAAATCCGACCAAAGGAAAAGCGCTGGACATGCTGGAGTCTTCCCCGGTGCTCGGCTTCGACGCCAACATCACCGGGACGGCTGACTATGAAGAGATCAAAGATGCCGACCTGGTGATCATCACCGCCGGCATCGCCCGCAAGCCGGGCATGTCCCGCGATGATCTGGTGAATACCAACGCAGGCATCATGCGCTCCGTGGCGGAACAAGTGAAGACCTATGCGCCCAATTCCATCGTGATCGTACTTTCCAACCCGGTGGACGCGATGACCTATACCTTCTACAAAACGTCCGGCTTCCCGAAAGAACGCGTCATCGGTCAATCCGGCGTACTGGACACCGCGCGCTTCCGCACGTTCGTCGCACAGGAGCTGAACGTGTCCGTGGAAGATGTGACCGGCTTCGTCCTGGGCGGCCACGGCGACGACATGGTTCCGCTCGTGCGTTACTCCTATGCCGGCGGCATCCCGCTGGAAACCCTGATCCCGAAAGACCGCCTCGATGCGATCGTGGAGCGCACCCGCAAAGGCGGCGGTGAGATCGTCAACCTGCTCGGCAACGGTTCCGCCTACTACGCGCCGGCCGCATCCCTGGTGCAGATGGCGGAAGCGATCCTGAAAGACAAGAAGCGCATCCTGCCCTCCATCGCATATCTGGAAGGCGAGTACGGCTACCACGATCTCTACCTCGGCGTGCCCACCCTGCTCGGCGGCGCGGGTATCGAAAAGGTAATCGAACTGGAGCTGACAGCGGAAGAGAAAGCGGCGCTGGATAAGTCCGCAGACTCTGTGCGCAACGTCCTGAAAGTATTGGAGTAAATGCGATCAACCGAAGCGGTGAAATAAATAGACATGAGTGATGGGGCCAAGCGAGCTCCTTTGACGACCCACGATGCGAAGGAACCATCACCCATGACAATACGGAAGCGTCCTGTCAAAAACAGGGCGCTTTCTTTACAGAAAAATAACTTGTATCCCGAACTGCCTTTTGGCAGACTGAAAGTTAAGAACAGGTTAAGAAAGATTGTTGCTGTGCGGTGGGGGGTTCAGCAAACGTGACGAAGATTTTGGTCGTGGACGACGAGGTGTCAATCGCCAAGCTGCTCCAGTTCAACCTGGAGAAAGCGGGGTATGAGGTGGTAACCGCCTTTGACGGCAAACAGGCCCTGGAGATGGTTCAGAGAGAGAACCCGGACTTCATCATCCTTGACTTGATGCTGCCAAAGGTGGACGGGATGGATGTGTGCAAAACGCTCAGACAAGAGAAAAACAATACGCCGATCCTGATTTTGACGGCCAAGGATGACGAGTTGGACAAGATCCTGGGGCTTGAGCTGGGAGCGGACGATTATTTGACGAAGCCGTTCAGTCCGCGGGAGGTGCTGGCCCGGGTGAAGGCGATCCTTAGGCGCACCCAGGCGGTTCCGGAGCCGGCGGTCGTGAATGAGGACGTGGTCCTGCAATTTGGAGAAATCCGCCTCTATCCGGAGAAATACGAGGTGTACCGCGGCGACCAGAAGGTGGAGCTTACGCCCAAGGAATTTGAACTGCTGCATCATCTGGCAATCCACCAAGGGCGCGTGCTGACGCGGGACCAATTGCTGAACGCCGTGTGGAACTATGATTTTATCGGCGACTCGCGCATCGTCGACGTGCACGTCAGCCATTTGCGCGAGAAGCTGGAGGAAGATACGAAAAATCCCCGCTATATCAAAACCGTGCGCGGATTAGGATACAAGCTGGAAGGATCGTGATGGTGGTGGGCAAGTGACGCGCTTCCGCATTCGACTCTCCTTGACCATCCTCGGCTTGATCTCCGTCGTCATGGTGCTGACGGGCGGATTTTTTGCCAAGGTGCTGGAACAATCGTATCTGGATACGATGCAGGAACTGCTGGGAAGGGAATCCCGGTTCATCGCGGAGTCGATCAGGCAGCCGGAACAGCTGGCGGATTCCGTCCTGCTGGCGGAGCGGGTCCGCCGGTTTTCCCCTGACGGCGAGGTTCGCGTGACGGTGATCGACAGGACGGGCACGGTCCTGTACGATTCGGAATCGGACCCGACGCATATGGAAAACCACGCCGCCCGTCCCGAGTTCAGCGCCGCGCTGCGGGGGGGAACCGGCATGTCGCGCCGCTACAGCGGAACGCTTGGCTACGATATGCTGTACGTGGCGGTGCCGATCCGTTCGGAGGCCACCGTGATCGGAGCCGTGCGCTCCGCCATGTCGATGGAAGAGATCACCAGGACGATCCATCGCATGTGGTACAGCCTGATCACCGGCCTGTTTGTCACGCTCGTGGTCGGTTCGCTGATCGTTTCCAAGATTTCGTCCAACATCAGCAGACCGATCGAAGAGATCACCCGCGTGGCGCGCAACATTACCCAGCGCCAGTTTGAGAGCAGGGTAAAGCTGAAGGCGAAAGATGAGATCGGCCAGCTCGCCGATGCGATCAATTTCATGGCCTCCAGCCTGGAACAGCAGATGTACGCCATTTCGGAAAACCAGCAGCGCCTGACCGGCGTGCTGACCAACATGACGAGCGGCGTGCTGTTCGTTTCGGAAAACAGACGCATCATGCTGGTGAATCCGGCGGTGGAGAAGCTTTTGGGCACGTCCGCCAATGAGCTGATCGGCAAACTTCATATCGAAGCGGGGAAAAATTTCGGGCTCAGCCGCTATATCGACCGCTGCATCGACACGGGGGAGAAGTTTCGCCAGGAAGTGCACATCTACTACCCCGAGGAACGCATCCTCGATGTGCATTTCGCCCCATACATCAACTTCAAGGGCGAGGCGAAGGGGGTCGTGACCGTTCTCCATGACATCACCGAAATTCGCCGCCTGGAGAAGATGCGGAGCAATTTTGTCACCAACGTCTCCCATGAGCTGCGGACCCCGATCACGTCGATCAAGGGCTTTACCGAAACGCTGCTGGACGGCGCCATGTATGACGAGGAAACATGCCGCAATTTTTTGCAGATCATCTATGACGAGAGCGAGCGCCTGTTCCGGATGATCCGCGACATCCTCGACCTGTCCAAGATCGAACAGAAGAAGATACCGCTGGACATCCGCAGGCTGAATGTGCATCAGTTGATTCACGATCTGGCGGCGCTTCTGCAGGAGCAGGTGCAGCGCAAGAACCTGTCGCTCAACCTGCCGGAGATGGCGGAGGTCTGGCTTCATACGGACCGCGACAGCCTGCACCAGATTCTGCTCAATCTGGTAAGCAACGCGATCGCCTATACACCGGAGGGCGGCACGATCACCATCAGCGTCGAGCAGGATCAGGAACGCACGATCATCAGGGTGTCGGATACGGGAATCGGCATCCCCGAGGAGGATCTCGGCCGCATTTTTGAACGCTTCTACCGGGTGGACAAGGCGCGGGCCCGCGACTCGGGCGGTACCGGCCTCGGCCTCTCCATCGTCAAGCATCTGGTGGAGAATCTGGACGGACAGATCAGCGTGGAAAGCAAGGAAGGCGTTGGCACGACCTTTACGGTATCATTGCCTCAACGGGCATGACAAGGCGAGGGTCAGGAGGATCCCCACCACAGACTGATGAGTAACGTTTGTTAGCTTCATGGCGTGATGGGGCCAAGCGAGCTCCTTTGACGACCGACGAAGCGAAGAAACGAAGACGCGGGAACACAGGGGGCGATAGTCTCACTTCGCTGAAACACCCAGATGTTGAGCCCCCTGCCCGCGTCGCTTTTCGGAGCGGACATGGACAACTTCCTCGCGGTCGTCAAGAGAGCGAGCGGGAACCATTACCCATGATCGACGGACTTTGTCTGCACAACTGTGGCGAGGATCGGGAAGACCCTCGCCTTTTTTCGCATTCAAAAAATTTACAAAAAACATACATGGCGTTAAACATGCGTCCATATTCTCCATGTACCATGAACGCGTCGAGCATCTTTTTTGGGGAAAAGTCGAGGCGCCCCGGGAGGAGAAGAGTACGCATGAGCAGACACGCTTTTGAGGAACAGCTGGATATTCTGCATCGCACGCTGATGTCGATGGGCTCTTTGGTCGAAGAGGCCATTCACAAGGCGATTAAAAGTTTGGTGGAACGGGACACGAAGCTGGCGGAAGAGGTTATTGAAAACGACAGGATGATCAACCAGCTTGAACAGGAGATTGAAGCCGGCTGTTTTCGCCTGATTGCGCTGCAGCAGCCTGTTGGCAGCGACCTGCGCAGGGTGGGGACCATGCTGAAGCTGGTGACGGATCTGGAGCGGATGGGCGATCATGCCGTCGCGATTGCCAAAACCACGCGCCGGCTGATGAACGAGCCGTATGTGAAACCACTGATCGATATCCCGATCATGGCGGACAACGTCAAGGCGATGGTCCGCGACTGCCTGAACGCATACATCGCCAAAGATCAGGCGGCGGCGGAGGAGGTGGCTGCCCGCGACGATATCGTGGACAAATTGTTCTCCAAAATCTTCCGCGACCTGATTGAAGTGATGACCAAGCATGAGCACACGATCTCGCAGGGGACGCACCTGCTGCTGGTCGCCCAGTATCTGGAGAGAATCGCCGATCATGTCACCAATATTTGCGAGTGGAACATCTATATGCTGACCGGCAGGATGACGGAGCTGAACAACTGACGGCTTCGTCAAGCGCACGCCCGTAAGCAGCAAAAACAGGGATGAAACCCATGGGTCTGCCCATACTAATTTGGGAGGTGCTGACACATGGGTTTTGCTTGGCTGGCGGGGTTGATGCTTCTGATGCAGCCATCGGCAACGGCGGACAGCTTTATCATCGAGATCGACGGACAGCCGGTTGCGGTTGCCCAGAAAGCCGATTACCACTTTCCGCTGCTGGGGAAGCCGTTCGTGGATGATGAGAAGCTGGATGGGTTTCTTGCCTGGGTGGCAAGCCGGGTAAACCGGCAGCCCATCAATGCCAGGATAGACGATTCGGGCCGGATCATTGCCGAAGAAAACGGGCGGCAGCTGGACGTGGAACGGCTGAAGCACGATTTTTTGCAGTATTATTACGGAACGGGCGGCATGCTGGTCCAAAATCCTTACCGGACGCTCCTGCCCAAGGTGGACAGGAAGCTGCTCGCACAGGTCCGGCAGAAACAGATCGGCTGGTATGTCACCTACTTCAACGCCCGCAACCGCAATCGTTCCCATAATATCAGCCTGGCGGCACAGGCCATCAACAACTGGGTGCTTTTGCCGGGCGAGGTTTTTTCCTTCAACAAGGTGGTCGGTCAGCGGACGGCGCAAAAAGGGTACCGGCCGGCCCCGGTCATCGTCAGGGGAGAGCTGTCGGAAGGCATCGGCGGCGGCATCTGCCAGGTCTCGTCCACGCTGTTTAACGCCGTGGACCGCGCCGGGATGCACATCCTCAAGCGCTATTCCCACAGCAGGGAAGTCCCATACGTACCGCCGGGCCGGGATGCGACGGTCAGCTGGTACGGGCCCGATTTTGTCTTTCAAAATCTGTATCCTTATCCCGTCCTCATTCGCGCCTATGCCAGGTATGGACAGGTGATGGTCTCGGTTCATTCGTTTCAGGAATTGGAATACGAACCGCGCCATGTACCGGGGGCCTCTACCAAACTGCCCCAGGAAACAAACGCAAACGAACAGAAAGTGACGGAAAGCGGCGATTCGTAGAAATCCCGCTTTTTTTTCTTTACCATTCCAAGCTACCTGTGATATATTGTCATTTGTAAAAAAATTTCGGACGCGAAATACTTAGCAGATAGGAGATTGAACCATGGGGAAAGCGCATGAGATTGGCACCCTGCTGCGAAAGCTGATCAAGACCTATCAGCTGCTGATGGCCAGGGAATGGGAACGGTGCGGCTTAACCATGCCGCAGATGATCGTATTGCGCGAAATTTCGCAAGGGCCCAAAACCATCGGCCAGATCAGCCAGTCTGTCGATCTGTCGTACAGCACCATTTCCGGCATCATCGACAGGCTGGAGCGCAGTCAGCTGGTGGAGCGTGTCCGGGATGAGCATGACAGGCGGGTGATTTGGATTCGCAAGACACACAAAGTGGAAGAGATGATGGAGCAGGTTCCGTTTCTCAATGAAGCCTACTATGCCGAGATGCTCGAAGGGATCACCGGAGAGCAGATGGATGCCATCATTTCCACCCTGCATGTATTGATTGGAATCATTGAACAGAAAGTTGAGGAGAACGCATGAACCGCAAAACAGTCTTATTCCTGATCCTGGCTTTGATGGTGGCAAGCGGAGCCGGCATTGGCGGCTACTACTGGTATGAAGGGGAGCATTACGTCAAAACGGAAGACGCCCGGGTCACAGGGGATATCTACCGCATCATGCCGCGGATCTCCGGCAAGATCACGTCGCTGGTCATCGCGGACGGCGATCCGGTGGTAGCGGATCAGATCGTCGGCGAGCAGGACACCGCCAATCTGCCGACCAACATGCTGGATAACGCCACGCTTCGTTCCCCGATCACAGGGACGGTCATCAAGACGCTGGCCAAAGTGGGAGAGGTCGTCAGCCCGGGCCAGACCGTTGCGATGGTCGTGGATGAAAGCAAGCTCTATATTTCCGCCAACATTGAGGAGACTGAAGTAGGGCGCGTCCACCTTGGCCAACCGGTGGAGATTACGATCGATGCCTTCCCGGACAAGACGCTGCACGGTCACGTGACGGAAATCGGCAGGGCGACCAACGCCACATTCTCCCTGCTGCCCTCCACGAACACGAGCGGCAACTTCACCAAGGTGACGCAGCGGATTCCGATCAAGATCACCATTGACAAGATGGAGGATGTGGACCTGTCTACCGGGATGAACGCATTCATCAAGATTGATGTGAAAGGAACATAGGTGATCACGATGAACAGAAAATCAACTATTACATGCGCATGCCTGTCTCTTCTCGCTTCCCTGGCCCTAGTCGCTGCGGGATGCAGCAGCCCGGAGTCGGCCGCCGCTCCTGACAACAGCCTGCCTGCCATAAAGGTATGGAACGTCGGCAGTGTGTCCGAAGGCGGGGTCATCGCCAGCGGCAAAGTGGCGGCGGCAGAGGAGATCCAGGTGGTTTCCAAGCTGGCCGGCAAGATGGCGTCGGTAAACGTGCAGGAAGGGGACGTGGTCAAGCAGGGCGCTGTATTGGCCCAGCTGGATGCCGCCGATTACATCCAGCAGGTGAAACAGGCGGAATCCGGCATCGCCAGCGCCCAGGCGAAACTGGCGGATGCGCGCGCCGGTACCCGCACGCAGGAGCTGGAACGTCTCGAAAGCGTCGTCGAGCAGGCGAAAGCAGCCCAGGATGTCGCCCAGAACACCTACAACCGGATGAAGGCGCTGTATGAGACGGGGGCCATCTCGCAGGCGGAATTTGAAAAAACCTCGCTGGAGCTGGAAAAGGCCCGCACCGGGTACGATCAGGCGAAGGCGCAGCTTGACCTGGCCAAAGCGGGGGCAACCCCCAACTCGCTGGCTGCCCTGCAGGCGGAGGTGGATCGGCTGCGGTCCAGCCTGGATCTGGCCAAAATCACGTTGGCCAACACCAGGATTACCGCCCCGATCTCCGGAATCGTCGCCCGCCGCAGCATCGATCCGGGGGAAATGGCGCAGCCCGGCGTGCCGCTCTTTACCCTCGTCAACATGAATGACGTGAAGGTGGAAGCAAGCGTACAGGCCGAAGCGATAAACCGGATTCGCACCGGCAGCAAGGTTGCCGTGCGCGTCAGCAGCCTCGGCAATCAAACGTTTGCAGGCACTGTGGAGTTTGTCAGCCCGATCTCCGATGCCAACAGCACCACATTCCCGGTGAAAATCAGGGTGAACAACCGGGAAGGGCTGCTGCGCGCCGGCATGGTGGCGGAAGTATTGTTGGACCAGCAGGCGGGCAGCGCGCTGAAAATCCCGGCGTCCGCTGTCGTCCAGAAAGAAGGCAAAGCCTTTGTCTACAAGCTCGACGGGGATGTCGTCCATCTGACGCCTCTCACCATTCAGGACCAACAGCAGGACTGGGTGACCATCGCCGGCGGTCTTGCCGCTGGCGACAAGATCGTCATCACCCCGGACGCCCGCCTGACGGACGGCGGCAAGGTCCGGGTGAATTAGGAGGCGAGCGGCGTGTCGCAAACGACAGAGGCCAAGCGCGCCGGGGAAAACGGCAGCTTCTGGGTGACGCTGTTCGCCATCATCCTCGGCACGTTCGTCGCCGTGTTGAACAACAGCTTGATCAACGTGGCGCTGCCCAAGCTGGTCAACGTCTTCGGGTCCACGACGCAGGACATTCAGTGGGTGCTGACCGGATACATGCTGGCGTCAGCCGTTGTCATTCCGATGAGCGGCACGCTCGGCGACAAGTACGGGTATAAAAAAATGTTTTTGCTGTCGCTCTCGGCCTTTACCATCGGCTCACTCCTGTGCGGCCTGGCGTGGAGCGACACCAGTCTGATCGCCTTTCGGATCTTCCAGGGGGTTAGCGGCGGCTTCATCATGCCGATCGGGATGGCGATGATCTACATGATCGTTCCCCGCCACCAGATCGGGATGGCGCTTGGCCTGTGGGGAATTGCGGCGATGGTGGCGCCGGCCGTCGGTCCGACGCTCTCCGGTTACCTGATCGAATATTACAGCTGGAGGGTGCTGTTTTTCATCAACATTCCTGTCGCGATCTTTGCCGTGCTGGTCAGCGGGATGCTGCTGAAAGAGACCCCGAAAAAACCGGAGCTCTCCTTTGACATGCCGGGGGCGGTGCTGTCCGTCATCGGGTTTGGCACACTTCTGCTGGCGCTGACCAAAGGGCAGTCGGAAGGATGGGATTCCCTGTATATCGTCAGCCTGTTCTTCCTCTCCTTTTTCAGCCTGGTGCTCCTGGTCTGGGTGGAAACGGGGAAGGAACAGCCGCTGCTGGATTTCCGGCTGTTTAAAATTCCAGTCTTTTCCATCAGCGTGGTTACATCCGGCCTGGTGATGATGGGAATGTTTGGCGGCGTCTTCCTGACCCCCCTCTTCCTGCAGAACATCCAGGGGCTTTCCCCCGTTGACACAGGGCTTCTGCTGATGCCGCAGTCGATCGCCATGGCCTTGATGATGCCGATCAGCGGGAAGCTTTTCGACAAGTTCGGGGTCGGCCCGATCGGCTTGGTCGGGTTGACGATCATGGGGACGATGACCTATGAGCTGCATCGCCTGACGGCCGACACGCCCCACCGCTGGCTGGATATGATCCTGACCATCAGGGGGCTTGGCATCGGCCTCTGCATGATGCCGCTCACCACGGTGGGAATGAACAGTGTTCCCCGCCACATGGTGGGGCGGGCTTCCTCCTTGTCCAACGTGATCCGCCAGGTGATGGGCTCGCTTGGAATCGCGGTACTGACGGCGATCATGACGCAGCAACAGTCGCTGCACAGCGCCATCATCGCGGAGAGCGTCTCCGTCACGTCGCCTGTGGCGCAGCAAACCATCAGCGCTTTGGGCGCACTCTATGCCCAAGGGGGAGTCGATGCGGCCAGTGCCCAAGGGGGAGCATTGGGCCTACTGGCCGGTTTGGTCCAGAGGGAAGCGGCGGTTCGCGCCATTGCGGACACGTTCCTGATCTCCGCGATACCGATTTTGGCGTCGATTCCGCTTGTGTACTTCCTGCGCAAAAAGAAAAGTCCGGCCCAGGCCGGACAGGCTTGACAGCGGTGAAATCCCGCTGTTTTTTTGTTTCCGCACGCTCAGCAAGCACCCGCCACCCTTTTTACACGGGGCGGGGCTGTTCAGGAGAGCCGGTAGATGCGCCAAGAAACGCCAGCACCTGTTCGGCATACGGGCCGGCATCCCGGTGAATCCAGTGGTCCGCTCCGGCGACGGTAACCAGCCGGGCATCGGGCATGATCTCCACCATGCGCTTCGCCACATCGGGGGACAGGTGGGTGCTTTCGGCGCCGCGCAACAGAAGGGTCGGCGCCGTGATCACCGCCAGCCGATCCCAATAGTCCCGCAAATAGAGCAGCCGGATCGTTTCTACCATCATGGCCTTGTCAAACGCCCATCCCCACCCGCCGTGGGGGAGGGGAATCAGGCTGGGCTCCCACCAGGCAAGGGAGCGCCCTGCCTCCGTCAGATAGGCGATAGCCTCTTCCCTTGACGCAAAACGCCATCTCCACTCCTCCGCCCATTCCAGCCAGTAGGGCAGCGTGCTCAGGGCGGCGTCGGGATGGTGATCCTCCAAGACCAGCCGTTTGACCAGATCGGGGCGGGAAGCGGCGATTTCCCAGGCAACGGCCGCGCCGAAGGAATGGCCGACCAGATGGACGCCGCCATGTCCCGTCTGTTCGATCAAACCGATCATGTCGGCAGCGTATGCGGCAAGCCGGGGATCCCCCGTCTTGGCGGAGCGGCCGTGTTCGCGCAGATCGGGGGCAAGGACCCGGTACCCTGCTGCCGCCAGCCGCGCGGCCACCCCCTCCCAGATCGCAGCGCAGCCGGTCAAGCCGTGAATCAGGACGATGGCGGGCGACGACCTGTGCCCCCACTCCAGATAATGGATCCGGATACCGTTCGATGTCAGCATGGGCATCGGCGATTCTCCTCCTTTCCCTGTGCAGAAAACCGCATGCTGCCGGAAGGAACGCGCTGTTCTGCGGCTATGAAAGCAGTTTGCCGATCCAATAGACGATCCGCCCGACGATATAACCGAGCACGATCACCCACCCGATCTTGCCCCAGACGCTGAGGCCCGATACATACTCACGCAGGCTTTTCCTGTGAGGTGAAGGCTGCTTCATTGGTTTCCCTCCCTTTTTGCGGCGTATTGTAGCGGATAAAGAGGAAGATGCCTCCCAGAATCACAGCGCCTCCGATCCACTGCGGCAGACTGAGCACTTCGCCGAGGATAAAATAGGCGAGGATGGCTGTGCCCACCGGTTCGCCGAGAATGCTCATCGAGATCGTCGAGGTGCTCAGCCACTTGATCGCCCAGTTGAAAAGGGTATGGCCCAGGAGCGTGGGGAACAGGGCCAGGCAGAAGAACCAGCCCCAGTCGGCCGCCGGATAGCCGACGAGCGGAATCCCCAGCAGAAGATCATAGCCGACCAGAAACAGGCTGGTGATGGTGTAGACCAGCAGGGTATAGGCGGAGAGCGACATGTCCTTGCGAATATATTGGCCGATCAGGAAATAGCCGGTCACCGTCACCGCCCCGAGCAGCGCCAGAATATCCCCCCAGAGCGCCATCCCGCCCAACCGGAAATCTCCCCAGCCGATGACGACGCTGCCCGCGATCGCCAGAAATCCGCCGGACAAGGCCAGCAGGTGCAGGCGTTCGCCAAAGAGGAAATAAGCGCCGACAAAGGCGAAGAGCGGCTGCAGCGTGACCAGCACGGTCGAGCTGGCAACGGATGTGTAGCGCAGCGACTCGAACCACAGCAGGAAATGGCTGGCCAGGAATGCCCCCGAACAGGCAGCCAGCAGCCATTGCTTGCGTCCCAGCGTCACGATTTCCCGCCATACGCCGCGCGTCAGGAACGCCAGCGGCAGGGTCAGCAGCACCGAAAATACGAGACGGTACGTGGCGATGATCGGGGCGGGAGCGGATGCCAGTTTGACAAAGATTGCGGATGTCGATACGGCAAGCACGCCGATGAATAAGGCAAGATACGGTGGGAAGGTTGGTTTGTCCATTGGCAGCACCCTTTTGTGGCAATGATGGTTGATGTATATCTACTTATTCTACCCGGAGCGATTCCCGCAGACAACCGCCAAATATGGCCGCTTCCGCAGGGGAAAGCCAACCGGTCAATCGGTCGGCAGGCTGCCCTTCCAAATGCTGCACCGCACGCTGGCAGCATGGAAGACCACCCGGACAGGCGAGCCGGAGACAAGCGTGAACGCCCGTTTTGCCAGCCTTGTCCAGCCTATGGTAAGATGAAAGGTAGCGATCGATTGGAGAGGGGTCGGAAAGCGTGCAACATTTTGTATTGATTGACGGAAACAGCATTGCCAATCGCGCGTTTTACGCGCTTCCGCTGTTGTCCACCTCCAGCGGACTGCATACCAATGCCGTGCTGGGCTTTACCACCATGCTGTTGAAAGTGCTGGAAGAGATGAAACCGACCCATCTGCTGGTCGCTTTTGACGCGGGCAAGGTGGTTTTTCGCCACAGCGACTTCACGGAATACAAGGCCGGCCGCGCCAAAACGCCGCCCGAGCTGTCCGAGCAGTTTCCGCTGATTCGCGAGCTGTTGGATGCATTCTCCATCAGCCGCTATGAGCGGGAAGGGTATGAGGCGGACGACATCATCGGGACCCTGACGCGCCTGGCGGATGAGAACGGCTGGAAGACGACGGTAATCACCGGCGACAAGGACATGCTGCAGCTGGTGTCGGATCATGTTACCGTGGCGCTGACGCGCAAGGGCGTAAGCGAGATCGAGCTGTACGGAACGGCGGAGATCCAGGAGAAATACGGGCTGACGCCCAGGCAGATCATCGACTTGAAAGGGCTGATGGGGGATACCTCCGACAACATTCCAGGCGTGCCGGGTGTCGGGGAGAAAACAGCCCTGAAGCTTCTGCACGAATATGGCTCCGTGGAGGAAGTGCTGAACAACATCGACCGCGTCTCAGGCAAAAAACTGCAGGAGAATCTGCGGACCCATGCCGAGATGGCCAGGCTGAGCAAGCAGCTCGCCACCATTTTGCGGGATGCACCGCTCGATATCGAGATGGAACAGGTCAGCTACCGGGGGTACGATTCGGCTGTCCTGACCCAGTTTTTCCGAAAAATGGAGTTCAAGTCGCTGATCCCCAAGATCGCGACGGCGGATGCCGCCCCTGCTCACGGGGAGGGAGAGGCCGCAGGCGGCGAGGAAGCGGCAGCATTCTCGTACGAAGTGGTGGATGCCGGATCGCTGGACCGCTTTGCCGCCAAGCTGACTTCGCCGATGAGCCTGATCGTGGAGATGGACGGAGACAATTACCACCGCGCGCCGATCATCGGGTTCGGCGTGGCTTGCGACGATACCGCCTTCTACGTGCCGTATGAGGTTGCCTGCGATTGGCCGGCATTTCGGGAATGGCTGGCGGACGAGACGAAAGAGAAGCACGTCTTTGACGGGAAGCGGGATACGGTCGGCCTGGCATGGCACGGCTTCACCCTGCAGGGCATCCGTTTCGATCTCTATCTTGCCGCCTATCTGCTGAATGCCTCCGAGAGCAATCCCGTTCTGCACGAGGTAGCGGCCCAGCATGCGGCGGTCAAAGTGGCGGCGGATGAAGACATCTACGGCAAAGGGGCGAAGCGTGCGCTGCCGGATGCCGCCGTCATCAGCGAGCATGCCGCCCGCAAAGCGGCCGCCGTCTGGCAGTGCGTCTCCGCCGTGAAGCAGGAGATCGCCGCCCACCAGCTGGAGCAGCTCTTGGCCGAACTGGAAGAGCCGCTCAGCCTGGTGCTCGCCCGGATGGAGCATACCGGCGTCCGCGTGGATGGGGAGCGCCTTCTGCAGATGGGACGGGAACTGGATGAGAAGCTGGAGGAGTACACCAACCGGATTTACGAGCTGGCGGGCACTTCGTTCAACATCAACTCGCCGAAGCAGCTGGGGGAGATTCTGTATGACAGGCTGAACCTGCCCGTCCTGAAGAAGACCAAGACCGGTCCGTCCACCAGCGCCGATGTGCTGGAGAAGCTGGCCCCCTATCATCCGATCATCGATACCATCCTGCATTACCGCCAGTTGGGTAAGCTGCGCTCCACCTACATCGAGGGGCTGGTCAACGAGATCAACAGCAAGACGGGGAAAATCCATACCATCTTCAACCAGGCCACGACGGCGACGGGTCGGCTGAGCAGCACGGAGCCCAATCTGCAAAATATCCCGATCCGGCTGGAAGAGGGGCGCAAGATTCGCGAAGCGTTTATTCCGTCGGAAGAAGGCTGGTATATCCTGGCCGCCGACTATTCGCAGATCGAGCTGCGCGTGCTGGCCCATATCTCGCAGGACGAAAATTTGATCGACGCCTTCCGCAAAGGGATGGATATCCATACCCGCACCGCCATGGATGTGTTCGGCGTGCCGGAGGAGCAGGTGACCTCGCTGATGCGCAGGCAGGCCAAGGCGGTTAATTTCGGCATCGTCTACGGCATCAGCGATTACGGTCTCTCCCAGAACCTCAACATCACGCGCAAAGAGGCGGCCGATTTCATCGAGCGGTACTTCGCCGTCTTTGCCGGGGTGAAACGCTATATGGAAGAGATCGTCAAGCAGGCCAAACAGGACGGCTACGTCACCACGCTGCTGCACCGCCGCCGCTACCTGCCGGATATCCGCAGCAGCAACTTCAACCTGCGTTCGTTTGCCGAGCGGACCGCGATGAATACGCCCATCCAGGGGACGGCCGCCGACATCATTAAGCTTGCCATGATCCGCATGCAGGATGAGCTGGTGAAACGCGGGTTGAAGAGCCGGATGCTCCTGCAGGTTCACGACGAACTGGTCTTTGAAGTGCCGCAGGACGAGCTGCAGGCGATGCAGCAGATCGTACCGGACGTGATGGAAAATGCCCTGCCGCTCGACGTGCCGCTCAAGGTGGATGTCCACTACGGCCGTACGTGGTACGAAGCGAAATAGGCAATGACAGGCACGCCCCTTTCCCGGTGAGTGGAGAGGGGCGTTTTGGCATGGATCGCCCGGCATCCCTATGATATGCTATGGAAAGAAACCAGAGCAGGAGAGGGTATCATGCCGGAAGGACCTGAAGTGCAGCGCGTGCTGGAGACGCTCGCGCCGAAAGTGATCAACAAAACGATTGAAGCCGTCCGCATCTCCCCGTACAAAATCACCATGCCCCAGGGCAAGCGGGGACGGCAGGACGTTGAGCTGTTTATCGGGCGCATGTCCGGTACCAGGGTGGAAAAACTGGAGCGCCGGGGCAAATATCTGGTGTTCCACTGCCGAAACAACAGCGTGCCCCTTTACATGGTTGCCCATCTCGGCATGACGGGAGCCTGGTTCGCCGTCGGTTCGCCGGAAGAAGTGGAGGACAGATACCGCAAGCATATCCATGTGACGTTTCTGCTGGATGACCGCTCGCTGATGGTCTACTCCGACCAGCGACGATTCGGCTGGGTGGGGGCCCTCACGGAGCAGGAATACCGGGAGTACGCCCCCATTCAAAACATGGGGCCGGAAGCATTCTGGGAGGACGCTCCCGCCCTTTTCCTGGAAAATCTCCGCAGCAAGCAGGCGATGACACAACCCATCAAAAGACTGCTGATGAAGCCGGAGATCATCGCGGGGGTTGGAAACATCTACGCGTGCGAAACCTTGTTCAAAGCCAAAATTCACCCGCTGACACAGCCAAAGGATCTGTCGGATGCCAAAATCATGGAACTGTTCGGCCACATTCGGGAGACGCTGGAGACGGCTGTCAAGCTGGGCGGCTCATCCATCAGTAACTATGTCAATTCGGAAGGGAAGAAGGGCAGCTTTCAGAACCACCACAAGGTGTACAAGAAAGAACACTGCCCGGACTGCCTCACGCCGCTGGGCAACATCCGCATCGACCAGCGCTCGTCGTTCTTCTGCCCGCAGTGCCAGACCCTGCCCGGCCGGGGGTAGGTTGAATCGCCCGCCCGTCTCTGCGATAATGGAAAAGATTCTGCCATTTCCCGCCAGGAATGTATCGCTCATGCGGGGAATATGTATAGGACAAACCCAATTCACCGAGGGAGGTAACGTCCATGATACTTGGATTGACGGGTGGGATTGCCACGGGCAAAAGTACGGTTACGGCGATGCTGCGCGAGCGTGGAATCCCGGTCATCGATGCGGACGCCATCGCCCGTGAGGTGGTTGAGCCTGGCAAGCCTGCCTATGAAGCGATTGTCCGTCATTTTGGACGGGATATCCTGCTTCCGGACGGGCAGCTCAACCGGAAGAAGCTGGGGGAAATCGTCTTTTCGGATGAGGCCGAGCGGCAGGCGCTCAACGCCATTGTCCATCCCGAGGTGCGGAGGATGATGAGAGAGCAGGCGGAGCTGGCTGAACGCAGCGGGGCGCCGATCGTTTTCATGGATATTCCGCTGTTGTTCGAAAGCAGGCTGCAGCATATGGTGGAAAAAACCGTGGTGGTCTATGTACCCGCCGCTACCCAGTTGGAGCGGTTGCAGGAACGCGACGAACTGGACGAGGAGCAGGCCATGAAGCGGATTCGCGCCCAACTGCCGATTGAGCAAAAGAAGGCATGGGCCGATTTTCTCATCGATAATCAGGGAACGCGGGAAGAAACGGCCAAACAAGTCGACCAATTACTCGCCAAAATCAAAGCGGAGTTAGCTACATGAACCGGAAGCGAAGAATGTTCATCCTCCTGGCCATTTTGCTGGGGGTGTTTGTCCTGATCAATACGCCATTTGTCTGGAAATGGATGTATCCGATCAAATACAAGGAGGAAGTCATGCAGGCATCCGCCCGGTATCAGGTGGACCCTCACCTGATCCTGGCCATCATCCGGACCGAGAGCGATTTTGCGACGGACAAGATCTCCAAGAAGGGGGCCGTCGGGTTGATGCAGGTGATGCCGGAAACAGCCGATTGGGTAATCAGCCAGGGAGCTTTCAAATCCGTCACGAAGGAACAGCTTCTCACTCCGAAGGTTAACATCGAAATCGGTACCTGGTATCTGGCTTTCCTGCTTGACACGTTTCAGGGGGATTATGTGAAGGCCATCGCCGCTTACAACGCCGGACCGGGCAACGTAAGCGGATGGATCAGCCGCAAGCTGTGGGACGGCTCCATGGAGACGATCCAGGATATTCCAATCGGAGAGACCCGCCATTATGTCCAGCGCGTGCTCTATTTTCAGGAGCGTTACCGCAAAATCTACAATGACCAGCTCAAATAACGAAGACTCCCGCCCCCTTCAGTCCCCGCGTCTTTGTTTCGCCGCTGAGTCGGTCGTCAAAGGAGTTCGCCTGGCCCCATTACTCCATGCCCCAAACAGAAGTTTGTCATCAATCTGAAGCTGTCGTTTATAGCAAACGGCAGCTTTTTCCTATATTTGAAGAGTTTTGGCGCACCCGCCTACCTCAGCAAGGGCGCCTACTCGGCAAAGCATGGCAATCTCCCAGCGGGGAGTGTTCGCTTAAGGCGGCGGGATTCATTCAGCAAAAGGATACACCAAAAATGATCCAAATTTTTATTTTTTAGTAAAACACATTGATAATTGTGCCATACTTATTATAATAGAGGTAACAGAAAAAGTGTATCTTAATTGTGGAAGGGGACTCAACATGACAATCAAAATCGGCATTAATGGCTTCGGGCGTATCGGACGCATGGTTTTCCGCCGGGCGATCCAGGACCCCAATATCGACATTGTAGCAATCAACGCAAGCTATCCCCCGGAAACGTTGGCCCACCTGCTGAAATATGATACGATCCACGGTCGTATTGACAATACCATCGAGGTAAACGGGAACCGCATCATCGTGGACGGCAAGCCGACCATCGTGCTGTCCGACCGCGATCCGCTCAACCTGCCCTGGGGCGATCTGGGCGTGGAAATCGTGGTGGAAGCGACCGGCAAATTCAAGGATCGGGAAGGCGCATCCAAGCATTTGAAAAAGGGCGCGAAAAAAGTAGTGATCACCGCTCCGGCCAAGGAGGAAGACGTCACCATCGTGATGGGCGTCAACGAGCATGTGTACGATCACGAGCGGCATCATATCATCTCAAATGCTTCCTGCACCACCAACTGCCTGGCGCCGGTAGCCAAGGTGCTGCATGAAGCGTTTGGCATCGAACAGGGCTTGATGACCACGGTTCACTCCTACACCAACGACCAGGTGAACATCGACAACCCGCACAAGGATCTGCGCCGCGCCCGCGCATGCGGTCAATCGATCATCCCGACCACTACGGGAGCCGCCCGCGCTGTCGGCAAGGTGCTGCCGGAATTAAACGGCAAGCTGAACGGATTTTCCCTCCGGGTTCCGACACCGAACGTCTCCGTCGTTGACCTGGTGGTGAATGTCCAGAAAGCCGTGACGGCGGAAGAGGTGAATCGTGTCCTGCGCGAAGCGAGCGCCGGCAAGATGAAAGGATACATCGAATTCTGCACCGAGCCGCTTGTTTCCAGTGATTTCAACGGCAATGACCACTCTTCCATCATCGATGGACTCTCCACGATGGTCATGGGCGACAAACAGGTGAAGGTGATCGCCTGGTATGACAACGAATGGGGCTATTCCTGCCGCGTCGTCGATCTGGTACGCCACGTATCGGAGATGAATCAACAACAAAAACAGGCGGAAACTGCCGTTGCCGCCCGTTGATACAACAATCCCCTTCTGGCCGCCAGAAGGGGATTGGTTCTTTATGCCTGCTTGACCTGCTCCTGCACCACGAACAAATCATCATCTTCGAATCCGACAATAAACTGGTTCAGCTGCGTCTTCAAATCGATCTCAAACGGCATGCGCAGCTCGTTGCCGCGTCCGTCTTTCATCACGCGGACCACGGGGCGATGGCAGCATTCCGGGTCCACCTTGCAGACAACTCCCGTCTCGCCCGTGTTCAGCACGACGGTGGAGCCGATCGGAAAGACCGCGATATGCTGGCGGAAGGCGTCAACCAGGCGCAGCTCAAAGAGATGGCCGCCGGAACCCAGCAGATACTCCAGCGCGTCCTGCGGCATGTACCGTTTGCGCCACGGACGGGGGGAAGTCAGGGAGTCATACACATCGCAAATCGCCACGATCTGGGCATATTCATGAATCTGCTTTCCCTTCAGCCCCTGCGGATAGCCGCTGCCGTTCAGGCGTTCGTGATGCTGCAGGGCAACGTGCGCGGACAGCAGCGAGATGTTGTGCTGCTTTCGCAGGATATTGAAACCGAGCATGGTATGCTGTTTGGCAATCTCCATCTCTTCCGGTGTCCAGCGGGTTGTCTTTTGCTGCATCTCCTGCGGCAGCTCCACTTTGCCGATATCATGAAGAAGCGCTCCAATCCCCAGTTCGGTCAGCTGCTGCCTGCTGTAGCCGAGCGACATCCCCACGGCCGTCGCCAGCACCGCCACGTTGACGGAATGATGGTACAAGGCGCCGGAGTAGGTCGAGATCGTGGATAGATGAACCATGATTTGCTGATTGCTCATCAGATCGTTTAAGATGGAGAGGAAAGCCTGTTGAAAGTGGTATCCCATCTCCTTCACGGATACGCGGCGCGACAGTTTGTTGGAATTGGCCAGCTGCCTGGCCATCTGATGAATGGTATCGACGGCCAACTGCCGTGTCTCCGGACGGACGAGATCCTCGACTACGATATCTGCCGTGAGGGGATCGTCAATGTAGACCGAATCGATCCCGGCCTTGATGAGTCCGCTAATCAGCCGTTCAGTCAGAACCATGCCGCTTCCCAGGAGAACTTTGCCGTCTCCGGTAAAGATGGTTCGTCCAATTTTCATCCCGGGCCGCACCTGCTTCATTGAGAGCAAACGCATCGGATATTGCCTCCTCTACCTTACTTCCTCTTATTCTAAATCACCCTATTTTGGAAAGAAATAGGCAGAATGATTTGAACTTGACTTTTCCCGCTCAGATAAGGGACACTGAGGAAAAGCATTGACTTTATTGGGAGTTGATCAAACATGCGCTGTCCCTTTTGTGAATACAATGGGACCAGAGTCCTGGATTCACGCCCGTTCAATCATAACAAATCGATTCGCCGGCGCAGGGAATGCGAGCGGTGCGAGCGCCGCTTTACCACCTTTGAAGTCGTGGAAGAAACGCCGCTGTTAATTATCAAAAAAGATGGCACACGGGAAGAATTCAGCCGCGAAAAGATTTTGCGCGGGCTGGTCCGCGCCTGTGAGAAGCGGCCGGTATCACTGGATGCCCTGGAAAACATCGTGAACGAGATAGAAAAAGAGCTGCGCAGCACCGGCCATTCCGAGATCCCCAGCAAAGATGTGGGAGAAAAAGTGATGGAACGGTTATACTATGTGGATGAAGTGGCGTACGTACGTTTCGCCTCCGTCTACCGGCAGTTTAAAGACATCAATGTGTTCATGCGGGAACTGCAAGATTTGCTGGCCCATGCCCGCAATTCCCCGCAGAAGCAAACCGACAGCTGAGGAGGATTGTGCTGCATGGTAACAAGCGCGCTGTCCAAACGGGTGCTTCTGCTGTTGCTGGCGGCTTCGTTGATGACAGGATGTACCCCTGGACAGCTGCCGTCTCTCCAAACGTCACCTGCTCAGTCGCCTCCTCCCCAAACGCCTCTTCCAACGGGTTCTCCGGCTGCACCAGCTTCCGCACCGCGTGAAGGCGGGGAACTGGTTGCAGCGGCTCTGGGCAAACTGCCCTCCTTTGATCCGTTTGGAGTTTCCAAGCAGGAGACGGCATTGACAGATTTTGAATCCCTTGCCTACCGGGGATTGTTTACCCACGGACCGGACCGCAGCCTCGTCCCGGCGCTGGCTTCCGGCTATACGATCGACCGGACGCAAGGCAAGCCGGCCGTCGTCGTGACGCTGCGCAGGGGAGCCGCCTGGTCGGACGGCCAACCGGTTACGGTCGACGATGTTGTCTTTACCTATGAGATATACGCCAACCCCCACTATTACGGGGTATGGCGCAAGTGGTCCCATCTGCTGGACGGAGTCTCGCCTTTCCGTGCGGGCAAGGCGCCCCACATCGCCGGCATCACGGCCGACCCGAAAAAGGGAACCGTCCGCTTTGCGCTCGTCCGGGATGATGTGACGTTCCTGCAGAGCTTGACGGCTCCCCTTTTGCCGAAGCACCAGCTTGCGGGCAGGCCGATCGGCGAGCTGGATGCGCTCTCCCGCAGCGGCAGGATGGTAGGCGCCGGTCCTTTTCAAGTGAAGGCGCTTGCAGAAGGAGCCTGGCAGTTTGCGGCCAACAGCCATTACGATGAAGGCAAACCGCACCTGGACGCGGTCCGGGTCGTCCCGGTTCCCCCGTCCCGGCTGGCCGACGAGGTCAAAGCCGGACGCATTCACTTCAGCTGGATCTCACCGGAGATGGCCCACCAACTAACGGTGGTTGGCGGTGAAGCCTGGATCGCGACCGGGCCTGCAAACGGTTACCATTTCCTCGGTTTTAACACGCAGAGCCCGGCCCTGCAGGATGTTGCGATCCGGCGCGCGCTGGCACAGGCGGTGTCGCCCCGGGCAATCACCGAGGAAAGTTTTTGGGGGCTGGCTGCTGTCGCCAAGGGCCCGCTGGCTCCCGGCTCGTTTGCATATGCGCCCGGCGAGATGCCGGCGTATCAACCGGAAGCGGCCGCCGGCGCGTTGGCCCGGAAAGGATATACCCGGGAGAAGCCGCTGGTCTTGACGCTGACTTATCCGGGGGGCAATCCCGTACGCGACCGGTTGGTAGACAGCCTGCTCAAGTCCTGGAGCAGCCTTCCCGTGCGCATCGAGAAGAAAGCGCTCCCTGCGGAAGAGTTTGCCGCCGCTGTTTTCGGGGGAAGCAAGCTGGATCTCTATCTCTACGCCTGGAAATATCCGGACGATCCCACCGAGCTGATGCAGCTGTATCACTCCCGCGAAAAGGTGGGCGAACTCGGCCTGAACGCATCCCGCTACCAGAACCGGCAGGCCGACCAACTGCTGGAGAGAGGCCAGCTGCTGCTGCCTGCGGAAGAGCGGAAGAAGGTGTTTGCAGCGTGGCAGCAGCGCTTTGCTGCCGACCTGCCTATCTTCCCGCTGCTGGCGCTTCCCAACCGCTATCTCGTGTCCAACCGCCTGCACGGCGTCCCGCAGCAGCTTGAAACCCAACCGTTTGCGGAGATTCATACCTGGTGGGTGGAATAACCGCCGCCCGACATCCCGAAACCGTCGACCTTCACAGTCGGCGGTTTTGCTTCCCTGCGTGCACAGGGGCGAGACATGGTATAATAGATAGACTAGATTCGACAGGAAGGATTCGGTCCCATGCGTCTGGTTTGGAATGAGCTTACCCCCAAAGACCGCTTTGTGGTGCGGCTGGTTCGCCCATTGAGCGTCAGCGAGATGGGGATCGTCTCCCATCTCTATCTCCCGATCATCGGGATGGAATCGTTTGCGCTCTACCAGCTTCTTGTCCATGAAGTGCAGGAGATCAGCGGGGCTGCCAGCGAGAGCACCCACCGCAGCCTCATGCTCATGACCTCCTTGCCCCTTGACCGGCTGCTGGCGGCCCGCGAACGCCTGGAAGCTTTGGGGCTGCTGGAAGTGTTCCGGCGCGAGAACAGGCAGGGGGACTATCTCTATGAATACGTGGTGAAGCCCCCGCTGACCCCGGCGGAATTTTTCCGGGATTACGTCTTGTCGCTGATGCTGCTCAACCGGGTGGAGAACTTCCGGTTTCAGCAGCTGCGCCGCAGGTATGCGGACGTGCTGGCGGCGGAAGTGCAGCGGGAGTACGACAGCGCGGAGAATGTGACCAAAGGCTTTCACGAGGTGTTTCCGACCCTCAAGGCTTCCGAACTGGAAGTGCCGCAGGGCTCGGAGCGGGAACAGTTTCTCGCGGAGATGGAAGAACGCTATCCGCCGGCGCCGATGCAGGCCGCCTATCAGGCCGTGCCCAATCAGCGGCTGAACCTGGCGGAGCTGCGCTTCAGCCTGCCGCCCGACATCAAGGCGGACAAGGTGCTGACCGGGGAGAATATCGAATTTTTCTACAAGCTGATCCACTTCTACCAGATCGACAGCTGGAGCTTGGGCAGGGAGCTTTCCGATTGGACCCTGTTCCGTTCCGACGGCTCCCTCGATCGGGAGGTGCTGCGCAAACGCCTCGTCCAGAAATATGTCGAAGAGGCGCTCGTCCGGGATGTGGCGGCTGCTTCCCCGGACGACGAACTGGCGCCGGGCAGGCTGCCGGAAGTCGGCAGCGAGGCGTTCCGGCGGATCTGCCGGGGCATCTCGCCGCTTTCCCTGCTGGAGCGTATTGTGGGCGGGAAATTGAGCAAACCGTTCGTGGACCGGGCGGAAAGCCTTGTGTTTGGCGATGGTTTGGCGACGGAAGTGGTGAATGCGCTGCTTCTGCATACCCTGCAGAGCCAGAACATGGAGCTGCCCAAATCGTATCTGGAGACTATCCGGGACACGTGGAAAGCGAAGCGGATCACCACCGTCGACGAAGCCGTGCGGCAGATCCTGGAGCGCGCGCAGGGTCTGGAAAAAGTCCGCAAGACGAAGAAAGAGGCGGAAGCGCCGCTGCGCAGGAACGGGCGTACGGTGTTGAAAGACAAGCTGCCCGAATCCGTCCAATGGCAGCTGGAGCGGGAGCAGGAACAGGAGAGGGCGCAGCCTGCCGCTTCGGCGCAGACGAAGGAGACGCGCTCCCAGACCCGGACCGTCCTGGACGATCCGGAACTGAAGGCGCTCCTGGAATCCCTGCGCCAACGTCAGAAAGGAGGGAGAGCGTAGATGGAACAGATCAAACAGTTCATGGAGGAACTGGCCAAACGCGCGCCGCGAACGCTGCTAACCCCCGAGCAGCAGCTGGACAAAATGCTGCGTTCTTCCGCCTATTTGCGGGCATTTCAACAGGAGCATCCCCAGCTGACCCGGGAGGATTACCTGCGCTCCCTCAGCACGGTTTATGAAGCGGTGAAGGAACAGTACTGGTGCGACAACTGTCCGGGGCTGGAGAAATGTCCCAACCTGGTGAAAGGACATTACAGCCAGCTGGATGTGCAGAACGGCCATATCGTCAGCGCGATCGCCCCCTGTGAGAAGCAGCAGGCGTATGAAGAGGAACTGCGGACCCGCCGCCTGATGCGCAGCTACTATGTGTCGGAGGAAACGCTCTCCGCCAGCTTCGAAACCTTGGAGATCGACCCGTCCAACCGGGCTGCGGTGACAAGGGCGATCCAGTTTTGCCAGGAGGCAAACGGCGGAGAGCGGGTCAAAGGCATCTATCTCCACGGCCCCTTTGGCGTCGGCAAGAGCTATATCATGGGGGCCATCGCCCGTGAGCTCTCCCAGCGCGGCGTCGCCTCCCTGATGGTTTATGTGCCCGACTTTGTGCGGGAGATCAAGGAGTCGATCGCGGATCATTCGTATTCCACCAAGCTGGAGCTGCTGATGGAAGTGCCGGTATTGATCCTCGACGACATCGGAGCGGAGAGCCTGACCCCATGGATCCGCGACGAGGTGCTGGGCGTGATCCTGCATCACCGCGTGAACAACCGCCTGCCGACCCTCTACACCTCCAACTATTCGCTGGAGGAGCTGGAGGAGCACTTGTCGATCAGCAACGGTAACCGGATAGAAGTTACCAAGGCCCGCCGCATCATGGAACGCATCCGGCATTATGTCGATGTGTTCCTGATCAAAAGCGACAACCGGAGGATGAAGGGGTAACCCTTGCATCACTCCGGTTTTTCCATGGGAAGGTATTCAGAGAGGATCCATTTGGTATAGGCAAACACTTCGCGGGCTTTATAATACGGGGTGTAGAGCACATTCGACTTTGCCCCCACCGGATGCACGTCCATCCCCAGCTCCTTCGCCATGTCGACCGCCCGTGCCAGGTGGTAGCCGTGGCTGACGACCAGCGCGGTTTTGAAGCCGTAGTCTTCCATCAGCTTTTGGCTGAACGCCAGATTTTCATAGGTGGAACGCGCCTTGTTTTCCACGATGATGCTGTCTTCCGGCACGCCCTTTTCCATGAGGTAATTTTTCATGACGACCGCTTCTTCCACTTTCTTTCCTTCCCCCAACCCGCCGGAGACCAGCAGAAACGGAACGTAGCCCTCTTGATAGAGGCTGAGTGCCAGGTCGAGCCGTTCCCGCAGTCCCGGACTGGGCTGGTCACCCCAGACGGACGCGCCGAGAACAATGGCGACATCCGCTTTCTTCGGCTCCGCCATCCGTTCCACCGCGTCGATTTTGTACAGGACATACCCGAACCAGAAGGCAAACAGCAGGACCAGCAATGCTGCAAATCTTACCACTCGATTCATCAAACCTCCTCCATGCGCACGCGAGCAAGACGGAAAGAATCTGCTACCAGCATAACAGAGATTGCTATCTGGATATACGCTCGGAAGGAGATTTTCGTTTCGGTTGAAAAAGGATCGCTTTTTAAAAAAATTACTCTTGCATTCGGTTAAGACTCTGTGTTAGAATCAATCATGTCGACGCGATGAAAACAACACGGGGCATTAGCTCAGCTGGGAGAGCGCTACACTGGCAGTGTAGAGGTCAGCGGTTCGAACCCGCTATGCTCCACCATACAATCTGTATGTAGAACCCTTGGAAAATCAAGGGTTTTTTTCTGTGAAAAACGTCTTCACGTTTTTCGTGAAATTGGATGTGACCGCTTGCGGTCAACAAAACAGTCGTGACCGTTTTGTTTTGGTAGTTCGGAGCGTCCAGTACAATAGGAGTTATTTAAATTCCAAATCTATCCTCCCCACCCCTCGCACATTTCTCGTATAATGTGAGAGGGGTGATATTGTGTATGATGAGCTAATCCAATATCTGCAATCCTATAAAAAAACCAGGATATCATTGGGTCAGCTCGAAAATTTGGCCGATCCGACTATGACCTATAACTCTTTTCAGCAAAACATACAAAAGCTGCTGGATAACCAGATTCTCCTCCCCATCAACAAGCATGGGACCAACGGGAAGCAACCACCGCTACCCCTAACCTTTCGTATCCGCAAATCTGTCGTCACAAAGCCCCTAAGGCAAGAAATTCAATCAGCCCAATTACGCGTGCACCCACTGATCAAGTTGGATGCCTACTTTTCGCTATCCGCTTCAAGATGGCAGAAGGACTTGCCATACATCGAAAGAATTCACGACTATCTGACACGCTATGGCGTCCCGCAGGAGGAAGCCACTGCGCCGGAACGATCCTTTCACCTTGTTGGCGACGAAAAATGGTTGGACGAAAAAGGTGGCAGAAAGCTGCTGGAGACAATTGGCGTATGGGAATTGCTCAAAATATCTGCAATGCCCGATCCATTGATGCTGGCGGTTAATAGTAGACGATATCACGAGAACCAGAGCGTTTGTCATCACCTGATCGTTGAGAACAAGACAACGTTTTATGCCATTCAACCGATTCTTTCATCCACACCATATACCAGTTTGATTTATGGAGCAGGCTGGAAGGTGGTTTCCGGCCTTGGGAACCTGACTGCCCAACTTGGATTGGTACGAGACGTTGAGCATCGTTTGGAATATTTTGGCGACCTCGACCACGAGGGCATTGCAATCTGGTATACATTGTTCGAAAAATGGGAAGTCGTACCGGCGGTATACCTGTATCAGGCTCTCCTCAAGCAACGCCCATCTGCGGGGAAAGAGACGCAAACTGCCAGAATGGAAGCGATAATGCGATTCGTCTCGTTCTTATCAAATGAGGAAGGTGAGCTTATCCAACGTCTTCTGCAAGGAGTTCAATACCTTCCTCAAGAAGCGGTTGAGGCGGAGCGGTTGCGAGCGTGCATGAATCAGTACGTCAGCCGCATGATGGAAAAGGAGGAGCGACGTATTGGAAATTGACCGATTGACAGGGATGCTGGAAGGATACAAGGAACGAATCCAGCGTCTCGCGTTGTTTGATCCCTTGCATAATTTGGAGGCGAAACGGGAAAAAGACCGTCAAGATCGGCCGATCGACTTCTTTGGACTCGGGCTCCTTGCGCTCCTGTTCTTTTTTGAGAATATGCTGATTCGCAACAAAAAGACGGGTGTCAAAGAGCTGGCCGACTATCTGCAGCAGATGAACGAGGGCGAGATCGACCTGGATGAAGTAGGTTTCGAGAAACTCGCCAGAACGATTGTGGAAGCATTCCGTCCCCCTAGCGGCAAGCGCAATGCTCGATCTTTCTATAACTGGGAGACGAGGCAGATGGATTTTGTGGAGTTCTCCATTTTGAAAGCGGAGCGGGGAGATCTTGCTTCCAACAAGCAATATTACTCTCTGGATGAGCACGGCCTGGAGCTGGTTTTTGCCACAAAAGAGTTTTTCCGGGAATTTCATTTGTCGATCAACCAATTGCTCCTGCGCAAACAATTGGAAAAAGGGGAGTTCGTAGGCGCACTGAGGCAAATCAGCGAGATGAGCGTAGATGTGGAAACGCTGAAGGAGCGTATCTTGCGGATCAAGCATGAGGTGCAGCGAAGCATCGTCTCCGAGGAAACCTATCTCCGCTACAAGCAAGTGATAGAAGATATCCATGCGCGGCTCGCACGGGAGCATGAGGAATTTACGGAGCTGCAAACATTTGTCGACGAGACCAAAGAGCGCCTGCTGTACGAACGCAAGGACGGAAAGGAACAGAAAGCGTACGAATATATTTTGCGCATCGACCGCGAGTTGGGGGAGGTACATTTTGCCCACACCCAACTATTGAAGGACAGCATCGCACTGAAAACGACAGCTCTCCAGGCAGCGCAAGAGTCGTTATACCATGTTGCACTGCAATCTTTCAACTTTGATCAGGAACTCGTGTCCCGGCTCGTCTCTACTCCCTTGCCGCTTTGGGCGACAAGGGTATTGCTGGAACCATTTCTGGGACTGGAGCAATCCGCCAGCTGGTCGCCCTTGGCTGTTTTTGAAAAACAGCGGGTGGGCGTCGCCAAAGAGGAAGAGGAACAGGATGAATTCGAGGATGTCACGGAAGAGCAAGAGCAAGCCCACTTTATGATTCAGCAGGCCAATTTTGGCACGCTCATGCAACGCATCCTCGCCATGTTGGGAGAGAAGAATGAGATAACGCTTGCTGAGGTTGCCGCCCATCTGCAGGAACATGGCGATGATGATTGGCTGCAGCATCGCTCTTTTTATGATTTCTGGCTGCTCTTGCATCATCGCTCACCTCTGCAAAAATCTGAGGAAGAAGAAGAGAATCATCTGTTGAAAGAAGTCCTGACGCACCTGGCTCCCGGTGAAAGCATCAGGGTGACGGAGTTGCTCGGACGATTACGATTGACAGAACGTTATGAAATTCAGAATATGCTCTTGACCAGGGAGGGACATAACGATGTATGAGAATGAGCAGGTTCTAGCTGCTTTCCGGCTCTACAGTCAGCTCAGCCGCGATGGTCAGGCGGATACGGCGGGCATGCGGCAGTATCTCTCCAACGACATGTTGAGGGGGCTGGTTGACCAATTTGTCCAAGAGGTAGATTGTACGATTATTCCGGCGGGGGACAAGCTCTATCTGGTGCCGATTGCGGTGGCCTCTCCCTTTCATGTCAAGAATGCGACCCTGAAAAAGGAGTACCTCTCTGCAAAGGCGAAAAACATCGACCTCTACCTGATGTATGTGGCGATTCTAGTATTGTTTGGAGAGTTCTATGACAGCTACCATTCCCAGAACACTACGCGCGATTTTATCACGATGTTCAACTGGCTGGAAAGTGTCGACGCGCGCATCCAGGCGTTAAAGGAACATGATCAAGAGGCCTTACAGAGGCTGGACGCGGAATATGATTTCAACTGGAGTCAGCTGGTGGAGAAATGGGATGCGATCGATGACCTTCGTGAGTCGTCCAGACAGCAGGATGGACGGACCAACAGCAGGTTGGGCTTCTTATCCCAGGTGCAAAATTTCCTGCTACAGCAAGGACTTATAACCGAGCTGGGCAATCAGGAGATCACCCTGACTGAAAAAGCAAAGACCATCGTGCAGCGCTATTATATGGACACACAATACAACCGGGGGATCCTGGAATTTTTATCCTCCCTGGAAAATCGGAAGGAGGGAGCTTGATGCCCGTAATCTCCAAAATCCGTTTTACAAACGTCATCTACGAAGGCGGCAGTAAGCGGTACAATGATGAGCTGTTCCAGTTTGATGGCCATAATGCAGCTATATTGCTGGAGAATGGCGGCGGTAAGACGGTATTCATACAGACTGCCTTGCAGGCCATATTGCCACATGCTGATATGGCAGGACGAAGGATCAGGGAAACGCTCTCCCTATCCGGAACGCCTGCCCATATCGCCATAGAATGGATCTTGAATGATTCCCCGCGCCGCTACGCGTTGACGGCTGTCACGTTATTTATTCACAACGATGAGCTGGATTCCTTGCGCTATGTCTTCGAGTATGAAGAGGGAAACCCGCATTCGATCGAAAATCTCCCTTTTGCCAAAGAAGGGATCAACGGGAAAAAACGGCCTGCAGACAAAGGGGAGATGCAGGAATATTACGCTTACATGAGCTCCCAACACCTGAATGCCCATATGTTTGGAACGAAGAAAGAATACCATGGGCATCTTGAATCACAGTTCCATATCATCCCCAGCGAATGGCAAAACATCGCGGTGATAAACGGCTCAGAGGGCGGTGTAGAGAACTTTTTCGAGAACTGCAAGACTACGGACCAGCTCGTCTCCCAGTTGCTGATCCCGGTCGTGGAAGAAGGGATCAATGGAAATAATGGTGATGCTTTTGCGGAAATCTTCGAAAAGCAACGGGAGCAGTTCAAAATGAGCAAGCAGCTGCGTACACAAATCCAGGAGTGCAAGCGGTTGGAGGAGCAAATCCAGCAGTTTAGCCAGGTGTTTGCCCGGTACGATAAAGCCAAGACGTTGTTTGAACGGGAAAAAGAGTGGTGCAAGGCCCTGTTCAACCATGCAAAAAGTGAGCATGCGAAGACCCAGGATGAACTGGCGGCACTGGAGGGGCAGCTTGCCGATTCGGACGAAGAGCTGAGGATCATTGAACGCAAGAAGGCTTCGCGAAACATTGCCGTGCAAGAACAGGCATGGCATGAAAGCGTGCTGGAGTGGAAGCAGGAAAAGGAGCAGCTTGACGAAAAGCAGCGGGAGTTCGATCAGCTTGAGCATCAGCAATATCAGCTGGAATACGCCAGATACAACGCCAAAAAACAAGAGGCAGTAGAGAAAAAGGAACTGGCTGAAGCGCAACTGCGCGCTTTGGATGAGGAACAAGATATCATCCAGATCAAGGATGATGTGGAGCGCGTGAAGAGGGAGATTCGCGGCTGCTATGTGGATGCGGAAAAAAGGGTAAAGCAGGAAGAGGCAATTCTCGGCAGCCAAATGGAATCGTTCCTCTCGCAAAGAAAGCAAAAACAGGCGGAAACCGAACAAGAGAGACGCCAAATCGAAATGAAGGAACGGGAGCATGCCGCTGTACAGATGCAGATGGAACAGACGGCACGGCAGATGGAGAAAATCGCTCATAAAATTTTGGATAATCCGCTACTGGAGAGCTTGGAAGAGTCGATTCCGATCTGGCAAAGCGAGATGGAAAAAACGCTTGCCGCTCAACAACGCTATCAGCAGCATCTTCACGATTGCGAGCAGCAAATCGAATCACAGACCGAGATGCTGGAAAAGGCGCAAAAAGAGCTCGAATCGGTACAGGAACAAGCCAATCTCTGGAACATGAAGTGCACGGAAGTGGAGCGGCAACAGGAAGTCGTATTGGCTGACGTGAAGCTTCACTTGCCGCGGATGGATTACCTCGATTCCCTCTATACCAAGCAGGAGACCGTGAAGCAAATGCTCGCAGACAAGGTGGCGCTGCTGGAACGGGATAAGGAAGAGGCCCTGCTGCATGAACGAATGGCTACAAGATTGAGCGACGATTACTTGCAAAGTGCTGTTTTCTTCGCTGATCCCGAGTTGGCCGTGCTTGTCGGCAGATGGAAGGATGCTTTTCACTATCTGGAAACAGGGACACTATTTCTTCAGGAAGCCGTTCGGCATAGCGGCGGGGTATCTTTGGACACCCTGTATGAGCGTTTTCCCTTCTGGTCCGCCTTGCTGATCACGACGGAGGCAGAGATTGAGCAGGTTGTGCAACGGGTGAAAAAACATGCGGATCAACTTCGCAACCCGGTGTTTGTTGCGAGTCTTCAGGAAGCAAAAGCGTTGCTGGAGTCGCCCGAGCAGTACGCGCATAGATACAGAGAAATCATTCCTGCACATTGGCGAACCAATCTGGATCAGGATCAGTTTGAAAACTGGAAGGTTGAAGCCCGGAAGAAAGCGGAGGAAGTGATCCAGCTTCGCAAACAAAAGGAGAAGGAGCATCAAGAACTGCTGCATCTGTACAGTCAGGTGCTGGGCTTCTTTTCCCGTTATCCACTGGAAACGTATCGTGAATGGAAACAGCAACGCGATCAATTGCGGGAGAGGGTTGGCACTCTTCAAAAAGAAATTTCCAACAGGAAAGCAGATATCAAAAAGTATGAAATGGAATGGAAATCCTTTAAGGACAGATTGGCCGACGAGATGAGTCGTGAGCAGCATCTTGGCTATCGCTTGCAGGAAGCAAGGGAGTATCTGCTCTTGAAAAAGGAGCGGGAAGAGGCCAAGAAAGCCGGAGAAGAGCTCAAGGCGAAGATTGACCAGATGCATCGCAATTTTGCCGCGCTTGCCAAATCCCTTCAAACACTGGAAGGACAGATCGAGGAACTTCGCAGTGAACTGGATGAAAAGCGGAACGAACTGGCAAAACTGCAAGGAGATTGGCTGTATCAGCATGTTGCAGCATTTTTGCCGCTTCCTCCGCGACATTCACTTGAGCGATTGCGTTCAGAGCTTGAGAGTCTTGAGGCGCTTTTGCGGAAACAGCAAGCAAGCAGAGCGGACCTGGAAAAACAGATCGAGCGTTATAGCAAGGAAATCGTCGAACACCAGCACGAGATGGAAATCATTCACACCAAAATGTCTCAGCCGCTTGATCTGGAAGCGCGTTTTCCTCTGGATGGACATGCACAATTGCAGCGTCTGGCAGCAAAAATGAAGCAACTAAAAATAGAATTGTCCGCACAACGAGATCGCGTTGAAATCTTGCTTAGCAATGCTACAGGCCATGGGAATCGCCTTGATCTGATGAAAAAGCAATTCGAAGAGAGATTTCCCGAGCAAGCCATTGACGAGTTTGCAGGCAATCTCGATGATGTTAGATCCATGCTGGAGCAAGAGGAGAAGGCTGTATCCTCCAGAAAAGAATATCTGTTGGGGCAACAAAATCGCTTACAGCTTGCTTTAAAGGAACTGGATGAGGTTATCCGCAAGCTCGAATTAAAAAATGAATCGTATACCTTCCTATCGTCACATGTCCAGGATGTTGCGCTAGCGGAGGATGATGATCTTGCGTTCTCGTATCAACGAATGGGGCTCACGCTCAAACGGTTAAAAGAGCTGGAAGAAAAACATCTCCACGCCGAAAGGGAATACAAGAAAGTAGAGGAGGAGAAATCGCGATTCAAACGTTTCTGCGAAAGCTCGATCCATAATGTCAAATTGCAGAAAACAGCGTTGGCGGGGATCGAAAGCAAGCTACGATTCGCAGAAGTGGAAGAATGGGCAGGCAATATGAGCAAAACGCTTGCAGCGAGCATTCGGGTGCTTGAGGATAATCTGCAAGGCCGGGACAAAGAGCTGCAAGATTTCATCACCATCGTGCACACGCATCTGCAGCGTATCGCGATCGAGTTGAAAACGATTCCGAAAAAGACGAGTGTAAAGATAGAGAGCGGAAGGAAAGAGATTTACCACTTCCATGTGCCTGAATGGAAAGAGGAGGTTGGCAAACAGCTTCTCCGCAATCATGTCGACTGGATGCTTCAGCGCTTGGATCATGAAGACTTTAAAGACCAGGAGGGAAATGACGATGTCGGCAAAATAAAGAAGTTTATTAACACTTCCCTTCAATCTAAATCGCTGTTGGGCATCGTCATGGGAAGCGACAGCATCCGGGTCAAATGTCGCAAGGTGAATCGAGATGCGAAAGTAAGCGGGGCGCTATCCTCTTGGGAGGAATCCAACAAGTGGTCCGGCGGGGAAAAGTGGAGCAAGAATATGACGCTATTCCTGGGGATTCTAAACTACCTGGCTGAGAAGCGTCAGCATATTGCTCAAAATGGCGAACGATATCGTACGGTGATCGTCGACAATCCATTCGGAAAAGCATCGAGCGAGCATGTGCTCGATCCGGTATTCTTTATCGCGGATGAATTAGGATTCCAGATCATTGCCCTGACGGCACACGCGGAAGGCAAATTTATTCGTGATTACTTCCCGATCGTATACAGCTGTCGTTTACGCGAATCTGCAAGCGGCGATTTCCTGATCATGACCAAGGAGCGTGAGATTAGGCGAGCCTACTTCCGTGATCACGATCCGTTTGCGTTAATAAGGCTGAGTGAGCATGAACAGCTCAGTTTGTTTTGATGAGATGAAATAATGAGGGTATGACAGCTATTTCTGTCAGTGGAACGGTCGTTCTCTTGTAGGAACTGTCATTTCATTAGCGAAACGTATTGACAATGGACATATCATTTCGAAAGTTATGCTCCACCGTGTACGAACTTACAGCTCAGCTGAAAAGCAAGCTGCGTTTTTCATGACGCGAATCTTGCATGCATAAAATGGAAAATGTATAATTAAGCTAAAGAAGGAGCCGTGCGGTAACACGACTCCCCGGCACAGTAGTCCGCTTCAAAGGCGGTCGGCTTCGGAAATACGGTAAAGAATAGACCGCAGACCTTGGCAGGGGCGGTCTATTTCTTTTGGTTAATCGCTGTGACGATGGCGATAACCAGCGTCAGCAGCGCGATAAGGAGCGCGCCAAAACTGATCATCAACGTCAAAGCGTCTTTAACCTCCATGGGCATCCCTCCCTTCATTTGAGAGGTAGCCGAGACCGCCCTTGCAAGCCGTTCTATGTGCCAGCTCTATTATAGCATAATTTACCAGATGTAATGAAAGAATTATAGGCAGTGAAACTAACCACCACGGTAGAGCGCTACACTGGCAGTGTAGAGGTCAGCGGTTCGAACCCGCTATGCTCCACCATACAGAATAGCAGAAACGGCAGAAATGGGGTCTGTCAATGATTTTGTGTAAACTCCAATAGCCGTTAGGCTCAGCGGAGATATGGTTGAACTCGCTCCGGAAACTGAACGGACAGTTGTAACAGAATTTGGCCCCAGTTCTGAACTCTCCCCGTCCACTTTCGTAACACATCCATGGTTGCCAGGTAGAGCATTTTGAGCAGGGCTTCG
>NZ_JAALGD010000033.1 GCF_011059135.1 Brevibacillus sp. SYP-B805 | reverse complement strand
CTAACCCATCCCCTTAACCTTCCAGCACCGGGCAGGCGTCAGCCCCTATACTTCGCCTTGCGGCTTCGCAGAGACCTGTGTTTTTGCTAAACAGTCGCTTGGGCCTTTTCACTGCGGCCCCCTCGGGCTATGAACCCTACCGGGGCGCCCCTTCTCCCGAAGTTACGGGGCCATTTTGCCGAGTTCCTTAGCAAGAGTTCTCCCGCGCACCTTAGGATTCTCTCCTCGCCTACCTGTGTCGGTTTGCGGTACGGGCACCCGATGACTCGCTAGACGCTTTTCTTGGCAGTGTGAAATCAGGGACTTCGGTACTTGTATTTCCCTCGCCATCACAGCTTGCCCTTATGGTGTACGGATTTGCCTATACACCAGGCTTGCTGCTTGGACGGCCATCCAGCAGGCCGCTCGCCCTATCCTCCTGCGTCCCGCCATTGCTCAAACGCCATCGTGGTGGTACAGGAATATCAACCTGTTGTCCATCGCCTACGCCTTTCGGCCTCAGCTTAGGTCCCGACTAACCCTGGGAGGACGAGCCTTCCCCAGGAACCCTTAGGCTTTCGGTGGACAAGATTCTCACTTGTCTTTTCGCTACTTACACCGGCATTCTCACTTCCAAGCGCTCCACCGCTCCTTCCGGTACGGCTTC
>NZ_JAALGD010000029.1 GCF_011059135.1 Brevibacillus sp. SYP-B805 | reverse complement strand
ACAACTGAACTTGTGCGACAACAGGAGGGTCATAGATGCAGCAAGGGAACGAATACTTGGATCTAATTGAGAAACAGCAAGAGGATTTGACAGATGAAGAAATTGTCAGCATGTTTTTGGCAACGTATCACCACTCAAAGTACACGCTGCGAAATTATAAGGACGCCATTGCAAGATTTCGCAACTTCATTGGCAGCAAAAGACTGAAAGACGTTACCTGGAGGGATATCGAACTGTATAAACTGAGTCTGCTCAAAAGGGACGGAAACCATAATCGTCCATATGCCGCGGCAACAATCTCCGCATTGTTGGCCCCCCTTCGATCGCTTTACAAGTGGGGGAACAGCCCCAATATACAATGTTTTTCCATCAATCCGGCAGCAAACATCAGGAAACCGAAAGTTCCGGTCAGCAGCAGCCGTCATTTTTTAACGAAAAACGAGGTCGTCAATATCTTGCAGCAATTAAACGAAACGGGTCTTCGCAATTACGCCATCGGGTTGACTTTGGTGCTGCTTGGGTTGAGGGTTTCCGAACTGGTTTCCATGGAATGGGACGATTTTCATACGGATCCCATGGGAACCTCCATTTGGTTGACGGTGCTAAATGGCAAAGGGCAGAAAGTACGGGAGGTGAAAGTCCCCGATATGCTCTGGAAGCTGCTCCGTTCATACCGCAGGGAGAATGGGAATAGCGGCAAGGTGTTTCCGCTTACGACCCGCCAGGTTGAACGAATCATCGAAACTGCCCGTAAAAGAGCCAATTTATCCAAGAAAGTAACCCCTCACTGGCTCAGGCACACCAATGCAACCCTGGCTTTGTTAAACGGAGCGTCTCTTCAACAGGTTCAACATACGTTGGGACATTCCCATATCAATACGACTCAGCAGTACATACATACGGTAGAACAGATAAACAAAGCGGCTCCGGATTTTGTCGAAGATTGCCTGAAGGAAGCGCTCTGGGGTTCGCGGGACAACATCGGGGATGTAAAGCGAAAAGAAATGCAGGAGCATCAACTGGAAATCGTTACATAAAGGAATACCGCACCAGCAGGTCAACCACCTAACCGAACAGGGCACAAAGTCGCCGCCAGTTTGGTTAGGTGGTCGATTGCATGAACGGATCTGCTTGATAACAGGCACAGCAGCCCTCTGGATAATGAATGCTTGAAAACCTTTCTTTTACTATGATATATTGTAAAAGAATTTGAAAAATAATGTCGCACAAGTTCAGTTGT
>NZ_JAALGD010000027.1 GCF_011059135.1 Brevibacillus sp. SYP-B805 | reverse complement strand
GCCTGCATGAAGTCGGAATCGCTAGTAATCGCGGATCAGCATGCCGCGGTGAATACGTTCCCGGGCCTTGTACACACCGCCCGTCACACCACGAGAGTTTACAACACCCGAAGTCGGTGAGGTAACCGCAAGGAGCCAGCCGCCGAAGGTGGGGTAGATGATTGGGGTGAAGTCGTAACAAGGTATCCGTACCGGAAGGTGCGGATGGATCACCTCCTTTCTAGGGAGATTTGGTTGCTCACGCAACATTCGCTGTTCAGTTTTGAGGGAGCATGAAGCTGTTGTTCTCCGCAACAACCATTTGGGCCTATAGCTCAGTTGGTCAGAGCGCACGCCTGATAAGCGTGAGGTCGGCTGTTCGAGTCAGCCTAGGCCCACCATATTTGCAACATCTGGGGCTGTAGCTCAGTTGGGAGAGCGCCTGCCTTGCAAGCAGGAGGTCATCGGTTCGATCCCGTTCAGCTCCACCATTTTTACCAACTTGACGACTTGCTTTTGTCGAGTCGGTATGGTAGATTGAATATCCTGGTCGGCTAGAAGCGTCTCGTCCTGAGACAACGCCGACACCCGCACATCCATGTGCATGGTCTGGTGACGATGGCGGAGGGGACACACCCGTTCCCATTCCGAACACGGCCGTTAAGCCCTCCAGCGCCGATGGTACTTGTCCCGAAGGGGACCGGGAGAGTAGGACGTTGCCAGGCGGGCAATCCTCGCGGATTGCTTAACATCACTTGTTCCTTGAAAACTGGATAACGCAAGAATTGCTAAGGATTTTAACTGATGTAGTACGTTAGTGCTTACACCAATTGTGGTTAAGTTACTAAGGGCACACGGTGGATGCCTTGGCGCTAGGAGCCGAAGAAGGACGCAGCGAACTGCGATAAGCCTCGGGGAGCGGTAAGCACGCATTGATCCGGGGATCTCCGAATGGGGCAACCCACCATCCGTAATGGGATGGTATCCGTACCTGAATCCATAGGGTATGTGAAGGCACACCCGGTGAACTGAAACATCTAAGTAGCCGGAGGAGAAGAAAACAACAGTGATTCCCCTAGTAGTGGCGAGCGAACGGGGAAGAGCCTAAACCGTCAGGTTTACCTGGCGGGGTCGTGGGGCGTCTCACATGGAGTTACAAAAGACGCGCGTAGGTGAACGGTCTGGGAAGGCCGACCAGAGAGCGTGACAGTCGCGTAACCCAAACGCGCGTCTCTCCGAGACGGACCCCGAGTAGCACGGGACACGTGAAATCCCGTGTGAATCTGGCAGGACCATCTGCTAAGGCTAAATACTCCCTAGCGACCGATAGCGAACCAGTACCGTGAGGGAAAGGTGAAAAGCACCCCGGGAGGGGAGTGAAAGAGTACCTGAAACCGTGTGCTTACAAATAGTCGGAGCCCGTTT